>JAFKDC010000093.1 GCA_017255395.1 Enemella evansiae | reverse complement strand
TCCCAAGCGCCATGGCAAGCCCCGTGCCGATGACCGCCGCACCCTCAGAAGCACAATCTTCATCGATCGCAATGACTTGCGCTGGTGTGATGCGCCGAAGGAATACGGCCCGGCCAGGATCCTCTACAACCGCTGGAAACGATGGAGCGATAATGGCGTCTTCGCCCGGATCATGGTCGGCCTGGCCGCCGAGAGCGCCGAGCACAAGACGATCATGATCGACGCGACCGATCTCAAGGCGCACCGCAGGGCATCAAGCCGTGGGGTGAAAAAGGGGCGCGCGGGCGCCAGATCGGGCGCACCAAAGGCGGTATGAACACCGAGTTGCACGCCGTTGCCGATGCCGAAAGGCGGCCGATCGGGTTCTTCATGCCCGCTGGCCAGGTCAGTGATCACACCGGCGCGGCGGCGCTGCTGGGCCGCCTGCCGAAGCCAGGGTGGCTGCCGGGAGACCGGGCCCATGATGCCGATTGGTTCAGAGAAGCGTTGAAAGACAAGGGGATAAAGGTCTGCATCCCGGGCCGAAAGTCTCGCAAGAAGGCGGTGAAAT
>JAFKDC010000092.1 GCA_017255395.1 Enemella evansiae | reverse complement strand
CTGCTGCACTGCAAGGACAGCGTGAAGTGCCTCGTCGTCAAGCGCACGGGCGGCCAGACCACCTGGACCGAAGGGCGCGACTTCGATTACAACGAGATGGCGCTCGAGGCCGACGACTACTGCCGCCCGGTGGAGATGAAGGCCGAGGACCCGCTGTTCATTCTCTACACCTCCGGTTCGACGGGTCAGCCCAAGGGAGTTGTGCACACAACGGGTGGATATTTGGTTTACGCCGCCCTGACGCATGAGGTGACCTTCGATTACCACGACGGCGACGTCTACTGGTGTTCGGCCGATGTGGGCTGGGTCACGGGCCATTCCTACATTGTTTACGGACCCTTGGCGAACGGCGCGACGACGCTGATGTTCGAGGGCGTGCCGACCTACCCGGACGCCTCGCGCTTCTGGCAGGTCTGCGAAAAGCACGCGGTGACGCAGTTCTACACGGCGCCCACGGCGATTCGCGCGCTGATGGGACAGGGTAACGACTTCGTAACGAAATGCGATCTAAGCTCGCTGCGGCTTCTGGGGACGGTGGGCGAACCGATCAACCCCGAGGCCTGGAACTGGTA
>JAFKDC010000091.1 GCA_017255395.1 Enemella evansiae | reverse complement strand
CTGCTGCACTGCAAGGACAGCGTGAAGTGCCTCGTCGTCAAGCGCACGGGCGGCCAGACCACCTGGACCGAAGGGCGCGACTTCGATTACAACGAGATGGCGCTCGAGGCCGACGACTATTGCCGCCCCGTGGAAATGAAGGCCGAGGACCCGCTGTTCATTCTCTACACCTCCGGCTCGACGGGTCAGCCCAAGGGTGTTGTGCACACCACGGGTGGATATTTGGTTTACGCCGCCCTGACGCATGAGGTGACCTTCGATTACCACGACGGCGACGTCTACTGGTGCTCGGCGGACGTGGGCTGGGTCACCGGGCATTCCTACATTGTTTACGGGCCCTTGGCGAACGGAGCCACCACGCTGATGTTCGAGGGCGTGCCGACCTGGCCCGACGCCTCGCGCTTCTGGCAGGTCTGCGAAAAGCACAAGGTCACGCAGTTCTACACGGCGCCGACGGCGATTCGCGCGCTGATGGGACAGGGTAACGACTTCGTAACGAAATGCGATCTAAGCTCGCTGCGGCTTCTGGGGACGGTGGGCGAACCGATCAACCCCGAGGCCTGGAACTGGTA
>JAFKDC010000090.1 GCA_017255395.1 Enemella evansiae | reverse complement strand
CACCCCGAGCGCCTGATCGCGGACACCGGCTACGGGACGGCGCCAATGCTTGGCTGGCTGGTCGACCGCAAGATCGCGCCCCACATTCCCGTATTCGACAAGTCAGGGCGCAATGACGGGAGATGGACACGCGCCGACTTTGAATGAGACGCCGAGAACGACCAATACGTCTGCCCCGAGGGCCAAACTCTGAAGCAGTTCCGCCGGAACTATTCCGATCCGAACCGCGGGCCAACCGGCAAGGGCACAGCCCGCTATCGGGCGCTGAAAGAAGTCTGCTAGGCATGCCCATCAAAAGCAAAGTGCTGCCCGAATGCGGATGCGCGCAAGATCACCCGCGAGGAACATGAAGATGCCCGGCAGGTCGCTCGGGACATTGCGAAGACCGAGCAATACGTCATCTCGATGAAGCTGCGGAAGAAGGTCGAGATGCTCTTTGCCCATCTCAAGCGGATCCTTGGCCTCAACCGGCTCCGATTACGCGGACCATGTGGCGCTAACGACGAATTCCTCCTCGCCGCCACCGCCCAGAACCTCCGCAAGCTGGCCAAGATCCTTCCTGCACCGCAGCAACCGCGAAAAGCCTGACAGGAAAGGCGCTCGCGCCACGTTCAGCCGGCGATATTCTGCGCCAGCGAACGGGTGTTTTTCCACAGAAT
>JAFKDC010000089.1 GCA_017255395.1 Enemella evansiae | reverse complement strand
GTGTTATACGAAGGCCAGTTTCTGGTTTTGTACTTCGTAGGGGACCAACTGCTCATGCAGCGTTGCTACCCCACTGGATTCAAACAGTGAATCCCTCATCCCATTTGTGCAACAAAGCCTCGACGCGACCTACCTCAAAGCGCATCGCACCGCGTCCAGCCTGGGCGCGAAAAAAAGGGGGCGTGGCCGCCTGATCCCCTGCCCGGCAGGGCATTGCGCAGCAATGTCCCGAGAGAGGTCGCACCAAGGGCGGCATGAATACCAAGCTGCATGCCATCTGCGACAGCAACGACCGCCCGATCAGTTTCTTCGTCTCCGCTGGCCAGGTCAGTGATTACATCGGGGCGCGAGCGTTGCTCAGCAGCCTGCCCGATGTCGACTGGCTGCTCGGGGATCGGGGCTACGACGCCGATTGGTTCCGAGAAGCGTTGCAAGACAAAGGGATACGCGCCTGCATCCCGGGCCGGAAATAACGCAAGACACCCGTGAAATACCCCTCTCGGGACATTGCTGCGCAATGCCCTGCCGGGCAGTGGACAAACGCCGCTACAAACGCCGGAACCGCTCCTCTCGGGACTGTTTGATCCCACGGTTTGATGGTGTGATCCTTTCGAAGGAATGGAAGGAAGCCCTATGGGACAAGTTCGTCACGGCAGCGCCACGACCACGCACGCTATCCGAGCTGCAATACAGCGA
>JAFKDC010000088.1 GCA_017255395.1 Enemella evansiae | reverse complement strand
AACACGGCGCTGAAGAAGCGCGGTTCGCTATCGATCTGGTTTGATCCTGAGATGTCGTGGCGTGCACTGCCGACAGGCAAGCGGGGGCGTCAGCCCGAGTTCAGCGACGCCGCGATCCAGGTTTGTCTCACAATGAAGGTGCTGTTCGGCATGCCCCTCCGACAAACGACCGGGTTCGTCGAAAGCCTTCTTCGTTTGGCCGGGCTGGACTGGAAAGTTCCGGACTTCAGCACCCTGTGCCGCCGTCAGAAGGCGCTCAATGTCGCCATCCCCTATCGCGGAGGCAAGGGGCCTTTGCACTTGCTGATTGATGCAACCGGGATCAAGGCCGAAGGTGAAGGGGAGTGGAACGCGCGCAAGCATGGTGGCCCCAAAAAGCGCCTGTGGCGCAAGCTTCACCTCGGGATGGATGCAGAAACACTGGAGATCCGCGCGGTCGGCGTCACGACAAGCAATGTCGGCGATGCTCCCATGCTGCCTGACCTACTGGAGCAAATCCCACCGGAACAAAACATCGCCACGGTCACCACCGATGGGGCCTATGACACGCGCAGATGCCACAACGTAATCGCCGCTCGCGGAGCTGTTGCCATCATCCCTCCGCGCAAGAATGCGCAGCTTTGGAAGCCAACGACGGCGGGCGCCATCGCGCGAAACGAAGCCGTGAAGGCCTGCAAATATCTCGGACGTGCCTTGTGGCGAAAGTTGACCGGGTA
>JAFKDC010000087.1 GCA_017255395.1 Enemella evansiae | reverse complement strand
TAGTCGTCGGCCTCGAGCGCCATCTCGTTGTAATCGAAGTCGCGCCCTTCGGTCCAGGTGGTCTGGCCGCCCGTGCGCTTGACGACGAGGCACTTCACGCTGTCCTTGCAGTGCAGCAGGGCCTTGTCGGCATTGGATTTCAGCGGGGTCTTGCGGCCGCCGCGCGGGGCCTCGTCGGCGGTGATCACCACCTTGGCGTCGCAGCCGTTCACCCGGGCGGCCAGCGCGTCGGGAGAGAAGCCGGCGAAGACGATGGAATGGACCGCGCCGATGCGCGCGCAGGCCAGCATGGCGTAGGCGGCCTCGGGGATCATCGGCAGGTAGATGATGACGCGGTCGCCCTTGCGGACGCCCATGGATTCCAGAACGTTGGCCATGCGGCAGACCCGGCGGTGCAGGTCGGCATAGCTGATCGACTGGGCGGGCTCTGACGGATCGTCGGGCTCCCAGATGATGGCGGTCTGCTGGCCGCGGGTCTCCAGATGGCGGTCGATGCAGTTGGCGGCGACGTTCAGCGTGCCGTCGCGGAACCACTCGATGCTGACCTGGCCCAGCGTGAAATCGGTCTTCTTGATCTCGGTCGGCGCTTTGATCCAGTCCAGCCGCTCTGCCTGCTGCCCCCAGAAGGCCGCCGGATCCGCGACCGAGGCCGCATACATCGTATCGTATTTCGCCGCATCAACATGCGCCTTCGAGGCCTGCTCGGCCGAGGGCGGGTAGGTC
>JAFKDC010000086.1 GCA_017255395.1 Enemella evansiae | reverse complement strand
TTCAAGGCTCTTTCAGACAGCACCCGACGTCGCATCATCGACCATCTGAGCAAAAGGCCAGCTCAATCGTTGTTCGAGGTGTGCGCAGCTTCGGTTGCAGAGGATGGAATTGCTTTGTCCCGACAAACAGTCTCCCAGCATCTCACCGTCTTAGAGAAAGCGGGGCTGATTGAGATCGAATGGAAGGGGCGAACGAAAGCGCATTCTTTGAGCGTCAGCGAAGACCACATCGCGGCGGCATCATGGCTTGCGAAATACAAACCGAAAGGAACCAAGACATGAAAATCTGTGTCACAAGCGTCTTTGTTGACGACCAAGACAAGGCCGAAAGATTTTATACCGAAGTGCTCGGCTTTAAAGTCAAGCAAAACATTCCATTGGGCACCAATCGCTGGCTGACGGTTGTTTCAGAAGAAGACCAAGATGGAACAGAGTTGCTGCTTGAGCCAAGCGATCACCCCGCCACGAACCCGTTCAAGGAAGCGCTCGTTGCCGATGGTATCGCCGCCCACTCATTTCAGGTGCAAGACCTCGATGCCGAGTGGAAGAAACTGACCGACCATGGCGTGGAGTTCACCACCGAACCAATGGACGCGGGCGCAGTTCACATGGCTGTTTTTGATGACACCTGCGGCAACCTGATCCAGTTAATCCAGATGAAAGACGCCTAGACGCCCACAATACTTGGCCGGAAGGTAGGGGAAGCTGCCGTTCGGCCAATGCGCGGCATTTTGTGGGTAT
>JAFKDC010000085.1 GCA_017255395.1 Enemella evansiae | reverse complement strand
CGCCAGGAGAACAGCCGCGAGGTAATTTCGGGCGGTTTTCTCGTATCGCGTGGCGACTTTTCGGAAGTGTTTGAGTTTGTTGAAGTATCGCTCGACGAGGTTGCGTTTCCGATAAAGCGAGGCATCGACCGTGCGCTGGACCTTCCGGTCGCGCTGCGTGGGGATATGACCACGCCCGCCATGCACTGCGATCAGTTCGAGGATGGCACGAGCATCGTAGCCGCGATCCGCCACCACATCGCCGGGCGCGGGATGCGCCGCCAGCAGATCTCCGACCGCAACCTTGTCTGAGGCTTGCCCCGGCGACAGCGTGATCGCCACCGGCAAGCCGCGATGATCGACCATGGCGTTGATTTTGGTGCTCAGTCCGCCACGAGAGCGACCGATGGCGTGATCTTCACCCCCTTTTTTCCGCTCGCCGCATGCTGGTGGGCGCGGATGATCGAGCTGTCGATGAACTGCATGCTGTCCGGGGATTTTTCCGAAAGGGTTTCAAAGACCTGCACCCAAACGCCGGCCTTGGCCCAACGGTTGAAGCGGTTGTAGACGGTGGTGTAGGGGCCGTAGCGCTCAGGCAGATCGCGCCAAGGCGAGCCGGTCCTGAGCACCCAGAAAATGCCGTTGAGAACCCGTCTGTCATCAACACGGGCAACCCCGCGTGGCTTGTTGGGGAGAAGGGGGCGGATCAGCTCCCACTCGAAATCGGTCAGATCGAAACGCGCCATGTTCACCTCCGTGGTCGAAAGTGAATCACGAACAACCCCGGCTCGGAAGCCCGTTTATGGGTTCAGAACCTAG
>JAFKDC010000084.1 GCA_017255395.1 Enemella evansiae | reverse complement strand
GGGACTTTGTTGCACGAAACGATGTTTGAGCGGACTACGCCTTTCCCCGGACGGACTTATCCTACGGGCTCTGTGACGGGTATGCCAAGAGCAGTGTAGCGATTGAGCGCGGCGACGCGGATTTGGATTTCCGCGACCTGCCGGTCGAAGTCCCGCGCCATCAAAGATTGGCCCAGTCGTTTCACACAATGCATCTTGCTTTCGACACGGCTCCGGCGGTGGTATCCACTCCACCTTTTCCAGATGGTGCGACCGAGATAGCGCGAGGCACTGATCGCGTCGTTGCGGGCGATAGCTCCGGCGCTCGTGGGCGTCCACGGTTTGGCGTTCTTGCGCGGCGGAATTACGGCATGGGCATTGCGGACGGCAATTGCGTCGTGGCATTTGCGCGTGTCATAGGCCCCGTCTGCAGTCACTGACCCAATGTCCTGATCGGGTGAAATTTGGTTCACCAACTCCGGCAGCATGGGTGCGTCACCGACATTGCTGGTGGTGACCTCGACGGCCCGAACCTCCGGCGTTTCCTCATCAATGCCGATGTGAATCTTGCGCCAGATGCGCCTTTTCGAGCCACCATGTTTGCGGGGTTCCATTCCCCCTCACCCTGAGATTTGATGCCGGTGCTGTCGATCAGGAGGTTCAGCGGACCGGTGCCCCGCGATAGGGCAAGCTCACATGAAGTGTCTTCTGGCGGCGGCTCAAGGTGCTGTAGTCGGGCACGGCCCAGTCCAGTCCCGCCAACCTCGAAAGGCTCTCTGCGAACCCGGTCGTTTGCCTGAGCGGCATGCAAAACAACACCTTCAGGGTCAGACACGCCTGGATCGCAGCATCGCTGTAAT
>JAFKDC010000083.1 GCA_017255395.1 Enemella evansiae | reverse complement strand
CCGGAGTCCGGTTTGCGTTTACGCCGATCGGCGCAGGGTGAGCAATCGCCCGACGCGCGGAGTTTTCATCTCGCGCAGCGGGGCGGGCGATTGCGGTGGTCAGGGACCGCGCATAGTCAGCAGGGGTCTGGTAGTCCAAGGCCGAGTGCGGGCGTTCGGTATTGTAGTCGGCAGCCCAGGCCGCGATCACCATCCGAGCGTGGGCCAGGTTGCGGAACATGGTCTCTTTGAGGAGTTCGTCCCGCATCCGCCCGTTGAAGCTCTCCACGAAGCCGTTCTGCATCGGCTTTCCTGGCGCGATGTAGTGCCACTCGATCCGGTGCGCGGCAGCGAAGGTTAAGATTGCGTTACTGGTCAGTTCGGTGCCGTTGTCAGAGACGATCATCCCCGGCTTTCCGCAGCGCTCGATCAGGGCCGTCAGCTCACGCGCCACTCGACGCCCCGAGATCGAGGTGTCCGGGATCGCCGCGAGGCACTCCCGGGTCACATCATCGACCATGTTGAGCACCCGAAAGCGCTGGCCGCCCGCGAACTGGTCATGGACGAAATCCAGCGACCATCGCGCATTGGGCCGTGCCTCGACCAGGATCGGGGCCCGCGTTCCGACAGCCTTGCGTCGGGCCTTTCGCTTGCGCACCGTCAGCCCTTCCTCGCGGTAGAGCCGATAGATCCGGTTGATCCCCGAGGCCTCGCCTTCGCGCCGCAGCAGCACGAAGAGCCGCCGATAACCGAACCGCCGACGCTCGTTGGCCAGTTCTCGCAGCCGCCCGCGCAGCACCGTGTCCGGCGCACGCTGCGCCTGGTAGCGGACCATCTTGCGATCCGCACCGGCAATCCGGCA
>JAFKDC010000082.1 GCA_017255395.1 Enemella evansiae | reverse complement strand
GTCAGCCCCTCCGGCTCTGGCAGGCCATTGGCGCGGCAGCAGGCGGTCAGGGTGTTGGCCAGCAGGCAGGCGATGGTCATCGGGCCGACGCCGCCCGGCACCGGGGTGATGGCGCCCGCCACCGCGGCGCAGCTGTCGTAGGCCACGTCGCCCACCAGCCGGGTCTTGCCCTCGCCCTTTTCCGGCGCGTCGATGCGGTTGATGCCCACGTCGATCACCGTCGCGCCCGGCTTGATCCAGTCGCCCGGCACCATCTCGGGGCGGCCCACCGCCGCCACCACGATATCGGCGCGGCGCACCACCTCGGGCAGGTCCTTCGTCCGCGAATGCGCGATGGTCACCGTGCAGCTGTCGCCCAGCAACAGCTGCGCCATCGGCTTGCCGACGATGTTCGACCGCCCGATCACCACCGCGTCCATCCCGGACAGCGAGCCGTGATGGTCGCGCAGCATCATCAGGCAGCCCAGCGGCGTGCAGGGCACCATGCTTTTCTGCCCGGTGCCCAGAAGGCCCACGTTCGAGATGTGGAAGCCGTCGACGTCCTTGGCCGGATCGATGGCGTTGATCACCAGATCCTCGTCCAGATGGCTGGGCAGCGGCAGCTGCACGAGGATGCCGTGCACCGCCGGATCATTGTTGAGCCGGTCGATCAGCGCCAGCAGGTCGGCCTCGGGCGTGTCGGCATCCAGCTTGTGCTCCCACGAGTTCATGCCGACCTCGACGGTCATCTTGCCCTTCGAGCGGACATAGACCTGGCTGGCCGGGTCTTCGCCCACCAGCACCACCGCGAGGCCGGGCGTGATGTCGTGTTCCTGCTTCAGCCGCGCCACATGCTCGGCCACCTGTCCCCGCACCGTGGCCGC
>JAFKDC010000081.1 GCA_017255395.1 Enemella evansiae | reverse complement strand
ACGGCGATTCGCGCGCTGATGGGACAGGGTAACGACTTCGTAACGAAATGCGATCTAAGCTCGCTGCGGCTTCTGGGGACGGTGGGCGAACCGATCAACCCCGAGGCCTGGAACTGGTACAACGACGTCGTGGGCGGCGGGCGCTGCCCCATCGTCGACACCTGGTGGCAGACCGAAACCGGCGGCCACATGATGACGCCCCTGCCCGGCGCGCATGCAACGAAACCGGGCGCGGCGATGAAGCCCTTCTTCGGCGTTCAGCCGGTCGTTCTCGACCCGCAGAGCGGCGAGGAAATCCATGACAGCCCGACAGAGGGCGTCCTGGCCATCAAGGACAGCTGGCCCGGGCAGATGCGCACCGTCTGGGGCGATCACGACCGCTTCGAGAAGACCTATTTCTCGGACTACAAGGGGTATTACTTCTCGGGCGACGGCTGCCGCCGGGACGCCGACGGCGACTACTGGATCACCGGCCGCGTCGACGACGTGATCAACGTCTCGGGGCACCGCATGGGCACGGCAGAGGTCGAATCGGCGCTGGTGGCCCATGAGAAGGTGGCCGAGGCCGCAGTCGTGGGCTACCCGCACGAGATCAAGGGCCAGGGCATCTATTGCTACGTGACCCTGATGTCGGGCATCGAGCCGGACGAGGAACTGCGCAAGGAGCTGCGCACATGGGTCCGCACCGAAATCGGCCCCATCGCCAGCCCCGACCTGATCCAGTGGGCCCCGGGCCTGCCCAAGACCCGCTCGGGCAAGATCATGCGCCGCATCCTGCGCAAGATCGCCGAGAACGACTATGGCAGCCTCGGCGACACCTCCACACTCGCAGACCCCTCCGTCGTCGAGGACCTCATCGAAAACCGCATGAACAAGGGGTGA
>JAFKDC010000080.1 GCA_017255395.1 Enemella evansiae | reverse complement strand
GCGTCGCACAACCAGAACCATCCCCGAAGTCATCCCTCCGCGCCAACCCGCAATCCCCTCAACCGCAAAGAACAACTGCGCGAACCAGAAGAGACAACCACAGGTTGGCCTTCTCCGGGATCTCATTGGTTTGCCTGAGTTCACGGTTCTCACGCTCCAAGGCCTTGATCCGTGCCTTCTCCTCGCTCGTCGGTCCGGAAAGCTCGCCCGCATCACGCGCGGACCGCAGGCACCAGTCCCGCAAGCTGAAAGACGAACAGCCCAGCTCCGAGGCAACTGCCCGGTAGGCAGCACTGTCGCCACTGATCACAACGATGTTCGCGAAAAAGCCGAACGCAGTGCGCCCGGAACTCGGCCGTGTAGCTCGGGGTATGTTTCCTGTCTGTCATGAGGCTCAACTTTTGAGAGTTTTACTCTCCGGTAAGCCCGGGGCGGTTCAGGATAGCTTTGCCGACGGGATCAGCTCGATGGACCTGAATCACATTCTTCGCAAGATCCAGACCGACCGCGGTAATCTCCGACATGGCCGCCTCCTATCAAGGATTGTTCGTGATCCAACCTTGGCACAGCGATGCCGTGCGAGCGGTTACATCATCAGGCCTTGTTGGCATGGCCCGTCCCAGCCTCGCAAGCATGGTCGGGCACCATGATCCAAGGGCTGGGCTGCAAGCTTGTGTGGAAATCATGAACTGACTAAAGAGTAAGAAGTATTCAGTCATTTGGGCATGGAAAAAACATGGAACCATTCATTGCCGTTCTCATGGGCTGACCTGCTATTGAACTTTCATCCAGCCGCGACCGGAGCCCAGTTGGTGTTTACGCCGATCGGCGCAGGTTGAGCAATCGCCCGACGCGCGGAGCCATCATCTCGCGCAGCGGGGCGGG
>JAFKDC010000079.1 GCA_017255395.1 Enemella evansiae | reverse complement strand
CACCCAAACCTGCGGATCACATCGAGTACCCGCGCTTCGTAGGCAGCGTGTCCGATCAAGCGACACAAGTCGGACGCGTGGAACTGGCGGTTCGCAGTAGGTGCGGCTTGCATCTGTCTCAGCAATTCACGCTCTTTGGGATCCGTTATTGGTCTCGCGGGCGGCTTGACCGCGGGACGAGTTGGAGTTCCCCACGAATTTCGCCATCGTCGCATGAAGCCAAGCAGGAAGCCGGCCGGCACCTTGCCGTTGCCTCGTGATCGGTTGAAGGCGAGGAAGCGATCCCAGATGACCTGGGTGTCGATGTTCCAGCAAGGCAACGTGGCCTTCGCTGCTTTGATGAGCTCTGCCCAACTGGTCTGGAAAACGTTCGAACTCGCGGTGATTTCGATCAGCCCTGAGAAGAGAGTTTTGTTATTATTATCTCTAGATAGTGATGTGTCGCCTTCACCTGACACGAGATCATGGGTTTCACTCTCCTCGTCAAAGGCGGAAAACCGAAAGATCCAGGGCGCGAACTTTCCATTCGGCTTTGCCCGCTCGAGCTGCAACTCCGACGTCTCAAGTTCGCTCAAAAGAACCGAAAGATATTGTCGTGAAACACCCATCTTCTCCGCCAAGGCCGAAAGGGTGAAGGCTGCCGTTCCGCGCGACAAACCGTTGTAGCCATCCTTCCAGGCGATGGCGTCGAGGATGAGGGTAGCAAGCTTGTGCGCAGCAACAGAGAGATTTGTCTGCGTGATCCGTCGCAGGATCAGGCCGGTCGTAGGTTCCATGGTCGAGGTCTCCTTGGAGATCCGACGCCATGTCGTGAGGCAACAACATTCTTGCCAGCAAAACAACTTTGCGGGTTGCAGGTGCTTTAGCGGTGCGCTAGGAAACTCTTGTTCACGGAGTTTTCTAGCACGGCGTCAGGCTTCACGGTCTGGCGTCGTCTC
>JAFKDC010000078.1 GCA_017255395.1 Enemella evansiae | reverse complement strand
TGTTTGATCCCACGGTTTGATGGTGTGATCCTTTCGAAGGAATGGAAGGAAGCCCTATGGGACAAGTTCGTCACGGCAGCGCCACGACCACGCACGCTATCCGAGCTGCAATACAGCGATCGCAAGCTTCGACCGCGGCGCTAAGCCGGGAACTCGGGATCAATCCGAAGACGGTCGCGAAGTGGCGTAAGCGCGAGACGGTCGCGGACCGCAAGACTGGTCCGAAGGAACCGCGCTCGACCGTTCTCAGCGAGGCCGATGAGGCGATGATCGTCTCTTTCCGAAGGCACACGCTGCTGCCGCTGGACGATTGTCTCTATGCCCTTCAGCCGTCGATCCCGCATCTGACCCGCTCTGCGCTGCATCGCTGTCTTCAGCGACACGGCATCTCTCGCCTGCCGGATGTGGACGGCGACAAGCCAAAGCGGCAACGCTTCAAGCGCTATCCCATCGGCTTCTTTCATATGGACATCGCAGAACTGCAGACCGCCGAGGGCAAGCTCTATCTTTTCGTTGCAATCGACCGGACCAGCAAGTTCGCAATCGCCCAGCTGGTCGAGAAGGCCGACAGGCGGACAGCCTGGGAGTTCCTGGAGCGCCTTCTGGAGGCCGTTCCTTACAGCATCCACACGATCCTGACCGACAACGGCATCCAGTTCGCCGAACAGCCGCGTAACCGGAACACCGCCCATTCTCGGCAAATGCGCTTCGACATGATCTGCCAAGCCAATGGGATCGAACACCGGCTGACAAAACCCAACCATCCATGGACCAACGGCCAGGTCGAGCGAATGAACCGGACGATCAAAGACGCCACCGTCAAACGCTTCCACTACGACAGCCACGATCAGCTTCGCAGCCACCTCGCCGACTTCTTGAATGCCTACAACTTCGCTCGTCGGCTCAAAACACTCAGCGGACTCACGCCCTACGAATACATCTGCAAAATCTGGACTTCAGAGCCGAACAGCTTCATCGTCGATCCGATCCACCAGATGCCGGGACTGAACAC
>JAFKDC010000077.1 GCA_017255395.1 Enemella evansiae | reverse complement strand
ATTACTCGACGATTTTCGACACGACGCCCGAACCGACGGTCCGGCCACCTTCGCGGATGGCGAAGCGCAGGCCGTCTTCCATCGCGATCGGCGCGATCAGCTCGACGTTGAACTTCAGGTTGTCGCCCGGCATCACCATCTCGGTGCCCTCGGGCAGCTCGACCGTGCCGGTCACGTCGGTCGTGCGGAAGTAGAACTGCGGACGGTAGTTCTTGAAGAACGGCGTGTGACGGCCACCCTCTTCCTTGGTCAGAATGTAGACCTCGCACTCGAACTTCGTGTGCGGCTTCACCGAACCCGGCTTGCACAGAACCTGGCCGCGCTCGACGCCCTCACGGTCGACACCGCGCAGCAGCGCGCCGATGTTGTCGCCCGCTTCACCGCGGTCCAGCAGCTTGCGGAACATCTCGACGCCCGTGCAGGTGGTCTTCGAGGTGTCGCGGATGCCCACGATCTCGATTTCGTCGCCGACGTTGATCACGCCACGCTCGACGCGGCCGGTCACAACCGTACCACGGCCCGAGATCGAGAAGACGTCCTCGATCGGCATCAGGAAGGGCTGGTCGATCGCGCGCGCCGGCTGCGGGATGTACTCGTCCACGGCCGCCATCAGTTCGCGGATCTTGTTCTCGCCGATTTCCGGGTCACGGCCTTCCATCGCCGCCAGAGCGGAACCGGCGATGATCGGAATGTCGTCGCCCGGGAAGTCGTAGGCGGACAGCAGTTCGCGCACTTCCATCTCGACCAGCTCGAGCAGTTCCTCGTCGTCGACCTGGTCGACCTTGTTCATGAACACGACCATGGCGGGGATACCCACCTGGCGGCCCAGCAGGATGTGCTCGCGGGTCTGCGGCATCGGGCCGTCGGCTGCGTTCACCACCAGGATCGCGCCGTCCATCTGGGCGGCACCGGTGATCATGTTCTTGACGTAGTCGGCGTGGCCGGGGCAGTCGACGTGCGCGTAGTGGCGCGCATCGGTCTCGTATTCCACGTGCGCGGTCGAGATCGTGATGCCGCGGGCCTTCTCTTCGGGCGCGCCGTCGATCTGGTCGTAGGCACGGAAGTCGCCGAAGTACTTCGTGATCGCCGCCGTCAGCGTCGTCTTGCCGTGGTCGACGTGACCGATCGTGCCGATGTTGCAGTGCGGCTTGCCGCGTTCAAACTTTGCCTTTGCCAT
>JAFKDC010000076.1 GCA_017255395.1 Enemella evansiae | reverse complement strand
CCTGGCTCACTTGGGTGCTGACCCACATTGCTGATCACAAGATCAACCGCCTCGACGAACTCGCACCCTGGAATTGGCAGCCAACTTGATTGTCAAAGGCGGTCACGCCGGACGGATACATTGAAATAGCTACCGACAGGCTTGGTCGCGTTGAGCGAGGCTTGAACGCGCTTCTCCAAGGCTCCCGCAAGCCATCCCTACGCAAGAAGGCGTGATGTAGACCCCTATAAAATGGGGCGACCTATGGGAAAAGCGCCGGGACCGAAGCCCCGGCGAGGTGCCAGCCGCCCAACGGGGAATGAGAAGCAGCTGGAGATTGATGCGCGCGCCGGGTCGCCAAGACGGACCTCGGCAATGCTCCGGACACGCGGCCGTGCTCCGTGAGTAGGGACGGCATTCTGGTGCGCAGAGCGGGCGGTCGGGAGGGGACCCGCCCTGCGCTGACCGGCGGTGAGGATCCCGCCGGTATGGGGTCGGCAGGTGATCATCGTACCATCTTTGCCGGGAAAGATCCGGCAAGAATGTAGCCAGAAGGCAGTAGGCGGATAGTGCCTGGGGGACTCGCGTTCAGCGTCCCAAAACTTTCGGGCCTCGTGAATGTCCTTGTGAGACAAACCGATGTCGCCCGCTGAAAACTTCTTATCTTCGGGAAGAAGATTCTGATCAGCGCGCGTCGAAAGGGCCAGACGCAAGGCGGCGCAGGCTTCCCGTGTGCGTGACTGACAAGTTGTCGGAGACAGCTTCCGCGATCCACACCCCGAAGCCATGGTGCTCTCCCCCATAGGCGCGCACGAAGCAGGCATCACTGTGCGGCAAGCCTATGACGAAGAAGTGCCATTCTGCTCGACGCCGCCGATGACGGCCACCATCTCGCCGAAGTCGGCCTGGGCATGTTCTGGCGGATGGGCCGTCGGCACGAACATCTCTCGGTCACCCCGCTCGCGCTCCCGCATGTAGTCCTTAAGATCGTATAGCCGCCGGTGACGCGCATTGCCACCAGCGGATCATCTGGATATCTCCCCCGCCGACACTGCTCTTCCGTGCACTGCCAGGGTTGCTGAAAACCTCTGGCACCCAAACCTGCGGATCACATCGAGTACCCGCGCTTCGTAGGCAGCGTGTCCGATCAAGCGACACAAGTCGGACGCGTGGAACTGGCGGTTCGCAGTAGGTGCGGCTTGCATCTGTCT
>JAFKDC010000075.1 GCA_017255395.1 Enemella evansiae | reverse complement strand
TGACCTGCTATTGAACTTTCATCCAGCCGCGACCGGAGCCCAGTTGGTGTTTACGCCGATCGGCGCAGGTTGAGCAATCGCCCGACGCGCGGAGCCATCATCTCGCGCAGCGGGGCGGGCGATTGCGGTGTTCAGGGCCCGCGCGTAGTCAGCCGGGGTCTGGTAGTCCAAAGCCGAATGCGGACGCTCGGTGTTGTAGTCGGCAGCCCAAGCGGCGATCACGACGCGCGCATGTGCCAGGTTGCGGAACATTGTCTCGTTGAGCAGCTCGTCGCGCATCCGCCCGTTGAAACTCTCCACGAAACCGTTCTGCATCGGCTTGCCCGGCGCGATGTAGTGCCATTCTATCCGGTGCTCGGAACACCACCGCAGGATGGCATTCGAGGTCAGTTCCGTGCCGTTGTCGCTGACGATCATTCCCGGCTTGCCGCGGCGCTCGATCAGAGCCGTCAGTTCACGCGCCACCCGGCGCCCCGAAATCGAAGTGTCCGGGATGGCGGCGAGGCACTCCCGGGTAACATCGTCGACCACGTTGAGCACTCGGAAGCGCTGGCCGCTGGCGAACTGGTCGTGGACGAAATCCAGCGACCAGCGGGCATTGGGACGCGCCTCGACTAGGATCGGGGCTCGCGTCCCGACAGCCTTGCGCCGTGCCTTTCGTTTGCGCACCGTCAGGCCTTCTTCGCGGTAGATCCGGTAGATCCGGTTGATCCCCGAGGCTTCTCCTTCACGCCGCAGCAGCACGAACAGGCGCCGGTAGCCGAACCGCCGACGCTCGTTGGCCAGCTCCCGCAACCGCCCGCGCAGCACCGTGTCCGGCGCGCGCTGCGCTTGGTAGCGGACCATTTTGCGATCCGCCCCGGCAATCCGGCACGCCCGCCGTTCCGAGAGCCCAAGCTGGGCCTTCAGATGCGCGACCGCCTCGCGCTTCACAGCGGGCGTCACCACTTTTTTGAAACCAGTTCCTTCATTGCAGCCAAGTCCAGCATCTGCTCGGCCAGCAGCTTCTTCAGCTTGGCGTTCTCATCCTCAAGCGTCTTTAGCCGCTTCGCCTCCGACACTGTCATGCCGCCGAACTTCGCCTTCCAGTTATAGAAGGTCCCTTCCGACATGCCGTGCTTGCGGCACAAGTCCGCGCACTTTGCGCCTGCCTCGTGCTCAGCCAGGATGCCGATGATCTGTTCGTCCGTGAATCTCGTTCGCTTCATTGTCCGTCCTCAAGTTGGGTCGGACCCTAATCGACGGTGGAGGAAAAATCCCGTGGCAGGTCA
>JAFKDC010000074.1 GCA_017255395.1 Enemella evansiae | reverse complement strand
CAAGATCGTCGACGATCTTGCGCAAATTCCATCCATGGAATTTGCGCACCCATCACGCGGAAAGGCCCTTACAGCCCCGGGTACACCGGGAACCGCTGGCACAGCGCCGCGACCTCACCCTTCACCTTGGCCTCGACCGCGGCATTGCCTTCGGCGCCATTGGCCTTCAGCCCGTCCACGACCTCGACGATCCAGTCGGCGATCTGGCGGAATTCTGCCTCGCCGAAGCCGCGTGTAGTGCCGGCGGGCGAGCCGAGGCGGATACCGCTCGTCACCGTCGGCTTCTCGGGGTCGAAGGGCACGCCGTTCTTGTTGCAGGTGATATGCGCGCGGCCCAGGGCCTTCTCGGTCTCGTTGCCCTTCACGCCCTTGGGGCGCAGGTCCACCAGCACCACATGGGTGTCGGTGCCATGGGTCACGGTGTCGAGCCCGCCCTTGATCAGCTGGTCCGACAGCGCCTGCGCGTTGCGGATCACGTTCTGCTGGTAGGTCTTGAACGAGGGATCCAGCGCCTCGCCGAAGGCCACGGCCTTGGCGGCGATCACATGCATCAGCGGACCGCCCTGAATGCCGGGGAAGATCGCCGAGTTGATCTTCTTAGCGATCTCTTCATCGTTTGTCAGGATCATGCCGCCACGGGGACCGCGCAGGGTCTTGTGAGTCGTGGTCGTCGCCACATGCGCATGGGGGAAGGGCGAGGGGTGCTCGCCCGCCGCCACCAGACCGGCGAAATGTGCCATGTCGACGTGCAGGTAGGCGCCGACGCTGTCGGCAATCTCGCGCATGCGGGCAAAGTCGATCTGCCGCGGGATGGCAGAGCCGCCGGCCACGATCAGCTTGGGCTGGTGTTCCTGCGCCAGCTCGGCGACCTGGTCGTAATCGAGCAGGTTGTCCTGCTTGCGCACGCCGTATTGCACGGCGTTGAACCACTTGCCGGACTGGTTCGGCCTGGCGCCGTGGGTCAGGTGGCCGCCGGCGTCGAGGCTCATGCCGAGGATGGTGTCGCCGGGCTTGATCAGCGCCTGGAACACACCCTGGTTGGCCTGCGAACCCGAGTTCGGCTGCACGTTGGCGAATTCGCAGCCGAACAGCGCCTTGGCGCGGTCGATGGCGAGATTCTCGGCGACATCGACGAAGTCGCAACCGCCGTAGTAGCGGCGACCCGGGTAGCCCTCGGCATATTTGTTGGTCATGACCGAGCCCTGCGCCTGCAGCACCGCCCGGCTGACGATGTTCTCGGAGGCGATCAGCTCGATCTCGTCGCGCTGGCGGCCAAGCTCGCCGGTGATCGCGGCAAAGAGTTCGGGGTCACGGTCGGACAG
>JAFKDC010000073.1 GCA_017255395.1 Enemella evansiae | reverse complement strand
CGCGTCGCCGCGCTCAATCGCTACACTGCTCTTGGCATACCCGTCACAGAGCCCGTAGGATAAGTCCGTCCGGGGAAAGGCGTAGTCCGCTCAAACATCGTTTCGTGCAACAAAGTCCCGTTGTAGATCGAGAACAAGTTAGGGCCAGGGCGTAGATTTTTTGATTTCGTATCAGATGCTTAAAGTGACACCCAAAGTGCCTAGGTGTCAAGATGCGGCCAAGTCGGCCGCAAGATCCGGCCGGATCATCCCGTAAGACATGAAAAAACCCGCCGAAGCGGGCATTTTCTCCTATCGCGGAAGATCGTCAGACCTAGGTGGGCTCAGCCTATCACGTCGTCCAGGTGGACACGAAGGCTGGCAACGCCATGCTGCCTAGGAGCACGAAGCGCACGGAGTTCACCCGACATGATCCTGGAAAAAAGGTCCGCGAACGGACCCGCTCCACGCTGACAAGCATAACCTACAGGATGCCATCCATCGGCGGGATCTGTCAGCTCGTCGAGCTCCATAATCTTGGAAAGAAGTTGCTCCAGATGCCGACGGGAGAAGACCACCTGTCGGACGGCACCACGCTCAGGTGCAGGTATCAGGGGTACGAGGTGACCTGCCCGATATAGCACCTCCACCTGCCGTTTGCTGGCCCCCAGGTGGCCGGGGATGTCATGGAGACTGATCGCTGTCTGAAAGTCTTCGATCAGAGGCAAGATTTCAGCCGCATCGAACACGATCCTGCCGCTTTCCTTATCTGATGCCCCCATCGGAACCTTACCCAACTTCTGGAGGATGCGGGACAGACGCTGCCGATGAATTCCAAGCGTGTCGCTCAGCGCCTGGAAGCTATAGGCCCTGCGGGCGGTGATTTCCTCGCCCAAAACGTTCGTGCCGGGCTCGATCGCAAAGTGCTTTGTGATGTGCGTACGGAGGATATCTCGGATGGGCTCCGGATCGATTGCGTTGGCTCGCCGATCAAGCCAGTCAAACAACGCTCCATAGTAGGCGAGAGGCCCCGCCTGAACGGCCGAAGCTGGGGACGTTGCATAGATCGTATCAAGCGCCTCGGTCACAGCCTCGGGGCCTTCGCGGTAGATGCTGAAACCGATGTCTGTCGCCTGCTCCACTTCGATGGGGGCGAGCTTCTTGATCTTGACGCCATGACCGTGCTCGAGGACGGCTCCAAGCATCTCAGACGCGTTCAAGACCTGCTCCAAGGTCTGACCCTCGAGCCAGGACCACACTGTTTGATCCCACGGTTTGATGGTGTGATCCTTTCGAAGGAATGGAAGGAAGCCCTATGGGACAAGTTCGTCACGGCAGCGCCACGACCACGCACGCTATCCGAGCTGCAATACAGCGA
>JAFKDC010000072.1 GCA_017255395.1 Enemella evansiae | reverse complement strand
AAGTTGAGCTACCCCCCGAAATTCGGACACTGACATAAGCTACGATTTGCAGTCTGCTGATCTTCGACGAGAAGGAGATCAGAGATGTCGAAACGCAAGCAGCACCCGCCTGAGTTCAAGGCGAAGGTCGCTCTGGAGGCCCTGAAGGGTGAAGAGACGGCGGCCGAGCTGGCAAGCCGGTTCGGGGTGCATCTGGGACCGGCAGGTGTTTGCATGCAAACACCGAGAGGCGACGATGATCCATCAATGGAAGCGAGCCCTGCTCGAAGGCGCGTCCGGCGTGTTCGAGCGCGGGGGCCGCAAGAGGCCCGAGATTGACGAGGAGCAGGTGAAGGAGCTCCACGCCAGGATCGTGGGGTGAGGCCGCGAACGCCATGCGTCCGAGAGAGCGGCCGAACGCGGTGGCCAACTCTTTTTTTTGGAACGAAAGCTGAAGCCCTGGGGCGGGAAGTGAGGCGCGGCATGATCGAGCCTGACTACCCGGATCTGTCGATCGCCCGTTCGCCTTTCTACTACACGCCCAAGGGCGAGTCTGATCAGAACCTCGGCCTGATGCGGCGGATCGACGAGCAGTTCCTGGAGACGCCGTTCTTCGGCGTTCGGCAGATGACCTGGCACCTGCGCAACGACGGCCACCTGGTGAACGAGAAGCGCATCCGGCGACTGATGCGCCTGATGGGGCTCATGCCGATTTACCAGAAGCCCAACACGAGCAGGCCGGCGAAGGGGCACAAGACCTATCCCTACCTGCTACGAGGTCTGCGGGTGGATCGCCCGAAACAGGTCCCCCTCTCGGGATCATGCTCTGCATGACCCTGCCGGGCAGCGGGTGCTCGGACATCACCTACCTGCCCATGCGGCGCGGGTTCCTCTACCTCGTGGCGATCATGGACTGGCACGCCCGCAAGGTCCTGTCCTGGCGGATCTCGAACACGCTGGAGGCCGACTTCTGCGTCGAAGCGCTGAACGAGGCCATCCACAAGTTCGGCCCGCCTGAGATCATGAATACGGACCAGGGATCCCAGTTCACGTCCTTCGCCTGGACGGACCGGCTCCGCCGATCCGGCGTGCGCATCTCGATGGACGGGAAGGGCCGTTTCCTCGACAACATCTTCATCGAGAGGCTGTGGCGCACCCTGAAAATACGAGTGCGTCTACCTGCATGCCTGGGAGACCGGTTCGGAAACAAAGGCGGCCATCCGGAAATGGATGACCTTCTACAACCACCAGCGCCCGCATTCAGCCCTGGGCGGCCAGCCTCCCGCGCTGGTCTACTGGCAGAGAAATGATATCAATCAACCCGATCAGCAGGTGCAAGGAGTAGCTTAAAGCACGCCAGATCCTGTCCAACAGATGGGGAGCAGCTCA
>JAFKDC010000071.1 GCA_017255395.1 Enemella evansiae | reverse complement strand
TCGTGCTCAGCCAGGATGCCGATGATCTGTTCGTCCGTGAATCTCGTTCGCTTCATTGTCCGTCCTCAAGTTGGGTCGGACCCTAATCGACGGTGGAGGAAAAATCCCGTGGCAGGTCAAGTGCGACAATGAACATGCAACGCCTCAGCGATCTGGCCTGAGCAACTACACGTTCATTTGCGGCCCAGAGCGGCCGTTCGGCAGTAGTGTCATCGCTGCGCCGCAGCTTCCCCAAACCGGTCTTTCGTAGAGGCGTGCAATATGGTCTGGCAGCCGAAAGTTTTAAGCTCAGAAATGCAGTCGAATATCAGACACAAACCGCAAGCGCTCCCGATGAAAGAGATACCAATATGAGGTATGCCCTGCACAGAAAAGTCACAGCTTCTCCAACTGGTTAAAGCCATACTGCATGGCGACGGAGCGTATCTTCTAAGATTTCTACAGTGAAGGTATCTTCAATGAAAAGGCGTTCGATCCAAGGGCCGAGTTCTTTATCTGGCGCTTCAAATTGAATACCATTCATCAGTAGAAAGTTGACTGCACTGACAAATGCAGTTCTCTTATTTCCCTGACGATAGCCATGCGATGTCGAAATGCCGTGCCAGTAATAGGCAGCTACCCTTACGAGATCTATGTCATCTTCATAGCAGGCGTTGGTTTTGGGGCGACCGATAGCACCAAGAAGATCATCAAGTCGATTATAGCCATCCGGCTCGCCAGATTCTAATATCTCCAAATGAAAAGAGTCCACGTCTTCCAAATCAAGAAAGACTATGGACTCAAAATCTTCTTGAATCTCGAACCTTGGCATTTACGCCAGATATTCGAGAGTTTCCTTGTAACGCTTTTTCGTCAAAGCCATTGCTTCCCGAGCGCTCAGACGCTTGCGGGATTTGGGCTCATTCTGCACAGGAACATTGTAGTTAGCGGCATTCAGCGACGAGTAGGAGTTACGCAGCCCCGACTTATGGTCGGACGATCCGTGAAACTGACCGCAAACTCGGCACGGGATTTCAGGGTTACGGCTGGTCACTTCATCTCTCCAGTCACAAATGCGCACCATCTTGGCGCGTCAGCCACACATAACCTGTCACTTTTTGTGTGACAAGCCCCACCACAACAAAGCGTGAACTCCTCGATCCATCCGGTCAAGCCTGCTTCACGACTTTTATGTTCTAAGTATGAACAAACCGTAGCTGCATCGGTTCCATTGCAACTGTCAGGTGTGCATCCTTCGCTTTAGATAGAGAGCGCCTTACACCACGACACTATCATTGCAAGACAGAGGCTCTGTTGATGGCGTGGATGCCCCCACCTGACGGCATCGCAATGTGCCAATGTGATGCGTGTTGAAGCCATCACAGAAGGAGGGAGCATCCATGTCCGAGGTTACGATTATCGGGAT
>JAFKDC010000070.1 GCA_017255395.1 Enemella evansiae | reverse complement strand
GACAAAGCAATTCCATCCTCTGCAACCGAAGCTGCGCACACCTCGAACAACGATTGAGCTGGCCTTTTGCTCAGATGGTCGATGATGCGACGTCGGGTGCTGTCTGAAAGAGCCTTGAAGATTAGGTCTAGCTGGTCATCTGTCATGCACTCTATATGCAGTAGGATTACAGCATGTCAAGCGCAGTAATCTTACTGCATAACTGCCGAACGTCGAATAGCGGACGTCACCGGGCGGCAATCGATGATCACAAAGTCCGCACTGCGGACCTCGGGATCTTGGACCTTGCTGCGCCGTGGCATGAAGGTCCGGTATGGGGAAGCTGCGCCGCGGCAACGATGATCCTGACCAAGGTCGGCTTCGGGCCGTCCTCGACGAATAATGATTTACCGCGCGTGCGCAGTGCACCTCCGGCGCCGCGGTAGTTTTGGGCTTATTTTGTTGAAAAACTCACGCTTGATCGGAGGGCCGTCGGCTGATTCAATCCCTGCAATGGGTGGGAGGATCGACGATGATGGGACCGCGGCAGGAGGCGCAACCGGCGCTGTTCTACGAGTTCTCGCTCGAGGATCATGTCCCGCAGAACCATCTGCTTCGTTCCATTGACCGGTTCGTGGACCTGTCCGGCCTCCGCGCCTACCTTTCCGATTTCTACAGCCATACCGGGCGCCCGTCGGTCGATCCCGAGTTGCTGATCCGGATGCTGTTGGTTGGCTATTGCTTCGGTATCCGGTCCGAGCGGCGGCTCTGCGAGGAGATCCATCTGAATCTGGCGTATCGCTGGTTTTGTCGCCTGGATCTGAGCGACCGGGTTCCGGATCACTCGACGTTCTCGAAGAACCGGCACGGGCGTTTCCGCGACAGCGAATTGCTGCGGCACCTGTTCGAGACCACGGTGGCCCGCTGTATCGAAGAGGGCTTGGTCAGCGGGCAAAGGATGGCCATCGACGCCAGCCTGATCGAAGCCGATGCCAACAAACAGAACTCGACGCCCAAGGATGAATGGGACGTGAAGCAGATCGATCCTGCCGAAGCGCCCCGCGCCGTTCGCGAGTATCTGGACACCTTGGACGAGGCAGCGTTTGGTGCTGCCAGCGAGGTGCAGCCGAAGTTCACATCCCATTCCGACCCGGCCAGCCAGTGGACTGCTGCACGTAAAGGCCTGGCATTCTTCAGCTATTCCGACAACTATCTGATCGACACGGACCATGGCGTCATCGTGGATGTTGAAGCTACCAGATCGATCCGGCAGGCAGAGGTCGGTTCGACCAGGACCATGCTGGAGCGCGTGAAGGCCAGGTTCGACCTTCACCCCGAGCGCCTGATCGCGGACACCGGCTACGGGACGGCGCCAATGCTTGGCTGGCTGGTCGACCGCAAGATCGCGCCCCACATTCCCGTATTCGACAAGTCAGGGCGCAATGACGG
>JAFKDC010000069.1 GCA_017255395.1 Enemella evansiae | reverse complement strand
GCCAGGGTGGCTGCCGGGAGACCGGGCCCATGATGCCGATTGGTTCAGAGAAGCGTTGAAAGACAAGGGGATAAAGGTCTGCATCCCGGGCCGAAAGTCTCGCAAGAAGGCGGTGAAATCCCCCTCTCGGGACATCCCTGCGGAATGTCCTGCCGGGCAGTGGACAAACGCCTCCACAAACGCCGGAATCGCATTGAGGTCATGTTCCGGCGCTTGAAGTTCTGGAGGCATGTCGCCACCCCGATAAGACCGCTGTCCACAGGCCTTCTTCTCTGCCAACCTCCTCGCCGCAATCGTCCTGTTCTGGATGTGATCCACAACGAGTCATGAGCCTAGCTAACCGCGTGATCTTGGACAGGGCAGAGCGCACGGCCCAAAACGCTGTTTGTGCCAAAGATAGGTTTAGGAATACAATTTCTCCATTAAAGAATGAAATCTCCATCTGCAAAACGCAGGATTTCGGCGTGGCCGAGGATGTCGTGGCCGTCGCCACCGACATTGTCGATCACATCGGTGCGAATGCCGTCCTGCGTGATCCTGTAATCCGCGCGGTTGCCCGAAAAGATCACCACATCGGTGCCGAACCCCGCGAAGATGTAATCATCGCCGCCATTGCCCACCAGCGTGTCATCGCCGTGGCTGCCCTCCAGCCGGTTATTGCCATGATCGCCCCAGAGGAAATCATCGTGGATCGACCCGGCGATATTCTCGACATTTGATATCTGGTCACCCTGGGCATCGCCGCTCCAGCCCCTGCCGCGCAGGAGCGAGACCGACACGGCCTCGACCGAGCCGATATAATCCAGCGTATCCACCGACGCGCCGCCGTCGATGGTGTCGCGTGCGCCAGCGGAGCCGAAGATCAGATCGCGCCCGCCCAGACCGCGCATCTTGTCGCTGCCGTCCGAGCCGTGCAGCGTATCGTTGAAGCTGGTGCCGGTGATGCCCTCGATGCTGTCCATGAGAACCGAGAACGGCTCCCGCCCGCCACCGCGCACCAACCCGTTGGCCAGATTGGCCTCGATCCCTGTGACGTGGCCTGCAAAGGACATCATGTCAGGTCCAGCCCCGCCCTTGATGTCGAGCAATGGCAGCTTGATATCCGTCGGCAGGGTCAGCCAGTCGGCCCCGGCGGTGTTGCTCAGGCTGTCCAGCTCGCGCGAGGAAGTCTGGTAGTAATTCTCATCCGGTCCCGTCGAGGAGGCGGCGAGGTAGTAGGTGCCGTCCGTCTCAGCCGTCACCGACAGACCCGCGAATTCGCGCAGCGCCCCGAACGGAGCGGACAAACCCACGGCCACGCCTGCCATGTCTTCCATCCACAAGGCCGAGTTCTGACCCGGGACGGCTTTGTTGCACAAATGGGATGAGGGATTCACTGTTTGAATCCAGTGGGGTAGCAACGCTGCATGAGCAGTTGGTCCCCTACGAAGTACAAAACCAGAAACTGGCCTTCGTACAACAC
>JAFKDC010000068.1 GCA_017255395.1 Enemella evansiae | reverse complement strand
CCAGCAGGCCGTCGTCACCCAGCACCGCGTCGACAACGCCACCCTCGCCGGTCACCGTATCCAGCACCGTGTCCACAAGACCGCCGTCGCCGACAACACCGTCCAGCAGGCCGTCGTCACCCAGCACCGCGTCGACAACGCCACCCTCGCCGGTCACCGTATCCAGCACCGTGTCCAGAAGACCGCCGTCGCCGACAACACCGTCCAGCAGGCCGTCGTCACCCAGCACCGCGTCGACAACGCCACCCTCGCCGGTCACCGTATCCAGCACCGTGTCCACAAGACCGTCGTCACCGACAACACCGTCCAGCAGGCCGTCGTCACCCAGCACCGCGTCGACAACGCCACCCTCGCCGGTCACCGTATCCAGCACCGTGTCCACAAGACCGCCGTCGCCGACAACACCGTCCAGCAGGCCGTCGTCATCGTCTGCCTCATCGCCCCCGGATGCGCTTGCTGCCTTATCGGTCAAGGGCGCGGAAGGGGCCTCTGGCGCCGGAGGAGAAACGGAAGCGGGTTGATCTCTGTCGCTTTCCGCCGGTTCCAATGGCTTGGCGATACCGACGCCCGGTCGCGCGTCGTTAACTGTTTCCGGGGCCGTTGTGGTCGGAGCCGCATCGATGGCGTCGGCGGTTGCTGCCCTTGCGACATCAACCGCCGTCGGCTCATCCCTGGCTTCAGGATCGGCAAAGGGGAACGGCCCTGCGCCCACATCGATCTCGACCGCATCCTGCGGCACGAGATCGGCAAGGCCTTCCGCCTCTGGCACATCCGCCGACGGGACGGCTTGCAAGCCGGTCTCGCCTGCGGGTCCGGCCCCGGCGTCGTCGGCCTCCATCGGCGCCCTGTCCGCATCAGGCGCCCGCTTGCGGCCCGCGTCTCCGGCCTCCCGGCCCGGCGCCTCCTTGGGAGCAAGTGCTGCCTGAAGGGAGGCCTGACCCTCTGCCGTGGCATTCTGGGTCGCGAGGCCCATGCCGATGACGCCCGAAATCGCAGCGATCCCAGCCTGACCAAAGTCAGCCCGTGCGGAAGCCGTCGCATCGCGTTCGCGCGCGACATAGACATGCTCCTGCGGTCCCTCGACCGTCAGCGGCCTGCTGCCTGAGTCACTCTTTCCCCTGCGAGCCCCCAATCGGGTGTTCCTTTCACTCAGGTCGTTCGCCGGTTCACGGCCATGCCTGTCCGATTCCCGGAAGGGACATAGAACATTCTTTCGTTTGTATACCTTCAGGCAGCCCCTCTGTCCACATTCTTTGGTATGTGAATACTACCCCAACCTTCAGGATTTCCGCGACTCACAGCCAAAAGACTGCGTCGCGTGAAGGCCAGAAGCTGAGCGAATAGCCCCGAGTTTCCCTATGCTCCAGACCCATCGATTTCAGGCGTTTGGCGTGATTCAGGCCCCGCGAGGAGAGCTGATCGATGATCAATCTCTGCTGGCTGACGGACGCCCGGATGGAGCGCCTGAAGCCGTTCTTTTCCCAAGCGCCATGGCAAGCCCCGTGCCGATGACCGCCGCACCCTCAGAAGCACAATCTTCATCGATCGCAATGACTTGCGCTGGTGTGATGCGCCGAAGGAATACGGCCCGGCCAGGA
>JAFKDC010000067.1 GCA_017255395.1 Enemella evansiae | reverse complement strand
TGACTATGCGCGGTCCCTGACCACCGCAATCGCCCGCCCCGCTGCGCGAGATGAAAACTCCGCGCGTCGGGCGATTGCTCACCCTGCGCCGATCGGCGTAAACGCAAACCGGACTCCGGGCGCGGCTGGATGAAAGGTCCGTGGCAGGTCACTTTCTATCTTCACACGACTCTGTTGCACAAATCCTGTGAGAGATTCATACGGTGAATCCAGAGTGATCGCCGGGATGCATCAGCAGCCCCACACCCCCGACCTATAGGACGAGGAACTGGCCAGTCTACAATGAAGCCTCAAGCGCCGTGGCTCGCTGACGATCCGCTTCGACCCCGAGATGCGCTGGGATGCCGTGCCGAGAGACAGGCGGCTGGATCGAGATCCTCAACGACGGCGCGGTGCTGACCCTTGAATGCCAAGACGGGATGGCGTGAGGTCGAAATCAGGCGCGGATCGTTGGACCAATCCTGCCCCGCCATGCGTTCGAGCAATGGCTGCTCTTCGCGAAGATCAACTTCGGCCCGGTCTTCGTCGGCACCACGCGGGATGGAAAGAAGGCGCTGGCGAAACGGCTGAACGACAAGCATGTCGCGCGATTAATCAAGTGCACCGTCCTGGATGCCGGTATTCGATCAGACCTGCCCGAAACGGAACGACTTGCCCTCTTCTCCGGCCACTCTCTGCGCGCCGGCCTCGCCATCTCGGCAGAGATCGACGAGCGCTACGTCCAGAAGCAGCTCGGGCACGCGTCTGCCGAGATGACCCGCCGCTACCAGCGCCGCCGCGATCGCTTCCGGGTGAACCTGACCAAAGCCGCTGGACTGTGAATTTAGCCTTCCAGCAGAAAGGCCGTGAGGTTCTGGTGGGCATGCAATATGCGGATGATCTCGATCCCCTGCCCGTCCGTTCGGTAGATCACCAGATGCACGCCGCTGGGATGGATACGTACTGCAGGTGTGAACTCACTGCGCTCCCGGGCCATCTCTGGAAAGTCAGTGAGCAGATCGAAGAGCGCAAACAGACCGTCCGTATAGCGATCCGCCTGCTCAATGCCCCAGTTCTCCGCGCCATAGTGCCAGATGTTGGACATGTCCGTTTCAGCAGCGGGTCGAATGACCCAACAGCTATTTTTCGGCATGTTGGGCACGCATCCGGGACTTGAACGTACTACGATCCAGCGGGGTGGCCGGGCCACTGGCAAGACCTATATCAACAGCTTCCTGAACCTCTTCAATGGCCTCACTCCGCGCGCGATCACGCCGGATCAGATCACGGACATAGTCGCTGGAATTGGCGTAACGTCCGGCTTTTGCCTGCTGTTCGACCCAGTTCTTCATCGGGTCCGGCAACGAAATATTCATGGTACCCATGGTGATCTCCTTACTGATTACACGTATGGCAAAGATTGCCAAAATGCAAGAACGGCTCATACAAACCGGGACCAAATGGTCGTTTAGTAATGGTGTATGAAATTGCAAACGGCCGGTTTGCATGCCCCTGATTGGCTATGCGTGCGTCTCCACAAAGTTGAGCTACCCCCCGAAATTCGGACACTGACATAAGCTACGATTTGCAGTCTGCTGATCTTCGACGAGAAGGAGATCAGAGATGTCGAAACGCAAGCAGCACCCGCCTGAGTTCAA
>JAFKDC010000066.1 GCA_017255395.1 Enemella evansiae | reverse complement strand
TCATGGCCCCTTTCCGTGCCGTTCAGCCCCGGGCGGCGATGATGCGTTTGAGGGCGGCCTGCATGGCGCGGGAATGGTCGGGGCTGTCGACGAAGACCGGGTTGCGGGCGGCGGTGCGCAGGCGGGCGGCGATCTCGGCGCGGCGGACGGGGTCACGGGCCAGGGCCTGGGCCAGGGCCACGTAATCCGCCTCGCTGCTCGCCAGCAGCTCTCCGAAGCCGAGCGAGGCCACAAGGAACTGGTCGATCGACCGGGTCGACCGCCGCCGCAGCGTCACCGGCGGCACGCCGTAGATCAGCGCCAGATGCGTCATCGTCGCCCCGCCGTGCGGGAAGGGGTTCAGGTAGAGATCGGCGCAGGACAGCGCCGCCTCGGCCTCGGCCACCGACAGCTCTCCCAGGATCACGATCCGGTCGGAAGACAGCCCGACCTCCTCCGCCGTCCGCGCCACCTGGATGTTGAAGGCGAAGGCCAGGCTCCGCGCCGCCCAGCCCGGATTGTAGGGCGCCAGCAGCAGTTTCGCGTCCGGCACATCCACCACCGCCCGCATCATCGCCGCCAGCGTGTCATGCCGCAGCTTCATCGACGACCCGGCGTTCATCATGACGATATCCGTCTCTGACAAACACAGATCCGCCCGGGTCAGCGCCGGACGCCTGCGCGGCGCGAAACTCGTCAGATAGCTGATCACCGGGCCCGGCACCCGCTCGATCCGCTCGGAATGCTGCGCCTGCGCAACCTCCTGGCCGGGGTCGTCGCTTTCCCCGGTCAGCACCGCGTCGAAGGAGGGATAGCCCATGGCCATCGGCACGTGAGAGTTGAGAACAACCTGAACCGGCGCAACCCTATGGTAGAGCGCGATGTCCATCGGCTGGATCCCGTAGGTCGTCGCATTGGCATAGAGGAAGACGTCGAGATCGTCGGCCAGGATGCAGGCCCGGATCCCCGCCGGGTCGGCGGGCAGGTCGCGCCGGTGCGCGATCACCGCGTCGAACCGCGCGTCGAAGCCCGGGTCGCGGCTGACCACCCGGTCGCGGAAGCCGACGGAATAGGCGTAGATCTCGTAACGCTCGGGGTCGAAGGCCTGGAAGAAGGCCACCACCGCCTCGCTGTCGGGGCCCTTCTCGAAGGTCCGGCAGAGCACCCCGATCCGGCGCTTTTCCCCCGTATCAGAGCCTGTTTCCGGCCGCAGCGCAGGGCGCGGGGCGCCGCTGTCCATGGCGACATGCTCCAGCACCCGGTTGCGCGCCGCCTGCACCGGGCCGAGCGGCACGTCCACCAGCAGAAGCTGGCCCAGGTCCAGCCCCGTCACCAGCCGCATCAGCCGCCGCCGCAGGTCGCGGTCCCGGCCCGTGATGGCGCCCCGCGTGGCGTCCAGCCCGTCGGCGATCCAGTCCAGCAGCCGCGCCACATGCGCCACCCAGGCCGCGTCCTCGCCCGCCCGCGCCAGCACCGGCGGCGTCGCCGCCCAGCGGGTCCAGAGGTCGACCACATCGCCCGGCCACCGCCCCGGATCCTCCGGCAGCGGCACCTGCCAGGCGGGCAGGCAGAGCATCCCCCGCATCAGGGCCCGGCGCGCGGCGGCGTCGCGGTCGTCGGCGGGATCGTCCGGGTCGGCCGGGTCGGGATCAGCCTCCCCTGCCCCGTTTCGCCCCGAAACAGGCTCTGTTTCCGGGCCCGATCCGTCCGCCACGGCCAGCGCCGCCAGCTCGGCCCGCAGCGCCTCGGCCAGTGCCGTCTCCTCCGCGTCCTGCCCGTCGAAAGCCAGAAGCCCCGTCCGCAGGTTGCGCGCGTAATCCGCAAAGACCCGCCGCGTCATCAGCCCCGGCAGCGTCTCGGCCTCCGCCGTCCCCAGCCCCGCCAGCGCCGCCCGCCGCAACGCCACCAGTCGCGCCGAAACCCCCTCCGGCGTCGGCCCCGACAGCACCGACCACGCCCCGGTCAGCACATCCGCGTCAGACGCCAGGTCGTAAAGACCGTCCAGAACGCCGGGAAGCGTCTCGGGCAG
>JAFKDC010000065.1 GCA_017255395.1 Enemella evansiae | reverse complement strand
CCCGCCCCGCTGCGCGAGATGATGGCTCCGCGCGTCGGGCGATTGCTCAACCTGCGCCGATCGGCGTAAACACCAACTGGGCTCCGGTCGCGGCTGGATGAAAGTTCAATAGCAGGTCACTGGCGCGACATTGAAGTTTCAGAGAGATCAAATTGGACGAAAAACACATGGCTGAAGCGCTAGCCGCGATGGGCGCTATGGGGCAAGGTCAGAGCACTTATCAGAGGTTCTGGGATAGCCTTCCTGAACCAGCAAAAAAAATAACTCAAACCAATGGACTTCAAACAACACTGTCTTTCTCTGCGCTTCAGCTGCTTCCCGAACTGCAACATCACTCAATCCGCCTACAAATCCTATCTTCGCTCAGCTTTCTGTTTTGTGAGGGCAAAAGTCGACTAAAGACCACTGCTTTCAACAAAATCTTCAAAATGGCTGGTCGTTCACTTGTCGCCACACTCGAAGACCCGCCCGAAGACGCATTTTGTTCGAGCGTCTGCACAACTAGAGGGCAGTTTTTGCTACTAGAAGCCACTGACGAAGGGGCAGGCTTTTTCTCTCAACGTCTCATCAACGTCGTTGAAGGTATGCCAGACAATGAACACTATGAAAAAAACATCAAAGGACCGCTGTTTGCTCTCTTAAAACTGTCCGATGCAGTATTGAAGCGCGCTGGTCTAGTGCGCAACATGAAAGGCTCCAGAAGCAAGAGCGAAGAACTCGACGCTGCAATATTGGGAAAGCTGGCCGATTTCACAAAGGCGCTCTCATTCTCCAACAGTGAACTCCGCGAATTGGGGATATCCAAAAATCTCCTCGAACCATTTGATAGCGGGAAACTGGCCAAGAAGCAGTTCAAACGAGAAACTTTCGGAAGCTCCACTCTGAATTTCTTTCCCGTTAACATTCGTTCGAACGGCGTTGACTTGTTGTTTCCCAGTTTGGTTTCTACAGCATTGCGGGGCTTCACCATTCAAACGATTCAGTCGCGTTTTCCAAAAGCACTTATGCCAGCACTCGCATCAAAGTATGAGCAACTAATCGCGACATCACCATATGGAACAAACTCACTGGGTTATGAGTCCGGGTTTCAAAAGGTCAAAGGTTTTTGGGTGTTGAACTTAACCCGGCAGTTGGATACCGGCCGATATCTTCACATGTTTTACTTTCTGGACGATCTGGCAGATTTTGCCCCGGAGTTTTTCGGCGGCGTGGGAGCCAACGACGGTTTGAGCGATGTAATCGAGTATTGCACAAATCACGCGGCAAAGGAGATTTCCAAAGACCCTGCCTTCATTGAGGGGCTGACACTTGTTGTCGGTTGCGGTGTCGGTCGCGGAGTGATGCAAGGTATTCCACACCCGCCAAAAGGGGTAAACTGGAAGATTGAGGCGCTACCAATACATGATTTAGAAACAGCATACTGGCACCCAGATCATAGCGACAGAATGTTCTGGCAAGCGATCCAAAACAGTGATGCGGTGGCAGAATTTGGTGTCGAGCTCTTTAACGTGAACGGTTTGCTGAACCTAATCGCGTGGCAAAACAATCTTGATGGACACATGGTGCCGCACGCGGACATTCCGGCAGATTTCGTCCCCAGTAAAGATGCGCGCTTGCTGCTGCCAATTCCAACCAACGAGCTGTTGGACCTTAGACTAGAAAGTCATGCAGCAAGAGATCAATGCACCTTGCTGGATTGGGAAGGTAACTATAGGACCGTCGCGGTCTCGGACAAATCTCGGTTTGGGTCACTTCCGGTATACGGTGAGTTGAAATTCGAACGGCAGTACCCTCTGGTCGTCGTGCCTGATGAGCACTGCAACTTGTGGGCTTCAGTCTCTTGTCCGGAAGATGCTGATCGTAGGTTTGGCATGGAACGGCTAAAGATGATCACCGCATGGCTTCCGAGAATGTCCAGGGCGCTGGCCGAACATGGAGTTTTAGCTAAACTTCCGACATCAGTTTACTTGGAGTTCAGCTTCGATAGTATCCGTCCGGCGTGACCGCTCTGACGGAGGGGGACAGCTGCCGATAATGTCCATGATCAATAATGGACATCTTGAGGCACTCCATGGCGGGAAAGAAGGGCCAGAAGAAGCGGTTTTGGTCTGACGAGGGCTCTGTTGCACAAATCGGGGTCTGAGCGCACTTCCCCTTTCCCGGGACGGACTTATCCTACGGGCTTTGTGACGGGTATGCCAAGGGCAGTGTAGCGGTTGAGCACCGCAATCCGGATTTGGAGC
>JAFKDC010000064.1 GCA_017255395.1 Enemella evansiae | reverse complement strand
GTATCCGTCCGGCGTGACCGCCTTTGACAATCAAGTTGGCTGCCAATTCCAGGGTGCGAGTTCGTCGAGGCGGTTGATCTTGTGATCAGCAATGTGGGTCAGCACCCAAGTGAGCCAGGCTTCCGGATCGACGCTGTTCATGCGGGCGGTTTCGATGAGGGTGTAGGCGATTGCCGCGGCCTTTCCGCCGCCTTCAGAGCCCATGAACAGGTAATTTTTCCGCCCGAGAGTCAGCGGCCTGATTGACCGCTCACAGATGTTGTTGTCCAACTCCAGCCGGCCGTCTTCGAGATAGGCCCGTGCCTTCGGCATGCGGCTTAGGGCGTAGCGAATGGCCTCGGCCAGTTTGGTTTTCCCCGAGATTTTCGGAAGTTGGCTCTTCAGCCAGGTCTCCAACTCGTCGAAGATGGGCCTGGCCCTTGTCTGTCGCAGGGCGACGCGGTCTTCCGGCGACTTGCGCCGCGCCTCCTTTTCGATGGCATAGAGCCTGGCGATGCGTTCGATGGTTTCCCGGGCGATCGTGGAGCCGTTTCGTTCAAAGACATCCACGAACTTGCGGCGGACATGCACCATGCAGGCCTGCTCGCTGGCCAGCCCCTCGCCGAACAACCCGTTGAAGCCGGTGAACCCGTCGGCATGGACGATGCCCCTGTAACCCGCGAGATGCGCGGTGGGATGCTTGCCCTTGCGATCCACGCTGAACTGGTACCACGCGCAAGGCGGGGCCTGGCCGCACCACGGCCGCTCGTCCCGGACATAGCTCCACATCCGCGCCGTCTGGGCTTTGCCCGTCTTGCTTCCCATCTGCATCTTGACCGGGGTGTCGTCGGCGAAGAGAGCGGGTCCGGCCCGCGCCTGCTTTCCAATGTGATCGGCCAAGGGCGCCAGGAGCGCCGTCGATCGCCCGACCCAATCGGTCAGCGTCGACCGGTGCAGATCGACCTTCTCGCGGGCGTAGATTTCTGACTGCCGGTATAACGGAAGGTGATCGCAGTATTTGCCGACCAGGACATGCGCCAACAGACCGGGGCCAGCGCGCCCGCGCTCGATCGGACGGCTCGGCAGCGGCGCTTGCGCAAAGGCCTGACAGCAGTTGCAGGCCATGCGCGGGCGAATGATCTCGCGGACGACGAACCGTCCCGGAATGTATTCCAGCTCTTGCGTTACATCCTCGCCAAGGGTCCGCAGGGCCCCGCCGCAGTCGACGCAGGTCTCGCCCGGCGAGAGAACCTCGGGTTGCCGTTCCAGGTGATCGGGCAAAGGGGCGCGGCTGTGCTTGCGTTTGCCGGGCTTGCCGTCATCGACTTGATCGGTTTCCTCCTGCTGGGTCGCCGCGGCCGCGGCGATCTCGATGTCCTCGTGAAGGTCGAATGCCAGTTGGTCCAGGCTTTCCGACTTGGAGCCGAACCGCGCCTTGCGATGACCGGCCAGTTGATGTTCGAGCTTCTCGATCTTCAGCGCCTGGGACCTGGCCAGATCGTGCAACTGTGCCGCGACGGCACGGAGCTCGTCGGGATCAGATGGCAGGGTGTGAGGCGTCTCCAGCATTGCCGGGAGAGTACCGTTTCGCCGCGCGCAAGTGAAGCTTATGGCGCTGGATTCTCTGACAAATTGCCGGTCGTAAGAGGCCGCCACGTCTTCTGCGGCATACGCCAGTCAATCCCTTCCAGAAGCATCGACAATTGCGACGGACTGAGGCTGATTTTGCCGTCCTTGGCGGCGGGCCAGACAAAGCGACCGTGCTCCAGACGTTTCGAGAACAGGCACGCGCCCTGTGCGTCCCACCAGATGATCTTCAACAGGTCGCCCCGGCGCCCGCGGAACACGAACAGGTGGCCCGAATACGGGTCCTCCGCCAGCACCTTTTCCGTCTGCGCGGCGAGCGTATTGAAGCCCCGCCGCATGTCCGTGACCCCGGCGGCAAGCCAGACCCGCGTGTTGCTCGGGACAGGGATCATGCCATCAGGCCCTGGACGAGCCCGACCACGGCAGACAACGCCGTCGGTCCTTCAACGACGATCCTCCGCCCGTCCGAAAGCGTGATGTCGATGCGATTGGCCATAACCGCCCCGTCGGTCAATCCGGCCGTCGCCACACTCGTCGCAACCATTTGATCGTCAATCGCCGGACCGGAAATCTCCACCGGCAGGAATACGTCGCCGTCCTCCGGCCCGCAGCTCTCTTCCTTCGGCCCGGACGCATAGCGCGGGTCTCGCAACCACGTGAAGATCAGATTGGAATTCATCGAATACCGCCGCGCCACCTGCGCGACCGAAACACCCGCCACCAGGGTCTGACTGCAGATCGACCGCTTCTCCTCGTCAGA
>JAFKDC010000063.1 GCA_017255395.1 Enemella evansiae | reverse complement strand
TGTTGATTTCCACCCAGAACTGACCCGGGTTTTCCATCGAGAAGTGACCCACCTTGGATTATGCTGAGCGGGTCATGATTGGGTCAAGACATGGCTTCCCTCCCTCTTTTTCCGGGTGGCTGCGGCCGCGCTGTCCTTGAAGCGGAAGCTGTCGTTTCCGGTCTCGATGATGTGGCAGCGATGGGTCAGCCGATCGAGGAGCGCGGTGGTCATCTTGGCGTCACCGAACACTGTGGCCCACTCGCTGAAGCTGAGGTTCGTGGTGATGATCACGCTGGTGCGCTCGTATAGCTTGCTCAGCAGATGGAAGAGCAAGGCGCCCCCTGAAGCGCTGAACGGCAGGTATCCGAGCTCGTCCAGGATCACCAGATCGAGGCGGGTGAGGGTCTCCGCGATGTGTCCGGCTTTTCCCTTGGCCTTTTCCTGCTCGAGAGCGTTGACGAGTTCGATGGTCGAGAAGAAGCGCACTCTCCGGCGATGATGCTCAATGGCATGGATGCCGAGCGCGGTGGCGATGTGGGTCTTTCCAGTGCCGGGGCCGCCGATGAGAACGACGTTCTGCGCTCCTTCCATGAACTCGCCACGATGCAACTGGCGCACCGTTGCCTCGTTCATCTCGCTGGACGAGAAGTCGAAGTTGGGCAGATCCTTGTAGGCCGGGAAGCGTGCCACCTTCATGTGGTAGGCGATCGAGCGCACCTCGCGCTCCGCGACCTCAGCCTTCAGGAGCTGCGTCAGGATCGGCACGGCGGCTTCGAACGCCGGCGCACCCTGCTCGATCAGGTCGGTCACGGCTTGAGCCATCCCGTGCATCTTGAGGCTGCGCAGCATGATCACGATGGCACCGCTGGCTGGGTCATGACGCATGGCGGCCTCCAGCATCGCGAGGCCGCAGCTCGTCATAGCGCTCTACATTGGCCCGGGGCTCTCGCTTGAGGGCCAAGGCACCCGGCGGGTCGATGGAGGGAGCGTCGGTCGACTTCCCGTCGATCAGGCGGTGCAGAAGATTCAGGACGTGGGTCTTGGTCGCTACACCCTCAGAGAGCGCCAGCTCGACCGCGTTCAGCACCACTTGCTCGTCGTGATGCAAGACCAGGGCAAGGATATCGACCATCTCCCGGTCTCCCCCGGGGCGTCGCAGCAATTGGCTCTGCAATTGCCGGAAGGCGGGCGGCATATCCACGAAGGGGGCGCCATTGCGCAGGGCTCCGGGCTTTCGCTGGATGACGGCCAGATAGTGGCGCCAGTCGTAGATCGTTCTGCCGGGCAGATGGTGAGATCGCTGGATCAGCCGATCGTGCTCGCACAGGATTTGCCCTTCCGCGGCGACCACGAGGCGATCGGGGTAAATCCGGAGGCTGACTGGTCTATTGGCGAAGGAGGCGGGGACGCTGTAGCGTTTGCGCTCGAAGCTGATCAAGCAGGTCGGGGACACGCGCTTGCTCTGCTCGACAAAGCCGTCGAAGGCGGGCGGCAACTGCATGAGCGCCGCTTGCTCCGAGCCCCAAGCATCCGCGATGCTGCCGGCGAGGGTGCCATGGGGTATTTCGCGCCAGAACTCCATGCAGCGCCGCTCCAGCCATGCGTTCAGCGAAGCAAGGTCGGGGAAGTTCGGCATGGGGTTCCATAAGCGCGGGCGGGCGTCCTGGACGTTCTTTTCGACCTGACCCTTTTCCCAGCCCGCCGCCGGATTGCAGAACTCCGGCTCGAACACGTAGTGGTTTGCCATGGCCAGGAAGCGCATGTTCACCTGACGCTCTTTGCCACGGCCAACCCGGTCCACCGCCGTCTTCATGTTGTCGTAGATCCCACGCTCCGGAACGCCGCCAAAGACGCGGAAGCCGTGCCAGTGGGCATCGAACAGCATCTCGTGGGTCTGTAGCAAATAGGCTCGGACGAGGAAGGCGCGGCTGTGAGACAGCTTGATATGCGCGACCTGCAACTTCGTGCGCTCTCCGCCAAGCACCGCATAGTCTTCGCTCCAGTCGAACTGGAAGGCCTCCCCGGGCCGGAACGACAAGGGGACGAAGATGCCGCGCCCGGTGGTATGCTGTTCGCGCTGGCGTTCTACCCGCCATTTTCGGGCGAAGGCCGCAACCCGGTTGTAGGACCCCGTGTAGCCGAGCGCCACGAGGTCACCATGCAACTGCTTCAGGGTTCGGCGCTGCTTGCGTGACTTTGCAGCCTCCGTCTTCAGCCACGCAGCAAGCTTTTCAGCGTAGGGATCAAGCTTGCTCGACCGAGCCGGAACGTTGAGCTTCGGCTCGATCGTCCCTGCTCTCAGATATTTCTTGATGGTGTTCCGCGACAGGCCGGTTCGGCGTGCGATCTCTCGGATCGGCAGCTTTTCCCGCAAGGCCATGCGGCGGATGACGTTCAAAAGTCCCATGTGGATCACTCCGGAATCCCCCGCTGCAAGCTGCGTTGCGGGGAGGGTCACATGGGTCAATTCTCAATGGAAATTACGCGCTCTCCCGGGTCAGTTCTGGGTGGAAATCAACA
>JAFKDC010000062.1 GCA_017255395.1 Enemella evansiae | reverse complement strand
CGATAACCGAACCGCCGACGCTCGTTGGCCAGTTCTCGCAGCCGCCCGCGCAGCACCGTGTCCGGCGCACGCTGCGCCTGGTAGCGGACCATCTTGCGATCCGCACCGGCAATCCGGCACGCCCGCCGTTCCGATAGCCCGAGAAGGGCCTTTAGATGCGCGACCGCCTCGCGCTTCACGGCAGGCGTCACCACTTTTTTGAGACCAGTTCCTTCATCGCGGCCAGATCGAGCATCTGCTCGGCCAGCAGCTTCTTCAGCTTGGCGTTCTCGTCCTCGAGCGTCTTCAGCCGCTTGGCCTCTGACACCGTCATGCCGCCGAATTTGGCCTTCCAATTATAGAAGGTGCCTTCTGACATGCCGTGCTTGCGACACAGGTCCGCGCACTTTGCGCCTGCCTCGTGCTCGGCCAGGATGCCCCCTCTCGGCAGCATTCTGCGAATGCCCCTGCCGGGCAATGGATGATCTGCTCATCCGTGAATCTCGTTCGCTTCATTCTCCGTCCTCAAGTTGGGCCGGGCTCTAATCGACGGCGGAGGAAAAATCCCGTGGCAGGTCAAAGGGGAAAGGTGGTGACGACCGATGCCCTGCATTGCAATCGCCGTAAGGTAGCGGCGATCAACGCGGGTGGGGGCGATTGGTGCCTCGCGCTCAAGGCCAACCAAGACTCGCTCCTGTCCGATGCCCGGGCCTTCTTTGGTCCACAACCGGATGTGCCGAAGATAAGTTTAGGAATGCAATCCTTTTGGCTAAAGAATGAAATCTCCATCCGCAAAGCGTAGAATTTCAGCATGTCCGAGAATATCATGACCGTCACTGCCCACATTATCGATCACATCTGTCCGAATGCCATCCTGTGTAACCGTGTAATCGGCGCGGTTGCCCGAGAAGATCACCACATCGGTGCCGAAGCCCGCAAGGATGTAGTCATCGCCGCCATTGCCGACCAGCGTGTCATCACCGTAGCTGCCCTCCAGCCGGTTGCTGCCGTGATCGCCCCAGATAGAATCGTCATGGATCGACCCGGCGATATTCTCGACATTTGAAATCCGGTCGCCATGCGCATCGCCTGCCCAGCCCGTGCCGCGCAGCAGCGACACCGAAACACCCTCATTCGCGAACAAAAAATCGAGCGTGTCGCGCCCGCCGCCGCCGTTGATGGTATCGGCCCCGGTCGAGGCGATAAACCGGTCTTCGCCGCCCAGACCGCGCAGCCGTTCGTTCCCGTCGTGACCATAAAGCGTGTCGTTGGCGGAACTGCCGGTAGCGTGTTCGATCCCCTCCATCACCAGCCGCATGTAGCCCGGCGCGCGGGCGCTGACCAAACCGTTGTCGAGATTGACCAGAACCCCGTCTCCGAAGAGGCTGATGCCCTCGCGTGCGGCGAAGGAAATCATGTCTTCGCCTGCGCCGCCCGAGATGGCGGTGGCCGCAAGATCGGTGTTTTCTGGTACGGTCAACCAGTCGCTGCCGTCCGTGCCGGTGACGGTGACGGTTTCGCGAACAGTGACGGAATAGTGTGAATCCATCCGAGCGCTTGAGCCGATGGCGTTGATGTAATGTATCCCAGATTCTGAGGCTGTGAAGCGTGCGGTTTGATAACCCAACGGGTTACTGCTGGCCGTCAGGGCGATCACATCGCCGGTGGCGGTCAGAACTTCACCGCGGACGGCTTCCGTAGAAGGGCTGATGTAGGCAACCTGATTGATTTCCAGGGCATAGTCGGTTCCGGCCTCCAAATTGATGCTCAGCCAATCCTCGTCACGAGCTTCCTCTGGCGAGAGCGAAATCGAGGGGGTACTGGAGTTATCAACCAAATTGATCGGGGTACCCAAGGTGAGCGCGAGGGCGTCATTGATCGTATCACCGGTTTCCGGCGCTATAGTGTCAAGCTTGAAAGCATAGGACCCTGTGAAATCGAATGCAGGATCAGCCGCAATATAATGTGTTCCTGAATTTTTGGGAGTGTAGGTAACGCCTGATTCATTGGGAGGGTTGCGGCTCCCCGGGGTAGAGCGAACAAGAAAATTTCCGTCCGCATCAAATAACTCCATCTCGTTCCTCTGAAGCGTTTTTCCGAAATAATTATCTCCATATTGCTGAAACCGGTAGATCGTCCCGGCGGCCAGCTCGACCGCGAACCAGTCGGTATCGCCGGGTGTTTCGATCACCCCATGGGAAAGGATGCCCAACTGAAGCCTGCCGGTGGTGGTCTGGTCACTGCTGAAATCGTCCATATTTCTGGCCCTTCTGTGTCATTTTTCGCTTGGATGTCGGATTAAATTATGTCGTCAACAATCGCGGCTGCCGTCATGTTCAACACGATCAATTCGCTGTCATCGGTTACGTCATTTGTGGTGATTTTTACGCTCGTGCCGTGCTGTGAGGCTCTGTTGCACAAATCGGGGTCTGAGCGCACTTCCCCTTTCCCGGGACGGACTTATCCTACGGGCTTTGTGACGGGTATGCCAAGGGCAGTGTAGCGGTTGAGCACCGCAATCCGGATTTGGAGC
>JAFKDC010000061.1 GCA_017255395.1 Enemella evansiae | reverse complement strand
TGGATCGCCGCGTCGCTGTATGCCTGCTGGCGGCCGCGACGCCCGGAAGGCGCCGCTTCCCATTGCATCGAGGGATCGAACCAGACGGTCAGCGATCCGCGCTGCCTCAGCGCTTGATTGTAGCTATGCCAGTTGGTGGTCTTGTACGGGGTTTTCGCCGGTCTGCTCATGGCCGCCAGCTATCATGCTGGATTCGCGCAGTGAATCCCCCGCCGCATTTGCGCAACAAGGCTCCATCACGCGCCCAAGCTGTCGAGCATCCCCCTGGTATCAGGCATTCGCTTCAGCGAGTTGCCGATGTGTTCCCGCCAGCGCGGCCCAACCTCCATTGCGGTGGCATAGGCCCGAGCCAGATCATCGGGCCGGTCCTCGGCCATCGCTTCGATAAGGAAAGCCGCCTGCTCGCGGTCCTTCGCGGATTTCAGGCTCCCTGCCCCATCGCGGCGCCGGTCGGCAATGATCAGTTTGTGGATCGCATAGCGCTCCGGGCGGGGCACCTGCACCAGAACGCCGGATCTATAGATCGCCGCCGCGTGGATCGGCTCAGCGATCAGGAAGTTGAGATAGTTCAATCCTTGGGCGTTCACGCCCAATGCTGGCAGATCACGGATGGTCTCATCTCCGAACGCCGGTGTGAGAAACTCGACCAACTGGCCGCTGCCACCCTGGGCCCATCGCCATGTCCGACCTTGGTCAAGAGCTGGCAGAGGATCGAATTTGAGCGCTGAGAACGTCTCGGCAAGACCCGGGTCGACCTGATCCTGCAACGCAACGCTGAGCTTCTCGAACTGCGCGATGTCGATGTCGCCAGTATTGGCCATACCGCCAATTGGCAGACGGATACCAAGCTCGCCTTCATAGAGGCGAAATGCATTGGTTCCGACGATGGTGCCACCCAAACGGAAGGTTCCGGCTGCGGCCATGGCCGACAGGATGGAACCGGTCGCCCGGTCGATGGGCGTCATGCCTTCCGCGCGCAAGAGCCGGACCAGGCGGGACCGCTCGGCCTGCCGGTCCTTGGCGGTCGCGCGCAGCTCTTCGATACGCTCTATCCGTGCACGCGTCTCTTCACTGTCTTCGCCGATATAGATGAACTGCATCTCGGTTCCGACACGGCGCGCGGCGTACCAATAAGCCTTATCCCCACGCTCCTTGAGCGTGGGCTTGCCTTCGACACCGGACAAGGCGTCGTCCTTCAGGAGGCGCACCAGATCGGTATAGGCGCTCATCGCGATGCTGCTGAGTGGGGTCATGCCTATCATTTCCAAGTTTTGCTTGGCATTCATATACCTATCAAAACAGGAAATTGCTAGGCAAAGTGATTTGGAGAACGTCCACACCCATAAGAAACGACGAAAGGGCCGCCCGAAGGCGACCCTCTCTCTTCAATCCTGCGACGCCTTCTTCGCCGGGTCCGCAACCCGCATGACCGTCAGGCCTTTCGCTTCCGCCTTCTGCCCGAGGTTCAGCGCGACCCCGTTGCCGCCGAAGAGCACAACCCCCGTCGCCGCGAACTTGTCGTCCAGCATCTCGTCGTTGCACTTGAACGGTGCCGCCCGCCCATGCGCGGACCAGCGCGGATCGAAGCGCGCTTGTGCGACACCCCGTGCCCGCGCCCACCGAGCCGCGATCATCTCCGCCCCGTGCTTGCCACCCTTGTGGCAGAGGAAGATCTCCTGGTTGCGGTTCTGCCTGATCCGCTCGCGAACCTTGTCGAGTGTGTTGAAGATCACATCGACATCGGTCCAGTCGGTGGCGCCTGAGACAATCAGGGGCACCCCCTCGACTTTCGATTTCTCGGCGGTTTCGCGATCATGCTGCTCGAGGAGTTGCCGCGCCTCGAAGACCGCCCCGGTCTCTTGCGCCCGGATGCTTGCGCGCGACCCGGCTGCCGGGATGAAGGCGTGACCGGTCTCGATCTCGTAGCATTCCGCCGCCGCCTCGCTCATCACCTCGATGGCGCTGACAATCTCGCGCAGGTGCAGAAAGCGCGCCTGCGCCTCTTCGAGCGCGGTCTCGGCGATCTCCGACCCGTCGTGAGATTTTGCCAGCGCGCCGATCTTGTCGGCGGTGCGGTCGACCTCCTTGCCGAGCGCCACCTTGCGCCGCTGCAGGATCGTGGCGAGCCCATGGGCGAGCGGTTCGATTTCTGCCTCGAGCCCAGTCCCGCGCAGCGAGCCAAGCAGAGCCTCGAAGCTCTCGCGGATGATGCGGTCGGTCAGGAAGTGATCTTCCGGGATCGGGAGCTGTGCGTCCTTCTCGGTCAGTCCGAAAAGTTCAATGGTCTCGTAGGTGTTTGCATTGTCGTAAGCCATGTCTGGTCTCCAGTAGTCTGTTGTGGAGCCACCACGTGAGTGTGGGGGCATGGCCGAATGCCTGGTTTCCGAATCTGCCCGGGTCAGGGACGGCGCAGCCGCCGGATTGCCGCGCGCAGCACCCGACACATGCGCGCGCTCACGCACGGGACCGCCCAACGCCATAGACCCCGCCCTCGCCGAAAAGATTTGCGATCCTTGACGCGGGCTGATTTGGGGGCCATCCGGAGGATATGCTTCCACGCTCATGTGTGTGTGTTTTGACGGTAGGTTTGCCCGACACGAGCAGGCAAACGGCCCGACCGGACGCGGGAGACGGATGAAGCGGCGGGATCGTTTTGGCCTCGGCCAAAACAGACCAGAGCGCAGTCCGGCGGAGCGGCCGGGGAGGGACGTGCTCGCGAGGCGGGCAAACCGGGATGCCAGGCGCAACGCCGCGGTGAGGCCGCATGGCCGAATGCGCGACGGACCGAAGGGCCGTTCTCACCTGCGACACGCGAAGCCGAGCAGGGGAGGCCGGAAGGCTGTTGATTTCCACCCAGAACTGACCCGGGAGAGCGCGTAATTTCCATTGAGAATTGACCCATGTGACCCTCCCCGCAACGCAGCTTGCAGCGGGGGATTCCGGAGTGATCCACATGGGA
>JAFKDC010000060.1 GCA_017255395.1 Enemella evansiae | reverse complement strand
CCCGCCCCGCTGCGCGAGATGATGGCTCCGCGCGTCGGGCGATTGCTCAACCTGCGCCGATCGGCGTAAACACCAACTGGGCTCCGGTCGCGGCTGGATGAAAGTTCAATAGCAGGTCACAACTATTATGAATGTCGGCTTAAATCATTAAATCCAATACGATTCGCGCGCGCAGCGAACGTCCGCTCCCCGCCCTTCACGTCATCCATGGTTCCCCTCTCACAAAAGCAGAGCCGCTTGATACCGGTCGGCATGAATTTCCCCTACGCACGACGGCTGCGATTTAGCTTATGGGCTATATGTGGATTTCATAGCTCCTACGCTATATTGACAAAATATCGCCCTTAAGCTATCAGGCGGCCATGGATACCTTGCCCGCATACCCAATCCGAAGCCTCCGACAAGCCGGGGCCGTGCTGCGGGCGCGGCGAGCGGCGCGGAAGATCAGCCAGAAGCAGCTTGGCGAGATGACGGGCACGGCGCAATCCACCATTTCCGACATCGAGAACGGCGTCGTGTCCGTCAGCCTCGATGTCTACCTGCGCCTCCTCGAGGCCCTCGGTACGGAACTGTCCGCGACGGACCGTGTAGCCGACCCAGGGCAGCACTAGGATGGCACGCATCGCACGCGCGGGCCGCCGCACACGCCAAAACAAGACAGCCGTCTGGTACGAAAGGGCGCGGGTGGGCACGCTGACCCGCGCGACGGATGGGGCCATCGCGTTCACCTATGATCCTGGCTGGCTCGCGTCCGAGGCCGCATTTCCGGTTGCCAGTGCCCTTCCGCTGACCAAGCTCAAATGGCAGGGTGATCCCGTTGTCGCCGCCTTCGACAACCTCTTGCCCGATGCCGAAGGCGAGCTGCGCGAGAAGGTCGCCGCGCGCGTCGGGGCGCAGGGCAAGGATGTGTTCTCTCTGTTGTCTGTGCTGGGACGCGACTGTGTCGGTGCGCTGCAATTCCTGCCGGTGGACGAGGCTCCATCCGAACAGGACATGCAGTATCGCATCATTGCGGAAGCGGAGATGGTCGCCGACCTGAAGAACCTCGCCGCCGCGCCGCTCGCCCTAGGTGAAGACGAGGATTTCCGGATTTCCATCGCCGGCGCGCAAGAGAAGACGGCCTATCTGTGGATCGACGGGCAGTGGGCCAAGCCGCGCGGCATCACGCCGACCAGCCATATCTTCAAGACGCCCATGGGCATCATTCCCGGCCCCGAGCAGATCGACCTGAGCGACAGCGTCGAGAACGAGTTGTTCTGCATGACCTTGGCGCGCGAAATCGGCCTGCCCGTCGCGCAGGTCGAAAAGCTTACCCTGCCGGGGCAGGTCGTGCTGTCGGTCGAGCGGTTCGATCGCGTCTGGCAGGGCGACACCCTGAAACGCCTGCCGCAGGAAGATATCTGCCAGTCGCTGGGCTATCCTTCTGCCATGAAATACCAGCGGCTGGGCGGCCCCGGCATCGCCCAGATCATGGAGCTTCTGCGGGAATCCGACACGCCCATCGAGGACCGGGAGACGTTCTTCCGGGCGCAGATATTCTTTTTCCTGATCGGTGCTTCGGACGGGCACGCCAAGAACTTCAGCCTGCGTCTGGGCCGCCGGGCGCGGTTCACGCTTGCACCCCTCTATGACATCCTGAGCGTCGCCCCGGTCGTGCGCGCCGGACGCTTGCAGCGCAAGCGCTACCGCCTCGCCATGTCGATCGATGGCCATTACGGCATCGACGAGATCGTGCCGCGCCACTTCGAGGCCGAGGGGCGTGCTGCGGGTCTGCCCAAGGGCCGCGCCTTGGAACTGTTGCGCGACATGACGGATCGGCTGGGCCCTGCGCTGGAGCGGACGCTTCTGGCGGTGGGCGATCAGGTTCCCGCGGCGGTCAGCGAACCGATCGTAAGCGATGCGACGCAGCGGGCGGCACAGATGCGGGACCTGCTTTAGGGCTCCGGTGGATTTGCGGCCAACCCCTCCAACGCCTTGTCGACCTCGCGCGTCATCGCAGCCTGCTGTGTCTCCCACAGGATGCGGAACCCCTCGGCGAATTCGGCCAGGCCCCCGGCGAAGGTGCGGATCGTGGTCAGGTCGTCATCGGTGAAGGGCAACGGGCAGCCGTGTAGTTTAGCCTCGTTCAGCTTGCGGGCGATGTGGTTGATCGCGGCTCCTTCGGTCGCGACCTGCGCTCCTAAGGCTTGCAGGTGGTCGAGAACCACCGGATCGGCTGGGCGCAGCAGAATGTCTGCCGCATCAATGAGGCAACGCAGAGCGGCGGGTTGGTCGGTGATGCCGCGCCTCTCCAGCGAGGCCTGAAACCCCGCCAGCTGGCGTGCACTCAGGCGGGTGCTGATCGTTGTGGTGGGTCGAGAGCGTGTGCCGTTAGCCCGGCCCAGCGTGTTGTAGATTGTCCGGGCCGAGACGTCGAACCGGTCGGCCAGCAGGGCCGCAGGGGTGCCCCCGGTACGGGCCTCGATGATCTGGCGGCGTTCGTCGCCGGTCAGTTTGCGATGGTGGCGCATGTGAAGTTTACGTTCCTATTTCTTGCCAACTTCCTCCAAGCCCCCGCCTCCCAGCGTCAGCGGAGGCGGGGGCTTGGAGTCCGTTTCGGTTGGTTTGCCAAGTGGGACGGGGTGCAGGGGACGCGAGACGGGAAGCGCGATGCACGCTGCAGAGGGCGCGGCGCAGGGGGCGCGGGACACGATGCTCAGAACGGTAAGCGCGATACATGAGACGCGATGCGCGGCGCATCCTTCGGAGAACGCGGCGCTCACCCTGCCAGCCCAACCGCGCGCAACTGGTCATCGGTCACGAGCCCCGCCGCCACCAGCGCCGTCAACTGCGCGGCGGTGATGTGTTTGCACATCGGGCTGCGGTCACGGACCCAGGCGGCCAGCCGGGCGTGGTGAGCGGCGGCCAAAACTGTCCGCGCCTCCCGCTCCTCGGCCATCGCCTCGAGGAAGCGCTGCCATCGGCGGGCGGTGAACCAGTTGTCCGAGAAACAGACCTTTGACCGGGTGAAGCCCGCGCTCTCGGTCGCATAGGCCTGCACGGCGCGCAGCAGGTCGTCCGGGTCGATCCCTTCGGCCAGCGCTTCGGCAATCGCGCTCACACTCGCAGCCTTCCCGCGCTGCCGGTCCTTGGGGTAAGCGGCCCAGATCTTCTCAACCCTTTCATCCACCGCCGCCTCCGCGCGCTTGCGCGTAGGTGGTTTAGGGATGGTTTCAGGGTGGTTTGGGGTCCACCCTGGACCCCGTACCCCGTCCACCCTGGACCCCCTACCGGGGCCACGCTGAACGGGGTCCACTGTGGACCCCGTCCCCTCGTCGGGTTCGGCGGAGCTTTCCAGCGCCAGCACTTGGTCCAGAGCTATGCGATAGATCACCGTGAAACCGTTCTTGCAGGGTCGGCGTCCTGTCTCGATCAGGATGCCTTCGCGCAGGAAATCGGTGATCGTCCGCTTCACGGTGCTTTCGCCCAGCTCGGTGTGGCGCTGGATCGTGCCCTTGGAGCACCAGATGCCCGAGCCGTCATCGCTCGCCTTGTCGGCCAGGAACATGATGATCTGCTTGCGCGCGGCGCTGCCGAACCGGCGGTCGGCGCAAAGATTGGCGATCTTCCAGCTCATGCGCAGGCCCCCGGGAACGGGAAGCGCTGGCGCGTCAGTGGCGGCGCATCAAACCGCTTGACAGGCCGCGAAATGCCGCCGCACCATCGGCCCAAAGCCCCTTTCCGGGACCGCGAATGGTTTGACAATCGGCCGCTAAGTGCTTGATTTCCCGTGGTAGGTTTGACAGATATTTCACCCGTAACCGCCTGATCTTTCATCCACAATTTGGGATTGAAAATCCTCGTGTCGGTGGTTCGATTCCGCCCCCGGGCACCACGATTTCCCTAGAGAAATCAATAGCTTAACCCAAGCAATTCATTGTGACGTGGCTATGTCACCCAAATTTGCGCGGCATTTTCCGCAAATTCGCACAGCACAGGACGAAATGCACCATTGCATGTGCGCATACGCACAACAATAACACATTGTTCTTAAAGAATTTTCTTAAGGGAGAGGTATGGACTTCCGAGAAGTAGAGATCGGCTCTGTTGCACAAATCGGGGTCTGAGCGCACTTCCCCTTTCCCGGGACGGACTTATCCTACGGGCTTTGTGACGGGTATGCCAAGGGCAGTGTAGCGGTTGAGCACCGCAATCCGGATTTGGAGC
>JAFKDC010000059.1 GCA_017255395.1 Enemella evansiae | reverse complement strand
GCGCACCGCCGCCCGCAACCCGGTCTTCGTCGACAGCCCCGACCATTCCCGCGCCATGCAGGCCGCCCTCAAACGCATCATCGCCGCCCGGGGCTGAACGGCACGGAAAGGGGCCATGAAATCCAGACTGGTCAATTCGCCGGGGCGCGCATAAATCTCGGCGAAGACTGAAGGAGACCGTGTGATGACGCAAAAACCTGCCATCCCGCCCGAAGGGGATCCGCCGAACAAGGTGATCTTCGTGGGCGGTGCGCCGCGCTCCGGCACCAGCGTGACCCATGCGCTCATCTGCACCGCGCCTGCGGTCAACCGATATCACCCGGAAATCAGCTATGTCCGGCCGGTGCTGGAATCCTACGACGTCGGCATGGAGAAATGGCGGGCCCATACCAGCGGCTTCTTCCGCGAGCCCGAGCATTTCAAGCTGCATGTGCGCAAGCTGATCACCATGCAGCTGACCTATATCGCGCGGGTGCTGAGCTATCCGCGGGTGCTCTGCGTCAAGGATCCGCTGCTGACGCCGCTGTTTCCGAAGATGCGCGAGGTGCTGGGCTGGCCGTCGCAATATGTCACCGTGATCCGCCATCCGCACAACGTCGTCCGGTCGTTGCAGGAAGTGGTGGAGCGTCGGGGCAGCGAGTTCGACGAGGAGCTGATCCAGTTCGCGGTGGAGGATTACCTCAACAGCTATGCCCATATCGACCATCCCTCGATGGAGGGGGTGCTGATGTGCCTGCGCTACGAGGATCTGAACGAACCCGAGACGATCCAGGCCCTGCGCGATTTCACCGGCCTGCCGGGCATCGACCCCTCGCGGATCTGGCGGGACGACAATCACCAGACCACCGCCGAGGAACAGGCCGATCCCTGGTATTCGCCGAAATACCATTCCGCGATCGACCTCTCGAGCCGCCTGTCCCCGCTGGCGCCGCATATCCGCGATGTCGTCAACGATGTCTGCGGCGACTTCATGGCCGAATACGGCTATCTGCCCGACGGCACCTGGGAATGATCCCGGCGGCATGACCGTCCTGCGTGGATACCCCGGCGCCGGAACCCGCGCCGGGGTATTTCGCATTGTTCCGATGATCCCCGATCCGGTCACATTCCTGTCCCGCCCCGGACCCTGACCGGAGGCAATTCCGTGCCGGGCTCCCATCCGGGGGAGTGCGGGACAAGGGACCGGGACTCATGGCGGATCTGCGTTATGTCGCCACGCTGTCGGGCGGGGCGGCCGCCTATTCCTCCAGCCTGACGGGCCTGGCGATCCATGCCGGGGACAGGGGGACGCAGCTTTACGCTATCACCCGCGACGGGGGCGGCATCAGCGCCTTCGACCTTGGGCCGGGGGCGGCCGCGCTGCTGTCGCAGACGGGCTTCGGCGCGCGGGTCGGGCATCTGGGCACCCCGGGCCTCGCGGTGCTGGAGACCGGGACGGGCACGATGCTGCAGCCGACCGGGCTGCTGGCGGGCGGGCAATCCGCCCACTGGCTGAACGCCTCGGGGCAGATCGGCGGCCAGGTGAGCGGCGCGGGCACCCAGGCGCCCGCCGACCTGCTGGCGCTGGCGCAGGTCGCGGCGGGCGGGCGCGCCTATGCCGTCGGCAGCCGCGCGGGGGAGGGTGCGCCGCGGCTCTACGCGGTGCAGGAGGGCGGCGGCCTGGTGGAACAGGCCGCGCGGCTGGAGAGCCTTTCCAGCGGCATCGGCTTCGACACGCCGGGCGCAGTGGTCACCGCCAGTCTCGGCGGGGTGGCCCATGCCATCCTGGGCGGGGCGGGCAGTTCCTCGCTCACCGTGCTGCGGGTCGGGGCCGGGGGGCAGCTTGCGGTGACCGATCACGTGATCGACAGTCTCGACACCCGGTTCCAGGGGGGCACCGCGCTTGAAACCTTCACCTTGGGCGACCGGGTCTTCGTCCTGGCCGGGGGGGCGGATGACGGGTTCAGCCTGCTGACCCTGACCCCCGCGGGACAGCTGATCCACCTGCGGAGCTTTGCCGACACCGCCGCGACCACGCTGGAGAATGTCACCGCCCTGGCCGCGGCCGAGGTCGGCGGCGTCGCCCAGATCTTCGCGGCGGGCGAGACCGAGGCCGGGATCACCCAGTTCGCCTTCGACCCGGGCGGCATCGGCCGGGTGCTGGACGGGGGGGGGCGAGGGACGACATCCTGGTGGCCCGCGCGGGCGGCACCGGGACCCTCGGGATGGAGGGCGGCGGCGGCGCGGATCTCTATGTCGCGATGCCGGGGGCGCAGACCCTCCGGATCGACGGGTTCGAGGCGGGCGGGCGGCTGTCCACGCTGGCGGGCTTCGTGGTGGGGGACGTGGAGGGCGACGGCCGGATCGACTTTGCCATCGAGGTGGCAAACGGTCTCGAACTGGGCGCGGACGACTTTCTTCTGTAGCGATCCGGAGGGGGGCAGTGGCGGCCGGGCGCCGCCCGGGTTGCGCGACCCCGCGCTTTCTGGCACCTGCATAGGGGTCTTGTGCGCCTGCCGCAGGACCTTTCATCGTCACAAAATGGATTGCTCCGAATGCCTTCTTCCCGTCCTGCCGTCAGCGTCGTGATGCTGTGCTACAACGAAGCGGTCTTCATTCGTCGTGCCATAGGTTCCGTGCTGGCCCAGAGCTTCGAGGGCGAGGTCGAGATCATCCTGGTCGATGACGGCTCGACCGACGACAGCGCCCGGATCGCGGCCGAGGAGGTGGGGCGCGCGGGACGCGAGAGCATGACGCTGCGGGTGATCACCCACGAGACGACCGAGGGCAATGCCGAGGCCTTCGTCTCGGGGCTGCGGGCGGCGCGGGGCCGGTTCTATCACGTGCTCGACTGCGACGATTACTGGATCGATCCGGACAAGCTGACCATGCAGGTCGACCTGCTGGAGGCGCAGCCGCATCTGGGCGGCGTCGCGCATCGCACGATCATGCGCAACCAGATCGACCGGACGGAAAGCTTCCATCCCGAACACGAACCTTCGAAGACCATCCTGACCTTCGAGGAGATCGCGGTGGAAGGCGTCTATTTCCACACCAGCGCGATGCTCTACCGCAATGTCTTCTACGATGCCGGGACCGACAGCTCGCAGGTGCCCGAGATCTTCCGCGAGGTGCGCGGCGACACGATCCGGCTCTATGTCCATGCCACCCAGGGGCCGATCCTCTATATTCCGCAGAGCATGTCGGTCTATGACGACCACGGCGGGGGCATCTGGACCGCGCTGGACTGGCCGGGCAAGCAGGCACTGCTGCGCAACCTCTACGAGAAGATGCAGAAACGCGGCTATCTGGCGGGCATGGAAGAGGCCAGGGCCTCGGCCTTTCTCAGCCAGCGCCTGACCGAGATCGCGGCCTATACCCCGGCCAACCTGCGTTCGGTCTCGCTCTACCCGGCGCAGGTGACCACAGCGCCGCGCTACCGGCTGACCAAGATCAGCCACCTGAGCAGCCTGCGCGACCTGGAAATCCAGATGGCCACCCTGGTGCTGGAGGAACGCCACGAGGAGGCGCTGCACCTGCTGCAACGCCTCCTGACCGCGATCAGCTACGACCCGAACCTGTCCCGGGCCAGCCGCTACCTCCGGCTTGCCAGCCTCGAGGTGGACTGGCAATGCACCCGCCTCGGCGAGGAGATCGGCACCCGCTACAAGGTCCTCCCGCAGGAGCCCGCGGGCAGCGCCGAGGGGCCGGTGGTCTTCCTGGTGTCGGGCGTCGTGGACGACCAGCAGGGGCTGTGGCAGGAAACCATGGACATCCTCGAGCTGTTCCGCGGCCTGCGCGAGATCAAGATCGTCTCGTCCGAACTCATGGTCAGCGATCAGGGGATCTGCGACGCGCTGCGCGAGCAGGGGATCGAGGTGCTGTGCAACACCGACCGCCTGCTGGAGGAAAAGGCCGCCTGGCTGATGTGGCACCTGGCGCAGCTGAAACCGAGCCAGGTCTTCGTCAACCCCGCGCGCAGCGACGTGGCGCTGATGGCCGGGCTGCGGCGCGAGCATTGCGACCGGATCCACCTGCTCACGGCGCTTGGCACCGGCTTCGCGCTCGGTCGGCTCAGCCCGGTGATCGACGGCTATGTCGCGCGGCGGCCCTATGACATCGCCTATTACGCCAAGATCGCCCCGGGCCGCGAAGTGACCTACATCCCCGCCTATGCCCGCGCGGGCCAGGCCGAGCCGCTGGCCGGGTTGACCGCCGATCCGCTGGTCAGCGTGTCGGTGTGCAGCGATCCGGCCAAGATCGAACGGAACTACGATTACAGCTTCGACCTGGCGATCCCGGTGGCGATCGAGGCGGGCATTTCCAAGCATATCCATGTCGGCCACCTCTCCGACGCGGTCGTCAACCGGATCCACAAGGGCCTGGCCGAGCGGGGTCTGCCCCTCGACGCCTTCGAACTGCATCCCTATCCGGCCGACCTGACCACCTTCCTGCGCGATTGCGGCGCCTCGGTCTTCCTCCAGGTCTTCCCGGTGCCCGAACAGCGGCCGATGCTGGCCGCGCTGGCCGCCGGGCTGCCGGTGCTGCTGCATTACAGCTACATGCACCCGATGCTGGCGCTGGACGACATGGGCTATCCGGGGATGCCGGTCTGGGGCACCTTCGCCGAGCTGGGGGCGCTGGTCGGGGCCATCGACGACGACTGGCTGGCCAGCCACCGCGCCGCGATCGAGGTCTATCTCGCCACCCAGGGCTCTGTCGAGGCGATCCGCGCGCATCTGGGCGACCGCCTCATGGCGCCGGTCCCGGCCGGAGAGATCCCCGCCATCGTCGTGCCGGAAACCCATCAGGAGCTGCGGCGCCTGCTGACCAGCATGGTGTCGCTGACCGTTTTCAGGACATAGGCGGTTAGGGCGCGGACTCATAAAACCTGAGCCAAAGGCGCGTCGACGCCAGGAGAACAGCCGCGAGGTAATTTCGGGCGGTTTTCTCGTATCGCGTGGCGACTTTTCGGAAGTGTTTGAGTTT
>JAFKDC010000058.1 GCA_017255395.1 Enemella evansiae | reverse complement strand
TCGCTGTATTGCAGCTCGGATAGCGTGCGTGGTCGTGGCGCTGCCGTGACGAACTTGTCCCATAGGGCTTCCTTCCATTCCTTCGAAAGGATCACACCATCAAACCGTGGGATCAAACACCTAGGGGCGCGGTTCCGGTGCCTTCGGCGTTTCGCGAAGGCCCCGCATCCCCGATACGCGCCCAAGACTCCGCGTCCCGCCCCTCCGGCGCGGCACCCAGCCGCGCGCGCGGCGCTACGGGTCCAGCCGGCGCGCCTCGTCGACCAGCATGACCGGGATGCCGTCGCGGATCGGGTAGGCAAGGTTGGCCTGCTTGCTGATCAGTTCCTGCCGCTCGGCGTCGTAGTCCAGCGTGCCTTGCGACTGGGGGCAGATCAGCGCCTCCAGCATGCGGCGGTCGAATTCGGGGGGGGTCATTGCATCACGTCTCCTTCGCCGCCGCGCATGCGGTATTCGATCAGGGTCACCAGCGTTTCGCGCCGCGTGCCCAGCGAGGGCGCCTCGAGCAGCGCCTGCTTGTCCTCGGGACCGAAGTCCAGAAGCATCGACAGCGAGTTCACCAGCAGCTCGTCGTCGGCGTCCTTCAGCGTCTGCCAGTCCGCCTGCAGATCGCGGGCGGTGAAGTAGCGGTCGAGCAGCCGCAGGAACCGGTCGCGGTCGAAACACTCATCCGCCTCGGGCCCGTCAGAGCGGTCGCGGTCGAAGCCCTGCCACGAGACCTCGCAGCGCCGGTAGGGGGTGAAGCCCTCCACCTCCTGCGACACGCGGAACCGCGATATCCCGGTGAGGGTAATCATGTAGCGCCCGTCCTCGGTTTCCGAGAACTGGGTGACACGGCCGGCGCAGCCGATCCGGTGCAACCCCTTCTCCGTCCGCCCCGGGACCGGCGCGGGCTGGACCATGCCGATCAGCCGCTCCGGCGTCTTGAGCGCGTCGTCGAGCATCGCCAGATAGCGCGGTTCGAAGATATGAAGGGGCAGACGCGCCCGCGGCAGCAGGAGCGCCCCGGGCAGGGGAAAGACCGGGATCGTGCCCGGCAGGTCTGTCAGCCGTGTCATGCCGTCTCAGGTAGCCTGCGCCGGGGCTCAGGCAAATATCATCGACGACAATTTCCGGCGTCCGTTCAGGGCCACCGGGTCGTTGGGCTTCAGCGCCTCGAAGATGGTGAAAAGCTGCGCCCGCGCGGCGCCGTCGTTCCACTCTCGGTCACGCCGGAACAGGTCCAGAAGCTGCGCAACCGCGCCCTCTGCATCGCCCTTGGCATAAAGCGCCTGCGCAAGGTCGAAACGCGCCTGATGGTTGTCGGGCTCGGCCTCCACCGTCGCGGTCAGCTCGGCCACCGGGCCGACGCCCGCCGATTGCTTGGCGAGCTCCAGCTGCGCGTGGGCCGCCTCCAGTTCGGGTGCCTTGGATATCTCGACCGGCGCGCCGTTCAGGATCGCCTCGGCCTGCTCCAGCTCGCCCAGCACCACATGCGCCCGCACCAGCCCGCCATAGGCCTTGGCATTGGCGGGATCTTCCTCGAGGATCGCGGCAAAGGTCTGGGCCGCATCCACCGCCGCGCCCTGCTCCAGCATTTCCTCGGCAGCGGCAACGGCATCGTCCAGCCCGCCCGAGGCATCGCCACCGGCGGCCTGCACCACGCGCTCGACAAAGGCCTTGATCTCGGACTGCGGCAGCGCGCCCTGAAAGCCGTCGAGCGGCTGGCCCTGATAGAAGGCATAGACCGTGGGGATCGACTGGATGCGCATCTGACCGGCGATCGCCTGCGCCTCGTCGACATTGACCTTGACCATCTTCACCGCGCCCTTTGCGGCCTTCACGGCCTCTTCCAGTTGCGGCCCAAGTGTCTTGCACGGCCCGCACCAGGGCGCCCAGAAATCGACGATCACCGGGATCTCTTTCGACCCGTCCACGACCTCGGCCATGAACTCCGCCTCGGTGATATCCTTCACGAGATCGCCCGCCTCGGGGCCCTTCGCAGCATTCAGTTCCAGCATCTTCGCCTCCGCCGTGTTGCGGTTTCCTTGACAGGCTAGATGGCTCACGACGCTGTCAGTTGCAAGGGTGAGGACCGATCCGCCGCAGGTGGACGAAGGCTCCGGCGGAGCCTTCGAGGTCCGAACGGGCGCAGCCGCGACCGAAGCGCCGCAGGTGGATACGGGCTTCCGGGCGGAACCATTGATATCCAAACAGGCAGAGCCCGAGTCGGCCCACCTCAGGCGGACGCAGGCTTTGCGGGAGTTGCCCCTGTGGACCGAACGGGCAAAGCCCCAGCCGATCCCCAAGGGAGCTGCACGCATATCGATGCTTCAGGTTCAGCAGGCGCGCCGCCCTTGTCCGCACCCGGCGCGCATGCGCCATGCCCGACCTCCCCCCGGGAGGGCATCCCGCAACATCTGCCCCGCGCGGTTCGACCGGCGACTTTCATGGCAGGGCCGCACCAGGCGCCACCGCCCTCCAGAGGGCGGGCATGGCGCAGGCGCGCCTCCCGCAACCGCCCTACAGGTCGAAGGTCGCGAAGACCGGCGCGTGGTCCGAGGGCTTCTCCCAGCCGCGCGCGGCGCGCAGGATGCGGCTGGAGTGGCCCGCGTTGGCGATATCGGGCGTGGCCCAGACGTGGTCCAGGCGGCGGCCCTTGTCGGCGGCATCCCAGTCCTTGGCGCGGTAGGACCACCAGGAATAAAGCTGCCCCTCGGGCAGGTCCTTGCGGGTGATGTCGACCCAGCCGCCCGCGTCCTGCGTGGCCCCCAGCGCCTCGACCTCGACCGGGGTGTGGCTGACGACCTTCAGCATCTTCTTGTGGTCCCAGACGTCGTCCTCGCGCGGGGCGATGTTCAGGTCGCCCACGAGGATCGCCTTCTCAGGACGCTCGCCGTGGAACCAGTCGCGCATCTCCGACAGGTAGTCCAGCTTCTGCCCGAACTTCAGGTTCACCGCGCGGTCGGGCACATCGCCGCCCGCCGGGACATAGAAGTTGTGCACCGTGACGCCGTTCTCCAGCCGCGCCGCGACGTGGCGGGCATGGCCGAGGGCTGCGAAATCACGGTCGCCCACATCCTCGATCGGCAGCTTCGACAGGATCGCGACGCCGTTGTAGCCCTTCTGGCCGCGCGCGACGATGTGGTTGTAGCCAAGCGCCTGAAAGCCCTCCAGCGGGATCTTGTCCACCGGCGACTTGCATTCCTGCAGGCACAGCACGTCCGGCATCTCTTCGGTCAGGAGTTTCTCCACCAAACCCTGACGAAGACGCACGGAATTGATGTTCCAGGTGGCAAGGGTGAAGGGCATGGCGGGTCTCCGGCTGCTGTGGCCGCGAACCTGCACCCACGGGCGCCGGGGCGCAACCCGGTTCCTGCTTTGCACCGGGGCACCGGGTCGCCGCCCGACCCTACGGCGCCCGCCGGGTCTTCGCGCTTGGGACAGCGGCGAGACACAGGCACAGCGCGCAGCGCGACCCTTCGTCCCGCTCAGACATGCCCCCCATACACCCCGTGGCAGAGGGGGCGGGACGGCTTCAGATGATCTCGTCCTCGTCGAACAGCGGCGGCGCGTCCTGATGCGCCTCGAAGCCGTCGGCGGCGCGGGCCAGCTTGTGCTCGGCGGGTTCGCCGATGTGATAGACCGCGTCGCCCTCGTTCACCACCGGCAGGTTGGTGCGCCCGATCACGATGCCCGCGACCTCGGCCAGAACCTCGGCCTCCGCCTCTCCGAAAGGGTCGGTGACGATGCCCAGCACCGTGCCGCGGGTGACGTATTCGCCGCTGGCCTTCAGCGTCCGCAGCAACCCGCCCGAGGGGGCGCGCACCCAGGACGACCGCTCGCAGAACACCGATGCCCCGCGCGGCTTCGGCACGCCGCGTCCCGCGATCATGCCCAGCTTCGCCAGAACCCGCAGGATGCCAGAGACCCCGGCCCGCGCCGCGAATTCGTCAAAACGCAGCCCCTCGCCGGCCTCGTAAAGCAGCACGTCGACGCCCGCCGCCCCCGCCTCCAGCCGCAGCGAGCCCTCGCGCACCTTCGAGGTCAGCGTGACGGGCGCGGCAAAGGCCTCTCCCAGCTCCTTCAGGCGGGCGCTGCCCGGGGTCAGGCGGATCTGCGGCAGGTTCTCGCGGCCCACGGCGGCGGAATGCAGGTCGATGCCGACGTCGCAGCGCCGCACGATCTCTTTCATGAAGAGATCGGCAAGACGCGCCGCCAGCGAGCCCTCGCCATGGCCGGGGAACGACCGGTTCAGGTCGCGCCGGTCCGGCAGGTAGCGCGACTGGTTGAGAAAGCCGAAGCTGTTGACGATGGGCACGGCGATCAGCGTGCCGGACAGCCGCGACAGCGGCGCGGCGCGCAGCAGGCGGCGGACGATCTCGACGCCGATGACCTCATCGCCGTGGATGGCGGCCGAAACGAAGACCGCCGGGCCGGGTTTCCTGCCATGGATGACATGGGCCGAAAGATTGACGGGCGTGTGATCCGACAGGACCGAGACCGGCAGGTCGACGGTGCGCCGCGCTCCGGCGGCGATGGTCTGGGAACCGAGGACAAAGGGCTTCATGCGGGCGCTTCCTTTCGTTCCGAAAGGGTTAGGCAATGGCGGCGGTCATGGCAACTCTCCCCGGCCGGGCAGGCCCCGGCAAAGCACCTCCACAGGACCCGTAACAGCCACGCGACCGACACAAGGCTCTGCCGGGCATCGCTTTGGACAGACAACGGCACCGCGCGGGACAAGGAACCAGATGCTGCGCAGCACAGGTTCGGCGATGCCGCACTACGCGCGCGTCCCGGGACGTCCGGACAGAAGACACCAGGGGACGCGGCCCGCCTTCTTCTGTCCGCAAATATCCTGGGGGTCCGGGGGCAAAGCCCCCGGTCGGGGGGGCGCCCCCCCCCCCGCCCCCCCCCCCCCCTCGGTCGCCCGGCGCCAGCCGGGCGACCGAACAGGCAGAGGCCAGGAAACGGGCCCGAACGAAAAACGCCCCCGCAGTGTCCTGCAGGGGCGTCCGGTCAT
>JAFKDC010000057.1 GCA_017255395.1 Enemella evansiae | reverse complement strand
GCGGCTCCAAACGGCGCGTATGGCGCAAGATCCACCTTGGAATTGATGAGGAAACGCTGGAGATCCGGGCGGTCGAGGTCACCTCAAGCAATGTCGGCGACACCCCGATGCTGCCGAACTTTCTCGCCCAGATCTCGGCGAACGAGGACATCGCCACTGTCACGGCTGACGGTGCCTACGACACACGCGCCTGCCACGATGCCATTGCGGCCCGTGGAGCAGCAGCGATCATTCCACCCCGTCGAACGCCCGGCCTTGGAAGTCGGACACGGCAGGAGCTCGCGCACGCAACGAGATCCTGCGAGCATCGAAGCACCTGGGTCGGGCACTCTGGCGGAACTGGAGCGGGTACCACCGGCGCAGCAGGGTCCAGACGAAAATGAACTGCGTGAAGCTGCTCGGCCAGCGGCTGATGTCCCGGGAATTCGACCGCCAGGTGGCAGAGGTCCAGATCCGGGTGGCGGTCCTCAACCGCTTCACGGCACTCGGCATCCCGATGACCGTGGCCGCAGGATAAGTGTGCCCGGGGAAAGGGGGATTGCGCTCGCCAGCTGATTTATCCAACAGCGCCCAGTTGGTGGTCTTGTAGGTCGTCTTCGGAGGTCTGCTCATACCTTCCGGCTACTACATTGGATTCGCGAGGTGAATCCCTCGCCCTTTTGTGCAACAACGCCCGCGATTTGCGCTGTTCGGACAGCAACCAGCCCGATAGCTTCTCCGCGTACGGGTCAAGCTTGCTCGGCCTCGATGGCCCTTTGAACTTGGGCTCCACGATCCCCGCGCGCAGGTAACGCCTGATGGTATTTCGCGACAAACCAGTCCGCCGCGAAATCTCTCGGAGGGGCAACTTATCCCGAAGTGCCCAACGTCGAATGACGCTCAAAATATCCATGTCGATCACTCCAATGACCCCCGACAAATCTCGTCAGGGGAAGGGTTCCACATGGGTCAAGTCTCAGTGACATTTTCTATCGTGGCTGGGTCAGTTCTCAGTGACATCCAACACGCTTCGCGGCATCCACGGCTTGAACGGCAGGGCATTCCACACCCGAGAACTGCACCTGCCGGGCGCGGTCACCCGCGGGATCTGACCGGAAAAGGCTCACATCCAAGGGAAATCGGTGATCGCTCGCATCCGCGAGTATCAAGACCGTGAAGCGGATCGACCCAGGAGGAGGTCTGGCAGAGCCATACCAGGGCCCAGGTCAAAATCGCCGGGTCATTTCCTCACCGGCCTTGCGCGGCACCAGGGCACGCACGAGATCATGCATGTGCAGCACACCCACCTGCCGACCGTCGCGCACTACACGGTAATTGTTCGTCGTGTCGCCCTTTGAAACAGCAATCACCGACTCCAGCGTATCGTCGAAATCGACCTCGCCCGCGATATCTTTGGGCGCTTCGTTCGTTTTTTCCATCACCGAGCGTACCCGCAGGACCCGGGCGCGGTTGATGTCGCTGACGAAGGCTTCGATGTAGGGATCATTGGGGTTGAGCAGAATATCTTGTGGTTCACCTTGTTGAACCACATAGCCATCCTTGAGGATCACCAGGTGGTCGGCCAGTTTCAATGCCTCGTCGAGATCGTGGGTGATGAACACCACTGTCTTGGCCAGTTCATCCTGCAATTCGATCAACAGGTCCTGCATGTCGGTGCGGATCAGGGGATCCAGCGCCGAAAAGGCCTCGTCCATCAGCATGATGTCTGAGTTCGAGGTCAGCGCCCGGGCAATCCCGACGCGCTGCTGCATCCCGCCCGAAAGTTGCGCGGGGTACTGCTCTCCCTGCCCTTCGAGGCCAACGCGGTTCAGCCACTTCGTCGCCTCCTCGCGGTATTGCTTGCGGTTCTTGCCCTCGATTGCCCAGGACATGCCGGCGTTTTCCAGCACCGTGCGGTGTGGCAGAAGGGCGAATTTCTGGAATACCATCGACATTTCCGCCTGCCGAAGCCGCCGCAGACGGCGTTCGTTATACTCCAGGATGTTTTCGCCGTTCACGTGGACCTCGCCCGCCGTGGGCTCGATCAGCCGGTTGAGATGGCGGATCAGGGTGGATTTCCCGGACCCCGACAGCCCCATGATAACCGTGGTCTTGCCACTGGGCATGTCGACATTGATGTCGTTTAGGCCAAGCACATGGCCTGTCTCGTTTTGGAGTTCGGCCTTGCCCATACCCCCGCGGACCTTTTTGAGTGCGCCCTGGGGGTCCTCGCCGAAGATTTTATAGAGGTTGCGCACCGAGATCTTGATGTCATCACTCATGATTTCTGCTCCGCGTTGATCCGCGCCAGCGCGGCCTTGGTGACCCGGTCGAGGATGATCGCCAGCAATACAATCCCGAGGCCGGACAGCAGCCCGACACCCAACTCAAGGCTGCGGATACCGCGCAGAACCAGTACGCCGAGACCTGGCGCCGACACCAGCGAGGCGATGACCACCATCGCGAGGCTCATCATGATCGTTTGGTTGACCCCGGCCATGATGTTCGGCAGCGCCAGCGGTATCTGGACACCGAAGAGCTTCTGGCGCTTGGTCATGCCGAAAGCATCGGCGGCCTCGATCACGTCTTTGTCCACCAGACGTATCCCGAGGTCAGTCAGGCGCACCACCGGAACGATGGCATAGAGGATGATGGCGATACCGTAGAGTTTCGGTTCGGTCACGGAGAAGAGGAAAATCAGCGGGATCAGGTAGACGAAGGGCGGCAACGTCTGAAGCATGTCCAGCACCGGGATCAGCGCTTTCTGCACCCGGTCGTTACGCGACATGGCGATACCGATGGGCACGCCAAACAACACACATATGAAGGCGCAGACGAAGATGATCGCCAGCGTCTGCATCGTGTGATCGTAGAAGTCGATAAACGCCAAGAAGCCGAAGCAGGCCGCGACCAGCGCCACCAGCTTGCCCGACCGGCCCACGCCCCAGGTGATCAGCATCAGCAGTGGGATCATGATCCACCACGGCACCGATTGCATGATCCAGAGCGCGTTCTCCAGTGCCCAGCTCAGCGGCTGGGTCAACGGATCGACCACGACCTTCAGGCTGTCCTTGATATTGAGAAAGCCGCGCTCCAACCCTCGGGTCAGGTCCCGCGATTGCGGAATGCTGCTGCAGGCATCGTTCAGCGCATCGAGTGAGGGGAAGGGAAGCTCCCAGGCGGAGATATCACTCTCGCCTCCGGCCTGTCCCATGAGGTCGGCCATCGAACTGAGGCCGCCGCCCTGCTCTTCGCCGCACCAGCCTCGCAGCCCCAGTTTATCGAACAGAAAATCGTATGTCGCCATGTATCACTTCCCCGGATCCGATGCGGACCGTCTGATTGTCGTTGGGCCGGGTAAAAAACTACTCGGTCGCAAGCGGTCCTTCGCGTGGTCTTGCAGCGAAACTGCCCTCCGGCGCATATTTCGTGGCAGCCATGTTGAAAGAACACGAATGCCGGCGGGAAACGTTCGTTTCCCGCCGGTGTCATTGCGCGTCTGTGCTTACTGCTCCAGCAGTTGCGACAGGTTCCCGCGTGCATCTTCGTTCAGCCACTTGCTCCAAGTGTCCTGGTTGTTTTGCAGGTAGTAAACAGCGGCCTCCTCGGTGGAGGCGTTGTTCTCATCCTGCCAAGCCAGCAGTTGGCTCATCTCGGACGTTTCAAACGAGACCTTGCTGAAGAAATCCGCCAGCTCGGGGTTGTTGTCGTTAAAGTCCTTGGTAACGACCGTCAGGATCGGCGCCGTCGGGAATTCCGAAGGCTGCGGATCGGGGGTGTCGGGGTTCTGGTTGGCGGCATGCGCTTCTTCGTCATACTCGCCCAGCTCAACGCGGGTCATGTCGAATTTGCCCAGCGGTGTGGTTGGCCCCCAGTAATAGCCGAACCACGGCTCTTCGCTTTCATAGGCCGAGGCCATCGAGGTCGCGAGGGTTTCGCCCGAGCCGTGATTGAACACTTCGATCCCGTTGCCTTCGAGGTCGAAAGCGCGGGCCAGGTTATCGCTGACGGTCCGGCAGCCCCAGCCATCGGGGCAATTGTTGAACATGCCGCCGACGAGGTCGGGGTTCTCAAGAACGCCTTCGATAGTGGTCAGCTCGGGATGCTCTTCGGCCAGGTAGGTCGGAATCCACCAGCCTTCGACGCCGCCGGGGTTCAGAACACTGGTCAGTTCGACGATGCGGCCATTTTCCTTGAGCTTGTCATAGGCATCACCGGCCGAGTTTGGCCACATCTCGGGCACGACGTCAGGTTCATTGTTTTCCGACAGCGAGGTGACGGCCGGGGTGGTGTCCGAAGGGACCACCGTGACGTCGCAGGAATAACCCTGTGTCAGCAAGAACTCCGAGACTGCAACGACGATCTGGGCCGAGGCCCAGTTCATTTCCGCAATCGAGACTTCGCCGCAGTTCTGTGCGGCTGCAGCCATCGGTGTTGCTACGGCGAGCGCGGTTCCCAGCAAGTAACGTTTCATATCGACATCTCCTTTATCTGTGTTCACGGAGCATCCGTGAAGACGGTCGCGTCCCATGAATCTGGCAGCCAATTGCAATAATGCGGAGCGTGGAGAAGCCGAACGGCAGTCACACTCTCCGGAAGCGCGGTGGGCAATTGCCCCCCCAAACGAAGCAGGTTCCTTGACGAAATTCAACACGAATGCCGGAAAATCGACTTATCGACACGATTGCGACATGTATCGGAACAGCTATTACGCCACGGATCGCGCCGAAAATTCGGCTCGTAGCCGGAAGTGACCAAAACGAGCTGACGCAAACCCTTTTCACGGAAATGTCAGAAAATCGTGTTGGTCTGCCTTCATTCCGCCCAAAACGGCCAATAAGAAGTCTCCCGCCCTGCCAGAGAGGCCGAATGCAACAACCCCCTACCCAGCTGCTGAACGCTCTGCTGAGGGCCATCGCCAAGCCCAGATCGTAAAGGCCGAGGCCGCTCTCGCGACAGCCCGCCGTTGGGCGGAAGCTGCCGTCGAGATTGACACCGCGGGTCAGGCGCGAAGCGTTCCGCATGGGGCTCCACGCGAGCTGGCGCACAGCGCTGGCGGTGCAAGGATTGTGAGCGAACCTGGACGGGTCCGACAGGCTCGCCTCTTTCCCGCATCAACCGGCCCGGCCTAGCAGGCCGCTGAAATAGTCGGCCTCGACCTTGGATTCAGAACATGATTCACCCCTTCCCACGGCGAGGGGGGGCACAATGCGGGGCACGGACGAGACGAGCGGGTCGCTTTTCAGCTATGTCGACCTTGAGGACCGCATCCCGGCCAAGCATCCGCTGCGCAAGATCCGGCAGGTGGTCAACGACGCCCTCGCCAGCCTCGACGCCGATTTCGAAGGGCTTTACGTCCACTTTGGCCGCCCCTCGATCGCGCCGGAGCGGCTGATCCGGGCGAGCCTTCTGCAGATATTGTTCTCGTTCCGCTCGGAACGCCAGCTGATGGAGCAGATGAACTACAACCTGCTGTTTCGCTGGTTTGTGGGGCTCGGTATCGACGACGCCGTCTGGGTTCCGACGGTGTTCACGAAGAACCGCGACCGGCTGATGAACACCGAAATGTCGCGCAAGATCATGGCGGCGATCCTTGCCCATCGCGAGGTCGCGCCGCTCTTGTCGGACGAGCATTTCTCAGTCGATGGCACGCTGGTGAAGGCCTGGGCGTCGATGAAGAGCTTCCAGCCGAAGGCGCCGCCGCCCGAGGCGGATGGCTCCGATGAAGGGCCGGACGACGAGGATCCCGGCGCCCCGCCACCGCCAAGCCCCGCCCCCGAGACGCCCGCGACCGAAGCAAAGCCTGATCCGATGCCCCGCAGCCGCCGCCAGAACCGCAATGTGTTGATTTCCACCCAGAACTGACCCGGGAGAGCGCGTAATTTCCATTGAGAATTGACCCATGTGACCCTCCCCGCAACGCAGCTTGCAGCGGGGGATTCCGGAGTGATCCACATGGGA
>JAFKDC010000056.1 GCA_017255395.1 Enemella evansiae | reverse complement strand
TGACTATGCGCGGTCCCTGACCACCGCAATCGCCCGCCCCGCTGCGCGAGATGAAAACTCCGCGCGTCGGGCGATTGCTCACCCTGCGCCGATCGGCGTAAACGCAAACCGGACTCCGGTCGCGGCTGGATGAAAGGTCCGTGGCAGGTCACCGGCACAACGGGAAACGGAGATCCGGAGACTCAAAGATTAGTTAATCATGCCTTCTGAGAGTTGGCGTTGTCCACATTCTGGGACGTCCGCTTTGGGGAAGCTGCATCGCAGCAACTTTGGATGTGACGAGTGACCGCTCTGGGCCGCTAATGAAAATCCCGGCTCGGGAACAACCGCTTGGCCTGATCTCTCGGGTGCATTGCGCGTGGGGGGCGCTTGAGGCGTGGGGCTGTGTCGGTTTTGGGGGTGGTCTGGCCAATGGTATTCTCTATCGGATGGCCGAGATCGGACAGGCGGGGCGAGAGGTCTTCGATCTGTCGGGCGATCAGGTGCACGACAATACCTTCGCGTTGCAGATGGCCCGTTACACGCAACAGCCGCCCGCCCATGACGATCTGGCGGAAGCGTTCATAGGTTTTGGGCCAGACCACCACGTTCGATATGCCTGTCTCGTCCTCCAGTGTCAGGAAAATCACGCCGGATGCCGTGCCGGGGCGCTGACGGGTGATGACAAGGCCGCAGACGCTGACCTGTCCAAGCGGTGCGGTGGCCAGCTTGTCGTGTGGTGTCAGGTTGGGGATCGTGGGGCGCAGCAATTCCACCGGATGCGCCCGCAGGGTCAGGCGCATGGAGACGTAATCCTCCACCACCTCTTCGCCCAGATGCATCGGGGGCAGCGCCACTGACGGCTCGCGGATGGTTTCGCCGTCAATCGGATCGTTGAACAGGGGCAGGGGGGCCTGCCCCCGGATCGCGCGCACCTGCCAGAGCGCATCGCGGCGGGTCAGCCCCATATCCGCGAAGGCATCCGCCTCGGCCAGCCATTCCAGAACCGAAGGGACCACCCCGGCCCGCAGCCAGACGGATTGAGGATCGCGATAGCCATTGCCACGGGCGGCCACGATCCAGCCGGCGTCTTCTTCCTTGAAGCTCTTGATCTGGCGAAAGCCCAGACGCAGGGCCAGCGCCCCGTCGGTGCGGCGTTCCAGCGTGTTGTCCCAGTGGCTGGCGTTCACACAGACGGGACGCAGCTCGACCTGATGGTCTCGGGCGTCGCGGACGATCTGGGCGGGGGCATAGAATCCCATGGGCTGGGAGTTCAGCAAGGCGCAGGCAAAGACCGCGGGATGATGACATTTCAGCCAGGCCGAAACATAGGCGAGCATGGCAAAGGCCGCCGCGTGGCTTTCGGGAAAGCCATAATCGGCAAAGCCTTCGATCTGCCCGAAACAGCGTTCTGCCACCTCTTGGGTATAGCCGTTGCGGAGCATCCCGGCGATGAACTTGTCCCGATGTTCGCCAATCGTGCCCATGCGCCGGAACGAGGCGAGCGAACGGCGCAGGTGGTCGGCCTCTTCGGCGGTATAGCCTGCTCCGACCACGGCAATCTGCAGTGCCTGTTCCTGAAACAGCGGCACACCGAGCGTGCGCCGCGTCACCGCCTCCAGTTCGGGGCCGAACGGTTCTGCCTTTTCCAGCCCTTGCCGCCGTTTGATATAGGGCTGCACCATGCCGCCCTGAATGGGGCCGGGGCGCACGATGGCGACCTCGATCACCAGATCGTAGAATTCGCGCGGTTGCATCCGGGGCAGGAAATTCATCTGTGCCCGGCTTTCGACCTGAAACACGCCGACCGCATCGGCCACGCAAAGCATATCGTAGGTGGCGGTGTCCTCTTGCGGAACGGAGGCGATGGTGAGGTTTTCGCCCATATGCGCCTGCATCAGATCGAACGCCTTGCGGATGCAGGATAGCATGCCAAGCCCCAGCACATCCACCTTGAGGATGCCCAAGGTGTCGATGTCGTCCTTGTCCCATTCGATGATGGTGCGATCCTCCATCGCCGCATTCTCGATGGGGGCCAGTTCATCGAGCCGTCCCCTGGTGATGACGAAACCGCCCACATGCTGGGACAGGTGGCGGGGAAAGCCGATGATCTCGCCGATCAGGCGAATGGTCTGGGCAAGGCGGCGGTCGGTCGGGTCAAGGCCAAGTTCCCTGATGCGCTCGGGGTTCGCGCCGCCATTGGACATGCCCCAGATTTGACCGGAGAGTCCTGCCGTCACGTCCTGCGACAGCCCCATGACCTTACCGACCTCGCGGATGGCGGCACGGCTGCGGAAATGGATCACCGTTGCGCAAAGCCCCGCGCGGTGGCGGCCGTATTTTTCATAAATCCACTGGATCACCTCTTCGCGCCGCTCATGTTCGAAATCCACGTCGATATCGGGAGGCTCACCGCGGTGTTTCGAGATGAAACGTTCGAACACCATGGCGATCTGATCTGGCGATACATCGGTAATGCCCAGCAGATAACAGAGAATCGAATTGGCTGCCGAGCCGCGCCCCTGACAGAGAATGCCGCGTGAGCGGGCGAACTGAACGATATCATGGACGGTCAGGAAATAGGCCGGAAAGCCCAGTTCCACGACGAGTTTCAATTCCTTTTTCATCAGATCGTGAACCCGCTGAGGCGCGCCATTCGGATAGCGCCGTTTCAGGCCATCCTGTGCCAGTCGCTCCAGCCGTGTTTGTGGGGGTTCGCCCTTGGATATTTCATCCGGGTATTCGTAGCTGAGTTCGCTCAGGCAGAAACTGCACCGGGCGGTGATGTCCAGCGTGCGGCGCAGGGCGGCGGGGTGATTGCGAAACACCCGTTCCATATCGGCGTGACCTTTGAGGCGGCGCTCGGCATTGGGCAGGGCGCGGGTGCCGATCTGATCAATCGTGATATGTTCGCGCATGCAGGTCAGCACATCGGCCAGTTGACGGCGTGAGGCCCGGTGCATGAGCACGTCCCCGACCGCGACCATCGGGGCCGACGTTCCGAGCGCCAGACGGGCGCAGGCGTTCAGATAGGCCTGATCGGACCCGTCATAGCGCGGGGCCGCCCCCAGAAAGACATGGCCGGGGAAATGCCGCTGCATTTGCCGGATATGTGGCGCGGCGGCGTCCAATCCGCCCTGTGGCAGGGCGATCAGGATCATACCGGTGCAGCCATCCTGCAAATCGGCCCGGTCAAGGTGGCAATCGCCTTTGCCTGCCCGCCGCTTGCCCAGGGTCAGCAGGCGGGTCAGCCGCCGATAGGCCGCGCGATCCCGCGGCAGGGCGATCCAGTCCACCGAGCTGTCGCGCAGCACCAGACGGCATCCGACGATCAGTTTCGGCAAGTGGACCGCATTTGGCCGCTCAATCGGGGTGGTCTGGCCGATTTCCCGGCGTGAACATTGGTCAATCCGGTGTTGCGATCGGATGCGAACGGCCTTCTCGACACCCCGCCGAAGCTCTGTCAGCGCCCGATAGGCGCGCACCACTCCGGCCAGGGAATTGCGATCTGTAACGGCAATGGCGGACAGGCCGAGTTCGGCGGCGCGAACGATCAGTTCCTCGGGGTGGGACGCCCCGGTGAGGAAGGTGAAATTCGTCGTCACGCAGAGCTCGGCGTAACCGGCTTTTCCCTGTTTCATGAGCAAGTCATCGAAACGGGCCGCCTCGACCTGTCGCTGATCCCGGACGATTTCGATCATGCGAATTCCCCCTGCACGAACCAGCCCGGATTTTGCGGTGTGTAGAACAACCAGAGCCGCCGCCCCTGATGGGTTTCCACATGCCAGTAGTCGCGTAATCCGCTGCGCCAGTTTTCATCCGGGAGCCACCATTCCGGGGCAATGCGTTCCGGCCCCGTCGCTCGTGCCGTGGTCAGGCACATGCGTCGCCAGCGAAACCGCTCGGGGGGGCGCGGCCCGGCTCCGGCGATGGGTTCCGGCGGGAACAGGCGCAAAGGGCGCGGGCGTAGCGCGACCCACGGCCCGCCCGGTTTCGAACAGGCCGCTGCGGCAATGATGAAGCCGCGCTCGGGGATGTGGCTGTCGGCGGGCAGGAACCGCTGCACGTTCTCCAGACCGATCCGGGTGCCGATGCGGCTGATGAGATCGTTCAGCCTGTCCGCCCGGCCCGAGGACATATGGCTGATCTGATGCACGGGCAGCGGTTCGACCTGTGTCGCCTCAAGCCGCATCTGGTCGATGCCGTAACCGGCGTCGATCTCGCCTACGCCACGTTCGAATAGCGGCAGGATACGGGCCGCATCCCGCAGCGGGCCTGCAAGGCGCAACTCGACCGTCTGCGCCTCCTGATCGACACGGCGCAACGTCAGGCAAAGCTCCCGCGCCCCGGCCTCCTGCGCTTTCAGCTTGGCGCAAAGCTGGTCCAGAAGGCGCGATGTGGCCGCCATCACGTCGTCAAACAGACCGATTGGGTCAGGCAGGCTCAAACGGATCCCGTAATGGGGCCGCTCTTTCAGCGGGGCGATCTGTTCCGGCTGGCGGCCAAGCGCCTGATCCAGCCGCAGCAACAGGTCCGGCCCGAAACGGCGGGCCAGTGGCGGACGCGCCGTGCCTTCCAGATCGCCGATCGTACGCAGGCCAAGACGTTGCAGGGCGATGACCGTCTTGCCCTCCAGCCGCAGCGCGGCGACAGGCAAGCCTGCCAGCGTATCGTGGGGTTGTCCTGCCTCTGCCCGACCTTCTCCGAAACGGGCCAGCGCCCAGGCCGCCCCGCGCGTATCGCCCAGCCCGATCCGGGCGGTCAGCCCGGCCCGGTTCAGCCGCTGACGCATATCTGCCAGCATCATCGGTTCGCCGCCGAACAGATGCGCCGATCCGGTAATGTCCAGCACCAGCCCATCGTCGCCTTCGATGCCGACCCACGGGCAATAGCGCGTGGCCCAGCGGCGCAGCACATGCAGGAACCGGACGTCGCCCACAGGGTCCGCCGGGCGGCTTTGCAGATTCGGGCAAAAGGCGCGCGCATCGGTAACACTCATACCCCGGTATAGCCCCTGCCGCTCGGCCTCCATGTTGAAGCAATGCAACCCCTCCGTATTCGCCTGCCTTAGCGTCAGGGCAAAAGGGCCATCAATCGGATGCGTCCTCAGAACCCGGTCGCTCGCCAGCCGGGGAAACCACATCGAGACGATGCGACGTTGCATTCCATCGAACATGCCAAGACCCGAATGTTCCCGATTTGTTCTTAATAATTTTCCAACGCATCAGAGTCGAGTCCCCGGTATCGAAAACCGGCGTGCAGTGCCACCGTGTTTCCGCCGCGTTGCTTCCCATCCCCTCGGGGATCAGGCACAGCCCCGTCGATTTCCCGGCCTGCGCGGCAAGCTGCAAGCGCCGCCCCTCGCGCAGGTTGAGCGGGCGACTGATCTCGATAATGACCAGCGGCACAGCCCCGTCCTTGAGCGTTTCTTCCGCGACGGCCAGCGTTTCGGTCTGGTTCTTGGTCTGGGCCAACAGCAACTTCGATGGATCAAAGAAGACCGACAGCCCCACCGGATTGATGGCCTCTGTCTGCCAAGCCTCCCGCACCCACAGCACATCCCCACCCCGTGCCGCCGCGACCACTGCAAAACTCGCCGCCCCCGGCCCACACGCCTCGTGAACACGGGCGTTGCGCAAGGGGAGCGGTATGTCGGTGGTTGCGGTCATGCGGTGCATCCTAACAGGTGGCGTTCCGTTTAAGCCACCTCAAAGCGTTTGGTCACCCAGACCAATGGCAGCTTTGCTTGGCCGCATCGCGGCATCGTAACCCAAGGTCGAAGGTTTGCTTTGGGCCGATATGCACGCCAAGAGTGGCATCTTACCACCGTCGCCAGCTTAGTCCCATTGTTGCCGCGATAGGTTCAGGGCAGCCAGCTTGAACACGACTTCGGTATGCGCGTACAGATAGTCCGTTTTCCAGTGCAATTGGCTTTGTTGCACAAATGGGATGAGGGATTCACTGTTTGAATCCAGTGGGGTAGCAACGCTGCATGAGCAGTTGGTCCCCTACGAAGTACAAAACCAGAAACTGGCCTTCGTACAACAC
>JAFKDC010000055.1 GCA_017255395.1 Enemella evansiae | reverse complement strand
TGACACCTGCGGCAACCTGATCCAGTTAATCCAGATGAAAGACGCCTAGACGCCCACAATACTTGGCCGGAAGGTAGGGGAAGCTGCCGTTCGGCCAATGCGCGGCATTTTGTGGGTATGGGCCCGAAGCGGACTTGCGGCTGTGCTGCGAGCATAACACCAGCCAGGCCGTGGCGGCGGTCGGTGACGGCCCTTTCCTGCCATTCCGGGACAAAGCCCGGAATGGCAGCTTTCAATCTCAGTCGCTGATCGAGCCTTCTTCGTCGCGACGGGCGTGCATCTGGCGCTTGATCCGCGCGCCGATGATCAGCGGCAGGACAAAGCCGATTATGGCGATGGCCCAGAGCGTTAGTGCCAGCGGTGTGTCCACCAGCGTCCACCAGTCGCCATTGTCGATGGTCACCGCGCGGCGCAGGTTGTTTTCCATTGCGTTGCCCAAAAGCGTGCCAAGGATGATCGGCACAAGTGGCACGTCGAACTTGCGCAGCACCCAGCCCATCACGCCGAAACCGATCATCACCATCAGGTCGAAGCTGGACCCGGAAATGCCGTAGATACCGACAAAGCTGACCATCGCCACGATGGGCATCAGGATACGGCTTGGCACCATCAGGACGCGGGTGAACAGGCCGACCATCGGGATGTTCATCGCCAGCAGCATGAAGTTCGCGATGAACAGCGCCGCGATAAGGCCCCAGACCACGTCCGGGTTCTGGGTGAACAGCAGCGGCCCCGGGGTGATGTTCAGGCTCAGCAGAACCGCCAGCAGCACGGCGGTCGTGCCCGACCCTGGAACACCCAGCGCCAGCATCGGCACCAGCGCGCCGCCCGCAGCGGCGTTGTTGCCCGCCTCGGGTGCCGCGACGCCTCGCGGATCGCCCTTGCCAAAGGTACCGTCTTTGTCCACCAGCCGCTTTTCCATCGAATAGCTGATGAACGACCCCAGCGAGGCCCCCGCGCCCGGCAGAACGCCCGCGATGAACCCAAGGAAAGAGGTCCGCAGCATGGTGGGCGTGCATTGCTTGATCATCGACATCGGCGGATACAGCTTGCCGACCTTCAGCTTGGATCCATCCGCGTTGCCGCCGTGGCGGTTTTCCAGAAAGATAAAGACTTCGGACAGGGCGAACAGCCCGACAATGGCCACGAGGAAATCGAGACCGTCATAGAGGTGCACTTCGCCAAAGGTAAACCGCGGCACGCCGGTTTGCGTATCGACGCCGATGGTGGCCAGGCCCAGACCCAGCGCGGCGGCAAAGGCCGACTTGGCCTGGTTGGTCGAGGACACACCGCCCAGCGTCATGAAGGCCAGCGCGAACAGGGCGAAATATTCCGCCGGGCCAAACAACAGGGCGATCTTGACCAGCTGCGGCGCCAGCAGGATCAGCCCCCAGGTGGCAAAGAACGCGCCGACGAAAGAGGCGATGCCCGACAGCGACAGCGCCTCGCCCGCGAGGCCCTTTTTCGCCATCGGATGGCCGTCGAGGCAGGTCATCATCGCCGGTTCGTCACCGGGAATGTTCAGCAGGATCGACGAGATCCGCCCGCCGTACATCGCCCCGTAATAGACAGAGGTCAGCAGGATCAGCGAGGGCGTCGCACCCAGGCCAAGGGTAAAGGCCAGCGGGATCAGGATCGCGACGCCGTTCGACGGGCCAAGGCCGGGCAGCGCGCCCATGATCGTGCCCAGAAAGCAGCCCAGCAGCGCCAGCAGCAGGTTCTGCCAGGTCAGCGCGATGACAAAGCCGTCACCAAGATTGGATAGCAGTTCCATGTCTCAGAGCCCCCACGGGCCCTTGGCCAGCGACAGGCCAAGGATAAGATGGAAAATGACGTAGATGCCCACCGAGGTGCCGATACCGGTCAGCACGGCCTCGATCGGGGTCGATCCCAGGCGCCAGGCCAGGTAGGCAGCGGCAAAGGCGGTCGCCAGAACGAACCCGGCAACGGGCAGCAGCTGCGCGTAGAGGATCATCGCGACAACGGCGGCACCGACCTCGACCAGACGGCCAAGCGCGGGCCAGACGGGTTCGGCATCGGGGCGCAGCGCGATGACCAGGCTCGACAGGCCCAGCACGGCGGCGATGATCAGCGGGAAGGCCTTTGGGCCGACGGCATCAGACAGAAAGCTTTCCTCGATCGCAAGCGCGGCAAAGACGTAACCGATGGCGAGGAGCAGGCCGACGACACCGAAGATACGATCGCTCATGGCAATCTCCTTTTCGGGTATCAGGGGTCAGACAGGGGGTATGGGTCGGGCGCCGCACATGTCGCGCGGCGCCCTTCCAAGTGTCCCGTGAGCGGGGCTTACTTGATGATGCCGATTTCCTTGGAGATCGACTGGATCTGCGCGACCGAGTTCGACACGAATTCCTGGAACGCGGCGCCTTGCAGGTCCAGCGGGGCCAGGCCGTTGGCCGCCATGACCTCTTTCCACCCGTCCGAAGCATAGAGGTCGGCAATCTTCGACACCCACTCGTTGTAGGCTTCGTCGGTCATGTCGCCGGGGGCGTAGAAGCCGCGCCAGTTGGCGCCGATGGCGTCGACGCCCTGCTCGCGCGCGGTCGGGAAGTCGGCGAATTCGCCGTCCAGACGCTCGGGCGACAGCACGGCCAGCACGCGGATGTCACCGCTGTCGACAAAGCCCTTGGCTTCGGAAATGTCACCGGTAAAGGCCTGCACGGAACCGGCCAGCAACTGCGTCACGGCCTCGCCGCCGCCGTCGAAGGCGATGTACTTGACCGAGCGCACGTCGTCGATGCCATAGGCATTGGCGGCGATCAGCACCTTGAGGTGATCCCAGCCGCCCACGGCCGAGCCGCCAGCGATGGACACCGAGGTCGGGTCGTTCTTGATCTGGTCGAGCAGCGCGGGCAGGTCGGCGATCTCGCTGTCGGCGGCGACGGCGATCACGCCGTAATCGGCACCGATGGTGGCGAGCCAGCGCACCTGTTCCATCGAGTTGCCCGGATAGGCGCCCTGGGCCAGACGGGTCGCGGTCGCGGTCGAGGCTGCCACGATCAGGTCGTTGTCATCGCCACGCTTGTTGACGACTTCGGCAAAGGCCACGCCACCGCCGCCGCCGGCGAGGTTCACAACCTGCATAGTGCTGTCGATCAGGCCGAGGTCCTGCATCGACTTGCCGACCTGACGGCAAGTGAAATCCCAGCCGCCGCCGGGGTTCGCCGGTGCGATGCACTCGGGGTTTTCCTGCGCGGTTGCGGCAAGGGTGGAAAGCGACAGCAAAGCGGCAGCGAGCGCGCCGCGGGTCGAGACGAATTTCATGTGGTCCTCCTTGGATCAGCCCGTGCACTCCCCTGCGCGGGCCACAGTCCCCGCACGGATCCGGGCCGGGGCCTCTTTCCTGCGGGTTGCGGATGTGTAACCAATATAGCTGTCACGAACCTGTCAGCCCTGACAAAACGCGGGAGGATTTCAGCTGCGCATTCTGATGGTCGAAGATGCACAGGATCTCGCCGAGGGCGTGATCGCGCATCTTGCGCGCGCGGGGCTGGCCTGCGACCTGGCCGGGACAATCGAAGACGCCCGCGATTGCCGCGCGGTGCAAAGCTATGACGCCATCATCCTGGACATCAACCTTCCAGACGGCTCCGGCCTGTCATTGCTGCGCGAGATGCGGACGGCGGCGGATCGGACGCCTGTCCTGATGCTGACGGCGCTGGCCTCGGTCGATGACCGGGTCGAGGCGCTGGACCAGGGCGCCGACGACTACCTTGGCAAACCCTTCGATCAGCGCGAGTTGGAGGCGCGGCTGCGCGCGCTCGTCCGACGCGACGCCAACCGCAAGGAAGAGACGATTACGCTTGGCTCCCTGACCTATGTGGTCAGGGATCGCAGCGCCATTCTAGGCACCCGCCCGCTCGACCTGACCCGCCGCGAGGCGGCGCTTCTGGATGCGCTTATGCGCCACCAGGGGCAATACCTGTCCAAGGTCCGGCTCTATGACACGCTTTACAGCTTCGACGATGCGGATGTCGGATTGAACGCCATCGAGCTGTATATCGCCCGGCTGCGCAAAAAACTCGCCGACAGCGACGTGACGATCTCGACCCAGTGGGGCGTTGGCTACCGGATCGGCCTGAATGAGTGAGCCTCGGGCCCTTGCCACGCGCGTTCTGGTCGCGGTGCTGATGATCCTGGTGCTGGGCGGTGTCCTGGTGGCCGCATCGACATGGTGGAACGGACGACAGGCCGCGCGGCAGGCCTATGACCGCATCTTGTTGGGCGCGGCTAGCGACATTGCCGAGTCGATCCGCATTCAGGATGGGGCGCCGTTGGTTGTCCTGCCTGTCTCGGCCTTTGAGCTACTGGCGCAGGCGCCGGATGACCGGGTCTATTACGCGGTCCGCGGTCCGGAGGACAAGCCGATCACCAGCCTCGATGCGCAATCCGCGATTCTCGCGCCCCGGCACGACCGGACAGTCTTTTTCGACGCCGCCTTGAACGGGGAACCTGCCCGTTTTGTCGCCATAAACCGGCGCTTCGCCGAGCGTGATTTTTCCGGCACGGTCGAGGTAATCGTCGGGCAGACCCTGCGCGCGCGCCTCGCCATGACCCGCGAACTTAGCATTGACGCCCTTTTGCCGATGGCGGCGGCCGGAGCGGCCTTGCTGCTGATCGCCTGGGCTGTCGTGCGAACAGCCTTGCGCCCGCTGGATGCCATCACCGAAGACCTCGCCCGCCGCGACCCCTACGATCTGACCGCGTTCCCAAGCGACGGCCTGCCGCGCGAATTGCAGATAATGCTGGGTGCGATGAACCGCTTCATGGGGCGGTTGTCCGGTCAGGTCGAGGCGATGCGCACCCTGATCTCGGACACCGCTCACCAGCTGCGCACCCCGGTCGCCGCAATTCGCATCCAGGCCGAGGCCGCCGTCGCCGAGGAGGAGGACACCCTCCGCCGCCGCGCGCTGGACCGCCTGCTTGTCCGCACCCGGTCCCTGAGTAAGCTGCTGGACCAGCTCCTCAGCCGCGCCCTTGTGGTTCACCGAAACGACAGCGCCCCCCGAGTCGATGTGGACCTGCGCGAGGTTGCGCTCGACATCATGGAGCGCGACGACCATTCGATCCTGGCGCCCGACGTCTGCCTGCGCCTGGACATCGGCGACACCCCGGTAATCGTTCGCGCCGATGCCTTTTCGATCAGAGAGGCCGGGCGCAACCTGCTGGCCAACGCACTCAGGCACGGCAAGCCCCCGGTCTCGATCGGCACCGCCCGGCGCGGCGCAGAGGCGATTCTCTGGGTTCAGGACAGCGGCCCCGGGCCCGACCCGGCGGTCACGGCCCGGTTAGGCGAACGGTTCAACCGGTCTGCCGGATCGGGGGAAACTGACGCGGGCATCGGGCTGTCGATCGTCAAGTCTGTCGCCTCGGCCTTTGGCGGAACGATGGAGGCAACCAGCGGCCCGGACGGCTTCCGCATCGCGCTTGTCCTGCCTGCCGTGGAGCAGATACCATGAGGGGCGTCCTGCGCGCTCTTGCCTGCCTGCTGGCCCTGACGGCGCCGGTCAGCGCGCAGGAGGCCACCGCGCAATTCGGCAGCGGCGAAACCGCCTTCCTTGTGCGTTCCACCACCGATATCGCGATCATTCGCCCGGTGATACAGCGCTTCGCCGACCTGCGCCCCGACCTGGCTATCACCTACGAACAATGGGGGTCAAATGCGCTGTTCGCACAAAGCAAGGCTGGGTGTCGTGGAAAAATCCCTCCAGCCGACGCCATCCTGTCTTCGGCCGTGCAACAGATGGTCTGGCTTGTTAACGCCGCTTGCGCCTCGCCCCACCGTTCGCCTGCCACCCTTGCGCTGCCCGCCACGCGGCGCTGGCGGGACGAGATCTGGGGCATCACGACCGAACCGGCGGTCATCGCCTACAACACCGCCGCCTTCCAAGGCCAGCAGGTGCCGCGCAGCCGTTTTGCTTTATTGGATGCCGTCCGCGCCGATCCAGAGCGGTTCCGCCGCAAGATTGCGACCTATGACATAACGGAATCGGGGTTGGGATACCTTCTGGCCTTCAGCGATAGTCTCGAAGCGACGACCTTTGGCGCCTTGCTCGAAAGCTTTGCCCGCGTCGATGCCGTGGCGACCTGCTGTTCTGCCGAAATCATCGACGGTGTCGCGCAAGGCCGATACCTTCTGGCCTACAACGTTCTCGGCTCTTATGTCGCCAGCGCCGCCCGGGCAGAGGTTGGGATCGTCCTGCCTGACGACTATACGCTGATGCTCTCGCGGGCCTATGTGGTCCCCAGGGCCGCGCAACAGAAAGAGGCCGCGGCCGCGTTGCTCGACTTCCTGCTGAGCGTCGAGGCGCAGGTTCTGCTGGGTCAGGTTGGCCTTGTAAGTGCCCTGGACCCCGCCGACAGCGGCATCGCCCCCAGTGTCCGCAGGACCATCGCGGTTTCCCCTGCCCTGCTCGTGTCTCTCGACAGCAACCGACGCGCGCAGTTCCTGGCTTTCTGGAAGGACAGCTTCCGATCCATCGCCGCACCGTGACGGCCTGGGCTTCGCTGCCGTTCTTAGTCAGCGCAGCGAACGGCCGCTACCCGCCCATTCTGTGGAAAAACACCCGTTCGCTGGCGCAGAATATCGCCGGCTGAACGTGGCGCGAGCGCCTTTCCTGTCAGGCTTTTCGCGGTTGCTGCGGTGCAGGAAGGATCTTGGCCAGCTT
>JAFKDC010000054.1 GCA_017255395.1 Enemella evansiae | reverse complement strand
CCCGGAGAAGGCCAACCTGTGGTTGTCTCTTCTGGTTCGCGCAGTTGTTCTTTGCGGTTGAGGGGATTGCGGGTTGGCGCGGAGGGATGACTTCGGGGATGGTTCTGGTTGTGCGACGCTCTCTTCGCGGGTTCGGGTGGCGCCTTGTGCGCTGTTTCAGCCTCGTATTCTGTGCAGGTCACCAGGCGGGAGCGGTTATTATGCGCTTTGGGTCAACGCGCTGGGTTTGCGGCCATGCCGTTTTGGGCGTGGCTGCCTGTCTTGGATTATTTTTGGATTTTACGACGCAAAACGCCCCGCCTGATGGTTTCAGGCGGGGCGTTTTGTTGTTTTTTGTATAGAGAGTTTTGGTTTTTACTAGGTTTGGCGGCGACCTACTCTCCCACGTCTTGAGACGCAGTACCATTGGCGCGGAGGCACTTAACGGCCGGGTTCGGAATGGAGCCGGGTGTTTTGCTCTCGCTATGACCACCAAACCAAGAAAAAACCAATTCCGACGCTCCGCAGGAGCGGCGAGTGTGCGGCAGGGTATCTTGCGCAGCAAGATGTCCCGGGAGCACACCCCTATCCAATCTGGGAGCGTCGCAACAATCAACATCGTCGTCCAGGTCATGTACACGTTCTGTGTATGCTTGTGTTCCGTAACGGTTGGATTGCCAACCTTGCTGTTACTGGATCAAATCAAGCCTATCGGACCATTAGTACCGGTCAACTGAATGCATTGCTGCACTTACATCTCCGGCCTATCGACGTGGTGGTCTTCCACGGTCCTCAGGGATACCTTGTTTTGAGGGGGGCTTCCCGCTTAGATGCCTTCAGCGGTTATCCTGTCCGATCATAGCTACCCAGCACTGCCGTTGGCACGACAACTGGTCCACCAGTGGATCGTTCACCCCGGTCCTCTCGTACTAGGGGCAACTCCTCTCAAGTATCCTACACCCACGGCAGATAGGGACCGAACTGTCTCACGACGTTCTAAACCCAGCTCACGTACCTCTTTAAATGGCGAACAGCCATACCCTTGGGACCTGCTCCAGCCCCAGGATGAGATGAGCCGACATCGAGGTGCCAAACACTGCCGTCGATATGGACTCTTGGGCAGTATCAGCCTGTTATCCCCGGCGTACCTTTTATCCGTTGAGCGATGGCCCTCCCACTTGGGACCACCGGATCACTATGGCCGACTTTCGTCTCTGCTCGACTTGTCAGTCTTGCAGTCAGGCTGGCTTCTGCCATTGCACTCAACGAGCGATTTCCGACCGCTCTGAGCCAACCTTCGCGCGCCTCCGTTACGCTTTAGGAGGCGACCGCCCCAGTCAAACTACCCACCACGCAGGGTCCCGGATCCGGATAACGGACCGCGGTTAGACATCAAGCAGAACAAGGGTGGTATCTCAAGGATGACTCCACCGCGACTGGCGTCACGGTTTCAAAGTCTACCACCTATCCTGCACATGTTGTGCCTGATGCCAGTGCGAAGCTGTAGTGAAGGTGCACGGGGTCTTTCCGTCTAACCGCGGGAAGCCTGCATCTTGACAGGCAATTCAATTTCGCTGAGTCGATGTTGGAGACAGCGGGGAAGTCGTTACGCCATTCGTGCAGGTCGGAACTTACCCGACAAGGAATTTCGCTACCTTAGGACCGTTATAGTTACGGCCGCCGTTTACCTGGGCTTCAATTCAGAGCTTGCACCCCTCCTTTTAACCTTCAGGCACCGGGCAGGCGTCAGACCCTATACGTCGTCTTGCGACTTCGCAGAGCCCTGTGTTTTTAATAAACAGTCGCCACCCCCTGGTTTGTGCCCCCGGCACTCTTGTACCGGGCCTCCTTCTCGCGAACTTACGGAGGTATTTTGCCGAGTTCCTTCAACATCGTTCTCTCAAGCGCCTTGGTATTCTCTACCAGTCCACCTGTGTCGGTTTGGGGTACGGTCTTACAGTGGGGCTATTTCCAGGGACCGTCTTGAACATGCACCAATCCGATAAGGTACATGCGTCGCCACGATCCGTCACCACCACACGGCCCAGGAATATTAACCTGGTTCCCATCGACTACGCCTTTCGGCCTCGCCTTAGGGGCCGGCTTACCCTGCTCAGATTAGCTTTAAGCAGGAACCCTTGGACTTTCGGCGAGAGTGTCTCTCACACTCTTTGTCGCTACTCATGTCATCATTCTCGCTAGTGATCTCTCCACCGGATGGCTCACGCCCCGGCTTCACAGAAAGTCTCGCGTCTCCAATGCGGGCAAGCCCGCTAAGGAGACATGAGACTATGTCACACTACGCTCCGCTACCATGCCTTACGGCATCCTAAGCTTCGGCTCATGGCTTGAGCCCCGTTACATCTTCGCCGCAGGACAACTTGATTAGACCAGTGAGCTGTTACGCTATCTTTAAAGGATGGCTGCTTCTAAGCCAACCTCCTGGTTGTTTTGGTCGTCCCACCTGCTTTCCCACTTAGCCATGAATTGGGGGCCTTAGCTGTAGGTCAGGGTTGTTTCCCTCTCCACTACGGACGTTAGCATCCGCAGTGTGTCTGCCATCTAGTACTCCCGGGTATTCGGAGTTTGGTTAGGATCAGTAAGCCTGTGGGGCCCCATTACCCATCCAGTGCTCTACCCCCCGGGGTATTCGGATGACGCTCTACCTAAATAGATTTCGCGGAGAACCAGCTATCTCCGAGTTTGATTGGCCTTTCACCCCTAGGCACAACTCATCCCGACCTTTTTCAACAGGTGTGGGTTCGGACCTCCAGTTAGTGTTACCTAACCTTCATCCTGGTCATGCCTAGATCACTCGGTTTCGGGTCTGATCCATCTAACTCGACGCCCTATTAAGACTCGCTTTCGCTGCGCCTACACCTATCGGCTTAAGCTTGCTAGATAGACCAAGTCGATGACCCATTATACAAAAGGTACGCCGTCACAAGACTGGACACTAATGATAATCATCTGATTGGAACCGACACCCTGAACTGCACCGTTTCGATGCCCGGGTTGTCGTCGTAGATCCCTGCGTTCGACCGGTGATCGTAGCTCAGCCCGAGCCGCCATCCCTGGCGCGTCTCGTAGCCCAGCTCGACACCAGAGCGGAACTCAAGAGGTCCGCCCAGATCGAAGCCGCCATTGTCGAAGTAGATCCCCGGCATGGCATGCAGTTCGCCGTAAAAGCCGCTCTTGCCAAAGGGAAGCGTGTAGGTCTGGCCGAAGCCAACCCATGTTTCCCCCGCTTCGCCGACCGAAAGACCGAACGCGTTTCCGAAGGGGCCAATCTTGTGGCCCAGATCGTAGCGCAGGTAGACTTCGGAGGCGGGCTGAGCGCGCCGTTCCAGAACCTCACCGGCCGAGAAGGCCACCCGGGGGGTCGTTGCCGACTTGCCCAGGCATCCCGTCTCGGTGCCACAGTGGTTCATCCCCATGTCGGTCAGACCGAGCAGGAGCAGTGCCACTGCGAAGGTTCCGTCTGCCATGATCGTATCTCCTTGTTACAGAAGGCGGTCATGGCCCAGATTGTCATTAGAGTCCAGTCAAGCTCCGACTGATTGTAGGCGTTCGGTTTCAGGTACTGTTTCACTCCCCTCGTCGGGGTGCTTTTCACCTTTCCCTCACGGTACTGGTTCACTATCGGTCAGCAAGGAGTACTTAGCCTTCGAAGGTGGTCCTCCGATCTTCAGACAGGATTTCACGTGTCCCGCCCTACTTAATACGTCCCATCGAGCTTCTCATACGGGGCTGTCACCCGCTATGGCTAACCTTTCCAGGTTATTCTGATCACTCTCAAGGCTCGGCTGGTCCCCGTTCGCTCGCCGCTACTAGGGGAGTATCAATTGATGTCCTTTCCTCCGGGTACTTAGATGTTTCAGTTCCCCGGGTTTGCTCTTCAAACCCTATGTATTCAGGTAAGAAGTACCTGTTTCAGCAAGATATAAGCTACCGAAGTAATTATATCGAACTGTCAGGTGGGTTGCCCCATTCGGAAATTCATGGATCAAAGCCTATTCTCGGCTCCCCATGACTTATCGCAGAGTATCACGTCCTTCATCGCCTCTTGCTGCCAAGGCATTCACCAAACGCCCTTCTCGCGCTTGATTTGATCCAGTAAGAGCAAGGTTTTAGAGGCTCGAAAGCCAATAGAGGATCGCTTTAGGATCGTTCCTCCGCCCCGCTGGTTCACAGGGCCTTGCGTTGAGCGACACGGTCGGCAGACCGCCCCGCTCTCTTACCGGACAAAGCATACTTTCCCGCCCTCGCCTTCCGGCGAGGACTGTCACCTGGTTAAGGTGACTTGGTTAGTGTACTTGACTTGGACAACGATTGCTCGTTTCAGAAGGGATATCCCGCGACGGCCGGCTAGACCATCTTAGAACCTTCACCGTGTTCCTGCCCGTGTCACGCCTTGCGGCGATCCCCGGTCAGGGGTGAACCAACTGAGATTGCCGAACACTTACGGCAATCAAGCAACGTTGATTGTTTCTCTCTATACGATGTTAATGATGCGTCCGATTGGACGGGTAAACACTGAACAGTGCTTACCGATCTAATCGGGAGTGGTGCCAGGTGTGCCATCCGATGAATGGTGCCCTCTCGTGAGCTTTGCTTCGCAAAGCCACTGTCGGGACCACTTTCCTGCGGAAAGTGGTGGGTCGAGGAGGACTTGAACCTCCGACCTCACGCTTATCAGGCGTGCGCTCTAACCACCTGAGCTACCGACCCATTCTTTCGGGCCCTGCTTGATGGTGGAGCCTAGGAGGATCGAACTCCTGACCTCCTGAATGCAAATCAGGCGCTCTCCCAGCTGAGCTAAGGCCCCGTGCTTTGGAACCCCACACGGCGATCCGTGCGGAACCTAGCGTTCTGAAGAGATATGAGGACGGCCATGGTCCGGTGTGATCGGCTTTGATTGCCGATCTTCTGCTAAGTGCATCACGATCAAGGCGAACCTTGATACTAGAAGCATCCTTAGAAAGGAGGTGATCCAGCCGCAGGTTCCCCTACGGCTACCTTGTTACGACTTCACCCCAGTCGCTGATCCTACCGTGGTCCGCTGCCTCCCGAAGGTTAGCGCACGGCCGTCAGGTAGAACCAACTCCCATGGTGTGACGGGCGGTGTGTACAAGGCCCGGGAACGTATTCACCGCGTCATGCTGTTACGCGATTACTAGCGATTCCGACTTCATGCCGTCGAGTTGCAGACGACAATCCGAACTGAGATATCTTTTGGGGATTAACCCATTGTAGATACCATTGTAGCACGTGTGTAGCCCAACCCGTAAGGGCCATGAGGACTTGACGTCATCCACACCTTCCTCCCGCTTATCACGGGCAGTTTCTCCAGAGTGCCCAGCCGAACTGCTGGCAACTGAAGATGTGGGTTGCGCTCGTTGCCGGACTTAACCGAACATCTCACGACACGAGCTGACGACAGCCATGCAGCACCTGTCACTGCGTCCCCGAAGGGAACCATCGATCTCTCGATGTAGCACAGGATGTCAAGGGTTGGTAAGGTTCTGCGCGTTGCTTCGAATTAAACCACATGCTCCACCGCTTGTGCGGGCCCCCGTCAATTCCTTTGAGTTTTAATCTTGCGACCGTACTCCCCAGGCGGAATGCTTAATCCGTTAGGTGTGTCACCGACAAGCATGCTTGCCGACGACTGGCATTCATCGTTTACGGTGTGGACTACCAGGGTATCTAATCCTGTTTGCTCCCCACACTTTCGCACCTCAGCGTCAGTATCGAGCCAGTGAGCCGCCTTCGCCACTGGTGTTCCTCCGAATATCTACGAATTTCACCTCTACACTCGGAATTCCACTCACCTCTCTCGAACTCAAGACCAGGAGTTTTGGAGGCAGTTCCGGGGTTGAGCCCCGGGATTTCACCCCCAACTTTCTGATCCGCCTACGTGCGCTTTACGCCCAGTAATTCCGAACAACGCTAACCCCCTCCGTATTACCGCGGCTGCTGGCACGGAGTTAGCCGGGGTTTCTTTACCAGATACTGTCATTATCATCTCTGGCGAAAGTGCTTTACGACCCTAAGGCCTTCATCACACACGCGGCATGGCTAGATCAGGCTTGCGCCCATTGTCTAAGATTCCTCACTGCTGCCTCCCGTAGGAGTCTGGGCCGTGTCTCAGTCCCAGTGTGGCTGATCATCCTCTAAAACCAGCTATAGATCGTAGGCTTGGTAGGCCATTACCCCACCAACTACCTAATCTAACGCGGGCTAATCCTTCTCCGATAAATCTTTCCCCCGAAGGGCGTATGCGGTATTACTCTCAGTTTCCCGAGGCTATTCCGCAGAGAAGGGCATATTCCCACGTGTTACTCACCCGTCCGCCGCTCACCCGAAGGTGCGCTCGACTTGCATGTGTTAGGCCTGCCGCCAGCGTTCGTTCTGAGCCAGGATCAAACTCTCAAGTTGAAAGCACCTTGCGATGCTATCCTTGACGTTCGAACCTCTGCACATCTCCAATACTCACCGGTGCTTTGGGGGCATCCGGCTATATCCACCCGGCTAAGGAAGGATACGCATTGGAAGTCATCTGTTTGATTGTGCTTCAGGTTTCATCAGAAACCGAAAGCCGCTCAAACAGTGAAGCTGACACCACATCATCGGCCGAAGCCTAGTGGCGCGACATACAGACAGTTGATCCATCGATTTGGACCAAAGCCGCCCGCATATCTCTTCAGATATTAGCGATGTCAAATAGCGTAGAGACAAAAACCGAACCGGTGCGCCCTAACTTCTTCGGCGCGCCCGCCCGTCATTGCCTCTGATTGTCTCCGCCTCGCATCCCCTCTAGAACCCCTCGTTGGCGTCCCATCTGTTCCGTCTGGCGTCCCGTTGTGCGCCTCAGCGCCGCCGGTGAGGGGGGTTCTACGGTTAGTTCCCCAGACCCGCAAGCGGTTTTTTCAAAGAATGTCAGATTTTCTTCACGAAACAACCCATCCAACTGTTACAAAAGGATTTATTTCCTCATTTCCCCAGACAACCAGACCCCAAAAACCCGGATTCCCACCCCAGAAACCCAACACACACCCGCCTTCTTGAGCGCCAAACACACTTATCCACAGACTTACACACAAATCACCCGCACATCAGCGAGTCACCGGCGTCGTTTCGCGTGAATCACC
>JAFKDC010000053.1 GCA_017255395.1 Enemella evansiae | reverse complement strand
CGCGTCGCCGCGCTCAATCGCTACACTGCTCTTGGCATACCCGTCACAGAGCCCGTAGGATAAGTCCGTCCGGGGAAAGGCGTAGTCCGCTCAAACATCGTTTCGTGCAACAAAGTCCCCGCGAAGCGCCATCTGGCTGTCGCCTTGCTTCGCAAGTGCGGCGAAAGGCGGCTTCGCCGGGCCGCGCTGCAACATCTGGAGCTTAAGTTGAAGGTCGGCAATGGGCCGTGAGTGTCAGGCAGCGAGAGGCCGGAGGGACCATGCGGTTTGTCTGCTTCAGCAGTTTCGCCACGGCATCTAGAGATGACGGTCAATTAGCCAGTTGCTTAAAGACAAAGTCGGCGCGTGTTGCAATGTCTGTGCGCGGCAGCTCCGTGATTTGGTATCCGAGCGCGGTGTAGGTCTCGCGCATGACGGCACCGGTCGCTTCGGCTTCGGCGCGAGGCTGCTTGCGTTCGCTGTCTTGCGTGAAGATCTCATTCCAGAACGGCGCCAGGAAGACGCGACGGTTGTAGCGGGCTGCCTTGGCTGCTGCGGCGACGTGGGGCGGCACGGGGAGGCCGCAGAGGGTCAGGTAGCCAATGATGTCGGGAATGCCTCGGTCGAAGATAACGGGGCCTGAGAGGGCCTTTGCGTCCTCGTAGGCGCGGAGGTCGCGCTCAAGCATCCGTTCGGCATAGGCCATACGGCCCGCCCAGGGGAGGGCGTCTCCGCCGCTGGCCACCTCCTCGCGGATGATCGCGCGGCCGGATTCGGGGATCGTATGAAAGCCGCGGCGGGCGAGTTCGGTGATCAGGCTGGTCTTGCCCGCACCGGGGCCGCCCGTCACGACGAAGAAATGGTCGCTCATGGGCCATCCTCAGGTTTGACAGGGGAAGGGCTGCGCAGCGATCGACGCTCCGAAAGGCGCGGATCAAAGCAGCATGGATTTTCGTAGGGAAAACAGCACCGGTCTGCGTGGCAGAGGCAAAACCTCTGACGAGAAAGGCAGAACTATCTGGTGCTTTTCAAAGGGTGGGAAGCGTCACGAAGTTCTGCCTCTGGGGTCCAAAATTTCCCTTTGATTTCAGCATCCGAAAATCTCGATGCTGAACCGAACCTGCCTTTTTCGTCAGATAAGTTTGCCTCTTACCGCACATGAAAAAGCCGGCGCAGTGGCCGGCTTCCCGTGAATTGTGGTTCAGAGAACGTCGCTTCGCCTGAAAATCATGTTGGCGCGCGGCCCCAGCGGAAGGGGCTGCGCCCCGCGGTCGAGCTGGATCACGGCTTCGACGCCGGGCAGGCGTCCGCTCGCCGTTGCCAGTTCAACCACCGAGATATGGCTCTTGGAAAACCGCTCCATCGACTTGGCGCAGACGTATCGTCGCCTGCGTCCGCTCTTCAGCTCCACTATGTCGCGAGACTTGAGAACGCCCGCGTCCATCAGGCTGCGGATCGTCCGGATATTGATGCCGAGGATCTTGGCGGCTCGGGTGGGGCGTACGGTCCCCGCGTGATCCGTTGCAATGACTTCGCGCAGTGCGGCTAGCGACACGCGGAAACCCTGGAAACGCGCGGTGGCCGGATCGACTGCATGCAGCGGAATGCGGTTTCTCAGAATGATTTCGACCACGCGCTCGGTTGGTATCCGGACGCGATGCGATGCCGTCGCAATGTCGAGCAGGTCCTCCGCCTCCGAGTGCCTAACTTGCGCTCGCAGCTTCCCGATGAACCCGTCGAGATCGCGGGGGTGATACATCGGAGAGGCATTCTTTTCGTCGAAGTACTTCTCGACCAGTCCGGGCTTCGTCAGCTTGGCCATCATGAAACGCTCGACGCCAAGATATCTTCCTGCGTCGGTCGCGTTCAGAAGGGCGTCGAAATCGGTCACGATGTCATTGATGATTTCCGTAGGCACGTAACCGGTCAGTACAAAACCCTGACCAGATGTCTTCCTCTCCGCGAGACCCATCGAGGCCAGGCGGCGCGCCAGCTTCCAACCAGACATGCCATATCGCGAGCGAGCCGTCGAAAGCGAGTGGACGTATTGTTCAGGGCAGGGGCGGCCCAGAACGATCGAGCCTTCGGAGATCGGGAAGTTGCGGAAGATGAACTCTCGCACCAGATCGCGGATCACATCGAACTGAGGGTCGTCGTCACGGTGACGCAGCCACTCGAAGAAAACGCGATAGCGGGTCCGGTAGAGGGTGTTGTCGACTGGATGCGCCCGCTGGATCGCCTTGAGCTTTTCCCGGAAAGCATCTGGTCCGTGACGCAGGACTCCATAACCGGCAGTGCCTGCAGCCGCCCATTGCGCCGGCGTCACTGTTTCTCGCCGGGCTTTCGGGCCAAGGGTCAGCAGGAGCCCGAAGGCCTCGCAGGTCTGCGCCGCAACATGGAAGGGCACACGGTCGAGCCACGTTTTCCCGGGCCCTTTCTCGATCCTGTTTCTCAGGTAATGCTCGAACAAAAGGTCCTGATCGTTCGCGTTTTGGGGTTCTGGTGGGGAAAAGCCAAAGGTCAGTCTGGTGACGTCGAACCGCTCTCGTGTCCCAGACGATGTGGGCAACGGAGTGAGGTAACAGCCGTGCAAGCCGCAGGTGCGGATTGAGGTCAGCTGCCACAGACCAAAATGCCCAGCACCGCTATCGTTTGAAGCGTCTCGCAGGCATTGTGGACAGCCTTTGAGAGCGGTTCGGCTGAAGGCCGTGAACTTGATCTCCTCCAGGCCCAGACGGAACCAGCCAGGAGAGACAAGCGCAGGCGTGTCGCGATGCAGTGCCGCCTGATCGACACCGGCAAGTGCGGCCAGCCGCGCGCAATCCTCCTGGTCGCCATTGGTTAGGTTCAGATAGTCGATCCCGAAGTCAGACAAAAACATCGCCATGCCTGACACGCCGTTGCGACGGGCCAAGCGGGATGCGAGAGAGGTTGCGGATTCTCCGAGATGGTATTTCACGTTCAAGGGCAACGGCTTAACGGTCGAAAACATCATGTGCGGTTCTCCCGAGAAAACACCTGACGGGCGTCGATGCGCATGAAATCCGGCACGACAAACGGATTGAATTCGGCGTCGCAGGAGGTCCGCCGACGGTACGCCCTGATGAAATTGTGCCGGCTCAGTGTCTCCTGCCCCTGCAGGTAGGCGTCCTCGATGGCGTCGAGGATCAGGACGATGGCGAGGCCGAACTGGTTTGCCGCAGCATGGACCACGCGTTCGCCGTGGGACAATTCCAGCACGTCCTCCTCTGGTTCGAGCTTCGCCAGTTCGCAGTACTTCTCGAGCAGGTCGAGAATATCATCGCCATATGCAGCGGGGGATAGGCTCTCGAACCGAACGGTCCTCATGCGCCGCGCGAGCTGATGGTCGTGGTTGAGGATGTCTTCCAGCTCGTTTGTGCCCGAAAGAATGATCCCGACCGGCCATTCCGGGTCCGTCATCAGGGTCTTCAGCATGGATGTGACTGAATCCAGCTCGTGCTTGGTACCCCGCGACGCCAGGTCCTGCGCCTCGTCGAGATGCACGAAAAGGACTCGTCTCTCTTTGAGGTGATGTTGAACCAGGTCCCAGATGTACCAAGCATGGCGATCGGCCCCGATCGGGTAGCCGAGCGCCCGAAGGAGCATCTGTCCGACGAATTTCAGTGTTGCGGGTGATGGCACCCGCAAGCTGATGATGGTTGAATCTCCGTATCCCTGATCGGCCAGCCTCTGCCTTTCTTGGGCAAGAAGATGAGTGATTGCCGCGCTTTTTCCGGCCCCGGATTGTCCGGACAGGGCAAGCCCTTGTGCCTCGCTGATACTGCCGGTTTGGATATCTACGAGCCTTTTCTCGGCGAGGATGGAGAACCCTTCTGCCAGTGGAACGAAGCGCTCGTGATCGACGAAATACGCCTTCAGTTCAGCGACCCGTTGTGCCGCTTGGGCGATCAGGTCATTTCCCATAATTGAACCCCCAGCGTTTGCGGGTCTTGCGTCTCGTTCGACGCTCGGATCCCGGCCCGCTATCGTCGCTGTCTGGCTCCCGAGATGTGTCCTTGGGCGGAGTAATGGAGATCGCGTCATTGAGCAGATCGTTGCTCGGCGGCACGTATCCCAACCGCTGCGCGTCAGAGCGAAGCGGTTGGTGCAGCGACGCATCTGCACGCGCTACCTCCACGTCGGCTGTGTGGTACGGCGTCAGGGCGCGCAACGCGAACGCACGTCGGTTCGCTTCGGAAATCCTCCCGATGGCGCGCTGGACCTTGGGCACGTCCAGCTTCGCAGCGTGCGCATGCGCGTGTCGCACCGCCCGAATGCCCTCCCTTAGTTCTTCGAAACTCACGCCCTCGAAGCCGGGCTGATTGGCGAGCGCCGGATACCAGGTTGCACCAACTTTGACGGCGATCCAGCCGATGTCCTGCAGATCGACCCTGATTTCCACCTCCCGTGTGGGGGAGTGGAGATAGGCTTCCCGCAGCGCCTCACAGCTATAGCTAAGCCCCGAGAACAGCACGCCCTCGTCATTGAGCTTCCGGATCATCGGCCTGCCGAATGCCTTCCTGAGGGTCAGACCATCCGGAACCGGAGGTGTCCCGTGTTCGGTGACCAGCCGCTTCCAAGCTGCGTTCGGGGTTTCTCCTTTCAGCGATCCGTGTGGCTGGTTGTGATAGATATCAACGATATAGGTCAGAAGCACCTTGATCAGATCGTCGTCGCACAGGCAGGCGAGTATCTCGGAGGGGTAGTCACCGCGATCCACGGTGTCGAAGAAGGTACGGCCTGCCAAGAGCGGCATGAGCTGATGTCCGAGCGTGCGGAAGAAGGACTCGATGTGCCCCCGCATCCAGGGAATTCCGGCGGGTGGCAGGTGCGACGTGATCCCAAGCGACGCTACCGTTGCCTGGAAGGCATCCGAGACGAAAGCAGGCCCCATGTCGGTCACGAGGGTTCCGATCCCGCCGTGGTGATGCCATGTGCTTTCGCATTCGGCCGCCTGCGCCAGCGGGGTCTTGTCCTCGAAAATCAGCCGCAGCGCGCGGATCGCATCATCCGAGTTAGGGGTTTCAGCCAAACGCATCGACACGACGCATTTCGTGGCACAGTCGATGGCAATGTAGAGCCAGCGTCGTCCAGCCTCGAATTTCTTCTGCCGATCCGGCGGTAGGTGCTCCCAGATGCCTGTCAGCGTCAGCAACGACATGACGTCGAGCTTGTTTTCATCCATCTCGACACGCTCCATGGGGCGTACGACATCAGGACCGTTGCTGCTCATGGCAAAATGTCTAGCGGCAGCTGCAGCACCATTCCGCTTGGCGTAGAGGTAGAAAGGATCAGCCATGTCTAGGCGACGTCGAATACTTGCGGCCGATGGAACGACCATAATAGGTACCCCGGCGTCGGCACGTTTTCGATTTTCCTCATCGAAAAGCGCCTTGGTTTGCTTAATAGCTTGGACCTTGGTCGGGCGCTGCGTGTCGGCGTAGATCTCGATGACCTGATTCATCAGAGCTTCAGATCGCGGGCACCAAATCCGCGTCCGGTTCCCGGAACGATAAGTCTCGGGGATCAGGGCAAGTGGTGAGCAACTCGCAGATTGGTAAGCACGCACCCATTGAAACGCAGTTCGGCTACCCGGAAGGTTGCGTACGGTGACGTCTTTGCCTGGTCTAGCTTTCTTGGCTGCCGCGGCGCCTTCGCCGACAAGGCGCTGCGTTTCTGCGGCTAATCGTGGGCGCGCGCTGTCATAGCTGTCTTGGGTCCGCTTGATTTCATCTTTTGCCTCCAAGGTCAGGAAAGCATCGCAGACCGCTTTCCGCCAAATCACCAGTCTGCCGATCTGTTCCGGCAATTCACTGATTACTTCCACTGGCTTGTTTAGCCGCATCTCCTGCGTAGCCCAGTCGAAGTAGCCGGCAAGATACGTTGTGTCCGGCCGGCGCATCATCTCGGCGAGCTCTTGGTAGGAAAAAGACTCCGTGATCCCTGGCTGGCCGACGCGCTCGAAGGTGCCGCCTTTGTCGTCCATCTGGAGGGGGCGCATGGCGACGCCTGCAGTGGTGATCATGTCGGAGTTCGAGAAGCGGAAACGCATGGTCATGCCGTCACCTCCGTCAGAGAGGGGCGCGACCAGGCGAGTGTCCGGGCCGCTTCAGCTGCGGCGGCCCGGTCGAGGTGCTGGTCGGTGACCAGCAGCACGCGGTCTGCAAAGGATTTGGAGACCGCTGCCGCAACAGCTTCGAGCTCGGAGGCAAAGTTCAGCTTCAGGACGCGCTGCATGGGTTTGATCGCCACCGCGATCCGCTCGCCATCCGCCTTGGTGACGAGGAAGTCGAAGACATGTCGCGCGGGGCGGCCTTCGGTGCCGACATAAGAAATCGCCGGGGGCTGTTCGCGGATGTGGTGCACGTCCTCTCGCACCAGCATCAGGCAGAGAAAGGCGTATTCAAGGGCGCTCTCGAAGTGGATGATGCGCGGGCGCTCGAAGCCGGGCAGCAGCGCAACCATGGAGCCGCGAAGGCTTCCCTTGGAACGGCGCGCAGGAACTCGGGTCGCGTGGCTCGGTTCCGGCCCGCGGTAGATCAGTTTTTTCTTCATGATGATTGGAGCGCACCTCACCTGGGCCCGGCCCATGTGGGTCGGAGCAGGCGCGGGGCGACATCCCCCTATGTTTGAGATGAGTTTGACTGCCCTGCCGAGAGACGCCCCGGCAGGTTGACTTTTCTTGAGACTCAGGGGATGAATAAGGTGTCGGATCGAAACGACGCTTATTCAAAAGGCCTTCCTGTTGGCGCAGGAGGGTCTTTTCTTTTCCCAGTGTCAGGTTTGCTCGGTTAGACGTTCCTCCTCTGCTGGGTATCGGTCCGGGAACAGCTCAGCCGGTGTCGTGCCGACCGCATCGGCGAGGGCTTTCTCGATTTTCGAGGACCGACGCAGACCCTGGCTAACAAGCGTGACCGTCGAACGCAGAACTTCGAGCTCACGGGCGACCGAGGCGATGGACCTGCCGCGTAATCGCAGCTCCATCTTCAGGCGCTCGTGAGCAGGATTCACCGTGTGGGACATCGATGCTGTAACCATGGTTGCTGGGACTTCGTGATCCGGAGAGAATCAGTGATCAACGAATCAGTCAAGAAGAACTGTTTGAAATCAGGTGGTTAAAAAGTGGGGCGAAATTCGCGGCACTACCACTTCGAGAATTTCACCGGAGTTTTTAGCCAAAGGAGGGCGCATGGCGAACGCTAGAAACTATCTGGCCATAGTCGGAGAGAACGTTTTCATTTTCGAGAATGGCCACGGAACAGGAGTGCATTATTCAGAATTGCTGGGCCTGATGGCTGAAAGCCGGTCTTTGGCGGAGGTTAAGAAGAAATTCCGCGCTAGTCGTGACCTGCTATTGAACTTTCATCCAGCCGCGACCGGAGCCCAGTTGGTGTTTACGCCGATCGGCGCAGGTTGAGCAATCGCCCGACGCGCGGAGCCATCATCTCGCGCAGCGGGGCGGG
>JAFKDC010000052.1 GCA_017255395.1 Enemella evansiae | reverse complement strand
GCTCGTCGGCTCAAAACACTCAGCGGACTCACGCCCTACGAATACATCTGCAAAATCTGGACTTCAGAGCCGAACAGCTTCATCGTCGATCCGATCCACCAGATGCCGGGACTGAACACCTACGGAACGCACTCGATGAGGCGAACGAAGGTGACCCAAATCTATAAGAAGACCGGCAATCTTCGGGCAGTCCAGCTGTTGATGGGCCATACCAAGATGGACAGCACAGTCAGATACCTTGGCGTTGAGCTTGAGGATGCGCTGGCTATCGCCGAAGCCATCGAAATCTAAAGGCGTGGGCCGTCTTCACGGACGGCCCGAACAAACCGTTCATCGGGGTCATCATCGCCGCAGCGCGGCTTCCCCATACCGGACCTTCATGGTATCGCGCAGCATAGCACAGGGCCCCGAGGTCAGCGGTGCGGACCTTCCGGTCATTCGCTGCACCCGCAGCCTCGCCCTCTTTGCACGGGCTCAAGCAGGCTCAGCACCCGAAGACCTGCCTGACGACAGTGCAGCATGGCGCGCACTTGGATATGCGAAAGCGGCCGTTCATCGTCCTGCCAGCCGGCAACCGAACTATGTCTCAGATCGAGTGTATTAAGCTGAAGCCATGCATCGAGGTGCGCGTGGTGACCGTGAACTGGAGACGGCAGTCCCGGCATTGATAGAGACTTGGCCGGCAGGTCCGACCGCGCAGTGTCGAGGAGGCCGCTGAGCCGCAATGCGGACAGTGCCTGCCAGTCGACCAGATGATACCCTCCAAGAAGCGCCGAGCGTGCATCTCGCTGGGCATGCGCTTCCAGATGTCCGGGATCGACTTGAGTTCAGTAATCATCGGAATCCTCCATGCCTGCTACCAACCGGGCAAAGTTGGCCGGGAGTTCGATTTACGAAGGGCGAGCCTGAGGAAAAAGCGCGAGATGCGACGATACCAAGGAAAACCTACGCCTCTTCAGGCACTTCGCTCAGTCGGTGCTTTTTCTCGTGGATAAGCGGGTAACGTGACAACACCCCTTGAACTATCAGACATCGGCTGACTGCGCGCGGGCCCTGCCCATCGCAATCGCCCGCCCGGCTGCGCGAGATGAAAGCTCCGCGCGTCGGGCGATTGCTCAACCCACGCCGATCGGCGTAAACATCAACCGGGCTCAAGTCGCAGCAAGATGAAAGTTCAGTGGCAGGTCAGCAGCAAATCCACAGAGCGAGACGATGACATCTTCAAGCCGCCGCACGTCATCCCCGGTTGAAATCCGTCTGGGTGGAGGTCGCAAGGCCGTCAGCCAAACACTGAGCGGCGTAGAGATGTCGTGGCAGACGAACCCCGCGCCGGATCGAAGCGGTGTAAGTTGGAGCCTGTCCCGCTTTCGGACCTCGGGTCCCGACACGCTTGAGGTCCAGAGTACCCGAAGCCCCGGGTTCGTTTTTACACAGGTGCCTTTGCGGGGGGACTTCAAAGCGGAACTCTCCTGCGGCCGGAAGTACCAGGCGAGTGCGACAGGTCTGATCGTCCCGAGAATATCAGGAGCCCGGTACAGTTTCTTCGCCTCAGACAATCAGATCTTCGGCACGCTCGCATCGCTTGAAGCTGTCGAGCGCTGGTTCGGGGATCAAGTCCCCCGAGGTGTCCGACCGCTGCTCGACGGTGCCGGTGCCAGAACAATCCATCGCCCCAGAAAGCTGCCCGGATACCTGCATCAGGCCTTACGCGCGGCAGTTGCCAGTAAGTCGCCGCTTGCGCACTGGCTGATGAACACAGTGGGCCAGCAGATCATTGGCTTCCACCTCGACACTCTCTGCGCGGAAGAGATGCCCTGCGTGACGCCATTGGCAAGGAGTGTGGCTCGAGACGCTCATGCCCTTCTGGAGGAGCAACCCGAAACGCCGCTGTCCCTCGCGGATGTTGCGGCGCAGCTAAGAGTTCCGGCGCGCAGGTTGGATGAAGCCTTTCGAAACGAGTACGGGTGTAGCTACCATGCCGAGGTCACCCGCGTGCGCCTTGACGCGATCTGTGACGCCCTGATGGAAGGTGTGCCGATCAAGGTGGCCGCACATCGTTTCGGCTATTCCAGCGCCAGCAACTTCTCGTCAGCCTTCCGGCGCAGAATGGGACTTCCCCCTCGTCAGTGGCTGGAGCGGCAGGCGAGATCACGGCGCTGATCGCTTGACAGGACCGCAACTCAACAATTTCTCCTGCCGAAAACCAATCCAAGCGGTAGAGCGCGTCCCGCGTGGCCAGTAGGAATTTCGATGTGGCGAGCCTTTCTGACCGCTTCGAAGGGGCTTGGTCGACAACTCAACAAGATTGCCGGCAGAATGACGACGAAACGAAAAGGCCAGGGCAAGGACCAATGATGAATCTTATCGAGCGGGCCCGTGGAGCCGTCCTGGGTGGGATGCTAGCAGGGGTATGTGGCCCTCTCCCGGCTGGCGGAGGCGAGGCAAACACCGAAGCATTGATTTCTGAGGCGATTTCGTTGACCGGTGCGGTTGCGTTCCTTGAAGGGGAGGCGCCAGGCCTGATCCTCGGCGCGCTCAGCGGCGATACGATCGTCGTGCAGGGCTTCGGCGAGACTGCGCGGGGCAACGGCATTACGCCTGACGGTGACACGGTGTTCAGGATCGGGTCGATACCAAAGGCTTTCGCCGGCGAGATGCTCGCCCGCAGTGTCGTCCGAAACGAGGTTTCCTTAACCGATCCGGTGGCGCCTCTGCTTCCGGGCCGCCTTGGCTAGACCGCAGCCGAACATCCTGACATCCGCCTGATCGACCTTGCCACGCATTCCGGTGGACTGCCCCGAGAGGTCCCGAGAGACGAGAGCCCCGCAACAGATCCGTTCCAGACGATCACGACCGATGCCTTCGCTGCCTGGCTGTCGGAGAACCCGCTGAACTTCCCGCCTGGAACCAGCATTGCATATTCCAACTTCGGCTTCGATCTCTTGTCCTGGGCTCTCTCCACCGCAGCGGGTGACAGTTATTCAGAACTTCTGCGGAAAAGGATTACCGGCCCGCTCGGGATGGAAGACACTGCTTTCGTTCCCTCAGATGACATGGTGGTGCGTCTAATGACCGGCCATGCCCGGAACGGGGCGCCGCTTCCAATGGTGCCGACCGGCGATGTTGTAACCGGGTCTGGCGGCCTCTACAGTACGGCAAACGACCTGCTGCGCTGGATGCGCTGGCATCTCGACGATAGCGCGCCCGGTGTGGTGGCCCGCTTCCTCGGCCACGGCATCTTTGTGCAACGCGATGGCATGGAAATGGTGGTGTCGATGGACGAGTCGGGCCGCATGGATGCCATGGGTCTTGGCTGGGTGGCGATGAATGCCACCGACAAGCAACCGTTCTATCTTCAGAAGTCTGGCGCCCTGCAGGGGCAAATGTCCTACATCGCGTTTGCGCCCCACCACGACGTCGCCGTCTTCGCGACCATGAACCAGTTCGATTTCGCAACCGCCGAAGGGCTGACCGCGGCGGCAAATGAGCTGCTGGCGAGCCTGAGCGGCTTCTGACGCGGGACGATGGCCCTATTTTGAGACAGGTATGAGTTGCGGCGTTTTCGTCCAGCTTACAGGTGTGGCGCGGATTGCCGCTCTGCTCTCTGGCCCGTGGCCGATAGCCTAACCTTCGCTCTGGCTGCGCGGAAAGCCCGGAAACGGCCACAGCGTCCAAGTGCCTGGAGCGCGGCATCGTGATCGCGCCGCGCCGGTTGAGGGCCCGGTCTGCCAGCCCCTGCCGTCGTCAGGCTCAGAACCGATGCGACACCATCGCGTTGATGCCATAGGTCGTCAGGTCGTTCACCCGCTCGACGTCGAAGGAAAGTTCGAGCGAGGGCGCATTCAGGTCCCAGACCGAAAGCCCCAGGCCAAGACCGTAGCCGCAGCCAGAGATCTCGCGCGCCGCAACGACGCGTTCGCAGAGGAGGTTCGGCGCGACGGTCAGCGTGGTCGACGGGCCTCCATACGTGTCGATCGGCAGGGCGAAGGAGGCCATCATCCGCGCCCGCGCCATCGAAACCGCGTCGACGGCCACATCGCCCGTCACGTCGCTGCCCAGATACGTGCCATCGACTGCGACTTCTCCGATGCGGGTCCGCCCGTACAGCATCGAGACACCCGGCGCGAACATCGCCCAGCCCAGGTCATACTCCCCGGTTAGGCCAGCGCCGATTTCGACCGTCTGCGTATCGTAATCCCCGTTCACGGAAAACCGGTCGTTGCCCATGTCCAGCGCGTGACGGCCCGTTCCGATGCCCGCGTAGGCATGGCCGAACAGTGCCGGACCAAAGGCATGGGCAAGATAGGCGCCGCCAAAGACGGCCGTGCTGCGCTGGCTTCCAGAATAGGCATCGTCGAAGTCCATCAGCACGTATTCGCCTTCGACAAACAGACCGCCCAGCGTCTTCGGCGACAGATCCTGTTCCAGCGAGCCGCGCAGGTAGACCGACCCGCGCCGCAGGCCCTCGGAGTCCCGGTTGATGTCGAACGCGCCCTCGAGGATCGTGCGCAGCCCGCGGCCGTGGTCCTGCACGCCATACAGGGCGCCCGCCGTGGTGGCCGCGCCCCCGTCGGCGTCGAGGCTCCCGGAGAAGGACAGCGGCACCGCGCCCTGTCCCCCGATGCGCGCCGTTGCGCCCCGGACCATGTCGTCATGCCGCTTCAGGGTCTGACGCAGCTGGGAGGTGGTCAGCCGTGTCACCGTGTTCCGGACGGCCTCCTCGACCTCGGACGGCAGGTCGCCGACCTCTGCCCAGGCCAGCGTGAAGGTGTTCGATGCCGGGTGATCGGCCCCGTCATCAAGGCTGACGGTCGCGCCTTCCGGAATAAGGATCGAGATATCCTCGCTGCCGTTCGGAGAGACGTGGATGGTAAAAATCCGATTGTCGGAGGTGGTGACATCGGTGATCTCGGCCCCCGAATAGACCAGGTCATCGGGTGCGAACATCTCTACCGGCTCGGAGAATTCGGCCGTCAGAGTAAAGTCCTCGGATGTGGGTTGCGTCGGTCCGCCCGTCAGCTGGACCGAGGAATAGGACGTAATGCAATTGTCCATGAACTCCTTGGGAAAAGGCTTTTTGGGATATGTGTACTCGAAGTCGGAATACCCATAATATAGCATGAATTGTTGTGGTACGCTCCAACCCAGGTTGAGGTCTTCCAGGCTGTCATGACTTGAAGGGTCGAAAGAGTGATCGTAACCGTCGATCACGAAGTAGATGCCGCCCGTTCCATCGCCTTGCGGTCCAAAATCAAGTGGCTGATATGACTTCCAGGTGAAGGCTCCAGTTACCGTTGAATTGGAATCACGTATAACGCGGAGGTGACCGCCGCTTAAAAGCTCTCTCCCATCGCCCATTACGACACGCCAAATATCGTCCACGTCGGTTATATGATGAGGTAGATTGTATAGATCCGCTTTAATACTGACGCCGCATTCCTCGGCCTCGGCATCATAAAAAGGATTATCAAAGTATAGTCTGTCACTGATGTTGCGATAGGTCTCGCGAAGAGGATCGGGAGTTGGCAGGGTGTAGGCCGGAGACGCGATGCAGGAGGCCACGGCAAGACCAAGCGCCTTGAAAATGCTGCGGGTCGCCCTTTGGGAAACTCGTCTTTCTTTCATAGTCACTGCCCTGTAATCTTTGTCCTGAGGTTTTGCCCGGGACATCCGCGGTCCGGACCCCGCCATCTAAATGTTTTTTCGGCGATCTTGACCGCCGCCGCTGGTCCCTTGTGAAAATAGGGTATTCTTGCTGTGACGTCCCGCACACGCGACGCCGTCACAGCAAATACGTGCGCACGGCACGAGGGTATCGGCTGCCTGCACTCCGTCACAGCGCGGAGATTGTTGAGCAGTAGCAAAAACTGTTGAGACATCCAAGGTTTGTGCGCTGCGCCGACGGTCGACGCGCGGGCCGCGCCTTTCGGTTTGCGGCAAGCGACAAGGGCTATCCGCACATCCGTGTTGGCCTCGGGCAGGTGCGTGGCAAAGCTGTGCCTCAGGGTATGCAGGGTGGCGGCCTTCTTGACCCCGGCCATCGTCTTGGCCGACGTGAAGGCCCGGTTCAGCTGACGCGGCGAGAGCGGGTTGATCTTGGGCTCGCCGGGGAACAGCCAGCCCTCGGGTCGTGCTTCGCGCCAGTAGTCGCGCAGGAGTGCGAGCAAGCCCGGTGACAGGATGACCTTGCCGTCCTTCCGGCCCTTGCCCTGCTCGACATGGATCAGCATGCGGTCGCTGTCGATGTCTCCGATCTTGAGATTGCAGACCTCGGCCGCCCGGAGCCCGGCACCGTAGGAGATGCTGAGCGCGGCGCGATACTTCAGGCCGGGCCCGGGGGCCGCCATCAGGATGCCGGACACCTCCTCGACGCTGAAGACCACCGGCAACTTCCTCGGTTCCGTGCGGAACTGCATCTAGCGCTTCATCTCCTCCCGCCCGCAGGTCATTCCAAGGAAGAAGCGCAACGCCACGATCCGCACGATGAAGGTGCTGGCCGTGACGCCGCTGTCGGTCATGTGCAGCTGGTAGGCATGCAACTCCTCCGGGGTGGCGGTGTCCGGCGAATGCCCCGGGAACCGGGCGAAACCCTTGATTGCCCGGATGTGGGACTTCTGCGCCTTCTCGCCCATCGCTCGGATGCACATGTCTTCGATCATCCGCGCCCGTAGCGGCGAAATCCTCTCCTCGGTCATGGGAACCTTTTGTCTGTCGATTGAGTGGCCTCAATCGTCAGGCAGATGCCCGCATTCCCAAATGCACAGGGTAGCGATCAGTTCGAAACGCCTGCCACAGGCGCCAATGCCGCGCGAGCGGCTTCGTCCATGGGCTGGGAGCGGGCCTATGCACCCGCAGCGAAGATCCGGCTCAGGTGCGGTATTCTGGGCTAGAAGCCGACCTGCGGCGGCGCGGCGACGATTGCCACGCAGCGACGTCCTGCGCTGGCGCGAGCGGCCCAAAGCGGTCTTCCAATGATGGGCGATAAACCGCAACGCGGCATCTGGAACCTGACGTTCATCCCTTGCGCAGCAACTTCGCCCGCGGGAAGGTGGCGGCTAACGGGAAGCCTCCAACTCCGGAAATGAAAAGGCTAAAGCATGACGCTGTTTCTTGGTTACGACCCCGGTGGAAAAGGCAAAAACGCGTAGCGGCCATACGTGTAGTTTCGGAAGCTCCTGAAGTCGTGGCCAAAGCTACTGTTCGCGATGCTGCCGAGGCACTGTCTTGGCTTGAGGCCTATGCTGAGCCAGCCGTTGCACTCGGCATAGATACCCTCTTGGCTTGGTCACCGAAGGGCGGGCGCGCCTGCGATGATGCGCTACGACGAAGGTATGGCAGTAATTCGGTTGTTGCTCAAAACTCCCTATTCAGTTCCATGACTCTGAATGGTGCTATTGTGGCAAGGCGGCTCGGATTACCCGTCTACGAAAGCCATCCCAAGTTGTTCCTCGGCGTATCCGGCGAAAATGCGATCCGCGAGGTCTACGACGACGCAGTCTCCACCAAGGAAGCAGATCATGAAGGGGACGCTATCGTAGCGGCCTGGTGCGCGGCCATGGGACATAACCGAAAATGGGCCGCCGATCTCTACGTGGATATCGAAGACGACATAGAGCTCGTGGTGCCAGAGGCTCGCTACCCGTGGTTTGAGGAGATTTGATGGGAGCCAGCCCATTGCAGTAGGTCAAGATACGAGATTGCCGCGTCCGGCCCGAAGCCGACCTTACTGCCAGGCTCTGTGGATGGCAGGTCACCAATCCCATAGCGGCCATTCTCACTCAGCGCCGCGTTCTCTGAGTTGCTGGCTGATTCGCCGTTGCCAGCGTCAATCTCCTGAAACTAAGCTATTCGAGTGAGGGAGTTCTTCGATGACCTTTGATCAGGCAATGTTTAACATTTACCGGCGAGCCAAAGATGAAGCTGGATACAACGCAACTGTCTTCCTTGGGATTGAGCTGCTCCCCATCTGTTGGACAGGATCTGGCGTGCTTTAAGCTACTCCTTGCACCTGCTGATCGGGTTGATTGATATCATTTCTCTGCCAGTAGACCAGCGCGGGAGGCTGGCCGC
>JAFKDC010000051.1 GCA_017255395.1 Enemella evansiae | reverse complement strand
GCTCGTCGGCTCAAAACACTCAGCGGACTCACGCCCTACGAATACATCTGCAAAATCTGGACTTCAGAGCCGAACAGCTTCATCGTCGATCCGATCCACCAGATGCCGGGACTGAACACCTAGGGCCCGTCGGGTCGGGGCGCCAAGCCGGGACATCGGGCAGGCGTCTGTCCGGGTGGGCGGCGGCCTGTGCGAAGCGGTCCGGCCTTGCCGTGGCCCTGCCTTTCAGGGGCACGCACCGGGGCGGGCCGTCCCCAGAGGAGGTCCGGCGGTCCCTGCTGCGCCATCCGCCGGAAAGCCGTGCAGAGGGCCCTTGCCCGAAGGCCCGGCGCGGCGTCTACTGGGCCAGGCGGTGCGTGGGAGAAACCCGATGCTGGACATTCTGAACGTCATACTCGCGACGGTGGTGGCCTTCGGGGCCGGTGCCGTCTGGTACATGAAGCTGGCCGAGCCATGGATGGCGGCGGCGGGCATCCCCAGGGACGCCGAGGGCAAACCGCAGGGCGGCATGGACCCGAAGGTCATGGCCCTGACCTTCGTCATGCAGCTGGTGGTTGCCGGAATGATGCGCCACGTCTTCGCGCTGGGTGGGATCGACACGGTCCCCAAGGGGCTGGTGGCCGGGCTGGGGATCGGCCTGTTCCTCATCGCGCCGTGGATCGCGCTGAACTACGCCAATGCGATGCGGCCCTTTCGCCTGACGCTGATCGACGCGGGCTATGCGACGCTGGCCTGCACGCTGATGGGGATCGTGCTGACCCTGTTCTAGGGGCGCGGCAATAAAACAGGGGGGTCCGGCCGCACCCGGAACCCCCTGTCCACCCACGTGCTCCCTATACACCACACGTGAAACGGAAAATCGGTTCGGGCCTTCTGGCCGATGGGTCGGTTGTATCGCGGGCATGCCCCGGGTGGCAAACGCCAAATCCGTACAAATTCCCTCAAACCGGATGGAGGCGTGGCACGGCCTCTGGACAGCGGCATTGCTTCGGGCCGCCTTCGACAATCGGAAGGGGGTCATTGGTGGACTTTCCGCTCCGAACCCTTCTTGCCGATTACTCCCCATGCCGCGAGAGGCGCGCGCCCGCGGAAAGTCGAAAACCTGTCAGAACCAGATCGGTTCTGCCTCGCCTTAGCGCGGAATGAGCCGCCTGGGTTAGGACAGAAAAGGCCTTTCTTGATATGTAGGCAGGGGACCTGCCGGCCAGTGTCTTATGCCTGCGGCACTGGGTCGAAGCGTCAGAAGAAGGCCGGTCCGGCCTGAGGTCTCGCAGCCTCTCCGCAGCTGCACGTCGATCATGCGGAAAGCGACCTTGGCGGACGGGGCCTGTGGCTATTGGGTCTGCGGCTGACCCGGCAGGGGCGTCACACGCTCCAGCGGATAGTCCCACAGCGCCCAGCCGTCGGTGCCCTCGGGCAGCCAGTAGACCCGCGTATAGCCCCATTCCAGCGCGCGCTTCGCGGCGTTCCAGCTCATCCAGCAATCCTCGAGGCAGAAAAAGACCACCGGGCCGGAGGGATCGCCCCCGGTGGCCTCTTCCAGCCCCCGGCGGAAGTAGTCCGCCGTGACCTCGGCAATCGCTCCGTAGCCGACGTTCGGCAGCCAGAGTGCGCCGGGGATGGATGACCGGGGTTTGTCGCGCCAGATCGTGCCCTCGGGCAGGCCCTGCGGCTTCGGCGCCTGCGGCAGAACGTCGATGAAGGCGGCCCCGGCCTCCCAGAGGGCATGCGCGGCCTCGGGCCCGACGACCGTCCCGCCCGCAAGCGAGGTGGGCACGGGCGCGCGGTAATCCTCCATCCGGTAGTCTTGGGGTTCCGCGACCTCGGCGCGACCGGCGACCGGCAGCCCCGCAAGAAGCAGGACCGCCAGCGCGCGGATCATTGCGAGACGTCCAGTACCGCGTCGCCCATGTCGTTGACCAATGGCACACCGGCCTCGGCCAGAAGGGCGTTGATCTCATCCTGATTGCGGCGGATCAGCGAGTTCAACTCGCGCTGCCAGACCTTCTCGCCGTTCCGAACCCCCATGGTGATGCGGTAGTACAGCTTGGGCGGCAGAGTTTCCTTGACCAGCGGGATCACCGTCATGCCGGGATGGCCGGTCTTGACCAGCGGCCCGGCGATGGGCCCCCAGAGGATCGCGGCGTCGATCTCTCCGCTGTCGAGGTCGTCCAGCATGTCGAGCGCGGGGCTTTCGACGCGGCGGTCGACGAAGAGGTTGTAGGCCTTTGCCTTGCCGATCAGCCCGTTGCGGGCCATGTGCGTGGCGGGCGGGCTGCCCGCGATGATACCGATCCGCAGACCCTTGAGGCGCTCGTCCGACAGTGTCTCTACATCGGCCAGAGGCCCGTCCGAGGGCACAACCAGAGTGAAGACCGAGGTCATGTAGTGGTTGGTGTTCAGCACCAGCTCGTGGCCCTGGGCATAGCCCATGATCACGTCGCATTTCTTGGGCTTCAGCGTGTTGCGGACAAAGCCCGTCGCCATCGGGAACCATGTGTAGCGGACCGGAAGCTCCAGCTTCTCGCCCACCAGATCGGCCAGCTTGTTCTCGTAGCCGGTCAGATCCTCCGAGGACATGGGCGCATTGGCGGGATCGGCGCAGACCCTGAGGGCTGTCTGCGACACGAGGTCCGAGGTCTGTGCCGCACCGGGTCCGGCGGCCAGAAGGGCCGCCGCGACCAGTGGCGCGACACGCCGCGTGAGATCAACCCATGCAGGCATTTTCCATCTCTTGGATCAGGTCGGATTTGGCTTCCTTCTTGCCCGGGCGTCCGCGCGGGATCGCGTCCATGCCGCGGGCCTTCAGGTAGACGTAGATGTCGTTCAGGTAGCACATCACGTTCGGGTTGTCGCCGAAGTGGGGCATCACCGAATTGCCGTTCTTGCGACCGTTCACGACGACATCGTAGAAGTCGTAATAGTCCATGTGCACGGCGGAATTCTTGATCTTGGGCGCGTAGGTCGACCCCTCACCGTCCGGGCCGTGGCAGACGTGGCACTCCGAGTGATAGCGGCGGAAACCCGAGAAGGTCAGCCAGTCCACGGTGCCATCCTCGCCCACATTGTAGGTCAGGATATCGTCCTCGTTGTAGTACATCCCGCCATCTTCGTAAGACACGGCGGCAGCGGCCTCGTGGTCTTCGGGTTTGACCGGCTGATCGCTCCAGCTTTGCGCGCTGGCGACGGCGGGAACAAGCGCCGTAACGGCGGTGGCTACAAGAAATCTGGACGCGGTCCGCATCATGAGGGTCACCTTGTGGCTTTGGGAAGGAATGGGGCCGGCGCGGCGTGCGCCCGCCGGCCCCCGGGGCGTTCCGACGATCAGTCGGGCAGCTTGAAGACGGTCAGCTGGCCACCCAGAGCGGTGTAGTCGCTCAGCGCCGCGTAGCCGCCCACGGCACCGAGGCCGTCGTTCGGGTTGGTCAGACCGGCCGCAAGACCGATGCCGGCCCAGCCGCCGATGCCCGAGAGGATGCCGACATACTGCTTGCCGTCGTGCTCGTAGGTCATCACGTTGCCGATGATGCCCGAGGGGGTCTTGAACTTGTAAAGTTCCTCGCCCGTCTCGGCGTGCACGGCCTTCAGGTAGCCTTCGAGCGTGCCGTAGAAGACCACGTCGCCCGCGGTGGCAAGGGCACCGGACCAGACCGAGAACTGCTCGGGCAGGGACCACTTGATCTCGCCGGTGATGTTGTCCCAGGCGATGAAGTTGCCCATGCCGCCATGGCTGTCGGGCGCCGGGTACATCGAGAGCGTTGCACCGACATAGGGCTGACCGGCGGTATAGGCCACGCGGAACGGCTCGTAGTCCATGCAGACGTGGTTGGTGGGCACGTAGAACGTCTGGGTCTTGGGCGAGTAGGCCGCCGGCTGCTGGTCCTTGGAGCCAAGCGCCGCCGGGCAGATGCCGGTCGAGTTGACGTCTTCGCCGTTCTGTTCCGTCGAGTACTCCGCCACGACCGCCGGGCGACCGTAGGTTTCGGACTCGGGGTCCATGTCGACGCCGGTGGTCCAGTTCACCACGGGGTCGTACTTCTCGGCCACCAGCAATTCGCCGGAGACGCGGTCCATGGTATAGGCAAGGCCGTTGCGGTCGAAGTGGGTCAGCAGCTTGCGCTCTTCGCCGTCGATCTCCTGTTCGGTCAGGATCATCTCGTTGACGCCGTCATAGTCCCACTCGTCATGGGGCGTCATCTGGTAGACCCACTTGGCCTCGCCGGTGTCGATGTCACGGGCGAAGATGGTCATCGACCACTTGTTGTCGCCGGGACGCTGCGCCGGGTTCCAGGTCGAGGGGTTACCCGAGCCGTAGTAGAAGAGGTTCTCTTCCATGTCGGCCGAATACCAGCCCCAGGTCGTGCCGCCGCCGATCATCCACTGATCGCCTTCCCACGAGTTGATCGAGCTGTCGGCGCCAACCGGCTTGCCATGCTCCATCGTGGTTTCGGGGTTGAACAGGATCTGGTCGTCCGGCCCCACGGAATAGGCGCGCCATTCCTGCTCGCCGGTCTCCATGTTGTAGGCGGTCACATGACCCTGCACACCGAATTCACCGCCCGAGATGCCGACGATGATCTTGTCCTTGACCGGCAGCACGGTGGCGGTGTTGGTTTCGCCGATCGAGGGATCGCCGTTCAGGACCTCCCATGCCACTTCGCCGGTCATCGCGTCCAGCGCGACGACCTTGGTGTCGGCCTGGTGCAGGAAGATCTTGCCATCGGCATAGGCGACGCCGCGGTTCACGGTGTCGCAGCACATCACCGGAATGACGTCCGGGTCCTGCTTGGGCTCGTACTTCCAGATGATCTTGCCGTCTTCCTTCAGATCCATCGCGTAGACGATGTTCGGGAAGGGCGTGTGGACGTACATGATGTCGCCCACGACCAGCGGAGAGCCTTCGTGGCCGCGCAGCACGCCGGTCGAGAAGGTCCAAGCCACCTGAAGGTCGCCGACGTTGTCGGCGTTGATCTGGTCGAGTTCGGAATAGCGCTGGTTCTTGTAGTCGCCGGTCTGGATCGCCCACTGCTTGGGGTCCTCCATCTTGCTGACGAGATCGTCGTTCGCCCAGGCGCCGGTGGCGCAGGCAATCGCAATCCCCGATGTGACGAGACGCGTCAATCGCATAGTCTTCCTCCCATACGTGCGGCGCGAGCCGCGTAAAGGGCACGGCCTCGGCCGTGCCGGTTGCTGTCCTGCCCGCGAGTCTCCCTCTCGCGGGCAGGACAGTGTTCTCAGGTCATGACCCCCCGTCTGCCTCTTCCGAGAAGGTGGCGAGATAGGCGATCACGTCCGCGCGTTCCTCTTCCTTGCGCAGACCGGCAAAGGCCATCTTGGTGCCCTTGGCATAGTCGCGCGGCTTTTCGAGGAAGGCGGCCAGCTCTTCTTCGGTCCAGGTCTTGCCCTCGGCGCCCATGTCCGCCAGCACGCCGGAGTAGGTGAAGTCCTCGACGCTGGCGATGGTGCTTCCGACGACGCCGTTCAGCGCCGGGCCAACCTTGTTCTTGGCGTCCTCGCCCACCGCGTGGCAGGCCTGGCACTTGCGGAACACCCGCTCGCCCTTCTCGGCATCCCCTTCCTGCGCGGCCACTGCGAGCGGCAGCAGGGTCACGAGGCTGGCGGCGATTGCTTGCTTGATCATGTTCTGTTTCCTGATTTCCGGTTTGTTCTCAGTGAAGCCGCTCAGCGTGCCAGGCAACGTGATCCCCCGCGAAGGAGTTCACGAAGAAGTACGAATGATCATAGCCTTTCTGCATCCGAAACGTCCCGGGCTGGCGGCGGCGGGTCATCATCCCCGCAAGGGCATCGGGCTTCAACAGATCAAGGAACTGATCCGCCCCTCCCTGGTCGACGAGAATATCGCCTTGCCAGCCTTTGTCCTCTAGTAACAAGGTCGCATCATGGTCGGCCCAGCAGGCCTCGTCGTCGCCCAGGTAGGCGGAAAGCTGCTTGCGCCCCCAGTCGGATTGCGTCGGATTGGCGATCGGCGCGAAGGCCGAGAGCGACTGGAACCGGTCTGGGTTGCGCATCGCGATGGTCAGCGCCCCGTGCCCGCCCATGGAATGGCCGGTGATTCCGTGCCGATCCTGCACCGCGAAATTCCCCGAGACGAGACCGCGCAGTTCCGTCAGCACGTAGTCGTACATGCGGAAATGCGGCTTCCACGGGTCGCGGGTGGCGTTCACGTAGAATCCCGCCCCCTGCCCCAGATCATAGGCCGCGTCGTCGGCAACCCCCTCGCCGCGCGGCGAGGTATCGGGGTAGACCACGGCCAGCCCATGCATCGCGGCGTGTTCCTGCAGGCCCGCCTTGGTCATCGCATTCTCATGCGTGCAGGTCAGGCCCGACAGGTACCACAACACCGGAACCGGGGCCTCGGCCGCCTGCGGCGGCATGTAGACCGCGAAGGTCATGTCGCATCCGCAGGTGTCGGAGGCGTGATTGTATACACCTTGCACACCGCCAAAGCTCCGGTTCTCGGAAATCGTCTCCATTGCGGCCTCAGAACTCCACGACGGCGCGGATCGACTTGCCTTCGTGCATCAGTTCGAAGCCGTGGTTGATCTCATCCAGCGACAGCTTGTGCGTGATCATCGGGTCGATCTCGATCTTGCCGTCCATGTACCAGTCGACGAACTTCGGCACGTCGGTGCGGCCCTTGGCGCCACCGAAGGCGGTGCCCTTCCAGACCCGGCCGGTGACCAGCTGGAACGGACGGGTGCTGATCTCGGCGCCCGCAGGGGCTACGCCGATGATGACCGAGACACCCCAGCCGCGGTGCGAGCATTCCAGCGCGTCGCGCATCACCTTGACGTTGCCGGTCGCGTCGAACGAGTAGTCGACGCCGCCGATCTGGTCGTTGCCGCGCTTGGTCAGGTTGACGATCTCCTGAACCGTGTTCTCGACCTTCGAGGGGTTGACGAAATGCGTCATGCCGAACTTCTTCGCCATCTCCGCCTTGTCGTCGTTCAGGTCGACGCCGATGATCATGTCGCAGCCCGCCATGCGCAGGCCCTGGATCACGTTCAGGCCGATGCCACCCAGACCGAAGACCGCGGCGGTCGAACCGATCTCGACGCCGGCGGTGTTGATCACCGCACCGATGCCGGTGGTGACGCCGCAGCCGATGTAGCAGATCTTGTCGAAGGGCGCGTCCTCACGCACCTTGGCCAGCGCGATTTCCGGCATCACCGTGTGGTTCGCGAAGGTCGAGCAACCCATGTAGTGATGGATCGGCGTGCCATCCAGCATCTTGAAGCGGGTGGTGCCGTCCGGCATCAGGCCCTTGCCCTGCGTGTTGCGGATCGCGGTGCAGAGGTTGGTCTTGCCGGACAGGCAGGACGCGCATTCGCGGCACTCGGGCGTATACAGCGGGATGACGTGGTCGCCCGGCTTCAGCGTGGTCACACCCTCGCCCACTTCCAGAACGATCCCGGCGCCTTCGTGGCCGAGGATCGCGGGGAAGATGCCTTCGGGATCGTCGCCCGAGCGGGTGAATTCGTCGGTGTGGCACAGCCCGGTTGCCTTGATCTCGACAAGGACCTCTCCGGCCTTGGGGCCTTCAAGCTCGACTTCCATGATTTCAAGGGGTTTGCCGGCCTCTAGGGCCACGGCGGCGCGTGTTCTCATCGTTTGTATCCTCTTATCGTGCCCACGGAATTGAGGGCAGGCACGTCCTTGATAGCCACTATGGAAGGCAGAGGTATACCGAACAATGCAGACTATAGTTTGCATCACGCGGCCATGGACAGGGCCGGGGGGCTCCGGCATGCTTTCACATGGGGAGGAATGCCATGATGTTCCGCAAGACGCTTGTTTTTGCTGCCCTTCTGGGCCTTTCGCCGGTCTGGGCGGCCGATTTTTCGGACCCGACCTGGCCCTGTGTGCAGCGCAAGGTCGAACGGTTGTCGGTGGGGCTGATGTGGCCGCAGCCGATTCCCGAGACTGTGCCCGAGGATGCCGCCCTGCGCGGCGCCATCGACGCTCTTGCCACCCGGCTGTCGGTGCGGCGCATCCCGGTGCAGGACATCCGCCCGGAGGTCGCCGCCTTCGCCGCAACGCAGGACGACGCCCCTGCCCTTCTGGGGCTGGTTTTCGATGATGTCTTCGACAGCCTCTCGTCCCGGCGCAGCCAAATCATTTCCGGCATCGGAGAGTTCTCGCTGTCGCAGATCGCCCTGTCCGAGCGGATCGAGGCGGCCCGGCGCGAGATGGATGCCGAGATGGCAAAGGACGAGCCCGACTTCGACCGGGTGGACGCGCTGGAGGAACAGCTCGACTGGGACCAGACGATCTACAGCGACCGGCAGCAGTCGATCACCTACCTCTGCGAGACGCCGGTGCTGCTGGAGAAACGGCTGTTCGAGATTGCCCAGATGCTTCAGGCCGAGGCGCAGGGCGGCTGATCACTCCCACTCCAGTTCGGTGAAGGCGACGGTTGCATTGCGCGGGTTGTAGGCCTCGAACAGGCGCCAGCGCGGGCGCTCGCCTTCGGCGATGTGCTGCACCGCATCCCCCAGCCTTTCGCCCGCGTCGATGGCCGCGCGGGTGTCCCGGGCCAGCGTCTCAAGGTAGCGCCGCAGATCCGCGCCCCCCTCGGGCCAGGGCAGCGCGGCGGCGCCATGGCCGGGCACGACCCGTTGTATATCCTTTGCATGCAAGTCTTTCAGCGCCTCCTGCCAGCCCCTCAGACTGCCGTCCAGCGCCGGTGTGTGCATGTGAAACAGCAGGTCGCCCGCGATCAGCGTGCCGGTCGCCTCGTCCATCACGGTGACATCGGCGACACTGTGCGCGGCGGGCAGCGCGGTCACGGTCAGCACCCGCCCGCCAAGGTCGATGTCTGCGCTGTCCTCCACGGTGCGCGTGACCTGCGGCACCCGCGTGCCGATCAGCGCGGGCCCGATCAGCCGCGCAAGACTGTCGCGATAGTTCTCCTGCCGGTCGGCAAGGGCACGCGGCAGCCTTGCGTGGCCGACCACCTCGGCCCCCGCAAAGACCGAGGCACCAAAGACGTGGTCGGGGTGCATATGCGTCAGGATCACATGGGTCACCGGCAGGTCCGTGCGTGCCCGGATCGCGCGCCACAGCGATTCCCCGACCCAGCGCGCAGAGCCGCTGTCGATCACCGCCACGCCCGCCTCCCCGATCACGATCGCGAGATTGGAGACATCGCCGCGATTGCCCGCGTCCGGCTCTTCGATCCGGCCCACATGCACCCAAAGCCCCGGCGCCACCTCTTCCAGCGCAAGCGCCTGCCCGGTCGGCGCGCAGCCCGGCGCGCCCTGCGCGGCCCATTCGGAGAAGACCGCCAGATCAGGCGGTTGCGCGGCCAGTGCCCTAGCGCAGGCAGCCCCGGTCGCGCCCTCGTAGCCCGGCAACAGCACATCGCGGCAACCGCCCTCCCCGCCCGCAAGGCAAAGCGTCAGAATGGCTTCGAACATGGCCCGTCCTCCCGCCCCCACCCTGTCACAGGCCGCCCGTCAAGCCACACAGACTTTACGCGCGGTATCGCAAAGCCTGCATATGTGGCAGGCTCCATGTGTTCATGCAGGAGGAGAAGGCATGACCCACAGGCTCTTCATGGCGGGCGCACTGGCGCTTGCCGCCTTCGCCGCGCAGGCGGAAGAGGTGCAGAACCCGCTGACCGAAAGCGCCACATGGCAGGATCTGCGCGGCGACGTGATCGGCGAGGCGCAAGTGACCGAGGGCGGCCCGCTGGCGCTGGACGCGCCCTACCGCGCCCATGACGCCGCCACCGTGCCGATCAAGCTGACCCAAACCGACCCAACGGCGGCGATCACCAAGGCCACCGTGGTCATCGACGAGAACCCCGCGCCGGTCGCCGCCGAACTGACCTTCGGCGAGGCCATGGCCCCGCTCGACTTCGAGCTTCGGGTGCGCGTGGACCAGTATTCCAACGTCCGCGTGATCTCGGAAACCGGGACCGGCACCTTCATGACCGGACGCTTCGTGAAGGCCTCGGGCGGCTGCTCGGCCCCCGCCTCGCGCGATCCGTCGGAGGCACTGGCGGGACTGGGCCAGATGAAACTGCGCCTGTTCGGAGAGCCGCAGATCTCCACCCCGCGGCGCGAGGCGCAGATCATGTTGCGGCACCCAAACTACTCGGGGCTGCAACGGGACCAGATCACCCAGCTGTTCATTCCCGCGCATTTCATCGACCACCTCGAGGTCTGGCAGGGCGACGAGATGCTCTTCGCCATGGATGGCGGCATCTCGATCTCCGAGAACCCGGTGTTCCGCTTTTCCTACGACGACAACGGCGCCCCCGCGCTGACCGTCAAGGCGACGGACACCGAGGGGAACGCCTTCTCGCAGGTGCTGCCGAAAGAGGCGCAGGGCTGACAGCCCTGGTTTCGCCTGCCTGACGGCAGGCAAGACGGTCCAGCCACCCTGCCAGCCCCATGTTTCGGTGTTCGGGTTGTTGTTGGCCAGCATGTCGTTCCAGAAGGCC
>JAFKDC010000050.1 GCA_017255395.1 Enemella evansiae | reverse complement strand
GCTCCAAATCCGGATTGCGGTGCTCAACCGCTACACTGCCCTTGGCATACCCGTCACAAAGCCCGTAGGATAAGTCCGTCCCGGGAAAGGGGAAGTGCGCTCAGACCCCGATTTGTGCAACAGAGCCAGCCCATGATCTTCCAAAGTTCATAGAACTTTCTACGCCTTTCCGACGCCACTTGATGGATGTGCAGTTTGGCGTCTCCGCAGCACATTAGGCAAGAGCCGAGACTTTGAAAAGTCCGCTATCTGCGTGTCGCTGCCGTTCTCTCAAGACGAAGCGATTGACCGCACTCCACCCACCGTAACAGATGCAGGAAGCTGCGCGACCATTTCGTGGAAGTGCGGCGCTCACGCGCTGCCCTTTGCGAGGCGGTAGACCGGGATGCCCATCTTGCGGGCCTTGTCGGCCAGGTTTTCCTGGATGCCGGTTCCGGGGAAGATGATGACCCCGATCGGCATCGTGTCGAGCATCCGGTCGTTGCGCTTGAAGGGCGCGGCCTTGGCGTGTCTCGTCCAGTCGGGCTTGAAAGCGACCTGCGCGACCTTGCGGTTGTCGGCCCAAGTGGCCGCGATGCGTTCCGCCCCTGTCGGCGAACCTCCGTGCAGGAGCACCATGTCGGGGTGCTTGGCATGAACCTGATCGAGCCTGTCCCAGATCAGCCGGTGATCGGTGGTGTCCCCGCCCGAGAAGGCAATCTTCGGCCCTGCGGGCAATAGCACTTCATTGTCGGCCCGGCGTCTTGCGGCGAGAAAATCTCGGCTGTCGATCATGGCCGAGGTCATCTGGCGATGGTTGACCCGTGATCCGGAGCGCGGCGACCAGGGCGTGCCGGTGGTGCGCAGGTAAATGTCGGCAGCGGTGTCACGGAAGACCTCCATGCTGTCGCGGCGCCCGATCAGGCTGTGACCGACGCCGATCAGGGTCTCCAGTTGGACGGATTTCACCTCGCTTCCGTCCTGTTCGCGCTGAAGTCGCTTCTGGGCCTGCTCGTTATCGTCGAGTTTGCGTTCGATCCGCTCGACGGCGCGGTGGAAGGTGTTGACGGTGGACCACATGATTTGGTCGAGGTCGAAATCGAGGCTGGTGTCGGCCATGGTGGAGATCAGAGCATCGAAGATGTCGGAGACCGCTCCCTGGATGGCGGTGTCCTCGGGCGTGATCCGGGGATCGGCCTCGCCCTCCGCGGGACTGTAGCCATAGAGTTCGAGCGCTTCGATGACATGGCCGGTGGAAGACGTGCTGTGATCGGGTTCGAATTCGTCATGGGCATACATGGGATGTGTCCTTCGGCTGGACCGCGACCGTCGCGGCCTTCATGGCGACGACAAGCCCATGGGCGCTCCGGCCTGGCAGCCCGAGCCCTTTGCGAGGGCCTTGATGGCAAAGACCGGCTGATTTGCTTCGCGCTGTAAAGGCGGGCCTGCCCGCCGACGGAAATCAGTCGGGCGCCGCCATTGCCGGGCCGGAGCGCTTGTGGGCCGCTCGCCCTCTCAAGAAGGCCAAGGCGCGGTCCTCTTGCCGAGGTGCTACTATCCCTTGCCCATGGCGGGATCGTTTTTCCCAGATCATGGCCCTCTCTGGCTATGACGCAAGCGCCATCAAGCGGCTGACGTCCTCGGGGGCGATCTGCACCCGGATCTGCGCCCGAAGCGCCTCGAGGCCGAAGCTGACGAGATCGTCGTTGAAATCTCCCTGCATGGGCGAAAGCGTGATCGCCTCGATCCCGGCTCCGATGGTCCTGTCCACCAGGCTGTCCCGTGCGGCGTCACCTGCCGGATCATTGTCGCGGACGATGTAGAGCCTGCGCAGATGCGGGGAGAACTGGATGGCGGAGAGATGCCCGGCCGAAAGTGCGGAGGCCATCGGCAGGATCGGCAATGCCTGCCGCAGCGAGAGGATGGTTTCGATCCCCTCGCCTGCCGCCATGACATCCCGGGCCTCGCTAAACCGGACGGCATTTCCGAGCAGGTCTCCCATTGCCTTTCTCGGCGGATCAAGAGGCGCCTTGCCAGAGCCGTCACGTTGGAGCCAGGTGCGATGCGCGCCGGTGATCTTGCCATCGAGGTCGGTCACCGCGGCAATCATGGCGGGCCATGCCTCTGTCGGGCCATCGTCCTCGGGCCGCCAGTAACTGTTGGGATGGAACCGCAGACTTGCGGTTCCGCGTAAATCCGCAATGCCGCGTGTCCGCAAATAAGTCTCTGCGAGACTGCCGGTGAGCGGCTGCGTCATGCGCCAGAGGCGACGGGCGGCTTCGGACGATCCCGATGGTACTGGCGGTGTTTGGGCCCTGCGGGATTGCAGCACCGGTTCAGGATCCGGTAGACTGAGGAAGCGGCGCGCTTCTTCGGCAATGTCGGCGAAGTCAATGAGGCCAAGGCTTTCACCGATCACGTCGAGCAGATCGCCATGCTCGCCGCTCTGGGCATCGGTCCATTTTCCAGCCGCCCCCTTACCGGCCTCCGGCCCGGTCAGCCGGACGAACATCGAACGACCGGGCGTGTTTCGCACATCCCCAACCTGCCAGTAATTGCCCTGTTTGCGCCCATTCGAGAGATAGTGGCGGCACACCGCCTCGGCCTGGAGACCAAGACGCTGCGCCAGCTCGGAAGCGTTGAGACGTGCCATCACGCGGCCTCCCGCTCGGAAATGCGCTCGATCGGGAAACGGTCGAGCAGTTTGCCGATAATCGCCGGTCCCGTTGCATCGATGGGCACGAAGAAGCGCAGTTTCCACGAGGTGATTTCACTGAAGAGGCCATAGGTCCGCAGTCGGTCGCGCATCGTGTCGGTAAAGCCGGTCAGTTCGATCCGGTTGGCACCCATGACGCGGACGCGTCGCAGTTGCAGACCCTCGGCAAGATCGAGGATCGTGCGACCTTCGATCAGTGCGGCATAGGCCGCATCTGGTGTCAGGCTGCTGCTGACGCCGCTGGCCGAGGCGCTCGCCGCCCAAGCCGGCGAGACACGGCGACCGATGATGCGTTCGCCCTCGTCGGTCTGGAGCCGGTAGACCCGGGAGGACTCCTGCGGCAGGCGCTTCCAGATCGGCAGCAGAAGTCCGGTCACCATATGCAGGATGCTGTCGGTGAACTCCGGCACTTCGTCCATCTCGGCCTGCCATGCCGAGGCGAAGGCGATGCGCTCGGCCTCGACCCAATGGGTCTCGCCCATCGCCCGCACGGGGATGTTCGTCGCTTCCATCGGCCGGATCAACCGGACGCGACGTTCGATCTCGCCATCGTCGAGCATGACGCTGGTGGTCGGGATCTGCACCGCCGCCCGTCCGGACCGCTCGTTGATGAGCAGCTTCGCCCACGGATCGTCGAGTTCCGCCAGTGCCGCATCCAGCGTCACCGGCTGGTTGCGCTTGCGTTCGGTCAGAGTCAGGAGCCGCGTTTCCGCGCCGGTGCCCGGATGGGTGTGGATGACCTGCCGGTCGGTGACGATAAAACTTTCTGCCTTCAACGTTTCCAGCCCCATGTCATAGGTGCCGGATGCAATTGCCCCGTTGATCCGAGCCTGCAGAAGCTGCTCGAAGGCCGAGAACAGGATGCCCTGCAACTCGATGGTCAGCGCCAGCAGACGGTTCAGGAAGGTGGTGATCGGCGGCAACTCGTCCTTGATGCCGTTCGCATCCATCAGCTTCAGCCCGGTGGCGGTTTCAAACCGTTCAAGCGAGCAGCCCTCGACCTTGCCGCGCACGATCAGCAGATAGAGCTGGCGTAGCGCATCGCGAGCGTAGGCGGATTCCAGATTGTCCTCGGGCCGGAACAGGCCCTGTCCGCCGGTCTGGCGCTGGCCGCGGGTGATCGCGCCGAGCGTGTCGAGGCGGCGGGCGATCATGCTGAGGAAACGCTTCTCGGCCTTCACATCCGTGGCGATGGGCCGGAAGAGCGGTGGCTGCGCCTGATTGGTGCGGTTGGTGCGCCCCAGCCCCTGAATGGCGGTATCGGCCTTCCAGCCCGGCTCCAGCAGGTAGTGCACCCGCAGGCGCTGGTTCCGCGCCAAAAGGTCCGCATGATAGCTGCGCCGGGATCGCCCCGTGACCTCCGCCACCACATCCGTGCCGAAGCGCTGGACGATCTGGTCGAGCGCGCCTGGAACCGGCGGCAACGAGCCGAGCTGTTCGAGCATCTCGTCGCGCCGGGCCACGGCTTCGCGACTCTCGACCGGCTGACCATCCCGGAACACCGGCCGCGACGATAGATTGCCTTCGCTGTCGGTGAAGGGTTCGTAGAGCTGCACCGGGAAGGAATGCTGCAAGTACGAGCCGACATATTCCCGCGGCGTGACATCGACGGAAATGTCGTTCCATTCGTCGGTCGGGATCTCCGCCAGTCGCCGTTCCATCAGCGCCTCGCCGGTGGAGACGATCTGGATGACCGCAGCATGGCCCGCCTCAAGATCAGCGTCGATCGAACGGATCAGCGTTGGAGTTTTCATCGAGGTCAGCAGATGGCCGAAGAAGCGCTGCTTGGTGCTCTCGAAGGCCGACCGCGCGGCGGATTTGGCCTGGCGGTTCAACGTGCCTTCACTGCCGGTGATATTGGCCGCCTCCATCGCCGCGTCGAGATTGTTGTGAATGACGGCGAACGCCGCAGCGTAAGCGTCATAGATGCGCCGCTGTTCATCCGTGAGCTGATGCTCGACCAGCTCGTATTCCACCCCATCATAGGAGAGCGAGCGAGCCGTATAGAGGCCGAGGGATCGCAGATCGCGGGCCAGGACTTCCATGGCCGCCACACCGCCAGCCTCGATCGCCTCGACAAATTCAGCCCGGGTCTGAAACGGGAAATCCTCGCCACCCCAGAGACCGAGCCGCTGGGCGTAGGCGAGGTTGTGGACTGTCGTGGCGCCGGTCGCCGAGACATAGACCACGCGCGCATCCGGCAGGGCATGCTGGAGCCGCAGGCCTGCGCGTCCCTGCTGCGAGGCGGCGATATCGCCGCGGTCTCCCTTGCCGCCACCGGCATTCTGCATCGCATGGCTCTCGTCGAAGATGATGACCCCATCGAAGTCGGATCCCAACCATTCGACGATCTGCTTGACGCGCGAAACCTTCTCTCCGCGGTCATCGGAGCGTAGGGTGGCATAGGTGGTGAACAGGATGCCTTCCGAGAGCGTGATCTTTGCGCCTTGAGGGAAGCGCGAGAGCGGTGTGACGAGCAGGCGTTCCATTCCAAGCGCCGACCAGTCGCGTTGCGCGTCCTCGATCAGCTTGTCGGACTTGGAGATCCAGATCGCCTTGCGGCGTCCCCGCAGCCAGTTGTCGAGGATGATCCCGGCCGACTGACGGCCCTTGCCCGCGCCGGTGCCGTCACCGAGCATGAAGCCGCGGCGGAAACGGACAGCGCCGGCAGCATCCTCGGCGGCGGCGCTCACCTTGTCGAAATTCTCGTCCACGGTCCAGGCACCCGCGAGGTGATCGACATGGGCTTCCCCGGCGTAGATCACCGTCTCCAACTGCGCGTCGGAGAGCCGGGTACGGATGTCGACGGGCAACATTGGCCGATAGGACGGCTTTGGCGGCGCGACCGAGGCCATGGCAGCGGATTGCACCAGCCTAGTCGGGTGCGGCTCGGCGCCGGGGATGTGCAGCGATTGCAGCGCATATTCCTCATAGATCGCGTCCGACAAGCGTGCGCCCTCGGGCGGCGCCCAGTCCACGGTTTCATACTCGAGCTCCACCCCCTCGGGATCGGACGCTGGTGCGGCGGCGGGTCGGGACGCTGTGGCGCGAGCGAGATAACCGCGCACGGTCTTCGGGGCAGCCGTCGGCACGGGAGAAGCGACCTTCGGCAGCGACACCGACAAGCGCAGCGGAAGCTGGCTTTCGATCCAGCCGAGCAGCGTGCTGACGTCGGGTGCAATCCCTGGTGAGGCCGGGAAGATGGCAGAGTCGTCGGCGGGCAGCTTGTCGATCACTGTCAGCCGCGTGTCGATGCGGGTGCCGTGCCTGGAAAAGACCGCGCCATCGATGGCCGCGGTGAAGACCACGCGGCCACGGCCCTGCAGGCGTATGAAGGCATCGCGCCAGGCTGGAGCTTCCGGTCTGAAGTTTGCCCCGGTGATCGTGACCAGCCGTCCGCCAGGAGAAAGCCGGGCCAGCGCCGAGGCGACATGGCGCCAGGCTGCATCCGCCATCCGTCCCTCGACATTGGCCATGACTGAGAAAGGCGGGTTCATCAGCACCACCGACGGCACGGCCTCCGGGGCCAGATGATCGTCGATCTGGGCGGCGTCGAACCGGGTGACGGGACAGGCCGGAAAGAGGGAAGGGAGAAGATCGGCGCGGGTCTCGGCGAGTTCGTTGAGGATCAGCGAGCCGCCGGCAGCCTGTGCCAGGATCGCCATCAGGCCGGTGCCGGCCGAGGGCTCCAGTACCACATCGTCCGGCGTGATCGCGGCCGCGGTCAGGGCGGCAAGGCCGAGAGGCAGAGGCGTGCTGAACTGCTGGAAGCTCTGGCTTTCTTCGGAGCGGCGGGTCTGCGTCGGCAGCACCCCCGCGATCTTCGCCAGAGCATCGAGCCGGGACACCGGAGAGGCGGCTTTGCGGAACAGCGCCTTTCCGTATTTGCGCAGGAACAGAACCGTGGCGACCTCGCAGGCCTCATAGGCGAGCTTCCAGTCCCAGGCGCCGGTGGCGTCGGACGCGCCAAAAGCGGTCTCCATGGCGCTGCGCAGGTCCGCGGTATCGACGCGTTGACCGCGTTCGAGACGGGGAAGGAGGAGATTGGCGGCGGCCAGGATCGCGGGTGCGGCGCCGACCGGCGTGACCGGATCGGTCACGGGAGGCGAGATGTTCATGTTGGGGATCCTCGGAGAGCGGGAGGGACAAGCCCGGACAGCGCTCTCTCTCGACCACCCGGACTCACCCCGTCCCGGCACCTCTCTGACTCTTCATCACCGGCCCCATCGCCTTCGCACACTCGAGGGCGACAGCGCTCCGCTATCAACTTTCGCGAGGACTCATTGATTGTAATCGATATTCATGAGATATACCGACTTACGATCAATCATCAGGACCAATAACTGAATTTCATGGAACAGGCGCACAGGAATCCGTTTTCAGGTGCCGTAACCGTTTTTCACGAGCGCTGGCTTCCCGAGAAGGCCACACCTGCGGGCTATGCTGCGCTGATCGATGCCTATGCGCTCGCAACGCCCCTGCCCCGGACACTTTCCGCCATCGGCCCACGTCACAAGGTCTACGCGGCCGACGGCTGGCGCCTCTACACGCCCCGCCATGCACCCGAGGCGAGCCTCATCGGTCACCTGACCTTCGCGCTGCGCTACGAGGGGCTGGTTCTGGCAGTTCTCAAGCAACTGTTCAAGGCAACTGGACCGGGACCGATCCAGGCCATTGTCGAGGCTGCCCCGACGGGCGGCTACGCGCGCAGGATCTGGTTCCTCTATGAGTGGCTCCTCGGCGCAGAATTGGATCTGCCCGACGCCACGCGCGGCAATTACGCGCCCGTGGTCGATGCCAGGCTCCAATGGGACGCAGAGGGCACTCCCTCATCGCGCCACCGGGTCCGCAACAACCTGCCCGGCACCCCGGATTTCTGCCCGATGATCTTCCGCACTCCGGCAATCGAGGCCTTCATCGCCCGCGATCTGGCTGCCGAGGCCCGCGCGGTGCTGGCGGAGGTGCCCGCCGATCTGCTCGCGCGCACTGCGGCCTTCCTGCTGCTCAAGGATTCACGGTCGAGTTTCCAGATCGAAGGCGAGAACCCGCCCCAGGATCGTATCCGGCGCTGGGGCCAGATCATCGGTGACGCCGGGCGACACCCAATCGACCGGGCAGAACTCGAACGCCTGCAACGCATCGTCATCGGCGATGCCCGCTTCGTCCATCTGGGCCTGCGGCAGGAGGGCGGCTTCATTGGCGAGCACGACCGCACGACCGGCGCCCCCCTGCCCGATCACGTCAGCGCCCGGCATGAAGACCTGCCTGCGCTGATCGCCGGGCTCGAAGCGTTCGACCGCGATATCGCCCCGGGGCTCGACCCTGTTCTGGCCGCCGCCGGCCTCGCCTTCGGCTTCGTCTATATCCACCCGTTCGAAGACGGTAACGGGCGCCTTCATCGCTACCTGATCCACCACGTGCTTGCTGCACGCGGCTTCAATCCGCCCGGGCTGGTTTTCCCGGTGTCGGCGGTAATCCTCGAACGGATCGAGGCCTACCGGCAGGTCCTCGAGAGCTATTCGCGTCGACTGCTGCCCCATGTCAGCTGGCGCCCAACCGATCGCGGAAACGTCGAAGTTCTGAACGACACAGGCGATTTTTATCGCTTCTTCGATGCCACGCCCCATGCCGAATTCCTCTTCGCCTGCGTGGCCCAGACCATCGACCATGACCTGCCAGCAGAGACCCGGTTCCTGCGTGCCTATGACGGGTTCAAGTCCCGCGTCTCGGGCCTGATCGACATGCCGGACCGCGTGCTCGACCTGCTGTTTCGTTTCCTGCACCAGAACGGCGGCAGACTCTCCGGACGCGCCAGAGCGAAGGAATTCGCCGCTCTGACCGACGAGGAGGCCGACCGGATCGAAGCCATCTATGCGGAGTTGCAGGACGAGTTCTAAGGCGTTGCACCTCACCCGAACCGCTGCCCCGCCTCGGTGAACGTGTAGCCGTTGGCGATGATGGCCTCATCGACAACGTCATCCGAGGACAGATAATCGTATTCGCGCTCGAGCTGGCGGTAGAGCCAGCGAGCCAGATCGCGCAACGCCTTGACAACCACCTCCTCGGCGTCGGCGGTCGAGTCCTGCCAACTCGGGCTGTCACGCTCGACCGAGATCACCATGCAGTACTCATGGTAATAGTGACCGCGATGGGCGGTATCAGCGCGAAGCTGGTAGAAATTACGCCGCTGGACCGCCTGCAGGGCATCGGCGATGCGGTGCAGCTCGGTGTCCTGCGGCGCGTATCCCCTAATCCGACGCGGCGTGTCCTTGCCGTAGGCATAGAAGGTTTCGAAGCAGGCGCCATCGCCTTGGCTCCAGAAGCCTCGGAACCAGATCCAAGGCTCCCGTCGGGTGCCGCCGCCGAAGAGGTGAACGGGCCGCTTCTTGAGGTCCAGGCCCAGGATTTCCGCGATGCGCTGGAAATCTTCATAGACGGCATCGTACCAGTCATCGTCGAAGGCGCCCTCGCGATACCAGGCGCGGGCCTTCTCTTTGGCCGCATCGGAAAGCTCGTCGAACCGATAGACAGTAATCTCGATGACCTCACTCATAGGGATTGCCTCCCCCCAGCACGGTGGAAAGCCAGCCGTCCGTGTAGAACCAGTCCACAGTCTCTCCGGTGGCGAGGTCGAGCACATGGGCGCCTCCACCGAACCCGTCCACACGCGGCTTCGAGCAGGTGTTGGCGTATTGCATTCCCCAAAGGCCGGTCAGCCCGAACTCCTTCGCCCAGCGTTTGACGAATTGGATGACATGCTCGGGATCGCCGGTGCCATCATCGCGCATCCAGAGCTGGGTTCCGCCATGCTCGGGTTGAATGGAAAGCAGAAACCCGTCCGAAGGCGGATCCCCAGCGGCATTCTCATCCGAGAGCGCATTGTAGAGATCGAGTGCGCGGGCTGCTTGCTCGGGGGTGCCCACATCGAGCAGGCAGGAGAAATGGGTGAAATAGTCGGCCATGATGGTCTCCGGGCATGACATGGCCCGGCGCGGAACCGAGCCAAATGGGATGGAAAGGGTGAAGCTCAGGCGGCCTGTGGCAGGTGGAGAAGATCGGCCGCGGTCTCGCGCCAGAAGGGATCAACCAACCGTGCCTCCAGCGCAGCGGCGCGGTAACGCAGCCGTCTCGCGTCCCCGGGATCCAAGGCCCGGAACGCCATACCGCGCAGGCGACTGGCCTCGGTCACGATTCTGCGGGCCTCGGCATCGGATGCGACCGGCTGTTGCCAGAGGATAATGCCGGCGCGGATTTCGCCGGCGAGGACCAGGCGCTGATCGCGGTCCTGAATGAGCATGATGCGCGGCTGAAAATACGGAAAACTGTCCGGCCCCGTGCAAATTTCACCGCGCGACAGGCGCAAGGCCGCAGCCTGTATAGCCTCTTCCGGTGACGGGCATTCTCCAAGCGGGATCACGCGGTCAAAGCTATTCGCCGCGTCACTGGCGTCATAGCTGGCGACACCGAGGCAAGAGATGCGCAGCGGCAGCTTTTGCGACCGATACAGCGCGGGCAGAACATCAGCCGTCAGAATCTGGCCGATGGAACGTAAGGTTTCGGAACGGGCAAAGGTCATCGGGATCACTCCATGACGGGCGCCGGAGAGCCTCTCTCTCCAGCCCTCAACCCGTCACGGCCGAAAGGCCCGCACTCTTCCTCTCTGACCGGGCTTGTTCCCGGTTCCGCTGCCGACGATGGGGGACCATCGAGAGGACTGAAGGACCGAAGCGCGGGTCTCCGCGCTCGGGCCGTTTGGGGTGATGCGCTTTCGCGCCTCAGGCCCATGGATCCAGTTCCAGCTTCACCATGTCCTCATCGCCGTCGAACTCGTCGGCGGGCATGGCGCCGTGGGTTCCGTCCCCGGCCTGGAACACGACGATCACGACCATCAGCGTGGTGGCGAGGCTGGCGGCGAAAGCGGTGGCATCTGCATAGGACATCGGGATTGGCTCCTGTCTCTGGAGGCGGGGGACCATCCCCCGCGCGACAGGCGCCCGACGTGTCTGACCGGATCTGCACTCACCCTCGGGCGTTCGGACTAGGTTCTGAACCCATAAACGGGCTTCCGAGCCGGGGTTGTTCGTGATTCACTTTCGACCACGGAGGTGAACATGGCGCGTTTCGATCTGACCGATTTCGAGTGGGAGCTGATCCGCC
>JAFKDC010000049.1 GCA_017255395.1 Enemella evansiae | reverse complement strand
CCTGGCTCACTTGGGTGCTGACCCACATTGCTGATCACAAGATCAACCGCCTCGACGAACTCGCACCCTGGAATTGGCAGCCAACTTGATTGTCAAAGGCGGTCACGCCGGACGGATACCATTTGTCGGACTGAACAAGAAGTCAAACACCGCCAGACGGAACTGCCGCAGTCATTTCGAGGGCAATGACTGGAGCCAGACGAAAGCGGATACGATCGGCTAGTCGCCTCTACCGTGCAGCATCGGTGGGGGCGAAAGGTCGGCATTAGGTGCAAAAGAGAGCTCGAAACGCGCGCACGTCTTAGTCACCTTCTGATGAGGCAGCTTCTTCACGAACGGGCAGGGCGAACATGCCGCAATGCGAGCCGTTTCACATCGACATTCTTGAGATGACACGGCTAAGTTGAGGCGAAGGCGTCGACCACATCAACACTATAAAGATGTTGCTGTAAGAAAATGGATCAAAGATGGTTTGTCAAATTCGCTACCTCAGTAGCGCAGGAATTCATCCTCGAGAAAAGAAAGGCGTTGCAGCGTTAGCACAGGCATTCCCAAGTGACTGGCTGGTATTTGCATCGCTGACAGCATTCCCTAAAAATAGTTCACCCATCGAAATTGATCTTCTGGTGGTCATGGACGATAGAATTGTTCTACTCGAACTCAAGGACTGGAATGGTCCCCTTAAGCAAAAGGGTGATCTTTGGATTCACGTTAAAAAGAGAGAGCGATCACCCGTTGTTCTTGGAAACGAGAAAGCAAAGAAAATAAAATCTCTGTTCGGGAGCCAGATTTCGCAGTTTCGAACTTATGTCGACTCTAGAGTCGTCTTAACGGCAAGTTCTACTCGTGATCTTTTATCAGAGCACGAAAAGCCTTTCGTGTTGACCTTGGATGAAGCGGTGCGCTTAGGCGACAGAGAAGAGCGCAATAGGCTTTTGGGGAAAGTTAAAATTTCCTCAGTGAAACCCAACATGCTGGTTAAAGACTTTGATCGGATCCTCGGAAACTCATCGTATTTTCAACCATCCAAAATGCTTTGGGATGGGTACGGCATCACAGACTTAGACTTTTTTGTTCATCGCGGGGACATTTGGCGCGAACATCGCGCTCAGCTTGAGCACGAAAAGCGCATCAAAGCACTATTGAGGCTATGGCGCTTTGATAAGCTACCCGTCGGTCTAAACGAGCCCGGTGGCAGGCGGCTCATTGCTGACAGAGAGCTTAAGGTTTTGGCTTTCTTAGATGAAAACGCCAGCTGGATGGCCGAAAGCGGGATACTGAAGCCCGTAGGGCCGCCGCCCGACGAGGTCTTGACCGAGCATCACCAAGTCCTTTCTACTCCATCGGGATGGACAACTTTGAGGCGCTATCTAGCGCGCAATGGTTCTGACGTTTCGAATGAGCAGCGCGTCGATATAGTCCATTCACTTGCGAGGATGATTTCAGAACTACATAGATTTGACGTCGCGCATCGCGACATTGGCGGAGATGCCATATGGATGGGGAGTCCCACCAATATGTCGCTGACCGGGTTCTGCTCCGCGACAATACCAGACGACAAATCCGTAGCAGACTATCTCGAAGTTCTGGGGACGTATGCCGAAACTGAACCAGATTGGGGTGGAATGGTTCCGACTGCTAAAGAACGTGATGTCCGAAGTTTAGGGCTGATCATGGCCGAAATTGGAGCACTTGATGAGGCAGAGAGTGAACTTCCAGAAGGCTGGGCCGCCATAGTCGAAAAGGCAATTGCGCGCCCTGGTGAGCGATATAGTGATGTCATTGAGCTAACCGAAGCCCTCGGCGAACTCCTGTCCCCGTCTGGACCTTTGATTGATCAATCTCGGCTGGATGAGTTCGAAACGACCGACATACCATATGTGAAGTATCCCGCCACGGGTGACGTGTCTCAAGGAGACGGTGCATCACGGTATGAAGCGATGTCAGATGGAGAACGATTGGTTGTCAAGGTGTGGAATGGGTTGATGCGCGGCAACGCAGAGCGCGATCATACTCTTCTTTCCATGTTGGAGCAGGCATCGACGCTTGCCAAGATATCCCCAGTTGGAATTGCGAAAGTTGTTTCATATGGGCTTTCTCAGGTCGGTCCATTTGTCATTACGAAATTTGAACACGGCTCGACACTCGCCGAGCACGTTCCTAATGGCGAGGCAGAACTATTTTCTTTACTACTAAGTCTTGTTGAATCGGTTGATCGTTTACATCAGTACAGTTTTGCACATGGCGATTTGCACCCAGGCAACGTTATCATCAGCCATACCGGCAATGTGACGCTGATCGATTTTCTGGACATATCTCTTGTTGGAGCTGGACGTAAGTTTAGCCCCAGTTGGGTGCCGGAAGATTATGAGCGCTGTACTCAACAACAAGTGGACCGCTTTGCAGTATGCAAGATGGTATTGGAAGCAGCAAGAAAACTTGAAACCCTGGCGGTAAAGCAGCTCGCGGAAGCGGCTCTTGAAGAGCTAAATCGCCGTCCGATCGAGACTTTAGAGACAATATCAGATGCGATAAAGGATGCGCAAAGAACAGCAAGCCAGAAGCCAGATTTATCTTTTCTACTGACCCTACCCGATGTTCAGCCAACTGTCTTGTCAGATGGTGGAGAGAACCTTTGGGTTAAGGGATATATGAATCAAGGAAACGTTGTCGTGCTCTGGGTGACCGGTTTGAAGAGCAGGCTACTAATCCGAATTGTCGATGATGAAATTAAAAATGTCGAGCTAACAGATGCGCCGTTTCACCAGTTGGGCCGAGGAGAACAGCTTGGGATTAAGGTGGAGATCAAGCGCGGTCCGGAGATGCTTGGGGTCAGGGAGTTTGCCTCCCATCTAGTTGGACTAGTACAACTAGAGGAGCAAGCTCAAGCAGCACCGGTCATTGAGCTGCCTGAATGGGAGGACGGAGAATTTGACGGTGAGCCCGAGACGGCCGACGAGACCAGCGCTTATGCTCCATCCGAAAGTGATTTTGATATCAGGCGTATGTGGATACGAGCAGCCGCAATTGAAGAAGAAACGGTCTTACAGGTTCGTTTAGACAGGCGTCTTGCCGATGACGGGAATAACAGTGTCTATGAATACCAAGCCTCACGACCTCTAGAGTTTGATGATGCCGATGTCGTGGAAGTTCGCCAAGGCGGAATGCAGGGGCGTCGTGCCGGCTTTCTTGATGTCCCCAAGTCTGATGAAAAACAGCTAACTATTAAAGAACAGAGATCCTCATTGGCCGAGGGCAGCTTCATCTCCTTGATTGACAAGAGAGATCGAGTTTCAAAGGAACGACGCAGACGAGCCGTTGAGAGAATTGTCAGCGGGAAAAGCGTTATACCGAACCTTGTGGACTACTTTGAACCGAAGCTTGATCCTAAGGATATTCAATTTGAAACTGAGGTAGAGGAAGGCGATCTAGCTGCTTATGGGTTGAATGATGGTCAGAAAGATTCTTTCAAGGCGCTTTTGAAGGTTGGGCCAGTAGGCCTTCTCCAGGGTCCGCCTGGTTCTGGCAAAACCCGCTTCATTGCTTCCCTGACCCATTGGCTGCTGACAAAGGGTGGTGCTCAACGCATACTAATCGCTAGTCAATCGCATGAGGCGGTAAACAATGTACTCCAATCAGTTCTCGGAACTTATCAAACATTAGGCGGCAGGGCCGATATCCTGCGAGTAGGGTCACGTGGCGCCACTGAGCGAGTGCTTCCTTACCAAGCACGCGCGCTGCGTGAGCGGTACAAAATTCGTTTCGAAAATGGTCTGAGGACTCGTGTAGCGAGCGCAGCTGCAGCAGCTGGGATCTCCCGATCACTAGCTCATGACATCGTCAAAGTAGACCAAGTTTTAGGGCGTATACATCAGACAATGATGTTGGTTCAGCTCGCTGCCGCAGGACACACAAAAAGGGACGATCAGCGACGATCTCAAAATAGGCTGAGCAATCTGGAGCAGGAGTTCGCAAAGAGGGCGGAGGAATTCGTTGGTCGCGAGGTCGCGATTGGAGTTGAAAATGCGGAGGTCAATATTGAAGCCGCTTATAGTTCGGTCTTGGCCAAGCATCCAAAATCTAGCCTCAGCGATCTTGCCAAAGTTAGGCAGCTGCTGCGGCTGGCGGGAGATTGGAAAGAAACTCTCGGAACCGGGCACCGTAATTTCGATGAGTTCCTTGCCAAAACTCGGCAGGTTGTGGCCGGAACCTGTGTTGGCTTAGGGCAATCACAAATCCGCCTCGAACAGGCGACGTTCGATTGGGTGATAGTTGATGAAGCTGCTCGCTGCACAAGCGGAGAATTGGCAGTGCCGTTGCAACTTGGAAGTCGGGTTCTGCTAGTAGGCGATCAACGTCAGCTTCGCCCCATGATTGAAAGGCAGGTACAGAAAGGTCTGCTTGAGGAGTTTGGCGAGGAAGGCAGGGAACTCGCTCGGTCAGATTTCGAGAGAGCTTTTGGTTCACCGTATGGTCAACGGAATGCGAAGGTCTTGGATGAACAGTATAGAATGACGCCCACCATCAGTGACCTTGTTTCTGACATTTTTTACAAACCGCATGGTGTTGAACTGAAACCGTCAGCGGATCGAAGAGCGAATCCGGCGTTTCAAGATCTGCCCTCCGTGCTCTCCACGCCAGTGGTTTGGCTTGATACAACTGCAATGGCTCAGGCCAATGAAAAGGTTCGCAATGATGGGCGCGACATTTGGAACGATGCGGAAATTCGAACAGTCATTTCGCTTCTTCATCGCCTCGCGGCAGAGGAATGCCTGGTCCAAGAGCTGGCAAAGTCAGGCGAGCCTCAGATAGGCGTGATTTGTATGTATAGCGAACAAAAACGACGTATGCTTAGGGAATGGTCGCAGCAACCTCTTTCCGATGTATTTAAGCAGCTAGTGACAATTGACACTGTCGATGCGTATCAGGGCAAGGAGAATGAAATTGTCATCCTTAGTTTGGTTAGATCAAACAATGAATTTATCACAGGGCACGTGGGTCATGAAAATCGCTGCAATGTTGCGATATCTAGGGCAAAAGAAAGACTTTTCATCGTCGGCAACTCATCTATGTGGTCCAACCCAAAATCAAAATCCCCAGTTGGCTCCGTTCTAACTGCAGTTTTAGGCATGAAGTCAACAGAAGGTGCGGTACTCAATGCTGAAGAGATTCGTTCATGACACTTGAAGGCTCCCAAATTGAGATAGATGCTGTTGATTTCCAAATATCGTGCCGACGCTTTACAGTTCGCGCGACGATAACTCGGGATAGACAGCTACCTGTAGTCGATGAGTTCGTTTTGCGATTGCTTGCCATTGTTGATCGAATGCCATCGAGACGTATGCGCGCTTGGTTCGGGTTCTCCCAAAAGGAAATGGAGGCTGTGCTCATTGACCTAGGCAGAAGGAACTTCATTGAGTTTGAAGGAGATGATGTTTTTCTGGGACCTGCAGGCCATGATCTGTTCATAAGTTCCGGGATGGATGGTAATCCTCGGATCGTTGAGGTGGCCCCATTGATTGGGGATGTTTGGTTTGATCTGATCAGTCGAAATATGGTGCCCTCGACAAGATCCAAGTCGGCTGAGTTTTATGTAAAACTGACCGAAATTCCCGCCGCCAGAAATATGCCTGAAGTATTTGCGCGGGCTGCTTTTGAAGAGAATTTTAGAGATTATGTAAAGATGATACGTCGGCTGCCGGATCCAGACGCAGTAAATTTATATTCGATATCTGGTGTTGAGGGTAGCAATTATGGGCACCAAGTGTTGAAGGCTGGCATCGTCCTAGACACGGACCAGATGATTGTTCGCCCAACGTTTCCTGAGCTAGGTGACCACGGGCTAGCGTACCAAAGGCTCACTTTGGCGGCAAATGACGCTTGGAAGATGATATCTCCACCTGACAAATCTTCTTCCGCAGATGTAGAGTTCCAGCGGATGACTGGGGACAATAATTTGGCGTCTTTAATAGCGTCACCAAGTTCTACAGATGCATGGGTAAGCGCTTTTGGTCGGTCAAAACATCCGAACTCAAGTTTTCAACCGACCCTCGGTGCGAGCTATCTCAAGGGAAATATCAATCGTTTCCTTGAAGCTTTGAGTGTTGAGGATAGTTCCGATTTGGGAAAGATTATCTGGTTGCGCCCAAGTGGTTCTACATGGGGTCGAACGGCATTAGTTGCGGAGGCTGTCAATCAAATACGTCAATTGCTGAAGAACAATGGCAGCAACAATTTGGAATCGATTTTATTTATGCCTCGTTCAACCAGGCATTCGGACAGAACGATTCACAAAGCTATTTTTGATAAAGGCTTCCTTCTTCCGCAAGGGCATCTCCCTGCTAATATGGAAGTTCTATTGGTTCCTGGAAAAGCAGCATTGGTCAATGTTCACATTTTGGCGGGCCAACATTCCGTAGCTTTAGGTGGCGTAACAACAGACCCTGCTCGATTGTCTCGAATAGTTGCAAAGCTAACGCGAGGAAAGTCAGATGGCTGGGGCGAAATCTGGGTCCCTCGGCGCTCCGGAACTGGAGCGGTCGAATAGAACAGGTTTCTCAGCGACGTTGTGGTTTCTTGGCATTGTCGGATTTGTAAAGGGTGCACTGCGGCGGCGTTAGGTACAACGATTGTCGGCCTTGGGCCGTCCTGACGCCCTACAGCTCTTCGACGCAGGCTGCACGAATTGCGGCGGTAACCAATATTCTTTGACTTGACTGTCAGGATAAATCGCTGAGATTTCGAGCGCGTTCTGTTGCGCCTCGCTCGGGATTATCCCGACGGTGCGCCACGCCGATTACGTGGGCGCGTGGCTGGAGGTGATGCGCGAGGATTCCCGCGCGATCGTCCGTGCAGCCTCGCAGGCCAGTAAGGCGGCCGACTGGCTGCTGGCCCATCTGCCCGACGACAGCACCGATGTTGATCGGCAGCCCCCGACGGAAGGGAGGGCCGCGGCATGATTCTCCTGATCGACACACAGCGTGACCGTTTGCTGGCGAATGGCCGCGATCGCGATCAGGATCACATTCCGGTCGTGAAGTTCTTCAATCCCTTTGGCGCCGGTGTCTGGCTCGCGACCGAGCTCGACGAGGACGGCGACATCATGTTTGGCCTGGCCGACATTGGCTACCCTGAACTTGGCTCATGGAGCCTCAACGAACTGCGCTCCATTCGGCTGCCCTTCGGCATGGGTATCGAGCGGGATCTGCTGTTCAGGGGGGATTTCCCGATCTCGGTCTGGGCCGAGGCCGCCCGCGAGGCCAGCAGCATTCGCGATGCTGAGCGGCTGCTTTATCGCTCGGGCCGTCTGCCAGGCGGGACACGCCCCGATGCGGAGCCCCGGCGTTCCTGAGATCCACGCTCTTCAGCTTCGGCGCCGCTCTCTTCGCTGGAAGAGGGCGGCGCTTCTCCTCGTGACGCGGTGAAAGTTCGGCGCCCGGCCGACTGCCCGTCGGAGAACAGCACCATGACACGAAACACGAGAACATCCGCCATCGAACCGCAGCCGCTCCAGTTCTCGGCCCAGGAGCAGGCCGTGGTCTATGAAGCCCGGCAGATCCTGCTGCGCCATCTCAATCAGAACCCTGTCCTGTCCTCCTGGCAGGCGGTGCTCGACTATTGCGCGCTCACCATCAGGGGCGATGTGGAGCGCTTCCATGTCCTCTATCTCGACCGCAGGAACCGGCTGATCTCTGACGAATGCCTGGCCACCGGTACGGTCGATCATGTCCCGGTCTATCCCCGGGAGGTGCTGCGGCGATGCCTGGCGCTCAATGCCTCGGCGCTGATCATCGTTCACAATCATCCGGCCGGCGATCCCGAGCCCTCGGCTGCCGATCTCGCGATGACGAAAGAAATCCGAAACGCCTGTGCGTCCTTGGGCGTGATACTGCACGACCACATCATCACCGGGGCTGGCCGGGAGACCAGCTTGCGCGCTCGCGGCGAGCTCTGATGGGTCTGCGCGTTCATCCGCAGCTCGGCCTAGAGAGGGAAAGGAAGGTGGGGGTTTCGTGACGGGCTGGTTGCCGGAGAGAGAGGCTCCCCGGCGTCCGTCATGGAGATACTGACATGGCCACTGCCACTCAGAAGATCACCCTGTCGTCCTCGCGCGACATCCCCTTCAACAAGCTGGTGCTCAGCCAGTCCAACGTGCGGCGCGTGAAGGCCGGCATCTCGGTCGAGGAACTGGCCGAGTCCATCGCCCGCCGGGGGCTGATCCAGTCCCTGCATGTCCGCCCCGAGCTCGACGCGGAGGGCAAGGAGACCGGCCTCTTTGAGGTGCCGGCTGGCGGCCGCCGCTATCGTGCGCTGGAATTGCTGGTCAAGCAGAAGCGCCTCAACAAGACCACGCCAGTGCCTTGTATCGTCTCGGAGGCCAGTGACGATATCCTCATCGACGAGGTCTCGCTGGCCGAGAATATCGAGCGTGCGCCACTGCATCCGCTCGACCAGTTCCGCGCTTTCCAGGTCCTTCGCGAGAAGGGAATGAGTGAGGAAGAAATCGCCGCCGCCTTCTTCGTCGACGCAAAGGTGGTGAAGCAGCGTCTGCGCCTGGTCTCGGTCTCGCCGGCGCTGCTCGAGACCTATGCCGAAGACGGCATGACGCTGGAACAGCTCATGGCCTTCACGATTTCCGACGACCATGCCCGGCAGGAACAGGTCTGGGAGGCGATCAAGGATGGCTGGCAGAAGGAGCCATACACGATCCGACGCATGCTGACCGAGACCACGGTGCGCGCTTCCGACAAGCGGGCTCTCTTCGTCGGTATCGAGGCCTATGAGGCGGCGGGCGGCTATATGCTGCGCGATCTCTTCCAGCAGGACGATGGCGGCTGGCTGCAGGACCCGGTGCTGCTCGACCGGCTGGCCGGCGAGAAGCTGAAGGCCGAGGCGGAAACCATCGCCGCCGAAGGCTGGAAGTGGATCGAGGTCGCCATGGACTTCCCCTATGGCCATACCAGCGGCATGCGCCGTCTGGCCGGCACCACCATCGACCTGACTGACGACGAACGTGCCGAGCGTGAGAAGCTGCGGGATGAGTTCGACGCTCTGGAGGCGCAATATGCCGAGGCTGACGAATTGCCCGACGAGGTGGATGCGCGCCTCGGCGAGATCGAGGAAACGCTGGACGTCCTGGAATCCCGGCCAATGGTCTATGACGCCGACCAGATGGCTCGCGCCGGTGTCTTCGTCAGCATCCGCCATGACGGCCAGCTCGCCGTCGAGCGCGGCTATGTCCGTGCCGACGACGAGGCGATGGAAGGTCAGGAAGGGCAGGGTACCGATGGGTGTTCTCCCGAGGGCGACGAGTCCGGTGGTGTGCAGCGCGCGGACATCATGGTGGGTTGCACGGCGACCGAACCCGAGGAGGACGATGAGGTCGAAACCATCCGGCCTCTGCCCGATCGCCTCGTCAGCGAGTTGACTGCGCATCGCACGCTGGCGCTCCGCGACGCCGTGGCGATAAACCCGCATGTGGCTCTGACGGCGCTGCTGCATCGGCTGGTCACCGATTGCTTCCTGCCGCAGTCCACCAGGGGGTGCCTCGAGGCTCATGTCCGGGAGGTTCATTTCCCGGCGCAGGCCGATGACCTGGGGGAGAGCGTCTCGGCGCGCGCCATCGCCGAGCGGCACGAACGCTGGGGCGATCATATCCCGGCCGACGATGCGGCACTCTGGGACTGGCTGGTCGATCAGGACGACGACACCCGGATGGAGTTGCTCGCCCATTGCGTCAGCTTCGGCGTCAATGCGCTGCACGAGAAGCCCAACCCATATGGCGGCATGGGCGTCAGCCAGCACGGGCTCGATGTGCGCCTGTCGCAGGCCGACCGGCTGGCGCGGGCGACGGGCCTCGACATGGTGGCGGTGGGCTGGCGGCCGACCGTCGGCAACTATCTCGGCCGCGTGACCAAGCCGCGGATCATCGAGGCGGTGCGCGAAGGCGCCGGCGAACGGGCGGCGCAGCTCATCGACCATCTGAAGAAGGGCGACATGGCCAAGGAGGCCGAGCGCCTGCTGGCTGAAACCGGCTGGTTGCCGGAGCCGCTGCGCATGGTCGATCCCGATGCGGATGTCGATGCGGACGCCGGGGGCGACACCGGGGCGGATGATCTGCCTGAATTCCTTGCCAGCGATGGCGAGGGTGAAGACGCCACGGAGGACGAGGAGCAGCCAATGGTCGCTGCCTAATGATCCTAAGGTGGGGCGGCGTTCGCTGCCCCGCCACATCCCTTCCTTTTCCCACTTCGCCCGGTCCTCGTGACCGGGCTTTTTCTTTGGAGAACCCTGATGCCTGGAACGATCGATATCGACCGAATATTCCATGCAAACCGCGCCAGTCCGCCATCCGAGCGCACGCTACCCTGGGAGGAAACATGCGACGGCGTCACCGTAGTGGTGGAGCCGAAGCCGCATTGGGCGGACGACATGCGCGCCTTCCGTCTCGAAGCCCGCGAATATTGCCGCTACGCCGATTGGACCGCGAACGGCGGCCATGCCCGGTTCTACGATCATATCGACACCCGCGGTGACGACGTGATGATGAGAGCGCGCGCGATGATCGCACGCGAGATTGCCGATGGGCTCTGGGGCTGAAGGCCCTTACGGGTCTGACGATAGCCGCCACGGTCGTCCTGTCGTCGACCTGTATGGCACCAGTTCCAGCTTCACCACGGTGACGCTCATCATGTTCGGCATCGGTTTCCGCCCCCGCCCTCGAACACACTCCTGATGTCAGCGTGGCGGCAAGGCTGGCCGGGCGAAACATCTGCAACGGGTATTCGGCGCCTGTCGGATGCAAGACACCACCCCCGCTTCCATTCGCTAACCTTGGTCTGATCCGTCTCTTTGACATTCAACCCCGGAGGGGTCGGCTTACGCATACGTGCCGCCCTCGGGGATTCGGAGCTAGGGCGCGGACTCATAAAACCTGAGCCAAAGGCGCGTCGACGCCAGGAGAACAGCCGCGAGGTAATTTCGGGCGGTTTTCTCGTATCGCGTGGCGACTTTTCGGAAGTGTTTGAGTTT
>JAFKDC010000048.1 GCA_017255395.1 Enemella evansiae | reverse complement strand
CGGTGGCGCGCGGTCGAGAAAGGGCAGAATCTCGGTTTCGGGCAGGTTGAAATCGGCGTGGATCCCCCTTTCGAGCCGCCCGACCCGGGTGCCGGCGATATTGATGACCTCCTGCCCGATCAGCGCGCCCAGGGCGGACCAGAGCCTGAAGTTGATCCCCGGCGCATCCGAGAACAGCACAATCACCCGGCAGCCCGGCGGAGCGAAGGCCAGGTTGGCAAGCTGCGCGCCGCTTTGCGCGACGATGATCCTGGCCCGGGCCATGAGGCGGATCTGGTCGGCGAAGCTGAGCTGCGCGGTGTCGACGACGGAGAAGCCCAGCCCCTCCAGCCGGGCGCGCAGCGCCCGCGCGTTGCGCAGCCTCCGGGACGAGAATTCGCGCCAGAGAAAGAGCCGTTCCGGCGCGTCGCCGCCCTGCCCGATCCGCGCCATCTCGCGCAATCCGGCGATCACCTCCGGATGGTAGCGCAGCGCCGCCACCGGCGGGCAGTCGGTTGGCGCCACGAGATCGTTCACGACAGAGCCCATTCCGGCGGCATAGAGCCTGCGAACCCGCACGGATTGCCCCCGCCGCACACGAATGAGCGGGTGACGCGGCAGGGCCAGCCGCAGCGCCTGTTCGCATTGCGGCGGCAGATCGTCCTCGATCACGACGGGGGTGTCCGCCGGGGCGCGGGTGGCGGCCAGCCGGACCCGGGGCAGCACCTCGAGCAGGAAGTGGAAATAGTTGTGGCTGTAGCAGCCCGTGCCCAGGATCGCCCGGTCCAGCCCCGGGCCCTGCGCCGGGGCGCCCCGGCGCAGGGTCACCTGCGCCCCGGAGAGCGCCGTGACCGGGCCGGGATCGCGCAGGCGGATCACCTCGGGATCGACCCCGTCGAGGCCGGGATCGTACCAGCCCCCCTGCCCCGTGATCAGCCCGTCGCCCCCGCCGACCGCGATGGCATCCGGCCAGCAGATCGTCTCGAGCGGGGGAAGATGCCAGATCTGGCCGGGCTGGGCGATATGCTCATGGGCCACCACGCTCGGCCGCGCGACGCGGACCTCGCACGGCGGGACCGCAACCGCCGCGCCCGGGGCGTCGCCAGCGCGGGTCAGCAGCGGCCGGGTCTCGGTCAGCCAGCTCTGCACCGGGGCGGGTCTGATCCCGGGCGTCTCGGCGGTTTCGCCGCGCGACACCGGGCCGGTGGCCAGCGCGGTGACCGGAGGCGGCAGGCCGTCGAAGACCGCCGCCAGCGCCGTGGCGAAGCGGTGCGGGGAGAGGTCGGCCTCATACCAGTCGAGCGCCGCGCGCGAGAGGCATTCGCGGCGCTCCGGGCCGAACCCGGTGCGGAGCTGCGCGGCGAGGTCGGCCGGATCCCGCCAGGTCAGCACCTCGGTCGGGGCGAAATCCGGGCCTACCAGATAGCGCGGCACGCCTTCGCTGTCGGGCGGCACGCAGAGCGCGATCGGCACCCCGAGCCAGGCCGCCTCGGCCCGCGACAGGGCACCCCCCTCAGGGAAGGAGCCCAGGAAAAGGGTCACATTCTGGAGCCTCAGGGCATCGGCCAGAGACGGCACCTCGCCCAGGAACCGCAGCCGCTTGCGGGGGATCCCGGCGGCCTCCAGCGCCGCATGGCAGGCGGCACGAAGCGCCGCCGTGGCGGGGCCGATATGGACGTGGCGCCGCACCCCGGCCCGGAGCAGGGCGACGATGGTGGCGGGCAGGGCGACCGCCCCGGCCCTGCGGAACTTGTGTTCCGTCCCGCAGGTGGCCGTCACCGGCGCGCCGGACAGGTCCGGCGGCCGCCGCCGCCGTGCCGGACGGGCCCGGTTCACCCCGTGGCGGGTGCGGCGCAAACTCCAGACCATCCGGCGCAGGGCCGCGCGGGTGGCGCGGCGGGCCCTGTACCGCCGCCCCGTCTGGGTGTGGGGCCGGGCCAGAACCAGCGGCATCTCGGCCACCAGCGCGGGCGGCGGCGCTTCGGGGTCGTAGACCAGCGGCAGATGCGCCACCCGCAGCCCCGGCCAGCGGGCCAGAAGCGCCTCGGCCTGGGCCGGGCGGACCGCCAGATGGGTGGCCCCGGCCAGGTCTGCGCCCAAGCTCGCCACCGTGTCGGCATGGCGCAGGAAGAGAAGATTGGCGCCGTAGAGCGGTTCGAGTTCCTGCGCGAGCAGCGTGGCGATCACGTCCTCGGAATGGTGCAGCAGGACGATCCGGCCCGGGGGCCGCGCGGCGATATGGGCGCGCAGGGCCATCCACTTGTCCCAGAGCGTGTCGGCGGGATCGGGGGCGAAGATCGGCACGCCAAGCGCGGCCATGCGCGCAGCACCGAAGCGGGGGCGATCGTGCAACAGCCCGGTGAAGGCCACCGCGTGATGGGCGCCGGGGCGGGCACGGATCATCTGTTCCAGCACCAGGCGGTGCCCGCCGGCGGGATAGATCTCGGTCACGAGGTAGAGGATGTCGGGCCCAGGGCCTGCGGGCGCGGACGGGGGCGGCGGGGCGGCCCGCGCCAACAGCGCGCGGCAGGCGGCATCGAGATCGGGAAAGGCCAGGGCGCCCTGGCCCCGGCCGGCCTGCACCGCCAGCCGGGCCCGGGTATGGAGCGCCTCCAGTTCCAGCGCAGGGGAGCCGTCGAATTCAGCCATTCCGCGCCATCTGCCGTCGTTGCCACCGGCGGCCAGATATCGTCGCTTTGGACCGGGGAGGCCAGCGCAAAATGTTTCGCGCGCGAAACATCTCAGCACGCGGCCAGCCAGTCACGCAGATCGGCCAGCAGCGCCGGGGTGACATCGGCCCCTTCCAGCACGATGCGCCCCCTGCCGCGCCCCGCGCCCGCGGGCTGCGCCTCGAGCGTGAGGCCGGGGGTCAGCGCCTCGCGCTGCGGCGCGGGTTTCGGCGAGGCAGGGGCCCGAGGCCCGGCGATCAGGCTCTGCAACAGGGCCTGTTCCGCCGCCGCGTCCCGGGGCGGGGCGGCGCGCAGCGCCTCGGCGATCCGGGGGGCGAGGTCGGGATCGGTGTCCAGCGCCTTGACCAGCGCCAGGCCCAGCCGTTCGGGCAGGTCCGGGGCAAAGCTCAGCGCGTCCTGGAGCGCATGGTAGATCCGCAGAAACGACCCTATCTTTGACCTTTTGGCCCGGCTGGCCGAAGCGTAGAGCTTTTGCAGGGCCTCCTTTTCGGTCCCGAAGACCCCGGTCTCGACCGATTTGGCGGCGATGCGGGCGCGCTCGAAATAGGACAGGCCAAGGCGAATCTCGTTCTCCTCGATCATCGCGACATAGGCGTCCTCGGCGCTGTCGGGCCTGCGGGGCAGGGCCAACACCGTGGCGAAACGCGCCTCGCCGGTCTCATCATAGAGACTCCGCAAGGCATGGAGCCGCCGCCAGCCCGAGATCAGCCCGTAGCGCCCGCCGCCCAGTTCGGCCACCTCGACGGGGGTGCGCTGGCCGTGGCGGCGCAGGCTCTCGCGCAGGCTTTCCTGCGCCTCGCCGTCATTGCCCAGCCGGTCGCGCATCAGCCAGCCGGCATCGACCTGGTCGAGCGGCAGGCGCAGGAGGAACCGGCCATCGGCGCGGGCCTCGCTCATCTCCTCGGCGACCTCGCGCAGGGCGGAACTGGCCGCCGCATCCCCCGCGATATGCGAGATCGGCGGCGAGGCCCCGGCGCCCAGCCCCGGGCGCGGCGCGGCGGCTGTGCCGGCGATGTAATCCTCCCGGGGCGGGGTCAGGCGTTTGCGTTTGGCCATTGTCGCTGGTCCTCAGATTTGTTTCGCGCGCGAAACGGTCAGTCGGCTGCCACGGCCCGGTCACGGGCCAGGTCGTCGCGCCGCCAGGTGCCGATCAGCAGCCGCTTGAAGGCGGCATAGGTCGCATCGAAGGTCTCGCGCCCCCGGATGTAGGTGTCGCGGTTGAAATCGCGGTAATCGGCCTCGTAGATACCGTTGACCTGTTCGCCCGCCTGACCGATCAGGGCGGTGAAATCCTGCCGCTGCGGGGTCATGGCCCGGCCCAGATAGGCCTGCATCAGCCCCGCCATCTCGCCCTGCTGGGCGCCGTCGAAACGGGTGACGATGGTGCGCACCGCGTCCCATTCAAAGCGCAGCTCGTCCCGGCCCAGGGCCCGGGCGGCCAGGTTCTCGCCCTCCTCGATCGAGCGGAAGGTGGAATGCAGCATGTCGAAGAACCGCCCGGTGGAATCGAATTCCAGAAACGAGGCGCCGAGCGGCACCAGAACGATATCGGCCGCCGCCAGCCCGTTGATCGTCAGATAGCCGAGCGCGGGGGGCGTATCGACGAAGATGATGTCGTAGGCGTCGAGCAGCCCGTCTTCCTCGAGAATATCGGTCAGCGCGTCCCAGAGTTTCCAGCTGCGCCCCTGCATCCGCCAGACGGGGATCTGGAATTCCGCCCAGTAGAGGTTCAACTGGCTGCCGATCAGGTCGATATTCGGCCAGTGGGTCGGCTGCACCAGATCCCCGGCCTTGACGCCGAGCGCCTCGGACAGGGTGTCGTCCAGCGGGATCGGCGCCTCGTCGCGGTCGACCCGCAGCCGGTTCTGGCCCTGGAGGTGGCTGGCGTAATGGCGCGCCACCAGCGGGAAGACGGTTTGCCATTCGTCATCGACCTTGCCGCCGAAGATGGAGGTCATCGAGCCCTGGCTGTCGAGATCCACCGCCAGCACGCGGTAGCCGTCCAGCGCCGCCGACATCGCCAGATGCGCGGCGGTCGAGGACTTGCCGACACCGCCCTTGAAATTCGCCACCGCGACGATCTTGGCGGGCAGGCCCTCGGGACGGTAGGGGCGGTATTCCTTCGCCTTGGAGCCCTCGGCGGCGAAGAAGGCGCGCAGGCGCAGCACCTCGTCCAGGGTGAACCACTTGGCGCCGCCCGGGGTTTCCGACTGGCCCTGGGGCAGTTCGGGATTGGCCTTGAGCACGCGGCGGAAATGCGCGGTGGCGACCGGGATCAGGTAGCGGGTGATCTCCCAGGTGGAAAACAGCCGCAGGCTCTTGCGCCCCGCCTCGTTCAGCCCGCGCGAGGCGAGGTCGGCCCGGCCCCGGCTGCACGCCCCGGCGATTTCGGCGAAGCCCTCGGTGGTGATGCTGTCGCCCAGATCCGACAGGGCCTCGTCGGGGGAGATGTTGAAATAGGGGGGCAGGGACTGGGTGCCCGGGGCGGAGGAAGCCATCCGTGTGATCCTGTATGCGGGGTCGGTGTCCGGTGGCCTGCACGTCGATGTGCGCGCTTTTCGTCAAGATACCCAAATTCTGCGCACATGGAACATTTCGCAGCATATTCTTGGCAAGATTCTGTATTTTCGGGGGTTTTTCGGGCCCTTCGGAGGCAGGGCAAGGCCACTCATGGCGCGATGCTACAGCAAAATCCGTGGTTATTGTATGTTATTTGATAGTTAAGGACAGCCGCCGGATTCGTATCCACCTGAACTTGTAGAAGGAATTCCGTTTTCTGGGGGGCTGGGCGACTCTGAAACCACGTTCGTCCGACTCCGAAACCACGTAAGGGCGATTCTGAAACCACGCTCGACCGGGGCCGGGCGCGCGGGTTTTTCTGGATTGTGGGAGGAGGCTGTTCTACGCTGGGCGTAATAAAACCACGAAACGCGTCGGGGCCTTCCGGGCCCGAGACGGGGGCGAGCAGTAGGATCATGGGACCAGGGCAACCTGCCCGAATACCACCTGGCCGAGGCGCCGGGCGACATCCTCCAGGTGACCCGCCGGGACGCGGTGGTGGCGCCGGGGGATCTGCTGCTGCGGCGGCCCGACACGCTCGAGGCCGCGCGCGGCCTGGCGCCGGGCTTCGATGTCTATGCGCTCCAAGCCGATTGGCAGGATGTCTGGCTGCGCAGCGGCCGGCCCGCGCTCAGGGCGCCGGATGCGGCTTTCCTCGGCTGGCTGCGCAAACGGCTGGCCGGGGGCGGCCTTTCGGGGTGACGGCCAGGTTGAAGGGTGGCGCGCCGCATCGTATAGGCGAAGGAGGCGATCCCGGGGGAGGGGCGGCCGCGGACCAGCACGGAGCAGGGCAGATGTCGCGAGAACACGAAACCGCACAGGGTCCCCGGTTCCTCGACGTGCCCGCCTTCAGCGACCCGCGCGGCGCGCTCGGGGTGCTGGAAGGGGCCGAACTGCCCTTCGACATCGCCCGCGTCTATTACCTTTACAACGTTCCGATCGGCGCCGTGCGCGGCGAACATGGCCACAAGCGGCTGGAACAGCTGATGATCTGCATGCATGGCCGGACCGAGGTCACGCTGAACGACGGCCAGGCCCAGCACGTCTTCACCCTCTCCAGCCCGTCCGAGGTGCTTTACGTGCCGCCGGGCCTGTGGCGCCAGCTGCGGTTCCAGAGCCCCGACACGGTGGTCTGCGTACTGGCCTCGCGGCCCTACGAGGTCGAGGATTACATTTACCAATACGAAGATTTCCTGGCCTGGGTGCGCCAGGGCAAACCCCTTTAGGAACCCCCCGATGCGTCAGTATTCCTTTCTCGACGTCCACCATACCTACGCCACGCTGAAACCCGAGATCGACGCCGCCTATGCGGCGGTGATGGACTCGGGGATGTATATCGGCGGCGATGCCGTCGCCGGGTTCGAAGCGGCCTTCGCCGCCTATTGCGGTGTCGGCCATTGCGTCGGGGTGGGCAACGGGCTCGACGCGCTGGTGCTGGCGCTCAGGGCGCGCGACGTCGGCCCGGGGGACGAGGTCATCGTGCCGGCCCATACCTTCATCGCGACCTGGCTCGCCGTGGCCCAGACCGGGGCGACCATCGTGCCGGTGGATGCCGATCCGGACACCATGAACATCGACGCCGAAGGCGTGGCGGCGGCGCTCACCGAACGCACTCGGGCGATCATGCCTGTGCATCTCTACGGCGCGCCGGTGCCCTGCGAGGGCCTGCGCGAGCTGGCCGACCGCCACGGCATCCTGCTGCTCGAGGATGCCGCCCAGGCCCATGGCGCGACCGAGGGCAACGCCAAGGCCGGCAGCCTCGGCCACGCGGCGGGGTTCAGCTTCTACCCCGGCAAGAACCTCGGCGCCTTCGGCGACGGCGGTGCGGTGGTGACCGATGACGCAGATCTGGCCGAACGGGTGCGGATGCTGGCCAATTACGGCGCGCGGGTGAAATACGAACACGAGATGGCCGGGGTGAATTCCCGGCTCGACCCGCTGCAGGCGGCCTTCCTGTCGGTCAAGCTGCCGCATCTGGATGCCTGGACCGACCGCCGCCGCGAGATTGCGGCGGTCTACGAGGCGCGGCTGGCCGGGGTGCCGGGGCTGCGCCTGCCGGTGTCGGCGCCCGATACGCTGTCGGCCTGGCATCTCTACGTGCTGCGCCACTCCCGCCGCGACGCGCTTCAGGCGGCGCTGGCCGAGCGCGGGGTGCAGGCGGCCCTGCATTACCCGCATGTGAACCACCGCAGCGGCGCCTTCGCGGAAAGCTTCGGGCACCTGTCCTTTCCGGTGACCGAGGAGATCTGCGCCACCTGCCTCAGCCTGCCGATCGGGCCGCACCTGACGGTCGCGGAGGCCGGGGAGATCGCGGGGATCGTGGACCAGGCGGTTCGGGGCCTGTGAGCGGCGCGGAGCCCCGCCGCGCCTTCGATGCGGCGCTGTCCCGCAACCGGACGGCGCAGGCGCTGGAGGCCCTCGTCACCTGCCTTGCCCCCGCCGGGCCGGGCGGCGGGGCGGGGCCCGGGGCGGATTGGCGCGACGCGGCCTACGACCGGCTGGCCACCGCCCTCGGGGCGACGGACCGGGCCGACCCGGTGGGCTTCGACCGGCCCGCGACCCTGCATGTGGTCTCGCCGCAGCCGATGCCGGTCCAGGCCCAGCCGGCGCTGTTGATGGCCCTGCGCGCCCGTCCGGCAGAGCGGCACGTGATCCTGTTCACCGGCCCAGAACCCGATGCCGCCGTCCTGGACGGCCTGATCGCCCAGGGCGCCTTCGTCCTGCCGGGCGATCCGGCGGTGGACCGGCTGGACCGCTGGCATTGGCTGCGGGGGCGGCTCGGGGCGCTCCGGGCGAACCGGGTGATGATCCATGCCGATCCGGGCGATGTGCTGGCGGGGCTGGCGGCCCGGCTGCTGGCGCCGGATTACGGCCCGCGGCTCTACCTGCTGCATCACGGGCCGGGACCGGAGGGGCTGATCCCCGACCTGATCGGCGACGCGCTTGGCCGGGCCACCCACCTGGTCGCGGGGGCGGGGCAGAAACCGGCCCTGCGGGCGGCCTGGGCCGGGGCCGGATGCGCCGGGCGTCCCCGTATGGCGGTGCTGCCCGCCGGGTTCGACCGCGCCCTGCAACCGCCGCTCGACATGGCCGAGATGGCCCAGATGGTGCCGGTCGCCCCGATCGTGCGCAGCCGCAATCCGGCGGTCCTCCTGCGCTCGGGCCTGCGCCACCTGCGCGACCGGGCCCGGCGCCGCGGCGCCGAGATGAACCGGCAGATCGCGGCGCTGACCTCGGGCGGCGATCCGGTCAGCGCCACCTGCGCCGATCTGACCCGGATCGACACGGCCGCACTGGCGGATTTCACCGCCCGGCTGGTCGAGCTGCTGGAGGCAGGGGTCCGGCGGCACATGCATTTCGGCCCGGTGACCTCCCGGGTCGAACGGGCGGTGCAGGACGCGCTGGAGGCGGCCGGGCTGGACACGGACCGTGTCGTCTTGACCGGGATCGAGCCCTCGCTCGCCAATGCGCTGAAATGGCACAAGGTCACCGTCTTCCTCGACGGGATGCCCGGGCTGACGACCATCGGCCTGGCCGAGGTGGCGGCCAGCGAGGTGCCGATCGCGGTCCATGCCGAGGCCGGGGCCCGCGCCGCCGGCAGGCCCCCGGCGCTGACCTGGTCCGGGGCGGCGGAGCTGGCGGGGCTGACCGGCGCCCCCCGCGCCGAGCTGTTGCGCGCCGCCGGGCGCTGGTACCGGACGCGCGCCGTGCAGCCGGTCTTCGAGCGTCGGCTCTCCCGGGTGATCGGGGTCACCGAGGGGCCGATGCGCGACGACCTCCCGTCCGAGCGGATCCGCGCCCTGACCGCGCGCCTCCTCGACGCGGAATGGTATCTGGAACAGAACCCGGACGTGGCACGCGCCGGGGTCGATCCGCTGGAGCATTACCTCAAGGACGGGGAACGCGAGGGCCGCGCGCCCTGCGCCCTGTTCCACCCGCGCCATTACGCGGCCAATCTCGATCCCCGCGACCGTCCCGCCCGGGGGCTCGCCGCGCATTACCTGGCCTATGGCGAGGCACGGGGCCACGCGCCGCATCCGCTGTTCGCGCCGCTCCACTGCGCGGCCTTCCTGCCCGGGGAGGCGGCGGCGGAGGACAGCGATCCCCCCGGCATCCTGGAACGCTACCTGACCGCCTTCGGCACCGATGTCGCGCCGCATCCGCTGTTCGACCCGGTGCATTACGCCAAGGCGCTGGACCTGCCGCCCGAGGACCTGCCGCTGCTGCTGCATTTCCTCGAGACCGGGGCGGCCGAGGGGCTTTCGCCGCACCCGTTGATCGAAGGGGCGCGGCTGCTGGAATGGGATGCTGACCCGGCGGCGGCCTTCGTCTTCTGGGCCAGCCGGGCCGCCGCCGGCGCGGATGAGCCGCGTCCGTCGCTCCTGTTCGATCCGGTTCATTTCTGCGGGCCCGACCACGCGCGCTATGCCAATGCCGCGCCGACGCTGCTCTGGGCCCACTTGATCGAGGCCAACCGCCGCACCCGCGGCCCGCACCCGCTGATCGACCCCGCCCATGTGGCCCGGCGTCGGCCCGAGGTGCTGACCCACAACCGCCGTCCGGTGCTGCTGGACATGGCGCAGGGGCGGCTGGAGGGGATCGACACCCATCCGCTGGTGAGCTGCGCGCATATCCTGAAACAGGCCCCCTGGGTGGCGCAGGGCAACCAGCACCCGACCCGCTATTTCATCGAACGCGCGACCGCGGAAAACCTCGACTCGCATCCCTATTTCTCGACCCAGGTCTATCTGCTGAACGGGCCCGACGTGGCGGCGGCGGGGGTCAACCCGCTGCTGCATTACCTGGCGCATGGCCAGTACGAGGGCCGGTTGCCGCATCTCTTCTTCGACGGCAACGATTACTACACCCGCTATCTGCGCGATGCCGGCGGGACCTCTCCGCTGCTGGATTACGTGCAGCGCGGCGCCGGGCTCTACCGTCCGGTGCTGCCGCATGACGGGGCGCAGCACGGCATGGGCGTCCGAACGGCGCGGGCGGCATTTTCGGCCGGGGCCGCGCCCGCCGATGCCGAGGCGATCCTGAAGACGGCGATTCACCCCGGTTGGGGCGCCCCCCATCCCGATCTCGAGGTCCGGACCGTGGCGCTGGCGCGCAAGTCGGACCGTCCGGCCGCGCGCAGGACCCTGCACAAGGCGCAGGAGGTGACCCTGTCGCGCCCCGCCGTGATGGCCGGCACCCATATCGCGCCGCCGCCGGTCGCCTATACCGCCCCCGCCGTTTCGGTCGGCCGCTGGGACGGAGCGACGGTGATCGGCGGCAATGACGGCTTTCTCGGCGCGGGCGACCGCTGGCACCCGGAGGGGCCCGAGGAGGGCCCGCTGCCCGACAGTGCCGAGGCCGCGGATGCCGACCGCGCCCTGCGCCCGCAGACCAGCCTGGTCGCGCGGCGCGACGATGCGGCCCTGCTGCGCCATTACGGCACCGAACAGGGTCTGGCCCGGGCGATCCTGGCCTGCGGCAGCCGCAGCGGTGTCTTCGACCATTTCCTGCTCGAGGTGCTGCCCCGCGCCCTGGCCGCGGCCGAACGCGCCCCCGCCGGAACGCCGCTTCTGATCGAGGACGATCTGCCCGCCCTGCACCGGCAGGCCCTGCGGCTGGCCCTGCCGGATCACCCGCTGATCCAGGTCGCCCGGGGCAGGCAGGTCAAGGTGGCGCAGCTCTACGCGGCCAGCATGGGCAACCGGCTGGGCAGTCCCCGGGCCGGTGAGGCGGGCAGCGCCTCGCCCGCCGCGCTGGTGCTGCACCCTGCGCTGGTCGCCCGGCTGGGCGATCTCGCCGGGGCGATCGGCCTGGCCGGGCCGGGCCTGCGCCCGGGCGCCGCCCCGCGGGTGCTGCTGCAGTCCGACACGCCCGCGACCCGGGCCGTGGTCAACCTCCCCGAGGTCGTCGCGACCCTGGCCGGGGCCGGTTTCGCCACCCGCAGCTTCGACCGGCTCACCTTCACCGACTTGGTCCGCGTCGTCGCCGAGGCCGAGGAGATCGTGATCACCGACGGCCCGCAGGTGGCGGCGCTGGCCTTCGCCCGGCCCGGCACCCGGATCCACGTGCTGCTCAGCAATGCGCCGGGCACGGATTTCCACCGCGCCGACCTGCTGGGCCGCCTGCGCGGGGCGCAGGTCGTCAGCTTCGCCGGGTGGCAGCTTCAGGGCAGCGCCGGGCCGCACATGGCCCCGGCGGAGGCCCATTTCAGCCTGCCGGTGGACCACCTCCGGCCCTTCTTCACTGATGGCCGCCGC
>JAFKDC010000047.1 GCA_017255395.1 Enemella evansiae | reverse complement strand
TCGTGCTCAGCCAGGATGCCGATGATCTGTTCGTCCGTGAATCTCGTTCGCTTCATTGTCCGTCCTCAAGTTGGGTCGGACCCTAATCGACGGTGGAGGAAAAATCCCGTGGCAGGTCACCCGTCACCCCTCAAACCAACAAACCTTTCCCTCTCCTGTTCTGACGCTCCCGAGACAGGACCTTAACAGCTGTTAAGTCGTCAGTCCCGAGGTGGCGGAACAGTACGCAGTCTCTCAACCTTAACAGCTGTTAAGCTGCAGATCGTCGCCCAATCAATGCCATGACCATCGGCCCACAGGAAAACTCACCGGCCGCAGCTTTGGCAGTTAGAGCTCGCAAGTATCCACCAGGCGATCTGATGTCCTCAAAGCGTTCCAGCATGGCAGAAACAACGATCGACGCTTGCTCCGGACCCATGAACCGCTGCGCTTCTTCCCATGCAGATGCACTGATCCCCATGGCTGGTCGCACATGGCATGCCGCATCGAAAAGCTGGTGCCAATGCCGGATTTCGCCTTGGTAGAAGGTCTTGAGCGAGGGACATGCCGCGATCACCAGGTGCAGCGGGATCTTTGGCAGGTGTCTTGTGTCCTGTTCATCGACGTCAGCCACGGGCTCATCCCTGTCCACATCTGGCACGCCGGCCGCCGCCCCGCTTTTTTCTAAAGCAGGTTCAAGATCTATAGATTCTTTATTTGAATTATGATGGTGACGCTCAGATCGGGCATCATTGGTGTTCATTTCTTCTGTTCCAGAGCCATCAATGATGTTGCGTGCCTGGTCGAGGAGAGCTTCAAGATCGGCTCGATAGGCCACGAGGTCCTCAATTGAAAGCTTGCGGCGAAGCGCGCGCGCTGTGAGGATAGCCTTGTCACGAAGCTGGTCCCAGATGCCTAGGCCTGGCTGCATCTCGTCTCCGAACTCCGCGAGAGCCGCGAGATCACGCCGCATGAGGCTTACAACCTCTCTCAGACGCCTGACGCGCTCCTCAGCCTCACGTACGGCCTCTGCGGCCCGTGCTATCTCCTCGGATTGGCAGTAGAGCGGGGAAAGATCGAAGCCAAAGGCGACGCGCTCTTCGCCGTGCTTGCGGACGTAGCGCTTTCCATTGGGGCTATCACGCCGCTGGAGCAAACCAGCATCGACAAGACGCGCGAGGTGACGACGCATCGTGGAGCAGGGCATACCATTCAGGCGCTCACAGATCGCCTTGTTCGAGGGGAAGACTACCATCTCGGCGTTCCCGCCAAGTGCATCGTTTGGAAAGAAGCTGAGGAGCCCCTGCAAAACAGTCAAATCACGTTCTGACACGCCGAAGGCCGCTTGCGCCTTCGAGAGCTCGCGCAGGAGTTCCCACTTGTTGACGGGTCTACCCGGAACAGATGCCTCGGGTCGCTCGATCACGCGCAGATGGGCGTGAGAGATCGGCCGCATAAACGGCGAAATCGGTGTGTACTCCATGAAAACGTTCACGAAGGCAAAATTTCTACGGCCCGCGAATCGCTTTGCGCTTGCGGGGTAGGGGCCAGAACGCTACATTCAGAAGTGCGAAAACTGAGATTTTGTAGCGGGCTGATCCCGGTGCGAAACCTTACAAAGGTCTCGTGAAGCTAGCTTCTCGGGGCCTTTTTCTTTTTTGCCTGTATCGTGCCTCCTTCTTGTTGGTTGCTCTTCCTCAGTCTTCTGAGCGCTTCCAGCGCTCATGAAGCTCGGTAATCAGCTTTGAGGCATTGCCCTCCAACCAGCTGACAAATTCAGGTTCATCCGTAGTCAGATCGAGTTTTAGCTGCTTGCCTTGGCGACCGGTCTTGACTGTCGCAGCTCCGACACCGGGGATCGCCAAAGCGGGCGCGCCCTTGCGAGGCGGACTTGCTTTCCTCTCCGCGCTCTTCGCAGCTTCCAGAACTGCGAGAAACGCACGATCAGAAACCTCATCGACCGAGCCGGAACTTTCGGACTTAGCTGTATGAGCTGCGGCTTGCAGTTGCTCTCGATCACCGTCGTAGGCACCCAAGGCCTTTTTGAGTTCTTCCCATCTTGGGCGACCAATCCCAGGAGCTGCACCAATTGCCTGGATGAGTTCCTCGCCGACTGTCCGAACGACACTCAAGAGTTGTGAAACCCCAGCTTCGTGGAGGTTAAGGACTTCGGCGACACCTCGATTGGTGCGCTCAGCCCCTTCCAAATGGTCACCGTCCAGAAGCGCCGTTGCAACAAGCGCACGTTCAATAAAGCTCAGATCACGACGCTCTTGGTTCTCGAGAAGCTGATCTCGAAGCGCTTGATCACCCTCAACTTCCGTGACGATGGCTCGAACTTTGATACCGAGTTCGCGACATGCTTCTAGGCGCCTGCGACCATAGATCAGGTTGTAGCGATCGCCTTCCAGTGGGCGGACCAATACAGGCACACGCTGACCGTTCTTGGAGATAGAGTTCTTCAGGCCCTCAACTTCAATCTGAAGCCTGTCATCCAACCGTCCTTCGGTAACAATCTGCGCCGGATCGATCTCAAATACACCGCCACGCAGTCGGCGCCCTTCAAGAGCGTCAGGAGCGTTGCGAAGGGTCTGCAGCGGCAGGCCGAGTTTAGGCTTTCTTGCCATTCCGCCCCCATGTGTTCTGGATGATTTCAGCGATCTCATCGTTGACTGCGTTCATGGATTCGATCGCACGATCAAACGTCTGACGCGTGAAGTCCTTTTTGTCAGCTTCGTAGAGCGTTTGCTTGGTCAAGCCGGCATCAGAAATTGCGGTCGATTCAACCATGTGATTGGTCAGGACCGACCTCCCAAACAGCCCGCGAATGAAAGCGATGACTTCGGTTTGTGGCGCGTCGCCGACTTTGTATCGCGTTGGCAAAAAGCGCAGCCAATCGAAGCGCAGATTTGCGCCTGCATCCCTGATCACTCCCAGGAGATCCGCAGTCATTCGCAGGAATTGGGACATCGACATGAGGTCAAGCATCTGCGGGTGAACCGTCACGAGAACACCCGAGGACGCGGAAAGGGCTGACATCGTCAAGAAACCAAGCTGCGGCGGGCAGTCGATTACAACAACGTCGTAGTTTGCTTCAACACTGTCGAGAGCATCATGAACTCTCGCAAAGAACGCCTTCGCTCCTCCTCGCTGGATAGCAGCAGGCGTCTCGTGCTCGAACTCCATGAGTTCAAGGTTGCCCGGGATGAGATCAAGGCCGCGGATGTAGGTCTTGCGGATCACTTCGTCGATCGGAACCGGATCGTCGTAGCGAACGGCATCATAGAGGGTCCCGCCCTCCATAAGGTCAAGTTCCGGCTGGATTCCATGAAGAGCTGAAAGGGATGCTTGAGGGTCGAGATCGATCGCAAGAACCCTGTACCCCTTAAGCGCCAAGCGTTGAGCGAGGTGAGCAGACGTCGTCGTCTTGCCTGACCCGCCCTTGAAGTTCACCACTGAAACGACTTGAAGCTCGTCACCGTCGCGACGTCCAGGCACGTAAGTTCCAGACTTCTTTGCATTTCCTTCAAGGGTCTGACGGATTTCCCATATATCGTCGAGGGTATAGCGGCGATGACTTCCAGCCGTCGTCTCGACGTCAACGATCTTTCCTTCTCGATGAAGCTTACGAAGATAGGTATGATCGACGCCAAGGAGTTCAGCAGCTTCGCCGCTAGTCAAAGTGCGCATCACCTTCTTTGCATCCGGCGGGAAGTGGGCAGCGCGCTGAGCATGCAGGTTCGACGCGAGAAGTTCCGCGTAGTGCCCGATGGCGATGTCTAGATCCTGCTCTACTTCGCTCATGTCTGCCCCGATCCGTGGGCGCGTTTTTTATGTGACCGCGCGTTATTTTTCGAGACTATTGCCCGACCAACCAGATTCGTGCAAGCACTTTCTAGATTTAGTGGCAATCGGTTAGGCCAACACAAGTGTGATCCTCAGAGGAGCCCCAGCTTTTCAGCACGCTCCAGCAGCATTCTGACTGAGGAAGGCTGCCAGCTGGTGCGACCGCGAGGGGTGCGCTCACGCATGGATTCCAGTCGGTCGCAGATTGCCTGCAAGGTGATCTCCGGGTCAGCACCTTTGATTGCGGCGACAATCGCAGGCAGGCGATCGTCGGTTTCGCGACGTCCAGCGCGTCCAAGCACTTCAGCGGGCAGGAATCCGTCCGCCACGTATGCCTTCACGGCGCGGAGCAGGCGGCTTTGCGTCCAGCGCCGATCATGGGGCAGGGGGCCATTGATGATCCGCAGGACGTCTTCCCAAGCCATATCGGGGCGCAAACGGCGCACATGGGGCACCCAATCCTGCGCAGAATCGTTCAGGCGCTCCATGTAGCCGTCCTGTCGCGCCAGCCGCACCTTGCGCAGCGCTTCAGGGTCCTTGGCGCGAAGACCTGGGTTGCCGCCGACGCGGCCCTTTGAGCGTGCCGAGGCAAGTCCGGCATTGGTACGCTCGCGGATCAGAGCGCGTTCGAACTCAGCCGCAGCGCCCAGAACCTGCAACGTGAACTTGCCCTGGGGCGAGGCAGTGTCGATCGGGTCCTGGAGCGAGCGGAAGAACGCCCCCTTGCCCTCCAGTTTTTCGATCACCTCAAGTAGGTGCGACAAAGACCGCGCAAGCCGGTCGATCCGCACGACGACCAGCGTGTCGCCCTTACCAATCCGCTCCAGCACACGTGCAAGCACGGGCCGCGCGCGATTGCCGCCCGAGGCGTGCTCTTCAAAGATCTCGGCGCATCCCGCAGACTGCAGTGCCTCAGACTGGGGCAGGGGGGTCTGATCCTCGGTGGAGACGCGCGCATAGCCAATCAGGGGCATGAAACTGGGCCGTTTGCAATTTAATATATCGCCAATAAACGACCCTTTTAAAACGGCGACGCAAGTCACCCTGCTGGCATTGACGGAATTCGGCCATTGGCATATATTGCCAACAAGGAGATTATTACCATGGTCACCCGCAATGTTGTCCTGACGGAAACCCAAGACCAACTGGTTCAGGCTTTGGTTGCCTCCGGACGTTACCAGAACGTCAGCGAGGCAATGCGCGCGGGTCTTCGTCTGCTTGAGCAGGAAGAAGCCCAACTCGCCGGTATCCGACAGGGCTTGTTCGAGGGATTGGCGCAGGCAAAAGCGGGCGACTTTGCCGAAGGTAGCGGTGACGACGCGATCCGGCGGGCCTTTGCGAAAGCCCGTGCGTCCTCATGAGCCGATCCCTTCGGCTGACCCGGCGCGCAGAGGCTAGCCTGGTCGAAATTGCCAAATGGACGATCGAACAATTCGGGCTTAAACAGGCTGAACTCTATGAGAACGAGGTGCTCGCCAGCTGTCAGACAATCCTCCATGGTCAGGCGCATAGCCGAAGCTGTGCGGTTCTGGTCGATGAAGTGACCGATCTGCGTTTCGCTAGGGCAGGGGAGCATTTCCTGGTGTTTCTGGATCAGCCTGACGAGGTCATCATCGTTGATATCCTGCATACCCGGAGTGATCTTCCCCGTCACGTTGCAGCGTTGGCGGCTCTCAGAAATATTGACCTATAGCCCTGCTGCTTTGGTCAGGTTCACCCGGAACCGGTCGCGGCGGCGCTGGTAGCGGCGGGTCATCTCGGCGCTGGCGTGACCGAGTTGTTTCTGAACATAGCGCTCATCGACTTCGGCCGAACTGGCGAGACCCGCGCGCAAGCTGTGGCCTGAGAAGAGGGCGAGACGCTCCTTCTCGGGCAACTCAGATCGGATTCCCGCGTCTAGGACCGTGCGCTTGATAAGGCGGGCAACGTGTTTGTCGTTCAATCGAGACTCCAGCGCCCGTTTGCCATCGCGCGAAGTGCCCACGAAGATGGGGCCGAAGTCGATCTTCGCGAAGTGCAGCCATTGCTCGATGCCATGCACGGGGCAGGTCTGGTCCTTGGACCCGCGGCCGATTTCGACCTCGCGCCAGCCGGTCTTGGCATTGAGGGTGAGTAGGGCTCCCTTGTCGAAGATCTCGATCCAGCCACCGGAGTCTGGCGTGTCGTCCTTGTGAACGTCGAGGCTGACAATTTCGGAGCGGCGCAGGCCACCGGCGTATCCGAGCAACAGGATCGCCCTGTCACGCAGGCCCCGCAGATCGAAAGGTAGAGTGGCAACCATCGCGAGGATGTCCTCTGCAAAGATGGCTTCCTTCTGTACATGCGGACGGCCATGCTTGCGCTTGATTCCGGCCCGCACCGTAGCGATGTGCCGGTTCTTGCGATCGAGGGTGAACCCCCGCTGCGCGTAGTTCCAGGCGAGACCGGACAGGCGCCGGTCGATGGTGCTGACCGATAGGGCAGGGGAGGGCCCCGACCCGGAGGCCAGATCTGCGAGATAGAGCCCGATCAACTCAGGCGAAGGCGGCAGCGGCTCCGCACCCTTCATCCGGCACCAACGCGTGAAATGCGCCCAGTCTTTCGCATAAGCTTTCAGTGTGTTGTCCGAGGCCGCGGCACGTGCATAGTCGCGGGCGGTGTCGACCAATCGATCGAGCGTGCCGGAGCCAGCCACAAAGGAGGGGAGGCTCAGAGACCCGCGTTCCGCACCCTCTCTGTCGTTGTCCTCGTTGATGGAAGGCCCGTTTGGCGGCTCTGAGCTTGATTTCTCGGTGTTTTCTGACATGTCGCAGAGCATATCTTGTCATGTCCGATAATGCAAACTTATTGGACATAGCGGAAACCGGCAGGGCAGGGCGGTTTCCGCACTAAATAGTAGGCAAAAGCGCCGTGAGAGGTTAGTGTTGTGGTATGATATACCAGCCGACAGCCATCTCGAACGACCTTGGCAACTTACCGCACTTGCCGGGCTGGGTCACCTCCGGCCGCACGGAAACCTTTGAAACTGTGGCGTTTCGGTCGGGGGCTGCACTTACCGTGCTCGATCAGCTGATCGGCGATCCCAAGTATAGCGTGCCGGTGAAACTGTTGGCCAATCAGTTGGCGCTGAGTGCCGCGACAGCCACCTCGAAACTTGAAGGGCGGCTGGCACGGGAGGCCGATATTCGCGACGCCTATCACCTGACGCCGCCGGGCGAGGCGCGGGGGCCGGATGGCGATTTGCTGGGATTCTGGCGCGGGGCGGTGCGCCTGCGGGCGGGCAGCGCTGGTGAGATCGCCGATTTGCTTGGAGGGTTTTTTGCAGGTGACGTTGGTGTCTGGCTGGACGCCGGGCAAGAACGCGCCCGGACCCACGGGCCGCTTGCGGGCTGCGGGACTGTCGTGCGTGCCGTACTCGACGCCGACGACCGGGCGGAGCGTGTCGCCTGTCTGCTGTCCGACATCGTTCTGGCGCGGGCGCTGAACTGGAAGGCGGTGCTGCCCGTCTCGGCGCAGCGGCTCAGCAAGGGAATGTTGCGCGATCTGACAACGAGCGGGCAGGGGGCCGAGTTGGCGATTCAGGCGCGGATTCTCGAGTCCATCGAAGAGACGATCCGGATGGCGCGGGATCTGGCCCGCCGGGCCGATGCGCTTCGAGCCATTGCGCCAAAGCTGCGGGCGAAAGGATCGGATGCGGCGGTCGGGCTGTTCCTGACCGAGGATGCCGTGGCGCCGGCCTCGATGCTGTCGCCGCGCATCCGCGGAACGTCGATTCCGATGACGGATCGTGCCGCGCGGCGATTCTGCGACCGGTTGGTCGAACTCGGTGTTGCGCGGGAGCTGACCGGGCGGCCGAGTTTTCGACTCTACGGGATCGCATCATGACAACAGCGACCCGGAAACGGAAACCGGCGGATGAGGGCGGCGCCGTCTTTGACCGGGATCTGGACGACCTGCCGCAGGAGCTGCGCTGGCGCGAATGGATGGGGCGGATCGAAGCGGTGCTGTTCTCCAGCGCCTCGCCTGTCGGGCGCGAGGATCTTTCCCGCGTGGTGGGGCAGGGGGCCTCGGTCGAGTTGCTGATCGAGGATATTCAGGCCGAGTTGGGAGGCCGCCCCTATGAGCTCATTCAGGTAGCCGGTGGCTGGATGTTCCGGACGCGACCGCAGTTCGCCGACGCGATCAACGCGGCCGCCGACCTTGGGGAGCAGTCGTTGCCCTTCACCGAAATGGAGATGGGCGTGCTCTGCGCCATCGCCTATCACCAGCCGATCGACAGAGCCGGGCTGGCCGACATCTTCGGCAAGGAGGTCAGCCGCGACCTGCTGGCCCGGCTGCGGTACAAGGAGCTGATCGCCTCGGGACCGCGGTCGCCGCGTCCGGGCGCACCGCATACCTTTGTGACCACGGAGACGTTCCTGGTGACCTTCGACCTGCAGAGTCTGCGGGACCTGCCGGAGCTGGAATTGGATGGAGAGCACAACACTTGATTGGTCAGGATGGTTGGAGCCCTATTTCCCGAAGCCCCACGGCAAGCCTCGTGTCGATGACAGGCGCGTCTTGAGTGGGATCATATTCATCAATCGCAATGGCTTACGGTGGCGCGATGCGCGGCATGAATACCAGGTTACATGCCATCTGCGACAGCAAGGGCCGCACGATCAACTTCTTTGTCTCTGCCGGTCAGGTCCGCGATTACATCGGAGCACGGGCACTGCTCAGCAGCCTGCCTGATGTCGACTGGCTGCTCGGAGACCGTGGCTATGACGCCGATTGGCTCCGGGAAGCGTTGCAAGACAAGGGCATACGCGCCTGCATTCCCGGCCGGAAACAGCGGAAAACTCCGGCAAAATATGACAAGCGCCGCTACAAACGCCGCAACCGCCCCTCTCGTGACATCGCTGCGCAATGCACTGCCGGGCAGTGATACGAGATCATGTTCGGTCGGCTCAAGGATTGGCGACGTGTCGCAACCAAATACGACCGGTGCCCCAAGGCCTTCTTCTCCGCTATCGCTCTAGCCGCCATCGTCATCTATTGGCTATGAGTCCGGAGCCCAGACGTGATGCAGCGTAGACTTTCTCGAACCCTTTGAATAACAGCGTATGCGAAGCTTGGTGGAACACGCTTCGCGGGCACCAAGTCGTTCATACTCAGGGAGGTTTAACTTGGATCGTCGGTCTTTCATTCGTGCAGCAGGTACACTCGGTGCTGGCGCTGCTGCTTCCACCATCGCGGCGCCCGCCGTCGCGCAGGGCAACATCACATGGCGCATGGTCACCACGTGGCCGAAGAACTTTCCGGGCCTCGGCGTCGGCGCGCAGCGTCTGGCCGACCGGATCACCGCGGCCTCGGGTGGCCGTCTAACGGTTCAGGTCTTTTCGGCTGGCGAGCTGGTGCCGCCGCTGCAATCGCTGGACGCCGTGATCGACGGCACCGCAGAGATGAGCCACGGTGCCGCCTACTACTGGCAGAACAAGTCGCCCGCGCTGTCGTTCTTCACCGGCGTGCCCTACGGCATGACCTCGCGCGAGCTGACCGCGTGGATCCGTTTCATGGGCGGGCAGGAGATCTGGGACGAGATCTATGACCAGTTCGGCGTGCAGGGCTTCCTGTCGGGCGACACCGGCACGCAGGCCGGCGGTTGGTTCCGCAACGAGCTGACCGGCGTGGCCGACGTGCAGGGCCTGCGCTTCCGCACCCCCGGCCTTGGCGGTCGCGTGTGGGAGAAGCTGGGCGCCACCGTGACCAACATGGCGGCGGGCGAAATCTTCCAGGCGCTGCAATCGGGCACGCTGGACGCTGCCGAATTCGTCGGCCCCTACAACGACCTCGCGCTGGGGTTCTATCAGGTGGCGAAGAACTACTACTTCCCCTCCTTCGTGGAACCGGGCCTGGCCACCGAGCTGGTCGTGGACAAGAAGAAGTACCAGGAGCTTCCCGAGGACCTGCAGGCCCTGATCAAGGACATCTGCCAGGCCGAGTACGACCAGGTTGCGTCCGACTTCTACGCCAACGACCCGCGCGCGCTGCAGACCCTGATCAACGATCACGGCGTCAACGTGATGCAGTTCCCCGAAGAGATCCTGCAGGCCGGTGCCGAAGCCGCCAAGGAGATCATCACCGGGCTGCGCGACTCGGATGACGCGCTGGTCAAGAAGACCGCAGAAAGCTTCGTCTCGGCGCTCGAGATCGTGCGCACGCGGTCCCGCGACACCGACGGCGCCTTCATTCAGGCGCGCGAGAAGTACTTCACGCTCTGATCCCCTGCGGATCGGACCATCCGGCCCGGACCGACAGGTCCGGGCCTTGCACGTTTCAGGCGGGCCGGACAGAGGCCGGTTGCACACGGGCCGCGCGCCCGTTCCGCCCGACGGCGCCCCGGCAAGGGCAGGGACGCGGTGACGCCGGCCTTCGCGGCGCCTGGGAAAGGGATGCAGGATGCGATTTCTTGCAGGGCTTGCCGCGCTGATCTGCGGCATCAACCTCGTCATAGGGCGGGTCTTCGCGTGGCTCGCGCTGGCCATCGTGCTGGTGTGCTTCACCGTGGTGGTGCAGCGCTACGTCTTTGCCACCAGCTTCGTCTGGATGCAGGACCTCTATATCTGGATGAACGGCGCCATGTTCACCGCCGTCGCGGGCTTCGCGCTGATGCGGGACGACCACGTCCGGGTCGACATCTTCTATCGCTCCGCTTCGATGCGGAAGAAGGCGCTTGCCGACCTGCTTGGCACGGTGGTCTTCCTCTTCCCGTTCTGCTGGGTGGTCTATGTCTACTCGATCCCCTTCGTCACGCGGGCCTGGGGCTACCACGAGGCCTCGGCCAACGTCGGCGGCATGCCGGGCCTCTTCGTGCTGAAGAGCTTCATCATCCTCTTCGCCGGACTGCTCGCCCTGCAGGGCATCGCCATGCTGATCCGCTCCGTGCTGGTCCTCTCGGGCCGGGAAGAGCTGGTTCCCGCGCTCATGCGCTATGCCCCCGACACGACCCCGGTGGGCACCCATGAGGAGGCCGTCTGATGGACCCCATTCTCATCGGCGAGATCCTCGCCGCGCTCATGTTCTTCGGCGTCATCGGCTTCCTGCTGCTCGGCTTCCCCGTCGCCTTCACCCTTGCCGGGGTGTCGTTGCTGTTCGGGGCGGTGGGCATGTCCTTCGGGGTGTTCGACCCGTCGAACTTCGGCTCGCTTCCCAACCGCTACATCGGCTTCATGACCAACGAGGTGCTGGTCGCGGTGCCGCTTTTCATCTTCATGGGCGTGATGCTGGAACGCAGCCAGATCGCCGAACAACTGCTGATGACCATGGGCAAGCTCTTCGGCAACCTGCGCGGGGGGCTGGGCTTCTCGGTCATCCTCGTGGGCGCGATGCTCGCGGCCTCGACCGGCGTGGTCGGCGCGACCGTGGTGACGATGGGGTTGATCTCGCTCCCGGCGATGCTGCGGGCGGGATACGATCCGAAGCTCGCCACCGGGGTGATCTGCGCCAGCGGCACGCTGGGCCAGATCGTGCCGCCATCGACGGTTCTGATCTTCATGGGTGACATGCTTTCGGGCATCAACAGCCAAGTGCAGATGGCCAAGGGCAACTTCGCCCCGGTGCCGGTCTCGGTCGGCGACCTCTTCGCGGGGGCCCTGCTGCCGGGTCTGCTGCTGGTCGGTCTCTACCTCGCGTGGGTGCTGTTCAAGGCGGTGAGCGATCCCGCCTCCTGCCCGGCGACCCCCGTCCCGGCTGCCGAGCGCGGACAGCTCGGGCGCGAGGTGCTGGTCGCCCTCGTGCCGCCCATGCTGCTGATCCTCGCTGTGCTCGGCTCGATCCTCGGCGGCATCGCGACGCCGACCGAGGCTGCCTCGGTCGGGGCTGTCGGTGCCATGATCCTTGCGGCCATGCGCTGGCGGCTCAGCTTCGGAGTGCTGAAATCGACGGTCGTCTCGACCGCGACGATCACCAGCATGGTCTTCGTCATCCTGCTTGGCGCCTCGGTCTTCTCGGTGGTGTTCCGGATGATGGGCGGAGACAACCTCGTCCACGAGTTCCTGCAGAACCTGCCCGGCGGCAAGCTGGCGGCGGTGGCCATGGTCATGCTGATCATGTTCTTCCTCGGCTTCATCCTCGACACCTTCGAGATCATCTTCATCGTGATCCCGATCACCGCGCCGGTTCTGCTTGCGCTGGACGTCGACCCGGTCTGGCTGGGGGTGATCGTCGGGGTGAACCTGCAGACCTCGTTCCTGACCCCGCCCTTCGGCTTCGCCCTCTTCTACCTGCGGGGGGTGGCGCCGTCGGACATGCCGACCTCGGCCATCTACAAGGGCGTTATTCCCTTCGTCGGGCTTCAGCTGGTGGCGATCGCGTTGCTTTTTGCCTTCCCGGAGATCGTGACCTGGCTGCCGAGGTTCATCGCGGGGTGAGGCCGGTGGCATCATGAGCGTCAATCCCTGGATGCCACAGACCGACAGACTGGCAAAGCGGATAGGCCGGGTGCAGGCGCTCGAAGAACGCCTGCGCGGCGATGGCGGCCATTCCCAATCCGAGTTGAAGTTGCCTGCCGGTCGCGCTTAGGGGCCGCCGAACGATAGTGTCCCATCGCTTGGTGTAGGAGGCCGCGCGCGGAGCCTTCGGCGCAGTGCAGCGCGCGGCCGGGGTGACGCTGGTGGTCATCGCCGTTCTTCGGAAAAGGTTCGGGTTGCGACACTCGACACCAGAACGGAGAAGACGATGACCAATGAGAGAATGGCGCTGCTTGAGCCGATTGAACAGCGCGCCGATGGCAACCTCGTGCGTGAAATGCTGGCCTATGCCGCCGAGCGCATCATGGAGATGGAAGTCGAGCTTAAGACGGGCGTGGCGAAGGGAAGCCGTTCGCCCCTGCGGGAAGTCCAGCGCAAAGGGTACCGGGAACGAGACTCGGACACCCGGGCCGTACCAACTGATATGAAACCCGGACCCAAGATTCTCAGATTAAAGTGCCGAAAATCTTCGAAACGACCGCATTCTCACATTTAAGCAGCCTTGTTGCGCAAATGCGGCGGGGGATTCACCGCGCGAATCCAGCATGATAGCTGGCGGCCATGAGCAGACCGGCGAAAACCCCGTACTAGACCACCAACTGGCATAGCTATAATCAAGCGCTGAGGCAGCGCGGATCGCTGACCGTCTGGTTCGATCCCTCGATGCAATGGGAAGCGGCGCCTTCCGGGCGTCGCGGCCGCCAGCAGGCATACAGCGACGCGGCGATCCA
>JAFKDC010000046.1 GCA_017255395.1 Enemella evansiae | reverse complement strand
TCGTGCTCAGCCAGGATGCCGATGATCTGTTCGTCCGTGAATCTCGTTCGCTTCATTGTCCGTCCTCAAGTTGGGTCGGACCCTAATCGACGGTGGAGGAAAAATCCCGTGGCAGGTCAGTCGTTCCAACCTCATCAAGACGCTTGAGCATTTCGGCTTTGACTTCGACATGCTGCTGCGCGAGCAGTTTCGGGAGGGTCATCGCGATACCACTCTCGCGAAACTTCACCGCGTCGACACGAAGTGGATAGCTGAAAAGAGACGTTCGCTCGGCTTCTCTCGTGAGCAGGGTCGCCCGCCTATTGATTTTACGCGAGATGAGATCTTGCGGGCCCGCGGTACCGCCGACAGCATCGTGGGCGCCGCAGAGCAACTCGGTATCGACCGGAAGACCTTCAGTAAGCTGTACCTTAGTAAGCTGACATCTAATGGCCCTGTCGAAGCCGATCGCATGAAAAGCAGCCTTCCTTCCAACAAATCGTAATGGCATCAGAAGATCTCGGCTTGAGGTGCCTCGGCTCGCAAGTGCTGCCGTTCAAGCCGCGTGCGGCGAAGGTCGGGAAAGAGCCCACTCTGCCAGATGCTGCGGCGCGCACGAATGACAGCTCTGGAGAACTTTGCTAAGTGAATTTCGCGGGCGGGGCGTCTAATCTCTCAGCTGAAACGTCTCTCGAAACTGCGCCATGCCGCTGTTGGAGAAGCGGACGGCGCGCGTGCCGGTTTCGCGTTTGGCCCAGCCACGGGCATATAGCTCGCTGAGTAGGGCCGCGCCGAGGCTGCCGCCGAGGTGGAAGCGCCGTTCGGACCAGTCGAGGCAGGCACGGCAGACGGGTCGGCGCGCGCGGCGCAGGGCGGGCAGGTCGATACCGAACCGCTCGAAGCGCAGAGCCCCGTTATCGGTCAGGATCAGATCCTCGTCGTCCTCGATGATCGCGCCCTGGTCGATCAGCGCCCGCAGGAGCGCGACGGCCTGTCCGCCCGCGAGGTGGTCGTAGCAAACCCGCGCATCGCGGAGCGCAGGCTCCTTCGGTCCGGTCCGTGTGCGTGTCTGGCCGGAGGCGGCGGCAACACCCATCATTGCCTCCAGCATCCGGCCGACCTCGTCCCCGGCGAGGGCCACGTAGCGGTGGCGACCCTGCTTACGCCGCACCAGTAGGCCCGCCTCCTCCATCTTGGTCAGATGGCCCGATGCGGTCTGCGCCGTCACCCCTGCCTCCCGAGCCAGTTCCCCGGCGGTCAGGGCGCGCCCGTCCATGAGCGCCGTCAGCATGGCGGCGCGGGCGGGATCGCCGACGAGAGCGGCGATCGGGGCGATGTCGGGTCCGTGGCGCATGATGGGGCTCCCTTCGAGGTCGGGTCCATCCTTACACGATACGGAACCTCGATGCTTCGGTGCGGGCCGAAGCATCGGCCCTATACAGACGGCTACAAGGGTCCCGAACAGAATTGGAGACCCCATGACGATTACCTGCTGCATCCGCTACCGCATCGACCCCTTCCAGCGCGACGCCTTTGCCGACTACGCGCGCAACTGGCTGACCATCATCCCGGCCTGCGGGGGCGACCTGCACGGCTACTGGCTCCCCCACGAGGGGACGAACGACATCGCGCTGGCGATGATCTCGTTCCCCTCGCTTGCCGAATACGAAGCCTACCGCGCGCGGCTTAGGGCGGATGAAGGCGGCGCAGACAACTTCCGCATGGCTCAGGAGAAGCGGTTCATCCTGTCGGAAGAACGCACCTTCCTCGCGCCCGTCGTCTTGGAGGAGGCGTCATGATCGCGGTCATCTTCGAGGTCGAACCGGCGGAAAGCCGGCGCGACGACTACCTTGCCATAGCCGCCGATCTGCGGCCCCTGCTCGACGGGATCGACGGCTTCCTCTCCATCGAGCGGTTCCAGTCCCTGGCCGATCCGGACCGCATCCTGTCGCTGTCGTTCTGGCGGGACGAGGCCGCGATCCTCGCCTGGCGGCGGCTGGAGAAACACCGGGCCGCGCAAAGTGCAGGGCGCACGGACATCTTCCGCGACTACCGCCTGCGGGTCGCCGGGGTGATGCGAGACTACGGCATGACGGCGCGCGATCAGGCCCCGCCGGACTCGCGGGCGCACCATGATGCCAGAAATGACGCGGCATGATGGGCGACAATTTACCGACACTGCTCGCAGCCTGGTCCGCCTTCGCCGCCGCCGCCATCTCGCCCGGACCGAACATGGTGGCCGTCGCCTCGCGCGCGCTCGGATCGGGCCGGACCTCCGCGCTCGCGACGACGGCCGGGATCGCCGCGGGAGCGTTCGGGTGGGCCTTGCTGACGGCCCTGGGGCTCGGCGCGCTATTCGAGGCATTGCCGGACCTATTGAGCGTCCTGGGGCTGCTTGGCGGGGTCTATCTGACCTGGTTGGGCGTGAAAGGCTGGCGGGCCGCGGCCACGGGCAAGGGGGGCGAGATCGCCCCCGTAGAGGGGCGCGGACGGCGCGCGGATTTCATCCACGGCTTCGTCGTAACGGGAACGAACCCGAAGGTCGCGCTGCTCTGGGCATCGCTCTCGACCTTCGTGGGCGGAGCCACGACCTCGGTGCCGTTGCTCCTCCTGTTCGCCGGGGTGTCAGCCCTTCTCGCCGCCGCGATTTACGGAACCTATGCCGTCGCATTCGCGTCGGGCCCTGCCCGACAGGTCTACGCGCGCTTCAGCCGAGTCGCGGAAGGCGTTTTCGGCACCGTCTTCGGTCTACTGGGCGTGGCGATGATCGCCCGCGCCACGCGCGCTGCCTAACTGAACCGGACACTCATGTATGGCGCAGAGAATGGCAGCTTCGTCCGCACTGCCGACGCTCGCGCCAGTCGCAGGGAGTGATCGCTTCGGCGTAGAGCGCCCGGTCAGAGGCAACGCCTCTGACGAATAGGGCAGAGCCATGTGATACCGTCCAAACGCACCCGGAACCGTCATCCGCAGTGCCGAGACCTGGGCCGCTGCCCGACCATTCGGCTGCAGCGGCGGTTGGCTCCGGGGGAGACGGCCGACGCCGAACTAGGCCGAAGGGAATGGCAGGGATGCAGTGCTCGGGGAGGCCGGCGCTAAGCGTGCGCCGAGTAGGGCGCCAAGCGCACGGCGGAGACCGTGCGCGGCGGGGCCAACAATCTCTATTGCGAGGAATTTTGAATTTTCACCGTTCGCGTCGATACTTCTGGAATCGAAGATAGGAAGAGGCAGAACACTGTGAACGACAACGAACAGAATAACGGCGAAGCGCCTAGCCGGTACGAGCTGAAGCCCTTGGTCGAAGTGAACGCCGCTGGCTACACCAAGATCATCTCCCGGGTCCTTCTCGGGGCCGGTGCCTTGGGCGTAGCCGGCAAACTGGGAGAATTGGCTTTACTGGGGCTCGGATCGGGAAACGGATGGACGATTTTCCTTGGGGTGATCCTCGGTGCAGCCGCTATTGGCATGTTCACCATCTCGGTCCCGGTCTTCATCTTCGCTTTTGCAGGGTGGATTGGCGAAGACCGGTTCCACGGCCGACTGGGGTTGAAAGACCCATACGGAGTAGTGTTCGCGATCGCGATGATACTGATCTTCGTGGCTCTCACGCAGATGCTCGTGCTGAGCGCGTAAACGAGGGGAGAGTGGGTCGCCAGCCTCGGCCGGCGTCGCCCGTCAGGGCGACGGGCGGCCCGAAGGCCACCTCGCCGATCAGCCGTCGATCGGCGGCTGGTCGCCTTTCCACGGGTCGTTTGCGGGAGAGTATGAAGTCCGACGCTAAGCCGACAGTGGTTGTTCGGACAGCGCGTAGCGAGCGGCTGGAAGGAGCCCAAATTGCTTGATGCTGCAGCGCAGGCTTGCGTGGCTTGCAAGGCTGAAGCCATCTCACCGAACCGCGTTCGGGGTGTAGCCGAAAACAGCCCGAAACCGGCGGATCATATGGGTCTGTGATGAGAAGCCGCACAGCACCGCCACATCACGGGCCTTCTCTCCATCGGCGAGCAGATCGCGGGCGCGCTCCACGCGTTGGCGCAAGACCCATTCGTAGGGCGATGTCCCATAGCTGACGGTGAAGGCGCGCGAGAACTGGCGGGGACTCAGGCCGCTGACTTCGGCAAGATCACGGACAGTGATCCGGTCGGTGAGAGATGTCTCGACGGTGTCCTCCACCGCACGCCTTTGCGCGCCCGTCAGGCCGCCGTTGGGGGCCCTGAAATCGCTGGTCACATGTTCGATCGCGAGCGCGCGCGCCAGCAAGGTCATCAGGGCATGATCCAGAACGTTGTTCTGGTCGGGGTCCGTCCAATCCAGCACGAGAAGAAACCGCTGGCAAAGCTCTCGCAACGCTGGATCGCATCCAAACAGGACCCGCGCGGGCGAAGTTGCGGTGCTGCCATTCGCGAAGCTCAGATGATGATCCCTGAAATAGACGTGCAGCCATCTGAGGTAGCCCTCATTCTTCCAGGCGAAGCAATGACCGGCGGGCAGGGTGCAGATCGCTCCCGGAGAGCCTGCGGAATTCGGGCGGACCACGGGACTGGAGACCTCGCGGACCTGGCTGCCGCCTCGCAGATACAGGCTGAACGTATGATGGTCGGCCGCGCGATAGTGGGCCTCGCCCCTGCGCTGCTCCCAGACGGCCAATCCTATGCCTGAGGCCGTGACACAGGAGCGAAGCAGGCTCGCCCGAGACCGGAGCGAGCTCGCCACATCGAACTCGAATATCTCTGGGACCATAACACTCCGTTCCGAACATTATGGCAGGATCGTATCAGATGCGGCCTGATCAGGCGAGATGTGGCGTCCTCGGTTTGGCAAAACCCGTCTCGAGACTTTCCAAGCCCGAGATCAACGATATGCCGCTCAACTTCTCTCCTCTCCGTGCAAAGAGAGGGCCCGCAGTTCCCTTCGTTACCCTGCCGTTCACCGCAGGCGAAAGCGTTGCATGCATCGCTCGCAACTTCCCGGATGCGGGCCGATGACGGTGGTGAAGGGTTGTTCCGCCTGGTCTGCACGGCAGATCGGTATTCTCTGCCTTCTCTGGGCGACCGGGCTGTTTCTACGAATCCCGGTGCTCGCGGTTTCCCCCCTCGCGGGTCAGATCGCGGAAGATCTGAAGCTTTCGACCACCGGCACGGGCGCCCTGACCATCGTTCCGGTTGTGGTTCTCGCTTTGGCTGCGCCGCTTGCCGTATGGGCCATTGCGCGGATCGGTCCTGCCCGGACGATTGCAGTTGGTCTCCTGCTCAGTGCCGTGCTGTCGGCCTCTCGCGGATGGACCTCGTCGTCGGCGGTGTTGTTCGCTGCTACCATCGGCATGGGGATCGGGATCGCGATGTTCCAGACAGCCCTGCCGAGCGCCGTCCGGGGCTGGCTTCCCACGAAGGCGGCCATGGGAAGCGCAGTTTATCTGAACGGGATGATGGTCGGTGAGCTTCTCGGGGCCGGGGCGACCTTGCCGGTCGTCATGCGGCTGGCCGGGCAGGACTGGCGCATGGCCCTGGGGCTTTGGGCAATACCGGCCGCGGTGATCGCGCTGCTCATCCTGCTTCCCGGGGAGAGGGCCAAGCCCGGTGGGCCCGTGCCAGTCTGGCCAGACTGGTCGGATGGCCGGACATGGGAGCTTGGTTTATGGCTGGCCGGGTCGATTGCCGTGTTCTTCAGCATCAACGCCTACATGGACATGACCCTTTCCGCGCGAGGGAAAGCCGCGTGGCTCGGAGCCCTGATCGTTGCTTATAATGCCACGGCACTGCTGGCGTCTCTGGCCATGCTCTGGTGGAAAGCGTCATGGATCGGACGCCGCGGCCCGGTTGTGATCACCGGCATCGTCGCTGCTGCCGGCATGATCGGTTTCGGCTTCGTGCCCGGCCCGGTCGGCTATCTCTGCGCACTCGTCGCTGGCTTTGCCGCATCACTGCAACTCATTCTGATTATGTCGCTGCCGCCCGTCGTGACCGAGGAGTCGAATGTCGCGCGCCTGACCGGCGGGATCACCTTTGTGGGCTACCTCGTCGCATTCGCATTGCCGCTCCTGGGGGGCTTGCTCTCGGATGCCGTTGGCGGTGTCGCCATGGTGTTCTTACCTACGGCCGTTTTCATTCTCACTCTCCCCGGGGTCGGTCGCAAAAGCGGCGGATACGCGGAGTGCTCTTCTGACATCCGAGGCAAGGTGTAGGGGACGTGGCACCAAGCCGACCTGTCCGCGGCACCGTAGATAATATGCGGCCAGCTGTACGGCAGCTTTGTCCGCATTGGCGGCGCTGCGATGAGGCGCAGCGAAAGGTGGGTTTAGATTCCCTTGTTTTAAGCAGCCTTCAACGACCGTTTCCGTGATCTGCGCCGCGACGCAGAACCTCGGTTGCTGCAGCTGCGAACGCCTCCATTGTCATGCTGCAGTTGCATCGTTTGGCCACCTAATGACCGGAAAGTCCCGGACTGTGGCCCTTCGAGTGCCTGCCGTCGAGAGTCCGCTCTGGAGGAACGTTCGGGGGCATGGGCGGAAGGCACGACTTTGGCACCGGCCCATGCTCCAAGCGGGGATGGGCCCTGAACTGCGTTTTGTCCTCCTCAAGAAACCACCACTATGCCAAACCTGAGGCACCCGACGCTATGCCATCTTTTAGGAAACTCACAGTAGAACGGAGTTCATCTTGGCGAAACTGACGATAAATAACCTGCCGGACGAGCTTCACGACCGCCTCCGCGCTCAAGCTAAATCGAATAAGCGGAGCCTTGAAGACGAGGTGCGCTCGATCCTCACTCAGTCAGCCATCGCGTCGAGCGACGGCGGGTTCGGCGTTCGCATACGCAAACGCTATGGGGCCTACCTAGGGAACGACTTGTCGGTAGAAAGAGACCAGACGACGAGCCCCTCGGGCGTATTCGACTGAATTTACACGCCGTGAGCGTGATCTCGAAAGTGTTGCTGCAGTAGCCCAAAATCGAGAACTTTGTCTCGTTGGCCCAGCGTGATCTCAGGATAACACCCACATCCTACGTGACGATGAAGCCATCTACCTCTGTACGATAGGGGATCGTTCTACGGACGTTTTTGATTTCGCCTCGCGCCCCTTCTGCTGTTGGGAAAACTATGTCTCGATAGGGTGGTACGATTTGTTTATCGCTGAAAGGGCCGCTTGCGTTACGCTTGCCCCATGACCAACCTCCGTATTGGATATGCCCGCTGCTCCACCGACGCTCAGGATCTCGCCGCGCAGCGCGCGGCCCTAGAAATCCTTGGCGTCGCCTCCGAGCGAATCTACACAGACCATGGGCTGACCGGCCGCAACCGTGACCGGCCCGGGCTTGCCCAGGCGCTGGCCGCCGTGCGGGCGGGCGACACACTTGTGGTGCCCAAGCTTGACCGGCTGGCTCGCTCAGTGCCGGACGCGCGTGACATCGCCGACGGGCTAGCTGAGCGCGGGGTACGGCTCGCGCTAGGAAGCACGGTCTACGACCCAGCCGATCCAATGGGGCGGATGTTCTTCAACGTGCTGGCAACCTTCGCCGAGTTTGAAGCCGACCTAATCCGGTTACGCACACGCGAGGGCATGGCGGTTGCCCGCGCCAAAGGGAAGCTGAGGGGCAAGAAACCAAAGCTCTCCGACCGACAAGCAGAGGAGCTGACACGGATGCACACAACTGGGGAGTATTCGGTGTCGGACTTGGCCGAGCTCTTCTCTGTGTCGCGGCCAACCGTCTATCGCACGCTGGCGCGGCAGGGGCCGAAACGTTAATGGCCGACGGCCCCTTCCAACCCTTTACAGCCAACCCTTCCAGCGACGGCACGAAGTCTACCGTGGGCAGGAAGGGCGGGTTCCGGTCATTAGCTGCAGGCGCGAAGAAACTTCCAACAAACAAATATGCTGACGTTCATCGATGACAGGAGATTTAACCTTGGTCGCGATATTCTAGCTTAGCGGTTGCCACACACAACTAGGTCGTCGAACAATGGACATCCGTTCATGCAAGTGGAGCGATGCGAGCAGCCTCCGCAACGGTCAGAGGCAAAGTAATCACGAAACGACGACATGTTTTTGGACTTGGTCCAGATCTCTAGCAGGGAATTGCTGTCCGTCAGCTTGTCGCCCTCTGCGAGGCCGCTCAGGAAGGAGCATGGATGAACCGAGAGGTCTTCAGAGACATACATAGAAAAACGCCCGGCATCGCATGCGTCCACCATGCTGGTATTAGAACTAGTTCGAGCGAAGACCCCGCTTACGCAACAAGCGTCGAAACCAACTTTTAATTTTCGCTGGCTTGAAGTTGCCAGCTTAAAAAACTCATCCAAACGATCACTGTTCCGCAACATCTTATTTTCAAAGACTTTCCGGCCAGACGGTTTGTAGTTTAGGAAAATTATGGCGTTGATGCCCGACAAAAAAGCTGGCGGCTCCTGAAGCCATGCAATTGCAAGGTCAACGCAACTGCGCGGCTACTCCGGTTCAGTAGGCTTTCCCTCCATCTGGACGGTCAGATCCCTAATTGCGCATAGACGAAGTCGGCGCGTGATGTGATGTCGGTGCGCGGCAGCTCCGTGATCTCGTAACCTAGCGCGGTGTAGGTGTCGCGCATGACGGCGCCTGTCGCTTCAGCTTCAGCGCGGGTCTGCTTGCGCTCGGCGTCCTGTGAGAAGATTTCATCCCAATATGGCGCTAGAAAAACGCTGGCGTTGTAGCGGGCTGCTTTGGTGGCTGCAGCGACTTGGGGCGGCACGGGGAGGCCGCAGAGGGTCAGGTAGCCCATTATGTCGGGAATGCCGCGGTCGAAGATCACGGGGCCTGAGAGCGCCTGTGCGGTGCTGTAGGCGAGTAGGTCGCGCTCAAGCATCCGTTCGGCGTAGGCCATGCGATCCGCCCAAGGGGCTTTCGCTGCCGCCGAAGATCGAGCGCCCGCAACAGGGATCGTTACCCGAAGGGCCGAGACCCGGCCCGCTGACCGACATGCGGCCGCGGCGCGGGCTGGCTCGGAGAGACAGTTCGCGCCGCACCTGGGCCGCACGAGGGCAGGGGGGCGAGGCTCGGGGCGCAGGCCGGTGCAGCCGGCCGGAGCCTAGAGCCCGGTCCCGAACGATCTCGACATTGGGCGAATGCCCAAGGGCGCGATCGGGCGGGAGTTGCCCAAATAGCCCTTCACCACCGATTGACTGTTCCTGTATTGTTCCGAAATGATCCGCGAAACCTTTCTGGCCCCGCTCTACACCCTCCGGGTCGAAAACCTTGGCCCACAACACGCGATCCGCACAAAGTGCATGTGCGGAGCTGGCCCTTGGTATCTTCATGGCTTCTGGCTTCGGCAGCGATTTCGACCTACCGAACATCTACGCGGCATAGTGCAAGGGTTACGCTGTCCGAACTGCGGGGCACTCGATCTTATGGCATGGACGATGGTGGAAGCGGTGAACGATTAGGCCCGCCCTGGGGCGGGCCGGGACGCCGTTAGGCGTCCTCGTCTTTTCGCGGCTTGGTGAGGTCTCGGGCATAGCTGACTTCGACCTTGAGAAACCCCGGAATGCTCAACGCGACTGAAATGCTGATCTTGGCCTTAGTGGTAAGGGATTTCAGGATTGAGCGCAGAATAGCGATGATCTTGTTCATGGTGTTAGCTCCTATGTGATTGACGATTGCAGCCCCACGCAGCGAAGGCTTTAAGGGCGGGCGCACCCGAAGGGTCGCAACGGAGCGCAGCGAAGTGGAGAAGGGCTTTAGCCCTTGCGCCTGACCGGGCCGTAGCAAGCTGGCTGCAACAAATCGGCATTCACATAGGAGCGGGCCGCCGCCATGAACGGATGCCCGGAGCGGCGCGCTCAATCCTGAAATCCCGGTCGCGGCACGAATGCTGAAAGACCGAATCCGGGGTTTCTCAAGGTCGGCCGCGCCACGGAAACTGACCCGCGAAAAGATGGGGCGCGAGAGCGACCCCGGCCCGCCCCAGGGCGGGCCTTGCACCGTTGCCGGGAAGCCGCCGCTGGCGGCTGCGGGGGCTGTCTGCCCCCGGCGCGCTTTGCGCGCTCCCCCGAGGATATTTCCAGAAGGTGAGGAACAGGCGCGATCTCGCCTATGTCGGTTGAGCGGATTCAACTTCCGGCAGCAATTTTCTATTCCAGCACGGAAAAGGAAAGTGAGGTAGGAATGCGACTTAACACTGTTTTGACAGCAGCTTGCACGGCTCTCGCTCTCGCGGGCTGCAAAAAAGACCTGTCTGAAATCAGCGACAAGCAGCTTATCGCCCTTCTGGGCGACGGCGGCGAGCCTGCCCAGATCACGACAAAAACGCGCGAGTGCGTCGAGGTCTTGGGCGGGATCAATGAGGCAGTTTATCAGGACGTGCCCGAAGAAATGATCGGCATGGTGAAAACCGAATGCCGCAAGCGGCTTCAAGGCTGGCTGGACGATCCAGAGCGAAACAGCACGGAGCTGGCGCTGGAAGATTTCGAGCGCGAGGACCTGGCCCAACGGATCATTGCGCTGGATGACGCGCAGGAAGCGGCGCGGGCCGAGCAACGCGAGGCAGAAGACGCCGCAAAGATCGAGGCTATGGAGGCTGAATTGGTGGAAGCATCTGCCGCCGGGCAGGAGCTGAAGGCCGGGCTTCAGGAGATGCGATAGTCGCAGGTCCGAGATACGCCTTGACAGAAGTTAACATGACAACCACTATCAGAAAGTCAACGAACCAAACATGGCAGCAAAGCGATATTTATTTTACTCCCGCCGGTGAAGAATAATCGATACCGAATAGCACAAAATTTCGATTGAGGCGTTCGATGCAACGTGCACATATATTAAATATCGCAATTGCAACATCGATCACAGCAGCGTGTATATTTCTGCCAGTTCCAGCACGGCCTGATATATACGCACCCGAATTATCGGAATCGGTAAGCTACAAAGATCAATTGGGCGGAACCATTATCCTAGAACAGGATATGAGCGCAAAGCTGTCGGGATCAAAAACGCTCTACTGGATAGATAAACGGTTAAAAAGTCGCAATTTCCAGAACGACACCAATGCTATCAACTATGAGGCCGCTGAGGCATCTCAGTATGTATTTTTCCCAAATCTTGAACTTGCCGCTACAGCTATTTCCAACTCCGGTCAGGTTGCGAAATGGCGTGCCGCAAATCGTGAGCCTGTCGAAACTTCACTCATATATCCGCAAAAAATCAGGGAGGCGATATCATCCGCTCCTCCAGTGTATCGTTGCATGTACGATAGGATGTCTGCATATCGGAAAGACATACTTCAAGAAACCGGATGGATTAGTCCATTATCACTGTTATTTTGGACGGCAGCTCCTCCCGACGAGCTAACCGTGCAGGGATTGGCCGATGCAACGAACACACCCGATGAGCACCACCCTCTTCAGGTAATAGGCCCCATCATAGATAAATGCCCCGGAACTTTCGGGGAGGCAATCAACCTGCTCGCAAGGAACCTGCCGGCAGATGCTGCGATCCTCCAAGCGGACTATCAACAGAAAGTTGATGAGATGCTGGGGTTGTCCGCCGCTACTAATGCCGATGGAAATACACACGCGTTGAGTTCTGTCCTGTCTCCCCTGCTTGACGTCACGCGTGGGTCTCCGGTTTGGCGCATGTCCGAGTATTTCGCCGTTTATCAAGCCTACGGCACCCAATGTCGGGGTGTTGGCGATCCAAACTGGATTGAAATGGATTTGGAGGTCAATAGTGACCGCCTTGGATTACAATTCGCGGATAAAGCCTGGGTCGAAGCAGAAGAAGCAAATCGCTTCAAGTTGATGTGGGCCGCGCAGATACCGCTATTTCTCGCAATCTGGGATACCTTGCCGCATCACGATTTCAGTCTGTCCGAAACCTGGAACCGTAGTGTTGAAAGCTACGACGAGATTTTGGTCGGCTTCTCCGAACTGATCGACCAGCAGGGTTGCAGCGGAAAGGAAGTGGCAGCGATCTTGGCTTCCACGCAGGAAAGTTTACCAAAGATAGATGCGCGACCCGGCGAAAAAAATGTTATGGCATTCTATGAAGATACTGGCCCGACAAGTATCCAGATTCTTCTCGAATCTCCATTTGATCCAGTGTTTAGTGGAGTCCAAAACGCCGAAAATGGTAGGGCCTCAGTCAAAAGTAGTGACGATGGCAAATATCCCCTCGGAAGCGACTTCTTTGGGCAGGTCCTTTCTCATGTTGCGAATGGAAATTTCAAAGATGCCGACGCTGTCGTAAACGCTGAAATTAAATCGCAATTTCAATTGATGCGTGATTTAGGACCAAAAGGAAAAAATAACCCGATTGCAGACTACTTTGAGGCGATCGGAACTATAGCACAGAAGAATGGAAGACTCGGAAATCTCTTCACCACATACGCTATTCGCCGCGTCGAATTGATCGGTGCATGCGGCGACAATTTGATAGAGATGTCTCAAGTTACGCATAATTTTCAGGAAAGCCGTGATGGCTATGGATCCTTGGTCGACCGACAGGAACTATCCCCCAACACGAATTATGCAACGATACCGGAGCGATTTGTCGATATTGTAAACCGGTCTGGAAATTTGTCCCCTAGTATTGCGGCGCAACATGGAATTGACGAAATCATAAAGAGGTTGTCATGTGATTCCGATCTTCGGCGTCACCTCGAAGAGAATATGTTTTCCTATTACAAGGGACAACCACCTGCCTGGAGAGAACAAGACGCCGAGAGGGTCTATCAGCCATCATCGGGCCCGGACGCAGGAAAATCCGCTTACAAATATATCGGACCGGATGATGCTGAAAAAGTTATAAATGAGGCTAGATCCGGAGAATCTTCCTCAATCTCCCTGGATTTTCCATACAAGCCTGGGGAAAAGTCGTTGAATTTGGTCAGGATCGATGGCGTTCCGGCTATCGCTTTCTATTCTAGGAAGTTTGGCGATCGCGGAGATTTCAAAGGCGGAGACATTCCGGTGTTTATATTGACATGCCGTGGCGACGGTCGACTTGCCTTCTCTCAGTTGTTTTTTCATGACGAGAAGACAGAGCCTAGTAACGATCTTCCATACACCATTAATTATAGAGCGTTTGGAGGAGATTCTTGGAAATTTGATGCGCACCTTGAAAGAATTTATGATAACCCTCAAACTATTGTTCGCTTTGTGGGTGAAGTCGGTGCGGCTACAGCCTTCAAAAACCTTAGAGCGACGACAAATCTCCAAGCGAGTGTAACAGGATCTGATGGTATTACCTTTTCCGGCGGAATGAATGGCGAACGCGCTGATGAAACGATAGGCGCGATAATATCGCAATGTAGAACGAGACAATGACAGCGCATCATCTTGATCACACCTTGTTGGTGCTCGAAAGAAAAATTCAGCACATCACCTAAGGTCTAATTCATTTCCGATCAATGAATACTATTTCATATCAGCTATTCGCATGCATTCCAGAAAGATTTCGATTGCTGCCTGACTTTCGGAAGATCTTTCTCGCTAAGCGAGAAATATTTCGCCATTCGGGCAACCACTGCTAAATGGCGCTTCTCCCTAAATGCGGCTCTGTTGCACAAATCGGGGTCTGAGCGCACTTCCCCTTTCCCGGGACGGACTTATCCTACGGGCTTTGTGACGGGTATGCCAAGGGCAGTGTAGCGGTTGAGCACCGCAATCCGGATTTGGAGC
>JAFKDC010000045.1 GCA_017255395.1 Enemella evansiae | reverse complement strand
GCGGGCGCCATCACCCCGGTGCCGGGCGGCGTCGGCCCGATGACCATCGCCTGCCTGCTGGCCAACACCCTGACCGCCTGCTGCCGCGCCAATGGCCTGCCAGAGCCGGAGGGGCTGACCGCATGAAAGCGGACCCCCGGTATCTGCTAGGGAAACCCGTCCGGGACCGCATCCTGTCAGAGGTTCAATCCATGACAGGGGCGGCCGGGCGGATCGGCAAGCTTGTCTCGATCTCTATCGGGGACATCCCCGAGGTCGCCGTCTACGTCCGCAATCAGGCGCGGGCCGCCGCGCTTGCGGGCCTGCCCTTCGATCAGGAGTTCTGGGGCGGCGAGGTCGCGCAGGACGAATGCAAGGCCCGCATTCAGGCGATGAACGATGATCCCGAAGTGCTCGGGATCATCCTGCAGCGCCCGGTGCCGGATCACATCAACGTCCGCTCGCTGCAATCCGCCATCCATCCCCTGAAGGATGTCGAGGGCATGAACCCGGCCTCTATCGGCAATATCGTCTACAACGATGTCGCCATGGCCCCCTGTACCGCCGCTGCGGCGGTCGAGCTTATCCGCGAGACCGGGCTCGACATGAAGGGGCTGGAGGTCGTGATGGTCGGGCATTCCGAGATCGTCGGCAAACCGGCGGCGATGATGCTGATGGCCGAAGGCGCCACGGTGACGGTCTGTCACCACCTGACGCGCTCGGTCGCGATGCATTCCCGCCGCGCGGACGTGATCGTCGTCGCTGTCGGCAAGGCGCATCTGATCGGGCCGGACATGGTCAAACCGGGGGCCGCCGTCATCGACATCGGCATCAACCAGCGCATCCACCCGGACGGCTCGACCGATATCGTCGGCGATGTGGACACCGAGGCGGTGAAGGAAATCGCCGGCTGGGTTACCCCGGTTCCGGGCGGCGTCGGTCCGGTGACCGTCGCCATGCTGATGCGCAATGCGATGCGCGCCTACCAGCGCCAACAGGCGGCGGGCTGGAGAACCTGAAACCGCGCCGCAAGCGGTTCGGTGTAAGAGGTATCGCAAATCTCTTGCCTGATACCGAAGCGGCGTATATTCTCTGCATTAAATATTTTTTCCGCAAAGGCAAAAGCCGGAAGGAGAGGACATGCTGGATACCCGCTTTCCCAATGTGGTGCCGGGGCCGCCGCGACCCAGCGGCATCTTCGAGCCGAAGGTCTTTTCCATGCCCCCTGGCACCGAGCGTTACGTGGTCGAGGGCCGCGGCGCAATCCTCGTCCGGCTCGAGGCCGGGGACCGGTTAGAGATCGAGAACACCGAGGGCGGACAGCCCTGCGAAATCGTCTGCGCCCACCCGGACGGCAGTTTCGATCCGGGGTTGATCGGGGCGACGGGGCAGGGGGATGCCTCGGGGCTGAAAGCCCTGCTGACCTCGGACGACCGCTCGCTGCGCAGCCTGCGGATGGGCATCGAGGCACGGGGGCTGGATCTTGCCCGCGCGACGGCCGTGACGCTGTTCGGCGCGACGACTCCGGCGCGCACCACGGAAAGCTTCACCGCAACCGGCGAAGGCACCGTGATCATCGCGGCCCCGGGCGGCATCATGGATTTCGAGGCCCAGGACACGGCCACGCCGCTGACCGTCTACATCCGCCGCGCCACCCTGAAACCCGTCAAGACGTTTGAACTGCCTGACCCGCTGGCCGATCCGGTGGCCGACGTCCGCGTGCATTCGGCGACCGCCGAGGCCTATTTCGTCAAGGCCGGGGACTATATCCAGATCCTTGACGTGAACGGCCGGCAATGCACTGATTTCCAGTGCTTTTCCGCGCGCAAACTGGACAAGGGCATCGAGCACGCGCTGGATGTGACCACGACCCGGACGCTGATGGAACACGCCTACCCGATGCCGGGTCTGCATGCGAAATACTACGATCAGGACATGCTGCCGCTGGTCGAGGTCATCCAGGACACCTGCGGGCGGCACGATGCCTTCGCGCTGGCCTGTTCGGCCAAGTATTACGACGACATCGGCTATCCGGGCCACGTCAACTGCTCCGACAACTTCAACGCGGTGCTTGCGCCGCATGGGGTGACCGGTCGCAAGGGCTGGATGGCGATCAACTTCTTCTTCAACACCGGCCTCGACGAGCACGGCGTCATGTACTCGGACGAACCATGGTCGCGGCCCGGGGACTACGTGCTGCTGCGGGCGCTGACCGACCTTGTCTGCGTCAGCTCTGCCTGCCCGGACGACACCTCGGCTGCAAACGGCTGGAATCCGACTGACATCCATGTCCGCACCTACAGCGGCAAGGAAACCTTTCAACGCGCCGTGGCGTACCGGCCCACCCCAGATGCGGAAGCGAAGATGACGAAACAGACCGCCTTTCACGACCGGTTCGACCGGTTCACCGACAACTTCATCGAATACAACGGCTACTGGCTGGCCAATTGCATGGCGACCGCCGGCCCGATCGCGGAATACCACGCCTGCCGCCAGAAGGTTGTCGTGACCGACCTCAGCCCGCTGCGCAAGTTCGAGATCACCGGCCCCGACAGCGAGGCCCTGTGCCAATACGTTTTCACCCGCAACATGAAGACCCTGCCGGTTGGCGGCGTGGTCTATACCGCAATGTGCTATCCGCACGGCGGCATGGTGGACGACGGCACCGTCTTCCGGCTGGGCAAGGACAACTTCCGCTGGATCGGCGGCTCCGACTACGGCGGCGAGTGGATTCGCGAGAAGGCCGAAGAGCTGGGTCTCAAGGTGCTGATCCGGTCCTCTACGGACATGCAGCACAATATCGCCGTGCAGGGCCCGGAAAGCCGCGACCTGCTGCGCAAGATCATCTGGACCGCGCCGCACCAGCCGAACTTCGACGATCTCGACTGGTTCCGCTTTACGCCCGCGCGCCTGAACGACGATCAGGGCATTCCGGTGGTGGTCAGCCGTACCGGCTATACCGGCGAACTGGGCTACGAGATCTTCTGCCACCCCAAACACGCCGGAGAGGTCTTCGACGCGGTCTGGGAGGCCGGTCAGCCGCATGGCATCACCCCGCTGGGCTTCGAGGCACTGGACATGGTGCGGATCGAGGCCGGGCTGATCTTCGCGGGCTATGATTTCTCGGACCAGACGGACCCCTTCGAGGCGGGGATCGGCTTTACCGTTCCGCTCAAATCCAAACCCGACGATTTCATCGGGCGCGACGCGCTGATCCGCCGCAAGGACACCCCGGCGCGCAAGCTGGTGGGCTTGGATATCGACAGCAATGTTACGGTTTCGCATGGCGATTGCGTACACGTCGGTCGGGCGCAGATCGGAGAGATCACCTCGTCGATGCGCTCGCCGCTGCTGGGCCGGAATATCGCCATGGCGCGGGTGGACGTGGCGCATTCCGCGCCGGGCACGAAGCTGGAGATCGGCAAGCTCGACGGTCATCAGAAGCGACTGCCCGCCACGATCCGCGCGGATCTGGCCGCCTACGACCCCAAGAAGGAACGTCCGCGGTCCTGACCGGCTGCGTCGCGGGCGCCCCTCGGCAACGCGGGGTACCCGCCTCCATCCGTTTGTTGCCCTGTCCAAACGGGACTCGGCGGTGCAGCTGTCGCACCGCCGGTTTTTTTCGTGGGCGCGGATTAGCGCATGGCTGTAGGCTGGACGCCAAGGGTTCGTAGTTCTCCAGCCACTGGGCGAGGGAAGGGTGTTCCCCGCTCTTGTCCTTTATCGATTACCTCAGGACAGTCCGACCCTCTGTGAAAGCCCGCCGACTCCCTCATAGCCAAGGCGCGACAGAGTTGTCGCGATCCTTGAAGAGATGCCCTGAAGTCGCTGCAAGAAAAAAGAAATGATGAGGTTCAGGTGCGCACCCCCGGGCGCTGAAGCGACCCGGGGATGGCGCGAATTGGCCGGGTTATGGGCCCCGGCCAATCAGCAAAACTTGAACATCTGCGACATTGGTGCCGGTGGCGCCGGTGATCAGAAGATCCTCCGACAGGCGCAGTGCCGCATTGCTGTCGTTGTTGTCGAGGTAGCGTTCCGGCGGCTGGCCGCGCGCGCGGATGCGGTTCAGCGTCTCCTGGTCCACGATGGCGCCCGCCGCGTCGGTGGGGCCGTCGCGCCCGTCGGTGCCGCCCGACAGGAAGGTCCAGGGCGCGGCGACCGGCTGGGCATCGGCAAGCGCGGCCAGCCTCAGCGCCAGTTCCTGGTTGCGCCCGCCCAGACCGCGCCCGCGCACCCGGACGGTGGTTTCACCGCCCCAGAGGATGGCGCGGGGCCGGTCGCCCGCAGCACTGTCCCGCAGAGTGCGAAAGATCGAGACCGCCGCCTCTCCGACATCCCCGGTCAGCGGAGTCTCGATGACATGGGCGTCGTAGTCGTGGCGCAGGCTTTCTGCCGCCGCCAGAACGCTTTCGCGGTTGCCGCCGATCAGGTGGTTGACGGTATCGCCCGGGAAAGGGACCCGGGCCGCGCGGCGCAGATGGCGCTGGATGCTTTCGGGCAGACGCTCGAAGAGACCGGCGTTGTGCAGGAGCTGCCTTGCCTCTTCCGCGGTTCCGATGGGCGCGGTGGTCGGGCCGCTGGCAATGGCCCGCAGGTCGTCGCCGATCACGTCCGACAGGATGTAACCGGTCACCTGCGCAGGCGCGGCAAGGCGGGCCATACCGCCGCCCTTCAGCTCTGACACCTGCTGCCGGATCAGGTTCATGGCGACGATATCCAGCCCGCTGGCCAGCAGCAGACGGTTCAGCGCCTGCTTGTCGTCCAGTGTGACCCCCGGCGGCGGCGCGGGCAGCAGGGCAGAGCCGCCGCCCGAGATCAGGGCGATCACCCGGTCACCGGGTTCGGTGCTGGCCAGCACCTCCTGCATGCGATGCGCACCGGCGGCCCCGACACTGTCGGGCACCGGATGCCCGGCGCGAAAGATCTCGGACCCTGGTGTTTTTTCCGTGTTTTCACGGTGGGTTACGCAGATCGACATGCGTGGGCCGTCGATGCGTGGCAGGACCGCCCGCACCATGGCGGGGGCCGCCTTGCCGACGGCAAGCACGATGGTTCGATGGCCATGCGCGGCCCGGGGGAGGGGGAGGGAGTCCAGGCAATCGCGCATGGCCAGCGCCGGGTCGGCGCGTCGTGTCGCGGCCCGGAAAGCCCGGGCCGCGTCCTGTCTGAAGTCGGAAATCTTATCCGGCGGCAATCTGGCGCGCCTTTTCGACCAGAACTTCGGCCTGGCGGATCGAGGCATAGTCGATCAGCCGCCCGTCCAGCGAGACGGCGCCCTTGCCGGCGGCTTCGGCCTCGGCCATGGCGGTCAGGATGCGACCGGCCTTTTCGACCTCGGCGTCAGAGGGCGACATGACCTCGTTGGCCAGCGCGATCTGGCTGGGGTGGATCGCCCATTTGCCCTCGCAGCCCAGCACGGCGGCGCGCTTGGCGGCGGCGCGATAGCCGTCGGGGTCCTGGAAGTCGCCGAAGGGGCCGTCGATCGGGCGCAGCCCGTTGGCGCGCGCGGCGACCACCATGCGGGCCAGCGCATAGTGCCACATGTCGCCCCAATGGGTTTCGCGTGTGCTGTTCACATCCGGGTCCGTCAGGACCGAGTAATCGGGGTTCACGCCGCCGATGATCGTCGTGCGCGCGCGGGTCGAGGCGGCGTAATCGGCGACACCGAAGTGCAGGCTTTCGTTGCGCTTGGAGGCGGCGGCGATCTCGGAAACGTTCTGCATGCCAAGCGCGGTCTCGATGATGTGCTCGAAGCCGATTCGCTTTTTCATGCCCTTGGCATCTTCGATCTGGGTCACCATCATGTCGACGGCATAGACATCGGCGGCGGTCCCGACCTTGGGAATCATGATCAGGTCAAGCCGCTCCCCGGCCTGTTCGACCACGTCGACCACATCGCGATACATGTAGTGCGTGTCGAGTCCGTTGATGCGGATCGACATGGTCTTGGTGCCCCAGTCGATCTCGTTCAGGGCCTTGATGATGTTCCGGCGTGCCTGTTCCTTTTCGTCCGGAGCGACCGCATCCTCAAGGTCGAGGAAGATCACGTCTACGTCAGATTGCGCAGCCTTTTCAAACATTTGCGGCTGCGAACCGGGCACTGCCAACTCGGATCGGTTAAGACGGGCCGGGGCTTGGTCGATGGCGTGGAAAGACATGGTCGGGGACCTCTCTGAAAGGATATTGCGTGTGGACCCCTATTGGCATTCTTTATATTTTTATTCCCGTCAAGAAATTTTTTTGCATACCAGTGCACACCGAGCGGGCTCTCACCCGCCCCCCTTGGCCTGCGATGCGTAGTAGTGGGCAATCGCCTGAGCGCGGTTTTTCACCGACAGCTTGTCGAAGACGTTGGACAGGTGAAACTTGACCGTGTTGGTCGAAATGTCCAGCCGCTCGGCCAGCTGCTTGTTGGTCAGCCCCTCGGCGAGGGCGTCCAGGATCGCACGCTCCTTGCGCGACAGCGTGGCAATCGGATCGGTCTTCAGCTCGCGAATGTCGAGATAGGGAAAGACCATCTTGCCCGCCGCCACATCCACGCAGGTCTGGACCAGCGCGTCGATCGGCGCCGCCCGCGACACGAAGGCCGCGGCCCCCGAGGCCATCGCCCTGCGCGGGGTCGCCGGGTCGGCGTCGTGACCGTAGGCGACGATTCGCGGCGCCTTGTCCTGCGCGCGCAGCACCTCGATCAGCTTCTCCGCCCCCAGCGCCGGGATGTTCCAGTCCAGCACGCAGACGCGCACCGGCACCCGCATGATCATCCCCAGGAATCCCTCGGCGGTAGCGCTGGTGGCAACCAGCGAGAATCGGGGATCGCGCTCGAAGACTTCGGACATCGCCGAAAGCACGAGGGGATTTCCGTCCCCCAGCATGATGTCTATCAGATCCGCCTTCATGTCACCCCTTTGAATTAAAAGCGTTAATCGGAATAAACCACCCATTTGGGGGGTGTCTGGAACGGCATACAACGGAATACTTGCCCAAATGGGTAGGTTCGCCCCCACCCTTTTAGATGCCCAAAAGCAGGATTAAGGGACGTTTTTTGATCTTTCAACAAATTATATAACCGAGAGGAAACAAAATTCTCACTGAGGTAAACACTGGGAGGTGTCATGACCGTAGCGCAACTTTTCCCCAAGCTTGAGATCCCGGAAACCATCGCGGCGGGCCCCGGCCCGGGCAATACCGATGCCCGCGTTCTGGCGGCTTTCTCGGGCGCCGGTATCGCCGACCACATGCACGGCGACGTTCTGCGCGGCATGGTTGAATGCAAGCTGATGCTGCGCCAGGTCTGGGGCACCGACAACGTCCACACCTTCGGCGTCGCCGGCACCGGCTGGAGCGGCCTGGACGTGATGTTCAGCGCCATCATGCCCGGCGACAAGGTTGTCGTCTTCAACAACGGCACCTTCTCGGGCATCGACGGGCTGACCGTCCGCATGAAGGCCGCCACCGCTGCGGAACTGGCGCTAAACCCGCTGGACCCGCAACCGGCCTCTGTTGTCGTGGTCGACGTGCCGCACGGCGTCTCGGTCACCGGCGGCATGGTCGAAGAGGCACTGGCCCGGCACAAGCCGAAATGGGCCTGCATGGCCCATTGGGAAACCGGGTCGGGCCGCATCAACGACATTCGCGGCTTCAGCGAGGCCTGCGAGCGCCACGACGTCATGGGCCTGGTCGACGCGGTCTCGTCGCTGGGGGTCGAGGATTTCCGCATCGACGATTTCCCCGGCGTGCACGGCTGGGCTTCCTGCCCGCAGAAGGGTATCTGCTGCCTGCCGCTGACCTATGCGCCGGTGTCCTTCACCGACCGCTACATCGAGACACTGAAGAAAACCGGCACCCGCACCTTCGTGCATCACCCGATCATGGAGGCCCGTCACTGGGGCATCATCGACGGCAAGGACGTCGAGAAGGGCACCTACCACCGGACCCATTCCGCCTATGCGGTCTCTGCCTTCCACGAGGCGCTGCGCATCACCCTGCAACAGGGAATTCCGGCGCGTGCCAAGGAATACGCCTTCCACGAGGCGGCGCTGCGGCGCGCGGTGCGGGCCATGGGCTGCGAAGTGACCTCGAACATGACCTCGCTGGTGGTTCTGAACCTGCCGTCAGAGCTGGCGGGCCGCGAGATGGAGCTGGTGCAATCCTGCCGGTCGCAGAACTTCGGCATCTGGCCGACGCTGTCGGCGCCGGTGCAGATCCGGATCGGCATCCTCAACCTGCTGACGCGCGCCGCCATCACCGACATCGTCAACCGCTTCGCGGACGCGATCCGCGCCATGGGCGGCACCGTCGATGACGCCCGCGTCGAAGAGGCGCTGAACGCCGCCTACGACCAGGCCATCGCGGCAGAGTAATTCCAACACGATCCAATCTTTCGGAGGAGGAAAGAGCATGGATATCCATGAGTATCAGGCGAAGGAAATCCTCGCCAGTTTCGGCGTCGAGATCCCGCCGGGGGCGCTGGCCTACAGCCCGGAGCAGGCAGCCTACCGGGCCCGCGAACTGGGCGGCGACCGCTGGGTCGTCAAGGCGCAGGTCCACGCGGGCGGCCGTGGCAAGGCCGGCGGCGTGAAGGTCTGCGACAGCGACGCCGAGATCCAGGCCACCTGCGAAGAGCTTTTCGGTCGCAAGCTGGTGACCCATCAGACCGGGCCCGAGGGAAAGGGCATCTACCGCGTCTACGTCGAGGGCGCCGTGCCGATCGATCGCGAGATCTACCTGGGCTTCGTGCTGGACCGCACGTCGCAGCGGGTGATGATCGTGGCCTCCGCCGAAGGCGGGATGGAGATCGAGGAGATCTCTGCCGAGAAACCCGACAGCATCGTGCGCGCCACCGTCGAACCGGCGGTCGGCCTGCAGGACTTCCAGTGCCGCCAGATCGCCTTCAAGCTGGGGATCGAACCGGGCATGACGGCGGCGATGGTGCGCACGCTTCAGGGCTGCTACCGCGCCTTCCGCGAGCATGACGCGACCATGGTCGAGATCAACCCGCTGGTGGTGACCGGGGACAACCGGATCCTCGCGCTGGATGCGAAGATGACCTTCGACGACAACGCGCTGTTCCGTCATCCGCAGATCAGCGAGCTGCGCGACAAGAGCCAGGAAGATCCGCGCGAAAGCCGCGCCGCCGACCGGGGCCTGTCCTATGTCGGGCTCGACGGCAATATCGGCTGCATCGTGAACGGCGCCGGTCTGGCCATGGCCACGATGGACACCATCAAGCTGGCCGGGGGCGAACCCGCCAACTTCCTCGACATCGGCGGCGGCGCCACGCCTGAACGGGTCGCCAAGGCCTTCCGGCTGGTGATGTCCGACAGCAACGTACAGGCGGTGCTGGTCAACATCTTCGCGGGTATCAACCGCTGCGACTGGGTCGCTGAAGGGGTCGTGCAGGCGCTGAAAGAGGTGCAGGTCGAGGTGCCCGTCGTGGTCCGCCTTGCGGGCACCAACGTCGAGGAGGGTCAGAAGATCCTCGCCAAGTCCGGTCTGCCGATCATCCGCGCGACCACCCTGATGGAAGCCGCCGAGCGCGCCGTTGGCGCCTGGCAGAACGACCTGACCCAGAACTCCAGAATGAGGGCCGTGCAATGAGCATCTTCATCGACAGAGACACCCCCGTCATCGTTCAGGGGATCACCGGCAAGATGGCGCGGTTCCACACCGCCGACATGATCGCCTACGGCACCAATGTCGTCGGCGGCGTGGTGCCCGGCAAGGGCGGGCAGGTGGTCGAGGGCGTTCCGGTCTTCGACACCGTCGAAGAGGCGGTGGCCGCCACCGGCGCGGTTGCAAGCCTCGTCTTCGTGCCGCCCCCCTTCGCGGCGGACAGCATCATGGAAGCCGCCGACGGGGGCATCAAGTACTGCGTCTGCATCACCGACGGCATTCCCGCGCAGGACATGATCCGGGTGAAGCGCTACATGTACCGCTACCCCAAGGAAAGCCGCATGGTGCTGACCGGCCCGAACTGCGCGGGCACGATCAGCCCGGGCAAGGCGCTTCTGGGCATCATGCCGGGCCACATCTACCTGCCGGGTCACGTGGGCATCATCGGCCGCTCGGGCACGCTGGGATACGAGGCCGCGGCGCAGCTGAAAGAGCATGGCATCGGCATCTCGACCTCGGTCGGCATCGGTGGCGACCCGATCAACGGCTCTTCGTTCAAGGACATCCTCGAACGCTTCGAGGCCGATGACGAGACCCATGTCATCTGCATGATCGGCGAGATCGGCGGACCGCAGGAAGCCGAGGCTGCGGCCTATATCCGCGACCACGTGACCAAGCCGGTGATCGCCTATGTCGCGGGCCTGACCGCCCCCAAGGGCCGCACCATGGGCCACGCGGGCGCGATCATCTCGGCCTTCGGCGAAAGCGCCAGCGAGAAGGTCGAGATCCTGACCGCCGCCGGAGTCATCGTCGCCCCGAACCCGGCGGTGATCGGTGACACCATTGCCAAGGTCATGCAGAAAGAGGCGGCGTGATGAACACCATGACCGTCCGAAACAATCGGCCGCGCGTGCTTGTCACGCGCCGCTGGCCACAATCGGTCGAGACCGAGCTGGCCGAACGCTTCGACACCGTCTTCAATATCGAGGACAAGGCCATGAGCGCCGCGGATTTCCGCGACGCCCTGGGCCACTTCGACGCCATCCTGCCGACGGTCACCGACGGGCTTGGCCCGGACGCGCTGGATGTGCCGCAGGCCCGCACCCGGCTGCTGGCCAATTACGGCGTCGGCTTCAGCCACATCGACACCGATGCGGCAAAGCGGCTGGGGATCGCGGTCACCAACACGCCCGACGTGCTGTCGGAATGCACCGCCGACCTTGCCATGACGCTGATGCTGATGGTCGCCCGCCGCGCCGGCGAAGGCGAGCGCGAGCTGCGCGCCGGGGCATGGACCGGCTGGCGTCCGACGCATCTGGTCGGCGCCAAGGTCACCGGCAAGGTGCTGGGCATCGTGGGCTTTGGCCGCATCGGTCAGGCCATGGCCAAGCGCGCGCATTTCGGCTTTGGCATGAAGATCGTCGTGCAGAACCGCTCGAAGATCGCGCAGGAGGTGCTCGACCGTTTCGACGCGGAGCAGGTCGACAGCATCGACGAGCTGCTGCCGCAATGCGATTTCGTCTCGCTGCACTGTCCCGGCGGGGCCGCCAACCGGCACCTGATCAACGCGCGCCGTCTGGACCTGATGAAGCGCGGCGCCTTCCTGATCAACACCGCCCGGGGCGAGGTGATCGACGAGCAGGCGCTTGCGCAGGCCCTGATGTTCGATTGCATCGGCGGCGCTGCGCTGGATGTCTTCGACGGCGAGCCCCGGATCGCGCCGGTCCTGCTGGACTGCGACAACCTGGTGATGCTGCCGCATCTGGGCAGTGCGACCGAGGAAACCCGCACCGCCATGGGGCGGCGGGTGGTCGACAACCTCGTGGACTTCTTCGAGGGCCGCGAACCCGGCGACCGGGTGGCATGATGCGGGCGGTGGCAGAACCCAAGGGGCAGGAGGCCCCCGATACCTACGCCCAGGATGTGTATCGCCGCCTGCGTGGGGCCTGGCTGAAGGTTCTCCACCGCCGCGCGCCGCAGGTGGCGCAATCGCTGTCGGGTGGCGAGGCCGGTTGGGACGAGGCGCGCTATTCCGATCACCTGCAAGCCAGCACCATCTGGTTTCACCTGCAGCAGATCATGGAGGAAAACCTCGCGATCCGCACCGGCCGCCTGTCCGAACAAGAGGGCGCGCCGGGCGAGGACGGCTTTCTGCGCGCGCTGACCGACTGCCCGGAGGACCAGCGCGCCACGATGGTCTCGCTGCTGGCCGAGGGCAGGTTGTCGGTCGGCCCGACGATCACCGCCCACCCGACCGAGGCCAAGCGCGTCTCGGTCATGGAGATCCACCGCCGGATCTACCGCACCCTCGTGCTGTTCGAGACGATGCGCTGGTCCCCGCGCGAAATCGAGCGTCTGGAAGAAACGCTCGAGATGGAGATCGACCTGCTGTGGCTGACGGGTGAGCTGCGGATGGAGCGCCCCAGCCTTGAATCCGAGGTCGACTGGGGCCTGCAATTCTACCGCACCAGCCTGTTCGACGCGATCCCGCGCCTGTTCGAACGCTACCACGACGCGGTGACAGAGGTGCTTGGCCCGCCCACGCGCGATCATTGCTGCATCCGGTTCCATTCCTGGATCGGCGGCGACCGGGACGGCAATCCCAATGTCACGGCCGGGGTGACGCGCATGGCGCTGGATCGCTCGCACGAGATGATCGTCGAGAAGTACCTTCAGGCCCTCGACCGGGTGATCCCGCGCCTGAGCATTTCCGAGAAGATCGTCGCGGTCCCACGCGCGCATCGCGACGCGCTGGCCGGGATCGTCGAAACCCGCAGCACCGACCCGGATCGCTGTGCCGCGCGCAATCCCAACGAGATCTTCCGGCAGGCGGCCAGCGCCATACGGCAATGCCTTGCCGCCGGGGATTACCGCGACGTCTCGGCCTTCCTTGCCGACCTGCGCAGTGTCGAGGCGGCGCTGGAGTCCGTCGGCGCCGTGCAGATGGCGCGGCAGCTGGTCCGCCCGCTGCGCTGGCAGGCGGCCACCTTCGGCTTCCGCGCCCATACGCTGGACATCCGCCAGAACTCGGACGTGGTGACACGCACGCTTGAAGCGGTCTGGAACGCCCTCGATGCCGCGCCGGAACCGCTGTCGGCGGACTGGTCCGCACGGCTTCGGCGGGAGGTGGGGCAGGCGGGCCTGAAGGCGCTCGACCGTGCCAAGCTGGGCGACGAAGCGGCGGAGCTGATGGCGCTGCTGCATCTCATCCGAGAGGTGCACGACGGTCCCGATCCCGAGGCCATCGGCCCGTTCATCCTGTCGATGACCCGCTCGGCGGACGACCTGCTGGCCGTACTGCTGCTGGCCCGCTATGCCGGGTTCGGCGCCGAACGCCTGTCGCTGAAGGTGGTGCCGCTCTTCGAGACCATCGAGGACCTGCGCGCGGCCCCGGCGATCCTGCGCGACGTCCTGTCGATCCCGCTGGCCGCGCGCAGCATGAAGGACCGCACCGGGCGGCTGGAAATCATGCTGGGCTATTCCGACAGCAACAAGGACGGGGGCTTCCTCTGCTCCAGCTGGTCACTGGACCGGGCGCAGCGCGCGATCACCCGCGCCATCGCCGCGTTCGGGGCGCGCCCGGTGTTCTTCCACGGTCGCGGCGGTTCGGTCAGCAGGGGCGGGGCGCCCACCGCCCGCGCCATCGCCGCGCAGCCGCGCGGCACGCTGACCGGAACCCTGCGCCTGACCGAACAGGGCGAGGTGGTCACCGCGAAATACGCCAACACCGGCACCGCGGCGGCGCAGCTGGAACTGCTGGCCTCTTCCGTGTTGCGCCACAGCACCGGCCCGGCCTTCGAGACCGTCGACCCCGAGGCCGACGACGTGATGGAGACGCTGTCCAGCCTCAGCCAGACCACCTACCAGACGCTGCTGCGTCATCCCGGCTTCCTGAGCTATTTCAACGAGGCCAGCCCGGTCAACGAACTGGCCCTGCTGAAGATCGGGTCGCGCCCGGCCCGCCGCTTCGGCGCCGCGTCGCTCTCCGATCTGCGCGCGATCCCCTGGGTTTTTGCATGGACCCAGAACCGCCAGATGATCAGCAGCTGGTACGGCTTCGGGCAGGCGCTGCAGGATTTCCGCGCGATCCGGGGGTCCGAGGGCGAGGGCGCCCTGTCCCGGGTGATGCAGGACCTGCCGCTCTTCCGGCTTTGTGTCGACGAGGTCGAGAAATCGCTGATGCTGGTCCGGCTGGACGTGGCAGAGCTTTATGCCGGGCTGGTGGAAGACCGGGCCGCGGCCGAAGCGGTCTTCGGCCTGATCCGGGCCGAGCACGCGCGCTCGGTCGAGGCCATCGAAAGCCTTACCGGCACGCCCCTGGGCAGCCGGTTCCGCAACGCCGCCGCGCGGATCGCGCAGCACGACTCCGCCCTGCGGTCGGCCCACGAAGCACAGGTTCGCCTGTTGCAGCGGGTGCGGGCCGAGGACGGCAATCGCCACCGCATACAGTTGATGCAGACCATGAACTGCATTTCGGCCGGTCTGGGATGGACCGGCTAAGAGGAACAGGAGGAACGTCATGAATGTCATCCATACCCAGGACGGGTTTTTCACCGAGTCGCTGTCCGACCGTGACCCCGAACTCTTTGCCGCGATCACCGGCGAGCTTGGCCGCCAGCGCGACGAGATCGAGCTGATCGCCTCCGAGAACATCGTCAGCCGGGCGGTGCTGCAGGCGCA
>JAFKDC010000044.1 GCA_017255395.1 Enemella evansiae | reverse complement strand
TCGCTGTATTGCAGCTCGGATAGCGTGCGTGGTCGTGGCGCTGCCGTGACGAACTTGTCCCATAGGGCTTCCTTCCATTCCTTCGAAAGGATCACACCATCAAACCGTGGGATCAAACACCTAGGCCCTGCGCGCCCGGGCAGGCGACCCGTGAACCGCGCCGGTGGCCTCAGCAGTACTCCTCGGGGCCGATGGCCTGAGCGGCTGAATACCGGGCGCCGTGGCACCAGCCGACCGGCAGGCGGCGCCCGATCTCGGCCAGAAGATCGGGGGCGGGGGTCATCCTGGCCCCGGCCACCAGTTCCGCGAAATGCGCGGTCGAGCGGGTGCCGGGGATCGCGAAGATGCTATCGGACTGCGCCAGCACCCAGGCGATGGCCAGAGAGGCGGTCGCCACGCCTTCCTGCCGGGCCAGATCGCGCAGCGGCTGGCTGGCGGCGATATTGCGCTCCAGCGCGCCGGGGATGAAGCGCGGGTTGTCCTTCAGGAAGACGCTTGCGGCGACACGCTGGGGTGTGGGCGGCGTGTCCGACAGCAGCGCCCGCCCGACCGGAGAGAAGGCGACGAGCGCCGTTCCCAGCGCCTCGCAGGCCTGGATCAGCCCCAGTTCCGGCGCCCGGGTCTGAAGGCTGTATTCCGACTGGACGGCGGCCACCGGATGCACCGTCGCGGCGCGCCGCAGCGAGGTGGGCGCGATCTCGGAAAAGCCGAAACTTGCGATCTTGCCCTTGGCGATCAGCGTGGCGAGGAACTCGGTCACCGCCTCGATTTCGTGCCTTTGGTCGCGGCGGTGGACGTAGAACAGATCGACCCGCTCCAGCCCCATGCGCATCAGGCTTTTGTCCAGTTCGGCCTCGAGGTGTTCGGGGCTGTTGTCGAACCCGCGCGCGCCGGTTTCGGGGTCGCGGCAGATGCCGGCCTTCGTGGCGATATGGAAGGGCGTCTCGCCCTTGCAGGTGGCGAGGTAGCGGCCGATCGTCTCTTCGGACAGGCCCATGCCGTAGATGTTCGAGGTGTCGACATGCACGATGCCCGCGTCCCGCGCGGCGTCCAGGATCGCATGAGAGCCCTCGGTCGTGACCGGGCCGTAGAAATCCGCGAAGGACATGGCGCCGACACCCAGCGCCGGGAGGCTCGGACCGTCGGGGCCAAGGGATCTGGTCAGCATGGGGGCATCCTTTCCGTCTGCTTGTCGCGCCGACCAAAGCGCAGGATGGCGGCGGTGCCAAGGGCAGGCGGCGCATTTCCCGCAAACCGCTGTGCGGTGTCAGGTCTGCGTCGGGCCTCGCGCCACGCGAAAGGCTGCCGTCCCGAAAGCGCGTCGGGGTCCTTGGGGCGCGGGCAGGGGGACGTCAGGGCGCGCACTGCCGCAGCATGACGTCGGCGCGCTGTTCGATGCCGCTGCGCGGCAGATCGACCACCCGGTACCCCAGCTGCCTGTAGCTGCGGCGCATGACCGCGCAGGTGGCTTCCTACACCAAGCGTTGGGACACTACAAACCCAAGAGCCCAACACGCAGACGGACCTGATAACATCAACACTTGTCCAAGGCGATGAGAGAACGTGCTCGGACAGTGACGAATGAGCTATGGAGCTACCACGATGCACTTATGCCCCATCCCGACGATCTGCCGATGCAGCCCGTTGCCGCAATGGCCAGCTTCGTAGCAGAAACACAATCGGCCACCGTTCGCAGTCCACGAGCCTCCGGGCATGATCGGGGCGATGCGGCACCGTTCCCCAATGCCGGACCTCCCCGCTGCGCTCTCCGATTAAGACCGCGACCGAAATCGTCGCCTTGGACACCCAGTCCGATGCACGTGCTACCGTGCATGTGGTCTCTCCCCCATTCTTGAGGCGCGGCGCCCGCCAATCGGGCGCAACCCTCGAACGGAGAATGCCGAGGGATAGGCCACCAGCCTGGTCAGGCGCTCACCGCGATCATGGGGTCTAATTGCAAGATCTTGCAGGTTCAGCGAAGCGCTCTTCCATGCCACGCTTCCGTTAGTTGCAGGAGGAGCGCGAGGCATGAATTTCAAGGTCACCACATCAGGGGCGCAGGAGCTGCAAGCGCTGCATAGACCCTTCGGTACCGACGTGTCTGAATCGTTTTCTTGCAGCGTTCAGGTCTTCGCCTAGCGCATCGCCAGCCTCTGGTCTCCCTGCGTAACACAGTCCCTGCGGGACGGTCGGTGCGTGAAAATAGAAGCAGGGCGTACCTGCTCAGAGGCTGGCCTTGTCCTGCCAAGCGGCGAACATAGCGGCCATTTTCCAACAAGCGAGGATAATCTCATGATCAAGAAAGCAGGCTACATTTTCTGTGCTGCACTGACATTGGCGGTGTCTGGCGCAGCGAGCGCAGACACGACCTGGCGCATGGCGACCAAAATGCCGGTGGACAGCCCAGAAGGTCGGGTGTTCGAGAAGTTTGCAGAGCTGACCGAGGATTACACCGATGGGGCGTTGAAAATCACCGTCTTCCCGAATGAGCAGCTCGGCAAAGAGAACGCGGTTCTCGAACAGTTGCAGGCCAATATCATTCAGCTCTACGCTGAGAGCTACGGCTACATGAAGAAATGGGAGCCAGCGCTGGACTGGACCTCACCGTCATTTGTCTTTGACGACTACGATCATTGGGTCCGCTTCATGCAGACGGATCTCGTAAGAGGCTGGTTCGATAATGCCGCAGAGCAGTCTGGGGTCGCCATGCTTGGTGATCCGACGCGCATTCTGCGCGGCCCCTTCCTGGTGACAGTATCCAACGTCCCGATCAATTCGGCAGAAGATTTCCAGGGGCTAAAGCTCCGCATGCACGAAAGCACGCGTGCCATCGCCACATGGACGGCCCTCGGGGCGGAGGTGATCACCCTTCCTTGGACTGAGGTCTACCAATCCATTTCCAAAGGGATTGTTCAGGGGCTCAACTCCCCGATTGCCCTGGTCGAAGCGATGCGGTTCAACGAAGTCGCGCCACACATCACCCGGATTGACGAGTTCTGGCAATCGATCGGCTTTATGGTGAATGCTCAAGCCTTCGACGCTCTGGACGAGGACACGCGTGCCGGGTTGCTCAGGGCCTACGAGGAGGCCGGCGCCTACTCGCGCGAACTGATGTTCGAGGTCGCGGAGCAGAGCATTGCGCGGATGCAAGAGCAAGGGGCAACCTACTCGGTTCTGGATACATCGCCCCTGATCGAGACCATGGCACGGTACTACGAGGCACAAGAAGCCGCCGGAAACCTCCCTGCCGGCATGCTGGATGCCATCGAAGCGACCCGAGACGGTTCACAGTGAGACAGCATACACAATCCACGGAGAGCCTGCTTCGGCAGGTTCTCCAACGTCTTGATCAGCTGAACTGGTCGCTTGCTGGTGCGTTTCTTTGGGCGTCAAACCTGTGTTTGCTTGCGATGCTGTGTCTGACCACGGCCACAATCGTGCTGCGCCCATTCGGGCTGGCTATCTACTGGATATGGCCCTGGACGATGGTCTTTTTCATCTGGCTCAGTTTTTTCGGCTTCTTCGCCCTTTACGCGCGGCTCAAGGATATCCGAATAGACTTCATTGCGCACAGACTTGGGCCTGTGGGCATGGCTGCGACCCGCATCATTGCCGATTTCGCAGCGCTCTTTCTGGCGGCTCTTCTGCTTATGCAGGTGCCGATGGTGCTGGCCACCTCCACAGGGGTGCACGACGGTGCCGTCCTGCCGTCGGGCGGAGAGGTTCCGCGCCTCTTCTTGTCCCTCCCGCTGTTCTTGTCGACTGCTCTTGTTGCAATCACTGCCCTGATCGATCTCGCCAAGATGTCGGTCGGCCTGCCCGAGAACACCGCCTCCTCCCATCTGGAGCTCTGAAACATGGCATGGATACTGTTTGGAAGTTTTCTCGCACTGATCTTGTTGCGGGTTCCGATTTCGATCGCCATCGGCACGGCCACGCTGCTGACGTTCCTCAGCTCGGAGTTTTCGCACGCTCTCCAAATCATCCCGCAGCAGATGCTGGAAGGCGTGAACAAGGCGTCGCTGACAGCCGTGCCCTTCTTCATCATGGCCGGCAACCTGATGAATGCGGCGGGCGTCACCGAGCGTATCTTCAATTTCGCGAACGCCGTCGTCGGCCACATGAAGGCGGGGCTGGCACAGGTGAATATCCTGTCCTCAATGATCTTCGCCGGCATCTCGGGTGCGGCGGTTGCTGATTGTGCCGGCCTGGGCGCGATCGAAATCAAGGCGATGCGCGAAAGGGGATACAAACCCGACTTTGCCGCCGCGATTACCGTTGCTTCGTCGGTTGTCGGGCCACTAATTCCACCATCCATAGGTCTTGTACTGTACGCGTTTCTGGCGCAGCAATCCGTCGAACGAATGTTCTTGGCAGGTTTGATCCCAGGAGTGCTCGTCGGTCTTTCCCTGATGATCTACGTCCGCGTTGTGGCGCAATTCCGGGAATTCCCGACCCAGCCTCGTGCGCCCATGCGTGAAGTCACGGGCACCGCGAAGCATGGCATCCTGGCGCTGATCGCGCCGGCCATCATCCTTGGATCGATCATGTTTGGCTTCGTCACCGCAACAGAAGCGGGTGTGCTGGCCTGCCTCTACTGCATTGCGATAGGGATCTGGTACCGTGAGCTGACGGTCCGAAGGTTCTTTGAAGCGCTTTCAGATACCGCGATGATGACGGCGGTCATTATGATTATCATCTCTTTCTCTATCGCGATGGGTTGGTTGCTGGCTATCGATCAGACACCGCAGAAACTGGCTGATGTGGTCTTTTCGCTAACCGAGAACAAGTCGGTCTTTCTCGGCCTTCTGCTGTTGTTCATCATCATGGTCGGATGTGTCGTCGAGGGAGTGCCAGCCATGCTCATTCTGGTGCCTACGCTTCTTCCGGTGATCGATGCCTATGGCATTGATCGGGTACATTTTGGCATCATCATCCAGCTTGGGTTGCTGATCGGCATCGCAACACCGCCGATGGGTATTGGGTTGTACATTGTCTCCGAAGTCGGACGTGTGCGTTTTGAACAGGTAACGTTGGCTATATTGCCGATGCTGGTTCCGCTGTTTGTCGCGTTGCTTCTTCTGACTTATGTGCCTCAGACTGTGACCTTCCTACCTGACTTCTTCCTTGGACCCTGAGAAAGGGCAGGCGGGCGGGCGCTTCCTGGATTTTCGCGGTGCTATCCGGATCACGATCCGACCCACAGAACGGGGCACGCGACGACCGAGGGAACCTGCCCGCCACCGAACCGGAGAAAAAAGCATACTGGAGCAGGACAACAATGCACATGCGAGCGGCAGCCCAGCCCTTACGACTTTGACAGCATAGCGTTTCCCGCGAATGTCAGGGCATCTTGGGCTGAGGTGGATAGGCTTTCCCGGCGGTAGGCCGCTGATACCTTGAGGGGAGAGGGGGGCCGTTCGACACCGATCCGGGTTAGTTGGCCATTCTCTAGTTCCTGCAGCACCGCAAGCTCGGGAACCAGCGCCAATCCCATGCCGTTCACGGCAAGGCGGATCATCATGAAGAGGCTGTCGGAGTGCGTGAACCGGCGATGCCGGCCCGGGCCGTAGGCCGGTACGCGGGTGCTGTCGTGGATCGGCGATTCCCAGTTGTAGCCGATGATGGGGGAGCGGGAGAGCGCGTCATTGTCGAGCGTTGGGCCATACCTTCGCGGGGAGCCGACCCAGATCATCGCGAACTGACCTAGTGGAGCCAGCTTCAGGTCAGGGTGCGTCGTATCAGTCGAGAGAAAGCCGAGGTCTAGCTGCCCGGTGGCCAAGTGCTTCAGCAGCGTGGCACTCTGGTTCACTTCGATCTCCAGCCGCAGGGCGGGGTGCCGCGCTTCCATGTGGTCGACAAGGGCCATCAGCCAAGTGGCGGCAACGGGCCCGTTGGCACCCAGCCGCAGCCGTGCCACGCGGGATTGCGGGCCGTTTTGAAACGACAGGTCGTCGGTCAGGCGCAGCACCTGCCGTGCATAGTTCAGCAGTTCCTCGCCTTGAGGAGTCAGGCTCAGACCTGCATCGCGCAACATCAGTGGCACGCCCAGTTCCTCTTCCAGCCCTCGGATTCTGGCCGAGACAGTGGGTTGCGAGATGTTCAGCACCTCTGCGGCCTTTCGGAAGCTGCCAAGGCGATTGACCCAGTAATAGGTGCGCAGGCTGTGGATCTGCATAGACGCTCCGTTGTGATCGAAGAAATCTATCGGCTGAATCAGATAATTCAAGTGGACCGACGGCATGCGTCTATTGCGTGATAGGGAAAATGAGTTGGAGATCCCATGACCTATTCCCTTGCCGCCATGCCCGCTGTTATCGCCGCCGAGACACTGGAGCGGCTGGCCCGGTTCGAGACCGTCCTGCTGGGGCATTTCCTCGACCGCGGGGTGATGGCGCCGGAGATCCGCCCGGTGGCGCCGGTGCCACGGCTGGTGGGCACCGCGGTGACGCTCTGCCTGCCGGGTTTCGACTCCACCCTGTTGCATCATGCAGCCGGTCTGCTGCGGCCGGGGGACGTGCTGGTGATTGACCGGCGCGGCGACCGGCGGGCAGCCTGTCTCGGTGGTGGGGTGGCTCGGGCGATCCGCAATGCCGGGGCGGCGGGGGTGGTGATTGACGGCTGCCACACTGACACGCAGGAGCTGGCCGAGCTTGGGTTGCCGGTCTTCAGTCGCGGCCCGTCCGTGCTGACCACGCGGTTGACCGGTCAGGGGGGGGCGCTGAACCGTCCCGTCTCGGTCGGCGGCGTGCCGGTGCTGGCGGGCGACGCGATTCTGGCCGACGGGCTGGGGGTCGTGAGCCTGCATGCGGCGGATCTGGACGGGGTGCTGGCGAAGGCCGAGGCGCTGCAGGCGCTGACCGATCGGACGATTGCCGGCGTGGTCGCAGGCCGTCCCATCGGAGAGCTGTCCGGCGCCAGCGAGATGGTCGCCGCCCGGGCCGAGGAGATCACCTGATGGGCGCGGCGGGGCCGATTGTCGACCAGGTTTTCGCCGCGCTCGGGCCGGGGGTGCAGGGGTTGGTCTACGACTATTCCCCGCATCCCTTCAGCCCCGACCCGGCCCGCTTTGTCCTGCCCGAGGTGATCGAGGCCCGCGGCAGCGCCGAGCAGCTGGTGGCGGACTGGTGCGGTCGGGCGCTCTACCGGGCCGATCCGGTGCAGGGGCGGGCGGCGCAGATGCTGCAACCCTTCGCCTGGAGCTATCACGCCGGTGAGCCGTCACACATCGCCGCCGATCTTGAACGGCCCGAGGTCGGAGAGGTCCGCGAGCGGCTGCTGTCCTGGGGGCTGGGGCGCGGCATGACGGTGCCGCTGCACCTGCCCGCGCGCGGCTTTGCCACGCTGACGGCCTTCGTCGAGACCGAGGTGCCGGAGGCGGCACTGGCGCGCTTTGCGCTCATGGCTTTCGGATTGCAGGACCGGATCGGCACGCACCGGGCGCGGGGCCCGCTGTCCCCGCGCGAGGCGGAGTGCCTGGGCCATACCGCCGACGGGCTGTCGTCCAAGCAGATCGCCCATGTGCTGGGCCGGTCGGAAAGCATGGTGGTGAAACACCTGCAGGCCGCGGCGGGCAAGCTGGGCGCGCGCAACCGCTCTCACGCGGTTGCGTTGGCCACCCGGCAGGGCTGGATCGCCTGAACTGCCCGGCTCGCTGCCTCGCGCAGCAGGCCGACGTCGGAGGTGGCCGAGACCAGGGCATGGCCCCGCGCAAAGAGGTCCCGCGCCGTTTCCCCGGGCAGGCAGGCGCCCCCCAGCATCTTGCCGCTGGCCCGGATCGCCGCCTCGGCCCGGCGCAGCGCGGCGGCCAGTTCGGGCGAGGCGAGGTCGCCGAAGGTGCCGTAGTCGGTCGTCAGGTCCAGCGGGCCGAGAAACAGCAGATCGATGCCGGGCACGGCGGCGATTTCGGGGATGGCCTCCAGCCCTGCGCGGCTTTCGATCATCACCGCCACCAGCAGCCCGGCGTTTGCCCGCGCCGGGTGATTGCCCTCGGCCCCGTAGGCCGCGGCCCGCGACACGGTGAATTGCGCCCCACGCCGACCCAGGGGCGCGTAGCGGGCGGCCTCGGCGATGGCGCGGGCCTGCACGGCGCTGCGCACGTCGGCCACCATCACCCCGTCAAAGCCCGCATCCAGCAGCGGCTTGATCGCCCCGGGCGATCCGTCGCGGGCCCGGGCCAAGACGAAGGCGTCCGAGACAGAGCGAATGGCGCGCAGCTCGTGCAGGGCCCCGGACAGATCGGCCGCCGCATGTTCTCGGTCGACGATCAGTAAGGGAAGCCCGGCGGCGGCCAGTACCCCTGCCACGTTGGGGGCGCCGAGGAACAGGAAGGCACCTGCCAGGGGCGTGCCGCCCAAGAGGGTTTGTCGCAGGGATCTGTCAGAAGGGGGCATCGCATCGCTCCGTTTGGGGTCGATGCTAGGGGCCGGGCCGCAGCGCGGCAGCCTGCAAGATCTTGCAGCTTATGCGGTCGGGGCGGCGTCGCGCAGGATCAGGGAATGGAATTCAGGAGGGCAGCATGCCGCAGGACATGATCAGCAAAGAGGGTCATTGCCCCTTCCGGGGGCACCGGACCTGGTACCGCGTGACGGGCGACCTGCGCGCCGGGCCGCCGCCGCTGGTCGTGGCTCATGGCGGGCCGGGCTGCACCCATGACTACGTCGATGCCTACCGCGCCATCGCCGAAACCGGTCGCGCCGTGGTGCACTACGACCAGTTGGGCAACGGCCGCTCCACCCACCTGCCCGAAGCTGGGGCGGATTTCTGGACGGTGGGGCTGTTCCTCGACGAACTCGACACGCTGCTGGATCACCTGGGCCTGCGCGACCGCTATTGCCTGTTGGGGCAAAGCTGGGGCGGGATGCTGGCGGCGGAACACGCGGTGCGGCGGCCCGCAGGTCTCAAGGGGCTGGTGATCGCCAATTCTCCCAGCTCCTTCCCGACCTGGGTGGAGGAAGCGCTGCGGCTGCGCCGGGACCTGCCCGGCGGGGTCCACGAGGCCCTGCTGAGCCACGAGAAGGTCGGCGACTTCAGCCATCCCGATTACCTCGCCGCGACCGAAGTCTTCTACCGTGCCCATGTCTGCCGAACCGACCCCTGGCCGGCCGAGGTCGTGGCCACCTTCGACGCCATCGAAGACGATCCGACGGTCTATCACACCATGAACGGGCCGACCGAATTTCATGTAATCGGGACGCTGAAGGACTGGACCATCGAGGATCGCCTGCATCAAGTCACTGCGCCGACTCTGGTTCTGACCGGTCGCTTCGACGAGGCGACGCCGCGTGCCGCCGAAGCCTATGCCGAGAAAATCCCCGGCGCGCAGTGGGTGATTCTCGGGCGGTCCAGCCACATGCCCCACGTGGAAGAACCCGCGCTTTGCATGCGCAGCGTCTCCGGTTTTCTCGACGAGGTGGCCGCATGATACGTTTTGCCGCCATTCAGATGTGTTCGACAGCGGATGTGGCTGCCAACAACGCCGAGATCGAAAAGCTGGTGCGGGAGGCTGCTGCTCAGGGGGCGCTGGTCGTCAGCCTGCCGGAGGCCGCCAATCTGTTGCTGCGCGATCAGTTCGACTACCCCGCCGCCTGCCGGACCGAAGACGAGGACAGCACGCTGTCGCTGTGCCGTGCACTGGCTGCAGAGCTGGGGATCTGGCTGCACACCGGGTCTCTTCTTCTGCGGCAGGACCATGGGGACCGAATCCACAACCGTGCCCACATGATCGCACCTGACGGGCGGATCTCCGCCCGCTACGACAAGCTGCACACCTTCGACGTTGCGCTGGGGGGGGGCGGAGATTTTATCGAAAGCCGCGTGGTTGCCCCCGGTGAGCGGGGTGCCATCACCTGCGAGGCCGCGGGGATGAGACTGGGGCTGGCCATCTGCTATGATCTGCGGTTCCCCTACCTTTTCCGGGCGCTGGCCAGCGCCGGGGCAGGGGTGCTGATGATTCCTGCGTCTTTCTCGCCGATCACCGGCCCTCTGCACTGGGAGCCGCTTCTCAAGGCGCGCGCGATCGAAACAGGGTCCTATGTGGTCGCAGCGGCGCAATGCGGGACACGGCACGGGGTGACCACCTTCGGCCAGTCGCGTATCATATCGCCGCTGGGCGAGGTGCTGGCTGCCGCCGCGGACGATCCTGCAGTGATCCTGGCCGAGATCGACCCGGCCCAGGTCGCGGAGACCCGTCGGCGCCTGCCGGTGCTGCAGCAGACCCGCCAGCTGGACAGCGTGACCCACGAAGCCTGAGAACCCGTGGCACGACGGGCCGCAAGCCTGGGCGAAAATTGACAACTCAAAAATTGGCGCCAATATAAGCGGCAAAAATGAAGCCACCCTGTAGTACCCTCTGCCAGAAAGCTCGAGAATGATATCTTCCGCCGCCTCCGATCCCCTGACGACACGCGATGCTCGGCTGGACGGCTTGCCGGTCCGTGTGCTGCCGCAGGGAGGTTGGCGCTACGTCTTGAGACCCGCCCGCCGACCCGGCGCGCCTCTGCTGATTGCCGCCCATGGCAGTGACCGCGATCTCCGGGGGTTGCTGGATGGGCTGGATCTCGGCGAAGATGTCAGCCTGTTGCTGCCTTACTTTCCCGAAAGGGTGGAGGAGGCCGATGTGGCGGACGACTACAAGTTCCTGCGCGGCGGCAGCGAAGATTACCTCAAGCTGATGGACACGATCCTCGACGACGCGTTGCGGCAGCTCGGACAGGCGCCCCGGACGCTTTGGCTCTTCGGGTTCTCGGGCGGCGCACAGTTCGCGCAGCGCTATGCGCTGGTGCGGGCCGGTCGTCTTGACGGTTTGATCCTGGCAGCGCCGGGCGGGGTCACGCTGCTGCGCGAGGATGTGGGCTGGTGGCCCGGCCTGAAGGGGGCCGAAGCGGCCTTGGGCGAGGCGCTCGATCTCGCCGGTCTGGCGCAGCTGCCCACCGCCATCCTGATCGGGGCGGACGATCGCGCGGCAGGGTTGGTTTCGCGCGCGCCGGGCACCCGCTTCGGCTCTGCGGATGCGGATCTGGCGGGGCTGTCGCGGCAGGACAAGGCCCGCAGCCTGCGAGCTGACCTGGCGGCCCATGGCACCCCGGTCACCTACACCGAACTTGCCGGCGTGGGGCACAAGCTTGCCCCCTGCGCCGGGGCCGCTGCGCAGATCCTGCGCGGCTGGCTGGAATAAACCCAAGATGCAAGCCAACCTCAAACAACCAACAGGAGTGACACATGACCCGTTACTGGATCGTCGGGGCTGCGGCCCTGCTGACCGCCGGCGCCGTTCAGGCGCAGGACGTCCCCGCCGGCTACCCTGCCGACTACTCGGAACTGATCGCCCAGGCCAGAGCCGAAGGATCGCTGCTGATCTACACGAACCTGTCGAACACCAACCTCGGCCCCGTGGTGGAGGCGTTCAATGAGGCCTATCCCGGGATCGAGGTCCAGTCGGTCGAGATGGGCCCCTCCGAGGCCTTCTCCCGCTACGAGGCGGAGATCGGCACCGGTGTCGACAGCGCCGATCTGGTCATCGCCAATTCGATCCCCGACTGGATACGCGCGGTGGATTCCGGCACCCTGGCCGATTATGTCTCTCCCGAGCAGGCGAACCTGCCCGCCTGGTCTTACCCCGAGCGCGGCCTCTACACCTTCTCGGCCGACCCGATGGTGACGATTTACAACAAGATCACGGTGCCGGAAGAGCTGCAGGTCAGCTCCATGCAGCAGTACTTCGAGAACATCGTGGCCCACCCGGAGATTTTCGAGGGCAAGGTCGGCACCTATGACGGGCGCTATGCCTTCGGCGGCTCCGTCGGCTACGCCTTCGCCAAGTTCCACGGTGATGCGGCCTGGGACTGGTTCGCTTCCGCTGGTCCGCTGACCCGTCCGGGCGGCGGTGCGGGCGGAATGATCGAACGCACGCTGACGGGTGAGCTTTCGTCCTCCTTCTTCGTGTCCGGCCCGGTGGTCTTCGGCAAGCTCGATGACGGTATCGGCCAGGTGCTGGGCTGGACCTTTCCCTCGGATGGGACGCCAGTCTTCCTGCGTGGCATGGGCATCACCGCCGAGGCCCCGCATGGCGCGGCCGCGAGGGTCTTTTTGGACTTCGTTCTGTCCGAGGCGGGCCAGTACGGCGTGGCTGACGGCAAACTGACGGCCTATCGCCCGGGCGTTCAGCCGGAGGGCGAGACCGCCTTCTCGCTTGATGACGTGATCGAAGCGATCGGTGGAGAGGAGAACCTGATCCTGGTCGACTACGACACCGAGATGGTCGCGGGCTTTGAGGCCTTCAACGCCCGTTGGGGCGACGCCTTCAAGATGTGACCTGAAGGGACCGGCGCACCGCTCCCTGCGCCGGTCCCGACCTGAAAGGAAGTTTTCATGGCCCACCTGTCCCTGACCGGGTCCGACCCCGCCCCGGGCGCCGCGCCGCCCTACGATCGCGCCCGACTGGCGCAATGGCTGATCTTCGGGATCACCGCCGCCCTGATGCTGGCGCCCGCGCTGCCGATCCTGCTGCAGGTCTTCGTCGACCGACCGCTTTACTCCGATGGCTGGCAGTTCACGCTGGACAACATCGGCCAGTTGGTCCGGGATGAGCGGATCGGCCGCATCGCCCTGACCACCGGCCTTTTCGCGCTCTTCAGCGTGGTGATCGCCGAAGTGCTGGGAATTGCCGCAGCCCTGCTGATCGGTCGCACCGACATGCCGGGGCGCAAGATCATGGGCGATGTGCTGATGTGGCCGCTCTACCTGTCGCACCTGATCTTCGCCCTTGGCTGGGTCGTGATGTACGGCCCATCGGGCTTCATCACACAGTCCATCGCGCAATCTACCGGCGGCGCGCCGTGGAACCTCTATTCCATCGCGGGCATGTCGGTTGTGGCCGGTGTCAGCCAGGCGCCGCTGGCCTATCTCTACTGCCTGTATGGCGCGGTGCGCTCGGTCGACTCGACGCTGGAAAGCGCGGCACGGACCGTCGGGGCAGGGCCCCTGCAGGTGTTGCGCAAGGTGACGCTGCCGCTGATGATTCCATCGATCATCACCTCTACGGCGCTGAACCTGGTGATCGCGGTGGAAACCCTGTCGATCCCGCTGTTCCTGGCGCGCCCGGCCCGAATCGACACCCTCTCGACCTTCCTCTACGGCGAGGGCATCGCCGCCTCGAACCCGAACCACGGGCTGGTCGCGGCCTCTTCCCTGCTGCTGATGGCGCTGGTCGGATCGACCCTGATCGTGCAGCGCCTGCTGCTGCGCCAGGGCCACCGTTATGAGACGGTGAAGGGGAAAGGCTCGCGCCCGATGATGCTCAGCCTTGGCCGGTTGCGCTGGCCGTTGGCTGCGGTCTTCGCCACGCTGCTGCTGGCCACGGTCGTGGTGCCGGTGGCGGGGATCATCCTGCGCGCCTTCACCTCCTTCCTGTCGCCGCTGGTGCCGGTCACCCAGGTGCTGACGCTCAACAACTTCGCCAAGCTCTTCGCGGATGAGGCCAATGTGCGGGCGATCTGGAACACGGTCGAAATCTCGCTGCTCTCGGCCAGCCTTGGCACCGTGTTGGCGGTGGCGGTCGCACTGGTGGTCCAGCGCTCCGACTTCCGCTGGTCCGGCACGCTGGAGGCGCTGGCCTATTCGCCGCGTATCGTTCCGGGCATGATCACCGGCCTCGGCGTCTTCTATGCCGCCGTTATCCTGCCGCCCATGGGCTGGCTGCGGGGCAATATCGGGATCATCGTCGTGGCCTACGTTATGGCGACGCTGCCGCTGGCCCTGGGCGTCATTCAGCCCGCCATCGTGCAGATCGGCCGCGACCTGGACAAGGCCGCCCGCACGGTCGGCGCCGACTGGGTGGGGGCCATGCGCATCGTGCTGCTGCCGCTTCTGAAACCGGCGCTGCTGGGCAGCTTCATCCTGCTCTTCGTCTTCCACCTGAAGTCCTATATCATCGCCATCTTCCTGATGGCCCCGGGGCTCGAGGTCATGGGCGTGTCGATGCTGTCACTCTGGACCAACGGGGATGTGGGGCCGCTGGCCGCCTTCGCCTCCTTCCAGATCGTGCTGATCGCGGTGCTGCTGATCCTCGCCCGCATCCTCTTCAAGGTTAAGATCTATGACTGAACTCGTTCTCACCGACCTGTCGCGCCGCTATGGTTCGGCGCTGGCCATCGAGGCCATCAATCTGACCGTGAAGGAAGGGGAGTTCCTGACCCTTCTGGGGCCTTCGGGCTGCGGCAAGTCCACGACTCTGGCCTCGATCGCAGGGCTTGACCAACCGACGGGTGGACGCATCACCTTCGGCGAGCGGGTGCTCGCAGATGCGGAGACCGGCGCCTACCTGCCGCCCGAAGCGCGCGGCTTCGGCGTGGTCTTCCAAAGCTACGCGCTCTGGCCGCACCTGTCGGTGGAGGACAATGTCGGCATGGCGCTTAGGTTGCGCAAGGTTCCGGCTTCAGAACGGACCCGGCGCGTCTCCGAGGCGCTGGAGCTGGTGGAGCTGGGGGCGCTCGCCAAGCGCTACCCCGGCGAGCTGTCGGGGGGCCAGCAGCAGCGCGTGGCGCTGGCCCGCGCCATCGTCTTCCGCCCGCCGCTGCTGTTGCTGGACGAACCGCTGTCGAACCTTGACGCGCAGCTGCGTCAGCAGGCGAGGGTGTGGCTGAAGGACATCCAGCGAGAGCTGGGGTTGACGACAATCTACGTCACCCACGATCAGGACGAAGCGCTCGCCATGTCCGATCGTATCGTCGTTATGCGTGGCGGCAAGGTGGTGCAGCTGGGCACCCCGCAGGAAATCTGGCGCGCACCGCGCCATCCCTTCGCGGCCAGTTTCATCGGCAATGCCAACCTGCTTCAGGTCTCTGGCACGGCGGTCGCACAGGCCGGCCCTTGCGAGGTCACGCTGACCGATGGCCAGACGATCCGCGCCCATACACCGGATGCCGGGCTTTCGGCCGGTGCGCAGCTTCTGGCCGTGCGTCCGCATCTGGTCAGTTGCGAGCCGCGCGAAAATGCGTCTCAACTGAGCGTGGAGTTCGGGGCCGAAAGCTACCTGGGGGATCATTTCGAGCAGGAGGCCCATGTGGCCGGCACGGCGATCCGGCTGAGCCTCGAGACGCCGCAGCCGCGCGGGGCAGGGCGCATCTGGATTCGGCAAAAGGATGCGGTGGTTTTTGCCGCAGATCAGTGAGGGCAGGGCGGTGAGCAAGTCGGACATCATTGTCGCCGCGGACGTGACCGAGCGACTTCGCAGCGACATTGTGCTGGGGGCGCTGCGCCCAGGGGAATGGCTGCGCCAGATCGACCTTCAGGACCGATACGGGTGTACCCGCGCTTCGGCACGCTCCGCGCTGGCGACGCTGGCCGCAGGGCAGATGGTGGAACATGTCCCGAATCGGGGATTCCGCGTGGTTCAGCCCTCGGCCGAGGTTCGGGCGCAGATCACCGAGGTGCGGCTGATGGTGGAACTTCCGGCGGCGGAGGCGATCGTCGCGTCCGCCACGGCGCAGGATGCGGTCCGCATCCAAGCGGCGGCAGAGGCTTTCGAGACGGGCGTCGACCTGCTGCCCTACCCGGAGATGAGCGCCCTCAACCACGCCTTCCACCGCGCGTTGGTCGCGCCGCTGGATAACGGCCTGCTGGCCGATACGATTAACGACCTGCGCGAACGAGATCTTCCGGGTGACTGGTCGAGCTGGTCAGTCGGCGCCAATGTGCGTCGATCAAGCCAAGATCATCTCGATATGGCCAAAGCGGTCGCGATGCGGGATGCAAACAGGCTCCGGGACGTGATCCGGCGTCATCTGACCCGTTGGCAGGACCCTTCATAATGGCGGGTCTGAACGGCGCTCTTGGATAGATCAGCTGTCGAGCGCAATTCCCTTTTCCCGGTCATACTCATCCTGCGGGGCTTTGTTGCACGAATGAGCTGAGGGGATTCATCTCGTGAATCCAGCGTGATAGCAGGAGGTCATGAGCAGTTGGTCCCCGACCAAGTACCAGACGAAGAACTGGCCTTCGTATAACACGGCGCTGAAGCAGCATGGTTCCCTTTCGATTTGGTTTGACCCTGAGATGACCTGGGAGCCACCGCCGAGCGGCAAACGCGGTGGTCAGCAGGATTACAGCGATGCTGCGATCCAGGCGTGTCTGACCCTGAAGGTGTTGTTTTGCATGCCGCTCAGGCAAACGACCGGGTTCGCAGAGAGCCTTTCGAGGTTGGCGGGACTGGACTGGGCC
>JAFKDC010000043.1 GCA_017255395.1 Enemella evansiae | reverse complement strand
GGTGAGGTCGCGGCGCTGTGCCAGCGGTTCCCGGTGTACCCGGGGCTGTAAGGGCCTTTCCGCGTGATGGGTGCGCAAATTCCATGGATGGAATTTGCGCAAGATCGTCGACGATCTTGACCCCGCCCGCCCAGCACCCTGATCCGGCAAAACCATGAAAGGCGGGGCCGCAGCCCCGCCTTTTTCCTTGTCCGGCATCGGGATCGGTCGGGCTGTGCCCGGTCCTCAGCCCTCTTCGCGCAGCGCGTCTTCCAGCAGCTTTTCGTTGCGGGCGTCTTCGATGCGGCGCAGGCGGTCCTCGGACGAACGGTGGTCGAAGCGGTATTTCACCACGTTCACCAGCGACAGGCTCAGCAGCACGATCCCCATGCCCCAGAAGCCCTTGGTCGCCAGCGGCACTTCGGTCGAAAGCCAGAGCGAGCCCGCCAGCAGGGCCAGGGCCAGCGCGACACCGGCGAAGTTGAGGACGAGGATGAGGCCGTTTTCGTTGCGATCGAGGTTCATGGGTCTTTCCTTTCAGGATTTTGCGTTCAGAAGAATGAGGGGGGTCAGTCGGTGGTGCGCAGACGGCTCAGGACATCTGCCGCGGTGGATTTCGTGGCCCGGCCAAAGCCCGCGTCGGCCATGCGGTCGGCCATATCGGTCTGGTCGAGGCCCGCGTCGATCTCTTTCAGGATCTGGCCCTGCTCGAAAGGATCGTCACGGTTCAGCACCCGCTGGATCAGCGCTTCGGCCTCTTCAAAGGCGGTGTCCTTCGCCACATGGGCGCCAAGCCGCTTCTGGATGTCGGCCTCGCGTTTCGCGGCGCGGGCGGCGATGGCGCCCTGCTTCAGGTCGGTCAGGCGGCGGTTCGCGGTCTCGACCGACTGGCGCAGTTGCAGGATGCGCGTTTCCAGCCGCTGCACCGTGCCGCGCCGGAGGGTCAGTTCGTTTTCCATCGTGGCGATGGCCTGAGCGGCCTCCTGCGCCAGATCCTCGCGGTCCGCGGCCAGCGCCTCTCTGGCGCGCCCTGTCAGATCCGCGGCGCGCTCTTCCAGCGCCGCCACCTGCCGGGTCTCGGCCCGTTCACGCTGGATCAGCGAGGCCAGCGAATATTTGGCGGCCTTCAGGCTGGCCGTGGCCTCGCGGATTTTCTGGTCGATCAGTTCGATGCAATAGCGGTCACGCAGGTTCTCTTCGGCCCGGGCATTGGCACCGTCGAAGAGGGTCTTCAGGGTTCCGAACATCGTCGCTTTCCTTTCGTGAACATCGTTCATGAAATTGGTATAGCGATTCCCTGAACGCCGTTCAAGAAATTTTTTGAACGGCGTTCATTTTTCTTTGAATTGCCCCACCCGGGACAGGATCTGCGCGATCATTTCCTCGATCTGCGGCAGCGGCACGGCAGAGATGCGCTGCTCCAGCCCCAGCAGCACGATGCCATGCACCGAAGAGAACAGGCCCCGCGTCATCAGGTCCAGCGCGCGGGCGTCCATCTCGGGGAACACCTCTGCCAGCGGTTCGGCGATGTGGGAAAAGAGGTTCCCCAGTGCATCCATGTACCACTGCGGCACGGGGCCCTCCGCCGACATCTGCACATCGAAGAGCGCCCGCCAGAGCATCGGCTGGTCTGCCGCGAAATGCAGGTAGGCATGGGACATGGTGATCAGCCGCCGGACCGGATCGCCCTGCTGGTCCCGGACCGAGGCCGCGACGGCGGCGCCAAGGCGGCGGAACGTGCGCCCGTTGACCTCCAGCACCAGCGCGTCGAGGTCGGCGAAATGCGTGTAGATCGCCCCGGTCGCGCACCCCGCCTGCTTCGCCAGTTCCCGCGCCCGCAGCGAGGACAGCCCCTCGGCGGCGATCTGCTCTTCTGCCAGGTCGATGAGTTTCGCCCTCAGCGCCGCCTTGCGCTCTGCCACCTTGCCCGCCATGACGCCCCTCTTTTTGAACACTGTTCACGCCCTAGCACGGCGGCGGCGCGGGCCGCAAGGAAGGCCCTTCGCGAAACCGCCTTGGAAGCTGCCCTGAGTGTCGCCCCGCCCCGGGCGGCAGCGTTCCGGTGCGCCCGCCACCCGGGTCACGCCTGCAAGCGGGATCGCCCACCCCGCCCGGGGTCAGGAAACCCGCACTGGACGACAGTGGCCCTTCGCGTCATTGCGCTGGCATGACACGGACCCGCCTTATCGAACGCGCCCTTGGCGACTGGATGCGCGCCCGCCTGCCCCACGGGCTGGTGGAATTCACGATGTTCCTGCTGAAGCAGGCCTGGGCCGCGCTGTTCGGCTTTCTGCTGCTGACGGGGCTGTTTGTCTCGGACCGGCTTTGGCCCGACGACTGGGCTTTTGCGCGCTATGACGCGCTGTTCGTCTATGCCCTCTCGCTGCAGGCGGCCTTCCTGCTGTTGCGGCTGGAAACCCTTCAGGAAGCGCGGGTGATCCTGCTGTTCCACCTGACCGGCACGGCGATGGAGCTGTTCAAGGTCAATGCGGGCAGCTGGGCCTACCCGGAACCGGCGCTGCTGAAACTCTGGGGCGTGCCGCTGTTCTCGGGCTTCATGTACGCGGCGGTGGGCAGCTATATGGCACGGGTGATCCGCATCTTCGACATGCGCTTTGCCCCCTTCCCGCCCTTCGCGGCCTCTCTGGCGCTGGCAGTGGCGATCTATGTCAACTTCTTCGCGCATCACTATGTCTGGGACGCGCGCTACGTGCTGATGGCGCTGACGGTGATCCTTTATGCGCGCACCCGCGTCTGGTTCACCATCGCCGAGCGTGCCTACTGGATGCCCCTGCCGCTGGCGGCCTTCCTGTCGTCGGTGGCGCTCTGGGTGGCCGAGAATGTCGGCACCAATTCCAACACATGGCTCTACGCCGGGCAGACGACGCTGGACCTCGTGAGCCTTGCGAAGATGGGGTCGTGGTACCTGCTGCTGTATGTCAGCTTCACCACGGTGCTGCTGGTGCTGCGCGACGCGACGTCCCGCGCGCCGCTGGAGACGGCTATCCCAGCAGAACCAGCAACACGATAGAGACGGTGAGGACGGCGATGCCCGCCACCTCACGCCCCGAGACCTTTTCGCGGAAGAACAGCACCGAGGCGGCGAGCGAGAGGATCAGCTCGATCTGGCCCAGCGCGTAGACATAGGCCGCGGTCTGCAGCGTGAAGGCGGTGAACCAGCTGAGCGAGCCCGCCATGGAGGTCAGGCCCAGCCAGACGCCGGTGCGGCGCGCGCCCCAGACGGCGGTGATCTGCCCGGGCTCGCGCAGCCTGAGCCAGAGCGCCATGCCCAGCGTCTGAAGGGTGGTCACGCAGGCCAGCGTCAGCCCGGCGCGCATCAGCGGGTCGCCGGTTTCGACCGACAGCGTGGCGGCGCGGTAGCCGACACCGGAGATCGCGAAGAAAAAGCCCGAGGCAAGGCCCAAGAGCAGCGCCCGGCTTTTCAGTCCTTCGGCCAGCCGCGTGGCGCTGCCGGGGGTGCGCGACAGCAGCAGGACGCCCGCAAGCCCCAGCCCGATGGCGGCCCAGCCGCCCGGCGAAACACGCTCTCCGAGCACCGCGAGGCCCAGCAGCGCGGTCTGGATGACCTCGGTCTTCTTGAAGGTGATGCCGACGGCGAAGTTACGCTCGCGGAAGGTGAGCACGACAAGGATCGTGGCGAGGATCTGCCCCAGCCCGCCCGCCACGGCCCAACCCCAGAAACCCGGCGCCAGCGTCGGCAGCGGCCCGGGCGTGGCGCGGGCGTAGAGCGCCAGCGCCACGATGGCCGCGGGCGCGGCATAGGCGAAACGGGCAAAGGTGCTGCCGGTGGCCGTCAGCGCCCCGCCCGCCAGCACCTTGTGCAGCATGAAGCGCAGGGTCTGGAAGGTGGCGGCAGAGAGGGTGGCGATGATCCATAGGTCCATGGCGATTGGTCATACGCCGTTGGGCGGCGGGGGCCAGTGCGAAAACGCCAGGATCGGCGTTCGGGGGCGGCTGTTGCTCTTGGGTATTTGGACCAAGAAGAAGCCCCGGGGGCGCGCAGTACCGGGACATCGGATGCCCCGTGGCGGCGCGGGCTTTCCGGAGAGCGGGATCGGACAGGGCCGGGATTGGCGCAGGGGGGCGGTCAGGTCTGGGTCCGGTGAGGCACTGGCTACCCGCAGCGCCGGAAGGACCGGCGCCGCGGCCGGGGGAGGTTGCGACAGGGGCGGCACGGCAGCCTCTCATGCCTCGGCGCGGCCTGCCGCGCGGTGGTCAGCACCGTGACCGGCATGACCGGTGGCAGCCAGAGGTCCGGTGCCCGGCGTCCGGCCAGCTTGGCACGTCGCCCGCCGGCAGGGGGGCCGCGCAGCCTGACGGCGCTGGTTCAGCCATCACGGCCCCATGAAATCGCCGCCCAGAGGCGTTCGTAGAGCGCGTACATGGCGAGGCCGATCATCGCGTTGATTGCCGCCATGCCGCCGCCCGAGGCGAGCGAGCCGGTGAAGGCAAAGCCGACGAGGCCCATGGTGACGAGGCCGATCAGGGTCCAGAGCAGGGATTTCACGAGGGTTCTTCGGGGGCTGTCCAAGGGGCTTGTCCATGTCGTTTCGGTTTGGCCGCAGACTGTCCCGGCCCGCGCTGTTGCGCCATTGCGCTTCTGGTTCACAAAATCCACTTTTCGTGATAATTATCACGCCATGCCGCAAATTCTCGACAAACGCCGCCGCGCCGCGCTGTTGCGCGCCCGCCTTTCCGAGGCCATGGCCCGCGCCGGGTCGAACCAGACCGCGCTGGCGCGGGCCGTGGGGGTGGACCGCTCGACCGTTTCGCAGCTGCTGAAGGACGAGGGCGCGCGGCTGCCCAACGCGCATCTGGTGGGGGCCTGCGCGCAGGCTCTGGGTGTGTCGAGCGACTGGTTGCTGGGCCTGTCGGAACGTCCCGAAAGCGCCGCCGACCTGCTGGCGACCTCGATGACGCTGACCCGCGCGCCGCGCGCGCTGGTGGACGAGACGATCTTTCGCTGGCACCAGGAGGCCGAGGGCTACAAGATTCGCCACGTGCCCACGACCCTGCCCGACATGCTGAAGACCCGCGCGGTGCTGGAATGGGAATACGGCCCGCATCTGGGGCGCACCGCCGAACAGGCGATCAACGCCTCGGCGGACCGGCTGGACTGGCTGCGGGTGTCCCGGTCGGACTTCGAGATCGCCGTACCGCTGCACGAACTCGACAGTTTCGCGGCGGGCGAGGGCTATTATCGCGGCGTTCCGCAGCCCGTGCGGCTGGAGCAGCTGGACCGGATGATCGCCCTTGTCGAGGGGCTCTATCCGCGGCTTCGGGTCTACCTCTTCGACGCGCGTCGCATGTTCTCGGCGCCGGTCACGGTCATGGGGCCGCTGATGGCGGTGCTTTACGTCGGACAGAGCTACCTTGCCTTTCGCGACACCGAGCGGGTGACCGCCTTCACCGCGCATTTCGACCACCTCGTGAAAGAGGCCGCCGTGTCCTCGCGCGCCCTGCCGCAGTATCTGCACCGGCTGCGCGGGACGGTGGCGCAGGGGTGATCCCCCCGCGCCACCTTGGCGTCAGTAGGGCATGGGGTGGGCCTTGTAGGCCGCGTCCAGCGCCGCCAGCAGATCCTCGGTGAGGGTCACGTCCACGGCGCCCAGCAAGTGGTTCAGCTGCGCCAGCGTGGTCGCGCCGAAGATCGACGAGGCGACGAAGCTGCGCCGGGCCGACCATGCCAGCGCCATGTGCACCGGGTCGAGGCCGAAGTCCCGCGCGACCGTCAGATAGGCCTCGACCGCGGGCAGGACACGCGGGCTGCGACGCCCGCCCATCTGCGCGTTGAGCGCCATGCGCGAGCCCTCGGGCACGGCGCCGCTCTGGTACTTGCCGGTCAGGAAGCCCGCGCCCAGCGGCGAATAGGGCAAGAGGCCCACCTCTTCCTGGTACAGGGTCTCGGCGAGGTCGGTATCCGCGAGGCGGCAGAGCAGCGAATATTCGTTCTGCACAGAGGCGACGCGCGGCCCGCCGCCGCGCTGCGCCGCCTCGATCCACTGCCTGGTGCCCCATGCGGATTCATTCGACAGGCCGAAGGCGCGGATGGTGCCGCGCTCGACCTCGGCCTGAAGCGCGCCGAGGCAGTCCTCGATGTCGGCGAGGATCGCGGCGCGATCCATGAGCGCGGCGGCGGGATCGTAGCCCCAGTTCTTGCGGAAGTGAAAGCTGCCGCGATTGGGCCAGTGGAACTGGTAGAGATCGATGTGGTCGGTCTTCAGCCGCTTCAGCGAGGCCTCGATAGTGGGGCGGATGGTCTGCGACGAGATCGGCGCGCCGTCGCGGACCACGGCGCTGCCCTCGCCGGTGTGCTTGGTGGCCAGCACCCAGTCGTTGCGCCGGCCTGTCCTTTCGAACCAGTCGCCGAGGATCTCTTCGGAGCGGCCCACGGTTTCGGCCCGGATCGGGTTCACCGGGTACATCTCGGCGCAGTCCATGAAGGTGATCCCGGCATCGAGCGCGCGATCAATCTGGGCATGGGCGTCTTCCGGCGGGGTCTGGTTGCCATAGGTCATCGTGCCGAGGCAAAGCTCGGACACCATCAGGCCGGAGCGGCCCAGCGGGTTCATCTTCATGTCTGTCTCCTGCGGTTGGGGCGGAGCATAGCGGGCGCGAAGGCGATGCCAAGAGCACGGGGCGAACCGCGCGCGCCCCGGTGGCGCGGCTTTCGCGGGAAAGAGGGGGCGCTGCCCCCGCTCCTGCGGAGCCCCCCGGGATATTTCCGGACAGAAGAAACGGGCTGTCCGCGGGGGTTGCCCCGGAGGGGTCGACCTGCCCGCGCATAACAAGGGGGACGGACACGACTGGGAACCGTTCAGAGCATATGGGAACATCGCAACCTTTCGGAATGACCCCGGCTGCCCCTTCTCTCCAAGGCCCCTCGTCCCGCCTCCCCGGGCCGGGGAGGCGGGACGAGGTCGTGCTGCCGCTGTCGCATACATATCGGGTCCGCAGGCGGGCGCGGGGCGCTGCGCCCTGCCGCTGGGCGGACAGGTCCGGGGCCCCGCGCCGCGAAAATCCGCAGGGCCTCTGGCAAGATGCGCCTGTCAGCTTGACCTGCGGCGCGGATTTTGTCATTCTCGTTGCACGCATAAATCCGCAACACCCCGCCACGGGTCTTGCCTTCGCGCCGTTCACAGAATATTCGGAAACCTCACGCGGGTTCGATTGATTCGAAGCCGCTTTCGTGTTTTGCATGATCGGGGGTCGCGCGCAGAGAGAATTAACCATCCGCCCACCCCGAAACATCGGAAAATTTTCTGAAAAATCATCGGGATGCGCGGAATGGACCGGCCTTCATCGGCCCTCCCCGGCTTGGCAAGCCTCCCCCGTCGGGCGGGAGTCTTTCCAAGGCAGGGACCCTTGATCGAGTGGTCTGCGGTGGGACGCGGACCGAGAATGGATCAACGGACCCCACGCCGTCACTGACGAGGCGCACCGTAGCCCGACGGCGCGTTTCTCGGACGAGATATCGAAAGGTGACATCTGTCATGGCGCAAAGCTTCCTTGGCCAGAAACGTCTTCGCCGTTACTACGGCAAGATCCGCGAAGTCCTTGAAATGCCGAACCTCATCGAGGTTCAGAAATCCAGCTACAAGCTGTTCCTCGCCTCCGGCGACCAGCCCAAGCCGATGGACGGCGAAGGCATCAAGGGTGTCTTCCAGTCGGTCTTCCCGATCAAGGATTTCAACGAGACCGCCATCCTGGAATTCGTCGACTACGAGCTGGAGAAGCCGAAGTACGACGTCGAGGAATGCATGCAGCGCGACATGACCTACAGCGCGCCGCTGAAGGTCACCCTGCGCCTGATCGTCTTCGACGTGGACGAGGACACCGGCGCCAAATCGGTCAAGGACATCAAGGAACAGGACGTCTTCATGGGCGACATGCCCCTGATGACCCCGAACGGGACGTTCATCGTGAACGGCACCGAACGCGTGATCGTGTCCCAGATGCACCGCTCGCCCGGTGTGTTCTTCGACCATGACAAGGGCAAGACGCACAGCTCGGGCAAGCTGCTCTTCGCCTGCCGCATCATCCCCTATCGCGGCTCGTGGCTGGACTTCGAGTTCGACGCCAAGGACATCGTCTTCGCGCGCATCGACCGCCGCCGGAAACTGCCGGTGACGACGCTGCTGTACGCTCTTGGTCTCGACCAGGAAGCGATCATGGACGCCTATTACAACACGGTGAACTTCGAGTATCGCCGTGGCGAGGGCTGGGTCACGAAGTTCTTCCCGGACCGCGTGCGCGGCACCCGTCCGACCTTCGACCTCGTGGACGCGGATTCGGGCGAGATCATTGCCGAGGCCACCAAGAAGGTGACGCCGCGCGCGGTGAAGAAGCTGATCGACGAAGGCACGGTGAAAAACCTGCTGGTGCCCTTCGAACACATCGTCGGCAAGTATGTCGCCAAGGACATCATCAACGAAGAGACCGGCGCTATCTACGTCGAGGCCGGTGACGAGCTCACCTGGACCGTCGACAAGGACGGCGAAGTGACCGGCGGCACGCTCAAGGACCTGATCGACGCCGGCGTGACCGAGATCCCGGTTCTGGACATCGACAACGTCACCGTCGGTCCGTACATGCGCAACACCATGGCGCAGGACAAGAACATGGACCGCAACTCGGCTCTCATGGACATCTACCGTGTCATGCGCCCGGGTGAGCCGCCTACCGTCGAGGCCGCCTCTTCGCTCTTCGACACGCTGTTCTTCGACAGCGAGCGCTACGACCTGTCCGCCGTGGGCCGCGTGAAGATGAACATGCGTCTGGCGCTTGAAAAGCCCGACACCCAGCGCACGCTGGACCGCGAGGACATCGTCGCCTGCATCAAGGCGCTGGTGGACCTGCGCGACGGGCGCGGCGAAATCGACGACATCGACCACCTCGGCAACCGCCGCGTACGGTCCGTCGGCGAGCTGATGGAAAACCAGTACCGCGTCGGTCTGCTGCGCATGGAGCGCGCCATCAAGGAGCGCATGTCCTCGGTCGAGATCGACACGGTCATGCCGCAGGACCTGATCAACGCCAAGCCGGCGGCGGCTGCCGTTCGCGAATTCTTCGGTTCCTCGCAGCTGTCGCAGTTCATGGACCAGACCAACCCGCTGTCCGAAGTGACGCACAAGCGTCGCCTCTCGGCGCTTGGGCCGGGCGGTCTGACGCGTGAGCGCGCGGGCTTCGAGGTCCGCGACGTTCACCCGACCCACTATGGCCGGATGTGCCCGATTGAAACGCCGGAAGGCCCGAACATCGGTCTGATCAACTCGCTGGCCACCTTTGCCCGCGTGAACAAATACGGCTTCATCGAGACCCCCTACCGCGTCGTGAAGGACGCCAAGGTCACCGACGAAGTGCACTACATGTCCGCGACCGAGGAAATGCGTCACACCGTGGCGCAGGCCAACGCCTCGCTGAACGAAGAAGGCATGTTCAACAACGAACTGGTCAGCACGCGCCAGTCCGGGGACTACACCCTCGCCCCGCGCGAGAACGTCGACCTGATCGACGTCTCGCCGAAGCAGCTGGTGTCGGTCGCGGCCTCGCTGATCCCCTTCCTTGAAAACGACGACGCCAACCGCGCCCTGATGGGTTCGAACATGCAACGTCAGGCGGTTCCGACCCTGCGCGCCGAGGCGCCGCTGGTCGGCACCGGGATCGAAGAAGTCGTGGCACGCGACTCCGGCGCGGCCGTCATGGCCAAGCGCGCTGGCATCATCGACCAGGTCGACGCGCAGCGGATCGTGATCCGGGCAACCGAGGATCTGGAGCTGGGCGACGCGGGCGTCGACATCTACCGCATGCGCAAGTTCCAGCGTTCGAACCAGAACACCTGTATTAACCAGAAGCCTCTGGTGAAGGTGGGTCAGACGGTGCGGAAGAACGAGGTCATCGCGGATGGCCCGTCGACCGACATGGGGGAACTGGCGCTCGGCAAGAACGTCATCGTCGCCTTCATGCCATGGAACGGCTACAACTACGAAGACTCGATCCTGATCTCGGAGCGCATCGCGCGCGACGACGTGTTCACATCTGTCCACATCGAGGAATTCGAAGTGGCGGCGCGCGACACCAAGCTCGGGCCGGAAGAGATCACCCGCGACATCCCGAACGTCGGCGAGGAAGCCCTGCGCAACCTCGACGAAGCGGGCATCGTCTACATCGGTGCCGATGTGGAGCCGGGCGACATCCTCGTCGGCAAGATCACCCCGAAGGGCGAAAGCCCGATGACGCCGGAAGAAAAGCTTCTGCGCGCCATCTTCGGCGAAAAGGCATCCGACGTGCGCGACACCTCGCTGCGGGTGAAGCCGGGCGACTACGGCACTGTCGTGGAGGTCCGCGTCTTCAACCGTCACGGCGTCGAGAAGGACGAGCGGGCGCTTCAGATCGAGCGGGAAGAGATCGAACAGCTGGCCCGTGACCGGGACGACGAGCTGGCGATCCTCGACCGCAACATCTACGCGCGTCTCAAGACGATGATCCTTGGCAAGACCGCCGTGAAGGGCCCGAAGGGCGTCAAGGCGAACTCCGAAGTGACCGAGGACCTGCTGGAAACGCTGACGCGTGGCCAGTGGTGGCAGCTTGCCCTCGCGGAAGAGCAGGACGCCAAGCACGTCGAGGCCCTGCACGAGCAGTACGAGATCCAGAAGCGCGCGCTCGACGCCCGTTTCGAGGACAAGGTCGAGAAGGTGCGTCGTGGCGACGACCTGCCGCCGGGCGTGATGAAGATGGTCAAGGTCTTCATCGCGGTGAAGCGCAAGCTTCAGCCGGGCGACAAGATGGCCGGCCGTCACGGCAACAAGGGTGTCGTGTCGCGCGTCGTTCCGATGGAGGACATGCCCTTCCTCGCCGACGGCACGCCGGTCGACTTCTGCCTCAACCCGCTGGGCGTGCCCTCGCGCATGAACGTCGGTCAGATCCTCGAGACCCACATGGGCTGGGCCGCACGCGCGCTTGGCATTAAGGTGGACGAGGCGCTTCAGGAGTACCGCCGCTCGGGTGACATGACCCCGGTGCGCGAGGCCCTGCGGATCGCCTATGGCGACGAGGTCTACGAAGAAGGCCTTGCCACCATGGACGAGACCGACCTGCTGGAAGCGGCAGGCAACGTCCGGATCGGCGTTCCGATCGCGACCCCGGTCTTCGACGGTGCGAAAGAGGCGGATGTGAACGACGCGCTGACGCGCGCGGGCTTTGACGAGAGCGGCCAGTCGGTGCTCTTCGACGGGCGCTCGGGCGAGCAATTCGCACGGAAGGTGACGGTGGGTGTCAAGTACCTGCTGAAGCTGCACCACCTCGTCGACGACAAGATCCACGCGCGTTCGACGGGCCCCTACTCGCTCGTCACCCAGCAGCCGCTGGGCGGTAAGGCGCAGTTCGGCGGTCAGCGCTTCGGGGAGATGGAGGTCTGGGCTCTGGAAGCCTACGGCGCCGCCTACACCCTGCAGGAGATGCTGACGGTGAAGTCGGACGACGTGGCGGGCCGGACCAAGGTCTACGAGTCGATCGTCAAGGGCGAGGACAACTTCGAGGCCGGCGTGCCGGAATCGTTCAACGTTCTCGTCAAGGAAGTGCGCGGCCTAGGCCTCAACATGGAACTCCTGGATGCGGAGGAGGACGAGTAAACGCAGAGTTTTCGACGAAAACTCTGCTCGCCAGGACCTTTCGGCCGAAAGGTCCTGGCGGCTCCTCTCCCCCGCTTCCCTCACATTCACGAGGAACAAGATGAACCAGGAACTGACCAACAACCCGTTCAACCCGCTGGCCCCGCAGAAGGTCTTCGACGAGATCAAGGTCTCGCTGGCCTCGCCCGAGCGGATCCTCTCGTGGTCCTTCGGCGAGATCAAGAAGCCGGAAACCATCAACTACCGCACGTTCAAGCCCGAGCGTGACGGCCTGTTCTGCGCGCGCATCTTCGGCCCGATCAAGGACTACGAGTGCCTCTGCGGCAAGTACAAGCGCATGAAGTATCGCGGCGTCGTCTGCGAGAAATGCGGCGTCGAAGTCACGCTGCAAAAGGTCCGCCGCGAGCGCATGGGCCACATCGAGCTGGCCGCGCCCTGCGCCCATATCTGGTTCCTCAAGTCGCTGCCCTCGCGCATCGGCCTGATGCTGGACATGACCCTGCGTGACCTCGAGCGCGTGCTCTACTTCGAGAACTACGTCGTCATCGAGCCGGGTCTGACCGACCTGACCTACGGCCAGATGCTGACCGAGGAAGAATACAACGACGCGCAGGACCAGTACGGCGCCGACGCCTTTGCCGCCAACATCGGCGCCGAGGCGATCCGCGAGATGCTGGCCGCCATCGACCTTGAATCCGAGGCCGAGAACCTGCGCGCCGACCTCAAGGAAGCCACCGGCGAGCTGAAGCCCAAGAAGATCATCAAGCGCCTGAAGGTGGTTGAAAGCTTCCTGGAATCCGGCAACCGCCCCGAGTGGATGGTCCTGACCGTGATCCCGGTGATCCCGCCGGAACTGCGCCCGCTGGTGCCGCTGGACGGTGGCCGCTTCGCGACCTCGGACCTGAACGACCTGTACCGCCGCGTGATCAACCGGAACAACCGCCTCAAGCGGCTGATCGAACTGCGCGCGCCGGACATCATCGTCCGCAACGAAAAGCGGATGCTGCAGGAATCGGTCGATGCGCTGTTCGACAACGGTCGCCGCGGCCGCGTCATCACCGGCGCCAACAAGCGTCCGCTGAAGTCGCTGTCCGACATGCTGAAAGGCAAGCAGGGCCGCTTCCGTCAGAACCTTCTGGGCAAGCGCGTCGACTTCTCGGGCCGTTCGGTCATCGTGACCGGCCCGGAACTGAAGCTGCACCAGTGCGGCTTGCCCAAGAAGATGGCGCTCGAACTCTTCAAGCCCTTCATCTACTCGCGGCTCGAGGCCAAGGGCCTCTCCAGCACCGTGAAGCAGGCGAAGAAGCTGGTCGAGAAAGAGCGTCCCGAGGTTTGGGACATCCTCGACGAGGTTATCCGGGAGCACCCGGTTCTTCTGAACCGCGCGCCCACGCTGCACCGTCTTGGCATTCAGGCGTTCGAACCCCAACTGATCGAAGGCAAGGCGATCCAGCTTCACCCGCTGGTCTGCTCGGCCTTCAACGCCGACTTCGATGGCGACCAGATGGCCGTGCACGTCCCGCTGTCGCTTGAGGCACAGCTGGAAGCGCGCGTCCTGATGATGTCGACCAACAACGTCCTGTCGCCCGCCAACGGCGCGCCGATCATCGTTCCCTCGCAGGATATGATTCTGGGCCTCTACTACGTCACCATCATGCGCGAAGGCATGAAGGGTGAGGGCATGCTCTTCTCCTCGATCGAGGAAGTCGAGCACGCGCTCAACGCCGGAGAGGTCCACCTGCACGCCAAGATCCAGGCGCGGGTGAAGCAGATCGACGAAGAGGGCAACGAGGTCTGGCAGCGGTTCGAGACCACCCCCGGACGGGTCCGTCTGGGCGCGCTCCTGCCGCTGAACGCCAAGGCGCCCTTCGATCTGGTGAACCAGCTTCTGCGGAAGAAGGACGTGCAGCGCGTCATCGACACCGTCTACCGCTACTGCGGCCAGAAAGAGTCGGTGATCTTCTGCGACCAGATCATGTCCATGGGCTTCAAGGAGGCCTTCAAGGCCGGTATCTCCTTCGGCAAGGCCGACATGGTGATCCCGGACAACAAGTGGGACATCGTCGAAGAGACCCGCGATCAGGTGAAGGACTTCGAACAGCAGTACATGGACGGCCTGATCACTCAGGGCGAAAAGTACAACAAGGTCGTGGACGCCTGGTCGAAGTGTAACGACAAGGTCACCGAGGCCATGATGTCGACCATCTCGGCCACCAAGCGGGCCGAGGACGGGTCCGAGATGGAGCCGAACTCGGTCTACATGATGGCGCACTCCGGTGCCCGTGGCTCGGTCACGCAAATGAAGCAGCTGGGCGGGATGCGCGGCCTGATGGCGAAGCCGAACGGCGACATCATCGAGACGCCGATCATCTCGAACTTCAAGGAAGGTCTGACCGTTCTTGAATACTTCAACTCGACCCACGGCGCCCGGAAGGGTCTGTCGGACACCGCTCTGAAGACGGCGAACTCGGGTTACCTGACGCGCCGTCTGGTGGACGTCGCGCAGGACTGCATCATTCGCATGATCGACTGCGGCACCGACATGGCGATCACCGCCGAGGCTGCCGTCAACGACGGCGAAGTGGTGGCGACGCTGGGCGAGCGCGTTCTGGGCCGCGTCGCGGCAGAGGACCTCGTGCACCCGATCTCGGGCGACATGCTGGTCCGCCAGGGCGAGCTGATCGACGAGCGCATGGCCGATTCCATCGAGGACTCGGGGCTTCAGACGGCGCGCATCCGCTCGCCGCTGACCTGCGAGGCCGAAGAGGGCGTCTGCGCCACCTGCTACGGGCGTGACCTTGCCCGCGGTACCCGCGTGAACACCGGAGAGGCCGTCGGCATCATCGCGGCGCAGTCCATCGGCGAACCCGGCACGCAGCTGACCATGCGGACCTTCCACATGGGCGGCGTTGCGCAGGGTTCCTCGCGGTCCTTCCTCGAGGCCTCGCAGAACGGCAAGATCCAGTTCGCCAACCCCGGCGTGATCACCAACGCCGCGGGCGAACTGATCGTGATGAACCGCAACATGCAGGTGCTCATCGTCAACGATCAGGGCGAAGAGATCGCGTCGCACAAGATGGGCTACGGCTCGAAACTGTTCGTCACCGACGGACAGGACATCAAGCGCGGCGACAAGCTGTTCGAGTGGGACCCCTACACCCTGCCGATCATCGCCGAGAAGGACGGTGTGGCAAAGCACGTCGACCTCGTGACGGGCATCGCCGTCCGCGACGAGACCGACGACGCCACCGGCATGACCCAGAAGATCGTGATCGACTGGCGGGCGGCGCCCAAGGGCAACGAGCTCAAGCCCGAGATCATCCTGATGGATGCCGACGGCGAGCCGGTGCGCAACGATGCGGGCAACCCGATCACCTACCCGATGTCGGTGGACGCCATCCTGTCCTGTGAAGACGGGCAGGAGGTCAAGGCCGGTGACGTCGTCGCGCGTATCCCGCGCGAAGGCGCGAAGACGAAGGACATCACCGGTGGTCTGCCGCGTGTGGCCGAACTCTTCGAGGCGCGTCGTCCCAAGGACCACGCGATCATCGCCGAAATCGACGGCTATGTGCGCTTCGGGAAGGACTACAAGAACAAGCGCCGCATCTCTATCGAGCCGACCGACGACAGCCTCGAGCCGCGCGAGTACATGATCCCGAAGGGCAAGCACATCCCGGTGGTCGAAGGCGACTTCGTCCAGAAGGGTGACTACATCATGGACGGCAACCCGGCGCCGCACGACATCCTCTCGATCATGGGGATCGAGGCGCTGGCGAACTACATGATCGACGAGGTGCAGGACGTCTATCGCCTTCAGGGCGTGAAGATCAACGACAAGCACATCGAGGTCATCGTTCGTCAGATGCTTCAGAAGTGGGAGATCCTCGACTCGGGTGACACCACGCTTCTGAAGGGCGAGCACGTCGACAAGATGGAGTTCGACGAAGCCAACGCGAAGTCCGAGAAGAAAGGCGGCCGTCCGGCATCGGGCGAACCGATCCTTCTGGGCATCACCAAGGCCTCGCTGCAGACCCGGTCGTTCATCTCTGCCGCGTCGTTCCAGGAAACGACGCGCGTGCTGACCGAAGCCTCGGTTCAGGGCAAGAAGGACACGCTGATCGGCCTCAAGGAGAACGTGATCGTGGGCCGTCTGATCCCCGCCGGCACCGGTGGCGCGACGCAGAAGGTGCGCAAGATCGCGCAGGATCGCGACAATGTCGTGATCGAGGCGCGCCGGGAAGAAGCCGAAGCTGCCGCAGCTCTGGCTGCGCCGGTGATGGAAGACGACGCGGTCGGTGGCGACGAGTTCGACACGCTGATCGTGGACACCCCCGAGAGCCGCGAATAAGCGGCTCCCGGGCCCTCCCGGGACAACCGACACAAACGAACGCCCCCGCGAGTGATCGCGGGGGCGTTTTCGTTACCGGGGTCGGATGACGCTCAGAGCGGGTCGATATCGCTGACGCCGATGGTCCCCTCGCCTTCCATGCAGATGGACATCTCGACAAGGCTGCCGTGCACCCGCACGCGCTGCCCGGCCTCCCATTTCCGGTCCCCCATCGACAGGGCGAAGGCCGTGCCGGAGTCGGTCACGATCAGGGGGCATTCGGTGCCCTGCTGCAGGGTCCCCTCGATATCCAGCAAGCCATCGGGATCGGGCTGGTCGCCCATCGCCCAGAGCATCATGGGCATGGCGGAGAGGATCGCTGCTGCCGTCGTTCGCTTCATCATACACGGTCTCCTTCGGTTCTCGTCTTGCAGGGGTAACGCCGGCCAGGCGCGGTTGTTGCGCGGTAACAGAAGAAGACGGCGACCACGCCCCCGAATGACCTGCCACCAAGCAAAAAGGGCGCCCCATGGGGCGCCCTTTCGTAATCTTCACCGAGTGGCTCTCGTGACCTTCGGCCAGGGCCGAAGGTATTGTCGCCACCATCACAGCAAAGCTGCGATTACTCGACGATTTTCGACACGACGCCCGAACCGACGGTCCGGCCACCTTCGCGGATGGCGAAGCGCAGGCCGTCTTCCATCGCGATCGGCGCGATCAGCTCGACGTTGAACTTCAGG
>JAFKDC010000042.1 GCA_017255395.1 Enemella evansiae | reverse complement strand
GCTCTGCCTGCTGCCCCCAGAAGGCCGCCGGATCCGCGACCGAGGCCGCATACATCGTATCGTATTTCGCCGCATCAACATGCGCCTTCGAGGCCTGCTCGGCCGAGGGCGGGTAGGTCCTGGCGGTTTCGGAATTCGGTGTCATCTCGTTCATGGCGATCCTCCCCCTTTGACGGTTCGACAGTTGAGGCGCGTTCCGCAACGTCACCACATGAAGAGACATTAGCGCAAGTGAAAACGCCTATCTATTCTTTTGTAAACAAAGGATTTCAGTGTAAATAATTTTCAGGGATGCGTGCCAATCTGTAAATGATTTTGCCGAATGCAAAGGGAGAGGCCTGTTTTCAAAGCCGCCGCCCGACTCTGGCAAACTTTGCAAACTCGCCGGGAAAAGAGGTGATCTGGCAAAGCCTGAAAACCGGGGGTGTGACAAAAGGATGCGCCCCGAACGGTTGTACCGCTAACATCCTTACGTTGTACAGCGGTTCCGAATCCCGGTGCCGCTGCGCTTGCGCGACGGGGGGCTCGGCTGTGACGGGCTTTCGCGCGATCAGCTGCCGATCCGCAGGGCCTTATGGGCAAAGGCCAGCTTTTCGCGGACCGCAGGCGTCAGCACGAAGGGGTAGAGGTCCCGCAGGGCCAGCGCGCGGTTCACGTGGTTCATCGCTATGGTGATGTCCACGGCCAGCGTCAGCAGCCGCTGGGTGTCGGTTTCCCTATAAGCATCATAGTCGGCGGACGGGCCATCGGGCAGCGACAGGCCGGACGCGGCGGTGCTGTCCAGAAGGTCCGTCAGGTGCAGCAGGTGGGCGATGGTCTCGGCCCAGTCCTCGTGCGGGTGGGCGGTGGCATAGGCCGTGATATGGGAGTCGCCGGGCGGTTCGGGGCTCTTGTAATGGGTCTTCAGGGCTTCGCCGTAATCGGCGCGCTCGTCGCCGAAGGTCTTGCGGAAGGCCTCTAGGAAGGCCGGGTCGCCGGACAGCCGAAGAAAGAGGAAATGCGCGACCTCGTGCCGGATGTGGCCGATCATGGTGCGGTAGAGTTCCCCAAATTGTTCCTGCCGCTGGGCCAGCACCGTGTCCGAGGCCTCTGTCACGTTGAGGGTGATCGTGCCGCCCGCATGGCCCATGACCACGTCGGTTGTGCCGCTGGCCGTCTGCTCGGAGAGCATCCGGAAGGCCGGGCGGGCGCCGGGATCGCCGGGCGTGAACCAGCCCCAGCGCATCAGGTTGGCCAGCACCCAGCGCTTGGCGTGTTCGCTCTGCTCCCACAGCGGCATGTTTTCGGGTTCGCGCAGGTCGGGGACCGTTTCGGTCATCGCGCAAGAGCGGCAGAGCGTGCCGTCCTCGGCCGTCCAGTTGCAGCCGATATCCTCTCGGTTGGCGCAGAATGGCTGGTCCTGCTGCATGGTCTGGCTGTCCGGATCGAAGCTCAGAGGCTGGCCGCAGGTGCAGGCCGTGTTGTGGAAGAAGACGGTCGCGCCGCAGGCGGGGCAGTGGAAGACTTGCATGGATGCTCTCGGGTGGGGTGCGCCATTCAACGCGCTGCCCGGCCTTGTGGTTCCAGGGGTCAGCCGCGCCGGGGCGAAAGAAGACCTGTCGGCGGCAGGAATCGCTTGGCACGGGTTTATATTTCCAATATTCGGGAAATATGGAACCTGTAGCATCATCCCAAGCGGTCGCGCAGCTGACCGCGCTGGCCCATCCCCGCCGCCTTGCGGTCTTTCGCCTGCTGATGCGCCGCTATCCCGACGCGGTGCCGGCGGGCGATCTGGCGCAAGCGCTTGAAATGCCGGCCTCCTCCCTGTCGGCCACGCTGGCGCAGCTTCGGCAGGCCGGGCTGATCCGGCAGGACCGTCAGGGCACCTCGCTTCTCTACTCTGCCGATGTGGCTGGGGCGGGCGGCCTCATGACCTACCTTGCCGCGGATTGCTGCCGCGGCCGGGCCGACATCTGTTTTGCCACCCTGGAAAAGGATCCTGCCATGCCTGCCGCATCCCCTCGCAAGCGGACCGTGCTGTTTGTCTGCACCGGCAACTCTGCCCGTTCGATCTTTGCCGAGACCCTGCTGCGCGACACCGCCGGCGACCGGTTCGAGGTTTTCTCTGCCGGGACCCGCCCGCAGAGCGCGCTCAATCCCTTCGCCCTGCAACTGCTGGCGGACAAGGGACATGACACAACGGTGTTACGCGCCAAGCATATCTCGGAGTTTCAGGGCGAGGGCGCACCGCAGTTCGACTTTGTCTTCACCGTCTGTGACCGCGCCGCGAACGAGGAATGCCCGCCCTGGCCGGGCCAGCCGGTGACCGGACACTGGGGCCAGCCCGACCCGGTCAAGGCAGAGGGCACCGAAGCCGAGCGCATGCTGGCCTTCCAGCAGGTCTATGGCGCGCTGAAGAACCGGATCGCGGGCTTTGCCGCGCTGCCGGTGGATACGCTGGACCGCGTCTCGTTGCAGGCGCGGGTCGACGACATTGGAAGGATCGAGGACGCACCCGCATGACAGTCTACGCACTCAACGGCCTTGGCCGCATGGGCAAGCTGGCCCTGAAACCGCTTCTGGAGGCAGGCGAGACCATCGCATGGATCAACGATGCGGTCGGCGATGCGGCGATGCACGCGCATCTGCTGGAGTTCGACACGGTGCACGGACGCTGGAATGCGGATTTCTCGCATGACGCGGACAGCATCACCATCGACGGCACCCGCCTGCCGGTCCATCAGAGCAGGACGCTGGACGCCCTGCCGCTCGAGGGCGTCGACGTGGTGATCGACTGCACCGGCTACTACAAGACAGAGGCCCGGATCGCCCCCTATTTCGAACGTGGGGTGAAAAAGGTCGTGGTCTCGGCCCCGGTCAAGGACGGCGATGCGGCGAACCTGGTCATGGGCGTCAACGACGACAGCTACGACCCGGCGCGCCACCGCATCGTGACGGCGGCCTCCTGCACGACCAACTGCCTTGCCCCGGTGGTGAAGGTCATCCACGAGGGGCTGGGCATCCGTCATGGCTCGATGACGACGATCCACGACGTGACCAATACGCAGACCATCGTCGACCGCCCGGCAAAGGACCTTCGCCGCGCGCGCTCGGCGCTGAACTCGCTGATCCCGACCTCGACCGGTTCGGCCACCGCGATCACGCTGATCTATCCCGAGCTGACGGGCCGCCTGAACGGCCATGCGGTGCGGGTGCCGCTGCTGAATGCCTCGCTGACCGACTGCGTCTTCGAGGTCGAGCGGGAGACCAGCGTCAAGGAGGTCAATGCGCTGTTCAAGGCAGCCGCCGAGGGGCCGCTGAAGGGCATCCTTGGCTATGAAGAGCGCCCGCTGGTCTCGACCGACTATGTCAACGATCCGCGCTCGTCGATCGTCGATGCGCCCTCGACCATGGTGATCAACGGCACGCAGGTGAAGATCTACGCATGGTACGACAACGAATGGGGCTATGCGCACCGGCTGGCGGAGGTGGCGCGGATGGTCGGCGCCTCGCTTTAGGCGCGGTCCCCGGGTGCGCCCCGGGGGCCACAGCGGCATGACCGCCGGAACAGGGGGCGGACACAAGGCGCCGTGTCGCACCGTGCCGCCCCCTGACGTGAAAGACGTCGCGACAGGACTGCCCCGGGCGCGCGGCGGACGGGGCGGGATGCAAGGCCGGGCGCGCCAGGGCGCCGCCCATCAGGATGACAGGATAGATGACCCAGACCCGCACCGCCCACCGCCCCGAAGGCCTGTCGGCCTATATTGCCGTGACCGCCGCCTATTGGGCCTTCATGCTGACCGACGGGGCGCTGCGCATGCTGGTGCTTTTGCACTTCCATACGCTGGGCTTCTCGGCGGTGCAGCTGGCCTATCTCTTCCTGCTGTATGAACTGGCGGGTATCGTGACGAACCTCTCGGCGGGCTGGATCGCGGCGCGCTTCGGCCTGACCGCGACGCTTTACGCCGGGCTATCCCTGCAGATCGTGGCGCTGCTGGCCCTGGCGCAGCTTGATCCCGGCTGGGCGCTGGGGGCCTCTGTCGTCTATGTCATGGTGGTGCAGGGTCTGTCGGGGGTGGCCAAGGACCTGTCGAAGATGTCCGCCAAGTCGGCGGTGAAGCTGCTGGCGCCCAAGGGGCAGGGCGGGCTGTTCCGCTGGGTGGCGGTGCTGACCGGCTCGAAGAACGCGGTGAAGGGCTGCGGCTTCCTGCTGGGCGCCGCGCTGCTGGCCCTGACGGGCTTCGTGCCCGCGATCCTCGGTATGGCCGCCGTGCTGGCTGTTGTGCTGGCGGCAGTGGCGCTGCGGATGCCCCCGGGGCTGCCGGGCGGCAGCAAGGGGGTCAGGTTCGCCTCGGTCTTTTCCACCGACCGCAATGTCAACTGGCTGTCCTTCGCGCGGGTCTTCCTGTTCGGCGCCCGGGATGTCTGGTTCGTGGTGGGAATCCCGGTCTATTTCTACGCTGTCCTCTCCGACGGGTCAGAGGCGGGCAACCGCGCCGCCTTCTTCACCATCGGCAGTTTCATGGCGGTCTGGACGATCCTCTACGGTGCGGTGCAGGCCTGGGCGCCCAGGGCGCTGCGGGCGGCAAGCCGCCCCGAGGCAGAGATCGCCGCCGCCGCGCGCGGCTGGGCGCTGTCGCTGACGGTCGTGCCGGTGCTGCTGGCCGCGCTGGTCGCGCTGGCCGGGGATCCGGCGCCCTGGCTGACCGCGACGATCGTCGCCGGGCTGCTGGTCTTCGGCGCGCTCTTCGCGGTGAACTCGGCGCTGCACAGCTACCTGATCCTTGCCTTTTCCAAGGGCGAGCGGGTCACGATGGACGTGGGCTTTTACTACATGGCCAATGCGGCGGGGCGCCTGCTGGGTACGCTGCTGTCGGGGCTCAGCTACCAGATCGGCGGCCTGCCGGCCTGCCTTGGCACCGCCGCCGTCCTGCTGGGGCTCAGCGCCTTGGGGGCGGGCCGTCTGCGGGCCTGACCGGCGGCGATGGCGGGCGGCGGTGGCGCCACCTGCCGGGGTGGGCGGCACGCGGGCCGGGCGGCAAGCCGACCGGCCCGCAGACGGCCTGCCCGCAGGCGCCGTGGCGGGCTCAGGTCACCGCCTTGCGCGCCCGGTACTCGGGCTGATCCCACAGCGCGCCGTCCATCACCTCTGCCAGCACCTCGGCGGCGCGGTCGATCTCGGCCTCGCCGATATACAGCGGCGTCACGCCGAAGCGCAGGATGTCGGGTGCGCGGAAGTCGCCGACGACGCCGCGCGCGATCAGGGCCTGCATGATGGCGTAGCCCTCGGGGTGGCGGAACGACACCTGCGAGCCGCGCTGGTCATGCGTCCGCGGGGTGGCCAGCGTCAGCGCGGGGCAGGCGGCCTCGACCGCCGCGATGAAGCGGTCGGCGAGCGCCAGAGAGCGCGCCCGCAGCGCGGACATGTCCACCCCCTCCCAGACATCGAGCGCGGCGTCGAGCGCGGCCATTTGCAGGACCGGCGGTGTGCCGACCCGCATCCGTGCCACGCCCTCGCCGGGGCGATAGCCCTGCTCGAAGGCGAAGGGCGCATCGTGGCCCAGCCAGCCCGCCAGCGCCGGTTCCACGTGGTCCGCGTGACGGGCCGCGACAGAGATGAAGGCGGGCGCCCCGGGACCGGCGTTAAGGTACTTGTAGGTGCAGCCCACCGCGAAATCGGCGTTCCCGCCGGTCACGTCGACCGGGAAGGCCCCGGCGGAATGCGCGAGGTCCCAGATCGCAAGGGCGCCCCGGGCATGGGCGGTGGCGGTCAGCCGCGCCATGTCATGGCGCCGTCCGGTGCGGTAGTCGACCTCTGTCACCAGAACGACGGCGGTCTCTTTGGTGATCGCATCCTCAAGCGCCTCGGGGTCCGCGAGTTGCAGGCGATAGTCCGGCCCAAGCAGCTTGATCAGCCCTTCGGCCATGTAGAGGTCGGTGGGAAAGTTGCCGGTGTCCGACAGGATCACCTTTCGCCCGGGGTTCAGGGCCACGGCGGCCGCCAGCGCCTGAAACACTTTGATGGACAGGGTGTCGCCGATCACCGTGTGCCCCGGCCGGGCGCCGATCAGCCGCCCGATCCGGTCCCCCAGCGCGCGCGGCTGGTCCATCCAGCCGCAGGCGTTCCAGCCGCCGATCAGATGCGGACCCCACTGCTCTGTCACCGTCCGGGCAACGCGCTCGGGCACGGCGCGGGGCAGGGGCCCCAGCGAGTTGCCATCGAGGTAGACCAGCCCCTGCGGGATGTCGAAAAGCCTGCGTGTGGTGGTGAAGTCGGTCATGGGGCCTGTATCCTGTTTGCGCCGCGCCATGGGGCGGCGGGGGTGCGGGCGACCATAGACCGCAGGTGCCGGGCGTCCAAGGGGCCGTTGGCCTTGTGGTCGGGGCGCGGAGTATCGGCCCCGGGCCGCCCCGTGCGACATCGGCAGCCGTTGCGCGCCGCGCCGTCGCAGGTCACCCTTGCGCCGCAATGCGGGGAGAATGCCGATGAAATGGCTCGACATGCCGCCGGTCTGGCTGGCGGCTTTCCTGTCGCTGGCCTGGGTCCAGAAGACCGTCCTGCCCGTCGGCTCCTTCGGCTCGGTCTGGGCGGACCTGCTGGGCGGGCTTCTGGTCGGGGGCGGGCTGCTTCTGGCGGCGCTTGCGGTGACCGAGATGCGCCGCCAGCGCACCACGGTCATCCCGCACCGAGAGGCCGACCGGCTGGTGACAACGGGCATCTTCAGCCGCACGCGGAATCCGATCTACCTTGGCGATTCGATGATCCTTGCGGGGATGGTGCTGTACTGGGACGCGGTGCTGGCGCTGCCCCTGATCCCGATCTTCGTCTGGGTGGTGGAGCGTCGATTTATCGCGCCGGAAGAGGCGCGGTTGCGACGAAAGTTTGTTGCCGAGTATACACGGTATGCGCAACAAACGCGACGATGGCTTTAACTTTCCGTCGCGATATGGTCTAGAGCGGCGCGACGGTTGTGCACCCCTTGGGGGGATTGTACAGCCTATGTGCGTGCTGCGATGCAGAAAGCGCGCGACGCAGGAATTCCTGAACGAGGGGGATGAAACACGTGAGAATCGGGACACCAACAGAGGTCGAGGCCGGTGAGAACCGGGTGGCGATGACGCCCGACTCGGCCCGGCAATTGCAGAAGCTGGGCCACGACTGCCTGATCCAGGCCGGGGCTGGCGCGAAGGCCGGCTTTGCGGATGCAGATTACGCGGCAGCCGGGGTAGAGGTCGTGGCCGATGCCGACGCCTTGTGGGCAAAGTCCGACATCATCGCCAAGGTGCGCATTCCCACGGATGAAGAACTGGGCCGCCTGAGCGCCGACAAGACGCTGATCACCTTCTTCAACCCCGGCGGCAACGAAGCCGGTCTGGAAAAGGCCAAGGCCTCGGGCGCGTCGGTCATCGCGATGGAAATGGTGCCGCGCATCAGCCGCGCGCAGAAGATGGACGCGCTTTCGTCCATGGCAAACATCGCGGGCTACCGCGCGGTGATCGAGGCGGGCAACAACTTCGGCCGCTTCTTCACCGGCCAGATCACGGCGGCGGGCAAGGTGCCCCCGGCCAAGGTTCTGGTGGTCGGCGCCGGTGTGGCAGGTCTGGCCGCCATCGGCACCTCGACCAGCCTCGGTGCGATCACCTACGCGTTCGACGTCCGCCCCGAAGTGGCGGAGCAGGTCGAGTCGATGGGCGCCGAATTCGTCTACCTCGACTTCGAGGAAGAGCAGACCGACGGCGCCGCCACCGGCGGCTATGCCTCTGTGTCCTCGCCTGAATTCCGTGAAGCGCAGCTGGCCAAGTTCCGTGAACTCGCCCCCGAGATCGACGTGGTCATCACCACCGCCCTGATCCCCAACCGCGAGGCGCCGAAGCTATGGCTCGAGGACATGGTCAAGGCGATGAAGCCCGGCTCGGTCATCATCGACCTCGCGGCGGAGCGCGGCGGCAACGTCGAGGGCACCGTCAAGGACGAGAAGGTCGTGACCGAGAACGGCGTGACCATCATCGGCTACACCGACTTCCCGAGCCGCATGGCGACGCAGTCCTCGACGCTTTACGCGACCAACATCCGTCACATGATGACCGACCTGACCCCCGGCAAGGACGGCGTGGTCGATCACAACATGGACGACGACGTGATCCGCGGCGCGACCGTGACCCACAAGGGAGAGATCACCTGGCCGCCCCCGCCGCCCAAGGTGAAGGCCATCGCGGCCCAGAAGCCGAAGGAAAAGGCCAAGGAGCTGACGCCTGAGGAAAAGCGCGCCAACGAGGTCGCCGCCTTCAAGGCGCAGACCAGGCAGCAGGTGACCCTGCTGGCGGTGGGCGGTGGCCTGCTGCTGCTCGTGGGCCTTGTGGCGCCTGCCAGCTTCATGCAGCACTTCATCGTCTTCGTGCTGTCGGTCTTCGTGGGCTTCCAGGTGATCTGGAACGTCTCGCACTCGCTTCACACGCCGCTGATGGCCGTCACCAACGCCATCTCGTCGATCATCATCCTTGGCGCGCTCATGCAGATCGGATCGGGGAGCTTCCTCGTGATCCTGTTGGCGGCCCTGTCGGTCTTCATGGCCGGGATCAACATCTTCGGCGGCTTCCTCGTGACACGGCGCATGCTCGCCATGTTCCAGAAGTCGTAAGGGAGGGGACAGACACATGGATTTCGGTTTCACGACAGCGGCCTACGTGGTCGCAGCCGTCCTCTTCATCCTGTCGCTGGGTGGCCTTTCGGGGCAGGAAAGCGCCAAGCGCGCCGTCTGGTACGGCATCGTCGGCATGGGCCTTGCGGTCTTTGCAACGCTAATCGGCCCGGGCTCGGGCTTCTGGCTGCTCTCGCTGATCCTGATCGCGGCGGGCGGGGCCATCGGCTTCGTGGTCGCCAAGCGCGTCCAGATGACCGAGATGCCGCAGCTTGTGGCGGCGATGCACTCGCTTGTCGGTCTCGCGGCGGTCTTCGTGGGCTTCAACGCGCATTTCGAACTGGGCCGCGTGCTGGCCATGGACGAAACCGCGCGCAAGTCGCTTGAAGGCTTCGCGGCGCTGATCGCCAAGAAGGACACTGTCGAGGTCAACATCCTGCGGGTCGAGCTGTTCCTGGGCATCTTCATCGGCGCCATCACCTTCACCGGCTCGGTCATTGCCTTCGGCAAGCTGGCGGGCAAGGTGACCTCGGCGGCGACGAAACTGCCGGGCGGCCACCTGCTGAACGCGGGCGCGGCGGGCCTCTCGGCTCTGTGCCTCTTCTGGTACATGGGCACGGGCGGCTTCTTCCCGCTGTTCCTCATGACGCTGGCGGCGCTCTTCATCGGATACCACCTGATCATGGGCATCGGCGGCGCCGACATGCCGGTCGTGGTCTCGATGCTGAACAGCTATTCCGGCTGGGCGGCGGCGGCCATCGGCTTCAGCCTCGGCAACGACCTCTTGATCGTGGTCGGCGCGCTGGTCGGCTCTTCGGGTGCGATCCTGTCCTACATCATGTGTAAGGCGATGAACCGGTCGTTTATCAGCGTGATCCTCGGCGGCTTCGGCGGCGCGGCGGGTCCGGCGGCGGAGATCGAGGGCGAACAGGTCGCCATCGACGTCGACGGCGTGGCGCAGGCGCTGGAAGAGGCGGACTCTGTGATCATCGTTCCGGGCTACGGCATGGCGGTGGCACAGGCACAGCAGAACGTCGCCGAACTGACGCGCAAGCTGCGCGGGCAGGGCAAAGAGGTGCGTTTTGCCATTCACCCGGTCGCGGGCCGTCTGCCGGGGCACATGAACGTGCTTCTGGCCGAGGCCAAGGTGCCCTACGACATCGTGCTGGAGATGGACGAGATCAACGAGGACTTCCCGGAGACGGACGTCGTCATCGTTATCGGCTCGAACGACATCGTGAACCCCGCCGCGCAGGACGATCCCAACAGCCCCATCGCCGGGATGCCGGTGCTGGAGGTCTGGAAGGCCAAGACCGTCTTCGTGTCCAAGCGCGGGCAGGGCACCGGCTACTCGGGCATCGAGAACCCGCTGTTCTTCAAGGACAACACGCGGATGTACTACGGCGATGCCAAGCAGTCGATCGGCGATCTGCTGACCAAGCTGGGCTGAGGCCTGCGGGGCGGGGCAAGACCGCCGCCCCCCTGAAAGACCCGAGCGGTCCGCCCCCAGTGGGCGGGCCGTTTTTCTTGGCGCCCGTCCCGCAGGGGCGCGCGGGCAGGGCGCGGGACGCCAGCCCCGGCGCCCGCCCGGGGCCGACTTTGCAAACTGTACGCTTTGCAGGATTTGCGCAATTGCCGGGCAAGCCGCTTGCGGCATTGCAGCAAGTCGGGCACAAACACTGAAACGCTTGAACAGAGGACGGGGGCTCCCATGAACCTGACAATGAACCGCAACGTGCTGGCCGAAGCCTTCGGCGCCAATGAGGGAACCGCGCTGCGCGTGAAGCAGGCCGCGCTTTTCGTGGCGGGCATCGCCTTCCTTGCCGTGATGGCCAAGATCAAGGTGCCGGTTCCCGGCTCGCCGGTCGCGATGGGCATGGGCACCTTCGCCGTGCTGACCGTCGGCGCCGCCTATGGCGCGCGTCTCGGGCTGGCGACGATCATGGGCTACATGATCCTCGGCATGCTGGGCTTTGACATCTTCCAAAGCTCGACCGCCGACCTGAACGGCATCGAGTACATGATGGGCGGCACCGGTGGCTACCTGCTGGGCTACGTCATCGCCGTGGGCCTGATGGGCGTGCTGGCGCGCCGGGGCTGGGACCGATCGGCCCCCAAGATGGTGGGCGCGATGCTGCTGGGCAACGTGGTGCTCTACGTGCCGGGCCTGATCTGGCTGGGCATGCTTTACGGCTTTGACAAGCCGATCCTGGCATGGGGCCTGACGCCCTTCCTGCTGGGTGACTTCGTCAAGCTGGCGCTGGCGGCGCTGATCCTGCCCGCCGCGTGGAAGCTGATCGGCCGCGCGCGCGGCTGACCCTTCTGATACCCGTTACGGACGGCGCCGGGCGAAAGCTGCGGCGCCGTTTTTCGTTCAGGTTGGTTGTTCGGGCCAGTTGTTCGGGCCAGCTGCGCGACCGGCTGTGCCGCTCGGCGGTTCAGGCCAGCTCTGTGGTGATATGTGCGCCCGCCTCCAGCGTCCGGTGCACGGGGCAGCGGTCGGCGATCTCCAGCAGGCGCGCGCGCTGGTCGTCCGTCAGCGGCCCCTCCAGCGTGATCCGCCGGGTGAACCGGTCGATGCGCGTGTCCTGCGCGGTGCCCGCGTCCTGCGCATGCACCTTGTCGTGGCGGACATCGACGCTGACGCCTTCCAGCGGCCAGCCCTTGCGACGGGCATACATCCGGATCGTCATCGAGGTGCAGGCCCCCAGACCCGCCGAAAGGAAGCCGTAGGGCGAAGGCCCGCGATCCGTGCCGCCGTAGGCTTCGGGCTCATCGGCGACCATGTGGTGATGCGGCCCGTTCTGCACGTCCTGCAAAAAGCCGCCCGGGTCGGCCTCTGTCACCCGGGTCACGCCCTCGGGGGCGCCCACGGGCGGGGCGGGGCGGCGCAGGTCCAGATAGCGCCCGGACCATGCGGCGATCACCCCGGCGGCATATTCGGCGTCCTCGGCAGCGCTGACGAGGTGATCGGCATCGCCAAGCGTGACGAAGCTCTTCGGGTGACGGGCGGCGGTGAAGATCCGGGTTGCGTTCGAGATGTCCACAACGCTGTCGCGCGGCGCGTGCAGGATCAGCAGGGCGCGTTTCAGGTGAGCGATGTCCTCGGCAAGGGCCTGCCCCTGCACATCCCGGACGAAATCCCGCCCGATGGTGACCGGGCGCCCGCCCAGATCGACCGCTGCGGCGCCGTCGCGTTCGATCGTCTCCAGCGCCTCGGCAAAGTTCCGGGTGACATGGTCGGGGTCGAAGGGGGCGCCGATGGTGACCACCGCCCTGGCCGAGGCGATGTGGCGCGCCGCCCGCAGCATGGCCGCGCCGCCCAGCGAATGCCCGATCAGCAGCCCCGGCGGCATGTCGCGGCCCGTCAGGTATTCCGCCGCGGCGCCCAGATCGGCGACGTTCGAGCGGAAGGTGGTATTGGCGAATTCTCCTCCCGAATGGCCAAGCCCGGTGAAGTCGAAGCGCAGCACCGCGAAGCCCATGGCCGCCAGCCGGGCCGAGATGCGCCGCGCCGCTGCGATATCCTTGCCGCAGGTGAAGCAATGGGCGAAAAGCGCCGTGGCAAGCTGCGGCCCATCGGGCAGGTCGAGCCGGGCGGCAAGGCGGTCGCCGGAATGACCGGTGAAGGTGACGCGTTCGGTGGGCATGGCAGGGTCCTTCGGATGCGGGCCTTAACACTGTCTTTGCTGGCGGCATGTCACAAGCGCGCGAAGGAGCGCGTCACGCGATGGTGAGGGTCATAGACCGGCTGTTGAAGATCGTTACAGTCCTGACCGGGCTTGGCCTTCTGGCCGGGTTCGGCGGTGCATGGCATCCGGCGGGGGACAGTTTTGCGGTGTTTCGCGTGCCGCTGCTTGTGATCTTCGCCCTTGCCGTGATCTGGACCGGCTGGCCCAGTGTCCTGCGCTGGCCGATTGCGGCGCTGGCGCTGGCCGCGCTTGCGCACCATGCGATCCGCGCGCTGCCCGGCCCGATTGGCGATTACGATCTGCTTCTGTACCAGCAGAACCTGATGATGGACCGGCAGGAGGATGCCGACTGGCTGGCGGCGGTGGCCGCCACCGACCCCGATATCCTGACCTTGCAGGAGGTCGGGAGCCGCAACATGCTGTTGCTGAAGGCGCTGGAGGCGGCCTATCCCACGCAACTGCACTGCCCGCTGAGGGCGTGGTTGGGCGAGGCCGTGCTGTCGCGCTTTCCCGAAGTCCCCGGAAGCCGGATCTGCTCGGCGCGGGACGGCATCGCGGCCTTGCAGGTGGAAACGCCCGGGGGGCCGCTCTGGGTGGTGTCGCTGCATGTCAGCTGGCCCTGGCCACACCCGCAGATGGCGCAGCTGGACGAGATCCTGCCCGAGATCGCAAGGCTGGAGGGGCCAATGGTGATCGCCGGGGACTTCAACATGGTCGCCTGGGGGCAGGCGGTGCAGAAGGTCGCCGCCGCCACCGGCACGCGGCGGGTCGGCCGCCACGCCCAGACCTTCACGCTGCCCTTCGGGTTGCCGATCGGCATAGACCACGTTCTGGCGACGCCCGGGATCGGGCGGGGCATCCGGGTGATGCCCGCCCATGGCTCGGACCACCGGGGCGTGCTGGGGTTCCTCCGGCTTGCGGGCGCCCGGTGAGGCCGCAGTGACGCGCCGCGTCAGTGCGTCAACTGGTACAGAACCGTCTGCAGGCGGTCGGTGTTGTACAGCGCCACGAAAAGCGCCGTCACCGCAAGCGCCTGAGACACAAGCCGGATATCCATGCCGCGATACAGGTCGACGAGGAAGCGAACAACCGTCAGCGGCGCGGCAAGCGTGCCCACCGCGCCGGTTTTCAGCCAGCCGGCCAATGTGGGGTGTCTGCTCTGGGGGGGCGTCTGCTCCATTCGGATGCGGTATTGCGCCAGCCGGTCGCTTGCGGCGGGACGGTTCTGGCCCTCCGCCGGGGCCGGGTCGGGGGCCAGCATGGTGCGCAGGCTGTCAGGCAGACCCTCGTTCTCTGCAGGTGTGGTCTGTGGCCCGGAGGGCGGCGCGGACCGGGCGCGGCGCGGCGAGACGTAGCTTTGCAGGCGGATGAAATCCTCGCGGTCGATCAGGACGTCGGGCGCGTACCATTCGAGGATATCCGCCTCGGAGGTCTTCAGCGCCAGCATCACGGTATCGGACAGGATGCGCGCCGCCATTTCGTCCTCGGGCGGGCTGCCATCCGTCGCGATGACTTCTATCAGCACGCGGGGGCCGTAGTCGCTGTCTTCCTGCGGGGTGACGACGATGCCGAAGTCCCGGCCGATGACCTCACTTTTGCCAGAATCGATCCGGGGGCGGCACCCGGCCTCCTGACGGGCAAGGCTTATGGCCGCGGCCTTCAGGTAGGGGGCCGGATCAAGGTCCGAAGCGTCTGGAAGAATGAGCCCGGCATAGGGATGCTCGATTGTGATCATGCGACCTCCTCGCGGCAGAACGGGCCGCTTTGCCGAGGGTATGCCCGCCGAACTTGGTTTCTTCGGGGCAAAATCGCGCAATTTTGCGTGTAATCGTCATCCAGTTCGAACGCATTGGTTAACCAAACGTGAAACGGCGCGCCGGGGAGGGCGCGCCGTTTGGGGAACCGGATGGCGCTGCGTGGTCAGCGGCCCATCTGCTCCGCCGCATAGGCGATGGCGCGCTGGTAGTTGCCGCTGTCGTTCCACGCGGACAGCACGTTGAAGTTGCGCGTGCCGGGGCCGAAGGGCTGCCCGGCCTGCCAGCCGTGCTGGCGCAGCATGTTGGCGGCAGAGGCCAGCGCGTCGGTGGCATTGTAGGGATCGGCGCGGCCGTCGCCATTGGCGTCGACGCCGTAGCGCATCCAGTTTCCGGCGAGGAACTGCATGTGGCCCAGCTCCCCGGAGGGGCCGCCCTGGGTGCCGGCGTTGATCACGCCGCGATCCACCAGTTGCAGGGCCGCGACCGCATGCGGTTCGAACCGGGGATGGCGGCGGCAGTAAGAGGCCAGCGTGACCGCGCCCGACACGATATTGGTCTTGCCGGTATAGCCGCCCCAGGAGGTTTCGAGCCCCCAGATCACCGCAAGGATGCTGCCCGGGACGCCGTAGCGTTGTTCGATCGAGTTGAAGAGCCCGGCGTTGCGCTCCATCCGCGAGCGGGCGGTGTTCACGAAGGCCTGGGCAGAGCCACCGGTGCGTTTGGCGAGGAACTGCGCCGGGTCGCCGTAGGACACGCCGGTCTGGCTGGAGGGCTGGGACTCGAAGCGCCAGGTGATGCCGGACAGCTGCGTGCCCGACAGCGCCTGAAGGCCGCGCTGGCCCACGCCGCTGGCGGCGGCCTGCTGGCCGAAGGCCTGTTTGTAGCCGTTGAAGGCGCCCTGGCTGGTGATGCAGCTCGCGGCCCAGGCAGGGGCGGCGGTGACCAGGGACAGGCAGACGGCGGATAGAATACGACGCATCGGTAACTCCGGATTGACTTGTTGCCCAAAGGGTAGCGGGCCAAACCGCAACGTCCAATAGCAATGTTGCCCGGCGCCGGTGGCCCCGGCGTCACCCTGCCGATGCCTGGGGGTGCGGATGCGCGGAGGCAGGGCCGCCGACGCGCCGTGTGTCGTTAAGCGGATCGCGCGGGCGGCGGGGCAGCCTTGCGCCACAGAGGGTTCCGCTCCGGCCTTTCGGCATCGGACCGGGGCGTCGGGACGCAAAAAAGGGCGCCCGCGCGGGACGCCCTTTTCCGTATCGGTGCTGCGCCTGTGGATCAGCAGCTGTAGTACAGGCTGTATTCCACCGGGTGCGGCGTGTGCTCGTAGGCGACGACCTCGTCCATCTTGAGCTCGAGATAGCCTTCGATCTGGCTTTTGGTGAAGACGTCGCCGGCCAGCAGGAACTCGTGGTCGGCCTTGAGCGCCTCGACCGCCTCGCGCAGCGAACCGCAGACCGTCGGGATGCCTTCCAGCTCTTCCGGCGGCAGGTCGTAGAGGTTCTTGTCCATCGCCTCGCCCGGGTCGATCTTGTTCTTGATGCCGTCCAGACCGGCCATCAGAAGCGCCGAGAAGCACAGGTAGGGGTTCGCCGCCGGATCGGGGAAGCGGGCCTCGACGCGCTTGGCCTTGGGGCTTTCCGTCCACGGAATACGCACGCAGCCCGACCGGTTGCGGGCCGAGTAGGCGCGCAGAACCGGGGCTTCGAAGCCGGGAATCAGGCGCTTGTAGCTGTTGGTGGAGGGGTTGGTGAAGGCATTCAGCGCCTTGGCGTGGGTCAGGATGCCGCCGATGAAATACAGCGCTTCCTGGCTGAGGTCGGCGTATTTGTCGCCCGCGAAGAGCGGCTTGCCGTCCTTCCAGATCGACATATTCACGTGCATCCCCGAGCCGTTGTCGCCCTTGATCGGCTTCGGCATGAAGGTGGCCGAGCGGCCATAGGCATGTGCGACGTTGTGGATGATGTACTTGAACTTCTGCAGCTCGTCCGCCTGCTTGGTCAGCGAACCGAAGATCAGGCCAAGCTCGTGCTGCGAGGTCGCCACTTCGTGGTGGTGCTTGTCGACCTTCATGCCGATGCGCTTCATCGTCGACAGCATCTCGGAGCGGATGTCCTGACCGTCGTCACGCGGGTTCACCGGGAAGTAGCCGCCCTTGAAGGTCGGACGGTGGCCGAGGTTGCCCATTTCGAACTCGGCGTCGGTGTTCCATGCCGCGTGGTCGGCATCGACCTCGAAGGAGACCTTGTTCGGCGCGACCGAATACTTGACGTCGTCGAAGATGAAGAATTCCGCTTCGGGACCGAAGTAAGAGGCGTCACCGATGCCCGAGGCCTTCAGGTAGGCCTCTGCCTTCTCGGCGGTGCCGCGCGGGTCGCGCTCATAGGCTTCGCCGGTGTCCGGTTCGACCACCGAGCAGTGCAGGCACAGGGTCTTTTCGGCATAGAAGGGGTCGATGTAGGCCGAGTCGGTGTCGGGCATCAGTTTCATGTCCGAGGCTTCGATCGACTTCCAGCCGGCGATCGACGAACCGTCGAACATCAGGCCTTCCTCAAGGAAATCCTCGTCGACCAGGTCCGCAACCATCGTCACGTGCTGAAGGGCGCCGCGCGGATCGGTAAAGCGGATATCGACATAGGCGATGTCCTCGTCCTTGATCATGGCCAGAACAGCGTCTTTGCTCATTCCTTCTTCCTTTTCTTTCAGAAAATTGGAGTTTGTCGCGCGAAACCGTGGTTTCGCGGGTGTTTGGGGGATTACAGAGCGTCCGAGCCGGTCTCGCCGGTGCGGATACGGATGGCCTGCTCGACTCCGCTCACGAAGATCTTGCCGTCGCCGATCTTGTCGGTCTTGGCCGCGGCGATGATCGCCTCGATGGCGCTATCGACCTGATCGTCGTCCAGCACGATCTCGATCTTCACCTTCGGCAGGAAATCCACCACGTATTCGGCGCCGCGATACAGTTCCGTATGGCCCTTCTGACGGCCGAAGCCTTTCACCTCGACCACCGACAGGCCCTGAATGCCAGCCTCTTGCAGCGCCTCTTTGACTTCATCCAGCTTGAACGGCTTGATGATTGCTTCGACCTTCTTCATGAATGGCCCCTCCTCGGTGTCTCTAAGTTGTCTCTGGCAGACCATTTCCCCATCGCCACCACAATCCGATAGGGTGTAACCTGCCGCCCAGCCGAGAGTGAAAAATCCGGCTCGACTAAACAATAGGCAGATCGCCCAAAATGCGGGCAAAATTGAATCGACGAGGCGAACCGATGACCGAGGTTCTGACGGTGGCCGGGATGCGGGCAGCGGAACGTGCCGCGATGGAAAGCGGGCGGGTGACCGGACTGGAGCTGATGGAGCGGGCCGGGCAGGGGGCCGTCGAGGCGATTCTGGAGCACTGGCCCGAGGGGCGCCGCGCGCTGGTTCTGTGCGGACCCGGCAACAACGGCGGTGACGGTTTCGTGGTCGCCCGGATTCTGGCTGGCCTTGGCTGGCAGGTCGAGGTGTTGCTGCTGGGGGACGCGGATCGGCTGCCGCCGGATGCGAAGGTCAATTGCGACCGCTGGCGCGGTATGGGGGCCGTGTCCGGCCTGACGGATGCGCGCATGGACGGCTACGCCGGGGACAATCCGGGCGTGGATGTGGCCGTCGACGCGATCTTCGGGATCGGGCTGACCCGCCCTTTCCAAAGCCTCGGCCGGACGCAGATGGAGCTCAACCTGTGGGCTGCGGCCTCGCCGCGCGACAGCCGCTTTCCCGGTGTGGTGTCCATCGACGTGCCAAGCGGCATGGATGCCGACACCGGAGAATACCCGGGATACGGGCAGGAGAACCCGCTCGATTCCTGCATCCTGGCCAATATGACGGTGACCTTCCATCGTCCGAAGGCCGGTCACCTGGCGGGCCATGGCCCCGCCGCCTGCGGGAAACTGATCGTCAAGGATATTGGGCTCTAACGGGCGCAAGAGACACGGAGCGCGCATGGATGTCAGACCCCTTACCCGCGAAACGCTGCCGGACCTGTCGAAGCGGGCCGATCAGCACAAATACGACCACGGCCATGCGCTGGTGCTGGCAGGGCCCCCGGGCGCGGGTGGCGCGGCGCGGCTGGCGGCCCGGGCGGCGCTGCGGATCGGCGCCGGGCTGGTGACGCTGGGCTGCCCGTTGCGGGCGGTGACGGAGAACGCCATGCAGCTGAACGCCATCATGCTGCGCGGGCTGGACGGCGCCGCCGGTCTGGCCGAGGTGCTGGAGGACAAGCGCCTGAACGCGCTCTGTCTCGGGCCTGGGCTCGGCACGGGCGGGTCCACCGGCGAACTGGTGAAGATCGCGCTTTCGGCAGGGCGGGCCACGGTGCTGGATGCCGACGCCCTGTCGCGGTTCCAGCGCAGCCCCGACGCGCTGTTCGAGATGCTGCACGCGGACTGTGTCCTGACCCCGCACGGGGGCGAGTTTGCCCGGCTTTTCCCGGATATCTCAAGGGGGTTGCAGGCGGGTGGGGTCAAGAAGATCGCGGCTTGCCGGGCGGCGGCGCGCCGGGCGGGCTGCACGGTGTTGTTGAAGGGCGCCGAGACGGTGATCGCCGCGCCGGAGGGGCCGGTCTGGCTCAGCGATGCGGGATCGGACCGCGCGGCGCCCTGGCTGGCCACCGCCGGCGCGGGAGATGTGTTGGCGGGCATGATCTGCGGTCTTCTGGCGCGCGGTTTAAGCGCGACGCAGGCGGCAGGGGCCGCCGCCTGGGTGCATGTCGAAGCGGCCCGCAGCTTTGGCCCCGGGCTGATTGCCGAGGACCTGCCGGAACAGATCCCGGTGGTCTTCCGCGCCCTCAGTCTGTGACGTGCCGGGTTGACAACATCGGGCCCGGCATCCCTGTTTCACCGGCCCTGCCATAGCGCGATGGGTGTCGGGCGAAGGGCCGGGCGGCCTGTCAGGCCGGAACAGCGGCTGCGGAGGCCAGTTCCAGCCCGTCGGCATAGAGGATGTGTGCCGTGTCAAAGACCAGTTCCACGGTCTCGATCTCGATCACCCCGAGGTGGCGAATGAATTCGCCGTCGACGAGCCGCTCCACCGGAATCAGCGCCTGCGAGGCCCCGAACAGCATCGGTGCCCGCCAGTCGCGGACAAGGATTTCCTGGCTGGCGGAAAGGGTGATGTCGTGGTCTGGCCGGGCATTGCCCAGCGAACCGGCGCGGATGCTGACCGCCCGCATTCTGCGAAACCCGCGCCGCACCTGCCGGACCACGGCCATGCCGCTGTCGCGGGTGATCACGCGTTCCCCCGGATTGATGAATTCGACCGGCAAGGCGCCCTCGAGCGTCAGCACCACGGTGCCGGCGACAAGCGCGTTCAAAGCCTGATCGGACTCGATATGGCGCGCGGGAAGAGCCCCGTCGTCACGCCGGACCGTTTTCGGTTCCATTGGCGTCGTCCTGTATATGTCTGCCTCGATTTTTGACACAGCATATGACAACGCCGAGTAAATGTCCTGCGGTTTCTGAATTGATTTTCCTCTCGCACCGGGCTTGTGGCTTTGCTAGACAGCGGCTCACGTGCGGGTGTGGCGAAATTGGTAGACGCACCAGATTTAGGTTCTGGCGCCGCAAGGCGTGGGGGTTCAAGTCCCTCCACCCGCACCATGGTTTGTTGAATATCAAGTCTTTGCGGGCATTTCATGCTCCAGCCCGCAACTTAGCCCGCCAGACGTTCGACAAAATTCTCTAGGTGTTCAGTCCCGGCATCTGGTGGATCGGATCGACGATGAAGCTGTTCGGCTCTGAAGTCCAGATTTTGCAGATGTATTCGTAGGGCGTGAGTCCGCTGAGTGTTTTGAGCCGACGAGC
>JAFKDC010000041.1 GCA_017255395.1 Enemella evansiae | reverse complement strand
GGTTCTGGGTGTCCACAAGAAAAAGTCTGGGCGCGAAGCGCCGAGAGATCCCGGACGAGGCGCGGCACCAGCTCGTGTCGATCTACCATGACATGCTGAACGGCGGCTCTGATCATTCGGACGTGTCGAAGATTTTCGACACCACCGCTTTCGGATTCCGCGAAATCCGGGTGGAACGCCCGCTGCGCCTGCGCTTCGAGGCAACTGAAGAGACCATAGCGAAGCTATCTGCCGCCAAGCCGGTGGAGAAGCTGAGCGAGGACGCCCGCAAGACGTTGCTGGCGGCGGTGGAAGTGGCCTGCGGAGATGCGCCGATCATGGATCGCGTGGTGTTCCGCAAGGCCCTGCGCGGCGCCTTGAAGAAGGCTGAGATCAAGGTCGGCGCCCCGGTTCAGAAGGCCATTGAGGCGGCGATCGGCACGCCGGACGAGGACGCGGCGATCTGCCTGGACAAGGACGGCAAACCCGAGCCCGATCCGCAACTGCGGGATTTCGAGCTCGTGCCGCTGGCCGAGGACTGGCGCGCCTATGTCTCCCGCGAGGTCACGCCCTTCGTGCCCGATGCCTGGGTCGACGAGACCTATCGCGACGACAAAGACGGCGGCGTTGGCCGCGTCGGCTACGAGATCAACTTCAACCGCTACTTCTACCGCTACGCACCGCCGCGGCCAGTGGCAGAGATCGATGACGACCTGAAATCGCTGGAAGCGGAGATTGCAGGGCTGCTGGCAGAGGTGGTGGAATGATGTCTACAGTACCATTGAAGCGGGCAGTGCGACTGATTACTCGCCGCGGCACCACAAAACCTGACCTACCTTTCATTGGTCTTGAACATATCAAGGGCTGGACCGGCCAGATCAATTTTGAAACGGATGCGGAAGCAGAAGGGACCGTAGGGCTCTTTGAGGCGGGAGATATTCTTTTCGGAAAACTCCGTCCCTACCTCGCTAAGGTGGCGCTTCCCAGGTTTCGCGGAACCTGCTCCACAGAGGCGCTCATTCTGCGTCCCAATAAGGGGCATGATCCTCGTTTTTTGCGCTATGCTCTTTCCACTCCAGAGGTGATCGAGAGGATCAATGGCACCACATTCGGCGCCAAGATGCCTCGGGCTTCTTGGGAGAATATCGGTAGAGAGAAAATCCCCGCGCCAGACTTCGAGACCCAAAAAGCCATCGCTGACTTCCTCGACCGAGAGACCACCAGAATTGATGCGCTGGTAGAGAAGCGACATGCATTCAATGAACTACTCGATGAAGTCGCGAAATCCTTGATCGCTGACGCCATCAATGGAGGATTGATCGAGTCGCAAGAGCGCCAAGATGCTGCTTGGTTGGGCACAGTTCCAAAAACTTGGGATATCAGGCGCATGCGCTTCATATATCGGGAGCGGGTGGGCCGAAGTGAAACCGGCGAGGAAGAGCTTCTCTCGGCCTCACACCTCACCGGCGTGACGAAGCGTTCCGAAAAAGAAGTCAACATGTTCTTGGCAGAAAGCAACGTTGGCTACAAAAAGGTCATGCGTAACGACTTGGTGGTCAACACCATGTGGGCATGGATGGGCGCCATGGGAATCAGCCCCGAGGAGGGCATCATCAGCCCATCGTATGGTGTCTATCGACCAATTGATCAGAGACTGTCTCCAGAATTCGCTGATCTTGTCGTTCGTTCCCCGCAGTTCATTGCCGAGGCAACTCGACGCAGCAAAGGAATCCATTCTTCGCGCCTTCGCCTCTATACTGACGCTCTCTATGACATAGTCTTTCCGGTGCCGCCGCTTGATGATCAGGCACACCTTGTCGAACAGTTGGCGCGCAGACGGTCTCGGGAAAATGCTCTGAGGGAGAAAAACGAACAGGCAATTGCGCTGTTGCAAGAACTCCGAGCCGCCATGATCACCGCCGCTGTCACGGGCCAGATCGACCCGGACACCTATCGGCGCAATGGCACAACGGACCGGGCGCTGGACCGGATCGCCGAGGAGATGACTCAGTGAGCACGGTGATTTCCGACCTGAAAGACTCCGTCCGCGCGATCCTGCGCGCGGACTTCGAGCCCATCCCCTCGGCTCGCGCCAGTAGCGGCAAGGTCCACCTCGAAGTCTGGCGCAGCCGAGGCAAGCGCCGCGCCGTGGGCGTGGAACTCGGCCATGACACCCAGGTGAATTTCTGGGTGGTCCGCCCCTTCGGCCTACCGAAGGCCTTGCCGGCGAGCGTGGAGCGCGTCGACAAGCAGCCCAAGGGGCGCGCCTGGACGGATGCAGAGGGCAAGGGCGCCAACAGCAACCTCAGCGCCTACGAGGAATTCCGCAATAGCCCCCTCGCCCGCCTCGAAGTCCGCAGCATCGAGGACGCCCACGTGGTTCTCGACCATCTGCGTGGCTGATCAGACCCATTTGAATCAGAGACATTGACGAAATCGCCATGACAACAAAGCCCAAGTCTTTCACACCCGAGAAGTTGCACACCGAACAGGTGGTCGAGCGGCATATCGTCGATCAGCTCGTTGCCACCCAAGGCTACGAGGAGCGGCCCTCAACTGCATTCGATAAGACACTTGGGCTCGACCGGGACGTCGTGGTCGCCTTCCTCAAGGACACCCAGCCCGAAGTCTGGAGGACCCTGGAAGGGCAATACCCGGGCGCCGCCGAGGACGAATTCTTCCGCAATCTCGAGGTGGCCCTGAAGGGGCGCGGCACGCTCGAGGTCCTGCGGGACGGCTTCAAGATCGTGCCCAACATGCACTTCCGGCTGATGTTCCCGCGGCCCGCGTCATCCCTCAACCCCGATCTGGTTCGCGCCTGGCAAGGCAATCGCCTCACCGTGATGACCCAGGTCGTCTATTCCAAACGCCACGGCAACGCGATCGACATCGTTCTCTTCCTGAACGGCATTCCCGTCGCGACTCTGGAGGTGAAGAACACCCTCACCGGCCAGACATTCCGTCATGCCGAGGCCCAGTATAGGAAGGATCGCTCGCCGGCCGGGGAACCGCTCCTCACCTTCAAGCGAGGGGCTCTGGTGCATTTCGCCCTCGATCAGGAGCACGTCTCGATGACGACGCGCCTGATGAACGGGAAGACCCGCTTCCTGCCTTTCAACCGCGGTCGCGATGGCGGCGCCGGCAATCCGGACATCGAGGGCGATTTCGCCATCGGCTACCTCTACGCCGACCAGCCCGAAGGGAAGGCCATATTCGGGCGCGAGGTCTGGATCGACCTCATGTCGAAGTTCATCCACCTCGACAAATCGGACGGGAAACAGAAGATGCTGTTCCCGCGGTTCCAACAGCTGGACTGCGTGCGCAAGACACTGGCGCATGCCCGCACCAACGGCCCCGGGCACAACTATCTGGAGCAACACTCCGCCGGGTCCGGGAAGTCGAACACCATCGCCTGGCTGGCCCATCAGGCCATCAATCTGCACGACGATCAGGACAAGCCGATCTTCGACACCGCGATCATCATCACTGACCGCCTCGTTCTGGACCGACAGCTGCAGGCCACGGTCGCCAGCTTCGAGAAGACGCCTGGACTGGTGAAGAAGATCGGCGGGACGTCCCGGGACCTCAAGGCGGCCATCGAAGCGGGCGCCCGGATCATCATCACCACCATCCAGAAGTTCGGGACTGAGCACCTTGCGAAGCTCTCCGGGGTGAACACGCGGCGCTTCGCGATCATCATCGACGAAGCTCACAGCTCCCAGTCCGGCAAGGCAAATGCCGACATGGTGCGTTCGCTCACCCGCTCCAGCGAGGACGTCGAAGATGTCATCCTGGAGTATCAACGCGCCCGGGGGCCACAGCCGAACATCTCCTTCTTCGCCTTCACCGCCACGCCGAGGCCGGTGACGCTGGAACGCTTCGGGCGCATCGGCCCCGACGGCACTCCGCAAGCCTTCCATCTCTACTCGATGCGCCAGGCCATCGAGGAAGGATTCATCCTCGATGTCTTGCAGAACTACACGACCTACCAGGCCTACTTTCAGCTCGAGAAGGCCATCGAGGACGACCCTGCCCTGCGCACGCGGGACGGTCAGCGACGGGTCGCCCGCTTCGCTCGCCTGCACCCGACCAACATCGCTCAGAAGGTCGAGGTCATCGTCGAGCACTTCCGCCGGCACGTGATGCACGAGCTCGGCGGCGAGGCGAAGGCCATGGTGGTGACGGAAAGCCGCGAACATGCCCTGCGCTACTGGCAAGGCCTGAAGGGCTACATCGAAAAACACGGATACACCGACATGAAGGCCCTGGTGGCCTTTTCGGGTGATCTCGAGGTCGACGGGCAGACCTGGACCGAGGAGGCGGCCAACGGGTTCTCCGAGGGAGAGCTTCCGAAGCGGTTCAACGGGATCAAGCCGGACGGGACCCCCTACGACGTGCAATACCAGGTGCTCGTGGTCGCGGAGAAGTATCAGACCGGGTTCGATCAGCCGAAGCTCTGCGCCATGTATGTCGACAAGAAGCTGGATGGCCTGCAGGCCGTCCAGACGCTGGCCCGCTTGAACCGGACACATCCCGGGAAGGATCGGACCTTCATCCTCGACTTCCGGAACAGCGTGGAGGACATCCGCACCGCCTTCGCTCCGTTCTACGAGGCGACCCTGCTCGAGGAACGCACGAACCTCAGCCAGATCTACACGCTCGAGGCCCAGCTGCGCGCTTCTCCCGCCATCGACATGATGGAGATCGACGAGTTCGCTCAAGGCTTCTTCGTCGGCCGAGATCTGACGAGTGCCGAGCGAACAAGGCTTGAAGCGATCGTGAGACGCGCCCGGGACCGGTTCCTGCTTGCCGACGACGAGGCGGCGACCGAGGAGTTCCGGCAGCTCGCGAAGAGCTACATGCGGTTCTATGCCTTCGTCAGCCAGGTCATCCCGCTCGAGGACTCGAACCTGGAGAGCCTCTATGTCTATCTCGACTGGCTGGTGCGCCTCCTGCCCTCCCGGGCGGTCCCCGCGCAGATCGAGATCACCGACGACATGCTGCGCCTCGAGGCCTACCGGATCGAAAAGACGGATGAAGGATCTGCCTCCCTCGCGGCCGGAGATGGAACCAGAATGCAGCCGATCGTGGAATTCGGCGCGAGCCCCTATACCGAGGAAGAGGAACAGTCGCTCTCCGAGATCGTCTCGGCGTTCAACGACCGGCACGGCACAACCTTCTCGCGGGAGGACTTCCTGCGCCTGGAACAGGTGAACCGCGAGATCCTCGAAGACGACGACCTCCGCGAGATGATCCTCAACAACCCCGAGGACGTGGTGCGGCCCGAGTTCGCGAACCTCTTCATGGGCGCCATGATCCGCATGTTCCAGCGCGACACGGAGATGAAGAGCGCCGTCATGACCGACAACGAAGCCCGCGAGATGGCCATCCGGCACTTCTTCAGGACAGCTCGCCGCCAGGTCTTCGAGGAGGCACAGGATCGCTCATGAGGCTCGGAGGGCCTCCTCGGGAGGCCCTTCACTCCCCTCCTGCCGCCTCGCAACGCGAATCGATGGACCAAAATCGAGGCGACCACAGCCGTGATTCGGGGCGCTCACAGCCCCTGAGGCGCCTCGAAGCGCCATCCTCCGCCCCTCACCTCTCCCCGTAAGCAACTTTCCTCACACGGAAAAAACGGTGCTCAGGACCTCCTCTACGAGCGCCTCACGCGCGTCTCGACAGCGTGCCGTGAAAGACCTTCGGGACCGGTTTTCCGGCTCCATGAAATTTCGGGACGCGAGAAACCCGCCATATGTGCCTCTGAGGGCCCCTCTCAGACAAGATATAGACCACCATCCCATCCCTTACGGGTCGTCCGAGCTCCAGGACCAGATTGCGAATGCAGTGAAATAATCCAAGAAGGACAACGGCTTACCGACCAAAATGGGAGGTTCGCTAAATGTTCCAGAGAGGGGTGAGTGGGAATTTCGGGTATTTTGGCCCCAAAGTGACCCCGTTTCGCCCCACCCAGAATACGACCTCAAAACCGCGCTCCTGCTGAACAGGGCGCGGTTTCTTTCTTAAAAACAGTGACTTGCCTTGTTCAGCGCTCTGTTCAGGAAAAGAGCCTGGTCAAACCCTGAACAGCGGCCGTAAGCCCCTTAACTCTCTCTTTTATATGAAGAAAAGAAGGGCTCATGCATGGTGTTCAGGTGGCTGTTCAGCACGGCCGGAATCCTGTTCAGCAAAAGCCGTTCAGCACGTTCAAACAGAACGAAAAGAGAACATTTTGTTGAACGTCGATTACGAATTGTTTTACAGTGGGTTAGCCGATCCGCGTTCAGGGCAGGGGCCCTGTTCAGGCGAGGTCGGAAAAAACGGATGAGGCAGTTTCGGCCCGGAATTTTCCGGGGTCGGGCACATATTTTTTCCGGGCCGGATCATGCCCGGGGACGCCAGATATGGGGTCGGAAAAAACTTCGCGCCCCACAGTTTGCGTATAGTGCACTTGACGGCACGCGCAGGCGGAGAATACTGGCGTTGAATGGAGGATGTGCGCGTGAATGCCGAGCCCAGGAATTTCCGACCGCCGACCGATCGGCAGATCGAACTGATGAGCTTCATGGCGTCTTACCATGCAGCGCATGGGGAGTGGCCAAGTCACCGCCAGATGGCTGCCGCGCTCGACATCAACTCGCCCAACCTCTCTCCCTACCTGAACCTGCTCGAGGCCAAAGGGCTGTTGACCAGGATCGAGGGGAAGTCTCGCCGTAACCGGGCGCTCACCGAGCTCGGTCGCAAACTCGTAACCGACCAGGAGTGGCAACCACGACTGATATAGGACGCCCGTAAAGACGAAGCCCCGGAATGCGCCAACATCCCAGGGCTCCAAATCTGATAAGACTTAGCCGGTCTTGAGGGGAGATTATCCCCTGGGCGTCCCCGAATCAAGGGGGACCAATGGGCAAAGCTGCCCAATATCTCGATGTGAACCATGTTGTGGTCGCTCCGCTGCCGGATCTCGGCGTGGAACCGCTCCTGCATGGCCAGCTCGAAGACACGGTCCGCGATCTGCGGAGGGCGGAGCTCATCCAGGCGGGTTACGCCGCGGCCTCGGTCACCAAGGGCATCTCCAACACCATCTCGGCCTTGAAGGCCTTCCGCGCCGCCTGTCACCTGCAGCGCTACGACCCGGTCGACAGCGAGATGATGGATCCGGCGAAGTTCGACCGGGTCTGCGACCTGATCTACACCTTCGACATTTCCGACAAGACCGCCAAGCGCCACGTCTCCGAGCTCCACAGCCGGATCCGGCCATGGGCAATGATGCTGAAGAAGCAGCAGCTGGCCCACTGTCGAACCCTGGGCGAGACATTGCGGGCTCTGATGGTCATGTCCGGGTTCTCCCAGCACGAGCTCGCGCGGCGCGCCGAAGTGGTGCGCGAGACCCTCGGCACCTGGATCCGCGGCAAGGAGGTGCCGTCCACCCCGGCGACGCTGCAGGCGATCGGCCGGGTCGAGGTCGAGCTCGGGGTGCCCGCCGGCACGCTCTCCCGCTTCTGCGAGATCAAGAAGATCTACATGCGCCGCGACCGTCTGAAGATTGACATCCGGCCCGACGATCTCAAGCGGGTCCGGCAATATCTGCCGGACGATTTCGAGGCCCTGACGGCCGCCAAGCAGCAGGAAATCTACGACTGGGTGATGAGCAACATCATCCTGTCGCCGACGGATGACGAGGGCGACGAGGTCGGCAGCCGCGAGCCCTACCGCTGCAAGCTGCGCAAGCACTGGCTGCATGTCGACACGCCCGGCACCTTCAAGGCCCCCGAACGGTTGCGCCGCCAGGTCGAAGGGCTCGTGGCATTCAAAACTGAGGTGCTGACTCCGATCGGCAAGAAGCGCGACAGCAAGAAGGGCCGCTGGACCTCCGAGGAGAGCGTGGATTCAAAGCTCATCGCGCTTGAGATCTTCTTCGGGGCGCTCAGCAAGACTGGCACGCGTGAGGTCGATCTCGGGCTCGAGAACGTGCTCGATCTCAAGAAGATCGACGCCTTCATCACCTACATGCGCAAGCGGCGCGGTCTCTACACCGATACGATCACGCTCGTCCTGATGTCGCTGGCCGGGCACACGAACCCCGAGACCGGCTATATCACCCAGCATAAGGCCGAGATCCTCGGATCCCGGAAACGGATGAGCGACGCGGCCTGGGCCGAGAAATGCGCCGAGGCGAACGCCTTCCTCTGGAGCCGATGGCGCCAGATCGAGCCGCATATCGCGGTCGGCCGGGATGCCTTTCTGCCGATCCGGCCGGTTCTCGACGAGCCGAAGCCGCTGCATGCCTATTACGCCATCGCCGACGAGATCCGCTCCCGCACACCGTTGGCAGCTGCCAACCCGCTGCAGCGCGCCCGCTGCTTCCGGGACCTGATCATGTTCCGTTATGCCGGCCAGTTCGCCCTGCGGGCGGGCAATTTCAGCCGGCACCGGATCGTGCCGAAGGGTGCGCCGAAAACGTCGATGACCAAGCTCCGGCGCGCCCGGGTGTCCGAGCTCTGGTGGGACGCGAAGGAAAAGGTCTGGGTGCACCGCCAGCCCAAGGAGGCCTTCAAGAACTGGCGGAGCCCGGCCACCATGGACATCGAGATTCCCCTTGCCGATGAAGACGGGCTCTACCGCGAGCTCGAGGAGTATCTGAAGCTGCGCCCGCTGCTGCTCGATGGTCATCCGGACCCGGGTGTGCTCTTCGTGGCCGACATGACGCAAGGTGGCTCGAACAAGACCACCCTGACCCCCGGCGGTTTCACCCAGGTCTGGAAGAACATGATCCGCCGCTACGGGATCTATAACCCCTATACCGGCATGGGCGCGATCGCCGGGCTGAAGGTGCATCCGCCGCACGCCGCCCGGCACATCCTGGCCACGCATATCCTGCGGGTCGATGGCAGCTTCGCCAAGGCCGCGGCCGCGATCTTCGATACCGAGGCCATCGTCTCGAAACGCTACGCCGAGTTCAGCGCGGAGCACCAATACCAACTGGCGTGGAATGTCGTCAGGCAGGACCCGCCGCGGTCCCGCATCAAGGGGAGGGTCGCCTAAGCATGTCCTCCCGCCGTTACGATGTCGAAGAGATCAAGTCGCTCCTGACCCAGGAGCGCAACATCGTGCGCGTGCTCGAGGCGCTCTACAACGGCGAGGCCACCTACGACCGGCAGAGCAACACCTACCGCCTGGCCGACATCCGCGGCGGCGAGGGCCGGAGCTGCCAGATCAAGATCTCCGGGCAATACGCGGGCCGCTTCATCGACTTCAATCCGTCCTGCAGCCGCGAAAAAGGCAGCCTGATCGACGCCGTCATGGAGGTTCGGGGCAGTGACTTCGTCGGCGCCATCACCTATCTCGGGGAGCTTCTGGGTGCGGAGCCGCGCCTGCAGAGCGTCGCCACGCCGGCCAGGCGTCCTGAGCCCGCGACCCGCTCGCAGGACACCGCGCCGATCAACCCGGACTCGCACCAGCGCATGCAGCGCGCCCTGGAGCGCTGCTCGGAGGCCATCGCCTACCTGCAGGGCCGCGGCCTGAACTCGAAGACCATCGCGCGCTTCGGTCTCGGCATCGCCCAGGCCTATCCGCCGCGGGCGCCCGTCGAGGAGCAGGTGACCGGCGCGATCGCCTCGCCGGTCATCGATCGCGAAGGCCGGTTCCTGTCGCGGGCGCCGAAGACCACGGTGCCGGGCTTCACCACCAATCCGCGCGACGACAAGGGCTGGAGCACCGGCTCGCCGCTGACCTACTGGAACGGGTCCGCGCGCGGCAAGACCGTGCTCTTCGTGGCCGAGGGCATGAAGGATCTCTGGCGCCTCAGCCAGGAAATCGAGGGCACCAGCCTCGACAGCCGCATGGCGATCATCAGCTCGACCCACGGATCCGGCATCCCCGAGGAATGGCGCGACAGCGATTTCTGGAGGCCCTGGGACGCGGTCTATCTCGGCCACGACAACGACGCCGCCGGCGAGCGAATGGCGCAGCGCATCCGCGAGCACGCTTTCCGGGATATCCGCCGTCTCGAGGTGCCGCGCGCGAAGGGCAAGGACTGGACAGACTTCTTCCAGAACGGCGGCACGCTGGCCCAGTTCGAGGAGATGATCGACAAGGCGCCGAGCCTGGGCCTGCGCCTGCCCGAGCCCAGCCCGAACCGGCCGCTCGAGGAAGACGACGACGGCACCTACGAGATCGAGCGGATCAACATCAACGGCGCCTTCGTCGGCGGCCACATGTATTATCCGTTCCGGGTGCGCGAGACCCGCACCGAGAGCCAGTGGGTCACGGAACCGGACGGCACCCGTCACAAGCAGTCGATGAAGGTCCATGCCCGGATCACCCAGGTGGTGCGCTCCGACGGCATCGTGCTGACGCCCCGGGAGATGCCGGCCCCGGCCGGCACGCCGGACGACAGCCGCATCGTCGCGCTCGAGGACGGCACCATCGTCAGCGCCATCCCGAACCCCGAGGACTACTCGACCTGGCGGTATCGCTCGATCCGGCAATACATCGACGACATGCAGTCCGGCCGGCCGGCGCACCGGCCGCTCGGCGAGATCGTCGACGATCTCCTCGCCTATCTCAGGACGCTGACTTGGCTGCCCTACGAGAGCGATTACGCGCTCCTCGCGGGCTACGTGGTCATGAGCTACGTCTTCAACGCCTTCGACGCGATCCCGATGATCCTGATCAACGGCGAAAAGGGCTCGGGCAAGTCGACCACGGCCGAGGGCCTCGCTGATCTCAGCTACAACGGACATGTCCTCGGCGCCGGCTCCGAGAAGGCGATGATCCGGTTCGTCGACCAGGCCCGCGGCCTGGTGGTGCTCGATGACCTCGAGAAGGTCGGCCGCCGCAACGGCAGCGATGTGTCGGAATTCTCCGACGTGAACCAGATGCTGAAGGTCTCCTACAATAAAGCGACCGGCGTGAAGACCGTGGTCGACAAGCACGGCAACAACCAGCGGCTCATGTTCTACGGGCCGAAGATCATCACCAACATCTCCGGCCTCGATCCCGTCAACGAGAGCCGGACCTATACGGTCTTCTGCCGGCCGATGCCGAAAGAGGTTGCCACCAGTGGCCAGATCACCGGTCTCAACCGGGAGATCAGCCACGAGCTGCGCCAGGAGCTCCACGCCTGGGGAATGTCGAACGCGCTCGCCGCCAACACCGCCTACAAGAAACGCATGGCAAGCCTCGGCGACCGGGCCAAGCAGATCGCGGCGCCGCTGGAGGTGATCGCCGAGCTCTCCGAACATGTCGGCTTCGCCTCGGCCCTGAAGGATGCCCTCGATCGCCAGACCGCGAAGCGCACCGACGACGTCACCCCGATGGAGCTCGTCCGGATGGCCTGCGAGGAGCTCGTGCTGCGCGGGGCGCGCCACTACATCACCGCCGAGCAGCTGCGCTGCGAGCTCGCCCTGATGCCCGAGAGCATGCTCCTGCGCGAGGGCCCCTCGGTGCCCGAGGACCTCGCCGTCCTGAAGGATACCCGCTGGCTCGGCAAGGCGCTCATGGCGCTCGACATCCGCAAATCCAACGCCTCCTCGCGGCTGCGCCTCTACGGCGTCTACAATCGCTGGTATGACCTGAACCCGACCTTCGTGGCCGAGGTGCTCGAGTCGCGAAGCGAGGCCGACGACGTCCCGGCCCAGGCCTATCCCGGCACCGACACGCGGCACGCGCTGGCCTATTGCGAAACCAATACCTGCGCCCGCTGTCCCTATGCCTCGGTCTGCAATGCCGTGATGCCGGAGGTGCGCCAGGCCAAGAGACAAGCCGATCCGCAGGCCGGCCGCTGACGCGGTCCCTGCATACAGAGAAGGAACGCCCCATGGCGGCACGCAAAAGCTCCCTGCGGGACCTGGCCGCGAAATCCAGGAAGGACGGGTTGGCAGCTGCCAACACCGGGCCGGTGGCAGGCCGGATCGCCGAGCTCGACCCGGGCCTGGTCCATGCCGGCGGTCTCGCGGATCGTCTCGATGTCAGCCAGGCCGAGATCGCGACTCTGGCGGAAAGCCTGCGCAATGCCGGGCAGAAGGTGCCGATCCTGGTGCGCCCCCATCCCGCGAAGCCGGGCGAATACGAGATCGTCGCCGGCCGTCGGCGCCTCGCGGCCTGCCGGCACGCCGGCATCAACGTACGCGCCGAGATCCAGGACCTCGACGATGCTGCGCTGGTCATGGGCCAGGCCATCGAGAACATCGCCCGCGAGGATCTGACTTACATCGAGCGCGCGAAGCTGGCGGCGCGCATGGTCGACGAGGCGGGTCTCGGGCCCGCGGACATCGACACCGCCTTCTCCTGCGGAAAGACAGACAGATCACGGTATCTCAAGATCGGCCGCGGCGTCCCGGACGACATCCTGTCCTTCGTGGGCAAAGCCTCCGGGATCGGGCGGCCCCGCTGGGAGAAGCTGGTGGCGCACATGGAGGCCGACGAGACAGCGCTCTCCCGGATGCGGGAAGCGTTGGCAGCTGCCAACACCGAGGATGGCAGCCTGGGCGACTCCGATGCCCGCTTCTCCCATCTCTACGAGGCGGCCTTCAGGTCCGAGGCCAGCCCCAAGCCGACCGAGGCAAAGCCTCCGGCTGGGCACGAGATCTGGGTCCCGTCGCATGACAAGCCCGTGGGGACGATCAAGCGGACCGGATCCGGCGTTCAGGTGACGCTCCGCGATGCCCCGAAGCCCGGGTTTCTCGACTGGCTCGCCGAGAACGGCGAGCTGCTCGTCGTGCAGATGCTGCGTGAATACGAGGCCCACCGTTTCGTCGAGGACATAAGCGACGCGGTGAACGGCGAGCAGGAGGACGAATGAGCCGGAAGACGAAGATCATCGCGGTCGCAACGCAGAAGGGCGGCGCCGGCAAGAGCACGATCTCGATCCATCTTGCGGTTCAGGCGATGCAGTCGAAGAAGTCCGCCCAGGTGATCCTGCTGGATCTCGATCCCCAGGGGTCCGTTGCCGACTGGGCGAAGCTGCGCGAGCTCGAGGACCCGATCGTCCTGCAAGCCATGCCGGGCAACCTCTCCGCCTATCTCTCCCAGGCCGAGGCGGATGGCGCCGACTACGTGGTGATCGACACGCCGCCCCATGCCGGTGGCACGATCGATGCGGCGATCCGCGCGGCGGACCTGGTGGTCATTCCCATTCGGCCGGGTCCCTTCGACATCAACGCGGCCGCGGGCACGGTCGAGATCATGAAGCAGACCGGCCGGCCGGGGATCTTCGTCTTGAGCCAGGTCGCGGCGGTCGGGCCCGAGGGCGACGACACCGCGGCGGTGCTGCAGGAGCTCTACCCGGACGTGCCGGTGGCCAAGGCCCGGCTCGGCCAGCGCAAGGCGTTCATGCAGGCGCTGATTTCGGGCCAGGCGATCACCGAGTTCGACCGGCCGAGCTCGAAAGCCGTCGGTGAGATCAAGGCGCTGTTCCGGGAGGTGCGGAGCAGGCTGTGACACAGCCATGCACCCCCTGGCAGGCAGAACCTGAAATTACCTGAGACTGTTCGAGCGACCAATATTCCTTGTAGAAAAAGGCTTAACGCGTAGGAGATATCATTGCCGGACAAGACAAGCATGATTGGCCGTGGATCTGAATGGCATCGCTGGGACCCACACATCCACGCTCCAGGGACAGTGCTGAATGATCAATTCGGCGATGACGAAGAGACCTGGGAGAAATATCTCACGGGGCTGGAGAGCTCGTCCCCTAAGATAGAAGTGATCGGTGCCACCGACTACTACCTCACGGACACCTACGAAGAACTCCGGCGCTATCATGAGGCGGGTCGCCTGCCTGATGTCCGGATGATCTTTCCGAACGTGGAGGTCCGCCTCGAGGCGGCGGCAAAGAGGGGATTTATCAACCTCCATCTGCTCGTTAGCCCTGACGATCCAGACCATCTCGAGCAGCTTCGGCGTATTCTCCAGAGACTTCAATTTCAGGCATCTGGAGACACCTTCAACTGCACCAGGCAAGACCTCATCGCGCTCGGAAAGGCAGCTGACCGAACGATCACGGATGACAAGGCTGCGCTCAAGTATGGTGCAACGCAGTTCAAGGTGAACTTCCCGCAACTCAGGGAAGTCTTGGGGGGAAGCAATTGGGCAAAGGAGAACATCCTTGTCGCCGTTGCCGCCGGGACCGGCGACGGGACTTCCGGCCTTCAGGACGCTGCGGATGCAACCACCCGCAGGGAGATCGAGAAATTCGCTGACATCATCTTCTCGAGCGCCCCCGCTCAAAGGGAGTTTTGGATAGGCCAGAAGGGCCTATCCAAAGACGATCTGATCCAGGCCTACGGGGGCTGCAAGCCCTGCCTTCATGGCAGTGATGCACACGACCAGAAGAAAGTCGGGCAACCCGACCAGGATCGCTTCTCCTGGATCAAGGGAGGGCTGCTATTCGATGCGCTTCGACAAGCATGCATCGATCCCGAGGGGCGAGCCTATGTCGGTAGTGAACCACCGCAGACACCGACGCCATCGCAGGTGATTTCTCACGTCTCTATCGAGAACGCGCCATGGGCAAAAACTCCGGAAATCCCGCTGAACTCGGGCCTTGTTGCCATTATCGGGGCACGGGGATCCGGAAAAACTGCGCTCGCCGATATCATCGCTGCTGGATGTGACTCGATCGATGAGGCGGCCTGGAAGGCCGAAGAGAACAACAGTCCGTCCTTCCTGACGCGCGCACGAGACCTTCTCGGTGACGGGACCACGACGCTCACATGGGGAGGGGGTGCGACGACGACTCGTAGTCTGGACGGCAGCGATGCCAACGGCCCGGCCGCGTATCATCGAGCAAGATACTTGTCCCAACAATTCGTCGAGGATCTGTGTTCTGCGGCAGGGGCGTCCGACGGACTGATCGCAGAAATTGAGCGCGTGATCTTCGATGCTCATCAGGATGACGCGCGAGAGGGAGCCATCGATTTCGCCGAACTTCGAGGTTTCAGGACCGACCGATTTCGTCAGGCAAGAAAACGTGAGGCGGAAGCGATCTCCGACATTTCCGATCGCGTTGCCGCCGAAATCGAGAAGACGGAATCCCTGCCCTCCCTGAGAAGGCAGATCGGGGAAAAAGAGGCTCTCATCAAGGGATACAGCTCCGACCTCAGGAAGCATGTCGTGAAGGGAAGTGAAAAGCATGCCGAAAGGCATGCGGAAATTGGGCGAGCGGCGCAGGGACTGCGCAGCCAAATCCAGACCCTTGGAAACCAGAAGAGAAGCTTCATCGCCCTTCAGGATGAAGTCGCCAGCACCCGGGCGTCCAAGGCTCCAGAGCTCTTGCGCCAAGCCAAGGAGCGGCATCAGCAGAGCGGAATGAAGCCAGAGGAATGGGAGGAATTCCTTCTCATATACAAGGGTGATGTCGACAAGAGCCTGACAGGCTACATCGAGGCCGCCGACAAGAAGATCGAGGAATTGACTGGGCCACCTGTCGCCGAACCAAACCCTGGCGATGCCTTCATTGCAGACGGGGCAGACCTAACTTCGCTACCTCTGAGCACCCTTCAGGCAGAAGCCAAGCGCCTGGAGGCAATGCTGAGCGCGGACAAGGTTATTCGCGAACGGTATGCCGCCCTCTCCAAGAAGATCGCGCAAGAGACCTCCACGCTGAACACCTTGAAGGAGCGCCTGAAGGACGCCGAGGGCGCGGCGATGCGTCAGAAAGAACTGAAGAAGGAACGCATGGAGGCGTATGAGCGTCTGTTCGATGCGATCATCACGGAGCAAGATGCTCTTGCCAACCTCTATGCCCCTTTGATGAGTCGGCTTGAACAATCTGCGGGAACACTCAGGAAGCTCGGGTTCTCAGTCCGTCGGGTTGTCAACGTGGAGGCGTGGGGAGCTGTCGCTGAAGAGGAACTCATCGATCGTCGAAAGGCCGGGCCATTCTACCGCCGCGGATCCTTGATTGCGGAAGCTGACGCCACTCTTCGACCCGCTTGGGAGAACGGCTCGGCCAAGGACATTGCAGCGGCGATGAATAGCTTCATATCGAAGCATATGACGGCGATACTCAGTCATGCGCCATATTCCGAAGACAATACCGAAAAATATCGCGCGTGGTTGAAGCAGCTCGCGCACTGGCTCTTCGATACTTCCCATATCTCCGTTCGCTATGAAATTCTCTACGACGGACTGGATATTCGCAAACTCTCCCCCGGCACCCGTGGGATCGTTCTTCTGCTGCTTTACCTGGCGCTGGACGATGCGGATGATCGGCCGCTCATTATCGACCAGCCCGAGGAGAACCTCGACCCGAAATCCGTCTTCGACGAGCTTGTCTCACTCTTCATCGCTGCCAAGACCAAGCGCCAGGTGATCATGGTCACCCACAATGCGAACCTCGTCATCAATACTGATGCTGATCAGGTCATCATCGCCGATGCCGGTTCCCATTCGTCAGGTGGTCTCCCGGAGATCACTTATAGAGGCGGAGGCCTTGAGGATTCTGATATCAGGAGGGCTGTCTGTGACATCCTGGAGGGCGGAGAACAGGCGTTTCGAGAACGTGCGCGCAGAGTGCGCGTGAAGTTCGGAGGCTGAGGTGTTGGCAGCTGCCAACATCCTTCTCGGCGCGCCATGAGATACCTGAGCATCAGACGCGAAATCGAGGGGAGCCTGCCCACCGTGGCAGAGCTCCTTCGCCAGAAAGGCGAACATGATGCCCTCCGCGCCATGAGCCAGGCGGACATCGAGATCGCCGAGGTCGGCTACGACAACTGGAACGGCGGCACCGAGCTCTGGACCGTCTTCCTTCGCGTCCCGGTCAGCGTTTTCGTGTCGATCGAGGACAGCCGGAACGAGATCGCCGGGATCATCTCGAAGAACCTCGAACTCGTCACAGGCAAGGACAATGGATACTGGGTGAGCGCGGAAATCTCGCCGATGCGCGCGCCACCCCCGGGGTGGCGTCTGCCCGACGGGAAGATCAGCGAACGGACGCGCGCCGCCGTCCTCGACGAGATGCGCGCCAGGGAGACTGTCTGGCACGGCGGTCTGGATGAGATCGCCTTTCTCAGTCGGATCTTTGACCTGACCTCCCTGCCCTCTCATGACAGCCGGTTCCAGAACGCCGAGCAGGACATCTGGCAGCACTGCATCAACAACTTCGATTGGTCCGCTGATTGGGTCTACAGCGATCCGCGTTTCCGTCTCTATGCCGCCGATCAGGACACCTTCCTGAAGTTCATCTGCGAGGTTCTCCACCCGATCGTCCGGAAGGACGACGCGGAGCAGGATGCGCTCGCGAGGGCGTTCAACGGTCACCTTCGGACCGACGGATGGGAGCTCGTCGAGGACGCCATCATCGACGGTCGGCCGGCCTATGTGCCGCAACGCAAGGTTCACGCCCTGGGTGCATCGGTCCAGCGCATCAAGGCCGTCGCAGCCACCCTAAACTCGGACACGCTCTACGAGGACCTGCGGCGCCTGGAACGCATCGGAGACAGCGAGCCTGGGGAGGCGATCGCGTTGGCCAAGGAGATCGTGGAGAGCTGCTGCAAGCTGATCCTCGACGATCGGAAGGTCGCCTATCCCGAAAAGGCGGAGATCCCCGAGCTGCTGAAGTTCCTTCGCAAGGAGATCAAGATCATGCCGGACGGGATCGATGAGAACGCCAAGGGCGCGAACGAAATCAGGGGTATCCTGACCAGCCTCGGGAACATTGCGCACTCCCTCGCTCCGTTGCGCAACGCTTACGGCAAGGGCCATGGACGCGGGCGCGACTTCAAGGGGCTGCAGCCACGGCATGCGCGGCTCGCGATCGGCGCGGCGAGCACCTTCGTCGATTTCGTTCTGGATCGGCATCAAAGCCAGACGAACAAGGTCGATCCGCAGTCTACGGCGTTCACGACGTCACAAGAAAAACGGATTATCACTTGAAACCTATATAGGGTATGGGCTATTTGTCTATTGAGAAGAAATGGAAGGTTGAGTTCGACGACGACTTCAAGGCGGAGTTCGACTGCTTCCCTGAAGAGGTGCGCCTGGCCATCCTGGAGGTGGCGCGCGTTCTCCAAGGAGCGGGTCCTGGGCTGGGGCGCCCGCGCGTGGATACCCTAAATGGGTCCAAGCATGCCAACATGAAGGAGTTGCGGTGCGATGCGGATGACGGAGTGTGGCGCGTAGCCTTTGCTTTTGACCCGGAACGCAAAGCCGTGCTTCTGACTGCTGGCGACAAGTCGGGGGTGAACCAGAAGCGCTTCTACAAGAAGTTGATCAAGACCGCAGACGCGCGCTTCGATGCGCACCTCAAGAGACTGAAAGGAAAAGACAGATGACCGTTTCCCTGGACGATGTCCTTGCCGAGCTGACCGACGAGAACCGTGCGAAGGTCGAAGCCGGCGCCGAGCGCATCTACAACGAATATCTGACTTTGCAGGAACTGCGGAAGGCCAAGCAGGTAACCCAGCAGGAACTGTCGCGCCGCCTCAACAAACGGCAGTCCACCATCGCACAGATGGAGAAGCGCAGCGATCTCATGATCTCCACTCTCCGTGACTACATCGAAGGTCTCGGCGGGAAACTCACCCTGCAGGTCGAGCTGCCAGGGCATGCTCCTGTTACCCTGAATGGTCTGGGCGACACGGAAGAGATCGGCGCCTCCAAGGCAATGGCTGCCTCCTGATTGGTCGCTGATCGGCGCTTCCTGGCCGACGCAATGCCGCGAGATAGCGAACAGAAGCCCATGGCACCAACGGTTCAGAGGTCCCCCGATGACCTCTTGGCGATGCAACGAACCCGAGAAGCCGCACAGCAGCTTGAAGATGATGCGCGTGCCGTCGTCTCCTGGCTCGACGCGAAGTTCCCTGGCCTCATCCTCAGTATGGAGGTGCAGCGACACTATTCCTGCGAGGACCACGAAATCGCACATGTCGAGCCGCGAGTGACGGATCGGCCGCGGCGACACGAGGTCCGCGACCTGGCCGAGACGGCACTTAAAGCACTGGGCTGGTCCCTGCGGCCAGAGGGGCGCGATGTCCGCTCAGCTTTCTACCGCCCCGCGAGATCCGCGCATGCTCGACTGGCGGCCGTTGATCGCGTTCAGCGCGCTCTGTCGGCCGAAGGCATTGTCACGCTTCATCGGCATGTTCCCTAATCGTTCCGGATGGACTACCTTTTCAGGATGACGAAAGCCAGCATCGATAACTTCGCCATCCTCGACTTCGAGGCGTCCAGCCTCTCCCAGGAGAGTTGGCCTATAGAGATTGGGCTCAGTTGGATTGCGAATGACCATGTGCAGACATGGTCGTCGCTCATCCAGCCGTCATCCACGTGGAATCTGAATGACTGGTCGACACAGAGCGCCGCCGTTCATGGGATTCCCTTTTCAGAACTCGCCGACGCCCCATCCCCTATCGAGGTGGCCGAGACCCTCCTCAATGTGCTGGGACACCGCAGACCTGTCTCTGACGCCGCCGAGTTCGAGGCACGCTGGCTTGCCCGCCTAATGGAGGCTGCTGGTCGGAGCGATGTCCCCAATATCGAAGACTTCGATGCTGTCTCGTTTGCCGTCTATCATGGATACGCTCTGGATCTGCTCTACGAGACGGTAGAGCGGAGACCGGCGCCTCATCGCGCAGGTCCGGATACCGCACGGCTTGCAAGGGGCTGGCTCAAAGCGAGTCAGCATCAGGCATCACTGGAAATCGAAGGGAGGATTGCATGACCGAGATATTCACCATCGAGATCATCGTCGCGAGTGGCCTGCTGGGAGTCAGCGGCCTGGTGATGATCGCGAGTGCGATCATGCTCCGAGCCCCGCGGGATGATGGGACGGAGATCGACATCGATGCCGTCATTCGGGATGCACCCTACCACCTCCTGGATGGCACCGGGATCATAGTGACCGAGCCTGCCCAGAAGGCTTAGCACCTGACGTGGGGATCAGATTTTTACCCGAAAACCAAAATAAGGGCTTGAAAATGGTTTCTGGGGGTGTAGGTATGACTCAGCAGGAAGGGGAATCACATGCAGACAACGACACACATGGACGCCCGCATGAACCAACGGGGCATCAACAAGGAACTGATCAACCTGGCGCTCGAATACGGTGAACCCAAGGGCGACAAGACCGTTCTGGGGCGCAAGCAGTGCCACGAAGTCATGCAGCAGCTGCGCCGCGAACTGAAGGCCCTCGAGCGGGCAATGAGCAAGGGCGGGATCACCGTTGTCTCCGACGGAGAAGTCCTCGTCACCACCTACCGCACCGACAGTTTTTCGTCGGCTACCGCAAGAAAATAAGAGGCTTATAACAAAATGAAAGACCTATCGAGAGAACTTTGGAAAGCACTCGATGGCCTCAGGGGGAGCGTGACCACCGACCAGGCCATCGAAGTCCTCCTCTACGACGCGGCCCTCCGCATGGGCATGCCTGAGAGCGAGTCCGACCGCACGCACCGGGAGTGGGTATCCTTGAAGGATACGGACGCCTACACAGGGCTTGCAGATGGCTGCACAGCTCTGCTCTCCGCCTCTCCCAGCGAGAGGCTTGCAGCCATCGACGACCTGCTTTCCCGGCAGGCACGTGCCGACCGCGGCGCGGTCTGGGTCTCATATCTGCCTGCGAAGCGCATCGCCGAGCTTGTGGGCGATGCCGGCAGGGTTCGATGCGCCTTTGATGCGGCGCTTCACCCCGCCCTCGTTCTGAGCCGGCAAGGAAGGTCTGTCCGCTTCATCTCGGCGGACTACGCGGCCTGCCAGCTCGCGACCATGATCTCGGTCATCATCGAGGCCGAGCTGGAGGTCATCACCGCCAATCCGTTCAGCCGGACCGACGACGGCCAGTTCGATGCCGAGATCATCATGTCCCCTTTCGGCATGAAGATCTCTTCCGGCGCAGATATTCCGAAATCCACCTTGTCCGTCCTCGGCGAGAACGAAAGGTCCCGCCGCCTCAGCAGCGATCCGGTGGCCGTGGCCGACGGGCTCCAGTCGCCCTGCCCTCGCGTCGTCGTCTCGGTCTATGACGCGATGATGTTCCGCGGAGTCGGCGTCGAACCGATCGCAAGGGAAGCCCTGGTGGAATCCGGACGCCTCGAGGCCATCCTGTCGGTGCCGAGCGGCATGGTGTTTCCGCATACCGGCATCGCGACCAGCCTTCTCGTGCTTGGCCCCGAGGGGATGGGCCCTCATGACATTCGCTTCGTCGATCTCTCGGACGATCGCTTCGCCGGGAAAACCGTGCGGGGTCGCCGAGAGGTCAAACCCGAAAGCTCTTGGCTTGAGGCGCTGCGTGCCGACCTCTCCGGAGAAGAGCCCTTTGCGGCAGACGTTCCAGTCTCAGATATCAAAGAGAAGGACTACACGCTGAGCCTGGAGCGATACCTGCTTCCGGCGGCCGTCATCGCCGTGGAGACATTCCTCGGAGCGCGGGCATCCCGTCGCTTGGAGGACGTCGCGGATATGATCCGCCCCCTGTCCATGGGCAAGGAAGAAGACGGCGAATTCATGATCCGGGAGGCCGTTCCCGGAGACATCAGCGACGGCGACTTCCTGGAGGAACCCAAGAAGGAAACCCTCATCGAACGGGCCCAGCTTCGGAAGGCGCGAAACCAGCGGCTGATGCCGGGAGACCTGCTTCTTTCGGTGAAGGGCACCATCGGATCCGTGGCCCTGGTTCCCGAGGTGGCTGCCGTGGATGGCGAAAGCGGCTTCTGGACCGCCGGACAGTCGTTCATGATCCTGCGTCCCAAGAAGGGCGAGATCTCCAGCGTCGCCCTCTACGAATACCTCTCCAGCGGATCGGTCAAGGAAGCTCTCCGATCCCTCGCCTATGGGGCCGGTATCCCGACTATCTCGATCAAGGACCTCAAGGAGTTTCGAGTCCCCGTCCCCTCCGCTGAGGAAGAGAACGAGATCGAGGCGGCATTTCGGGACCGACAGGACCGCATGGCCCAGGTCCGCGCCATTCTCAGGGACATTGAGCAGGCCCGGGACGCCTCGTGGCCTCACCGGGAGATTCAGGGGGCTCAAGCATGAGCACCACTCACCCTGAAGATGGTCCTGGGAAATCTCCTTCGGCCACCGAAACCTGGACCAATATCCAGAACAGCCACCAGAACTCACGCCGCAGCGCCCACAAGGACATCATGACAAACCAGAAAACAACGAACCTCAGCGCTTTCATCTGGTCGATCGCGGAGCTCCTCCGGGGAGATGCGAAACCTTCCGAATACGCGAAGATCATCCTGCCATTCGTTGTCCTTCGCCGGCTGGACTGCGTGCTCGCTCCGACCAAGGACGCGGTCATCGAGGCGGCCGAGAACCTGTCCGACGATCTCGACGACGAGATGCGGGACCGGATGCTCACCAGCATCGTCGGGCCCCGGGCCAAGATCTACAACCGCAGCCGTTTCACCTTTGAAGCCCTGCGAGGTCAGGACGCCGAGCAGCTGCGCGAGAACCTGATGGATTACATCACGAAGTTCTCGGCCAATGCCCGCGACATCTTCATCGACAAGTTCGGCTTCCCGGCTCAACTGAAGGCCCTCGAGGAGGCCGGCATCCTCTACCTGGTGTTCGAGCGCTTCTGTCAGATCGACCTGCACCCGGACACCATCTCGAACATCGAGATGGGGCAGCTCTTCGAGGACCTGATCCGCCGGTTCAATGAGAACTCCGCGGCTGACAACGGCGACTATTTCACGCCGCGGGAAGTCATCCGACTGATGGTCGAGCTGCTGCTGGCCTACGATCATGAAGCCCTGTCCGGATCGGGTGTGATCCGCACGATCTACGACCCGACGATCGGGACGGGCGGCATGGCATCGATCGGCGAAGAAGAGATGCGCGCGCTCAACGAGAAGATCCGCGTGAACATCTTCGGGCAGGAGATGATCAAGGAGAGCTACGCGATCTGCAAATCCGACATGCTGATCACGGGCCATGATCCTGAAAACATCGCCTTCGGCAACACGCTCACCGACGACGCCTTCCCGACCCACAAATTCCACTACATGCTGTCGAACCCGCCCTACGGCGTCGACTGGAAGAAATCCAAGGACAAGGTCACCGAAGAGCACGAGACCCAAGGGATGGATGGCCGGTTCGGCGCGGGACTGCCCCGCATCTCTGACGGTCAGCTCCTGTTCGTCCAGCACATGGTGTCCAAGATGCGCCCGGACGCGCAGGGGTCGCGCATCGGCATCGTCATGAACGGATCGCCATTGTTCTCCGGTGGCGCAGGGTCTGGCGAAAGCGAGATCCGCCGGTGGCTCCTGGAGAACGACCTGATCGAGGCGATCATCGCCCTGCCCACGGACATCTTCTACAACACCGGAATTCAGACCTTCGTCTGGCTGCTCTCCAACAAGAAGATTGAGGACCGCCAAGGCAAGGTGCAGTTGATCGACGCCAGCGGCGAACGGTTCTGGGTGTCCACAAGAAAAAGTCTGGGCGCGAAGCGCCGAGAGATCCCGGACGAGGCGCGGCACCAGCTCGTGTCGATCTACCATGACATGCTGAACGGCGGCTCTGATCATTCG
>JAFKDC010000040.1 GCA_017255395.1 Enemella evansiae | reverse complement strand
CCGTCATTGCGCCCTGACTTGTCGAATACGGGAATGTGGGGCGCGATCTTGCGGTCGACCAGCCAGCCAAGCATTGGCGCCGTCCCGTAGCCGGTGTCCGCGATCAGGCGCTCGGGGTGCTCGAACAGTTGACCCGGCGCGCGGCTGTTGCCCATGGTCTCGATACGCTCTGGCCCGTGCTGTCAGTGACGCGAAGTAGCAAACCGCACGTCTCCGCCGAGATCGTGCGCCAGATAAACGCCTATCGTGACCACCTGAACAGGCTGTTCGGGACGGAAGAGGCGCCCGCCATACCGCCCGGGCCGGACGGTAAGCCCTGGCGGATCACGACCCGCCAGTTTCGTCGCACGATCGCATGGCACATCGCCAACCGTCCCTTCGGAACGGTGGCCGGCATAATCCAGTACAAGCATGCATCCGTCGCCGCGTTCGAAGGCTACGCGGGTAGCAGCGCCTCGGGTTTCCGCGCCGAGGTCGAGGCGCAGCGCCGGCTCGGTCAAATCGACGATCTGCTCGAGTATTTCGACAGGCGGCGCGGCGGGGCTGACCTTGGCGGGCCGGCCGGTCCTTGTGTCGCGCGTACCCTCGACGAGACAGCCACCGAGCTCGGGCCATTGCCGCCGATGATCGCGGACCGGTCCCGTCTGCGCATCATGCTCGCCAGTCTGGCCCGCATCCTGCATGTCGGACCGCTTGCCGATTGCTTCTTCGATCCGGCAACCGCCCTGTGCCTCAAGCGCGTGACGGATGCCGCGGCAGCCCTCCGCGTGCGCAGCAGGGTTTCACTGTGTTCTTCAGCGGGCTCTCGGGTGCTGGCAAGTTGACCATAGCCAATGCGCTTCGAGTGAAACTAATGGAACTAGGCGGGCGACCGGTGACGCTGCTCGATGGGGATATCGTCCGAAAGAACCTTTCCTCCGAGCTGGGGTTTTCCATGGAACATCGCGATCTGAACATCCGCCGGATCGGCTTCGTAGCCAGCGAGATCACCAAGAACGGCGGTATCGCCATCTGCGCACCCATCGCTCCTTATGCAGCGACGCGGCGCGCGGTGCGTGAAGATGTCGAAAGCCATGGCGCCTTCATCGAGGTCCACGTCGCAACCAGCTTGGAGGAATGCGAGCGGCGCGACCGAAAAGGCCTCTACAAACTCGCTCGAGAAGGAAAGATCGCGGAGTTCACGGGCATCTCGGATCCCTACGAGATTCCAGAAGCACCGGAGTTGCGCGTGCAGACGGAAGGTACCGACGTCGACAACTGCGCGCATCAGGTGATCCTGAAACTCGAAAGTCTTGGATTGATTTCCGGGTAGCGGATGATCGGGGAGGACGTTCGCTTGACCAGGTGGACGCCCTCACAGATGTACGACGCGTTTGCCCGGCAAAACCTTTGGTCTACAAATTGGCCCAAAAGGGGAAGTCCATGAGGATATCGAAGGATACGGTGCGCGCGCGACTGTGGCAGATTCTTGAGGAGCGTGCCCCCGCGTCGGGAGATCGACTACCGCCGGAACGCGAACTGAAGAATTTCGTTGGGTGCAGTCGAGAGACGCTCCGAACCGCGCTCGCGACTCTTGAAGCGGAGGGAGAGATCTGGCGGCATGTCGGGCAAGGGACCTTCCGGGGCCGCATGCCCCTGGGCTGCCCGGTCAAGGACACGCTGTTACTTGAAGCAACGACAGCCGCTGACCTGATGGACGCACGCCGATTGTTCGAGCCGCAGGTGGCGGCGGCCGCCGCTGCGCGCCGCGAGAAAGATGACATCACCCTTCTGCGCCTGCGCGTAGCCGAAGGGCGTGTGGCGCGCGATCGCGCGGAATGCGAACGTGCCGATGACGCCTTTCACCAGTCGATCGCGCAGGTCGCGCGCAACCCGCTCGTGATTGCCCTCCTGCGTCATTTCTCAAGCGCCCGATGCCGTGTGGTCTGGCAGAGAGAATGGGACCGCACATACCGCCGAGTCGGCGTGGAAGAGTTCACCCGCGTGCATGGCGATCATCATGAACAGGTCGTCGACGCGATTGCCGACGGCGACGGGGCAGCCGCTCATCATGCCATGGCCCATCATCTCGAGGCTGTCAGCATCGACATGGGCGTTCTCAGCCCCATGCCGTCGCGCTGATGATGACACTATCACCGAGGCCGGACTCTCCGAGTCTTGTGGGCGGTCGGCAGCATGGATGCCGGCGCACGTGATCTCTCCCGGTAAACGACGTAAAGGCCCGAGGCGAGGATGACTGCAATCCCCAGCCAGGTCATCCCGTCCGGAAACTCCCCGAAGACCAGGTAGCCGGCGGCGGTGGCGCCGATGATCTCGAGATACTGGAACGGCGCCAGGAGACCGGCTTCGGCGTGGCGAAAGGCTTCGGCGATCAGGACATAACTTGCAGCGGCGAGGAGGCCGCTACCCAGGATGAGGACCGAGGACCAAGTCGAAAGGGCGCTCGGGTTCGGAGTCACAATTCCCGCTGCGTGAAGACCGGAAGAAAGCGCTACCATGCCGAGGCAGGCATAGGTTGTGGCGCCGCACTGAATGGTCAGCCCGGAGCGGGTGCGCGCGGCGCGGCGGAGGACAATCATGTTGAGCGCATAGGAGACGGCCGCGAGGAGCGGCAGCAGCGCAGCGACCTCGAACTCGGGCCCCGGCCGGATCACGATAAGCGCGCCCGCGAGCCCTGCGCCAACTGCTGCGAGGCGTCGCGGTCCGACTGTCTCGCCGAGGAGTGGACCTGCCAGCACAGTCAGGATCAAAGGCTCGACGAAAAAGACGGCGATTGCGGTGGCAATCGGCATGACCGCGAAGGCGCCGATCAGGCAGATGAGCGTGATCATCACCAGAAGACCGGACAGCGCGACAACCGGTGAGAACATGGCGCCCCTGAGACGGTTCCGCAGCACCACCGCCGCCGGCAGGAGGAAGGCCGCTTGGGCGAGAACGCGCACGGTCGCGACCTCGATCGGGTTTAGTGTCTCCGTCAGCAGCTTCGAAAACGTGTCGCCCAGTGGTAGCAGGAGCATTGCCGCGGCCATGCAAGTCATTCCTGCGAAAGATCCAGTCCACATGGTCTGCGACCTGTCGAGCAAGGCAAGAGTCATAGGACACCTCATAACTTCAGGCTCCGCACGATATGTGCGAGAGCAAGTCCGGGCGTTCAGGACATCGTTTGAAAATATCGGGGCGGGGCAGCGGACGCGCGACGCCATCGCATGCTGCCTTGCAACGCGCATATAGGGGTCTTCAAAGGACTTGTCCAATCCGGAGAGCAGGTAGCTCTCTGGCTTATTGTTTGGCAAGGCCCTTGACGTCAGGCAAGAGCGCTCAGAATGAAATCGGCTCGCGCTTCGACTTTGAGCTTTGGCAGAATGACCAGATCATATCCGAGCCAGTCGAAAGCCTCGATCAGCCGATGATACTCGGCGATACCGTCCTTCAGGTTTTGCTGACGTTCACTGTCCCTCTGGTGGATTTCTGGCCAAGGTGGAGTCAGAAACACTTGGTGATGGAAGCGGGCGTGTCCCGACAGGCTGACGGAGGCCGCCAATCCGGTTGCATGTTCCAGCGCGATGGCCGCATCCAGCAGCCCGCGATCGAAGAACACCCAACCCTACGAAGATGCGACGCGGTTGCGGTCTCCGGTCGCCATGTCGATGGCGCGCCTTGAGAAGGCTTCGAGATCGACCCAGGGAAGTGCCACACTTGCGTCGTTCAGCTCCTGCTGCACAATCTTCCTGCCGGGCTCCTCGACAGTTCCGAAGCCTCGGGAAGCGAGTTCGGCCAGCAACGTCGACTTCCCGCCCCCCCCGAGCAGCCGGAAAGGACCACGTGCTGGCCGCCATGCCCGTTTGTCATCGGATTTCTATCCATGTTGTCAGCCGTTCCTCACGCCTCGATGCGCTCTGACTTGTGCGGTGCTGCGAATATCCGTGCGACCTCCGTTTCATGATCGACGGGAAGCATGGCTTCCCCGTGGGGACGGTTCAGCTCGATCTGCATGCGTAGGGTCGGGACTTTCGCTTGCCGCATCGCGCGGTCGATCAGAGATAGAAGCTCGTCCCGGCAGTCGACGTCCCGTTCGAAGCGCGACAGCCAAAACCGGACCGCATAGGAATTGCCGTCGCTTCCCAGCTCCTGAACGCGGACATCCGGTGCCGGTTCGGTCTGGATCAGGCGCGCTTCTCTCACCGCCTTCAGGATCATTTCCTTGGCGGCATCCACGGAAACCTCATGCGATAGCTTCAGAGACAGCTGCGCACGATACTGCGGTTTCGGAGCGGAGTAGTTGATGATGCGTCGGCGCGCAATCTGGCTGTTCGGCAGGATCATGTAGGTCGGGTCCAAGGTCAACACCCGTGTCGTGCGCCAGCCGATCTCGATGACCTTGCCTCGTGCGACCTGCTCGATATCGACCCAGTCCCCGATCCGGTAGGGTGCCTCGACCCCCAGTGCAATGCCGGACAGCGTGTCAGCCACGACGTTCCGGATTGCGAACCCCAGCACCGCGAGTATCAAGCTCGATCCAGCAAGCGCGCCAAGGAGACCTTGTTCCAGTAAAAGCGCGGCAGAGGCAACGATGGCGGCGAAGAACAGCAGAACCGCCACGAGATCCCGAAACAGGCGCGGGTATGGGCGCTTGTGGCGTCTCCGGCGATCTGCGAACAGACCGAACAGTCGGCTACCGAGCCAGGCCGCAGCAAGGCAGCCGACAACGCCGCCAAGCAGGCGGAGAGAAAGTCCGACCCGCTGCTCGACATCCTGGTCGAAGAATACCAGACCGGCGGCGACAATAAGCAGAACGGAAGGCCACACCAGCCGACGGAGAAAAGAGAGACGTCTCATTTCAGCAGCCCTGTTGCTGGTGCCGCGATGGTCGGCGAGACCGGCACTGGAGGCAGGTCACGGCAGCGCCGGCATGTCGCTCGACGGCAGAGCCACAACGACGACAGGAAATTCGGATAGTGGGGGTATTGCCCCCGAGAATGTGCCGACAGCTGGGACACCGATGGGCGGCCGCCCGGGGAAGCGATGTCTGGCAGGACGGGCAGGCAAGCGGAAGGTGACGATTCATGAGACCCTCTTTCAACGGGAAGAAAAGACGCCGAAGCGGCGATTGCCGATATCCCGGAAGGAGCGTCGGGGCTTCGTCAGCGCATCGAGCGGCTCCTTCCGGGCAGAGCATGGGCTTCGGCAGGGCCCAGGGAATGTCTGTTCATTGTGCCTCCAGACCTTCAGGGGCATCCTGGGACGCGACGTGGAGCACGGTCAGAACCCGCCGCTTTCCATCCCTGGTATCCCAGTGGAGCGATGCGCCCTCTGCCAGTCCGATCAGGGCAACCCCGATCGGTGTCAGGATCGAGATCCGCCCGCGTGCGATGTCGGCGTCCTCTGGATAGACGGGCGTTACCGTCTTTTCCTGGCCGGTCGACTCATCCCGATAGGTGACCGCGCGACCGATGGCCACGACGTTCTGCGGGAGTTTCGCCGCCGGAACGATACGGGCCCGGCCGATTTCGCCGAGCAGCCGGTCGGCAAGGTCCGGGTTGCGCTGGATCGCGCCCTCCGCAAGTGCCTCGAGCCTTTCCAGGCAGTCGGCGCTTATGACTACTCTGGGCCGCCGGCCGGTGCCGCGTGGCGCAGAGAGTTGTTTGTTCATCGTAGTTTCCTTTCCACCAACTGGTGGTGTGAGTGAACTATAGGTGGCCATGGTCCCTGATCCGCTCGGGGTGGATCAGAGCATCAGGCCGCGGCTTGGTCCGGAGACGGATGCACATCCAACACCACGACGACTTCGATCTGACCGTCATCCCGCAGAAGCGGAACCTTCTGCAGTTTTCGCATCCCGATCAGGGTCGCCCCAAGCAATGAAGCAACGAGAATATGTCCCGGGACCGGCGTGGGGTTCATGGAGAGCACGCCGCTGCGAGCGCCCTCAGCGCTGATCATGTAGGTGACGTAGCATCCGGCCACGACAAGATCAGGCGAGGCCGGCTCGGGAGTTCCGCGCGAGATCCGCAGCTTGTGGCGCAGTAGCCCGTTTAGCAGAGCGGGATTGGGCGAATTCCTGGTTCCGCGATAGCGAAGCAGGTGCGTAAGACCGCATGTCTTTTCCACCGGCCCGGCCCTGGCGGATCAGCCTGTATGTTGATCGCGGGGCGGTGGAAAAGACATGCGGTCTTACACAGGTGCTCGATGCCGAGCCGGTCTTCGACAGTGAGAAGAAAGCCGCGCCCGACAGCGGAGCGTTCAAAGAGCGATCGAAAGTCACTGCCGGCAGGCTGGTGGGTGATCCTGGTAATGGTCATGATATGTCTCCCGGAGCGGTAAATTCTGCGTTCTCAGATGCAAGGATGTGAGAAAGCCCCGGGTGGTCGAAGACGCGCTTATGCGCAGACAGCCCGGGGACCCGGGCGGTTCAGAAGCAAAAACCGAAAAAGGTTTTCGCGCGTGACCATGTGGAGACCTTAGTCTTTGGGCGCACTCTGTCAATCTTCGAGACCGGGGGGGTTGGAACGGACAAGGATGCACAGATCCCGCAAAGGTGAAGAAGGCGAATTATTGACGAAATCCACGAGGCGGACTTCGACGTCAGGGGTTCACCGACTACGCACCTCGAAGTTTGAGTCACTTCGAGTTTCCTGCATCCGCCGGCGGTGTGGCAGCGGGATGATGTTTGTCGATGTCGTGCGTCCACCATCGTCTTCCCACCGCGCCAGGCATTTGGCGCCAGGCTCAGCGACCGACCTCCCCATGTCACTTGGCCGGAAAAGCTCCGGAAACAGCTCTTCGAAATCGGCCTTGCAAATCATCATTTTGTCACTCCTTTTCATCTTTGAATAGAGAGCCACTACACGGCGAAGGCTGCGCACCACGGTAGTACCGTGGTGCGGGTTCTCGAGAATTGGCTCGGCTATGCCGCTCGGCCGCCGCGCCACCGCACATCGACCTGCACATCCGGAGATACTGGACGCATGCTCAGTTCACGATCTGTGAGACCATTGACGACGCGCGGGATATCACTGCGATCAATCCCGATGTCGCGCAGCAGGCGATCGTCCATGCCTCGAAGGGTTTCGATCATCTTCTGGCGTTGCCATTGGAGAAATGTGGTCCGGAGCCAACGTCGAAATGCTCCGGGCTTGCAGTTGCGCGGATGGGCCGCTCGAGGGGGTGGGACGTGATGGGTATGCTGAAAGCACTGGTTCAGTACAGAAAGGCATTTTGACCATGAGTATAATAGAACGGCCGGGCAATATTCCCGTGGGATCACTGCTGGGTGCAACTCTCTTAGGTATGTCAAGGCACCAAAAAGAGCCATTAAAGAAGTAAGACGGCAGTACTGTCATTGTCCACGTTATGAAGATCGAAACCGTGGAACCGGTCTGACGCGTCGAGTAGCGGACCGATCTACGGTAAGGAACCGCACGTAACGTGCCGTCTCAGTTAACGTACGCCAACATGGCGTCATGAAGCCGCGTCAGACAGGTTCCGGTGCGGGGAGGGCAACATCGGCAAGGGTCGAACGGTTGAGATTCTCGATGAAGGCCATCTCGGCCACCCGAAGCCGGGTCTTTAGGCGACAGCATCCGCCGATCGTGCAATCCCCTCCGTTCGGTTGAAAGCACTCGACAAGGGCTTGGCCCTCTTCCAACACTCGTACCACGTCCCCTAACCGGATTTCCTCGGGGGCGTGGGCTAGGGTGGCGCCGCCACCGCCTCCACGGCGTGTCTGCACCAGCCCGGCCCGGCCGAGTTTCTGCATGATCTTGATGAGATGGTTGCGGGAAAGCTGAAACTCCTCGGCGAGATCAGCCGTGGAAAAAGCCCGGTCCGGCGCGCTGGCAAGGCGCATCAGCATGCGGAGTCCGTAGTCGGTGAATGAGGTAAGGCGCATCTGCCATCCATGAAGTGGTATTTACAGTGCCTATTATGGCGCTTATCCAGAGAAGTGAACAGTCCCGGCGCAGAGAGGCAGATCCTGCCGCGAGAACGACTACACCTGAAGTTTGGAGTTCGGACATGGGCAATGGGTCCAACAGCTTCAAGAGTGAGGGAAACTTTGCCTCCCCGCCCTGCATGGCGGCAGAGATCGATCCTGGGTACTTTGATCCCTTGGCCGTGGATCCCGAACAAGCGCGCGACGTGGCCCGGTGGCGCACGGCAGAACGCAAGCGGCTTCGCGAGGCGCGTCGGACACTTTCCTCGTCCCAGAGGACAATAGCCAGTGCAGCGCTGATGACAGGACTGGAGAGATTGCTTGCAGGGCACCCTGCCGGGACGGGCGACGGGCTTGTCGCATTCTATTGGCCGATCAAGGATGAGCCGGACCTGCGACCTTTGATGGTCGAGATGCAGGCGTCTGGCCGCAGCATCGCTCTGCCTCTGGTGGAGACGCGGGCGGCGCCCCTGGTGTTCCGCCTGTGGACCTCGGAGACCCGGATGGAGCGCGGACACTGGAACATTCCCGTGCCGCCACGGGACGCTCCGGAGGTGATGCCGGACGTCGTTCTCGCACCTCTCATGGGATGGGACAGCGAAGGCTATCGCCTTGGCTATGGGGGAGGGTATTTCGATCGAACCCTGGCGGCGCTCTCGCCGCGCCCCTTCAGCATCGGTGTGGGTCTCGCCGCGGCGAAGCTACCCACAATCTATCCGCAACCCCACGATATCCCGATGGATGTCATACTCACCGAGCGCGGGTTCGAAGTCGGAGGCTAACGATGGACAGGGAGCAGATTGCGCGAAAGCTGTTCGAGGGCATGCCCGATGCGCTGGTGGTCGCCGACCGCAAAGGCATCATCCGCGTCTGGAACGGGGGCGCGGAGCGGATATTCGGCTTTGCAGAGGGTGAGGCGCTTGGTCAGTCATTGGACATCATCACGCCGGAGCGCCTGCGCGAGCGACACTGGAACGGCTACGAGGCCACCATGCGGACCGGCCAAACCAAATATGGCGCAGGCGATCTGCTATCTGTTCCAGCAATCCGGAGGGACGGAGCGCAAATCTCGATCCAGTTCTCCATCGTCCCGTTGCGCGGCGAGGACGGTGACTTGCAGGCGGTCGCGGCGATCATGCGCGACGTCACCGAGGACTTCGAAGAGCGCAAAAGGTTGCAGCGCGCGCTTCGCGGTTGAGAGCACCGTCGAGGCTGTCAGGCACTGGATTCGGCCAGCGTAACCGGGACGGCGTACGCCGAACTGAGCTCACCTTGGGAAAACGCGTGCTGCGTGAGCTTCAATACCCGGTCTGGCGAAAAGTGTTCAGCTGAGGAATCTTCTGTAGCCCCAGCCAAGCGCTGGCTCTGATCGAGTGAAGAAGGAAACACCACAACACCAAGCGACCCCTTGGCGCTCTGGGCTATCACCCTCCGGCTCCTGAAACTATCGTTCCGATGGAGCGAAAGCCGGTCATTCTCCAGCATACAAACTGGACTTTTCGGATAGGACCGATCATGGCGATAGAGCCGCAAGAACCCGTCGTGGTGCATTTCGCTTACGAGGATCACCGGATTTGTCCAGCAGTTCATTCACACGTGTAGACAAACTCTTGTCCTCGATGGGATATGGTACCCGCAAGGACATTGCGCGGCTGGCGCGGGCTGGCGGCATTGTCTTCGATCAGGCCGAGATCCGGGACGCCTCCGTCCGCATCCCTGTCAGCGCGGACCTGTCCCGCCGCATGACGGTCGCGGGCAAGCCGCTTGATCCGCCTGCCGGCTTGGTCGTCATGATGAACAAACCCTTGGGCGTGACCTGTTCGCACAAGGAGGCAGGCGAACTTGTCTATGACAGGCTGCCTGCGCGCTGGCGACGCCGCAAGCCCGCGATTTCAACCATTGGGCGTTTGGACAAACAGACCACCGGCCTTTTGCTTCTGACCGACGACGGTGACCTTCTGCATCGTATCAGCAGCCCCAGAAGTCGGCTCAGAAAAACCTACCGCGCCACGCTTGTCCGTCCACTCGACGGCACGGAAACCGCACTGTTTGCGTCTAGTAGACTCACGCTCAGAGGCGATGACAAACCTCTGGCACCGGCAGTGTTGGAGATAATCTCGGAAACCGAAGCCCTGATCACCGTGACGGAAGGCCGATACCACCAGGTTCGCCGCATGTTCGCCGCCACCGGCAATTTCGTCGAAGCTCTGCGACGTGAACGCCTGGGCGATTTCTGCCTGCACGATACGCTGGCCCCCGGTCGATGGAAGCTCCTGAGCAAGGAAGAGATCGCCCTCGTCTTTCGATGACCGAGGGCATCGGCTCAGATCACGCCCAGCATCCGCATGGCTTTCGCAACCCGCTCGAAACCGGCGATATTCGCGCCCAGGACGTAGTCACCGGGGGCGCCATATTCATCGGCAGTTTCGGCGCATCTGTCGTGGATGTTCTTCATGATCTGAGCCAACCGTTGTTCGGTCTGCTCAAAGCTCCAGCGGTCACGGCTGGCATTCTGCTGCATTTCCAGTGCCGACGTTGCAACCCCCCCCGCGTTCGCCGCCTTGCCGGGCCCGAACAGGATGCCGGCCTCGCGCAGGATGCGGATCGCCTCGGGGGTGCAGGGCATGTTCGCGCCTTCGCCGACAGCCAAAACGGCGTTCTTGACCAGTGATTTTGCGTCCTTGCCCGTCAGTTCATTCTGGGTGGCCGAGGGCATTGCCACGTCACAGGGCAGATCCCAGACCGAGCCTTTCCCGACAGGCACAAAATGAACCCCGTCCCCTCGCAACCGGGCATATTCCGAAATGCGTTTTCGGCGGACGTTCTTGATCTCCTGGAGCAGGGCAAGATCAATCCCGGCTTCGTCTATGATGTAGCCGCTGGAATCCGAACAGGCGATGACCGTGCCGCCAAAGGATTGCACCTTTTCGATGGTATGGATGGCGACATTGCCTGCACCCGATACCACGACGCGCTTGCCATCGAAGTCGGTCTGGCGCGTTTCAAGCATGGCCCTGGTAAAATAGGTGTTGCCGAAACCGGTTGCCTCTGTCCGGGCGCGGGATCCGCCGTAGGCGATGTCCTTGCCGGTAAACACGCCCGATTCATATCGGTTGGTCAGGCGCTTGTATTGCCCGAACATGTATCCGATTTCACGTCCTCCAACGCCGATATCGCCGGCCGGCACATCCGTCTGCTCGCCCAGATGGCGGTGCAGTTCGGTTATGAGAGATTGGCAGAAGCGCATGATCTCGCCATCGGATTTGTTCTTGGGGTCGAAATCCGTTCCGCCTTTTCCGCCACCGATCGGCAGGCCGGTCAGGGCATTCTTGAAGGTCTGCTCGAAGCCGAGAAACTTGATGATCCCCAGATTGACGGACGGGTGGAAGCGCATCCCTCCCTTGTAGGGACCGAGGGACGAGTTGAACTGGACGCGAAATCCTCGATTGATCTGGACATTCCCTTGGTCGTCAACCCAAGGGATGCGAAAGATAATCTGACGCTCGGGTTCGCAGATCCGTTCAATGAGCGCTTGTTCGAGATAATCAGGGTGCTTTGCCACAACGCGCCCGAGGCTTTCCATCACCTCGTGCACGGCCTGGTGAAATTCCGGCTCGCCGGCATTGCGCCTCGCCACTTCGGCAAGGATCGGTCGTAGCTTTTCGTCGATATTGTTCATGTGCCTCGTCGCATCAAAGGGGGGTGTTGGTTGGGTGCGGAAAATGTGTGCATCAGCACCGCGAGCGCCCATTTGCTAATCAGCTATTCGATCCTCGACCGTCGTGCAAACCGTTCTCGCGCAGGATGACGTCGAAGGGGATGTTGTGCGGGGCGGTGAGAGTAAGCTGCCCTGCATCTATTGTGACGCCGACGCCAATCGGTTTCGGGTGCAGCACTGGCGATGCCCCAGACATTTGCCTTGCGGCGACCGGTCTCGCATCAGGTCGCAGGCTTTTGCAGCCCCGCCGTTTCCTGGTCAGGCCGGACGAATGAACATGCGGTCATCCTCATGCGCGGCAGCGTCGTCTGAACGGATGGCGCGGTAGCAATGCCAAGTGGCATGGCCCAGCAGCGGAAAGACCAGGATCAACCCCAATCCGGCTGTGAGCAGACATAAGGCGAACAGCGCCACCACGATGGCGCCCCAGGCGATCATCACCCCAAAGTTGTTCCAGACCATCGCCATGCTGATCCCGAGCGCGGAGAGCGCGTCGGTCCGCTCGGTCAGAAGCATCGGAAAGGCGAAGACGCTGATGGCGAAGGAGAAGGCGGCGAAGAGCGCGCCGACGGCAGAGCCGACTAGCAATAGGGCCCAGCCAGTAGGAGTCAGGAGAAGCATCGGAACGATCTCCTCGGTGCCGGGAAAGGCCACCATGCCGAAGAAGAGCGCATAGATGAGGACCGCCGCGCGCATCCACAACAGGAAGAGCCCCAGAAGCATGACCCCCATGAAGACACCGGCCCGGCCCGATCGAAGTCGGACGAAGAGCATCGGCCCGAGACTGACTGGTTCGCCCGCCTCCAGCCGCCGGCTCTTCTCGTAGAGCCCGCCGGCGATCAGCGGCCCGACCACCATGAAACCCGCCAGCGCCGGGAACAGGGCATAGTCGAATTCCAGGTGGAACAGGAACCAGACCACGGCGACCGAGACGAGGAAAACGCCGAGGCCGTAGATCAGGCTTGGAAGCGGATGGGTCCAGAGATCGCGCCACCCAGCCCGCAGCCATGTGAAGGCGGTGCGCCACGGGAGATCGCGGGCGTGCGGGCTCGGGCGCGCAAGGGGCGGGACCACCTTCGGAATGACGCCCCCGGCGTGCGGATTATCGGGCGGCGGCGGAACGTTGTTCTGGCTCAGCATGACGGTTTCGCCGGGCGGTAGGTGCCGGCGCCTTCCTTGGCGGTTTCAACGCAGCTCGGTTGCGACGACAGGGAGACCGAGACGAGATGGATGTTGGCGCCCACGACGATGGCCACGACCAGAAACGCGGCGGAGATCGCCAGAACTCGGGGCCGCTCAATGGTCATTCCGGGCCTCCATCAGCCAGCGAGGTGATGTAAATGGCAAGCATCTTGCGCTGCGCCTCTGTCAGGCGGTTTTCCCATGCGGGCATCCAGCCCTGTCGGCCGCCATAGATGGTCTCGAACAGCGCCTGATCTGTGCCGCCGTAGATCCAGTGGCTGTCCGTGAGGTTCGGGGCCCCGAGGTCGTACATGCCCGCCCCATCCTCGCCATGGCAGCTGGAGCAATTGTCGGCGAAAAGCATAGCGCCTTCTTCCAGCCGCTCGGGCGAGGCACCGCCGTCGAGACCCGCCAGCGACTGCACGTAGTCCGCCACGACGCGGATCTGATCCCGGTCGAGCATGCCATCGCGGCCAAACGCGAGCATCTCGGCATAGCGCGTGTCGGGATGCGGCGCATTGATGCCGACACGCAGGGTTTCGAGGATCGTTTCGTCGTCGCCGCCCCAGAGCCAGGCGTCATCGATCAGGGAGGGATAACCGGGGCCGCCTTCGGCGCGGCTTCCGTGGCAGGCCGCGCAATTGTCACCGAAGAGTGCGGGTGCTGTCCGGTCGATGTGGGCCATGAGCAGGGTGTCGTCACGGATTTTGTCCAGCGGGAGCGCGGCGATTTGATCCGCCCAGACGCCACGGGCGGCATCCGCGGCTGCCACGCGCTCTTCCACCTGTTCTTGTTGGTCAATCCCGAGTAGCCCGCGGGTATAGGTGTTCACCAGTGGCCAGGCCGGCATGAGCACCCAGTAGACTAACGCCCAGATATGCGTGACGATGATGAAGAACCATACCGCCCGCGGCACGCGGGTGTTCAGCTCTGTGATGCCATTCCATTCGTGGCCCGTGGTCTGGTGACCGGTGAGGGGATCGCGTTCCTTTACCGACATGGCCCGTCCTCATCATCCAGGATGCTGTTGGCGGCCTTGTCGAAGCGTTTGCCCAGCGACGGCCAAAACGCATAGATGGTGATGCCCACTGATAGGGCGATGAGATAGAAAAGGCCGAAGGACTTGGCGATGGTCGAGGTCAGGTCGTGCGTGAGATCCATGCTGTCAATCCTCCCCGAGTGGCTGATTTGCGAAGGCGGCGTCGGTGAGCCCACCGAGGATCTGGAGGTAGGCCACCAGCGCATCCATTTCCGTGACGCGGTCCCGCTGTCCATCGAAGTGGCGGATGTTGGTCGCTTCGCCATAGCGCGCACTCGCGCCGTCGGCCGCGTCGGTGTCGGGCCGCGCCTGGCCGCGCGCGTCGGCATCAGCATTGGCGATCTGTTCATCGCTGTAGGGCACGCCCACCGCCCGCAGGGCCGCAAGGCGATCCGGCAGGCTGGCGGTTTCGAGCGTCTCGTCCAGCAGGAAAGCATATTGCGGCATGACCGATTCCGGCACCACGGCGCGCGGATCGACCAGGTGGCGCACGTGCCAGTCATCGGAATACTTGTTGCCCAAGCGGGCAAGGTCTGGCCCGGTCCGCTTTGACCCCCAGAGCATCGGGTGATCATATTGCGATTCCACCGCCAGCGAATAGGGACCGTAGCGATCCACCTCGTCCTGCAGGGTCCGGATCATCTGGGAATGGCAGGCATAGCAGCCCTCGCGAATATAGATGTCGCGTCCGGCCTGTTCCAGCGGCGTGTAGAGCCGCATGTCAGGTGCAGCCTCGACCGTTTCGTCGATGGTGAAGAGCGGCGCGATCTCGACAAACCCACCCACACCGGCAGCGAGGATGATGCCAAGGGTCAGGGCCATCGAGTGCCGCTCGGTGCGGTAGTGGGTCCGGGCGTGGAACTCGAACAGGCGGGCGAAGGGGGAGAGGATCTTGTGAAACATCAGGTCACTCCGCTGCCGGGACGGCGGGTTCAGCCGCTTCGGACGAGGTGGGGTAGTCGCGTTCCGGGCGTTTCTCGGGGGCGTGCCGGATCGTCATGTAGACGTTGTAGGCCGCCAGGACCGCCCCGGTCAGGAACAAGGCACCACCGCAGGCCCGTGCGACGTAATAGGGATGCATGGCCACCAGCGTGTCCGTGAAGGAATAGGCCAGCGTGCCGCTGTCGGTGTAGGTGCGCCACATCAGCCCCTGGATGATGCCGCTGTTCCACATCGCGAAGACGTAGATCACCGTGCCGGCCAGCGCGAGCCAGAAGTGCCATTCCACCAGCTTCCAAGAATACATCGTCTCGCGCTTCCACAGAAGCGGCACCACGGCGTAGATCGAGCCGAAGGTGATCAGCGCCACCCAGCCCATCGCGCCGGCATGGACGTGCCCTACGGTCCAGTCGGTGTAATGCGACAGCGAGTTCACCGCACGCACCGCCATGAATGATCCCTCGAAGGTCGACAGCCCGTAGAACACCGCCGCCACCATCATGAAGCGCAGCGTGGCATCGTCGCGCACCTTGTGCCAGGCTCCGTTCAGCGTCATCAGCGCGTTGCCGGCGCTGGCCCAGGAGGGCACCAGCAGCATGACCGAAAAGGTCATGCCCAGCGTCTGCACCCATTGCGGCAGGGCGGTGTAATGCAGGTGGTGCGAGCCGGCCCAGATGTAGAAGAAGACGATGCCCCAGAACGACAGGATCGACAGCCGGTAGGAATAGATCGGCCGCTCCGCCCGCTTGGGCAGGAAGTAGTAGAGCATGCCGAGAAACCCAGCGGTCAGGAAGAAGGCGACAGCGTTGTGACCATACCACCATTGCGTCATCGCGTCCTGGACGCCTGAGAAGGCCGAGTAGCTCTTTGCTCCTGCCAGGCTGGCGGGCACGGCGAGGTTGTTGACGATGTGCAGGATCGCCACGACCAGGATGAAGGCGAGGTAATACCAATTGGCGACGTAGATATGCGGCTCGTTCCGGCGGGCAAGCGTACGAATGTAGAGCACGAAGTAGACCACCCAGACGATCACCAACCAGATGTCGGCATACCACTCCGGCTCGGCGTATTCTTTGGACTGGGTGACACCCATCAGGTAGCCTGACGCGGCGATAATACAGAAGAGGTTGAAGCCCAGCAGCACGAACCACGGTGAGACATGCCCGGCCAGCCGTGCCCGGCTGGTGCGTTGCATGACGTGGTAGGAGGTGGCGATGAGAGCATTGCCACCAAAACCGAAGATCACTCCCGATGTGTGAACGGGGCGGATACGACCGAAGCTCGACCACGCCGCGTCGAAGCGCAGGTCGGGCCAAGCAAGCTGCGCCGCGACCCAGACCCCCATGCCCATACCGACCACGGCCCAAAACAGTGCGATCACGAGCCCGGCCTTGGTCGGATCATCATAGTAGTTGTTCGTGCGATCCTCGGCCGGCTCGGGCTCGCCAATCGCACGCAGGACGCAGCAGGTCATGATAGCGGCTGCAATCAGCACGATTGCGCCGTGGCTCCCCATCGGATCGCCCCGACCCGCTGCGGCCATCACCAGCCCGACAATCGCCATGAAGACACAAATCATCAATGCGATCTGGCGTTCGGCACCTGTCAACCGCTCCATCATCTGGCAACCTCCCGGTCGGTTCTATGTCTTGGTGGCAGCGGACGGTCCTCCGTCTGGAGGATCCGGCGGGCGTCGCCTGCCGGATCGTCAAATTGGTCGTGTCTCATCGCCCAGAAGAACGCGCCGAGTCCGACAGCGCCCATCGCCAGCGTCACGGGGATGAGAAGCAGTAGGATGGTCATGCTGCACCCTCGCCCGGGGCCTGTGCTCGCCCGGCGATGCCGCGAAGCGCCGCCGCTTCAGTACAGAGGTCGAGCAACCGGCGCGCGGCTGGCACGATCTCGACGATTTCCCCCAAACCGGTACCGGCGTAATGCGGCATCTGCTCCAGCGCGCCCGTCGTCGTGCGCAGCGGTGAATCCGTGCTCTGGCGTAGGCGTGGAATATCGCCGTCATGGGCGATGACCTCGCGAGGGATCGCGTCGGGATCGTGGCCCATCAGATCTGCGCCGAAGCCGTTGGTAACGCTGTTGCGAAGGACGCGCACGGCCGACCCCTTGGGCCAGTTCAACACGAAACCATCGGTCAAGACCGTGTCCTGCGGCCCTGCATCAACGATGCGCCGCTTGTGACAGTCATGGGCGAAGGATTCCTGCGTGGCGAGGAAGGCAGTGCCGCATTGCACGCCCTGCGCCCCCATCGCCAACGCCTCGGCCAGCGCCAGCCCGGTGCAGATGCCGCCCGAGGCGACAACCGGCAGGGCCGTGGTTTCCAGCACGGCCGGGAGCAGTTCGAATGTCGGGGTGCGCCCGTGCACGTGACCTCCCGCATCCTGCCCTTGTGCGATCAACACATCCGCACCGGCGGTTTCGGCCTCCCGTGCCGCGCGCAGCGTGCCCACCTGGTGCAGCAGAAGACCGCCTGCGGTCTTCACCCGGGAAACGGCCTCGGGCACAACGTCCCAGAAGAACGAGAACACGCCCACCTCCATCGCGAGGCAGGTTTGGATTTGCTGATACAGCAAGCCGGGCTCCGTGGCCGCCGGGATGAGGTTGACGGCGAAGGGGCGGTCTGACAACCGGCGGTAGGCCTCGATTTCCGAGATGATGAGTGATGGCGCCTCGCGCACCATCCCCAGCGTCGGGAAACCGCCCGCATTGGCGACCGCGGCGGCCAGTTCGGAACGCGCGACGCCTCCCATCCCCGCCAGGATAACGGGATACTCACATCCCAGAAGATCGCACAGGGGGGTGCGAAGGGACCCCAGATCGGCACTCATGCGGTATCCCCCGTGAGACGCTGTTTCAGATAGTCCCGCAGCACCACCGCATGATTGTGCTCCCGGTCCTTCGCGGCGAAGAGAAGAGTGACGGGACCGGCGCGGCACCATGCGAGGCAGCGGTCAACGGCGTCCGTGTTGCCAGCCAGTTCGTGCAGGTAGCGGTTGCGGAATTCTCCCCACTTGTTCGGGTCGTGGTCGAACCATTTCCTGAGCTCGGTGGTCGGCGCGACCTCCTTGATCCAGTCATCGTGTCCGAGATCGGCCTTCGAGATTCCTCGCGGCCAGATCCGATCCACCAGCAGCCTCGCACGGTCCGTGTCCGACGCCTTGTCGAAAGCTCGGGCGATGTCGATGTCGGATTGCTTGGCCATGCGAGGATCAAACAAGCTTTGGGATGCCGGTGCCTTTGGCATCCTCGATGGCGAAGTTCAGCGACCGGGCGATGCGTTCGGCCCGCTCGATGACATGGGCGGCGCCTGCGGGTGTGCAGATCTCCTTCGCGGTCTCGCGAAAGAGTGTGAGCCACCGCTCGAAATGGCCCCAGTCAATCGGCAGGCCGACGTGCTTGGGCACCGGGGCGCCATGATAGCGGCCTGTCATAAGGGCAACGGAGGACCAGAAGGATGTCATCCGATCCAGATGAGGTGGCCAGTCATCGATGCGCGCCGCGAAGATAGGGCCGAGAACCGTGTCGTTGCGGATCTTGCCATAGAAGGCATGGACCAGCTCGCGCAGCACTTCGTCATCGAGCCCGGTCCGTGCCTCGAGATCGGCTGTGATCTCCGGGCGCGCGGAGGGGCTGCGCGATGAGGAAGTCTGGATAGATGACATCGGTGGGGCACCTTGTTCGCAGTTGTATTGACGGGGCATACCCTTCAAGTGGTATTATAGATACCTATTGAAGTCGAGCGCAATCGGGCGAAGCCGCGCAAAGCCAGACTGGCGGCGATCGGTGCGGGATCAGGGGACGGGAGATGGTGCGATGAGCGAAGTATCCAAAACCGACAGTGGGTTCGTTGTGGAAGCGGCCACCATCGCGCGGGCCTTCAAGATCACGGAAGAGCAGGTCCGGGAGGAGATGCGGAACGGTCTCATCAGCAGTCGCTCCGAGAGCGGGGCGGGCGAAGACGAAGGACGTTGGCGCATGACCTTCTATCGCGCCGACCGCGCGTTCCGCCTGGTTGTCGACGAAGAGGGAGAGGTGCTGTCGCGGGGAAGCTTTCCCGTCACTCCGCGAGCGCGGTCAGTGCGCCGGGATTGACAGCCCTCGGGCGGCAAGCAACGATCAATCCATGGTCAGGTATCAGATCAAGTTTCGGTTTCTTCTGCTGAACCGCCCTTAGCCCCGGGCGATTCGCCGGCGTTTATGCGCAGCGATCTCCCGGGGGCATCTCGAGAAAAGTACTGAGATTGTCGGAGGTAACTCCAGGGGGAAAAATGGTCATACCTGACGTTACAGGATCAACGATACCGCAACACGGAAAGCCCGAAGCGGGTGGCGGGGATGACAAGTGCCGCCTAACGAAGGCCGATCGTCTGGGAATCGAGAGATTTCTGAGCTTTGCCGGAAACAGCAGTGTCGTCTATTCCCAACTCATGCTGGATATTCTACACCAGAAACTGCGGGTGGCCGTTGCCATAGAGGGTGCGGCACCTTCCGATGTTGCCACGTTTGGCAGCTACATTTCCTGCGTGGTGGATGAGAAAGATATCGAGTGCGGGGTTCTCAGTTTCGGCCTGGTGACGCGTGCCGGAGAAATCCCGATTCACTCTCTTTTGGGGGCCACGCTCATCGGAATGTCGACCGGGCAACGCGCCAAGCTGCTGTCCGAAGACGGCCCCACCCGGTCATTGGTGGTAACCCAGGTGGGGGCGCCTTTTTCCGTGTAGTGACAGGTTGCAACTATTGCGGTCACTGGAGCATTCGACGCGGGGACTAACGGCATCAACGGCATGCCTGGAGGCGGGACAGCTCACTGGTCTTGATTTTCCGGCCCACGGAAAAGTATCCGGTGCAGCCTGAAAGGATCAGCCCGGTGGGTGGTGGTGGCATCTGCTGCTCCGAGGGCCCGGCAAAGTTTGACTTGGCGTCGAAATCTTCATAGCGTAGCCTGATGGTTGTGTTCTCATGCATAATCAGAGGCCGATCGTTTCCGGGATCTCTGCTGAACCGCCCCCTGCCCCGGGCAGGGGGCCGCATGCGCTGACCTCCACGCTCGGGGATCTTCTTCACCAACAACTTTGGAGTCTTGAGGCTTGCGTCGAGCAGGCCGAGGAGAAGATATGCGAACATCAAATGAAATGGCGACTTTCGCTGGAAGATCGGGCAACGAGGCTGCCGGGATTGATAGCCGGGCGTTCGGAAGCGTCGAGGCCATGCGACCGATCCAATCGTTCCTCTCCAAGCGGGATTTCTGGTACCTGCAAAAGTTGCGGAAGGAATGCGCAGCTATCGAAGGCGGTGTCTTTCCTCTGCTCTCCCACCTGAACCGCGCAAAGCTTCAGGATGCACATATTCTGAATCCCACAGAAGAGGCAGGGAGCGTCGCCACACTGGGCTCACGTGTGACCTATTCTATCAGGGGGACGGCGCCACAATCTCGAACACTCTTTGACTATGGTTTTGCACATGATCAGGGAGGTATCCCGATCAAGACATTCCTGGGGGTCACCTTGCTCGGAATGAAAGTGGGACAGACAGTGCCGCTCCTTAACGCAAGTGGGACGACCGAGCCGCTCGAGCTTGTTGCGATACCGTGGCAAGTCGAGGCGAAAACGTAGTTGAATTGCACAGGACGACGGATCGCGAGAACCTTTGCAACTTGGCCGCCGACCTATACCAGGTCGGCGGTTCGATCCTTTTCCAGAGCAAGGGCGCAAGCACCTGAGCTGCGAAGTGCAGGAGGTATCATGACAACAAAGACGCGCAGAATGTTCGCTGTGGCCTTGACCGCCATTGGCGTCTCCTTGTCGCCCGGCATCTTGAGTGCGGAGATTCATGGGCATGGTCCCGATGCATGGCGGGTGACCGAGGCTGAGATCGAGGCCCTGCGGCCACGGTGGTACCTGGTGCGTTCGGGGGACATAAGCAAGACCGGCTGGGTGGCACAACGCTACCTGATTGCCGGAGGCTACGAGCTGGTAGAGACACCCGCCATCAATACGGACGAGGTGCCGGGTGATGCAATGATCCGCGAGGCACAGGAGCTTGTCCGCGCCCTATACGATAGCGTGCGCCTCGCAAGGATGGGTGAGCCGCACCCGCTCGATCCGGCCCGGCGCGCCGTTGCGTATCTTTCGCGTCGAACATAACGGCTGGACATTCCCGTAAATGGCGCAAGACCTATGGAGAGGATTATGAACACCAAACTTCTTTCGGTCCTTGTGACCAGTCTGATGATGATTTCCCAGACGGCGACGGCCCAGATCGAGACGGTCCCGGTCGGCACGGTAACCGCGACCATCGGCGAGGCGGCCTATGTTGGTGAAACCCTTGACGTTCCTTCCGAAGGAACCTCAACCGCCGAATGGCGCACCTTCGGTCCGGTGTCCTCCCTGAGCATCCAGGCACATGACCCGGATGCGGAGAGCATCATACAGGGCATCCTGACGATCGAGATATCCCTTATGGGCACAGACGCCTCGGGCGCGATGATGGATGCCTCTGTGTCGTGGTGGCCAGAGGGGATGAATGCCCCATTCTACATGAACGAGGAGATCGGGGAGGACCTGAGCATTTCGACCGACACCCTCTCCCTCGAAGAAGAGGGATCGACGATCAAAGGCAGCTTTTCTGCGCATTTGTGCCGCAAGGACAGCTTCATTTGCCGAAGCGGACACTGACGACTGCCTTCCGGTCGAGGGGCATTTTGACACGGCCCTGATGAGGGCGGAGTAAGTACGTCTCCGGCTGGCCGGCTCACGCCATTCGGCGTGGTTTAAACATTGGGGGTGTCCACAAATCGTGTCGGTAGGCTTTGCGAACAAAGCGCTACTTCGCCGCAGTTACTCGAACGACCGCTTCACGGTGAATCTGAATTCGTTCGGCAAAGCGCCTGATGCGTTGCACCAGGCGCCTCTTGTTCCTGTCACATCGCGTTACTTGATGGCGAGGATGTCGAAGTTGTGGACGTTAGCGACCACACCGTCGTCCCACCCGCCAGCGACCAACTCCGCTGCCCGTTCGTTCAGCAACCCGGCGACTTGACCGGCAAAGTGTGCTTCACGGCCAGCATTGTTGGCGAAGATGTCGAAGATTGCGAAGGATGTTTCGTCAATCTGCAGCGCCGCCCAGAACAATGTGCCGGGTTCGGTTTCTCCGACGATGGGACCAGCTGCGGTCAGCAAGGCTGCCAGTTCCGGCCCTTTGCCGGGTGCTGCTTCGAGCGTGATATACGTGGCTGTCGTCGCCGAGTAGAGATCAACCGGTTCCTTCACCGACAGGACATCGGAATTGTTGATATTCGCGACAACTCCATCGTCCCAGCCCCCGGCGACCAGCGCGTCTGCATTTTGGTTCAAAGCCGCGGCCACAGCGCCGGAGAAATGCGCATTACGCGCTTCTTCATCCACGAAGATATCAAAGATCGCGAGCGTATCGTCGTCTTGCAAGGCAAACCAAAGCACGGTGCCTGGTTCGGTGTCCGCGACAATCGGGGCGGCTCCGGCCAGAAATTCGGCGAATGCTTCGGTCTGGCCTTCAGCGGCGGGCATGGCGATGAAGCTGGCAGTGTGATTTTCCATTGGGGCTTCCTGTGCGAGTGCAGATGTCGTGATCAAGGCCAAAGCGGCGAGTGTCTTGAGAATTTGGGCTTTCATGGCCGCCTCCTGATTGAGAGGTTGTTTTGTTTGGATTCGATGCACCCTTTTCTCATGCCGAATGCCTCAGGCACCAATCCCGAACTTCTATTCTTTGATAGACATGTGCTATGGTGAACCTCATGGCGGAAAGCGACGGAGACTGTGGCAGTGGAGATGAACCAGATCAGGTATTTTTTGGCTGTCTGCCAGCATCGCAACTTCACCCATGCCGCTAGCGCCTCAAATGTTTCCCAACCGTCCTTGACGACCGCGATCAAGAAACTTGAACACGAGCTCGGGGGTGATCTGTTTGTCAGGGACCGCGCGGGATGCAGGTTGACGGCACTCGGAAAACTCATGCAGCCAAGGCTACAGAAAGCGCATGACGAAACGCAGGCAGCCAAGGCAGAAGCCGTCCGCCACACGCGACTAGAGCGGGTTCCTATTTCTGTCGGTGTTGGCGAAACGATTGGTCACAACCGGATTTCAGCCGCCGTGGAACGCTTCCGTACCCGATTGCCGCAAGCCGAAATAGAGTTGATCGTGGCGTCTGCCTCCAAGCTTTTGGCCGGATTGCGAGAGGGTGAATTTGACGTCGTTGTCACAGCGGCGACGGTCAGTGAGAACCTCTATCGAATAGACCAGCTCTATGACGAGTCCTACAAGGTTGTGGTGTCCAAGGCGCACCCGTTGTCTGGACGAAACGCTATTTCTCTTTCGACACTCGCTGAAACTGACATGCTCGATCGACCCAATTGCGAAATGCGCGATGCGTTGCATCGGGCGTGTACAGACCAAGGTCACGAACTCTACGCGGCCTATCGGTCAAATCGCGTGGATTGGTTAGTCGAACTCGCACGGCAGGGATTAGGCGCGGTGATTTTGCCAACCACGGCAATTCCAGCAGATAGGGGCCTCGTTTCGATACTCATCGACGGCCTTGAAATTTCGCGAACTGTTTCTGCTCTTCGTTATCGGCACCAAACGACGAGACCAGAGACAAATGATCTGATCCGTGAGATTGCGCGTGTGTAGGCGTAGTATCATTGATGGCCGACATTCGCGCAGAGTGCAGTAACGGGTACTTTGGGCTCGATGCGGACATCTGCCGGCCGTGCTGACCCGTCACGAGGCTCGTAACACGTCCGTTGGGCCGATCCATGCCCACCGCGCTTCCAGCCACCTGATGTAAAGGTTCAGGTTCTTGGTGGCCGGTCCGCAGAGGGGCTTGATGAATTTGTCGTAGCGGGCGTGAAGCGAGTTCACGTTCTGGATGTGATAGCAGCCCGCCGTGACGCGCGTGCCGGGCTTGGTGCCGACCAAGACGTGTTCGATGCCGTAGTGGCGTAACCCTTAGCGCCGTCCGAGCACAGCACGGCATCCTTCGGCATGAGGGGCACTATCGCACGCTCCAGCGTTGCGCTCTAGCGGTTCAGAAGTCGCTGACGTAGCCGCGCACCGCCCCGATCAGCGACGGAGAGAATGGGTAGCTGCCACTTCGAGAGGCCCCGCAACATCCCAACACGATTTGCAGACACCCCCTAAACATTTGAAAAACCAGCCTCCCATACCTGCTGGGACCTGACCACCCGTATAGCAGAGCGAGATAGGCACTAATCCATTGCGGGAGGGAGTACGCTGGCTCTTACTCCCTACAGGTGCTGCCGCCAGCGGATCATCTGGATATTTCCCCTGCCAACACCGCTCGTCCGTGTACCGCCAAGGTTGCTGAAAATCTCTGACACCCAAACCTGCGGATCACATCGAGTACCCGCGCTTCGTAGGCAGCGTGTCCGATCAAGCGACACAAGTCGGACGCGTGGAACTGGCGGTTCGCAGTAGGTGCGGCTTGCATCTGTCT
>JAFKDC010000039.1 GCA_017255395.1 Enemella evansiae | reverse complement strand
TCGCTGTATTGCAGCTCGGATAGCGTGCGTGGTCGTGGCGCTGCCGTGACGAACTTGTCCCATAGGGCTTCCTTCCATTCCTTCGAAAGGATCACACCATCAAACCGTGGGATCAAACACCTAGGCGCCGCGCGATCCAGCGCAACCGGCGTCGGCAGGCCCGTGGATCGCGGCGCCAGCCGTCCGCCGAGCCACATGGCGCAGGGCCTTGGCAGCGCGGCGCGGGGTCCGGGGCCGCCAGCGAGATCAGCCTTGACCCTCAAAACCACATGTCCTAACACGCGACTTGATCGAGCGGGCGTTGTGTAATGGTAAGACCCTTGCCTTCCAAGCAAGAGATACGGGTTCGATTCCCGTCGCCCGCTCCAAGACCGCCTTTCTGACAGATCCTCTGCAAAGCCGCCGTCGAAGGCGGGACACGGCTCTGTTGCTGCTGTGACGGCAGGGCTGTGACCCCCGACGGTCAGGCAAGAGAGCCCGGGGCGTTTCGTGGCGTCGCGACCCCGCGCCTTGGCGCCCTGGACGCCTCCACCGCCGAGCCGGGGCCGCCCCCGGCGCGTCCGGGACGGGGCAGGGCCCGCGCTCGCCCGCGTCAATGCAGGCCTTGACCTTCGGGGGCGGGCGGGCAAAACCCGTTGGGCACAAGCGGGATAAAGGGGGGCGCCATGGCGCGCGGCGGACTGTCGGTCGAGGCGGAAGAACGCGAGAAGTCGAAGCGGCTTGGCTCGCTTCGGGCGCTCTGGCCCTTCCTGCGTCCTTATCGCCTGCTCATGCTGGCGGCGGTTGCCGCGCTGGTGCTGACGGCAAGCGTCTCGCTGATCCTGCCGATGGCCGTGCGCCGCGTGGTCGACAATTTCAACAATGCCGACGGGGCGCTGCTGGACAAGTATTTCGGCGCGGCGCTGGCCATTGCCGCGCTGCTGGCACTGGGCACGGCGCTGCGCTACGCGCTGGTCACGCGGTTGGGCGAGCGGGTGGTGGCGGACATCCGCAAGGCGGTCTTCGACAAGGTCATCGGCCTGTCGCCCGCCTTCTACGAACGCACCATGACCGGCGAGGTCCTGAGCCGCATCACCACCGACACCACGCTGATCCTTTCGGTCATCGGCTCGTCGATCTCGATCGCGCTGCGCAATATCCTGCTGTTCTCGGGCGGGCTGGTGCTGATGCTCTTCACCTCGCCCAAGCTGACCGGGCTGGTGCTGCTGATCGTGCCGGTCGTGATCGTGCCGATCCTGACGCTGGGCCGCCGCCTGCGGGTGCTGAGCCGCGAGAATCAGGACTGGATCGCCGCCTCCTCGGGCAATGCCTCCGAAGCGCTGACAAGCGTGCAGACCGTGCAGGCCTATACCCACGAGGCGCTGTCACGGGCGGCCTTTTCCGAGGTGACCGAGAAAAGCTTCGATGCCGCCCGGCGCCGCATCTGGACCCGCGCGGCGATGACGATGATTGTCATCTTCCTCGTGTTCACCGGCATCGTCGGTGTGCTCTGGGTCGGGGCCTGGGATGTGCGCGCGGGCGGTCTGACGGCGGGCACGCTGATCCAGTTCGTGATCTACTCGGTCATGGTGGCAGGGGCCGTGGGCGCCCTGTCCGAGGTCTTCGGAGAGCTTCAGCGTGCCGCCGGCGCAACCGAACGGCTGGTCGAACTGCTGCACGTCGAGGACAGCGTGCGCGATCCTGTGTCGCCGGTTGCCGTGCCGCAGCCGGTGCGCGGAGAGATCACCTTCGAGGACGTGCGCTTCTCTTACCCGACGCGGCCCGATGTCTCGGCGCTGGAGGGGGTTTCGCTGCGCATCGCGCCGGGGGAAACGGTGGCGCTGGTCGGCCCCTCGGGGGCGGGCAAGACGACGGTGGTGCAGCTTCTGCAACGTTTCTACGACCCGGCGGCGGGGCGGATCGCGCTGGATGGCGTGGCGCTGGACGCGATGGATCGCGACGCCTTCCGCGCGCATATGGCGCTGGTGCCGCAGGATCCGGTGATCTTCGCCGCCTCGGCGCGGGACAATATCCGCTTTGGCCGCCCCGATGCCTCGGAGGAAGAGGTCGAGGCGGCGGCCCGCGCGGCGGCGGCGCATGATTTCCTGACGGCCCTGCCGCAGGGCTACGACACATGGCTGGGCGAGCGCGGCGTGATGCTGTCGGGCGGGCAGAAGCAGCGCGTGGCCATTGCCCGCGCGATCCTGCGCGACGCGCCGGTGCTGCTGCTGGACGAGGCGACAAGCGCGCTGGATGCCGAGAGCGAGCGCGCGGTGCAGGCCGCCGTCGACAGGCTGGCCGAGGGCCGGACCACGGTGATCGTGGCGCACCGGCTGGCGACGGTGAAGAAGGCCGACCGGATCGTGGTCATGGATCAGGGGCGGATCGTCGCCACCGGGTCCCACGATGCGCTGGTCGCGGAGGGCGGCCTTTATGCGCGCCTCGCCCGGCTGCAATTCACCGACGGGGTGGCGGCCGAATAGGCGCGTGCCGCGGGCGGTGGAAATCCCGTGGACGGGATTTGTAAATTCCTTCGAAGGAATTTGCGGCGCCCGAGGCAGGCGGCGGGTTTCCCACCGGGGTGGGACGTCCAGCCTGTCACGGCTCCTGCGGCGACAGGAACGAGGCTGTGCTAGCGATCGCTTCGGGCGGTCCACAGTGCCGTGAGGTCGTCCCGTTCACGTGCAGGGGCCTAAGCCTCGGGGCCGTGCCGGACAACCGGGTCAATGGGCCGTGCGGGCAGGCCAAGCCGCTCTTCGAGATGGCGGGCGATCTGCAGAAGCCGGGCCTCGCCGCGCGGCTTGCCGATCAGTTGCAGGCCGACGGGCAGCCCGTTCGGCAGATGGCCGATGGGCAGCGAGAGCGCGGGCAGGCCGCAGAGCGTGGCGAGGAAGGCAAAGCGCAGCCAGTCGAGGTAATCGGTGGAGGCCACTCCGGCGATTTCCGGCGGGAACTCGATTTCCGCCTTCAGGGGGCCGATGCCGCTGACCGGGCAGGCCAGCACATCGCAGGTTTCGAACAGGGCGCGCATGCGGTCATACAGGCGCGAGCGGGTGGTCATGGCCTCGGCGATGGCGTCCACGCCCAGCGTGCCGCCCTGCCGGATGTTGTCGCGCAGGGTGGGCTTGTACTGGTCGCTGATGCGCTTGGGCGTCTGCCGATAGCCCGCCCACATGGCAAGCGCCCGATGGGTGCGGAAGCATGTCTCGATGCCCGGCAGGTCCGGGTGGATCTCTTCCACGCCGATCTGCGGAGAGGCCAGGCGCGCCAGCGCGTCCGCAAGCGCCTGGGCCATCGCGGGGTCGACAGGGGCAAGGCCGCCAAGATCCGGGGCAAAGGCGATGCGCAGCGGGCCGGGGTCCGCAAGGCAGCTGTCGAGGTAAGCGGTTTCGGGCGGCGGGAAAGAGATCGGCCAGCGCGCATCCCAGCCCGCCATGGCGTCGAGGAACAGCGCCACGTCGGCCACGGTGCGGGCCATTGGCCCTTCGACACCGAAGGGGCTGAAGCCATCATGCCCGCCCGAGGCTCCGGCGATGCCGGGCGAGGGCCGCAGGCCCACCACGCCGCAGAAGCTGGCGGGCGTGCGCAGCGAGCCGCCGAGGTCCGACCCGTGGCTGAGCCAGGTCTCGCCCGTGGCCAGCCCGGCCGCGGCGCCGCCCGAAGAGCCGCCCGCGTTCATGCGGGTATCCCACGGGTTGCGGGTGCGCCCGAAGACCGGGTTAAAGGTATTGGCGCCCGCGCCCATCTCGGGCGTGTTGGTCTTGCCCAGCACCACCGCGCCGCGCTGTTCCAGCCGCAGCACCAGCGGGTCCGAGGCTTCGGGCACGAAATCGGCCAGACCCGGCGTGCCCCAGGTCGTGCGCACCCCGGCCACCGGGGTCAGGTCCTTGATGCCCACGGGCAGGCCCGCGAGCAGCGTGTCGCCATCGGCCTGCGCCGCCGCCGCGCCGGCCCGGTCGGGGCAGGGGGTGACCATGGCGTTGATCGCGGGGGCGGTCTGCGCAACGCGCGACAGGGCGGCCTCGACCAGTTCGTTTGCCGAGACCTTGCGGGCCTTCAGCAGGGCGATGACCTCGCGCGCCGTCAGGCTGCACAGGTCCGGTCCGGTAAAGGGGGGCCTAGCGGTCATTGGCGCAGAACAGCTTGTAGAGCAGGCCGATCACCTGGTTGGTGCGATCGTCCGCGAGCCTGTACCAGATGGTCTTGCCTTCGCGCCGGGTGGTGACGAGCCCCTCTTCCCGCAGGCGGGCCAGCATCTGGCTGACCGCCGCCTGCCGAATGCCGAGCAGAGCCTCGAGTTCGCCAACCGATTTCTCTTCGCTGCCGAGGTGGCACAGGATCATCAGCCGCCCCTCATGGGCCAGCGTCTTGAGGTAGGCCGCCGCGTCACGGGCGTTCGCCTCCATCTGTTGCGGTGGGGCGGGTGGCTTGGTCGTCGTCATGTCGGTCCCGAAGGTCGATAGAGTGTCATGAAAACATAAACCATCCTTCCGGCAAGGGAAAGGTGAGGGCAGGATGCAGGTTTCCCGCACCCCGGGTGCCGGTTGCCCCCCTGCGGGGCGGTCGCGTTCCGCGAGCGGGTGCGGCCTGGGCGCGGGGCCCCGGGGGCATGGTCCGGGCTGCCCGGAGCGTGGGGCGGATGCGGGCCGTGACCTTCGCCTGAACGACAACAGCGGTGCGCCGGTTTCCGACCCCGTGGCGCGGCCTGCGGGCGGCGCCACGGGGTCAGCGCTCCGGGATCGGCGCGGGAGCGCCGCCCTCGAAGAGGTTGCCCCCGGCGTAGTCGCAGGGGGCGTCCTGCATCTGAAGGTGCAACCCCTCGCCGATATAGGGGTGGGCGCGCGCCAGCGCCTCGTCGACCTCTATCCCCAGGCCGGGCCCCTGCGGTGCCGGGACAAACCCCTCCTCGACCCGGATGCTGCGGCCGATCAGCGCGTCGTGGAAGGGGGTCTCTATGGTTTCCGCCATGAGCAGGTTGGGGATCGCGGCGGCAAGATGCAGGTTCGCCGCCCATTCCACCGGCCCGGCATAGAGATGGGGTGCCATCTCGGCGTTGAAGCTTTCCGCCAGGGCGGCGATCTTGCGCGCCTCCCAGATCCCGCCCGCGCGCCCCAGCGCCGGTTGCAGGATCTTCGCGCCGCCGGTCCGCAGCAGGGTGGCGAATTCGGCGCGGGTGCTCAGGCGTTCCCCGGTGGCGACGGGGACACGGACGGCCGCTGCGACCGTCGCGAATTCAAGCGGGTTGTCGGGGGGGACCGGCTCTTCGAACCAGAGCGGGTTGTAGGGTTCGATGGCCTGCCCCAGCCGGATCGCCCCGGCGGTGGTGAACTGCCCGTGGGTGCCGAAGAGCAGGTCGGCGCCATCGCCCACCGCCGCGCGGATCGCCTTGCAGAAGGCGGTCGAGAGGCTGATGTCCGACATCGCGGGCTGGTGGCCGCCGCGCATGGTATAGGGGCCGGCGGGGTCGAACTTCACCGCCGTATAGCCGCGCGCGAGGCAGTCGGCGGCGGCCTCGGCGGCCTGATCGGGGTCGATCCAGAAGCCGGGCAGGGCGTGGTGATCCAGCGGGTAGAGGTAGGTATAGGCGCGGATGCGCTCGTTCATCATCCCGCCGATCAGCGCCCAGACAGGACGGTCGCGAGCCTTGCCGAGGATGTCCCAGCAGGCGATCTCGAGCCCCGAGAAGGCGCCCATGACGGTCAGGTCGGGCCGCTGGGTGAAGCCCGAGGAATAGCTGCGGCGGAAGAGGCGCTCGATGTTCTCGGGGGTTTCGCCCTCGAAGTAGCGCTGGAAGACGTCCTCGATCACCGCGGTCATGGCCCTGGGACCGACCGAGGCGGCGTAGCATTCGCCCCAGCCGGTGATGCCGCAGGCAGTGGTGAGTTTCACGAGGACCCAGTAGCGCCCGCCCCAGCCCGGGGCGGGGGGCGCTGTGACGATGACGTCGAGATCGGCGAGGCGCATGGGGTGGTTTCCTTTGGTGGTGTCGCCCCGCTTTCGCGGCGCGACCGGCCGGGGGGCCAGCCCCCCGGACCCCCCGGGATATTTCCGGACAGAAGAAAGGGGGGGGCGGCGGATCAGGCGTCGAAGAGGATGACGTTGCGGCGGGCGCCGCCGGTCTTGGTGTCGGCGATGGCTTCGTTGATCTGGTCGAGCGACCAGCGGCCCGAGACCAGTTCGTCGAGTTTCAGGCGGCCCTGCGCGTAGAGGTCGGCCATCCAGGGGATGTCGCGCGAGATCACCGCGTCGCCCATCTTGGAGCCGATCATGTGCTGGCCCATGAAGGCGGGGACCACCGGTTCGTATTGCGCCATGGCGCCGGAGTGCGGCATGCCGATCATCACCATGCGCCCGCCCCAGCCCATGTAGCGCAGCGCCTGTTCGTAGGCGGGAATGGCGCCGACGGTGACGGCGACCACGTCGGCGCCGCGCCCGAGTGCCTTCGTGGCCTTGCGCCAGGGGGATTTCTCGGTGCCGAGCACGCCATGGGTGGCGCCGAAGGCCCTGGCGGTGTCCAGCTTGGCCTCTGACATGTCGACGGCGACGATGCGGCGGGCCCCGGCGATGCGGGCGCCCTGTATCGCGTTCAGGCCGACGCCGCCGGCACCGATCACCACCACGTCCTCGCCCGGTTTCAGCCGGCCCGCGTTGATCATGCCGCCGATGCCGGTGATCACGCCGCAGGCCAGCAGGCAGAGGCTTTCGGGCGGCAGGTTGTCCGGCACGGCGACGATCTGGCTTTGATCCACGACCACGCGCTCGGCGAAGGCGCCGCAGTGCATGGACTGGATCACCTCGGTGCCGTCGGGGCGGGTCAGCGGGGCCGGGCGCGGCGCCTGGTTCTCGCAGATCGTCGGGTGGCCGGTGGCGCAGTTGATACAGGCGTTGCAGGCCTTGATCAGCGTCACCACGACGCGCTGCCCCTGCGTGAAGGCGGTGACGCCCGGGCCGGTGGCGCTGATGCGGCCCGCGGCCTCGTGGCCGTAGACGGCGGGCAGGTCGCCGCCCCATGCGCCCTCGGCGTAGGAGATGTCGGAATGGCAGATCGCCACGGCCTCGAGGGTGACCTCGACCTCTCCGGCAAGGGGGGCGCGGAGGTCGAGCGCCTCGATGGCGAGGGGCTGGTTGAAGGCGGTGCAGACCGCGGCACGGATGCGGGGCAAGGGCGTCCTCCTGTCGTCTGGGTCGAGCCTGCGACAGGCGGATGGTCGGGGGCTAGTCCGAAAGCGACCGGGCCTTGCGGGGTGACGTTACGGAAGGGCCTGCGGGTGGGCAGAGCGGCAGGCGGGCGCGCGGGTGTGGCTGCGGGTTGGCTGGGGCCGTTGGCGAGAGGCGGCAGGCGGCGCCGCGCCTTGCGATGACAGGGTCCGGCGGCGGTCGGGGCGGGAGGGGCATGGTTTCCGCCGGAGCGGTGCGGGATGTTTCGGGGCAAAACAGGGGGCGGGCCGGTGCGGCGCCGCCCGCGTTCAGGCCCGGGCGATGGCGTCCAGCAGGGCGGCGAGGCGGTCCGGCATGGCGAAGAAGGGCGAGTGGCCGCAGGGCAGGCGGTGCCGGTCCCCGGGGGCGAAGCGCTCGGCCATGGTCTGCTGGAACTCGGGCGGAATGGCGCGGTCCTCTTCGCAGAGGATGTAGCTGCGCGGCAGGGCCGGGCTGTGTTCCAGCGCGATTGCCGTGCCATTGGGGGCCACCGGCTGCGGGGTCAGGCGGGGCAGGGCATAGTCCGCCGTGCCCTCGGGGCAGTCGTGGTAGAAGATCCCGGGCGCGCGCGCAGGATCGAAGGTGAAGGTCTTCTCGTCCGCGGCCAGCCGGATCGCGGGCAGGAGCGGCTGCGAGGGCGCCTCGAAACGCATCCGGGCCAGCGACATCCCCGGCCAGGGCGTATAGGCGCAGAGGTAGGCGAGGCGCGCCACCCGCGTGGCATCGATCTCTGCCGCGCGCGTGATCGGGTAGCCGCCCATGGAATGGCCGACGAGAATCGTATGGGGCTCCAGCGCGGCGAGGATCGCCTGCGCATAGTCGTCCAGCGTCACGGTTTCCGGCGGGGTGTCGTCCTGCCCGTGCGAGGGCAGGTCGATGGCCCTTGCCTCGTGACCCAGCGCCCGAAGCGCCGGGAGCACGTCGCGCCAGCACCAGGCCCCGTGCGCCGCGCCGTGGACCAGCAGGAAGCGGGCCATCAGGCGCCCTGTGCCTTCAGGAAGCCGGTCAGGATACGGGCGTAGTCCTCGGGCTTCTCGACGCAGGGCAGGTGGCCCGCGCCACGGATCAGCGCGGTCTGCGCGCCGGGGATCAGACCCGCCGTCTCGAAGACGAGGTCCGGCGGGGTGGAGCCGTCCTTGTCGCCGGCGATCGCCAGCGTCGGCAGACGCAGCCCGCTGGTCGAGGAGATGAAGTCGGTGCCCGCGATGGCGGCGGCGCAGCCGGTCCAGCCCTGCGGCGGGGTGCGCAGGAACATGTTGCGCCAGCCGGGGAAGTCGGGGTGATCGTGGAAGGGCTGCGAGAACCAGCGCTGCATGGTGCCGTCGAGGATGGCCTCGGGGCCGCCCGCCTCGACCATGGCGATGCGCTCGGCCCACATCTCTCGTGTGCCGATCCTGGCGGCGGTGTTGGACAGGACCATGGCGCGGACGAGGTCGAGCCGCTTGGCCGCCAGCCCCTGCGCGATCATGCCGCCGATCGAGAGGCCGACGAAGATCGCGTCGCGCAACCCGAGGTGATCCATCAGGCGTTCGATGTCGGTGATCAGCGCGCCCATGGAATAGGGGCTCTTGGGCGCATCCGACAGCCCGTGACCGCGCTTGTCGAAGCGCAGGATGCGCAGACCCTCGGGCAGCAGCGGCAGCACCGGGTCCCAGAGCCGCAGGTCGGTGCCCAGCGAGTTGGCGAAGACCACCGGGGTGCCGTCCTCGGGGCCGGTGAGGGTGTAATGGATGTGCAGGTCATTGACCCTGGCCATGTGCATGGGCGGCGCCTTTCCTTTGGTGGCTTGGGTGTAGCGGTTGGGGCGGGCCCGGGAAAGGGGGCTCTGCCCCCCGGCCTTCGGCCTCCCCCCGGGATATTTGCGGACAGAAGAAACCCTTGTGGGCAGGCGCGGCCGGCCGGGGACGGGGGCGGATTGCGGGGGCCGGCTGGCCTAGCCGAGGTAGATCTGGCCCGCCGGGTAGCGCACGCGCGGGGTGCCATGGGTGGCGAGGAAGAAGCCCAGCGTCAGCGGGCCGACCCGGCCCACGAACATCACCGCGATGATCACCGCCTGCCCGAAGCCGTCGAGGTCGCCGGTGGCGCCGCGCGACAGGCCAACGGTGCCGAAGGCGGAGACCGCTTCGAAGGCGAGGTCGAGGAACTCTCCGTCGTGGCTGATCGAGACCAGGAAGATCGCGCTCATCAGCAGCAGCACCGAGACCATCGAGAGCGCCAGCACCTTCATGACCTCGTTCAGGCCCAGCGAGCGACCGAAGGCGTGCAGGGTGGAGCGGCGGCGGAAGAAGGCGATGGTGGCCAGCAGCAGCACGCAGAGCGTCGTCACCTTGATGCCGCCCGCCGTCGAGGTGCTGCCGCCGCCCACCAGCATCAGCGTCATGGTCAGGAGCGTCGTGCTGTCGTGCATGCCGCCGATGTCCACGGTGTTGAAGCCCGCCGTGCGCGGGGTGACGCCCTGGAACCAGCTGGCCCAGAGCTTCGTGTCGGTTTCCAGCGGGCCGAGGGTGGCGGGGTTGGTCCATTCCAGCGCCGCGAAACCCAGCGCGCCCCAGAGGATCAGCACCGCCGTGCCCGTGAGCATCAGCTTCGAATGCAGCGTCAGCGTGCGCCAGCGGCGCTTCTGGTAGAGGTCGCCCACCACGATGAAGCCGATGCCGCCAAGGATGAACAGCGCCGGGATCACGAGGTTCACCAGCGGGTTGCCCACCCATTGCGACAGCGAATCCGGGTGCAGGGCGAAGCCCGCGTTGTTGAAGGCCGAGACCGCGTGGAAGACCGCCTGCCAGACGCCGTTCCAGCCGTATTCGGGCACGAAGACAAAGCCCAGCAGCAGCGCCCCCAGCGCCTCGCAGGTCAGGGCCACGATCAGGATGATCCGCACCAGCACCGTCAGGTTCGAGACCGAAGTCTGGTTCAGGTCCTCGCGCAGGATCAGCCGTTGCGGCAGGCCCACCGGGATCCCCAGCGCCGAGAGCACCAGCACCGCGAAGGTCATCAGCCCAAGCCCGCCCAGCTGGATCAGCAGGGCGATCACCGCCTGCCCGAAGCCGGTGAAGGTGGCGCCGGTGTCCGAGAGGATCAGCCCTGTCACCGTGACCGCCGATGTCGCGGTGAAGACCGCCTCGTTCAGCGTCACTGTGCCGTGGTGCGAGACCGGCAGCCACAAAAGCACCGCGCCCGCGACGATGAAGCCGAGGTAGGCCAGCGCCAGCACCAGCGGCGGCGGCAGATCGAGGCGCCGGGTGCGGCGCAGCAGCTTGCGGAAGCGGGGCGGCATGGCGGCGCTGTCAGAGGCTGGACGCGAAGTCGCGCAGGTCGCCGCGCTTGCCCAGCAGAAGCAGCAGGTCGTCGCATTGCAAGGTGCAGGACTGCATGTCCGAGCCGATGAACTCTGTCCCGCGCATCACGCCGATGCAGCGCAGGTCGAATTTCTCGCCGTGGTTGAGGTCGGCCAGCGTGCGGCCTTCCAGCGTCTCGGGGATGCGGAAGTTCACCACATGGTAGCCATTGCCGAGGCTGACGTAGTCGCGCACCAGCGGATTGTGCAGCACCTGTGCGATGTGCTGGCCCATCTCGACCTCGGGATGCACCACCCGGTCGACGCCGAGGCGGCTGAGGATGCGGTGGTGGGTCTTGGTCCGGGCCTTGGCCCAGATCACCGGCACACCGATCAGCTTGAGGTTCATCGCCGAGAGAATGCTGGCTTCCAGATCCGACCCCAGCGCCACCACGGCCACGTCGCAATCGCCGAAGCCCGCCTCGCGCAGGGCCGCATCGTCGCGGGCGTCGGCGATCATCGCCTGCGTCAGCACCTCTGCCATGTCAGAGACCCGGGTCTCGTTCAGATCGACGCCGATCACCGTATTGCCGAAGCGCCGAAGCTCGCGTGCGATGGTGGTGCCGAAGTTGCCCAGGCCAATGATGCCGAAGGTCCGGTGTTTCGAGGCCATGCAAGCCCCCCTTTGCCAGCGACCCCGTCAGGGCCTGCGCGCGCAACCTAGGCGCAGGCGTGGCGGGGTCAAGGGGGCGATTGGCGTCAGGCCTCTTGCCGGGCGAGGGTCACCTGCATCCACAGCTGGTCCGGCTTGTCGTCGGTGTCGCGATACCATTGCCCCGACAGCGTTTCGAAGCCCGCATCGAACTTGCCGCGAAAGCGCATGCCTTCGCCATCGATGTGCCAGTCGTGGCCGTCGAGTTTCGCGCAAGAGTGGCGGGTCGTGCCGTCGCGGTCGTAGGTGTCGCACTCGTAGCCGTCGCCGCTGTCGCGGATCACCGCGACAAAACTCGTCTCTGTCCCGGTCCGCCTGCCTTCCGAGCGGTGCAGCATGACCTTGCCACCGGGCATCATCTCGAAGGTATCGGTCGCGGTGAAGTGCGTCGGCGTATCCTCTGCGCGATCGAAGACAAGGCCGGTGGTGGTCCAGGTCCCGACAAAGATCTCCAGGCCCTCGGGTATGCTGCCGCTCATTTCATGCTCCTTGATGCAAAATCGTTGGAATGAAGGTAGCGCACCGGGCGCGGACGGAAAGCGAAATCGGTCGTTTGAGGGAGGGTGAGTGGCGCCGATCCGTGGCTGGGCGCAAAAGCCGGGTGCGCCACCCGGGCCGGGGCGCTGCCAGTCGGGCGGCTTCGGGTTCTTGGCGGGGCGGGCGGCCTTGCAGAAGGGCCTGCCGGTGGGGTGCCTTTCGCGCAGGACAGCCCCAAATGCAAAAAGGCCCGGTCTGGGCGACCGGGCCTTTGCTGTTTCGGGGGACGCGCGCTCAGGCGATCTCGATAAGCTCGATGTCGAAGGTCAGGTCCTTGCCCGCCAGCGGGTGGTTGGCGTCCAGCGTGACCTCCTGATCCGTCACCTGCACCACGGTCACCTGCATGGCCTGACCGTCGGGCGTCTGCACCTGCAGCTGCGTGCCGAGGTCGAGCGGGATGTGGTCCGGGATCTCGGCGCGGGGCACGGCCTGCTGGGCCTGCGGGTTGGGCTGGCCATAGGCCTCGTCCGCGGGCACCGTCACCTGTTTCTTCTCGCCCACGGCCATGCCGGGCATGGCCTTGTCGAGACCGGGGATGATCTGGCCCGAGCCGACGGTGAATTCCAGCGGGTCGCGGCCCGCGCTGGAATCGAAGGTGCTGCCGTCGGTCAGCGTTCCGGTGTAATGAATGCGAACGGTGTCGCCGGATTTGACCTGCGTCATGAGGATCCTGTCCTTTCGGAAAATGTCTGGAAAAGTCGCGATTTGGCGAGGCCGGGGCGCCCCGGGTGCTCGCATGGCTGGGCCGGAATGTAAGGATTTTCGCCGGAAATGCAAACACAGTGGTCAAGGCCGGGACGCGGCCCTAGTCTTTGCCGCAACGGACGAAGGAGAGGATCATGCATCCCGCACTCGCGCAGGGCAACGTGGCTGTGGTTACCGGGGGCGCCTCGGGCATCGGGCTGGAGATCGTCAGGCGGCTGGTGGCCGCTGGCCTGAAGGTCGCCGTGGCCGACCTGCCCGGTGTGGCGCTGGAACTGGTGGCGCAGGAGCAGGGGGTTCTGGCGGTCGAAACCGACGTGACAGAGCGCGGCTCGCTGAAGGCCCTGAAGGACCGGGTGGAGCAGGCGCTTGGCCCGGTCTCGGCGCTTTTCGCCAATGCCGGTATCCAGCCCGGCAGCAGCATCTTCGACGGCGAGGGCCACTGGGACCGGATCATTGCGGTGAACCTGATGGGGATCGTGCATGCCGGGCATGTCTTCGGGCCCGATATGGCGGCCTCCGGCCAGCCCGGGCTGATCGTCAACACCGGGTCCAAGCAGGGCATCACCACGCCGCCGGGCGATCCCGCCTATAACGTGTCCAAGGCCGGGGTGAAGGCGTTCACCGAGGCTTTGCAGCACGAAATGCGCAGCCGCGAGGGCTGCGCCGTCGAGGCGCGGCTGTTCATCCCCGGTTTCGTCTTCACCCCGTTGGCCGCGCGGGGCCGCACGGAAAAGCCCGCAGGCGCCTGGACGCCGGAACAGGCGGTCGATTTCCTTTTCGACAAGCTGGAGGGCGGCGATTTCTACATCCTCTGCCCCGACAACGACGTCGACCGCGCCACGGATGAAAAGCGCATCGCCTGGGCGGCGGGCGACATCACCCAGAACCGCCCGCCGCTGTCGCGCTGGCATCCCGACTACGAGGCGGCCTTTCAGGCCTGGCTGACCGCATGATCCGGGTCTGTATCTTCGACGCCTACGGCACGCTCTTCGACGTGGCCGCCGCCGCCCGCGTCGCGGCCGGGGAACCGGGCCGCGCGGCGCTGGCGGCGGTCTGGCCGCAGCTGGCCGAGGACTGGCGGCGCAAGCAGCTGGAGTATTCCTGGCTGCGGGCGGTGACCGGCGACTATGTGCCCTTCTGGGAGGTCACCAAGGATGGGCTGGACTGGGCGATGGACCGCGCGGGCCTTGATGACATGGAGCTGCGCGAAAGGCTGCTGGCGCTCTACTGGGAGCTGCCCGCCTACCGCGAGGTGCCTTTCGTGCTGGCGCAGCTGAAGGCCAGGGGCAAGGCCTGCGCCATCTTGTCGAACGGCAGCCCGGACATGCTGGAGGGCGCGGTGGAGTCGGCGGGGTTGGGCGAGTTCCTTCAGGCCAACCTGTCGGTCGAGACGGTGGGCACTTTCAAGCCTGCCCGCGCGGTCTATGACCTCGTGGGCGCGCGCTTCGGCTGCACGCCGCAAGAGGTGCTTTTTGTCTCCTCGAACGGCTGGGACGCGGCGGGGGCCTCGGCCTATGGGTTCGAAACCGCCTGGGTGAACCGCGCGGGCCTGCCGATGGACCGTCTTCAGGCAGCGCCCGCGCATGTGCTGACGAACCTGTCGACGATACCGGAACTGGTGTGACGCGCGGCCCCGGCCCTGTCGGGGGCCTTCGGCCGGGACAGGGCCGAAGGCACCGCGATACATTGCCCCAAACGACCCTATATACCTGAGGTTCTGCCATGCCCCATTTCACCACATCCGACGGCGTGTCGCTGCACTATCGCGACGAGGGGCAGGGGCTGCCGCTTCTGTGCCTCGCCGGGTTGACACGCGACACCCATGATTTCGACTATGTCGCCCCGCATCTGGAAGGGGTGCGGCTGATCCGCATGGATTACCGCGGGCGCGGGAAATCCGGCTGGGCCCCGCATGAGACCTATCAGATCCCGGTCGAGGGGCGCGATGCGCTGGAACTGCTGGATCACCTCGGGCTGGCGCAGGCGGCGGTGTTGGGCACCTCGCGCGGCGGGCTGATCGCCATGGTGCTGGCGGCCACGGCGAAGGACCGGCTGCTGGGCGTTGCGCTGAACGACATCGGCCCCGAGATCGCCGAGACCGGGCTAAAGGTGATCGAGGGCTATCTGGGCAAGAACCCGCCTTTCAAGACCTTCGAGGAAGCGGCAGAGAAACGAGCGGCGGCGATGACGGCCTTTGCCAACGTACCGCCAGAGCGCTGGCTGACCGAGGCGAAGGTGCTGTACCGCGAGGGGCCGGAGGGGCTGGTGATCCCCTACGATCCGGCACTGCGCGAGGCGGTGCTGGGCGGCGGGGCGCAACCCGCGCCCGACCTCTGGCCGCTGTTCGACGCGCTGAAGGGGCTGCCGCTGGCGGCGATCCGTGGGGCGAACTCTGACCTGCTGTCCGCCGCGACCTTCGCCGAGATGAAGGCGCGGCGGCCCGACATGATTGCCGTCGAGATCCCGGACCGGGGCCATATCCCCTTCCTCGACGAGGCCGAATCGCTGGACGCCCTGCGGCGCTGGCTGCGCATGCTCTCTGCCTGAGGGCCTGGCCGGAGGGCACCCCGTGCCGCTCTCCATCCGGAGCGCGCCACCGGCCCGCCCGCCAGCCACGCCCTATGCCAGCGCCGACCGGTCGATGGCGCGGTAGGCGGGCTGGCCCATCAGCGCGAGGGCATTGTCCAGTTCCTCGGCCAGTAGCGTGATGGCCTTGCTGACGCCGGGCTGCCCCGCTGCCGCCAGCCCCCAGAGGAAGGCGCGCCCCACCATCACCGCGTCGGCCCCGAGCGCCTTCGCCTTGACGATATCGGTGCCGCGCCGCACGCCGCCGTCGAGGATCACCTGCGTGCGTCCGCCCACCGCCTCGGCAATGGCGGGCAGGGCGGCGATGGGGGAGGGCACGCTGTCGAGCTGCCGCCCGCCGTGGTTCGAGACGATCACCGCCTGCGCGCCGAGGTCGGCGGCCCGGCGCGCGTCGTCCGGGTGCAGCAGGCCCTTGATCACGAAGGGGCCGCCCCATTCTTGCGCGACCCGCGCGACCGTCTCCCAGTTGGCGCTGGCGTCGCCGAGGCTGGCCACCCGTGTCGCGATAGAGGCGAAACCGCCGTCCGAACTGCCGCTTTCGAAGTTCCCGAACGAGACGCCGTGGCGCAGGTAGCCCTGCAGCCAGTGCGGGCGGCGCAGCGCGTCAAGCACCGTGGCGGCGGTGAGGCGCGGCGGCACGGTAAAGCTGTTGCGCAGGTCGTGGTGCCGTTTGCCCTGCTGGGCCAGATCCAGCGTCAGACACAGCACGCGGTAGCCGTTGCTGCGGGCGCGTTCCAGCATCCGGCTGGTGAGGCCGGGGTCCTTGAGGAAGTAGAACTGGAACCAGCGCTCGGCCTCGGGGGCGGCCCTGGCGACCTCTTCGATGGAAGCGACCGAGTTCGCGGACAGGCAGAAGGGAATTCCTGCGGCATGGGCGGCCCGGACCGTGGCCTGCTCTCCTTCGGGCCAGTAAAGCCCGGCCAGCCCCGTGGGGGCAAGGATCAGCGGCAAGGGCGCCTTGCGGCCGAGGATCGTCGCGCCGGTGTCGCAGGCCGCGACGTCGACCCCCATGCGCGGCATCAGGGTGAGCCTTTCGAAATCGGCCATATTGGCGGCGCGGGTGATTCCGGCCCCGGCCCCGCCGTCGATGAAATCGAAGATGGCACGGGGCAGGCGCTTGCGGGCCATGCGGCGGAGGTCGGCGATTTCGGCGGCGCGGGAAAGGTCTGTCATGCGCGGAGACTGGCGGTCGCGGGGTGAAATGTCACGCGGCTTTTCGGGGGGCGGCTGGGGCGCTGCCCCCCGGCCTGGGGCCTCCCCCCGAGGTATTTGCGAGACCGAAGAAGATGGGGGGCATCATCCCGGCGCGGGGTCCGGGATGTTGTCCTGGCCGGGGACCGGCGTGGGGTCAGTCGAGGTTGAAGACGCGGCTGGGGAGCAGCTCGCCGGCCTTGAAGCGGCCCACCGCGAGGGGGCGGCCCTCGAAGCTGGCCCAGGCCTCGTCGCCGTATTCGACGTCCCCGCCCAGCACCATGCCGGGGTTGCCGTTCCTCAGGCGGGTTGCGCCCTCGGGGGTGCAGCGCAGTTCCGGCAGGTCGGTGAGGCCGGTTTCCAGCGGCAGCAGGTGGCTGTCGAGTTCCGGTGTCCGGGCCAGCGCGTCGATCTCCTGGATCGTCACCGCGTCGTCGAGGTCGAAGGGGCCGGACCAGAGGCGGCGGAGCGTCAGGACGTGGCCATGGCAGCCCAGGGCCGCGCCGAGATCGCGCGCGATCGAGCGCACGTAGCCGCCCTTGCCGCAGGTCATTTCCAGCATGGCGGTGTCGGCGTCGGGGCGGTCGGTCAGAACCAGTTCCTCGACCCAGAGCGGGCGGGCGGCGAGGTCCATGTCCTCGCCGTCGCGGGCGCGTTTGTAGGCGCGTTCGCCGTCCACCTTCACGGCGGAGAACTGCGGCGGCACCTGCTGGATCTCTCCGACGAAGGCGCCGAGGGCCGCCTTGATCTCGTCGTCGGTGGGGCGCAAATCCGAGGTGGCGATGACCTCGCCCTCGGTGTCGTCGGTGTTGGTGGCCTGACCCAGCCGCACGGTGAAGGCATAGGCCTTGAGCGCGTCGGTGATATAGGGAACGGTTTTCGTCGCCTCGCCCAGGGCCACGGCCAGCAGGCCGGTGGCTTCCGGGTCCAGCGTCCCGGCGTGGCCGGCCTTCTTCGCCTCCAGCGCCCAGCGGACCTTGTTGACCACCGCGGTCGAGGTCATGCCCGCGGGCTTGTCGACGATCAGCCAGCCGGAAATGTCGCGGCCCTTGCGTTTGCGTGCCATGCCTTGCCTTCTTGTCACCAGAAGCGCGGGGGGTAGCAAGGCGGGCCGCGGCTTGTCAATCGTCTGCGGGGCGCGCGTCACCCGGCGCCGAGCGCGGTCAGGATCTTTGCGCGGACCTCGGGGTCGGCAATGCCGGGGTAGGGCTTCATCGCGTGGCCCTGGACGACGGCGTCCGGGTTCTCGATGAAGGCATCGAGCGTTTCTTCGTCCCACGTGAAGTCTGCCGAGGCCAGTGCGTCGCTGAAGGCGTAGCCTTCGCGGCTGCCCGCCTCGCGCCCGAGGATGCCGTGCAGCGAGGGGCCAAGGCGGTTGTCGCCTTCGTCCTGCGAGTGGCACGTCCGGCAGTGGTTGTTGAAGGCCAGTTGCGGGTCGTCGTCCTGCGCGAAGGCGGGGGTGGCCAACAGGATCAATGCGGTCAGCTGGGGTCTCATCGGTGCCCTCCCTTTCGCAGGAGAAACCGGCGGCGGCCCCCTGCGGTTCCGCAGGGGCAGGCCGGGCGGCGGAGATGTGCCTGCCGCCCGATGGGCCGGTGGAAGGCGCTTCGAAGCGCCTTCCAAGCCTGTTTGCAACAGGCTTTCCCACGTGGGAAGGCGGCGGTTGCGCGGTCAGTCCCGGGTGCCGGCGAAGCGCTCCGCCCAGTCCTCGCGCTCTGCGTCGGTGATCTTGCGGAAGGTCACCTCGGGCACCGTGAAGGCGTGGCCCGGCGGCAGCATCGTCAGGGCCGCCGCCACATCCGCGGGCCAGCTGTCGTCTTCGGTCTGCATTGCCGCCAGCAGGTCGGCGCAGGCGTCGGGGATGAAGGGCGCCGAGATCACCGCGTAGAGGCGGATCATGTTCAGCGCCAGACGGATCTGCATGGCCGCCTGTTCGGGATCGGTCTTGAAGGTCGACCAGGGCGCCACCTCTTGCAGGTATTCGTTGCCCAGCACCCAGGCGCCGCGCAGCGCCGCCGCCGCCTTGCGGATCTCCAGCGCCTCCATATTGGCCTCGTAGTCGCGCAGCTTCGCCGTCAGATCGGCGATCAGCTGCAGCTCGCGGGGGCCCTGGGTGCCGCCCTCGGGCACCGCCTCGGAGAACTTGGAGCGGCAGAACTTCGTCACCCGGCTGGCGAAGTTGCCCAGCACGTCGGCGAGATCCTTGTTCACGCCGGACTGGAAGGCCTCCCAGGTGAATTCGGCGTCCGAGGTCTCGGGGACGTGGGACAGCAGCCACCAGCGCCAGTAGTCCGCCGGCAGGATCTCCAGCGCCTGATCCATGAAGACGCCGCGCCCGCGCGAGGTCGAGAACTGGCCGCCGTCGTAGTTCAGGTAGTTGAAGGACTTGATGTAATCGACCAGCTTCCAGGGCTCGCCCGAGCCGAGAATCGTGACCGGGAAGCCCAGCGTGTGGAAGGGCACGTTGTCCTTGCCCATGAACTGGGTGTAGCGCACGTCTTCGGCGCCTTCGTCGGTGCGCCACCAGCGCGCCCAGTCGTCGCCCTTGCCCGCCTCGACCCATTCCTGCGCGCAGGCGATGTATTCGATCGGCGCGTCGAACCAGACGTAGAAGACCTTGCCTTCCATCCCGGGCCAGGGCTCGTCGCCGCGCTGCACCGGGATGCCCCAGTCGAGGTCTCGGGTGATGCCGCGATCCTGCAACCCGTCGCCGTCGTTCAGCCATTTCTTGGCGATCGAGGTGGTCAGCACCGGCCAGCCCTCGCGGGTGTCGATCCATTTCTCCAGCTCGTCCTTCATCTTGCTTTGCGCAAGATACAGGTGCTTGGTCTCGCGCATTTCAAGATCGGTCGAGCCGGAAATCGTCGAATGCGGGTTGATCAGGTCGACCGGGTCGAGCTGCTTGGTGCAGTTGTCGCACTGGTCGCCGCGCGCCGAGTCGAAACCGCAGTTCGGGCAGGTGCCCTCGATGTAGCGATCCGGCAGGAAGCGCCCGTCGGCGTTGGAATACATCTGCGTTTCCGAGACTTCGCGGATCAGCCCGGCCTCGTCCAGCACCTTGGCGAAATGCTGCGTCAGCCGGTGGTTCTGCGGCGAGGAAGAGCGCCCGAAGTGGTCGAAGGACAGGCGGAAGCCCTCGGCCAGCCTGGCCTGCACGCCCCACATCTCGGCGCAATAGTCGGCCACCGGTTTGCCCGCCTTGGCGGCGGCCAGTTCGGCGGGGGTGCCGTGCTCGTCGGTGGCGCAGAGGAACAGCACCTCGTGCCCCCGGGCACGCAGGTAGCGGGCATAGAGGTCGGCGGGCAGCTGGCTGCCCACGAGGTTGCCCAGATGCTTGATCCCGTTGATGTAGGGAATGGCGGAGGTGATGAGATGGCGGGCCATGGCTGTCGGTCCTTTGCGGATTTGGCCAGCGGTGTAACGCAGGCTTGGGTCAAGTGCCAGCGCCGCTGGCTATCTGTCGCGACCGGGGTCGCGCAACCGGCCCAGCAGGCGCCCGACCGTGAAGGAGGTGCGCGGCGCGTAGACGTAGGGTGTGCGTGTCGTGGCCAGGGGCCGCGCTCGCATCCGCACCAGGCCGAAGACCACCAGCGCAAGGTGCCCCAGCGCGATCATGATGAACAGCGCCGGGGGGCCGTAGGCCTCTATCAGCGCGGCGGCCATGTAGGGCGCACCGATGGCGCCGGTCGCGTACCAGAACATCAGCGCCGCCGAAAGCTCGACCCTCTCGTGGCTTTCGGCGAAGTCGTGGGCATGCGCCGCCGCGACCGAGTAGATCGGGTAGGTGGTCAGCCCGAAGAAGGCCGCCAGCCCGAGGATCGCCCAGGGGTGCGCGCCCGGCATGGCGGCGGTCAACGCGCAGCTGACAACCGCCGCGACCGACAGCCAGATCAGCACGCTGCGCCGGTCGTAGCGGTCCGCCAGCCAGCCCACGGGGTACTGGGCCAGTGCGCCACCGGCCACGAAGCTGGCGAGGAAGATGGCGATCATCGACGCGTCCAGCCCGACGGCGGTGCCGTAGACCGGCCCGACCATGCGGAACGAGGCGCCCGACAGCGCCGAGACCAGCACCCCCGCCACCGCCAGTGGCGACCGCGTCCAGGCTAGGCGCGGTTGCAGGCGCGGGGCGTCCGGGATTTCCGGCTGGGGCAGGCGGGTCAGCGACATCGGCAGCAGGGCGGCGCAGCAGACCATGGCCAGCAGCGTGTAGCTGGCGTAATGCGCCGGCGGCAGGACAGAGATCACCAGCTGCGCGCAAAGCTGCGCGCCGAGGTCGGTCAGGCGATAGGCGCCCATGGCGCGGCCCCGGGTCTCGTTGATGACCTTGGCCTGTAACCATGCCTCTATGACGGTGTAGCAACCCGCGATGCAGACCCCCTGCGCACTGCGCAGCGCCGCCCAGGCATAGGCATTGTCGGTCAGCACATGGCCGAGGATGCCGATGGTTCCCAGCGCGGCAAAGGCGGCGAAGGCGCGCGCGTGCCCGACCGATCCCATCAGGCGCGGCGCCCACCAGCAGCCCAGGAAGAACCCCGCAAAATGCGCCGAGCCCAGCAGGCCGATCTGGGTGGTCGTAAAGCCAAGGACGACCCCGGACAGGGCGTCCAGAGGCCCGACGCCGCCCGAGGACAGCTGCAACAGGACCACAGAGGCGAAGAGGGCGGCGAAAGAGACGACAAGGCGCATGCCTCGTCTTTAGGCACGCGGCGCGGGCCAAGTCACGCGCTCTTGCGACCCGGCGCGTCGTTTTCCGGGCCGCGTGCCTGCGCGGATGGTGGCCAAACGGAAAAGGCCCCCGCATCGCTGCAGGGGCCTTCCTGATCTGTGCGGGGTGTGGTGGACCCGGGGGCCCACCGTCCGCTTACAACCCGGTCGAGACGTCGATCGTGTTGCCTTCTTCCAGCGTGACGTAGGCTTTCTTGACATCCTTGCGGGTGCCCTTGACGCCACGGAAACGCTTGTTCTTGCCCTTGGTGATGGTGGTGTTGACCGCCTTCACCTTGACGCTGAACAGCGCTTCGACCGCTTCCTTGATCTGCGGTTTGGCCGCGTCGATCGCCACTTCGAAGACCACCGCGCCGGCCTCGGAGGCCATGGTGGATTTCTCGGTGATGATCGGCTTGCGGATCACGTCGTAGTGTTCTGCCTTCGCGCTCATTTCAGTCGAGCCTCCAGTGCTTCGACACCCGCCTTCGTGATCACCAGGGTGTCACGCTTGAGGATGTCATAGACGTTGGCGCCGATCGAGGGCAGCACGTCCAGACCGTCGATGTTCGCGGCGGCCTTGACGAAGCCTTCGTTCAGCTCTGCGCCGTCGATGATCAGCGCGCGCTTCCAGCCCAGCGAAGAGATCTGCTTGGCCAGTGCGGCGGTCTTGCCGTCGCTGTCCAGCGCATCCAGGATCACCAGGTTGCCGGCTTTCGCCTTGGCAGAGAGCGCGTGCATCAGGCCCAGACGACGCACCTTCTTGGGCAGGTCGTGGGCGTGGCTGCGCGGGGTCGGACCCTTGTAGATACCACCCTTGCGGAAGATCGGCGCCTTGCGCGAGCCGTGGCGTGCGCCGCCCGTGCCCTTCTGGCGATAGATCTTCTTGGTCGAGTAGGACACTTCCGAGCGGGTCTTGACCTTGTGGGTGCCGGCCTGCGCCTTGTTACGCTGCCAGCGCACCACGCGGTGCAGGATGTCGGCGCGCGGATCCAGCCCGAACAGGGCCTCGTCCAGCTCGACCGACCCGGCGTTGCCGCCGTCCAGTTTGATCACGTCGAGTTTCATTCGTCGCCTTCCTTCTTCTCGGGCTCGGCACCGTCTTCAGCCTTGTCGGCCTCGATCGACTGCTCGGCGTCCTTCAGGGCGGCTGCCTCTGCGGCGGCCTGCTCTTCGGCCAGACGCTTGGCTTCGGCCTCTGCCTCGGCGGCGGCGGCTGCCGCGGCTTCTTCGGCGGCCTTCATGGCTTCACGCTTGGAGCTCATGAGCGCGGCGGGCAGGATCACGTTTTCCGGAACCGGCTTCTTGACGGCGTCCTTGACGGTCACCCAGGAACCCTTGGGGCCGGGAACGGCGCCCTTGATCATGATCAGGCCGCGGTCGCTGTCGGTCTTGACGACCTGCAGGTTCTGCGTGGTCACGCGGACGGCGCCCATGTGACCGGCCATCTTCTTGCCCTTGAACACCTTGCCGGGGTCCTGACACTGACCGGTGGAGCCGTGCGAACGGTGGCTGATCGACACGCCGTGCGTGGCGCGCAGACCGCCGAAGTTGTGCCGCTTCATGGCACCCGCAAAACCCTTACCGATGGTCGTGCCCGCCACGTCGACGAACTGACCTTCGAAGTAATGGTCGGCGATGATTTCCTCGCCCACTTCGATCAGGTTGTCGGCGGAGACGCGGAACTCGGCGACCTTGCGCTTGGGTTCCACGTTCGCCTTGGCGAAGTGGCCACGCATGGCCTGCGAGGTGCGCTTGGCCTTGGCGGTGCCGGCGCCCAGCTGGACGGCGGTGTAGCCATGGGCCTCTTCGGTGCGCTGTGCCACGATCTGGAGGTTGTCCAGCTGAAGCACGGTCACGGGGATCTGCTTGCCGTCTTCCATGAACAGACGGGTCATGCCGATTTTCTTGGCGATGATACCAGTACGCATGGGGCCCCCTTAAACCTTGATCTCGACGTCCACGCCGGCGGCGAGGTCGAGCTTCATCAGGGCGTCAACGGTCTGCGGGGTCGGGTCGACGATGTCGAGCAGACGCTTGTGCGTGCGGATCTCGAACTGGTCGCGCGACTTCTTGTTCACGTGGGGACCACGCAGAACGGTGTATTTCTCGATCTTGTTCGGCAGCGGGATCGGACCACGGACGGTGGCGCCGGTGCGCTTTGCGGTGTTCACGATTTCCTGGGTGCTTGCGTCGAGCACGCGGTAATCGAACGCCTTCAGCCGGATACGGATGTTCTGGTTCATCGAACAGTCCTGTCTTGGCATTGAGGTTGAGAGGAGGAGCGCCGCTCATTCGGAACCCCTCATCGAACCTTAAAGGGCGGAGAATCACTCCGCCCTTCCCGACCCGAGGGCCGTTGCGCGCGTATAGGCGGTTTGTGGGTGTGGGGCAAGGGGGAGCCACATCCCTACCAGAAGAACAGGGCAAGAACTGGAGTCTTTCCTTTACACAAGATTGGGGACATGCAAAGAAAAGATGGATTTCTTTACATGAGCGGATTGATGTTGCAAGAGACTTACAAGATCCCAGCCCTTCCGCTACCCCGAGATCTCGAGACCAAACGGGTCCTGAAAGCCCTAACGGTCGCCACAAGAAGTTTGGCTGAGGTGAAGGGAAGCGCTCTGGTGATCCCGAACCAAGGCATCTTGATAGATACTTTGGCTCTTCAGGAAGCCAAAGACAGCTCTGAAATTGAGAATATCGTCACCACACAGGACGAGCTGTTTAAAAGAAGCGCTGACACCGAACACAGTCTGACCGGCCCGGCGAAGGAGGTTGAAGTCTACCGTGACGCCCTCCGACTAGGGCACCAGCGCGTCCTTGAAACAGGTTTGATCACGAACAAAACTCTCATAGAGATGTATCAACTTTTGAAGGGGCGGACGGATGGATTCCGGATGCTACCGGGAACGGCACTGTCAAACAACGCAGGCAAAGTTGTTCACGTGCCAACCCAGGATTCCAACCAAGTAAGAGAACAAATGAGTTCTTTGGAGAACTACATCAATACATCCGACGATTTAGATCCCCTGATCAAGATGGCCATAATTCACCACCAATTCGAAAGCATTCATCCGTTTTACGACGGGAACGGCAGGATAGGCCGGATACTCAATGTCCTCTACCTTACGAAAGAAGGCCTGCTCGGAATCCCGATCCTTTATATGAGCCGGGGCATCAACCAAACCAAGTCAGATTATTACCGGTTACTCCAAGCCGTTCGTGACGATGACGCTTGGGAGGATTGGATTGTTTACATCCTAAACGTTGTGACAAACACATCTGGCGTCACATTGCAGCTTATAGAAGGCATAAGACGTGAAATGGCTCAGTTAAAAAAGACGCTGCGCCAAAATCATCGTAAGATCTACTCTCAGGACTTAATCAATAATCTGTTCCGCCATCCCTACACACGTATAGAATTCGTCATGCAAGATTTGCAGGTATCACGACCCACAGCGACAAGTTACTTGGAAAAACTCAACGCAGACCCAGATATACCGATTTCCAAGATCGTTGAGGGGCGAAACAATTATTACGTAAATATCGCGTTGATGAAGCTTTTCGTAACAATCTAAAAAGGGCGCCCCGTGGGGCGCCCTTTCGTTGAACTCTGGTCAGTGGGCTCTCGGGTATTCGCGCCCAAAGGCGCGAATACCCTGCCGCCCACACGAGCAATTCGCGAAGCGAATTACTCGACGATTTTCGACACGACGCCCGAACCGACGGTCCGGCCACCTTCGCGGATGGCGAAGCGCAGGCCGTCTTCCATCGCGATCGGCGCGATCAGCTCGACGTTGAACTTCAGG
>JAFKDC010000038.1 GCA_017255395.1 Enemella evansiae | reverse complement strand
TCGTGCTCAGCCAGGATGCCGATGATCTGTTCGTCCGTGAATCTCGTTCGCTTCATTGTCCGTCCTCAAGTTGGGTCGGACCCTAATCGACGGTGGAGGAAAAATCCCGTGGCAGGTCACCAGGGTTGCGTGTAATCTTTACATGGGTGCGCGCCAGATAGCTACGGATGCGAGGAAAAAGGCCCAGAAAAATAGACATCAAATCCAGACTTCCGCTTTCGGGGACGCGACCAATCTATTCCAGCGCGCAGCGAACTTCCGCTTCCCGCCCAGTGTCGCCGGCGAAGAAACCAGCAATGGCCCCGCCCTCACGGGCGTGGATCTGATCAAGCCAGATCGCCAGCAATTGGGCCGGTCAGTGGATACCAAACCCGCTGCCGGTCATCCGCAGTAGCGCGCCCTCCGGATCCGCGACTTGGCCGCTGGCGTCTCAAGGTGACGATACCGGCCCCCAGAATACCGCCTGCAGTCCAGCGCGTGTCCCGCAGCGATGACCGCCGCGCCGATATCCTGCCCGTCCGCAAAGCAGACGCCAACCCAGCGGTCATAGGTGCGGTCACCGTTCAGATCACAGGTGATCGAGCGGGCCCTGAGGTAGTTCACCATCCAGCGTTTTGCATCGCGGCCCGCTCGGGTCTTGAGCTCGGGCGCGTCCACACCATTCAGCCGCACCGGGGTCCCGTCCACGACGATAGTGTCAGCGTCCCGGACGTGGAGGGACTGCGCGATCGCCTGGACCGGCAGTGCGAGACAGATGATGATTATCAAAGAGCGCATTGCTTCCCTCTCCTAGTTGGCGCCGGCAGGCCGCGACACGACCTTTGGGTAAAACTCCGTCAGGCTTTCGCGCGCGCCGCATGACGGGCAGCGGTAGCCGATCTGCGGGGGCGATGACAGCTTCATTGCGTCGCCATCGCGCTCCAGCTCTCCGCCGCAATCGAAATGCGCGCGGACAATGAACGACTGCGCCAGTTCTTCTCGAAATTCCGGCATGCCCTCAATCCCAACACGACTCGTTTCTTCTCTGGAACGCGACCAGCGACCAAACCGCAACGTGAAGGACGACGAAGAGGCGTCCGTCATGGCGAAACCAGTTAAACCGAAGCCTTGGCGACGCCCGGTAGATCACTAGTTTCATTGCCCCGATCCCATTCCGACCAACCGCTCGATGATCGGAACGCTCTGAAGAGCAATTCCCCCTGCCACCATGATCAGGCCCCACATCGCCGCGCGCGACGACCAAAGCAAATTCCGCACCATAGGCAGGCGCAGATTTTCTTCGCGAGCGGAACCACCGAGACGCGAGAGACCAATTTCGATGGCGTCGTCCTGCTGAAGGATCACAGCGTTTGCGGTTACTCCCGCCCCGATCAAACTGACCAGGAGCCCACAGAGCGTAAATATATCCGCCAAGACTTCAGACACTTTCAACTTCCTATTTGGACCTGGACATGTGAGAGATCATGACAAGCTTCGGAATCTCGTCGGCCAGGTAGTCCACCACCCGCTGAGCGAGACCAATATTTAGACTTTTTCCGCTTTCGTAGACATACCTACTGTCCTGAAACAAACCTTCCAAGTCTTTGAGGTCGCGTTCTAAAGTTTCTCGCCCGCCTAGAAGCTTCGTCTTGTGCCTATAGTCCACTTTTTCAAAGGTAGTCGAAAGAGTGTGATTTCCCCGGCGCATGACTCTTTCTAGGAACCCGCCATCTCCCTGGTCAACACTTAGCGTCTTTACAACGAGAGACTTGAGAAACAGTTCAATAGCGTGCATCCGCAAGTTTAGGATCGGAAGAGCATTTCCGCTGTTTCCTTCTAAAATATTAGACGTATCGTTATATGACTGAGCAAGATCAAGAACCTGCGCATTGGGAGAGATGAAATATGAAGGTCTTTCTTTCATTAACAAGCTCCTGTTCAGGTCTTGTTTCGCAACTTCCGGACAATGGCAGCGTTCTGCCCGGCGGCCACCATTCTAAGCGTTCACTTCGCAATGGGAATATCCACAAAGAAGCCCTCGTACGCAAGCCTAGCGAAAACCAGCTCACCCCTCAATTTACATAAAACGGATTATCCGAATTCTGATTGTAAGTTGCTGGTTTTATATAACTGTTTGAGGACCTCGGTCGAGGTTCAACCAGTACCTCGTATGGCGTCGATCTCCAGTTCGGCTGAGCGCACTTTTTTCGACCAGATCCTGCAGATCGCGGGTTGCGGTTGCGCGTGAAGTTCCGGTGATCTTGAGATAGTTGTCGGCGCTGAGGCCGCCTTTGAAACCGCCAGGGCCTTCCCGAAACATTCGAGCGATGGCCTTGGCCTGGCGTTCGTTCAAGTGGTCTCTGTGACGATCGTAGAAGTGTGCCTTGCTGATGAAGAAGCCGACGCGGTCGAGTGTTGCCTGTTGGGCCTTCAAGACGACTTCTGCGAACCAGACGAGCCAATCGGCCACGTCGAGCGTTTTTTGATGCTGCTCGAGCTGGTCGTAGTAAGCCTTGCGCTCTTTCTCGATGGTGAAGGCGAGCGAGATGAGGGTCGGCTGGCCAATGTTCTGCGCCAGCGACTTTTCAGCGAGGGCGCGACCCAAGCGGCCGTTGCCGTCTTCGAATGGGTGGATGCTCTCGAAATAGAGGTGGCTTAGCCCTGCGCGCGTCAGCGCTGGAAGCGGCTCTGCTCCCCCCGGCCCGGTCTTGTTGAACCAATCCGCGTATCGCTCCATCTCAGGCATGACCCGCTCCGAGGGCGGCGCTTCGAAGTGGATCGTGGGCCGGTCAAGGCGGCCGGAAACGATTTGCATCGCCTCGGCGTGTTGTCGGTAGGCCCCGATGGTTTCCAACCGACGGTCATGGGACAGGAGCATCCGATGCCAGCGGTACAGTGTCTCATGGGTTAGCGGCTCTGCAAAACTGGAATAGACGTCGACCATCATTTCCGCGACGCCCTGTTCGCGCGGTTTGGCAGGGTAGCTGTCCGGATCGAGGCCCAGATGGCGGCGCAACGAAGACTGGACACTGAGCCGGTCGAGGATTTCACCCTCGATGGCGCTCGTCTGCATTGCTTCCTCGCTGAGCAGTTCGATGCGAAGTTGCTCGCGCTCCGGCTGGCTGACATGATGGACCGCGCCGAGGATTTCTCCGGACGACAGCAGGAACGTCTGCTCAAACGGCTCCAGCGCGGAGGCGTCATACCGGAAATCCGGCCAATCGGGCAGCGTCCAGTTCCAAGCCATGAGTTATAGATGCCCTTTCTATAACTCACATTTAGATCGCATGTGAGGCATAGAAGTCAACTCTATCGCTCAAAGGACCTGCGGGACGGGATGACCCACAAACCAATGCGATGCCTTGAGCTAGGCCTTTTCAAGGTGCGTCAGATCTTGTTGACGCGGTTTGGGGGTCTTCGGATCGACTGGGTTCTGTTCCGTCGCTTGAATGAATGGTTCATAGCGAACGTCCGCCATGGCGCCGTCGAACCAGGCAGGCTGCACGTCGCCATTGTTCCATTGGTACAGGTAGCCAACCAGATTTTCAGATGTCTTGCAGAGGATGCGCATGATCGGTTCGCCAGTCAGGCGGGGCTTCGTGTTCATAATGCGTTCCTCCTAAATGGACCTCGTAACTCGTCACCACTGAGGTCTGAAAATCTATATGACGCTCATTAGCGCCACGTTTTCCGCAACTGCAAGGCGAGCTTCCGCCGTTGGGCGAAAATCCACCGGCGAAATGCAAGTTATCTTTTCAGATAGGTCTCTTACGGGTTGTGCTGCTCATGCTGCGATGCAGTACGAGCAGCAATTTCTTCCAAGATCGTGTCGATCTCGCCCCATATGCGTGGTTCCACTTGGCCGCGGATCAGGGCCCATTTGCTCAAGACGTCGAGGGGGTCGTGGTCCCGGAGGAGGACACTTAGGCTGGCCGCATCGACTGCCAGAGATGTCCGGGCCTGCCACTGCGTGTTTCGAGTGCGTCGCTCCTCCGCGACTGGGGCGAAGACCGGCGATAGTTGCCAGCCTTTGACTGCACGGCGCAGGGCGGCACGCACCACATGTGCTGGCTCAACACCACAAGTCTCCAGCGCTGCTTCCTGTCGTTCGAGTGCGTTGACCCTGATGTCGATCTTCCGGGTCGGGCTCAAAGCGCGCGCCGATACGGGAGCTCTCAGGCTGGTATGCGGGTCAGAGCTTTCCGCGGTGACTTGGTGCGGCGCCACGGCACCTTCCGGGACACGCTCTGACTCGTGCGGATCAGCGTCAACGTCAGCGGCTGGGGTCCCAGTCTTTGTTGCTGTGACCTGTGCCTCTTCCTCCTTCCCGGGAACCTCGCGGTCACCCTGTTGCAGGGTGGCGGCGTAGGCTGGGTCGGGCCTAGTGATGGTCGGGATCTTCTTGCGCAATCGACTGCCCTCACGCAGCAAGAATATTGTTGAGGATGTCCGTCGCCTCCTCGAGCGCCTCGACGACATGACGTACATGTGGACGCATCAGAGGGTTTGGATCGGTTTGCTTTTCCAGCGCCAAGGCGTGGAGAAGCCCCTTCTGGTCCATCTCCTTGTAAGTGTTCCGCCGCATCATGACGGTCTCAATCACCGGAAAACGGGTGAGCGCTTCTTTAATCAGGGCGGCGTCAGCACGGGTCGTTTTTGGGTCGACCATGTTGAGGACGACGTGGTGGCGCGGAAGGCTAGAGGGGTCGTCGACACGGGATTTCAGCTTCTCATACCAATCGGCAGTCTGTGCGCCGACATCGAAATCAGACGTCGACAGCATGACGGGCGTCACGATGTGGTCCGCAAGCACCGCAATTCCGTCTGACCATTCGGCACCGACCCCTGCGGTATCGATGAAGATGAAGTCTGCCGTGCCTGCCATGTAGACCTGATCGATCTGATCCTCGACACCCGCCACGCTTTCGACGGTGGCCGAGCAGAGAAGCGGCGAACTCAGCCCATCGGCTTGCGCCCGAGTATGCCAGGCCCCGAGTACCCTCGTGCTGTCCGTGTCGATCAACATCACTCTGCGTCCGGCGGCGATCGCGGCGCTGATCAAGGCGCGCGAAAGCGTCGTTTTTCCACTGCCCCCTTTCCGGGCCATCGCTGCGATCACCACAAGATTTTCGTTCGGCATTCTGATCCTCAGCAAAAATAGTGAATCGCAACGATAATGCTAAAGTGTCGCTAAACGTATGAGGCGGAAGGGTCAAGCAGAAGTCGGGATGCGACCCGCGTTTGGCATGCAGCGGGCGGCGTTGTGCGATGACCGTGCGACGTCTGCCGTGGCGCCATCAGCATTCGTCGCGGGGCATCACACACCCTCCAAGTGTCGGGATACGCTTGGCGATGCGCTTCGGACAGAATGCAGGTGACGGTTAGCGCGCTCCAGACGACGGGAGGCAGTCTCGCGTATGTCGTTCTGCGGGTGACGCTAGACGGTCAGCACGCGGCAAAACACGTCTTGCGGGGTGCAAGAGACGGGGCGCGAAAGACGCGATGCGCGGTGCGGAGACCGCATCGCGTGGTGCAATGAGCGCGACGCGCGATCCATTTGACAAAGGACGGGAAATCGCCCCTGCAGGGCGATTTTCTACATTGAGTACAAGCCCTTATAGCCGACTCCACTTGCGTTGGGAGTCGGCGGGCTTGTACGAAGTTGGCAAGAAATAGGAACGTTAACTTCAAAGTGCCCCGCCGCCGCAGACTGTCAGAGATCGAGCGATCGACCATCGCCCAGGAGCGCCGGAACGGCGTCTCCGCGGCGTCATTGGCCGCGCGCTACGATGTCAGCCTGAAGACGATCTACAACGTGGTGAACCACCGGGATGAGCGTCAGACAGCTAACGGCAGCCGATCGCGGGTTGTGGGGATCCGGGTCTCGGACGACGACCTGCGCCGGTTCGACGCGGCGCTGTCGCGGCGCGGGATTGCGCACCGCTCGGATGCCATGCGCCGCCTGATGCTGGCGGCCGAAGGTGTCTTCCTGCCCGACGACGAGATGTGTGACGAGTTGCGCAGCCTCGGCGCCGCGCTCAACCGGGTCGGCAACAACGTGAACCAGATCGCGCGACGTCTGAACGAGGCCAAGGTGCGGGGCGAGAGACTGTCCTACCCGGCCTCAAGTCACCGTGACGTCCGCGCCCTTGCGGGTCTGGTCTTCGATCTGGCCGACCAGGTCCAGGAGATGTCGCGTGCGCGGCGCAGCCTGCTGGACCTTGAGATCAGCTCTGCCCTGGCGGGCCTCGCCGAGAGGGATGAGAATGGCGCGGAGTGACCGGGTCCGTGGCATCGACTCGGCGCTGTTTGACCGCGGCTGGAGCCGGGTTTCGGGATCCTGGCAGGGGCTTTCCAAGGGCGCGCAGATGGTTCGGGCCGCGCGCGGCTATTCGCCAGCGATCTTCAAGGCTATCTCGAAAGGGGGCTGCCACACCGGGGCGCAGCTACGGGCGCAGCTCACATATCTCACGACGAAGTCGACCCATATCCTCGACAGTCGCGGCACCCATGACGGGAAGAAGCAGCTCTCGGAAGCCGAGATCAACCGAGTGGCGCGGCGGTTCGAGAACCAGTGGAACGAGCGCTACAGCCCCAAGCTTGGCCATACGTCGCATCTGCTGATGGCATTCCCGGTTGGAACCAGCGGCGAGGAGGTGCGCGATATCACCCAGGCCGTCTGCGAGAGGTTCTTTCAAGGTGAGGGGTCGCAATTCGACTATATTGCTGCAATACACCAAGATCGCGCACATCCACATGCGCATATCGTTCTGAACCGCCGCAGCAAGGATGGCGAAATGTTCTTTCTCGGGAAGGATCATCACTTCAACTACGACGCGTTTCGCGAGGCGATGGTCGAAGCGGCCAGAGGACACGGGATCCGGCTCGAGGCAACGCGCCGTCTGGATCGCGGCGTCACGACCTACCGCGCCGAGATCGATGAAATCTACAAGGCCCGCGACGAAGGCCGTCCCCCTGTCGAGCGCCAGAGAACCGGTGCTGACCTGGCGGCCGCTCTGGAAACCGTCAGGCACAACGCGTTGATCTACCGCGGGCTCGCGGCGGAGGCGTCGCGTTCGAATTTCGAAGACGTGGCCGATGCGCTCGAGAGGGCCAGCACCATCCTTGCCAGTGGCGGTCAGATTCAATCTGACGGAGCCATCTACATGTCCCAAGACGAAGCAGCGTTCGACACGCTGATCACCGAGTTTTCTCAGAACATCCGCCAGATCGAGGCGGCGATCGACAGGGCGCCGGCGGCCGAGAGGCCGGTGATCGAGCGCAAGCTGACCGACGTTCTGGCCTCGGTCGCGCATTTGAACCCGCTCGGGGATCGCTCCGCCGCCCTGATCGATGCCCCGTCCCGGGACGGCATCTATGCAAAGCCAAACGCCAGTGAAGAACACCTCGCGCGTCTTGACGATGGCGAGGTGGCGCCAAAGCTGACCGAGGCGTTGCAAGGCACGGGCATCGACGCCGAGGCTGTGGCCGCGCGCCTGCGGGAAGGGGCAGGCAATGCCGCATTGGAACGCCAGTGGCTGGCACAGGATCTGCAGGCGATTGCCAAGGAAGGGGAACTCGATCTGGAGAAATCTGCGGACCGGGAAGAAGCGCTCGACCGGCTGGAAGCCGTGCATGTTCGGCTGGGCGATGTTTTGACCGATGTACGCGTCCTGCGCGCGCCAACCGAGGTCGACGAGGTGGATGACGCTGAGGCAGCGCTTGGTGAGCGGTTGACGACACCTGGGAGTGATCTCGCGCAAGATGGGTCCGACATCTTTGCCCCATCGGAGCGGCAGGCGTTCAGAGCGCTGGTGGCGCAGTTCCGCCGGACGGATTTCGATCATCCGTTCTCCGACGACCCGTCCGTCCGGCGGGCAGGTGCCGTGGAGGTTGAAGAGGCCCGCGCCGCGTTCGACGCCTACGCGCAGAAATCGCCGCAACATGCCGAACTGGCCTCAATGGCCTGGGAACAGATCACCGACAGTCGAATGCCGCCGCAATATGCGGTATCGGAGCAGGACCGCACGCTTCATGCTGGCGACATGGACCTCGCCTTGCGGGATCCTTCGGATCATCTCGGTCCGATTGCCGAAGAGCTCCGCACCCTCGCCCGCTATCGCACGGAGATGCCGGATGATGAATTCGGGAAGGCCGTCCAGGACGAAATAAATCACCTTCGTTCGCTTGGCGCGTCGCGTGCCTATATCAGCGAGCGCAGTTTCGAGATCGAGGACCAGGCGCGACAAGACTACGCCGAGCACCGGTATCTGGAAGAGACAGCGCCAACCGTCATGGCCTTTTTGCGAAACACCGACGCCGGGGATCCGATATCCGAGGCAGAGCGACATGACATCGTCCGGCAGGTCAACGAACGGCTAAGCCCCGACGCAATCGACGCACTGCGGGCCGGTAACGCGGACGTCCTGGACAAATTCACCGAGGATCCGCTGCGCCAGCTGGAACTTGCCAAGACCTATCTCCAGAGCAGCGATGTCACTGCGCATGGCCCGGCCATGGAGCGCGTTCTCGATGCATTGGCGGAAGAACAGATAGAGGCGCAGCGCGCACGCCACGCTGCGGCAGATGGCGAGAAGGGGATCACCCATGGATAAAGGCAAGATCGCCCTAGGAGTTTTGAGCCTCGTGCTGGTCGGTCTCGCCATGGGCTATGTCGTGGCGACCGGCTTTGTCATGTTCCGCTATGGGCTTTCACCCACGCATTTCGACGTCACCCTGCTGGCCCGCGAATATCGGGGTCTGTCTCAGTCTGCACCGAAAGACTTCCTCTGGGTGAACCTCATCCTTGGCGGCTTCGGCCTAGCATCGCTGATGCTGAGCGTCACGCTTCTGGGGGATGCATTGACTCGCTTCGGGACGACGCATTGGCAGACTCGCAGCGAGATGAAGAGGAACGGTTTCTTTGCCAAGCCCGGCGGCGGCTTCCTTCTGGGCAAGCTCGGCTCCCCGAAATCCAAGCGCCCGTTCCTAGTCTCAAAAACCTTCCCCCACGCGCTGATCGTGGCGCCTACAGGCCGGGGCAAGGGCGTGGGGTTCGTGATCCCGAACCTGCTGACCTACAAGGGCTCCGCCGTGGTGCTCGACGTGAAAGGCGAGAACTTCCGCGAGACCTCGCGCTTCCGCGCCAGCATGGGGGACAAGGTTTTCCGCTTCGCGCCGACCGACTGGGACCGACCGACACATCGCTATAATCCGCTGGCGCGCATTGCTGCCATGACCAACCCCGACCGGCAGCAGATGGAGCTTAAACTCACCGCGAAGCTCTTTCTGCAGACCGACAATGAAAAGCTGAGCGGGCTTTTGGCCGGGGGTATCGACCTCTTCGTGGCGGCCGGCCTTCTGGCCTTCGAGCGCGGCGTGCCGACCATCGGCGAGATCTATCGCATCACAGCCTCGGGGGGCGACAAGCAGAAGGAATACCTGAAGCGTTCACAGGAGGTGAAGAACAAGTCGGCCAAACTGATCTTCGAGCGTATGGCATCGACCAACAACGACACCCTCACTTCCTACCTCTCCCTCCTGATGACATCGGGTCTCGACACTTGGGACAACCGCGCGATTGACGCGGCCACCGCGACCTCTGACTTCTCCTTCCGGGATATCCGCCGCCGCCCACATGCGATCTATCTTGTGGTCGAATCCGAGATGATCCGCCCGCTTGCCCCGCTGATCCGCCTCTTCTTTTCGGACCTGATTGCCTCGCTGCAGGCACAGGAACCCGGCGATGACGAGCCGTGGCCCGTCATGATCATGCTCGACGAGTTTGACCGGCTCGGGAAAATGCCAATCGTCGCCGAAAGCATAAAGACGCTGCGCTCCTTCGGCGGCAACCTCGCCATCGTGACCCAGACGATCCCCGCGTTGGACGAGATCTATGGTGAAAACACCCGCCGGTCGCTTCAGGGTGGCGCAGGCGTGAAGCTCTACCTCACCCCGTCCGAGCAGAAGACCATCGAAGAGTTGAGCCAGGCCGTGGGCAAGACAACCAAGCGCGTGGTGACCCGCTCCCGCGCTGTTGGACGCAATCCGTTCGAAGGACGCAGCGTCTCGGAGAGGACCGAGGACACCCCGCTCCTGACCGAAGATCAGGCCCGGCGCATGGACCTCGACGAGGTCATTCTCGTGATCGACGCGCAGATGCCAATCCGGGCAAGAAGGGTGAAGTATTTCGAGGATCCGGCGCTCAAGGTGCTGCACGCCGGGCAGTTGGGGAGTTTCCCGTATCCGGACGAGGACGGGCTGCGGCGGGATCGGCAGATGTCTGAGACCCGGGAAACGGTGGAGAGGTTGAAGCAGGAACTGCAGGAAGTGCGGGCGGCTGCGGGACCGCGGGAAGTCGGCCACAATGCGCCTAACGCATCGAAAACTGACCCTGTCAGCGCAGCGAAGGCCCGCGGCCGCGCGGCTCGTGCTGCTGCAAGCGGAGGTGGCCAAGGTCAACTGGCGCTGAATTTTGAAGGATTGGGGATCACGAGCGCGGACCGAACGATGCTGGCTTCGGCAGTTCAGACGACAAGGGCGATCATCGCTGAACACCGTTGAATTCTCTACAGCGGACCTTCGCGCAAGGCGCGGCGAATGACGGTTCCGAGCCCAAAGTTCCGGACTTGCTGCGCAGTGGCGAATGTCGGTTTCCGGTTCGCACGTCAGCTTTTCCGCCAGATCACTCGGTTTCTGACAGATCACTCCGCGCATCCCGGATGATCATCCATGACGAATGCAGGAACAGCCCTGCGATGGCGAAAGCAACGATGAGGTCAGGCCAGGCACTGCCGAGCCAGGCGACCAGTCCGGCAGCGATCACCACGGCGAGGTTGCCGATGGCGTCGTTCCGGGAGAACAGCCATACGGCCCGCATGTTGGCGTCGCCCTTGCGGTGTTTTAGCAGCGGCAGCACCGCAAGAATGTTTACGATCAGCGCGCCCACGGCGAAGGCTCCCATTAACCCGGCCTCTGGTGTCGTCTGATTCAGGACACGCCAGATTGTGCTGCCGACAACGCCAAGCCCCAGAAATCCCAAGAACACGCCCTGGATCATCGCCGACCGCGCCCGCCATGTCAGACTCCAACCGATAGCGAGCAGGCCCAGAAAGGTGATTGCGCCGTCGCCCAAAAAATCCAGGGCATCTGCTTTCAAAGCTTGCGATCCGGACAGGAACCCGCCGAACATCTCGATCACCCCGTAGCCGAGATTGAGCAGGACCACGATCCAGAGCGCGCGGCGATAGCTCGGGTCTTTGTAAGCCGGATCGGACGATGTATCCCCGCTCTTGATCAGCTCAAAGCCATAGCCGGTTGCGTCCAGTGCTGGACGCACTTTCGGCAAGTCGTCTTCGGCGATCCGCAATGTCATGACATGGGTTGCGGCAGACACCTTCACATCGCCTTCAGCCACGCCCGCAGACCGAGCGGCCCGTTCGATCTCGGCGGCATCCTTGGCGCAGTCCATGCCATGCACCCGCATCCGGATCGGCAAAGACGTTGTAGGCAATGTGGTGTTATCTGCTCGGCTCATATGCGATCCTCTTGAAGGTAGCGTGCGAAAGAAGTCGCCGCTAACGTATCAGTGGATAATGATATGACATTGCAAAACATTCAAGACGATCTTTCGGCAGCTGACTCCCTTGAGCCGCGGGCAAAGCTCTTCCGGGGTCTCGGCGACCCCAGCCGTCTTGCGATCCTCGATGCGCTACTGTCGGACGAACGCAGCGTGCAGGAAATCGTTACCCAAACAGGGCTTGGTCAGCCCAATGTCTCGAACCATCTGCGCTGCCTTTTGGATTGCGGTCTGGTCAGTCGCAGGAACGAAGGTCGGTTCGTCCGGTATCGCCTTGCGGACAGGCGGATCGCTGATCTCATCCGCGACGCAGATCAACTACTTGCCTCGACAGCCGTAGGGGTCGATGCCTGCCGAAGCTATACGGATTAACCGACGTGTCCTGCTGCAATGTTCTATTGGTGCGCCAGGCCTAAAGCAGCCATTTGCGCAGCCGCAGCAAAATGGCGCTTTGTCCGCATTGTGTGAGTTCATGCACAGTGCGGCGAAAGGCTGCTTTCTCCTTTCTACTCTCGCAAGCGTTTTGCCCGTTCCGCCATTCTGACCACCTGCGCGCTTGCCGTTGCCGCGGCGCTCCGCACAGCGGCAGGCGTCTGCACCGCGCCTCGCCCGATTACTTCGCTTGTCGTGAGCGCACCGATCCGCGCCCGGCCCTTCACGCCGTCGGTATTTAAGATCCCCCGCATGATCCCGGTCGATCCAGCGACCACAGCGGGCGCTGCGGCTACCATCAGGTTCCCAGAGATCCCGCGCACGATCAGGGGCGTTGCGGCGACGAAGCCCTTGGCGAGGAACACCATGACGAAGAACGGCACGAGCGATCCGATGTTGGTTGCCGAGTTCGGATCACCGAGCTGGGCTAGCAGCGAATTCGCCATGCCGACGACGGTCGAAAACATCGCTGCGATGACGATGGGGTAGAAAGCATAGCTGACCGTCGTCGAGACCCACCTATGGAAGAAATCCTTGGTCGCGTCGAAGAGCGACAGAGCGATCATGATCGGAGCGAGACCAAGCATGAGGGTCAGCATCATCTTGGCGAAGATGAGAACGATGCCGGTCATGAAGCCAAGGAGGCTCAGCAGCACCAGGCCAATGCCTCCGAGGATCGCGCCGGTCATCCAGTTCAGGTTGTTGCCGATCGCGTTCAGGTATTGGCTGAACTTTGTGATGAGATCATCAAATTCAGAGGCAAAATAGGTAGCGCCCGCTCCGCCGCCACCGACTGATGAGATGAGAGCGCCCGCAACATAGTCAAGCCCACCAATGACGGCATTCGCAACCGCGTTGAAGTTGGCCCAGTTGAAGGCGAACAGGCCAATCAAAGTCAGCTTTATCAGGTACCAGAAGAAGCTGGCCCCATCCATGCTGCGGAATTGGAAGGCCATGTTGATGCAGACGCCGATCAACGAAAGCGTAACCATCAGCAGGACGATCGTGCCGGTATTGCTGGCCACTGCCCCGAACTGGGACTCGGCCGCATCGACAAGGAACGCGTCTGCGGTTCCGACCATCCAGCTGACGACACCCATTACCAGTTATCTTGCGCTTCGCAGAGGTCCTGAACCTCTCTTGAAATATTATCTCGCTGTTCAGCGATTGAACGGCGGGCTTGGGTTTGTTCAGCCTGGGACAGCGCTTGGAACCGTTCTTCGTATTCAGCTGACGCGGCGTCCCAAGCCGGGAAGCGAACGTCACATTCGCAATCACCAGTTTCCTTGATTGCCTGCCATGACCTCAGTTCATAGAGATCCATCAAGGTCCGCGCCTTGTAGGCCTCCCTCGGATTGATTTCGTCCATCCATGTTGGTCTCGCCGGACGATCGTTGCAGATCCGGTACCGTTGAGGCGACATTTCGACCGTGAGATCGTTTGAGACCTGAGGCGAAGTCTGCGCCAAAAGGGGGCCCGCCAAGGCGGCAAGCATGAGTGCGAGAATTGGTTTTCGCATCTGGGGTGTTCCTTTCTATTCAGCGGCGACGGAGGGGTTCTTGTTGCCTCTGCCGTCGACCGTGTCGAGGTTCGAATCTGTTGTTTGTCCGGGGAGGAAGAACTCGGTGATTCCGCGCGCGCCTTCATGGCGGCCTGCCTGAATGATCACGTCGATCGAGCCCTCAATATAATCGATCATGTCGGCATAGGTCATCGGCACATCGGTTTTCAGGGCGGCGATGGCGAGGCGGCGAACAGCAAGTTGTGGGGTCTCGGCATGGAGCGTAGTCAGCGATCCACCGTGGCCGGTGTTGATTGCCTCGAGAAACGTCATCGCCTCGCGCCCGCGGACTTCGCCGAGGACGATCCGGTCAGGTCGCATGCGAAGCGTTGAGGCCAAGAGCACATCGGCACTGCGGACATCCGTGTCCCGGTCCGCGATCAACGTCACGGCATTGGGCTGCTCGGGGCGCAGCTCGGCCGCCTCCTCGATGGTGATGATCCTCTCTTCGGGCTGGATCAGCGAAAGGATCTTGCGCGCCGCCACCGTCTTGCCGGTAGATGTACCGCCCGAGACGATCATGTTGAGCTTATTCTCGACGCAAAACCGCAGCGCGGCGTCGATGTCGGCGGACCTCACCACATCGCGCAGTGCGGCGTTCCGTTCCCGGCGCAGACCCTCAAGGCTGCGTTCCTTGCCGAAAAGGAATCCGAGTTTGACCTTCTCAAGCGGCAGGGAGGAGAAGAACCTAAGAGAAATCGAGAAACCGCCCTCGACTGCCGGCGGCTGGATCACCTGCGCGCGGATCGGGCGATCACGATATAGGATCGAGACCGAGACCATAGGCTTCTTGGTGCTGAGCGTGGTCGAGGCGGCGGAGGCGATCTGGTTGCCGAGGTCCTTGATCTCGGTCTGGCTCAGCGGGCTGCCGAGACCTCGCATGAAGTGGTCGCCCTGGAATTCGCCCCAGACTTGTCCGTCGGGATTGATGCAGATCTCGATCGTGTCGTCGCGCAGGACCTCGGGGCCGAAACGGTCGAGCGACGCTTCCAGATAACTTGCAGCCATGTCAGAAAATCTCGAGGTCACGATCAACCATGACCGTGATCCGTGTACCCTGATCGACATGTATCACTGGCCGGATCGCCAGATAGTCCTGCATCACGCTTTGCGTGCTATCGCGCAGGTCGGTGCCGACATCACTCGCAACATCGGCCGCCGCCTCGCTGTCGATTTGACCCGCTGCAGCCGCAGGCAAGGCGCCGATCAAGGAGATCAGCGCGGCGGAGCCGAAGCGTTGCGCGAAACGGGTGTCGACAAACCCGGTGGTGCCAGTACGGCCGAGTTCGTCTCCACCGAAGGCGCTGATCTGCACGGTCTGATTATCGGGCAAGATGATCCGGTCCCATGCCACCATGACGCGCGATTGGGCGAGTGCGACATCGGAGCGGTAGCGCCCGATCAGCCGCGCGCCGCGCGGGATCAGGATACGCGTTCCATCGAAAGAATGGACGTCTTCCGAGACGATGGCGCGGATCGCGCCGGGCAGTGTGCTGTCGAGGGCCGTCTCTGTCACAGCCTGAATCATGGTGCCCTGAACAACCGTGTTCGATGGGTTCGCGATCACTTCGGCACGTGTCACCTGTGCAGGTTGCGCGCCCGAACGAACAAAGGCCTCATCTGCATTCAAACGTGCGGCTTCCAGTGTGTTCTCCCTATCCGCACCCGCGCCCATCCCGGAGAACGCGATCATAGGAGACGCGATACGCTCTGCGCGGGCCTCGGCTTCGGCTGCGCGCCGCCTTTCGAGTTCGGCCAGCCGCAATTCTTCTTCACCTGGTCCCAATGAGGTCGGCTCTGGTGGCGCAAGCCTTGCAAGTTCCAAGTCCATTCGGAGCTGATCCAATTCGCGATCCCGCTCTGTCAGCTGCCGCTCGAGGGCACGCTGAGCCTCGGCGGATGCTTCCTGTAAGGTGGCAATTTGCGCCGTCAGGTCCGCAATCGCCTGCTCCGCCCCGCTATCCGCGGCCTCGGCCGGTCTTGCGCGCAGGTCCTCGAGTTCCGCTCTCAATGTCGCAAGACTTTCCATCAGCGCGAGTTCCGACTCGCTCGGACCTGTGTCCGCAGGCGGGGCTTGGCTGGGCTGCGGGGCAGAAATCGGCGCCAGATCTCCGAATCCGGGGCCGCTGGTCTGGAACTCCTCCGGCGCGGCGGTCGCCATTGGTGCTTCTGCTGACGGCTGCAGGGCAGCCCATGCCAGACCGCCTGCTGCCGCGATGCCGACGACCCCAAGGATCGCGGCAAGCGGCGCAGGCCGCTTGCTTGCCTTCGCTTTGCCTGTCGAGCCTTCGAGAGCCGCGAGGCGCGCGGCCAGGTCTTCCGTACCTTCGGTCATGATGTGGCCTGCCCTGCGTCCTGGACGCAAACCACCTCTTCGCCAAGGCGAAGGACCCATTGTCGGTCGACGCCGGACACGCGGATGACGCCGTCACTCAAGGCCTGGCTGTTCACCGCGCGTTCCCTGCCGTTCGAATATCGGAAGATGGCGGGCACCGGCGCATTCCGTGCGAACCGGAAATACGTGAAGGTACCATCATCCCAGATGGCCGTCGGCGTGAACTCTTCTCGGGCGCTGACCGCATAGTTCGCGTTCGGCGCATCGGCCGCAACCGCCCTGGTGGGTTGCACGCGGTTTTCAGGATAGCGGAACTGCACGACATAATGCGGCGTCTCCCGGGCTTCGACGACATGGAAGTAGTAGGAGCGGCGGTTGGTGTAGACGGTGATGTTGGTGGCGACGCCAGATGCTGTCGGCTTGATGGCGAAGGCGCGGCCACCCGGGACACCGTCGAATTGAAACCCGACCGTATCGCCGGCGATGATCGAGCGGATGGTTTCACCCTCACCGAATTCGACTGTGGTGACGCGGGTCAGAGTCGTGACGACACGGTAAACCTGGCCCTCAGTCCAGGTCGCGACGCGCACGCGATTGTCATGAGAACCTGGACGGGGCGTAGTTTCGGCCAAAGCAGTCGTTCCCGCGAACGCGAGAATACTGGCGGCCAGCAGCGCAGAGATTGGAGTGCTAGTCATTCGGAACGGTCCGATCGGATGGCATATTGGGTGACGGTGAAACCGAAAGGGTTTTGCCAGACATCGTCGATCGCGCGGGTCCGCTCGGGCCGGAATTCGAACATCAACGTGGCAGTGAACGATCCATCCTGTACCCCCTGCGGGCTTGTCAGGCGCTTTCTGAGCCGGACCTGGGCGCGGTTATCGCCAATAAGGGTGATCGATGCGATCTCAACGGCCATCTCGGCCGCAGCCCCGTATCGCGTCGGCGGATAGTTCTCCTGACCCGATGTCCACATCGCGCGCATGCTGGCCTCGGCCGACCCGGAAGACTGTGCCAGGACACGGCGGACACGAAGATCGTTGTCGAGCTGGTTGTAGGTTTCGCGGTCGAGAATGTAGCGGTAGATTTGCGCTTCGATCACGGCAGGGCGTTCGGCGAGCGACACGGTTTCAACCGTGGCATTGGGGAGCGCCATCCCGGTCGCGGGATCGTAGGGGACAACCACGGGAGGCGGCGTTTCGACCGATAGCGCGACAGCTGCAGCCGTCAAACAGCCGAATACACCAAAGCCTGCTCCAGAAAGGCCGATCATCCGCCAAAGCTGTTCCCGGCGCAGGGCACCGTAGACAAGTTCCTCTTCCACGAGTTCGCGCGCAGTCATCACCCCTGCCCTACTCATGGCTCAAGGTCCGGCAAGGTGAAGTCCATGTAGCGACGTTCTTCGGCAACGGTGGCGGCGTCAACCACGCCTGCATTGCCTGCGCCGAGGGTTTGGATCGCTTCCAGCTCCCACATCCGGGTCATGGCGATGGCAAGTTCCGCCGTGACGCGTGTGTTATGATCCATCGAGGCTTTGAGATCCTCCATGTCGGGGATCATCTCGACCAGACGTTCCACCCGTTCGAGAGACTGTTCCGCCTCTGCGTGGCTGTTCTGCGCCGCCGCCGACATCACAGCACCTGTGGTGGCCCGCGTGGCCACGCCTTCGGCGCCCGGATTGCCGCTGGTGGCGATCTCGCGGAGTGAATCCTCGTCGAACCCGGCGCTTGCCAGCGCCTGTTCCATCTGCGTGCGCATGGGCCCGGCATTGGGCCCGATGAGAGCGCTCCAATCGCCCGCCTGGATGCCTCGGATCAGGCCGGGGATGTCTTCGAAGTTGGCCTCAAGCAAGGTGTCGAGGTCCCCGCCCATGGCAAGTCCGAGGATGCTGCGCGGCCCGGTGAGCGAGGCATACATCTCGTTCAGCTGATCGAGCTGGCTTTGCAGCATGTCCAGTTGCTCCAACGCATTGTCCAGAAGATCGGTCTGGATCCCGAAATCCTGCAGCATCTGCTGAAGCTGGCGGATTTCCTGAGCAATGTTCTGAGTGTCCACAGTGGGCACACCCTGTGCCGCGGCAGGTCCGGTGACATTGAGGGCGAGCGCGAGAGCAATGCTACCGGCGAAAAGGGAACGGGGCAGGCGCAGGTTCAACGCAAATCCTCCTGACTGAAATCCATGAATTGCCGCTCGGCAGCCTGGGCCGCCGCCAAGGCGATCTGTTCCGCACTGAGTGGCTCGGTTCGGGCGGCCTTGATCCGGGTCCGGATTGCGACCAGCCGGGCCAGTTCGGCCCGGGCATAGGTGTTGAGCGCGATGGCCTCGTGGAGATCCTCGGTCTCACCGATGCGGGTGATGATGTCCTGAACCCGCAGGGCTGCGGCCCGGACCGAAACCAGCGAATAATCGCCATAGACCCCGGCGCCGTGAGCCGACAGGCTGAAACTCGCGTTGGCGAGGAGCACAGGGTCGATGGTGCCGAGCGCATCGATGCCGCCTATGGCCGCGAGGTAGCTGTTGTACTGCTGCGGGATCACCACGACATAATGCTGGGTTTCCGCGAAAGGCGGCACACCGCCATAATCCTGCACATTGCCCGGCCCGGCGTTATAGGCGGCGAGCGCATGGATAATGTTGCCATCGAACATGTTCAGCATTTGTGCGAGGTATCGCGCACCGCCGGTGACCTGCAGATAGGGATCGTCGTAATAGGCCGGGTAGATCCCGAGATCGCCCGCGGTACCGGGCATGATCTGGGTAAGTCCGAAGGCCCCCACGGGTGAGCGTGCCCCGATCTGGAAACGGCTTTCCTGCCAGATCAGCGCCTGCAAGAGACAGCGCCATTGCACGAGCGAAAGACCTGCGCGGCCGACCCCGGACAGACTGTGAGTGTCGCGTGCTGCGCGGATGATCAGCTCCTCGATCCCCTCCCGGGCATCGCCGAACATCCGCGCTGCCGCTGGATTGTTGTCCTCGGGCGCATAGAGACTGGCGGCCGCGCTTTCGACGTCGTCTACCGCCCCCTGCCCCGCCTCGAGCCCGGCCACGGTTCCGGCCACGTCTCCAGCACCAAGCGACATGGCATCCATCAGCCCTTCGAGGGAGGCGAGTTGCTGGCGCTCGATTTCGGCCAGTTCCTCCTCGCGGCTTAGCCGGTCCTGCTGCAGTGCCAAGTCCCGATCGGTCTGCTCAAGGATGGCCTGCCGCTCTGCGAAGAGGCGCAGATCGAAGGTCGGCACGCCTTGGGCGACCGCTGGCCCCGCCGTGGGACCTGCCAATGCAAAGCCGATCATCGAGAGAGGAAGCCAGGTCCGCATTGGCTCAGCCGCCCGCCCCCAAGAGGACGAAATCGCAGGCCGTGTCGCGGCGCGTAACCTCCGCCCCCATGGTCGAGATCGTGGCGGCGGCGGTTCCTGCCTGCGCAGGAGCCTCGCGAAAATTGAAGCAGTTGGCTTGCGGGGGGTTATGCTGCGCACAGGCTGTCAGGGTCAGGCCGAGCCCGAGCAACACGACGCTGCGAATGATGGTACGGGTCATGTCACTCTCCAGAAATCAGGACGTTCGCGATAATCGGCGCCGACAAGCGCTTCGCCCTTCTCCATTCCGCCAAGGATGGTCACGAGCGGGCCGAGCGCGCTGAGATCGGCATCGATCACGACGGAACCACGGTCGTCGCGTACAAGCGCAAGCCGCGAGGCCGAGCCGACGCCCAGAAGCACGTCGAGCTCTTTCTCGGTCAGGCCGAGCATCGCGTAGTCAGCGGCGGAAGCACGAATGTTGGGCAAGAGCACCTGCGTCGGCACCGCTTCCACGATGGTCTTGCCGGTGCGCGTGCGCTCGAGCTGGCTGGCATATTGCGTCATCATCACGACGACGGCGTTCTGCTTGCGGGCGGTCACCAGCCAGTTTGCGAGCCGCTCTGCAAAGTAGGCGTTGTCGAGGGCTTTCCATGCCTCGTCGATGACGATGATGGTGGGCTTGCGGTCCTCGATCACCCGTTCGACCCGGCGGAAGAGGTAGGACAGGACTGCCATGCGTTCCCGCTCGCTCTCGGAATCGAGGATCCCGGTGAGGTCAAAGCCCGCGACGTCTCCATTGATGCTGAAACTGTCCTCGGCATTGGCCCCGAAGATCCAGCCGTAGCGACCCTCGGCCGTCCATTCCTGCATACGCTCGAAGAGATCGCCCTCGTCATCGGTCGAGACCAGCAGCGAGGCGAAATCCGACCAATTTCGTAGGCCCGCATGTCCTGCGCTCGCGTTCTGGCGCACGACTTCCTGCAGTCGGTTGGTCTGCACCGGGGTCAGAGGCCGGTCGCGGCGTTCGAGAAGACTTGCAAGCCAGTCGGCAAGCCAGGCCTGCCCGCGGGCGTCGATCTCGGTCTGGAGCGGATTGAGGCCCGTGGGGCGCCCCGCCCGCACGGTCGAATAGCTGCCGCCGAGCGCGCGGACGGCCATCTCCATGCCCGCGCGATAGTCGAATACGAAGACCCGCGCACCTGCCCGCCGTGCCATGGTCATCAGGAAAGCCGCCAGGACGGATTTACCGGAGCCGGGACGGCCGAGGATCAGCGTGTGGCCTCCCGTGGGCTCGCGATCCGGCGCGCCCTGTTCGTGGAAGTTGAAGCGAAAACCACTGCGCTCGGGTGTCGGAAAGAGCGTGATCGGCACGTCCCAGGGGACTTCCCTGCCAGCCTTGCCAAGCGGCGTGCGGTGAAAAGTGGCGAGATCGGCGAAGTTGTGGTTCGTGATCGCGGCCTTGCGGCTGCGCGCCCCGGTATTGCCCGGATGCTGCGCCATGTAATGCGCCCGGGCGCCGAAGGCCTCCGAGATCAGGTTGATGCCGGAGGTGGCGGAGATGTTGCGGATCTCGGCGGCGATGTCGTCGAGCGCGGCCTGAGACCGCGCGTAGACGGCCACCGTCATGTGATGCTCGCCGAAGATCAGGCGTTTGGATTCCAGATCGTCCTGCGCGAGTTCCAGTTCCTGGGCGAGACTGACGGCTCCGTCATTGGCGGCCTGCATGAGCCGCAGCTGCCGCTTGATCCGGCCCGCCATGATGTTGGCGTTGATCGGCACAAAAGAGTGCGTGACCACCATGTCGACGGGCAGATTCAACTCGTCGAGCATCAGACTATCGGTCTTGGCGGGGTAGTTCTTCACCGCAAAGATCGCCCCGAGCTTGTCGCCGACGGCACCGTCCGAGAGTGCAATGGTCGTGCCGCGGAAGGTGACGCGCGTATTGGCGACGTCCTCGGCGATCACACCGAGGCGCGACCGGGGGAAGAGCGGGTGCTCCTCGCCCGTGTTGAGTGAACCGAGGAAGCCCAGAAGCTCTCCGGTGCTTGCGGCCAGCAGGCGGGGCTTCAGCTCATCGAAGGAGGACAGCAGAAACCCCACAACCTCGTCGAGCTTGCGCAAGCGGCGGGTGGTGTCAGCCGCATGTCGCGAGCGAGACGCCCCAAGTCCTAACGGCAAGCGGCTGCGGGTCTCAGGTCGCTTCAGCACCGTCAGGGTCAGCGTCTTGTCGCGCAAACCCGCGCGGCCGAGATGCGCGTGCCATCGTTCGTCGACGGCAGCCGCAAACCCCTCGCCCGGAACGGGCGGCAGGGTCACATCGACCGCTTTCGACACCTTGTGCAGGTAGAGGGAGAACTCCGTCCCCACCTGCGCGACGATGCCAGCCAGCAACCCTCCGATCCGGTCGAGATGCCCGTCCTCGCTCGTGGTGCTGTTCACCCCTTCGAGGCGGATGCACTGCATCAGTTCGTTGCCGCGTGTCCGGATCGTTCGGTCGTTCACGAGGCTCACATAAGGCAGCATCATTGAGAGCCGCTTCTCGCCCTTGACCCATGCGGGTAGCGCGGTCAGCGGATCGAGCGCCTCCGCCACGTCATCGGCAATTCCATCACGGGGCATAGCTGTCGCCTCCGTGCAGCTTGCGGTTCGTCGTGGGCGGGGTTTCCTGCAGGGTGATCACCAGGACATCGAGGAAGTTCGGATCCCAGTCTGCGGCCTTCCAGAGCGCCGGCCAGGCCAGCCCTGCGAAGACGACCACCACCCAGTTCTGCACCCAGAGGAACAGAAGCGTCGAGCCGAAGAGCCAGACCATGGCGTACATGATCGGCAAGCCCATCAGCTTGGGTGGCCTGAGAAGACCGATGAACACGCGGGACTGGTCAGCCATGGATGGAGCTCAGGTTGTCCAGATGGCGGCGACGATGGTGGGTGCTGCGGCGATGCCGGCGATTGCAACCACGACCCAGAGCGCCTGACGAAAGTCGAGGATGCCAAAGAGCCAGGAAAGGAACACCCCGATCAGTGCGAGCGTGCCAATCACGATCCCCAAGGGACCGGTGATCGCATCGACAATGCCTTGAAGCAGGGTCTGTACCGGCGAGAGGTCGATGCTCTGTGCAAGCGCTGGACCCGCCAGCACGATAAGGGCCATCGCGCCGAACGCGGTGATCGCCCGCGTGCGGAGCACGCTTTGACGTTTTCTCGATGTCATGAAAGATCTCCTCTGAGCCGCTCAAACACGGCAGTCACACGGGCCACATGCCCTTGGGTTTCGCGAAAAGGCGGGATGCCGCCGTGGCGTGTGACCGCCTCAGGGCCAGCGTTGTACGCCGCAAGGGCCAGAGAGCCCTCACCGAACTGGTCGAGCATCATCAGCAGGTAGCGGGCTGATCCGTCGAGGTTCTGCGCAATGTCATGTGGGTCCACGCCGAGGTCGCGGGCGGTATCCGGCATAAGCTGGCCAAGGCCTATGGCACCGACAGGGCTAAGTGCAGCCGGATTGTATGCGCTCTCGACTTCGATATTGGCCCGGTAAAGGAGCGCCCAATCAGTGACTGAAAGCCGTGCGCGACGCAGTGCACCATGCCCGGCATACCGTAGAGCCGTGGTCTCGATCGCATGGAGGATTTCTGGAGTGGCGCGAGCGGCGGATTGAGCCGGGATCGCTGTCTCGTTCGTTGCGTCAGGAACGCGAGGTTCTGCGAAGAGAAAAAGGCGCTCGTTTGCCTCTTGAGAAGTGGAAATCAATTGGCCGTCTGGACCAACCGAGAAGATGAAACCGTCGGCCAGGGCCGGGGGCGCGGAACAAACGCCTGTACCCAAAGCAACGACGAGCACAGTCGCGCGGTCAGCTGCCTTTGACCGGAGGCGCGGCGTGGCGCTCGCGGCCACCCTCTTCAAGTGGGATGCTAGCGGTCGTACAGCCCATGTCGGCCAGGAAACTGACAAGGCCAACGATGGTTTTGAAGTCGCGGAGCTTGAGGACGCTTCGGCTGGTGACGAGCATTTTATCGTCACGCCCATCAGTGGCGACGGCGCGGATGACCCACGAGCCGTACCAGCTGTTATGGCGCTTCTCTGCTCTCTCCTTGCAGACCACCTCAATGAGGTAGCCCTCGGCGAGCAAGCCGCGCAGTCCGTCTTCTGTAACCACATTCGGGGCTTCTTCTATCATGGCCTTCCCTTGGGTCCTTGTTCTGCCTGGGTGCAGTATCAGGCCCACGGGGTCGCAACACCGTGAGCGATACAAAACAACATTAATGATAGCAAGCCAATAATATCGTGTTGACGAAGTTCGCCTTGCTCCGATAACGGTGATATCTGACAGAATGAAAATTTTAAAGGCGGCAAAGGAGTTTTGCCCTGCGCTTGTTTATTGCGCGCAACGTACGGTTGCTGTTCGCGCTCCTGCTTGGAAGCATGCCGGTAGCCGCGGCTGCGGATTGCATACCTCCCGAGCGACCGTTCATGCCTCAGTCGCAAGACCACATGCGTGCCTACGCCGATCTGCTGCGTTCTGATTTTGAGAGCTACATCGCCGACATCCAGGAATACTTCCGCTGTCTTGATACCGAGCGCCAACGCGCGTTTCAGGAGGCGCACGAGGTCAGTGAAGACTATGGAAGACTAGTCGAGCTATTGGAATGAGGAAACGCATGGGCTTATCCGCCGTCGAGATCCTCGTAGTAGACGAGCGCGGGCATGTTGCGGCGCTGGTGCACGATGCGCAGGATGACTGCCGCGCCTTCCGCCACATCGAGACGCTTGTAGAAGATCACGTGACGCTGGCAGTTGACGGACCGCATCCCGGGGACGAAGAGACTCCTGTCCCGACCCCGGTCGGGATCCCCGGTGATCCGCTCGAAGGCGGTGACCAACTGGCGGTAATAGACGAGCCATTGGTCCCTCCCCCAGGTCTCGACTGTGTAGGCACGGATCTCTTCAAGGTCGGACCTGGCCCGACTGGAAAGCCGAATAGTCATGCGGGTCAGCGATCAAACGCATCCGGTTCGAAGGCATGGGCATCGAACTCGGCGAAGTCTCCATTTTCGGCTAGGGAGGCTGTCTCCTCCAGGTCGGCCTTGAGGGCATAGAACTGCCGGGCGCCATCCTTCTCCATCAGCATCCTGACGCCGGCGCGCACGACTTCGCTCAGATTGGCGTAGGCGCCGGACTCGATCTGCGCCTGCACATATTTCTGCATCGGTTCGGTCAGGTGGACGTTTGGCATCAGCCTCTCCTATCTATGCTCAATCATATCAGATACTGATATAAATCTTCAAGGTCATGTTCGGTCCCAACATAGGCTCGTTTCTCCATCCCGTCCTTCTGCGCTCGGATTCCCGCCGGGGAACCAGGCGAGACAGTTCTCCGTTCAGCCATTCCCGAGACCATGAGCGCTGCGACTCGCCGTGTGACGGGCTTATGCGGTCTGTTCTTCCATGACCGCTTTCGTGGCCGTATTGGAGCGCCATATTTGTATTTAGTTACAGATGTTTGCTTGGCAGCCAACGTGAAACAGGGCCGCAATTTTGGCCGCTTTTACTACGCCACAAAAGCCCACACCGGCGTCAGAACTCGGAAGCCGTCAAGCGACACAAGCTGACAGTTGCACGCCACTATCAATCAAATCCCCTTGCTATCATCAATGTTGTTTCGTATCGCTGCACCATTGGTATGGAGTCGGCATCATGAAGCGCGTGATCCACGGCGTGGCAACAGCCACGGCAATAAGCATATCCGGACTAATGGCCTCGTCAGCTCCGGCTCAGGCCTATCAGGTGGATTGTGCGATCCTCCTCTGCCTTGCGGGCGGCTGGCCTGCCTCCGCGCCCTGCGCGCACGCCAGAGCGGTCTTCATTCGGCGGATCGCGCCATGGCCGATCGAGCCGCCCTTACAAATCTGGCGGTGTCCGATGGGTGTGTCGCTCAGCGATCCCAGTCCAATGTCGCTTATGGAACGCCTTTATGACATCACGTTCCGCGATCCGCCCGAACCGCAGGAATCGATGCCGATCCCCCTTGTCCGCGTCCAAGCGGATGAACAAGCCGACATCGACATCTCGGGCGACGCCTTTGATTTCGTGCGCAGCATTCGCGTCTATCACATTCAGTACCGTCAGCATGAAAACCGAGATGGCGAATGCAATCGCAGCGACTCCACGCGATTGGGGTCCTACGGCGTGCAAGGCGATTACCGATGGACAAGTTCCAACGTTGGCGAAGTGCCGGCTGCGTCTGGTCTGAGCATCTCGAATGGATGTGGCGGCTACTACTACCGCTCCGTCTTCGTCGACTGGCGTGATCACGCCGGCAACTATGGTTCTGAAGAAGTTCGCTACTAACAAAACCTGCGCGGTTTTACTCCGCGCGTCATCACAACCTCGCACGGGCGCCTGTGCAAAACGCCCGAAAAGGAGACGACGCCAGACCGTGAAGCCTGACGCCGTGCTAGAAAACTCCGTGAACAAGAGTTTCCTAGCGCACCGCTAAAGCACCTGCAACCCGCAAAGTTGTTTTGCTGGCAAGAATGTTG
>JAFKDC010000037.1 GCA_017255395.1 Enemella evansiae | reverse complement strand
GTGTTGTACGAAGGCCAGTTTCTGGTTTTGTACTTCGTAGGGGACCAACTGCTCATGCAGCGTTGCTACCCCACTGGATTCAAACAGTGAATCCCTCATCCCATTTGTGCAACAAAGCCGTGTTTACCGGAAGACGTTCTGCAATCAGCTTACTAGGATAGCATGCGATTTCGTGCTTTTCCATGAACTGGGCCATGTGTTGGCCGGGCATGCCTCCGCCTTGGAGGCACAAGGGCTGCCGCTGTCGGAAATGGAATTGGTCGCTCAAAAGGCCACTGTGCCCGTTTCTCCCCTCACACGTCGAATCTGGGAGTACGAGGCAGATGGTGTCGGTGCAGGTTTCCTGACGCACAGCGCCGCCGGTATCATTCGCGAGTTGCAGAAAGATCATGCCCCCAAATCTGCAAGGACAATCTTTGGGCCACCGCAAATAGCCGTCGAGCAGGTCGCGTCACTGGCAATCATAACCTGCTTTGTTCTTTTCCGCTTCGTTCGCGAAACCGCCCGGGAGCTGGACCGGGAGAGCTACCATCCCGATCCGCTCGTCCGTGCTTTCGTGTTAAGGGACGCTATTCACGCGGGGCTGTCAAAAGAGTTTTCGATCAACAATGAGCTTTTCGAGACGCTGCTGGGCGTTCGCTTCGAAGAATTCAACGACGCGCTGGAAGCCATTGGGATTTCTGCCGGGGTGCCGTTGGACGATGCGGGAATTGAGCGTGTAAATGCAGACATGTCTCAACTCGTCGCAAACGCAAGGGCTTATCGCCTCGATCATCCCGATCTCGGATGGTTGACTTGGCCCTGATCATGATGACGGATCGTCATTGACCGCAAAGCGGATATCGGTGCGATAGACACGCAGTGTGTCGTCGTGGCGACGGACAAGCTTTTTCGGATCGCTGGGCAGGCGTTTGTCCGTGGATGTGATCACGACAAAGCTGTTGGGGCCGGTCCAGTGTTCTTCGCACAGCGGAATCGGATTGCCCTTTGCATCGTAGGGTAGGAACTGCGTGCCGGTCTTGATCCCGACGCGATAATACCGCGCCGAGGACTCGATGGGGATGGGATGCCATTGTCCTTGATGTCCGTGGAACGCGATGCAGGCCCCCTCATAGGGGCTGGTCAGCTCCAGGATGAACTCTTGCCCCAGCCGCAACGTCTGCACGGCCTTTGTTGCATGACCCGCCTGCTGGACAAGACCCAAGGTCGGATCACATGGGACGATCCGCATACCGCCCTCAGATTGATGCTTGTCGATGAACCGATCCAAGGCCCTTTGCGGATTCATCGGGAAGAGATCAGGCTCCAGGGCTTTGGCTTGGTCGAAGCAATGCGCTTCCAGATAATCATGGATCAGCTTCGCCTTCGCGGCTGACAATTTGCCTTTCCGGAAATTGCTGTGATCCGGTCCGGTCGGCTCTACTGGGTCATTAATCTGATCGATCATTGCGGCGATGGTCGTACCCTTGGCGCTGGCAACGCCGCTGATCGCACGAAACAGCTTTTGCACGGCTTCGGTGCGTTCCGCCGTCGCCATGGCGAGCCAATCGATTTCCCAAGAAATTTTTTCCATGCCGCTCTACCCGTTCTGACCCGCAGAATACCTGCCTCTCGCACTGTCCAAGTGGTTATTCTCAACCGCGCGTTGCCACCGCGCCCGAAAATAACGCTTTGAGAAATATGACTTTTATCCTATAGTGCTCCACTTATGTTCTAATTTTAGGGCGAAGGAGAACACCACAAAGACTAAGCCCGAATGGGCGGAAAAGGACAAGAGAGAGATGGACCAGACCCATAACCCCGAAGACCCGGCAACGCCGCCGAGCCTCACCATCGACTGGGAGGTTTATGCAGCCATGCTGGAAGAGAGCGACTTGCCGCTGGAAAAGCAGAAAGAACTGATCGAAACGCTCTGGTCGCTGGTGGTGACGGTCGTGGATTTGGGCTTCGATCTCAATCCTGTCCGTCAAATCTGTGGAAAAGACGAAGACGCTTTGTCTGACGATCCCCCTGATCTGGTATCCTTGTTGCAACAAGAATGGCGGCAGGACCGAGAGGAGGATACATGGCAGGCGTAAACCCACAATCAGCAAGAAAAGCGGTGATTTACTGTCGCGTCTCCGGTGCGAAACAGGTGCGGGAAGGCGATGGCCTTGCCTCCCAGGAAAACCGCTGCCGAGAATATGCGACCTACAAGGACTATGATGTCATCGAGGTCTTCCGCGATGACATGTCGGGCAAGTTCGAGCGCCGCCCTGCCATGGACCGGATGCTGGCCTTGCTGCGGCTTCACCCGAAGGGAAGCATTTCTGTCATCATCGATGACATCAATCGCTTTGCCAGGAACGTGAAGGCTCATATCGCCTTGCGCGAGATGCTCTCCGACGCGGGCGGCGTTCTGGAAAGCCCGTCCATCGAGTTTGGCGAAGACAGCGACTCCCGGCTTGTCGAACATATGCTGGCATCGGTTGCCCAGCATCAGCGCGAGAAGAATGCCGAACAGACTGCTAACCGAATGAAGGGGCGGTTGATGAACGGTTACTCTGTCTTCGCTGCGCCCATGGGTTACGTCTACAAACGCACCGGCTCGCACGGCAAGCTTTTGACGCGGGACGAACCCTTGGCCTCGATCCTGAAAGAGGGGCTTGAAGCCTATGCCTGCGGGCGGATCGCCTCACAGGCTGAGCTGAAGCGCTTCTTCGAGGCGCAGCCTGCCTTTCCGAAAGACCTGCCCGGTGGACAGATCCGCCAGCAGCGTGTGTCGGACATTCTCTCCCGTGTGGTTTATGCGGGATATGTCGAACATGAGCCATGGGGTGTGACGCGCCGCAAGGGGCATCATGAGCCGATCATCTCTCTGGAGACCTACGAACAAATCCAGACGCGCCGTAATGCACGTCCGGTTGCCCCAGCCCGCCAAGACATCAATCTCGACTTCCCGATGCGCGGCTTTGTCTGCTGCGCGGAGTGTGGAACACCAATGACCTCGTGCTGGTCGAAGAGTGGCACAGGGCAAAAACATCCATACTATCTCTGCCACAAGCGCGGCTGTAGCCTGTACCGCAAGTCCTTCCGTCGTGAAGAGGTCGAGGGCTCAGTCGAAGCGGTCCTGCAACAATTGCAGCCCAGCCGATCACTCTACGATATCGTCGCCGCCATGCTTCGCCATGCCTGGGATATTCGCATGGATCAGCAAGTGTCCCAAAGCGAGACGCTGGCAGCGCAGGTCAGGACCATCGATTCCGAGATCGGGAAAACGCTCGACAAGATCATGGCGGCGAACAGCCCGACCGTCATCGCGGCATTCGAACGTCGAGTCGAGGACCTGGAACGCGAACGCCTGCTGTTGGAAGAAAAGCAGGCAAGACCACAAGCGCCTCGGCTGTCGTTCGAGCAAGTGTTCGAACTCGCGATGGGTTTCCTGTCAAGCCCTTGGAAAATATACGAAAGCGGGAGCTTTGCGCTCAAGCGCATGGCCCTGAAATTGGCTTTCAAAGGGCCAATTACCTACGACAGGGAAACAGGTGTTCGAACTACACAACCCGCTGATATCTTTCGGTTTTTAGATGGGATCACAGAAAACTGTGAAATGGTGCCCCCACACGGACTCGAACCGCGGACCTACTGATTACAAATCAGTTGCTCTACCAGCTGAGCTATAGGGGCATCACCGGCGGTGGAATAGGCCAACTCCGCCCCTCCGCGCAAGGGGAAACTTGCCCCGCCCTAGCGGTTCGCCCGCGCAAGCAGACCGACCGCCAGCAGCCCCACCGCGATGACCAGCATCGCCGCGGGCGCCGCCTCTCCGAGGTTCTCCAGCGCCGCCTGATCGTGGGTGCGGGTGGCCAGGGTCTCGTAGTTGAACGGCCGCAACAGCAGCGTCGCGGGCAGCTCCTTCACGCAATCGACGAAGACCAGCAGCACCGCCGACAGCACCGAGGCACGCATCAGCGGCACGTAGACCGCCCCCAGCACCTGCCCCTCGTTGCGGCCCAGCGAGCGCGCGGCCAGCGCCAGGTTCGGAGAGACCCGCCCCATGGCCGCGTCCGCCGCCCCCTGCGCGATGGCGAAGAAGCGCACGCAATAGGCCAGCACCAGCGCGAAGGCGGTGCCGGTCAGCATCAGGCCCGGGTCGTAGCCCGTCACCGCAAGGATGGCATCGGCGATGCGGTGGTCGATGGCCGCCAGCGGGATCAGGATGCCGATCCCCAGCACCGCCCCCGGCGCCGCATAGCCGATGGTCGTCACCGGCAGCAGCAGGCGCGGCAGACGGCGCCCCGAGAGGCGCACGCCGTAGACAAGAAAGACCCCCGCCGCCACCGCGATCACCGCCGCCAGGCTGCCCACCGTCAGCGTGTTCAGGCCCGCGCGCCACAGCGCCGGGTCGGTCCAGGTCTCGGCATTGTCGACCGCGTGGCTCAGGATGACTCCCGCCGGCAGGATGAAGCCCATCGCGAAGGGCACGAGGCAGGCAAAGGTCGCCAGCACCCCTGCCCCGCCGGTCAGCCGCTTGCGGGCCACCGGGCGGTGCCGCGTGGAGAGGTTGAAGAACCGCATCCTGCGGCGCGAGGCCTTTTCCAGCATCACCAGCATGACCACCAGCACCAGCACCACGCAGGCGATCTGCGCCGCGCCGCCGGCGTTGTTGGCCTGAAGCCAGACCGAGAAGATGCCCGTGGTCAGGGTCTGTACGGCGAAATAATCCACCGTGCCGAAGTCGTTGACGCTTTCCATCATCACGATGGCCACGCCTGCCGCCACGGCGGGCCGTGCAAGGGGCGCGCCCACACGCCAGAACCGGCCCCAGGCCCCGGCCCCCAGCGACTGCGCCACCTCTTCCGAGGCCGCCGACTGCTCGCGGAAGGCGTTGCGCGACAGAAGGTAGACGTAGGGATAGAGCGCCGCGCTGAGGACGAGGATGGCGGCCCCCATAGAGCGGATCTCGGGGAACCAGTAATCGCGCGCGCTGGTCCAGCCGAAAAGCTCGCGCAGGGCCGTCTGCACCGGCCCGGCGTATTCCAGGAAATCGACCAGCGCATAGGCGCCGATATAGGCCGGGATGCCCAGCGGCAACAGCAGCAGATATTCCAGCCAGCGCCGCCCGGGGAACTCGTAGCGCGACACCAGCCATGCGGCCCCGGTGCCGACCATCATCGTCAGGAACCCGACGCCGGTCATCAGCACCACGGTGTTCTTCATGTAGCGTGGCAGGGTGGTCGAAATCAGGTGCGGCCAGATGTTCTCTTTCGGGAACATGGCGAAGCCGAAGACGGCGACGATGGGGGCCACCACGATCAGGGCGATCAGGGCGGCGCCAAGGGACCAGCGGCTTGGCAGGTGCAGCCCTTTGGCCTCGGTCGATGCGACAGTTTGCATGGCCCCTCTCAATCACGGTTTCCCTTCGACCGGAAGAGATTATAGTCGCGGTCGAGCAAAGAGAACCCGAAAGGGGCAAGTTCCGCCATGCAGGTCATTCTTCACGCCGGCGTCCACCAGACCGACGAGGACAGGCTTCTCAAATGCCTGTTGCGCAATGCACAGGACTGGCGCCACGAGGGCGTCGCCATCCCCGGCCCGTCCCGGTATCGCCGCCTTCTTGCGGATGTCATCCACAAGCTGGGGGACGAGGCCCCGGATACCCGCGATGTCGTTCTGGACTCGATGCTGGCCGAGGACCCCGACGAGGTGAAGCGGCTGATCCTGTCGAACGAGAACTTCTTCTCGGTGCCGAAGCTGGCCTTTCAGGGAGGCACGGTCTACCGGCGCGCCGAGCAGCGGCTGGCCACGGTGCGGCGGATCTTCGAGGGGGACCAGATCAGCCTCTTTCTGGGCCTGCGCGATCCCGCGACCTTCCTTCCGGCGGTCCATGCCGCGACCCCGCAGGAGGATTTCCTCGACCTGATGGACGGCGTCGACCCGATGCAGTTCCGCTGGTCCGGGCTGATCCTGCGCCTGCGTGCCGCCGCGCCGGAGATGCCGATCACGCTCTGGTGCAACGAAGACACCCCGCTGATCTGGGGCGAGGTCATCCGCCGGATGGCTGGTATCCCGCTAAGCCGCAAGATCACCGGCGCCTTCGACCTGTTTTCATCGATCGTCTCACCCGAGGGGATGCAGCGCTTCCGCGCCTTCCTGAAGGAAAACCCCACCGTCAACGAGGCGCAGAAGCGCCGTGTCATGCTGGCCTTCCTCGACAAATACGCGCTCGACGAAGAGATCGAAGAGGAACTGGACCTGCCGGGGTGGGACGAGGCCTATGTCGACATGCTGACAGAGGTCTATGAAGAGGACATCGCCCGGATCGCCGAGATCGAGGGCGTGACGCTGGTCACGCCCTGAGGCGCACGGCCCTATCCCCGGAACACGCAGGGGTGGCACGGCCTGTGGCTCTTTCCGGCCCGTCCGGTCGCTGCGGGATGCGCGGCAAGTGCAGAGCGAACCCGCTCAGTCGGTCGCGGTGCCGGTCTTGCCTTTGGGCGCCTTGCCTGTCACGGGCGCATCGCCAAGGTCATAGGGCGGCAACTGCTCCAGCGCCTGCTTCAGCGCATCGCTCCACCCGTCCGAAAGCTTGCGGAAATAGGGGTCGTCCAGCTCGATCCGACCCTGCCGCCCGGCCGTCAGGCTGTCGGCCTGATAAAGGTGGTAATCGAAGGGTGCCCCCACGGTCAGGTTGGCGCGGATGGTCGAATCGAAGCTGACCAGCAGAAGCTTCATCGCCTCTTCGAAGGACAGTTCGGGATCGTAGGCCCGCACGAGGATCGGACGGCCGTACTTCATCTCGCCGATCTGGAAATAGGGGGTGTCCTCGCCCGCCTCGATGAAATTGCCCTCGGGATAGATCAGGAACAGGCGCGGCGGCCCGCCCTGTATCTGCCCGCCCAAGAGGATCGTCGCGCGGAAGGCGCTGTTCGCCTCCTGCCCCGCCCGCGCGTGCCGGTCGATCACGTCCTTCAGGGTCGTCGCCACCAGCCGCGCGGCCTGATACATCGAAGGCACCGCCAGCAGCGACGGCTCGCGTTCCTCGGGGGCCTTCATGCGCTCTTCAAGCTCGGAGACCACCGCCTGCGTGGTGGCGAGGTTGCCGGCAGACAAGAGCGTCAGCATGCGCTCTCCCGGCCTGTCCCAGATCTTCATCTTGCGGAAGGTGGAAATATTGTCGAGGCCCGCGTTGGTGCGGGTGTCGGACATGAACACCAGCCCGCGATTGATCATCATTCCGACGCAGTAGGTCATGGCCCCAGCCCTTCCGTGACACACGAACCCCCGGCCCGCGCAGGCAGATGCAATGCCCAAAGGTGCCACGTCTGGCAAGCGGTTTCCCCCCTGCCCCACCGGGATGGCCCGACGCTGCGACCGGGGCGCTACTGCTGGGCCACCTCTATGGCGACGGCCAGCACCTCTTTCTCGCCCCCGACCCGCGTGCCGCGCACCGGCGCCGCCTCGTCATAGTCCAGCCCCGTCGCGACCCGCACATAGCGGTCATCCGGAGAAATGCAGTTCGACGGATCGAAGCCCACCCAGCCAAGGCCGGGGATATGCGCCTCGGCCCATGCGTGCATGGCCTCCTGCGCCTCGCGGTCGTTCAGCATCAGGTAGCCCGAGACGTAACGCGCAGACAGACCAAGCTGCCGCGCGCAGGCCACGAAGACATGCGCCATGTCCTGACAGACGCCCTTGCCGGTCTCCAGCGTCTCTTCGGCGGTCGATCCGCTGTCGGTGACGCCGATCTCGTAGGTCACGCCCTCGGAGATCGCGCTCATCAGGGCATGGGCACGGTCCAGGTCGCTGTCGCCCTCGATGCCGCGCGCCAGCGCCCGCACCGCCGGGCCCGCCTTGGTCCGGGGTGTCATCCGGCGGTACAGCCACAGCGGCGCCGGGCCGCGATGGCGTCCGACGACGCCGTTGTTGTTGCCGATCTCGACCTCGCCTTCCGAGGTCACGACCACCTCTGTCACCCCCTTGCCGAAGCTGATCAGCTCGACCCGGTTGTTGTGTTGGTCCTCGAAGGTAAGTTCCGGTTTGCCGCCCTCGATCCGCGTGTCCCATGTCAGGATCTTCTGCCCGGCGTGCGGCTTTGGTGTCTTGCGCAGTTGCTGCAGGCCCGAGGTCACGGCCTCGTCGAAACGGTAGCGGGTGGTGTGGCTGATTTTCAGGCGCATGATCGCTCCGCTATTCGTAGAACCGGTAGTCGATTTCGATCTGGCGCCCGATGTCGTAGAGCAGCCCCAGCGTCTTCTGGATGTATTCGTGAAGACCGTAGTCGAACACCGCGTCGATGTCGTAGCTCAGGTAGGCGCTTTCGAGGTGCACCACCTTGGTGAAGGCCGGTGCGCGGTAACCGTAATCCGACACCAGATAGCCGAGGTTGGCGCGGATCTTGCGCGTGCAGAAGGCCAGAGAGCGCGGCATCCGCCGGTCCAGCACGAGGAACTGCGCGATATCGCGCGGGTCGATGGAAGAGCCGTAGGTCATCCGGAACCCGCCCCGGGCCGAGACAGAGCGCAGGATCGTTTCCCACTGCACGTTGTCGACCGCGCTGCCCACCGAAGAGACCGAGGGCAGCAGCACGTAATACTTCACGTCGATGATACGGGCCGTGTTGTCGGCGCGTTCGAGAAAGGTGCCGATGCGGGCAAAGTCGTAGATGTCGTTGCGCAGCATGGTGCCGTGGGTCGCGCCGCGCACCAGCCCGGTGCGCTGGCGGATGCGGCCCAGCACGTTCGGCAGATCGCGTTCCCGCACCTTGCGGCCCAGCATCTCTTTCGAGGCCATGTAGGTGCCGTTCATCGCCTCCCAGACCTCGCCGGTCAGGGCGGTGCGCACCGTGCGGGCGTTCTGCCGCGCGGCGGTGATCGAAGACAGCACCGAGGACGGGTTATCCTTGGACCGCAAGAGCCAGTCTGTGGCGTTCTCGCGGCTGACCTCGTCGTAATGTTCCTCGAAAGCCTCCAGCGATGAAGCCGTTTGCAGGACCGACCGCCATTCGTCCTCGGTCGATCCCAGCCGCGTCAGGGCGATGCGCTCGCCGGTTTCGATCAGCCGTGCCGTGTTCTCCGCCCGCTCCAGCAGGCGATACATCCAGAACAAACCGTTTGCAGTTTTTCCCAGCATCAGTCTTCCAGCACCCATGTGTCCTTGGTGCCGCCGCCCTGCGACGAGTTCACCACCAGCGATCCCTTCTTCAGCGCCACCCGCGTCAGGCCGCCCGGCGTGATCTGCACGCCCCGCGGGCTGCACAGCACGAAGGGCCGCAGGTCGACGTGGCGCGGCGTCAGCCCGGCCTTCGAGAAGATCGGCACCGTCGACAGGCTCAGCGTCGGCTGGGCGATGTAATTGGCGGGCCGCGCCTCCAGCTTCTTGCGGAACTCGGCCAGCTCTTTCCGGCTTGCGGTCGGACCGATCAGCATGCCGTAGCCGCCCGAGCCGTGGACCTCCTTGACGACAAGCTCCTTGAGGTTGTCGAGCACGTAGGCCAGCGAGTCCGGATCGGCGCAGCGCCATGTGGGCACGTTTTCCAGCAGGGCCTTCTCGCCGGTGTAGAACTCGACGATATCGGGCATGTAGCTGTAGATCGCCTTGTCGTCGCAGATGCCGGTGCCCGGCGCATTGGCGATGGTCAGGTTGCCCGCGCGGTAGACGTCCATGATCCCCGGCACGCCCAGCGCCGAGTCCGGGTTGAAGTTCAGCGGGTCGAGGAAATCGTCGTCGATGCGGCGGTAGATCACGTCGATGGGCTTGTAACCCTGCGTCGTGCGCATGCACAGGCGTCCGTCCACGACCATCATGTCATGGCCCTCGACCAGTTCGATGCCCATCTGGTCGGCAAGGAACGAGTGTTCGAAATAGGCGGAGTTGAAAATCCCCGGCGTCATCACCGCCACCGTGGGCTTGCCCTCGGCGCAGGCGGGCGCGCAGGCGGAAAGCGATTTCAGCAGGTCGGTGGGATAGGTCTCGACCGGCTGCACGCGGTTCTGGCTGAAGAGTTCGGGGAACATCTGCAGCATGGTCTCGCGGTTTTCCAGCATGTAGCTGACCCCCGAGGGCGTGCGTCCGTTGTCCTCGAGCACGTAGAATTCGTCTGGCCCGGTGCGCACGAGGTCGATGCCGACGATATGGGTGTAGATGCCGCCCGGCGGCTTTACCCCGATCATCTGCGGCAGGAAGGCCTCGTTCTTCGAGATCATCTCTTCGGGGATGCGCCCTGCCTTCACGATCTCCTGCCCGTGGTAGATGTCGTAGAGGAAGGCGTTGATGGCGCGAACGCGCTGTTCGATCCCCTTGGAGAGCTTCTGCCACTCGCGCCCGGAAATGATGCGCGGAATGATGTCGAAGGGGATCAGGCGTTCTTCCGCCTCTGACCGTCCGTAGACGTTGAAGGTGATGCCGGTCAGCCGAAAGAGCTCTTCCGCCTCCTGCTGCTTGGCGCGAAGATCCTTGGGGTTTTCACCGCCGAACCAGTCGTTGAAAGCCTGATACGGTTGCCGAAGCTGACCGTCCTTGCCCCACATCTCATCGAAAATCACGGTTTCCGTCATGAGTGGCCGATGTCCCCCGTTGCAACCGGGCATGTCTGTGCCGCCCGTTCACAAAAGCGTAGCGCGGGGCCTGCCACCCTTCAATGCCGGATGACTCGGGGACTTGCGGAAATATCAGGCGGGGGATGCAGGGTCAGGACACCAATTCGGCGCGAAAACTGCGGCCACACTTGACAACGGCGTCCTGCCCCCGGGCGCTCAGGCCATGCCAAGCGCCGCCTTGTACATCTCCAGCACCGCCTCTTCCTCGGCGATGTCGTCGGCGTCGCGCTTGCGCAGGGCGATCACCTTGCGCATGACCTTGGTGTCGTAGCCGCGGCCCTTGGCCTCTGCCATGACTTCCTTGATCTGCTCGGCGACCTCTTTCTTTTCTTCTTCGAGCCGCTCCACGCGCTCTATGAACTGGGTCAACTCGCCTGCGGCGACGCCATAGCTGTCCGATGAATCCTGCATATCTCATGTCTCCGATAGCCTCGCCGCCCCGGATAGCCGAAGCGCGGCGCAGGCATCAAGGGCTTGCTTCGCGGGGCGCGCTTCGCTACCCGCTGCCCTGCAACAAAGGGGGATCGGACATGGATTGGCTTGTCTGGGTGGGCGCCGCCCTGTCTCTGGCCGGGCTTCTGGGCCTTGTCTGGTGTATCGTCACCGTCTGGAAGGCGCGCCGCAGCGCCGCCGACGACGAGGCCCTGCGCGCCATCGTCCGCCGCGTGGTGCCGCTGAACATGGCCGCGCTGGGGCTGTCGGTGCTGGGTCTGATGATGGTGATTCTGGGCATCTTCCTCGGCTGATGCCGATGCCCGTGTCGCGGCGGCCGTAGCGGGCCGCCACGACGGGGTGTCCCGGGCCTCAGATCGGCATATTGTCGAAGCGGTCTTCCATCTCGGCCTCGCGGCGTGCCGCGATCCGCGATTTCGCCCAGCCCGGCACCGGGGTGCCGCGCGCCTCCAGCGCCATGACGGCGCTTTCCAGGGTATCGATCAGCGCCTCGCGCTGCGCCCCCTCGGCTCGATCGATCTCGCCCCGCAGGGCACCGATGCGGTCATAGAGTTCCTTCGACATTCTTTCCCCTCCTCCTGGGTCGGCCACGCCCCCGCCGCGCAGGCCGCGCAAAGAGGGGTGTCCGCAATCAAGTCTAGGCGGCGACGGGACAACCCGTCACCGCTTTTGACACCGGTATCGCCTCCCGCGACGGCATTCCGCCGCAGCGTGCTGAGAACGCGGGCGATTTCCTGCTTGCCCGCGACGCCCTGACGCTTCATCACCGCGTTTCCGGCGTGTTCGCTGGCCAGGACCGCCCCGATCCTGGCGGCACGGCGATTCGAAACGACCCCGTGGACTGGGCGGCCAAAGGCCCACGGGCGCATCAGCGGGGCCAGCCTATCGGCGCGACGAAACAGTCTTGTGATGTCGCACACCCCAGAGTGCCGCATGGAGCCCCGGCGCGCCTTGACGCAGGTCAAGACAAGCTCCGCCCTTGCAACGCATTCACGAATTGATATATGTACCACGAAACAACGGAGGGACCTCCATGAAACCCGATGTCATCGCCTTCTTCGACGAAGCCACCAACACGATCTCCTACGTTGTCCGCGACCCGCAGGGCTCGGCCTGCGCGATCGTCGATTCCGTGCTGGACTTCGACTATGCCTCGGGCCGCACCGACACCCGTTCCGCCGACGCGATCATCGCCTACGTGCAGGAGAACGGGCTCGTCTGCCAGTGGCTGCTGGAAACCCACGTCCACGCCGACCACCTGTCCGCCGCGCCCTATCTTCAGGACAAGCTGGACGGCAAGATCGGCATCGGCGACCGCATCACCGTGGTGCAGGACACCTTCGGCAAGGTCTTCAACGAGGGCACCGAGTTCCAGCGCGACGGCTCGCAGTTCGACCGGCTCTTCGTCGAGGGCGACAGCTTCCACATCGGCCAGCTGCGGGCGGATGTGCTGCACACCCCGGGCCACACCCCCGCCTGCCTGACCTATGTCATCGGCGATGCGGCCTTTGTCGGCGACACGCTCTTCATGCCCGACTTCGGCACGGCGCGCTGCGACTTCCCCGGCGGCTCGTCGGAAACGCTGTACGACTCGGTGCAGAAGATCCTTGCCCTGCCGGACGAGACCCGGATTTTCGTCGGCCACGATTACAAGGCTCCGGGGCGCGAGGACTATGCCTGGGAAACCACGGTGGGCGCGCAGAAGGCGCTGAACATCCATGTCGGCGCGGGCAAATCGCGCGAGGCCTTCGTGTCGATGCGTGACGCGCGTGACGCGACGCTGGCGATGCCGCGGCTGATCATCCCCTCGTTGCAGGTCAACATGCGCGCGGGCCAGATGCCCGAACCGGACGATGCGGGCGACGTCTTTCTGAAGGTGCCGGTCAACAAGCTGTAACCGCCGGGGCCGCTGGCCGCGCGGGCGGGCCGGGACACCCCGGCACCCTATCATCGAAAAAGGAAAACACCTCATGCCAATGGATTGGATCTGGGGACTGATCGGCGGTGCGCTGATCGGAACGGGCGGCGCTGTCTACCTGCTGGGTAACGGCAGGATCATGGGCGCCTCGGGCATCATCGGCGGGCTGGTGGACGGCTCTGGCCGAAACACCGCGGTCGAGCGGATCGTCTTCCTGGCGGGCGTGGTGCTGATACCTGTGCTGCTGACCCCGGTCTATCGCAGCGTCGACACGCATCTCACCGAGAACGCGCTGGTCCTTGTGGCCGCCGGTCTGCTGGTGGGTCTGGGCACGCGGCTTGCCAATGGCTGCACCTCGGGTCACGGCGTCTGCGGCATGTCGCGGCTGTCGCTGCGCGGCTTCGTGGCCACCCTGAGCTACATTCTTGCGGGCGGCCTTGCCGTCGTCCTCTTCCGTCACGTGCTGGGAGCAATCTGATGCGTCTTCTGATCGCCCTTCTGGCCGGAAGCCTGTTCGGCGCCGGCCTGTTCATCTCTGGCATGACCGACACCGCGAAGGTGCAGGGCTGGCTCGACATCTTCGGCAACTGGGACCCGACGCTGGCCTTTGTCATGGGCGGCGCGATGATCCCCATGGCCCTGGCATGGCTGGTGCGCGCCCGCCGCGCCACGGCGCTGACCGGCGCACCGCTGCCGCCCCCGCCCTCGCGACGGATCGACCGGCCGCTGATCGTTGGCTCTGTGCTTTTCGGCATCGGCTGGGGGCTGGCGGGGCTCTGCCCCGGCCCCGCGATTGCCGCGCTCAGCTACGGCGGAGCGGGCCACTGGCTTTTCCTTGCGGCGATGCTGACCGGGATGGCCGTGGCGCCGCAGCTGCGCTCGCGTCTGGACAGAGCCGTCGCGGCAGAATAAATCCGACTCATGGAACCGCGCATCATCACCGACTGCTACCACGTCTCGCCGCAGATCTCGCCAGAGGATGCGGCGGCGATCAAACAGGCGGGCTACACCCTCGTCATCGACAACCGCCCAGACGGGGAGGTGCCGCCGGACTTTCAGGCTGAGGCCATGCGCACGGCGATGGAGTCAGCGGGCCTGCGCTTCGAAGTGCTGCCGCTGACTCACCAGACCATGAACGCAGACAATATCATGCGACAGGGCGAGCTGATCGAGGGCGCAGAAGGCAAGGTTCTGGCCTACTGCGCCTCGGGCACCCGCTCGACGGTGGTCTGGGCCCTTGGCAAGGCCTCTGACCTCGGCGCCGACACGGTGCTGGAGACCGCGGCCCAAGCAGGCTACAATCTGGAGGGCCTGCGGCCCACCCTGCGCGCGCTCGCGGAAGGCTAGGGCGCGCCAAGCGGCCTCGGACCCGAGCGTTCAACGCGCGCCAAGGTCACCTCGCGGCTGCGTAACGCCGGTGGCGCGGGAACCGCCAAAACGCCACGCCCTAGGCGAAAAACGGGACAGGGGGCGCGCGGCCTGATAGCCCTGCACTGTTCCGGCTACGTCACGGCTGCTCATCCAGATCGAAGGCCATCGCCTCTGCCGCGAAATCATCCGAGACGTCGATCTCGGGCAGTGGCGCCATGGGTTCGCCGCCGTCGAAAGAGGCCGCATCCTCGCCAAGGGCGTCGATGTCGAACTCCGCCGCCTCTGCGGCGAAATCCATCGCGGGAAGGTCCGGCAGCGCCTCCGCACCGGAACAGTCTCCGGCATCGGGCGCGGGGTCCGGGGTGGTGGCCGGCAGGTCGGGCAAGGCACCCGGCGCGCCCCTGTCAGGCGTTACCGCATCGGGGGCGTCGATGCCCGGCGCCGATCCGGCAAAGGCGGCGCCATGTACCGCCCCCTCGCCGATGACTGGCCAGGTCAGCCGCACGGCCCGCAAGCCGTTGACCTTGCCCAGACGCCCCCGCGCCACCAGATGCCCCGTGCCGGCCATGACCTCGACCCGGTCGAGCGCGTCTGGCACCAGCGGCAGCAGATCGCCGGGCTTCAGGTCCCGCGCCTTGTTCAGCGGCAGCCGAACCCGCGTCAGCACCGCGTTCAGCTTGGCGGGCACGCGGCTCAGCAATGCCTCATGCGGACCCGGCAGATCGTCCGGGGGTGGCGCGTCGGCGCCGCGGCGGGGCTTACGCTCTGGCAGGATGAGCTTGAGAACGCCACGGCGGCGCCCCAGCGCAAGGTCGACCTCCGCCGTGAAGACCCGGTAGGCGGCGCCGTCCAGCAGCAGAGAGACGGTACGCGCATCTTCCACCATGGCACCGAAGCGGTAGCCCTGAAGCTGTCCGTGCAGGGGGTGGTCGGCAAGACTGTCGGCCAGACGGTCAAGCGTGCCGTCCAGCAGCGGCGCCATCATCGCCGCGTCGGTCGGTGTCAGATCCCGTTCCGAATCCAGCGGCATCTGCGTCACCTGCTGGATGGTCTGCACCTCGATCAGGCCGGTCATCACCTGCCGGTCGACCAGCACCAGCCCAAGGGCGCCGTCCGGCCCGTCCAACAGAAGCAACAGGTCGCCCGGTGTCAGCGCCGCGACCACGCCATCCTGATCGAGCATTTCCACAGCCACCGACTGGGTGACCAGCGCAAGGTCCCACAACACATCCGCCGTGCGCGACAGCGCCCGGCGCAGGGCCTTGGCCAGCGACATGCCGCGCGCCTCGAAGGCACGCTGCGCCGCTTGGGCCTTCTGGCCCAGGATATCGTCGCGTCCGCCGTCAGCCATTCCTGTGGTCGCTTGTCACAATCCCGTCCTCCGGCCCCCGTTATGCGCGGATTTGGTTACCAACCGCTTTAGCCGCGAGAGGAACCGGAAAGCACCGTCGCCGGAAAATTCGTCATTGGGCGGCAAGCGCCGGGGCATAGGGCATGGTCACCCGGAAAGCCGCGCCGCCCCGGTCCGGCAGATAGGCGATCTCGCCGCCCAGCCGCGTGACGATCTGGCGCGAAATCGCCAACCCCAGCCCGGCGCCCCCGGCCTTCTGGTCGCTCACCCGGGCGAACTTCTCGAAGATCACGTCCTGCGCTTCCAGCGATACGCCAGAGCCATTGTCGATGAAATCGACGCTCAGGCCGTCCGGGCCGCTGCGGACCTCGATCCGCAACACCGGCTCCGGCGCGTCGCAATACTTGCGGGCATTGGTGATCAGGTTGATGAAGACCTGCGTCAGCCGCTCCACGTCCGTGGTCAGCCAGACCTGCTCTTGCCCGCGCTGCCGCTCGATCCGCAGCCCGGTGCCACCCTCGGCAGAGGCGGCGGAAACGGCGCGGTCCAGTACCTCTTCCAGCCGCCGCTCGGCAAGGTTCAGGCTGACCTGCCCGTTCTCCAGCACCGACAGATCCAGCAGGTCGTCCAGAAGCCGCGTCAGGCGGATCGCCTCGTCATGGATCACCGTGGAATAGCGTGTCTTCTCGCCTTCGGTCAGCCCCTCGGTGTCCCGCAGGATTTCCGAGAAGGCGCGGATCGAGGTCATCGGCGTGCGCAATTCGTGGCTGATCTGCGCGAGGAAGCCGTCCTTTTGCACCGAGAGCCGCGTCAGCTTGTCGTTGGCCTTGCGCAGTTCCGCCGCCGTGCGGGTCAGCTCCGCCGACTGCGCTTCCAGCCGGGCCGAATATTCCATCATCTGCGCGGTCTCGTCGGCCACGGCCATCAGGTCCTGCACCGACACGACGCTGCCGCCGGTGATCTGGCCGATCATGGCATGGGCCGTCGCCGCGCCCACCGATCCCGCAAGCCTGCGCTCCAGCGCCTCGAGGAACTCGGGCGTGGGTTCCGGCAGCGCGTCGCCCTGTCCCTGCCGCACCGCCTCGCGCCGGAACAGCGCGCGGGCCTCTGTCGCGCCAAGGATGCGCTGCGCCATGACCATCAGGTCCTCGGTCTGCGCGGCGCCCTGCAACCACGACCGCGTGGAGCCGCGCGCCTGGCTGATGTTCACGAACTGCGCCCCCTGAAGCCGCTCCAGCGGCGAGGGGAAGCTGGCCAGAGAGCCGCCGAAGAAGGCGACGGAGTTCAGCAGCAGGCTCCAGAACACCGCATGCAGCAGCGGGTCCATCCCGTCGAAGCCGAAGAGCGCCTCGGGCCGCAGCCAGACGATGCCGAAGGGACCGCTCGCCAGCCAGTCGGCGGGCATGACGGTGCCGCTGCCGAAGCTGGGGATATACAGCGTATACAGCCAGACGGAGAAGCCCACGGTCAGCCCTGCCAGCGCGCCGATGCGCGTGGCGCCGCGCCAGAAGATGCCGCCCAGCATGGCGGGCAGGACCTGCGCGACCCCGGTGAAGGACACCAGCCCGATCACCGCCAGCGCCGAGCCGCCGCCCGACAGCGCGTAATACAGGTAACCCAGCGCCAGAACACCCGCGATGGAAAGGCGCCGCGACAGCAGCACCACCTGCCGCACGTCGCCCGACACAGAGGCCGTGCCGCGCCGCACCCGCAGCCAGATCGGCATGACGATGTGGTTCGAGACCATGGTCGACAGCGCAATGGCCGCGACGATGACCATGGAGGTCGCCGAGGAAAAACCGCCGAGGAAGGACAGCACCGCCAGCCCGTTCTGGCCCTGACTCAGCGGCAGGGTCAGAACGAAAAGGTCCGGGTTCGATCCGGCGGGCAGAACCTCCAGCCCCACCACCGCGATGGGCACGATGAAGAGGCTCATGAGCATGAGGTAAAGCGGGAAGGCCCAGGAGGCCATGGCCAGCTGCGACTCGTTGTCCGATTCAACAACCAGCACCTGGAACATGCGCGGCAGGCAGAGGAAGGCCGCCGCCGACAGCATGGTGATGCCGACCCAGCGCCCGCTGTTGACCTGCCATTCGCCCAGCCGCGAGGCATCGATGCGGGCCAGCGTCTCTGACACCCCGCCCGAGATGCCCCAGACGACAAAGGCGCCGACCGCCAGCAGCGCCGCCAGCTTGACCACCGCCTCGACGGCGATGGCCATGACGACGCCATGATGGCGTTCGTTGGCATCCAGGTTGCGGGTGCCGAAGATCACGGTGAAGACCGCCAGCCCCGCCGCCACCCAAAGCGCGGTCAGCTGCGGCCCCCCGCCCTCGTTGCCGCGCTGGAAAGCCTCGACCGACAGGGTGACGGACTGCAATTGCAGCGCGATATAGGGGGTGGTGCCGATCACCGCGAGCAGCGTCACGCCGACGCCCAAGAGGTTCGACTTGCCGTAGCGCGACGAGATCAGGTCCGCGACAGAGGTGATGCGCTGGCTGCGCCCGATGCGCACCAGCTTGCGCAGCCCCCACCACCAGCCGACCAGCACCAGCGAGGGGCCAAGGTAGATGGCGAGATACTCGAAGCCGTCCCGCGCCGCCGAGCCGACGGCGCCGTAAAAGGTCCATGCGGTGCAGTAGATCGACAGCGACAGCGTGTAGACGATGGGCGCCTGAAGCCATGCCCCCCGCCCCCGGCGCGCCGCCCGCTCTGCAAAGAAGGCCACCGCGAACAGCAGGGCCACATAGGCGATGGCGATGGCCGCAAGGGCGTTGAGCGTCGTCACGGCGCGCGCTCCGGGTCATCGGTCTCGGCGTAGCCCGTGTCGACCGGCCGCCCGATGGCCCGGTTCAAGGCAAGCGCGGCAAGGGGCAATGCGATCCAGACCCCGAAGAGGTAGATCAGCGCCGTCGAGGCGGGCACCGGCTCTGCCCCGCCCAGCCACAACAGCGGCAGGAACCACAGCACCAGCCCCAGAACCGACAGCGCCCGACCCGTGTCCATCAGCCGTCGCCGCCGGTAGGTGTGCCGTTCCACGAACAGCGGCGGGCGGCTTCCGGCCCCGCGGGGCGCGCCGGTCATGCGCCGGACAGGGTCCGGACGGCGTCCAGCACCTCGGCGTTGGAAAACGGCTTGGTCATGAAGCGGCTGGCACCCGCGCGCTCTGCCATCTCGCGGTCGCGGCTCTGGCCGCGCGCCGTCAGCATCAGCACCGGCAAGGCCGCCATGGCCGCATCCTCGCGCAGTTCGCGCAGGATGTCGTAGCCCGACCGCCCCGGCAGCATGACGTCGAGGATCAGCACATCCGGCGCGCGGCGGCGCACCTCGTCGGCGGCGTCCTCTCCGTTGGAATGCGTGTGCACATGCCAGCCGTCGCGGGACAGGATGAACTTTATGGCCTCGATGATGTTCGGTTCGTCCTCGATCAGCAGAACCTGTCCACCCATATGTTTCCCCCCGTGCCCCCGCGTCGTCCCGGCCCGTCTGATGCGGGTTTCTCCTTGCAGGTCAGGCACCAAGTCTAAGCCCCTTCCTCCCGCGCTGTCAAAACGCCGATGGTCCTATCCTGCGTTTTTCCGTGCCACCCCCGCAATTTGATTATCCGGGTCGGCGCCGGTTGGCCGCCCCCGGTCCGGGGTCAGCCGAAAATCGACGGCTCCCGGCGCGCGCCGCAGGCCTTGCGCGGACAGACGCGGCAGGTGACGCCGACCTCTTCCGCCCCGTCGGGATCTTCCACCCGCGGCGACAGGGGCCGCACCAGCATATGCGCCCGATAAAGCGGGTCGACATTGGCGCGCGGCACGCCGACCGGCATGGCCAGCGCCTCGGCCCGGAACTCTGCCGCCCCGCGCCCCGCCGGTCTCAGGGCCCCGTCCAGCAGGACCATGGGCCGGTTGAGCGCCCGGTAGAGCGGCCAGAGCGGGCAGCCCGCCCCGAAACGCGGCATCGGGAAATCCGGCAGCGGCTTGCGGTAACTCAGCACCCCCGAGGCATCGCATATCGCCAGCCCCACCGGCTCTGCCAGAACCTCTGCCGGCATGGCCGCAAGGCGCCGCATCACCCGGTCCATCGGCGCGCCCAGCACCTGAGCAAGCGCCACCGGCTCGGGCTCTTTGACCCGGTCGAGCGCATCGCGCATCACCGCCAGCGGCAGCGCGGCGGCATCCTCGGCATAGCCGTCCAGCCAATCGCGGATCAGCGTGCGGGCAGAGCGCGACAGCCGCCCGGCCAGCCGCGCCAGCGCGCGCCCGACATCGGCGCCACCCTCCAGTTCCGGAACGTGATGGCCCGCCGCCTCCAGCGCGCTGTCCAGCTCTTCCTGCGGGGCGCCCGTTTCCGTCGCCTGCGCGTCATCCGCTTCGAGATAGGTCACCAGACCGCGCGAGGTTTCGGCCAGCCGCGCGCTGTCCTCGTAGATGTTGCGGTGAAAGCGTCCCTGCCACTCGGGGTCGATCTCGCCGGGCTCGGCAAGGATCGAGGCGGCGGACCGGATCGCCGTCACCGTCGACAGCATCTCGTGCAGCGACATGGCAAGCTGCGGGTCATGGGTCATGCGGTCGGTCAGGGTCTCGACGCTGCGCTCGAGCTGCGCGATGCGCAGCCGGCTGTCCGCCAGCAGCTGCGCCCAGCCCGGCAGGCGACCGGCGAATTCGTCGATGCGGTCCAGCTCTGCCCCCGACTGCGGCATGTCAGAGGCCGCCTCGCGCAGGGTCGCCACCAGCGCCGCGCCCGCCCCCTCGGTCAGGGTCGAGGGCTCGACCTCGAGGATCTGCGCAATGTCCAGCAGCAGCTTTCCGCCGATTCTGCGGCGGTTATGCTCGATCAGGTTGAGATAAGAGGCCGATATTCCCGCTTCGCGGGCAAGTTCCGCTTGCTTCATCCCGCGCAAAACGCGCCTTTCGCGGATCCGTGACCCCGTTAACGTATCTTTAGGGATTGTCTTTCCCTCCGCGTAATCAAGGGCTTTCTGCGCCGCAATATAAATTCCTTTACAGTATTCCACGGAACACTTTTCAGATGTTCACAAAAAAACTGAGCACTGTAAACGACTTGTTGCGCGATTTTCTGCGCACCCTGCATAGTGGCTTTGCACTATGTGCATGCGTCCGGCGGGAAGAGGAGCCCGTCGACCGCTCTTCATGAAATGGGAGGATTTTATGTCCAAGACCAACCTGACACGTCGTGGCGTGCTCAAGTCCGGCGCCGTTGCAGGTGCAGGCGTTGCCCTGCCGACGATCTTCACCGCGTCTTCCGCATCCGCCTTTACCAACGAGCCCACCGGCTCCAGCGTGACGCTGGGCTTCAACGTACCCCAGACCGGCCCCTATGCCGACGAGGGCGCCGACGAGCTGCGCGCCTACGAGCTGGCGGTCGAGCATCTGAACGGCGGCGGCGACGGCGGCCTTCTGAACACCTTCTCGTCGAAGGCCCTCGACGGCACCGGGATCATGGGCAAGAAGGTCGAATACGTCACCGGCGACACCCAGACGAAATCGGATGCCGCCCGCGCCTCGGCCAAGTCGATGATCGAGAAAGACGGCGCCATCATGATCACCGGCGGCTCGTCCTCGGGCGTCGCCGTGGCCGTGCAGGGCCTCTGCCAGGAGGCCGGCGTGATCTTCATGGCGGGTCTGACCCACTCCAACGACACCACCGGCAAGGACAAAAAGGCCAACGGCTTCCGCCACTTCTTCAATGGCTACATGTCCGCCGCCGCGCTGGCGCCGGTGCTCGAGGGGCTCTATGGCACCCAGCGCAAGGCCTATCACCTGACCGCCGACTACACCTGGGGCTGGACGCAGCAGGAATCCATCGCCGCCGCCACCGAGGCCCTGGGCTGGGAGACCGTCGAGAACGTGCTGACGCCGCTGGCGGCCACCGACTTCTCGTCCTACATCGCGCCGGTCCTGAATTCTGGCGCCGACGTGCTGGTGCTGAACCACTACGGCGGAAACATGGTCAACTCGCTGACCAACGCGGTGCAGTTCGGCCTGCGCGAAAAGCAGGTGAACGGCACGAACTTCGAGATCGTCGTGCCGCTGTTCTCGCGCCTCATGGCACGCGGCGCGGGCGAGAACATCAAGGGCATCGTCGGCTCCACCAACTGGCACTGGTCGCTGCAGGACGAAGGGTCGAAGGCCTTCGTCAAGAGCTTCGGCACCAAATACGGCTTCCCGCCCAGCCAGGCCGCGCACACCTGCTACGTGCAGACGCTGCTCTATGCGGATGCGGTCACCCGCGCCGGGTCGTTCAACCCCTGTGACGTGGCCACGGCGCTGGAAGGCTTCGAGTTCGACGGCATGGGCAACGGTCCGACCCTGTATCGCGCCGACGATCACCAGTGCTTCAAGGATGTGCTCGTGGTGCGCGGGAAGGAAAACCCGACGTCGGAGTTCGACCTTCTCGAGATCGTCGAAGTGACCCCGGCGGCGCAGGTCACCTACCCGCCGGATCACCCGATGTTCGCGGGCGGCCAGCTCGGCTCCTGCAACCCGGGCGCCTAAGGGCACCAGGCCCGGAATTTTACAAAAAATTCCGGGCCGATTTCTTTGAAAGAAATCGGCACCCCTAACCCGCCCTCCGGCCCTCCGGCAGGGCGCTCACGACACTTTACCCGATGGTGGGGTTCATGGACGCATTCCTCCTTCAAATCCTGAACGGGCTCGACAAGGGCTCTGCCTATGCGCTGATCGCGCTCGGGCTGACATTGATCTTCGGCACGCTGGGCGTCGTGAACTTCGCCCATGGCGCGCTGTTCATGATCGGCGCCTTCTGCGCGGTCACGCTGCAACGGCTGTTCGGCCTGTCCTTCGAGACCATCGACGAGACGCAGACCGACTTCCTCGGCAACCCGCTGAAGGTCAAGACACCCTATGTCGAGGCCTGGTTCGGCCCGGACTTCGGCGCCACGATCATCGACTGGTCGGTGCCCCTGGCCATCCTCTTCGCGATCCCGGTCATGCTGGTGATCGGCTACGTGATGGAACGCGGCCTCATCAAGCATTTCTACAAGCGCCCCCACGCGGACCAGATCCTCGTGACCTTCGGCCTTGCCATCGTGCTGCAGGAGGTCATCAAGTACTATTACGGCGCCAACCCGATCCAGACCCCCGCCCCCGAGGCCCTCTCCGGCGTCATGCAGGTGCTGCCCGGCGTGGTCTACCCGGTCTGGCGCGTGGTCTACTTCTGCTTTGCCGTACTGGTCATCGGCGGCGTCTTCGCCTTCCTGCAGTTCACCACCTTCGGGATGGTCGTCCGCGCGGGTATGGCTGACCGCGAGACCGTGGGCCTTCTGGGCATCGACATCGACAAACGCTTCACCCTGATGTTCGGCCTCGCCGCCGCCGTCGCGGGGCTTGCGGGGGTCATGTACGGGCCCATCAACGCGCCCAACTACCACATGGGCATGGATTTCCTGGTCCTGTCCTTCGTCGTGGTCGTCGTGGGCGGCATGGGTTCGCTGCCCGGCGCCGTCGCCGCCGGTTTCCTGCTGGGCATCCTCGAAAGCTTCGCCTCGACCACCTGGGCCACCACCACGATCCCCGGGATCAACCAGATCATCATCTACCTCGTCGCCATCATCATCCTTCTGACCCGTCCGCGCGGTCTGATGGGTCGCAAAGGCGTGATGGAGTAAGCCAATGTTCGGACTTGAGAAAAGAGACAGCCTTCTGCTGCTGATCGTCGCCATCCTGACGATGTGCGCCCCCTTTATCCTGAACCCCTTCCCAACCGGTTCGGCCCTCGCGCAGTTCAACGCGGGCTACCCGGACCTGATGCAGCGCTTCGTGATCTTCGGGATCTTCGCCATCGGCTTCAACATCCTCTTCGGCCTGACCGGCTACCTGTCCTTCGGCCATGCGGCCTTCCTTGGGGTGGGGTCCTACTCGGCGGTCTGGATGTTCAAGCTCTTGTCGATGAACATCGTCCCGGCGATCATCCTGTCGGTGCTGATCGCGGGCCTCTTCGCCCTGGTCATCGGCTTCGTCTCGCTGCGCCGGACCGGGATCTACTTCTCGATCCTGACGCTGGCCTTCGCGCAGATGTCCTTTGCGCTGGCCTATTCGGTGCTGACGCCGATCACCAACGGCGAGACCGGGTTGCAACTGACGCTGGACGATCCCCGGGTGCTGGGCGTCTCGGCCACCGCCGACGGCTCGATCCCCGTGACCAACCTCTTCGGGCTGGAAATGCGCTCGGCCTACGAGATGGCCGTCGGCCCGTGGAGCTTCACCTTCTCGGCGGGCTACTACGTTTGCGCCGTCGTGATGCTGCTGGCCTTCTACCTGTCGATCCGCATCTTCCGGTCGCCCTTCGGGATGATGCTGCGGGCGATCAAGTCGAACCAGACGCGGATGAACTACACCGGCCTGAACCCCAAGCCCTACACGCTGGCGGCCTTCGTGATCTCGGGCATGTACGCGGGCCTTGCGGGCGGGCTGATGGCCTCCATGGACCCGCTGGCCGGGGCCGAGCGGATGCAGTGGACCGCCTCGGGCGAGGTCGTTCTGATGACCATCCTCGGCGGTGCCGGCACCCTGATCGGGCCGGTGCTGGGCGCGGGCCTGATCAAGTATTTCGAGAACATCTTCTCGAAGATCAACGACAACGTCCTGCACGGCTGGTTCGCCTTCATGCCCGACGGGATCGAGGACCTCATGGTCACCGTGGTGCATCCCTTCGTCGGCAAGGGCTGGCACCTGACCCTTGGCATCATGTTCATGCTGGTGGTGATCTTCCTGCCCGGCGGCCTTGTCGAGGGCGGCCAGCGGATCGGACGCATGGTCCGCGGCAAGAAAACCGAAAAGGCCAAATCCACCGCCACCAAGCCCGCGGAATAAGGAGAGACCACCATGGGAATTCTCGAAGTCAAGGACGTGGGCAAACGCTTCGGCGGTCTTCAGGCCCTTTCGGACGTCAACCTCAGCGTGGCAGAGAACACCTGCCACGCGATCATCGGGCCGAACGGCGCGGGCAAGTCGACGCTGCTCAACTGCCTCGTCGGCAAGCTGATCCCGGACACCGGCTCGGTGCTTTTCGACGGCCAGTCGGTGCTGGGGCGCAGCCCGCACGAGATCAACCAGCTGGGCATCTCGCGCGTGTTCCAGACGCCCGAGATCTTCGGCGACCTGACCGTCATGGAGAACATGATGATCCCGCTTTTCGCCAAGCGCGACGGGGCCTACCGCCTGCACGCGGTGAAGGGCATGTGGAGCGAGCGCGCGCTGGTCGAAGAGGCCGAGCGCATGCTGGACGAGGTCAACATGGCCGACAAGCGCAACATGCATTCGGCCTCGATGTCGCGCGGCGACAAGCGACGGCTCGAGATGGCCATGTGCCTCGTGCAGGACCCCAAGCTCCTGCTGCTGGACGAGCCGACCGCCGGGATGGCGCGCGCCGACACCAACAACACCATCGATCTGCTGAAAGAGATCAAGGAAAAGCGCGACATCACCATCGCCATCATCGAACACGACATGCACGTGGTGTTTTCCCTCGCCGACCGGATCACCGTGCTGGCGCAGGGCACCCCGCTGGTCGAGGACCTGCCCGAGAAGATCAAGGGCCACCCCAAGGTGCGCGAGGCCTACCTGGGCGAGGCCGCCTGACCCCGGCGGGTGGGCCCCGAACCCCACCCGACCGCGCCACTCCACCCGGGGCCTGAACCCGCCCCGCCGCGAACACGAGGGACCATCCCGATGAACGTCAGACCCGACTTTTCCAAGCACGCCAACCAGGCCGAAACCGCGCCTGCCTTCCTGTCCGTCTGGGACATGCATGCCTATTACGGCGAAAGCTATATCGTGCAGGGCATTTCCTTCAACGTCCACGAGGGCGAGATCCTCGCCCTGCTGGGCCGCAACGGGGCGGGCAAGACCACGACTCTGCGATCCATCGCGCGGATGGACAGCCCACAGGTCAACCACGGAGAGATCTGGCTGGATCACCAGCCGCTGCACACCATGCGCTCGCATCAGGCGGCGCAGGTGGGGCTGGGGCTGGTGCCCGAGGATCGCTCGATCATCCCCGGGCTGACGGTCGAGGAAAACCTGAAGCTGGCGCAGATCGCCCCGCCCATCGGCTGGTCCATCGAACGGCTCTACGACCTTTTTCCACGCCTCGGCGAGCGCCGCAATCAAGAGGGTGTGACGCTGTCGGGCGGTGAACAGCAGATGCTGTCCATCGCCCGGGCGCTGGCACGTGACATCAAGGTGCTGCTGCTGGACGAGCCCTACGAAGGCCTCGCCCCGGTCATCGTCGACGAGATCGAAAAGACCCTGCGCCACATCAAGGAACAGGGCATGACCACCATCATCGTGGAACAGAACGCGGTGCGCGCCCTGCAACTGGCGGACCGGGCGGTGATCCTCGACACCGGCAGCATCGTCTTCGACGGCTCCGCCGCCGAGGTGCTGGAGAACGAAAGCCTGAGGGCCGAGTATCTGGCGATCTGACGCGCCAGCGTCTACGACCAAGAAACCGCTTGTAATCGGGGGCCGGGAGTTCTTCCCTGCCCCCGACGGCATTTCAGGAGGAGAGACCCATGAACAAGACCTACCCGCCCTCGGCCGAGCAGGCCTCGAAGGCGCATGTTGATGCGGCGAAATACGATACGATGTATGCGGCCTCGGTCGCGGATCCGGCGGCCTTCTGGGGGCAGCAGGCAGAGC
>JAFKDC010000036.1 GCA_017255395.1 Enemella evansiae | reverse complement strand
GCGGCTCCAAACGGCGCGTATGGCGCAAGATCCACCTTGGAATTGATGAGGAAACGCTGGAGATCCGGGCGGTCGAGGTCACCTCAAGCAATGTCGGCGACACCCCGATGCTGCCGAACCTTCTCGCCCAGATCTCGGCGAACGAGGACATCGCCACTGTCACGGCTGACGGTGCCTACGACACACGCGCCTGCCACGATGCCATTGCGGCCCGTGGGGCAGCAGCGATCATTCCACCCCGTCGAAACGCCCGGCCTTGGAAGCCGGACACGGCAGGAGCTCGCGCACGCAACGAGATCCTGCGAGCATCGAAGCACCTGGGCCGGGCACTCTGGCGGAACTGGAGCGGGTACCACCGGCGCAGCAGGGTCGAGACGAAAATGAACTGCGTGAAGCTGCTCGGCCAGCGGCTGATGTCCCGGGAATTCGACCGCCAGGTGGCGGAGGTCCAGATCCGGGTGGCGGTCCTCAACCGCTTCACGGCACTCGGCATCCCGATGACCGTGGCCGCAGGATAAGTGTGCCCGGGGAAAGGGGGATTGCGCTCGCCAGCTGATTTATCCAACAGCGCCCCATGCACCTGGAACACATTCTTCGCCAGATCGAGCCCGACCGTGATAATCTCCGACATGACCGCTCTCCTTGTGGATCGTTGCAGACCCACTTTGGCACATCAGATGCCGTCGGGGGGCGGTCACATCATCAAAGCCGGTCTGCCCCATCGCGCGTGGTCACTCACCGCCCTGAAGCCTTTGCCGTTCGATCATCGCCAGCAGTTCGCGCTTGGTCCGTTCGATGTGCTGTGCCAGCAGGGCCGCGCCGCCCTCGGTGTCGCCCGCTCGCGCCAGCTCCAGCAGCTTGCAGTGCTCCTGTTTCGCCGGTTCGCGCTGTTTCATCACACTCAGGTGGATGCGCACGTAGCGGTCCGAGTGCAGGTGGAGCCGCTCGAGGAACTCCAGCGACATGTGCCGGTCCGCCGCGGCATAGAGCGCCAGATGGTATTCATGGTTGTAGGTGCCCCAGTGGCTGACGTCCTCGGTCTCGTAGGCGCCCTCCATCTTGGCCAAGAGACTCGCGCAGGTCTCGAAGTCGGCTTCGGTCATCCGCGGGATGGCGCGGCGGAAGAGGTCGACCTCGATCAGGATGCGCAGGTCGAAGATCTCGCCGATCTCGGGCAGGGAGTGTTTGACCACCGTGCCGCCCCGGTTGTTTTCCCAATGCAGCAGGCCCTCGGCGCTGAGCCGCTTGAGCGCCTCGCGCACCGGCATCCGCGACACCTCGTATTCCTGCGCGAGCAGCTCCTGGCGGATGGCCTCGCCCTCGGCCAGTTCGCCGCTGAGGATGCGTTGCCGGAGGTCGTTTGCGATGATCTCGGGCAAACTCTCTTTCTTGACCGCGCGCCGACCTGCCATGTCGCTTCTCCGTTGTATTTTGGATGCAAATCTCGGAACGCTTTGGGTATAGGTCATTCTTCGCGCGGACAGAAGCCCAAAAGCGGTTTGCAGGACCGGTCCGATCTATAGTATCCAATATCCGATCAGATAGGAGCAACCGGAATGAACAAGCAGCTCAGCCTTCAGAACGTCACCGAACTGAGCCTGTCGGTGCTCACCCATGCCGGCTACGGCCCGGCGCATTCCAGGGCGATTGCCGATCTGATCGCCGCCTGCCAGCTGGACGATTGCCATTCGCACGGCCTCTACCGCCTGCTGATGTGCGTCGAGACCATGCGCGCGGGGCAGATCGACGGCCATGCGGTGCCGGTGGTAACCTCGGGCGAGGCTGCCATCGTCCGGGCCGATGCGCAACGCGGGATGTCGCTGCTGGCATTCGAGGAGGCGCTGCCGGCCTTGATCGAGAAGGCGAAGGCGCATGGCCTCGCCGCGCTGGCAATCAACAATTGCTTCCACTTCTCGGCGCTCTGGCCCGAGGTGGAGCGTCTGTCCGCCGCCGGTCTGGCGGGGCTTGCGATGGTGCCGAGCCACGCCTGGGTGGCGCCGGCGGGGGGCACGCGCGGCAGCCTCGGCACCAATCCGATCGCCTTTTCCTGGCCGCGCGCGGGCAAGGACCCCTTCACCTTCGACTTCGCCACCAGCGGCTTTGCCCGCGGCGAGATCGAGCTTTACCGGCGCGCCGGCAAGCCCTTGCCCGAGGGGGTGGCGATCGACAAGGGCGGCAAGCCTACCACCGACCCCGAGGCGGCGATGGAAGGCGCGATGCTGACCTTCGGCGGCTACAAGGGCTCGGCGCTGTCGATCATGGTCGAGCTGATGGCCGGGCCGTTGATCGACGATCTGACCAGCCTCGAGAGCATGGCATTCGCCAGCAAGGCCGGCGGCGCACCCTATCATGGCGAGATCATCCTCGCCTTCGATCCCGCGCATTTCAGCGGCGGGCGCGTGGCTGAGAACGACGCCCGCGCCGAACGGCTGTTCGCCGATATCGTCGACCAGGGGGCGCGGCTGCCCTCGCAGCGCCGGTTCGCGGCGCGGGCGCGCAACCGTGCGCGCGGCTATGTCGAGATCCCGCAGGCGCTCTACGACGACCTGCGGGTGCTGGCCGGAGCCTAGGCGCCCCAGGTGTCGGAGAGGCGGTAGCCTCCGGGCCAGGGGTCGTCGGGGTCGAGCATGTGCTGGTGGATGCCGGTGATCCAGCCGCGGCCGCTGATCTCGGGCCGGATGGCGGGGCGGCCGCCCACCTGCGTGGTCTCGAGGATGCGCCCGGTGAAGCGCGAGCCGATGATCGAGGTGGCCTCGAAGGTCTGGCCAGTCTGCAATTCGCCCCGCGCGGCCATCAGCGCCATGCGGGCCGAGACGGCGGTGCCGGTGGGCGAACGGTCGACCTTGCCGGGCTGGATGGCGACGGCGGATTTCCCGGTGAAACCTGTCCCGGTCGGCGTCAGGGGACCGCAGAAGGCGCAGAAGGAGATGTGATCCCACTCCGGGTTCTCCGGGTGGCTGAAGCCAAGCTGCGCGTTCGCGGCCTCGGTGATCCGCACACCGAGGCGGGCGATCTCCTTGGCCTCGGCTTCCACGATCTCGAAGCCAAGCGCGGCGGCATCGACCACGACGAAACTGTCGCCGCCATAGGCGGTGTCGACGGTGATGGTGCCCAGCCCCTCGACCTCGAGCGGCACGGCGAGCTTGTCGGCGAAGCTTGGCAGGTTCTCGACGAAGATCCGCTGCGCCTTGCCACCCTGGCACTCCGCGCGCACCCGTACCAGCCCGCCGGGCGCTTCGAGCACCATGTAGGTTTCCGGCTCCTGCATCGGTACCAGCCCGCCGTCCAGCAGCACGGTGGCGACACAGATCGAGTTGGAGCCGGACATCGGCGGCGTGTCCTCGGGCTCCATGATGATCCAGGCGGCGATGGCCTCGGGGTGTTTCGGCGGCACCAAAAGGTTGACGTGGCGAAAGACGCCGCCGCGCGGTTCGTTCAGCACGAACTGGCGCAGGGTCTCGTCCTCGGCGATGAAGCGGCGCTGGTCCCAGAGCGTGTCGCCCGGGGGCGGCAGGACGCCGCCGACGATGACATCGCCCACCTCGCCCTCGGCATGGGCGGAAATCACGTGGATCGTCTTGCTGCTGCGCATCTGGTGCTCCTGTCAGAACCGGTCGGGGCGGTAGGGGGCAAGGGGGAGGGCGCTGTCGCGGCGGGCGACAATGTCGCTCACCAGCTCGGCAGTGGCGGCGGATTGCGTCAACCCGAGGTGGCCATGGCCAAAGGCGTAGATCACGCGCTCGGCCCGTGGCGAAGCCCCGATCACCGGCAGCGTGTCGGGCAGCGAAGGGCGGAAGCCCATCCATTGGGTGCCGCCCGAGGTGTCCAGCCCGGGCAGGAAGCGCGCGGCCTTGTCCAGCAGCACCTCGGCCCGCCGGTAACTGGGCGGAAGCTTCAGCCCGCCCAGTTCCACCGCGCCGCCGACGCGCACCCCGCCGTTGATCCGGGTCACGACGAAGCCATGCGCGCCAAAGGTCAGATGCGTGCGGATGTCAAAAGCGCCGGGGGGCAGGGTGGTGTTGTAGCCGCGTTCGGTTTCCAGCGGAATGCGGTCGCCCAGCCGTCGGGCCAGGTGATGCGACCAGGCGCCGGCGGCCAGCACCACCCTATCGGCGATGATCTCGCCCTCGGCATGGGTGATCCGGACACCGCCGTCCTCCGGCGCCAGGTCGCGCACCTCGGCGCGCAGGATCTCTCCGCCCGCCTGTCGGAAAGCGGCGGCGAGGTGTTCGGTCCAGGCCTTGGGATCGGTGGTATTGATCCAGTCGGGGGTAAAGCCTGCATGGGTAAATCGCGGAGCGAGGCCCGGCTGGATCTCGGCGATCTCCTCGGGGCGGGTGAGCAGGTCATAGCGGATGCCGTGACGGCCGCGCAGGTCCCATCCAGGCAGGGCGGCGCGATACTGGGCCTCGCCTTCGTAAAGCTGCAATTGTCCCTCGCGCTGGATCAGCGCCTCGCCGGCGGTCTGGGCGATCTGCCGCTCCAGCGCTTCGCGCGCCAGCGTCATCAGCGCGGCCTGGGCGCGGATCGAGGCGTCGTGCCGGTCCTGCCAGCTGGCCCGCCAGAAGCGCAGCATCCAGGGGGCGATCTGCAGCGCGTAGCGCGGCGGGATCGTGAGCGGCCCCAGCGGATCGAGCAGCCATTTCGGCGCCTTGCGCAGGATCCCCGGCGCCGCCAGCGGCATCACGTCGGTAAAGGCAAAGGCCCCGGCATTGCCTTGCGAGGTCTCGGCGGCCACGCCCTTGCGGTCGAGCACCCGGACCCGGTGGCCCTGTCGGCGCAGTTCCAGCGCGCTGCTGATGCCGACGATGCCTGCGCCGACGACGACGATATCCTGCGACATGGGGTGAGCCTCGTGACGGATTGAACGGGCTAGGGTGCCCTGCAAAGAGTGCCTCAGACGATCCCGTTACGGAAGGGATCGTCAGCGTCGAAGATCAGCCTGCTTTCGGCCATAACATGCGCCTGCCCGGTGATCTGCGGGATCACGCCGCCGGTGGGGCCGGGGCGACAGGACAGGCGATAGGCGCTGCCGATCACGCTTTCGAGGAGGATTTCCTCGTCCGCCGCCAGCGCGCCGGACGCGGCGCGGCAGGCGACGAAGGCCGAACTGCCGGTGCCACAGGGCGAGCGGTCGTATTCATCGTCAGGACACAGCACGAAATTGCGCCGCAGCGCCTCGGGATTGGGGCTCTCGCCGCTCAGGATCACGTGATCGACCGGCTGGCCCTCGGGCCCGGTGAGGCCCGCAAGGTGGCAGGCGGCGCGGATCGCGATGGAGAGCGCAGTCAGCGCCGGGATGTTCGCAGGCGTCACCGGCATCGGGCTGTCGGCGATGAAGAACCAGTTGCCGCCATAGGCCATGTCGCCGGTGATCTCTCCCTGTCCCGGCACCGCGACCTGAACACCGTGGTGGATGCGGCGGCTCTCGATATTGGTGACCGAGACGGTATGGGCGTCGTGCAATTCCACCGTCACCACCCCGGCGGGGGTCTCGATCCGGTGGAGGCCCTGCGCCATGCGGCCAAGCCGGGCCAGCGTTACCGCCAGCCCGATGGTGCCATGACCGCACATGCCCAGCACCGCGTCGGCATCGAAATAGATCACCCCGGTCACGCAGTCAGGATCCTGCGGCGGCACCAGCAGCGCCGCCACCATCCCGGCCTGGCCGCGCGGTTCCCTCAGCACGCCATCGCGGAACGCCGCGTGATCCCGGGCCAGCACCCCGGCACGCTGTGCCAGCGGCCCGACGCCAAGATCGGGACCGCCGTCGAGGATCACCCGGGTGGGCATCCCGCCGGTATGGCTGTCGATCACATGCATTCGGCGATGATCCCACCCTGCTTGGACCAATCTGCGAACCACGCGCGGAACAGGCTGTACTGCTGTTCGCAGTAGTTGCGCTGCGCGTCGGTCAGCTCGTCGGTTTCGTTGAAGTGCAGGCGGTATTCCTCTTCACCGTTCAGCACCAGCAGGTACTTGTAATAGAGCACGAGGTCCGTGCCCTCGTCAAAGGACGCCAGCACGCCAAAGGCCTCTTCCAACTCGCGCGCGCGCATCCGCGCCTCGGCATGGCCCTGGGCGGCCTTCTGCGACAGGGCGGCCAGCAACAGCGCCTCTTTCGGCAGCGCGGTGCCGATGCCGGTGATCGAGCCGGTGGCGCCGCAGTTGACGAACCCGTGGTAGACCTCGGTGTCGACGCCGACCATCAGCGTCACCTGGTCGTCCTGGCTGGTGATGTGCTCGGCGGCATAGCGCAGGTCGTCCTTGCCGCCGAATTCCTTGAAGCCGATCAGGTTGGGGTGTTCGGCGCGCAGGGCAAAGAACAGATCCGCGCGGGTGGCAAAGCCGTAGACCGGGCTGTTGTAGATGATCGCCGGAACGTCCGGGGCGGCGGAAAGAATGGCCTTGAAGTGGTTCTTCTGCGCGATGGCGGAGGTACCGCGCGACAGCACGCGGGGGATCACCATCAGGCCGGCGGCGCCCACCTCCTGCGCATGGGCGGCCAGCGCCACCGCGGATTTCGAGTTGATCGCGCCGGTGCCCACCACCACGGGCAGGCCGGCTTCGACCAGGCGGGCGACGCCGGTCTTGCGCTCGTCGTCGGTGAGCAGTGGCCAGTCGCCCATCGAGCCGCAGTAGACGACGGCGGACATGCCGGCCTCGATCATCTCCTTGCCCTTCTTCACGAGGGCGTCGAAATCCGGGGTCCGGTCGGCTTTGCAGGGGGTCATGAGGGCGGGCATGGTGCCGGTGAAGATATTGCTGGACATGGGGGCTCCTGTCTTGGTGCGCGGCGGGCCTGGGGCCAGGGTGGGGCGCGTGGGCGAGTCTCTGCGAGGGCAATACAGGCTTTTGTATCCAAAAGCCAATCTTATTTCGCAGCGGCACGAAGGATTTTGCGGGCTGGGGGCCGAGGCGGTGGCCGAACGTGACGAAGCCGACGCAGAACGCCGGTTTCGTCGCCTTTCCCTGACGTCGAGGCGTGCATATCAGCCCAGCAGAAGCTCGGGCAGCCAGAGCGCCACTTCCGGCACGAAAGTGGTCAGAACCAATGTCGGCAGCCAAGCAAAGAGGATGAATACCAGCGTCGGCCAGAGCATTCGCGCCACCGGCGTTTCCGACACTTGCGCGCCGAGGTAGAGCAGCGGCGCGGTCGGCGGGGTGATGTTGGCCATGCCGAGGTTGACGCCGATGACGGCGGCGAAATGGATCGGGTCCATGCCGACGCTCTGCGCGATGGGCAGAAGGATCGGCGTGGAGAGCAGCAGCCCGGAAATGTCGTCCATCAGCATGCCGATCAGAATCATCACGACGTTGATCATCAGGAGCACCATGACCGGATCGTCGGAGGCCGCATAGACCAGCTGCTTGGCGACCTGCGGCGCGCCCTGGGCGATCAGGTTGTCCGACACGATCAGCACCATGAAGATCATGATCATCACCACCCCGATGGTGATGCCGGACTTCTGGATGGTCTCAGCGAGGCCTTTCCAGGTCAGCCCGCGGTAGTAGTAGATCGCCACCGGCACCGCGTAGACCACGGCGATGCCCGCCGCCTCAGTCGGCGTCATGATGCCGCCGTAGATGCCGCCCAGGATGATGATCGGCATCATAAGCGCGGGCCCTGCGAGGCGCGCGCGCCGTCCGAGGGCGGGCAGGAAGGGGGAGGGACGCTCGGTCAGGATGATGTCGCGATGCTTGCGCAGCATCACCGCGTTGGTGATGATCAGCAGGGTGATCAGCACCAGCGCCGGGATCACCGTCGAGAGGAAGCACTTCAGCACGTGCTGCTGCGCCACCCAGCCATAGAGGATGTGGTTGGTGCTGGGCGGGATCAGCAGGCCGAGCGGGCTGGCGGCCACCAGCAGCGCGGCGGATTGGCCCTCGGGATAGCGGGCGCGCCTGAGGTGCGGCAGCATGATGCCGCCGATGCAGGTCAGGGTGGAATTGGCGCTGCCCGCGATCGAGCCGAAGACGCCGCAGGCCAGCACTGCCGCCGCGCTCAGCCCACCTCTCAGGTGGCCCACGAACATCTCGGCGATGGCGACCAGCGGCGCGGCGATGCGGCCGCGCTCCATCACGCCGCCGGCGATCATGAAGAGCGGGATGGCCAGCAGCACCAGCGAGCGCAGACCAGTGGAGCCTGTAGGCAGGTAGCCGGTGATCGACTGGTCGCCGACCAGCGCGATGAACATCAGCACCGCGCCGAAGGCCGCGAAGACGCTGACCCCCAGAAGCAGCATGGTGCAGACGATGGCAAGGCTTCCGAGGATGATCATTTCTGCGCCTCCCCCGCAGTCTCGGAGCGGAGCGGCAGGCCAAGTCCCTTGCGTATGTGAACGTAGAGATGCGCGGCCGAGAATATCGCGATGAAGCCGAAGGCCACCATGATCGCGATCCGCCAGGATACGAAGGGAATGCGCAATGCCGGTGTCGCGCGCAGGCGCGGGAAGGAGAAATCGTCGGCCAGCGAGACGTAGCAGGCGTAGACGATGAAAAGCGTCACCACGAGTTCGATCACCAGCACCGCGAAGCTGCGCCACCAGATGGCGTGGCGGTTCGTGATGACGACCTCGAGGATGTCGGCGTTGATGTGCAGCCGGCGCTCCGAGGCCAGTACGGCGCCGGCGAAAAAGCCCACGATGCTGATGGCCAGCAGCCACTCCTCGTAGGCGAAGAGATCCCCGCCGAAGCCGTAGCGCACCACCACGACCAGCCCGAAGGTCACCGCCATCAGCGCGCCTGCAAGGATCACGATCGCCTTCATCACGACCATCGCCCAATCCATCGGAACGCCGATGAGCCGCGGCAGTTCATCCGTTATGCGCACCATGGTCACTCCCTTCTTTTCGTATCAAGGTCCGGTAAAGGCAAAAGGGGCGGCTTGCGAGCCGCCCCTTCGACGTTTCTGTTACTGGACGGCGTCGAGGACCTTTTCGATCACGTCCTTGCCGACGGCGCCTTCCATGGTGGGCCAGATCTCGGCGCGCACGTAGTCGGTCATCGCCTTCTGGTCTTCCTCGTTCAGCTTGAGAATGGTGTAGCCGCTGTCGATCAGCTTCTGGCCGAAGGCGGCGTCATTCTCGCGGTTGTAGGCGAAGAAGTCGGCCGAGGCCTTGTTCATCGCCGCCTGGATCACGGCGCGCTGTTCGTCGTTCAGCTTGGCCAGCGTGCGCTCGGACCCGTAGTAGAAGGTCTGCTCGAGCAGGGCGTTGTACTCAACGAAGTGGGTGCCGACGTCGGACTTGGCGAAGATCGAGTAGGTCGCGGTCTTGGTGCAGCAGATCGCGCCATCGACGATGCCCGATTGCAGCGCCGGGAAGATATCGCCCCAAGCCATGGTGGTGGCGCGGTAGCCCAGCGACTCGACGGTGGACTTCACCGCGTTGGACGACCAGACGCGGATGTTCATGCCCTTGTCGTCGAAGGTGTTCCAGTTGTCGGGTGCCTTGGTGGCGACGATGCCGACGAAACCCTCGGGGTTGGCGGCCATGACGCGGACGCCGTATTCGTCGGTGATGTCCTGCAGGATGCGGTTATAGTCGGAGTCCATGTCGAGCAGCACGCGCTCCATGTCGTCATAGCTGCTCACGAGGAAGGGCATGTTCAAAAACTCGAGCCGCGAGTCGGTGTCGGAGTATATGAAGGCCGAGGCGAAATCGATGTTGCCGCGGGCCACGTCCTCGAAGAGCGCCTCGCCCGAGCCGAGCTGGCTGGCCGGATAGACGGTCATGTCGAGGCCAACGTCGGCGGCGTTCACCTCGGCGGCGACCTGTTCCATCATCTTGGTGCCCTGGTGGTCGATCGGGAAGACCCCGGCAAAGCGCAGGGTGATGTCCTCGGCGAAGGCCGGGGTGGCGGTGTGCAGCGCGAGGGCGCTGGCGGCAAGGGCTGTCCACAGGCGGGTCATGGTCTGGGTTTCTCCGTGTTGGGAATTGATCGGTTTGGGGCGGGGCCGCCCGGTTTCACGCTTTGCGCGTCGTGTCACGTTTCGGGGTGCGGCCAGGCGTCGGCCGGCGAAAAGGCCGACCGGCGCGGGTGCGACTGCATGGGTGTGGCCAAGGACTCCTCCTCCCGAAAGCGATGAACTTTCGTATATCTTCAACAATATCCAAAATCCAACAAAAAAGATTCAGCGTGCGTGGATCCGCGTAAGGGTCTGGTGGAGCCGGTTTTTCCGGCAGTCTTCGGCAGAACAGAACTTGCTCAAAGCACTTCAGGCTCCGCCCGCGGGCAGAGCCTGAAGTGGAATCATGCGGGAATGTCCGGGCGGAACCGGCGCCTTACGCGCACTTCGGCAGCGTCTCCAGCCAGGTCTTTGTATCCGCGCTGAGCCAGGGGTCCAACGCGTTGCGCAACGCCTCGTGGTAGCCGTCCAGCCAGGCGCGCTCGGGTTCGGTCAACGCGTCCAGAAGCAGCATGTCGGTCTGGATCGGTGCGTAGGTCAGGTTGCGGAAGCCCATGAAACCGTCGTCGAGGTCGACGATCTCGAAGACGTTCTCGATGCGGATGCCGTACAGTCCGGAGACGTAATGGCCGGGCTCGATCGAGAGTACCATGCCGGGCACCAGGTCCACCGGGTTGTGGGGCTTGCCGAGGCGCTGCGGATGTTCATGCACCGAAAGCCGATGCCCGATGCCGTGCCCGGTGCCGTGATCGTAGTCGAGCCCGAGGTCCCAGAGCGGCCGGCGGCAGATCGCGTCGACATGGTGGCCTTGCGTGCCCTTGGGAAAGCGCAGGGTCGAAAGCGCGTGGAAGGCCTTGAACACCGCAGTATAGGCGCGGGCGTAGCCCTCAGGCAGGGGGCCGAAGGCGTAGCTGCGGGTGGTGTCGGTGGTGCCGGTCTCGTACTGGCCGCCGCTGTCCAGAAGGTAGGGGTTCTCCGGCAGGATCGGGGCGTTGCGGTTGCCCACCGCCGCATAGTGACACATGGCGGCATTGCCGCCCGCGGCCGAGATCGACTGAAAGCTCGGCCCCAAGAACCCGGACCGTGCCGTGCGCAGGGCGAGGATGTGCTCCTGCGCCTCCTGTTCCGTCACCGGGTTGCCCTCTGCCGCCCGTGTAGGGACGGTGGCCAGCAGCCAGGCGGTGAACTCGGTCCAGGCGACGCCGTCCTGCACGTGGCAATCGCGCAGCCCGGCAAGCTCGACCGGGTTCTTGACCGCCTTGGCCAGCGTTAGCGGGCTGGCCATCGGCTCGGCGATGCCGCCCCGGGCCTCCACCGCCTGGCGGATCGCCACGGCAGAGAAGTCGGGATCGAAGCCGACCCGCGTGCCGGGCGCGACCTGGGTATCGAGTACCGGCAGCAGCGTCTCCATCGGGTGCCAGGTGACGCACTCCGGCAGACCCGCGCGCAGATCCTCGGTCAGCTTGCGCGGGTCGACGAACCAGCCGACGGCACCCGACCGGGAGGCCATGAGGAAGGACTGCGGCATCGGATTGAAGGCGATGTCGTCGCCGCGCACGTTCAAGAGCCAGGCGATATTGTCGAGCTGGGTCTCGACCATCAGGTCGAGCCCGCGCGACGCAAGCTGCTCGGCCAGCACGGCGCATTTGTCGGCAGAGCTCCGCCCGGCAAACTGCGTGGGGAAGGGCGTGACCTGACCCAGTGGCGGCTCGGGCTGGTCTTGCCAGATATCGTCCACCGGGTTGGAGGCGACGGCGACCATCTCGGCCCCCTGCGCGACACAGGCAGTGGCAAACCGGTCGTACCAGGCGGGCGGCAGGTGCATCGCGTCATAGCCCACGCGCCAGCCGCTCTGCGCGTGCTGCGCCAGCCAATTCTCGGCGGGCGTGTCGATCAGGTGGTGATAGGTGAAATCGCCGCCGGCACATTGGCCGCGCAACTGCACGCTGTAGCGGCCGTCCACGAACATCGCCACCTCCTCCTCGGCCACGATCGCCATGCCGGCCGAGCCAGTGAAGCCGGTCACGTAGGCCAGCCGCTCGTCACGCGGGGTGACGTATTCCCCCTGGTGGGCATCGAAGCGCGGCAGGATGAAGGCGTCGAGGTCAAGCTCCGACAGACGCTGGCGCAGGGCGGTGATGATCGAAAGGCGGGCGTGAGGGTCAGACATGGTCATTGATCTCTTCGGCTAGGTGACAGGCGACCTCACCGGCCCGGCCGACCTGGCGCAGGGCGGGAACGTCGCGTTTGCAGATGTCCGTGGCATGGGGGCAGCGGACGTGGAACGGGCAGCCCGGCGGGACGTTCAGCGGCGAGGGCAGCTCGCCCTCGAGGTGCATGGCCTGTCCCTTGTCGTCCGGGTCGAGCGAGGGCGCGGCGCTGAGCAGCGCCTGCGAATACGGATGCGCGGGGTTGGCAAAGAGCGTCTCGCTGTCGCCGATCTCGACGATGCGGCCGAGGTAGATCACCGCGACGCGATGCGAGACGTGCCGCACCAGCCGCAGGTCATGGGCGACGAAGAGGATCGTCAGTCCCAGCCTCTCCTGCAGTTCCAGAAGCAGGTTCACCACCTGCGCCTGCACCGAGACGTCGAGCGCCGAGACCAGCTCGTCGGCGATCAGCACATCCGGCTCCACCGCGAGCGCGCGGGCAATGGCGATTCGCTGCCGCTGGCCGCCGGAGAATTCGTGCGGCAGCTTGTGCGCCGCATCCTGGGGCAGGCGCACCAGGTCCAGCAGTTCGGCCACCCGGGCTGGAATCTCGTCTGCCGGGCGCATCCTGTGGACACTGAGCGCCTCCGACAGGATCTGGCCGCAGGTCATGCGCGGGTTGAGCGAGGAATAGGGATCTTGGAACATCATCTGCACGAGGCGATTGAAAGCACGGTCGCCGCGCCCCAGATCGGTGAAGATGTCCTGTCCACGGTAGCGGATCGCGCCCTTCTGAGGTTCGTAAAGCCGCACCATGCAGCGGGCCAGGGTGGACTTGCCGCAGCCGGATTCGCCGACGACGCCCAGCGTCTCGCCCTCGCGCAGCTCGAGGTTGATGCCGTTGAGCGCGCGCACCGCGCGGCCTGCGCGGCGGGCCAGCACATCGCCTAGCGTGCGGGGCAGGTGGAAGGTCAGGCCGAGATCGGTGATCTCCATTACCGGCGCGTCGGTGGCGTCGCGGTGGGGGGCGTTCATGCGATGTCCCTCCGGATGGCGGGTTCCGGGTTGAAGCAGGCGGCGCGGCGGCCCGGCGCGATCTGCTCCAGCGGCGGGCGTGCGGTCAGGCAGTGCTCGGTACGAGAGGCGCAGCGTGGCGCGTAGGCGCAGCCAGGCGGCAGGGCCAGCAGGCTGGGCGGCGTGCCGGGCACCGAATAGAGCGGCGTGCGGGGCGCGACGTCCTGCGGCACCGAGCGCATCAGGCCGGTGGTATAGGGATGGCGCGGCGCACGCAGCACCTGCCGGACCGGACCCTGTTCGACGATGCGCCCGGCATACATCACCGCCACGCTCTCGCAGGTCTGGGCCACGACGCCCAAGTCATGGGTCACGAGGATCACGCCCATGTTCATCTCGTCCGAGAGCTTCAGGATCAGGTCGAGGATCTGCGCCTGGATGGTCACGTCGAGCGCGGTGGTGGGCTCATCGGCCAGCAGCAGTTCCGGCTCGGCCGCCAGCGCGATGGCAATCATCACCCGCTGGCGCATCCCGCCGGAGAACTGGTGCGGGTAATCGTCCAGTCGCGAGGCGGCCGACGGGATACCCACGTGCTCCAGCATCTCGATGGCCCGTGCCCTTCGCCCGGCGCGGGACAGGTCGGTGTGGGCCTGGAGCGTTTCCGACAGTTGCAGGCCCACGGTCAGCAGCGGATTGAGCGAGGTCATCGGCTCCTGGAAGATCATCGCGATCTGGCCGCCGCGAATGGGTCGCAGCGCGCGTTCCGACAGGCGCGAGATGTCGCGGCCCTTCCAGCGTACCTGGCCGGTCACCTCTCCGTAGCGGCGGCTGAGCCCGAGGATCGAGCGCAGCGTGACGCTCTTGCCCGAGCCGCTTTCGCCGACAAGGCCCAGCACCTCGCCCTGCCGCACCGAGAAGCTCACGTCGCGCACCGCAGGGATGCGGGCATAGCGGCCGAAGGATGTGCAGAGATTGTCCACTTCGAGGATCGGCTGCGTGTTCATGGGATCATCCTTTCGCATTCAGCCGCGCGGGCGGAGCAGGTCGGCCAGCCCGTCGCCGATCAGGGAAAACCCGATCCCGGTGATGACGATGGCGATGCCGGGCATCAGGCTCAGCCACCAGGCGGTGGTGATGAAATTGCGGCCCTCGGCGATCAGCACGCCCCATTCCGCCTGCGGCGGCTGCGCGCCAAGCCCGAGATAGCCCAGCGACGAGCCCAGAAGGATCGCCAGCGCCATGTCGGTCATCCAGTAGACGATCACCGGCGTGATCGCATTGGGCAGCAGGTGCCGGAAGATGATGCGGCGATCGCTGTAGCCCATGACGATGCCGGCGGCGGCATAATCGTTGCCCATCTGCGCGATCACCTCGGCACGCATCAGCCGCGCGTAATAGACCCAGTTCACCAGCGTGATGGCGATATACATGTTCACCAGCCCCGGCCCCAGAACCGCCACCACGGCGATCACCAGTACCAGAAAGGGAAAGGTGATGATCGCATCGACGAAACGCCCGAAGATCACGTCGGCGATGCCGCGGTAATAGCCCACCAGCGCGCCCACCGTGACGCCGATCAGCATGGCGAAGACCGTCGCCAGAACCGCCATCTGCATGTTGACGGAATAGGCGGCGATCACCCGGCTCAGGCTGTCGCGGCCCAGCATGTCGGTGCCGAAGGGATGCGCCCAACTCGGCGGCTGGCGCACCGCGGTGTATTCGATGAAGTTCGGATCATAGGGCGCGAAGGCCGCGGGCGCGATGGCCAGCAGGGTGGAGAACCCGATGATGACCAGCCCGAGCATCAATCCGGGCTTGGCCGCGATCCGTCGCATCAGGCCCGGCGGCGCGGTGGTGGCTTGCGGTGCGGAGATATCGCTCATGTCAGACGCATCCTCGGGTCAAGCAGGCTCTGGATCAGGTCGGTCAGCAGGAAGACCACCGAGACCAGCAGCGCGAAGGTCAGGGTCAGCCCCTGGATCAGGGGATAGTCACGGGCAAAGATCGCCTCGAGCATCAGCCGCCCGACGCCCGGCACCGCAAAGACCGTCTCGGTCACCAGCGTGCCGCTCATCAAGTTGCCAATCGACAGGCCCAGCAGCGTCACGGTGGAGATCAGTGCGTTGCGTAATACGTGGCGGCCGAGGATTTGGTGCGCGGGCAGCCCCTTGGCGCGGGCGAATTGCACGTATTCGGCATCCACCACCTCGATGATGGCCGAGCGCAGGTTCCGCATGATGATCGCCGAGGTATAGAGCGCCACCGCCACCGCCGGCAGGAACAGGTGATAGAGCCGCGCACCGAAGGTCTCGCCGTAGCCGCCCACCGGGAACCAGCGCAGCTGCGCGGCGAGGAAGGTCAACAGGATCAGCCCGATGTAGAAGACCGGCATCGACAGGCCTATCTGGAACACGGTGCGGATCACCGCATCGGGCCAGCGGCCGCGGTTGAGCGCGGCGACGAAGGCCAGCGGCCCCGCGATCAGCACCGAGAGCAGCACCGCGTAGATCGTCAGGAAAAGAGTCGTCGGCAGCCGGTTCACGATCACCTCGATCACCGGGGCGCGCATAAGGATCGACCGGCCGAGGTCGCCCTGCAAGGTGTTGGTGACGAAGTGCCAGAACTGCATCCAGAGCGGCTGGTTGAGCCCCAGCCTGTCGCGGATCGCGGCCAGGTCGGCATCCGACGCGCGGTCCCCGGCAATGGCGATGGCCGGGTCGCCGGGCAGCAGGCGGACCAGCAGAAAGATGATGATCATGACCAGAAAGAAGGTCGGGATCATCAGCAGCAGGCGCTTAAGGATATACTGGATCGCGGCCATGGCGCACTCCGTTTAGGGGCGCCGCCTGCCTCTGGGAGCGGGCGGCGCCGATGCGGTTTCGTAAGGGAGGGTTCAGCGCGAGACGGTGGCCTCGTCGAACCGGTTGTTGCCGAGTGGCGTCTGGACGTAGCCCTCGACCGCGTCCGACACCGCCACCGCGAAGGGGGTCTCGTACATGAACAGAAGCGGCGCCGCTTCGGCGTAGATCTCCTGCATCTCGGCGTATTGCTGCGCGCGCGCCCCGGGGTCCATCTCCTTGGCGGATGCCTCGAACAGGTTGTTGAACTCGGCGTTCTCCCAACCGGTGCCGACTGCGTTGGCGGTGGGGGTGTAGCCCAGCCAGCCGGTGACCTGGCTCGGGTCGTTCACGTCGTTGACCCAGCCGTAGGTGTGGATGTCGAACTCGCCCGAGCGGTTCTTGGCCCCCCGGGTGGCATTGTCGACCTGTTCCACCACCAGCTTGATCCCCAGCGGCGCCCACATCTGTTGCAGCGCCGCGAAGATAGTGCCGTCATCAGCAGAGCCCGCCAGGGTAGTCAGCGTGATCTCTGTGCCCGGCGCCAGCCCGGCCTCGTCGATCAGCGCCTTGGCCTTTTCCATGTCATAGCCGTAGAGCGGGTCGGTCTCGGTCGCCAGCTGGGTTGCCGCGGCCATCAGCGGCGAGGTCATCGGTTTGCCCGCGCCCTGCAGCACCAGCCCGATCAGCGCCTGCTTGTTGGTGGCATGGTTCAGCGCCTGCCGCACCTTCGGATCGGCCAGAGGATTGGGGCTGCCGTCGGCGCGGGTCTCGCGGGTGTTGATCGGCGCATAGATGATCCGGGTAGAGGGGAAAAGGTTCATCTCGATCTTGGGTTCGGCCTCCAGTTCTGCCACGCGCGAGAAGGGGATGAATTCCGCCGCGTCGACTTCACCGGCCTGCAGCTTCAGCACGCGGGTCGCATCGTCGGGAATGATCTCGAAATGCACGCCGTCGAGATAAGGCAGGGGTTCGCCGTCGGCGCCCTCGCGCCAGTAATGCTGGTTGGCACAGAAATCCATCGAGGTGCCCTGCTCGAAGCCGCAGAGGTAGAAGGGACCGGAGCCCACGCCCGGCGCGGTGGCTGCGAAGAGCGCCGCCGACTTGTCCTGATCGGTCTCGCCTTCCGCCGCTTCGAAGGCCGCTTTCGACACGATACCGGTGGTGAAGGTGGCGAGCGTCGACAGGATCGTCGGGTCCGGGGTGCTCATCTCGAGGGTGACCTCGCGTCCGTCATGGCTGACGCTCTCGATGTTGCCCAAAAGACCGGCCCAGGGGCTCAGGTCGGGGTTGCGGGCGCGGTCGAGCGAGAAGACCACGTCTTCGCCGCTGAGCGCGCTGCCATCGGAGAACTTAAGGCCCTCGCGCAGCGTCAGCGTCACCGCGCTGCCGTCCTCGGCGACCCCGTAGCTTTCGGCGAGGCCCGGCACGATGTTGCCGTCCTCGTCCGACCGCAGGAGCGTGTCGAAGAGGCTGCCCACCATCCAGATGTCGGGGTTGCGGTCGGCGTAGATCGGATCGATCAGGTTCGATCCGTCATAGCGCGCGAAGTTTAGCACGCCGCCGCGCTCCTGCCCGAGGGCCGGCAGCGCCGCGACGGAGGCCAGCAGGGCCGCTACAACGGTTATTTTCTTGGTCATGGGTGCGGTACTCCGACGTGATTCTCATCCCTGTGTGTCCACACCCTACCTAAAATATTGCAGTAATGCTAAAATAAATTTTAGTTATGCTGCGTTTGTTACGGCCAGTATCAGGATTTCTCTCTCATCGGCATGGTGCTGACCCAGAGCTCGACCGATTCCTCCTCGCTGGTGACGATTGAAAAATGCGGCGTCGAGGTGTCATGGTGGATCGTGTCGCCCGCCCGCATGTCGTGGACCTCGTCGCCCAGGTGGTATTCAAGCGTGCCGGACATCAGGTAGCAGAACACCTCGCCGGGATGGCACATCTGTTCCGAGACATGGCCGGGCGGGCGGTGGATGATCGAGGGGTAACACAGCGCGCCGGAAAAGCCCGGGCCAAGTTTCTCGTAACTGCGGCCGTTGACGCCCAGTGCATAGGTCTGGCGTTGGTCCTTGGGGATATAGGCGCGGAAGCCCTCTTCAACGCTGAGCAATTCCTCGACGCTGCTCTGCAGGGTGGCGGCGATGGCCAGTAGCGAGGACAGCGAGGGCGAGCTGATCCCGCGTTCGACCTGCGAGATGAAACCGGTGGTCAGCGCGGTGTCCTCGGCCACCTGTACCAGAGTCATGCCGAGCGCCTTGCGCCGCCGCCGGATCGCCTTGCCCAGCTGCACCGGGTCGTCCCGGCGTTTCGTCTTGTTGCTGTCTGCCGCCCTGTCCATGTCCTGCCCCCGGATCCGGTTCTGCTTCATTGCGCCGGACCTGGAGACCGGCGGTCGACATGAAACTACACCGCTAAAACGATTTTTAGCAATACTGCAGAAAGTGCCTGTTCACTTGGCCGGGCCCGGGAGGGAAGGCCCGGCCAGGATCCGCAAGGAGGGGGAGGACGCCCTGCGGATCGGTAATGCCGCGCCTTCGGATCCGCGCGGGCGGTGCGGGGTCATGCCTTGGCGCCGAACTCGGGCACCAGCGCGTCGGGCATGTTCTGGTAGCAGACCGGCCGCAGGAAGCGGCGGATCGACAGCGTGCCGACGGAGGTGGCGCCGAAGTTGGTCGAGGCCGGGTAGGGCCCGCCATGCACCATCGCTTCGGCCACCTCGACCCCTGTGGGGAAGCCATTGGCCAGCACGCGGCCCGCCTTGCGCTCGAGCACCGGGAGCAGGTCCTGCGCGGCCGCCATGTCGCGCGTCTCCATGTGCAGCGTGCAGGTCAGTTGGCCCTGCAGGCCGCGGGCGACGGCGCGCATCTCCTCGGCATTCTCGGCCACGACGATCAGGCCGAGCGGTCCGAAGACCTCTTCGCTCAGCGCCGCGTTGCCGAGCCAGATGCGCGCCGGGACCCGGTAGAGGAAGGGGCTGGCGCTGCGCCCCTCGCTGGTCGAGCGCAGCAGTTCCTCGACGCCTTCGATCCCGGCGACGCGCGCCTGCCCGCCGCGATAGGCCGCGGCGATGCCGTCGGTCAGCATGCATTGCGCGCCGGTCTCGGCCAGGGCCTCGCGGGCGGCGGCCGCGAAGGTCTCTGCCGCCGCGCCCGCGGTCACCACGGCGATGCCCGGGTTGGTGCAGAACTGCCCGGCGCCCAAGCTCAGCGAGCCGGCCCAGCGGGTGCCGATCTGCTCGGCCCGGGCGGCGAGCGCGCCCTCCAAGACGAACATCGGGTTGACCGAGCCGAGCTCGCCGAAGAAGGGGATCGGTTCGGGCCGGGCGGCGCAGAGGTCGAAGAGCGCGCGGCCCCCGGCGAGCGAGCCGGTAAAGCCCACCGCCTTGATCAGCGGATGCTGCACCAGCGCCGCGCCGACCTCGCGGTTGCCGCCCTGGATCAGGCTGAACACGCCGGGGTGCAGGTCGCATTTGGCGATCGCGGCCAGCACCGCCTCGGCCACGATCTCGCCGGTGCCGGGGTGGGCTGAATGGCCCTTGACCACCACCGGACAGCCCGCGGCCAGCGCTGCCGCGGTGTCGCCGCCCGCGGTGGAGAAGGCCAGCGGAAAGTTCGAGGCGCCGAAGACCGCGACCGGCCCGATCGGGCGTTGGACCATCTTGAGGTCGGGGCGGGGCAGGGGGCTGCGGTCGGGCAGGGCCTCGTCGTGGCGCCGGTCGAGGTGGGCGCCTTCGAGGATATGCGCGGCGAACATCCGGAGCTGACCGGTGGTTCTCCCGCGCTCGCCCTCAAGGCGCGCTTCGGGCAGGCCGGTTTCCTGGGTGCCGATCTCGGTGATGGCCGCGCCGCGCGCGTCGATCTCGTCGGCAATGGCGTGGAGGAAATCGGCGCGTGCCTTGCGTGAGGTGGCGCCGTAGCTCCAGAATGCCTCTTCGGCGGCGCGGGCAGCGGCCTCGACATCGCTGACGCGGCCCACCGAATAGGCGTGACCGGGCCCATGCGCAGGGCACGAGTCGAACGTGTCGGTGCCAGCCTGCCACGTGCCTGCGATCAAATGTTTGCCATGCGGAGAGTAGGTCATGTCGGCTGTGCTTTCGTGCAAGTGCGTCGGAAAGGGCGAATCGTTTATTGGATAATGTATCCGTTGATTGGGTTTGCGCAATGAACTTTCCCGGGCCGGCTTCCACCGGCCTTGCGCATCATCGGCAGGGGGGCATTGCCAAGTTGATCACGGGGTTGCGTCGGGATAGGCGGACATCATGAAAACCGTGCCGACAATGCGACGCCTGAAGGGCTTTCGTTTTCCCCGGCGAGATCATCTCCTATGCCGTCTGGGCGTACCATCGGTTTGCGCTGAGCACGGCAGATGTCGAGGACCTTCTGGCCGAACGCGGCGTGATGGTCAGCCGGGAAACCGTCCGGAACTGGGTGAACCGGTTTGGCCGCCATTTCGCCGATTGCATCAAGCGCGACAGGCCGGGCGCCAGTGACAAATGGCACTTGGATGAAGTCGTTGTTCCGATCAATGGCGTGAAGTTCTGGCTTTGGCGGGCAGTCGACGCGAATAGGAATGTGCTCGACATTCTCGTGCAAAAGCAACGTAATGCAAAGGCCGCCAGCCGGTTCTTGAAGCGGCTGATCGACCGGTTTGGCGCGCCGCGGGTCGTGATCACCGACAAGCTGCGCAGTTACATCAGGCCGATCCGCAACCTCGTGGCGAATGGTGATCATCGGACGCACAAGGGTTTGAACAACCGGATCGAAGGATCCCATCGGCCAACCCGCAAGCGAGAGAAACTCATGGGGCGGTTCAAGTCAGCCGGACAGGCTCAGAGATTTCTGAACGCACATGACCAGATCAACATGTTCTTCCGTCCCCGCCGCTATCGTCTTACCGCCACATCGTACCGCCACGCCCGATCCGATGCCTTTGATCTTTGGAACGGCTACGCACTCGAGATGACCGCATGACGGACGCGGAGCAGGCCGTATTCAGCCGGGTGCAAATAAGTTGGCAATGCCGCATGAGCACCTAGTGAAAATCCCTGCTCGGAAACAGCTTCTTGGCCTGTTCGCGCGGATGCCGGGCGGTTGATCGGGCGCCACTGCGGGTGGAGTGCCCCATTTGCCCTGCCTGACGATCACCTGCGTCGGTCGCTGGTCGCCCGAGGCTTGAGAGCATCGGCGAGATGTCCTCGATCCGCTCGGCAATCACATGAACGACCTGACCTTCGCGTTCGATTCGGCCGGTAACGCGCAGGAGCCGCCCTGCGATCACCGCCTTGCGGAAGGCTTCGTAAATCCGGCTCCAGACCACCACGTTGGACACGCCGGTCTCGTCCTCAAGTGTCAGGAAGATCACGCCCGATGCCGTGCCGGGCCGCTGCCGCGTGATCACGAGGCCCGTGACCGTGATGCGCCCGGTGGCCCGGTCGAGCCGTTCATGCGGCAGGCTTTCCGGCAGGCGTGGCCGCAGCAGTTCCATCGGATGGGCGCGCAGAGAAAGCCGAAGCGCCAGATAATCCTCGATCACTTCCTGGCCCAGCGTCATCGCCGGCAGCGCAACGTCGGGTTCCGCTCCGCCTTCACCGTCAGCGCCGAAGAGGGGCAGGGGTTTCGGCCCTCGCAACGCCCGGGCGGCCCAGAGCGCATCGCGCCGATTGAGACCGAGCGAGGCAAAGGCATCCCCTTCTGCCATCCGTTCCAGCGCGTCCGGCCTGACTCCGGCCCGGCGCCAGAGGCTCTCTACATCGGGATATCCATTGCCGCGAGCGGCCTCGATCCAGATCGCATCCTCCTCCCGCATCCCCTTGATCTGCCGAAACCCGAGCCGCAGCGCCAGCGCCCCGTCGCCGCGTGGCTCCAGGGTGCAGTCCCAGGCCGAGTGATTGACCGAGACGGCCCGGATCTCGACGCCGTGCTCACGCGCGTCGCGGACGAGTTGCGCCGGGGCGTAGAAACCCATCGGCTGGCTGTTCAGCAGGGCACAAGTGAACACGGCCGGATGGTGCCGCTTCAGCCAGGCCGAGATATAGACCAGCCGCGCGAAGCTCGCCGCATGGCTTTCAGGGAAGCCATAGCTGCCGAAGCCTTCGATCTGGGCGAAGCATCGCTCCGCGAAGCCCGCCTCGTAGCCGCGGGCCAACATGCCCGAGATGAACCGCTCGCGGAACGCGCCGATCGTGCCCATCCGCTTGAAGGTTGCAAGCGACCGGCGCAGCCGGTCGGCCTCGGCCGCCGAGAAGCCGGCCGCGACCACCGCGATCTGCATGGCCTGCTCCTGGAAGAGGGGGACGCCATAGGTGCGCCCCAGCACCTCCATCATGGCGGGGCCGAGGTCTTCGACCTTCTCCTTGCCCTGACGGCGGTTGATGAAGGGATGAACCATGCCGCCCTGGATCGGGCCGGGGCGGATGATTGCGACCTCGCAGACCAGATCGTAGAATTTCCGCGGCTGCATGCGCGGCAGGAAGTTGAGCTGCGCCCGGCTTTCGACCTGGAAGACCCCGACCGCATCGGCCTTGCAGAGCATGTCATAGACCACCGGATCTTCGGACGGGACATTGGCGAGGGTCAGCTGCAGGTGACGGTGATCCTCCAGCAGCCCGAAGGCCTTGCGGATGCAGGTCAACATGCCGAGTGCCAGCACATCGACCTTCAGGAGCCCGAGCGCGTCGATATCGTCCTTGTCCCATTCGATGACGGTACGATCCTCCATCGCCGCGTTCTCGATGGGGCAGAGCTCGTCGAGCCGGCCATGGGTGATGACAAAACCGCCGACATGTTGGCTCAGATGCCGGGGAAATCCGATGATCTCGCCGATCAGTTTCGCCGCCAGCGCCACGCGCCCGTCTGCCGGATCGATTCCGGCGTCGCGCATGCGGTCCTCGCCTGGTGCGCTGGACGACCAGCCCCAGATCTGCCCCGACAGCCGGGCGACTACGTCCTTGCTCAGTCCCATCACCTTGCCGACCTCGCGGATCGCGGCGCGTGAACGGAAATGGATCACGGTCGCGGTCAGCCCGGCGCGATGCCGGCCATATTGCTCGTAGATCCATTGGATCACTTCCTCGCGCCGCTCGTGCTCGAAGTCCACGTCGATATCCGGCGGCTCACCGCGTTCTTTCGAGATGAAGCGTTCGAAGATCAGGGTGATGCTCTCGGGGGGCACTTCGGTCACGCCGAGTAGGTAGCACACGACCGAGTTGGCGGCCGACCCGCGGCCCTGGCAGAGAATGCCCTTCGAGCGCGCGAAAGCCACGATGTCATGGACCGTCAGGAAATACGGCGCATAGCCCATCTCGCCGATGAGCTTCAGTTCCTTGTCGACCCGCGTGACGATCCGGGCCGGCGGCCCCTCGGGGTAGCGCCAATGCAGCCCCTCCCGCGACAATCGTTCGAGCCGGGCCTGCGCGGGTTCGCCGTCCCGCGCCTCGTCGGGATATTGATAGCGCAGATCGTCCAGCCGGAAGGCGCAGCGGTCGGCGATCTCCAGTGTCCGCCGGATCGCCGCCGGATAGCGATGGAACATCCGCGCCATCTCGCTCGGGGATTTGAGCCGGTGCTCGCCATTGGTCAGCCGGCGCTCCCCGATCGTGTCGATCGTGCAGCCCTCGCGCAGGCAGGTCAGAACATCGGCGAGCGGACGCCTGGACGAGCGATGCATCATCACCTCGCCGAGGGCCACGAGCGGCAGGCCTGTGTCGTGGGCGATCCGGGCCAGCTGGTCGAGGCGGGTTGGGTCTCGCCCGTCATAGCGCGGTGCCGCGCCAAGAAAACACTGGCCGGGGAAGATGCGCAGCATATGCCGCAGGTCGCTGACAGTCGCCCGGGCCGGGTACTCCATCGGGTCGGGCGGCAGCGCGATCAGCACCATGCCTTGACCCCAATCCAGCAGATCCTTGCGCGTCAGATGACAGTCGCCTTTCGTGGCCCGCCGCTTGCCGAGGGACAGGAGCCGGGTCAGCCGCGACCAGGCCGCGATATCAGTGGGCAGGGCGAGCCAGTCGACCGGACTGTCGGTCAGCACGATGCGGGCGCCAGGGATCAGCTTCGGCAACACCATGTCCGGCGGAATTCGGGGCGCATCGCCTGCCGGCATGTGCTGCATGGTTTGGCGGCTGGAATGATCGGTCACGTGCCGGGATCGGATCGCCGGACCGGCCTCGGCCCCGTCGCTCGCTGCACAGGCCTCCTCGCGCAGTCGTGCCAGCTCTTTCAGGGCGGAGAAAGCCCGCACCACGCCCGCCACCGAGTTGCGGTCGGTGATGGCGATGGCCTTCAGGCCCAGTTCGGCAGCCCGCGTGATCAGCTCCTCGGGATGCGAGGCGCCGGTCAGGAAGGTGAAATTGCTTGTCACGCAGAGCTCCGCATAGCCGGTCATGCGAACTCTCCTTGTGCGAACCAGCTCTGCGCGGGCCAGGCCGGCGCCTGCGGCGTGTGGTAGAGCCAGAGCCGTGCGCCCTCGCGGGTCTCCACCCGCCAGTAGTCGCGCAGACCCGAGCGCCAGGCCGGATCGTCGAACCACCATTCCGGCGCGATCCGCTCCGGTCCGTCCGCACGCAGGGTGGTGAAAGACATGCGCCGCCAGGTGAACCGGGCTGGGGGATGTCCGGGCTGACCCAACCCTTTCGTGGTGACCGGTTCAGGAGGAAAGATGATGATCGGCCGATCCGGTCCACGATGCGGTGGCGAAGGTTCCGCCGCGCTGTAGGCGGCGGGTGTCACGAGAAAGCTCCGCTCGGGGATTTTGCTGGTGGCAGGCAGGAGCCGCAGAACCCGGTCGAAGCCCAGCCGGTTGCCGAGCCGGGAGAAGAGGTCGGCCAGCGCGTCCTCGCGGGCTATCGTTCGGGGTCCGCCGATCTGCTCGGGTGGCAAGTCTTCGGTCACATGGGCGACGAGGCGCATCGCCTCGATCCCGAACCCGGCTTCGACCTCCGACACGCCTTTTTTGAAGAGGGCCGCAATGCGCTCGGGATCACGCATCGGCCGGGCCAGCCCGATCTGGACCTGCGCGGTCTCCCGGTCGACCCGGTGCAGTTCGAGCCGCAGCCGCCGTGCGCCACGATGATGATGGGCCAGTGTGTTGCAGAGCCGATCGAGCAGGCGGGCAAGGCCCGACATGACATCGGCCTCGAGACCGATGGGTTCGGGCATCGTCATCCGCACCCCGAAATACGGCGCGTCCGCCTCGGGAGAGACCGGCTCCGGCTGGAGGCCGAGGGCCTGGTCGAGCCTCAGCACCAGAGCCGGGCCGAACCGTCGCGCGAGCGGCGCCCGCGGCAGATCGGTGAGATCGCCGATCCTGTTCAGCCCCATCCGGGCGAGTCCCTCGGCCACATCGCTCCCGATGCTGAGGGTTGAGACCGGCAGGCCGGCGATCCCCTCCTTCGCCGCGCCCTCGGGCAGGATGCCGCCACCATGGCGAGCGAGCGCCTGGGCTGCGCCACGGGTTTCCGCGATGGCGCTCGAGAGGGTCAGGCCGACGCGCTCCAGCCGCGCATGAAGGTCGGCCCGCATTTCGGCCTCGCCGCCGAAGAGATGCGGCACGCCGGAGATATCGGCGATAAGCCCGTCCGAGCCGTCCCGCGCCACCATCGGGGAATAACGCCCTGCCCACCGTCTGAGGCCTGCCAGTGCCGCCGCTTCCCGTGCAAGATCGGCGGGCCGGGTGATCAGCTCGGGGCAGATGGCGCGGGCATCGGCCGCCGCCATGCCCGGGTGCAATCCGCGCGTCTCGGCGGCCTGGTTCAGACAATGCACATGTTCGGCATTCCCTGACCTGTGGATCAGGGCGAACGGTCCCTCAACGGGACGTCTCCGCAGACTCGTGTCGCTTGCCAGCCGCGGAAACCGGATGGACAGCAGCCGTCTTGCCATTCCAATGCACAGTCCAGGTTCCTAATGTTCCCTTTTTGTTCTTACTAAGGGCCCATTGATGCAGAGTCGAGTCCCGTCGTTCCGACGCGTTCGGTGCGCAATGCCACCGCGTTTCGGCTGCATTGCTGCCCTGGCCTTCGCGGATCAGCATGAGCCCGGTGGTTCGACCGGCTTCCGCGGCCAGCTGCAGCCGTCGCCCGGCGATCAGGGAGAGGGGCTTCTCCGGCTCCGCGATCACCAGTCCGACGCCTTCGGAGCGCAGCGCTTCCTCGGTGGCCCAGAGCAGGTCGGTCTCGTTCGCGGGACGGATGAGATGCAGCCGCTCCCCGACGCCTTCGGGCAGACCCCGGAGCATCGGCTGGTGCGGGGCATGCCCGGGAATGATCCAGATCAGGGCCTCGGTATGTCGGGCGGCCTGCAGCAATGCGAAGCTGCGCCGGCCCGGACCTTCGGCCTCATGGACCCGGTGCCTGGCCAGGGCAAAGAGTTTGCTCGGAGCCGGATCAAACCGCATCCTCGCGCACCCCCTCGGCAACGTTCTTCAGCATCCCGTCCGGGAGGGGACGCTGGAGCTTCAGGGCCTCCTCGGCCGGCGCGGTCAGCCAGTGCCGCCATTCCTCGGGCCGCGTGAGGATGACGGGCATGGCTTTGGGGTGGATCGGCGCCACCTCGGCATTGGGCGGGCAAGTCAGGAAACCGAAGATCTCCGCTGTCACCTCGCCCTCCTTCAGCTTGCGCACCGAGGTCCACGTCGTTCGCAGCCCGGCGAAGAAGGCGAGCGGCCGATCCTCGTCCAAAGCGAACCAGACCGGCGAATTGCGCGGCGCACCCCGGCGCCCGTCGATCTCCGAAAAACTGGTGAAGGGCACGAGGCAACGATGTTCGACACCGAGCCAGCGCCGCCAATGGGGAGAGCCGACATTACGGATATTGGTGACACCCTTGTCGGTGCGCTTGCCTTCGAGAAACTTCGCAGGGGTCGGCATTCCCCAACGGGCCATTGCCAGCTGCCATGCTGCGCTTTCGCCATGTCGAATGATCGGTGCCGGATAGTCGGGCCAAATGCCAGGTTGAGGCGGCAGGTTCCCGGTGCTGTCTACAAGTACCTCGTCCCCCTCGACCATGTCGTCGAACAGGTGGCGCATCGCGTCCTGGCTCTTGGTTTGGGAATAAAGGTTGCACATCTGCGGCACACTCGGGTTTCGGAACAGGGCTTCGATTGAGAACAATGACAGAACATGCGGCCGCTGGAAAGTGCGACCGGCTATAGCTTGCGTTCCAGCCGTCGTGACGAACGCAGTCGCTCAAGCAGGACGCAGCGAGGGTCGGTTTCGAGCCGATTCTGTGGAAAAACACCCGTTCGCTGGCGCAGAATATCGCCGGCTGAACGTGGCGCGAGCGCCTTTCCTGTCAGGCTTTTCGCGGTTGCTGCGGTGCAGGAAGGATCTTGGCCAGCTT
>JAFKDC010000035.1 GCA_017255395.1 Enemella evansiae | reverse complement strand
TTGTACGAAGGCCAGTTTCTGGTTTTGTACTTCGTAGGGGACCAACTGCTCATGCAGCGTTGCTACCCCACTGGATTCAAACAGTGAATCCCTCATCCCATTTGTGCAACAAAGCCCCTAAATGCGCGGGTTGAGATCTTCGTCTCGATCTGCCGCTTCAGCTTTCATGTCAGCAATCCTTGATGACCGGGAAAGCGGACTTTGGAGCAACCGCAATCGTGCGGCAGCTTTGTCCGCATAGCAGCCCCTTCGGGCTGTGCCTGCCCCGGACAAAACCAGTGACGAAAAAGGGCACTTTGGTTTCCGATCCAAAATCGGGCCGCGTGTTTTCAAGGCGTTGGCACGGGCCAAAAGGACAAATCCTGTGACTCTCGACAGTGAGCGGGCGCAGCCCGTCGATCCCCCGGCCTGACAACTGGATCAATGCGAGCCGCGCGCCCCGCGCGGCTCTCTCCTTATCTTGCCGCCTTCGATGTTCTTGTGATCCGGGGCGGCTTCGTGGTATCAGTGCCCCGCCCCCTGTGGGGGCGAGGCTGGGGCTTAGATAGTCCCGTGCTGCATCAGGAAGGCGTGGCCGATCTTGGCGGAGAGACCGCCCTTCCTGACAAGCGCCCATGCCTCCCGGCGGCGCTGTGCGATAAGTGCTTCGCTCATGATTTCACCCCCTTTCTAGTTGGTGTTGCGGGAAGCATCGGCCCGCCCGGAGCAAAGCGGGCCGATCTCGGGTCCGTCAGTCCTGCGGATCGGCAGGGACGGAAAACACCACGGTTTCCCCTTCAACCGAGAACGGAACGGCCTCGGTCAGAAGCTGCTCGATGGCATCGGCGGGCACATCGGGAAATGTGCTGGTGATGACGGTCAGGAGCTGCGGGCGGTCGGCCTCGAATTTGCATCCGTTGATGGCCCACGCGATAACGCCGGGGGTATGAACGGCGGGCGACGATGCAAGGCGATAGGTGGTCATTGGAATGTCCTTTCTCGATGCGGCGCGGACCAAAGGCCCGCGCCCGATGCTGAATTTCACCAAGGGATGATTTCGCGGTCTCCGATCCGCTGAACGCCTTGGGCGCGCAGGATCGAGAGGGCCATTGCATCGTTTTCAACGGCCTTGCAGGCATTCTCAAAATCATCGAACGGGCCGATGTTTTCCAACACGATGGCGTCACCGTTTTCGTCGTAGCCTTCAAGGTTGTAGATCGTATGAAAGCCACGGCGGGAGAGCTCGGTGATCAGGCTGGTCTTGCCCGCGCCGGGACCGCCCGTCACGACGAAGAAGAGGTCGCTCATGGATCATCCTCGGATTTGACAGGGGGGGAGGGCTGCGCTGCGATCAACACGTCGAAAGACGCGGATCGGAGCAGCATGAATTTTCGTAGGGAAAACAGCACCGGTCTGCGCGGCAGAGGCAAATCCTCTGACGAGAAAGGCAGAACTATCTGGTGCTTTTCAAAGGGTAAATGGTGGAGCCTAGGGGGATCGAACCCCTGACCTCTTGCATGCCATGCAAGCGCTCTCCCAGCTGAGCTAAGGCCCCATTTCCTGCGCCGTCACCAGCGCTGTGCGGGGGTGATTACGCAATGCCGCGGGCAGGTTCAAGCGGAAAAACCCTGCCCGCGGCAAAAACTTCAGGACTCGTCTTCCTCGTTCGAGACGTCCGTGATCTCGTCGAGAGAGACGTTGTCGTCGTCATCCTCGTCTTCGAGCACATCGTCGTCGTCCAGATCGACATCGACGTCGTCGTCATCCAGAAGATCGTCCTCTTCCTCGTCCTTCTTCGCCTTCGCCTTGGACGCGGCGTCTGCGGCATCCGCCGCGATCATGCTGCGCTTGCCGGTTTCCAGGTTGACGACCTCGCCGGTGTAGGGGCTGACGATCGGATTGCGGTTCAGGTCGTAAAAGCGCTTCCCGGTGGTCGGGCAGACGCGCTTCGTGCCCCATTCTTCCTTGGGCATGGGTGATCCCCTTCAACTCATGGTGCTGTCGACAATCCGGGGGCCATGCCATAGGACGAAGGGGTTGTCAAAGGCTTTGCGGGCCATGTGAGGGCAGGCGGCGCATGGGGAAGATACGGCTCGGCGGAAATCCGGAGATCAGCGTGACGCTGCGCCGCTCGGCGCGGGCGCGCAGGCTGTCGCTACGGGTTTCGCAACTGGACGGACGGGTCACGCTGACCCTGCCGAAGGCGGTCTCTGAAAGGGAGGGGCTGCGCTTTCTGCGCGACAAGGAAGCGTGGCTGCGTGGACATCTTTCGAAACGCCAGGCGGTGGTGGTCGTCGGCCCCGGCGCGCGCCTGCCGGTCGAAGGTGTCCTGCACGAGATCCGGCCAACATCCGGGCGCTCTGTGGTTCAGGTCGAGGGGCTGCTGCTGGTGCCCGGAGAGCCCGACCGCATGGCCGCGCGGCTGAAGGGCTGGCTGCGCACCCGCGCGCGTGATCGCCTGTCGGAAGCCTCGGACCGGTACGCCGCGGCGCTGGGGCGGCCCTACAGCCGCCTGACGCTGCGGGACACGCGCTCGCGCTGGGGGTCCTGCACCCATGACGGCGGGCTGATGTATTCCTGGCGGCTGATCCTTGGGCACCCGCAGGTGCTGGACTATGTCGCGGCGCATGAGGTCGCGCATCTGCGGCACATGAACCATTCGCCGGACTTCTGGGCGGAGGTCACAAACCTGTACGGCGACTGGAAAGCCCCGCGGCGCTGGCTGCGGGACCATGGCTCGGAACTGCATCGCTATCGCTTCGACTGACCAGGGTGGCAAGGAAAGGGCCGTGCCCTGGGGATTGTGGGCACGGCCCCCTGGCAAGGGGAAGACAGGGGGACAAAGCCCGCCTTCCATCCAGGCCGGTTGCCATCGGTCACAGACCCCGGGACGAGGGGCAGGAACCTTCGGCGAGGACAGGCGCGACAATACGCGCCGTCTTGTGAGGTACACGCGCGAACCCCGCCTTAGGTTGCACGCCACGCAAGAAAAACACGGGCACGGCGCTGTCCATGGTGGCTTGACCCGGTCCGGTTTCGTGATCACAAGCGCGGCATGACCCCCGGTGCCAAGCCTGAAAACGCCTCTGCCCACGACCGCGTCTATCGCGGCCTGCGCACCCGCATCATGCTGGGACAGATCCCGCCCGGGCAGGCCCTGACGCTGCGTGGGCTGGGGCGGGAGTTTGGCGTCTCCATGACCCCCGCGCGGGAAGCGGTGAACCGGCTTGTGGCCGAGGGGGCGCTGTCGATGTCGTCCTCGGGCCGGGTCCAGACGCCGGAGCTGTCGAACGAACGGATCGAGGAGCTGGCCGCGCTGCGCGCGCTGATCGAGGTGGAGCTTGCCTCGCGGGCCCTGCCGCGCGCCCACATGGCCCTGATCGAACGGCTGCAGACGATCAACAATACCATCACGGATGTCGTGTCGAACCGCGATGCGGTGGGCTACATCCGCGGCAACCTCGAATTCCACCGCACGCTGTACCTGCGCGCGCAGGCGCCCGCGATGCTGGCCATGGCCGAAACCGTCTGGCTGCAACTCGGTCCGACCATGCGCGAGCTATACGGGCGACTGCGCCGGACCGAGGCGCCGCAGTATCACCGGCTGATCATTGCCGCGCTGAAAGCGGGGGACGAGCCGAGCCTGCGCCTCGCGGTGCGGTCTGACGTGACGCAGGGCCTGCGCATGCTGGTCAGCTGAGGGGGCGCTGGCCAAGGTCTTCGACGAAGACCTTGGCAGGGAGAAGTCTTCGTCGAAGACTTCTGGTGCTCTGGCGTAGCCCCGGGCGCAAAGCCAAGAATGCACCGGCCCTTCGACGTGCCCAGGGTCCTGGTATCAGGATCAGCGCGCAAGGGTTCAGGTGAGCTCCGGGCTCGTGAGGGCTCTGGCCCTACAGGGCGTCGTCCGGGGCCATTTTGTCGGGGGCCATGGTGCGGACGATACATCGCCCCGATACGGGGCGGCCCGAGTCAAGGACGTCGCTGTCAGGCGCCAACCCGCTTTCGTCGCCTCCCGCCATGCGGCGGCAGTCCTGCCCATCGGGTCGGATGTCTTCGCGATCTTGGCTGACCCGGTTCCCGAGGCCCTCCGGCGGGGCCGCACCCGGTCTCAGGCGGCGAGGCCCTTGGAGCCCATCGACAGGAACTTCTTGCGCCGTGCCTCGACCAGCTTGGCGCGGTCCATACCGTCCAGCTCGCCCAGCAGCGCCCGCAGCGCGTCGCGCACGCTTTCGAACACCGCCGCGCGGTCGCGATGGGCGCCGCCCAGCGGTTCCGGGATGATTCGGTCGCAGACGCCGAGGTTCAGCAGGTCCTGCGCGGTAAGGCGCAGCGCCTCGGCGGCCTCGCGCATCTTTTCGCTGTCTTTCCACAGGATCGAGGCGCAGCCCTCGGGCGAGATCACCGAGTAGACCGAATGCTCCAGCATCGCCACGCGGTTGGCCGTGGCAAAGGCCACCGCCCCGCCAGAGCCGCCTTCGCCGATCACCACGGAAACCAGCGGCACGCCGATCTGCAGGCATTTCTCGGTCGAGCGCGCGATGGCCTCGGACTGGCCGCGCTCTTCGGCGCCCTTGCCGGGGTAGGCGCCGGGGGTGTCGACCAGCGTGATCACCGGCAGGCCGAAGCGGTCGGCCATCTCCATCAGGCGGATCGCCTTGCGGTAGCCCTCGGGGCGGGCCATGCCGAAGTTGCGTTCGATCCGGCTTTGGGTGTCGTTGCCCTTCTCGTGACCGATCACCACCACCGGCGTGTCGTCGAAGCGCGCCAGCCCGCCCATCACCGCGTGATCGTCGGCAAAGCCGCGATCACCGGCCAGCGGCATGTATTCGGTGAACAGCGCGTCGATGTAGTCTTTGCAATGGGGCCGTTCGGGGTGGCGCGCGACCTGGCATTTGCGCCAGGGCGTCAGCTTGCCATAGAGGTCCTTCAGCAGGGTCGCGGCCTTGCGGTCGAGCGCCCTGGCCTCGTCCTCGATGTCCATCTCCGCGTTGCCGCGGGCCATGGCGCGCAGTTCTTCGGCCTTGCCTTCGATCTCTGCAAGCGGCTTCTCGAAGTCGAGGTAGTGGGTCATCGGGGTCCTCCAGAGGGTCGGGCGCTATATGGCTGCGCGGCGCGGCATTTGCAACAAAGCAAGATTTGTCGGGCGCGGGTCTGCCATAAAAGGACAAAGACAGGAGACCGGAATGACAGCCAGCTACGAGACCCGCATTCGCCGCGTTCGGCAGTATATCTTCGACAATCCGGACGGGGACCTGTCGCTGGATGCGCTGGCCGATGTCGCGGCCATGTCGCGCTTTCACTGGCACCGGGTGTTCCACGGCATGACCGGAGAGACCTGCGCGCAGGCGGTCCGGCGCATCCGCGCCCATCGCGCCGCCTGCTGGCTGGTCCAGACCGACTGGCCCTTGGAGACGATTGCCGCCCGCGCCGGCTATGACAACGCGCAGAGCTTTGCCCGCACCTTTAAGGCGCAGTTCGCCATGACGCCCGCCGCCTTCCGCAAGGCGGGCCGCCCCGATCCGCTCGATCCCGATTTCATCACAGGAGACCCCGCCATGTACCCCGTCGAGATCCGCCCGGCCGAAGAGCCGATCCGCATCGCCGCCCTGCCGCACAGCGGCCCCTACATCGAGATCGGGCGCAGCTTCGAGCAGGTCAGCACCGTGTTCACGGCGCGCGGGCTCTGGCCGCAGGGGCGGGGCATGATCGGTCTTTACTACGACGACCCGGATTCGGTGCCCGAGGCGGACCTGCGGTCACACGCCGGGATTATCGTGCCAGAGGACTTCGCCATGCCCGAGGCGCTGGAAGAGATTCGCGTGCCGGCGCAGCGCTATGCCGTGGCCACCTACACCGGCCCCTACGCGGGCCTGAAAGGCTGCTACGACTGGTTCTTCGGCAACTGGCTGCCCGCGTCGGGCGAAGAGGCGGCAGAGGCGCCGTGCATGGAGCTGTATATGAACTCGCCGCAGGAGACGGCGCCACAGGATCTGGTGACGAAGATCTTCATGCCGCTTCAATCGGCTTCCGTCACGGCTGCGTAGGGCAGGGCGGGCAGCGCCCGGTGCCCCAAGCCAGGGGGCCGGGGGCCGTCGGTCCTATCGCATCATGGGCAGGACCGAGGCCACCAGCAACACCGCCATGGCCCGGTTGAACCACCGCAACCGCTCGGGTCGGGCCAGCAGGCGCCGGATGCCGGTGCCCATCAGCACCCAGGCCGAGCAGGTGAGCGTGCCGATCCCCGCATAGGTGCCCGCGACCCAGAGGATCGACGGCAGGTCCCGGGCGGCGGCGTAAAGCGTGATCGCCCCCAGCGCCATGGTCCATGCCTTCGGATTGACCCACTGGAACCCCGCCGCCTGCCACAGGCTCAGCGGGCGGGCGGTTGCCTCTGCCCGGGCGGGGGGCGCGGCATGGGCGATCTTCCACGCCAGCCACAGCAGGTAGGCAAGGCAAAGGATGCTCAGCACGTCCTGCGTCCATGGCCAGAGCGTGAAGACCTGCATCACCCCCAACCCGACCGGCAGGATCATCACCGGCAGGCCCCAGACCACGCCCGCCAGATGCGGCAGGGTCCGGCGAAAGCCGAAGTTGGCCCCCGAGGCCATCAGCATCAGGTTGTTCGGTCCCGGAGAGGCCACGGTCACGAAGCAGAAAAGCGCAAGCGCAAGGAAGAGGTCCTGTGTCATGGCGCAATCCTGCGGCGCGCCGCGCGCGATTGAATTGCAAATTGCCTCTCTGTGGGGTTAATCGTGCAACAAATGAGCGAAATAGACCAGATCGACCGCCGAATATTGCAAGCCCTGTCGCGCGACGGGCGCCAGTCGAACCTTGCGCTGGCGGAAAAGGTGGGGCTGTCGCCCTCGGCCTGCCTGCGCCGGGTGCAGGCGCTGGAGAAGGCGGGCGTCATCACCGGCTACCGCGCCACCATCAGCCCCGAGAAGACCGGCGTGGGCTTCGTCGCCTATCTCGCGGTGGGGCTGAACCGGCACACCAAGGCCTCGCAGGAATCCTTCGAGCGCGCCATGGCCGCCGCACCCGAGGTGCGCGAGTGCCACAACATCACCGGCGCGGTGGAATACCTGCTGCGGGTCGAGACCCGGGACCTCGCCGCCTACAAGCATTTCCACACCGACATCCTCGGCGCGCTGCCGCAGGTGAACACCCTGACCACCTACATGGTCATCGGCTCGCCGGTGGATCACAGGAAATAGCGCGGCGCAGATGCCGGGCCGGATTTGCCTTGTCAGGTGAGGGGGGGGCGGTTCGGAGGCGGCCCAGTGCGGTAAGTGATGCGCCAAAGAGGCTGTGAAGGGGCTGGAGCGCAATGACTGGTTTGAGCCCAGACTAACCTCGGTTCCGTCTTTCAAGGGCTTTTTTTGTGCCAATTGTGGCGATAAATCTAACGGATGATGTTCATCTTGCAGAAAGCGCTCGGAAGCTTTTCAAAACTGCTTCTTATAGTTTTGCAGTGGCTGCTCGTGCTGTGTGGGCTGTTTCTAATCGTGATCGCGCTCAACACCTATAGCTATGAAATCAGATACTTTTCATCGCTTCCAGAGGCTAGTCTCGATCAAGACAGATACAGTCCGCCGACGTTCCAACGAATGCTTTCTGGGGTGCTTATGGGCATGATTTCTGCGGGTCTTGGCGCGACCCTTTTCTATCTCCGACGTATTTTTCTTCGCAAGAACATTGAACGATAGCCTTGTCCGCAAAGCGGTCACTCGCTATCACCAGCGCCCGAAAATTCGGTCGGACGCCGGTTCCTTTCCATCGGGCGGTCGTGAGCGGAACTCGGCTCCGTCTACCGTGCTTGATCGGGTCATTGCCGCTTCCGTGCCGCTCAGCGCCCTCGCGGAACTTACCCCGCCGCGATCATCTCGGACTGGCGGACGATCACCTCGGCCTGCTTGATGGAGGCGATGTCCACGAGGCGGCCCTTGTAGACCGTGGCGCCTTCACCCTTGGCCTTGGCCTCTTCCATGGCGGCGAGGATCTCTCGCGCCTCGGTCACCGCTTCCTCCGAGGGGGTGAAGACCTCGTTGGCCAGCGCCACCTGCTTGGGGTGGATCGCCCATTTGCCGACCATGCCCAGCGTAGCCGAGCGCAGGGCCTGCGCGCGGTAGCCCTCGTCGTCCGAGAAGTCGCCGAAGGGGCCGTCCACGGGCAGCACACCATGGGTGCGGCAGGCGGCGACGATGGCAGCCTGCGCCCAGTGCCACGGGTCCGACCAATGCTTCTGCCCCTCGCGGATCATATAGTAGTTTTCCTGCGTCCCGCCGATCCCGGTGGTCGCCATGCCCATGGAGGCGGCGAAGTCGGCGGCGCCGAGGCTCATGGCCTCCATCCGGGGCGAGGCGGCGGCGATCTCCTCGACATGGGCGATGCCGGCGGCGCTTTCGATGATGACCTCGAACTTGATCGGCTTGGTGCGGCCCTTGGCGCGCTCGATGGCGGTCACCAGCGCGTCGACGGCGTAGATGTCGCCCGCGCAGCCGACCTTGGGGATCATGATCTGGTCGAGCCGGTCGGAGGATTGCTCCAAAAGGTCGACCACGTCGCGATACCACCAGGGCGTGTCGAGGCCGTTGATCCGAACCGAGAGGGTCTTGTTGCCCCAGTCGACGTCGCCGATGGCCTCGATCGCCAGCTTGCGGGCGGTGTCCTTGTCGTCGGGGGCGACCGAATCCTCGAGGTCGAGGTTGATCACGTCCGCCGCGCTGGCGGCCATCTTGGGCGGCAGCTTGGTGTTCGAGGCCGGGCCGAAGAGCTGGCAGCGGTTGGGACGCGCGGGCGCGGCGGGCTGGATGCGGAAGGACATGGACGATTCCCCCTTGGGTAAGGATGTTTCGTTTGATCTGCCTCACGGGTTAGGAAATTGCGTGGCGTGGCGCAAGTTGTTTTTCTGCCCTGCAGCATGAGCGCCTGCCGTGGTCCGGGTGCTGCCGAAGAAATGGAAGTTCTTTCGCGCCGGCCCATCTGTCTGGTGGAATATTCGCGCAATCGCCCTGCGGCTGCCGCAGACAGGCAGAACATCCCGGCCAAACCGTGCAGTCTGCAGGAAAGACGAGACGAAAGGACCATCATGATCGAGACGCCGTACCTGCTGTTCCTCGGAGACGCCCCGGACGGGCTGGCCGCCAAGGTGGCCCAGGGCATTCGCGATTGGCGCCCTGACAATTGTGTCGGCCAGTACCGGATGGAGGGCTGCAAGGCCGACCTGAAGCTGCCCGATATGACGCTGGCCGAGGCCAGGGCGGCGGGCGCCAAGACGCTGGTGATCGGCGTGGCGAACCGGGGCGGCAGGATTTCCGCCGCCTGGAAAAAGGTGCTGGTCGAGGCGCTGGAAGAGGGCTTTGACCTTGCGTCCGGCCTGCACAACCTCTTGCGCAGCGAGAAGGATCTTGCGGCGGTGGCCGAAGAGACCGGGCGGGTGCTGCACGATGTGCGCATTCCCTCGGTCGACTATCCCATCGCGGATGGCAAGAAGCGGACCGGCAAGCGCGTTCTGGCGGTAGGGACGGATTGTTCCGTGGGCAAGATGTACACGGCACTGGCACTGGACAGGGCGATGCAGGAGCGCGGCATGAAGGCGACCTTCCGCGCCACCGGCCAGACCGGCATCCTGATCACCGGCGACGGCGTGCCGCTGGACGCGGTGATCGCGGATTTCATGGCCGGGTCGATCGAATACCTGACGCCGGACAACGATCCCGACCACTGGGACGTGATCGAGGGGCAGGGGAGCCTGTTCCATGTCTCCTTCTCGGGGGTGAGCATGGCGCTAATCCACGGCGGCCAGCCGGACGCGCTGATCCTGTGCCACGAACCGACGCGGACCCATATGCGCGGTCTGCCGGGTTATGCCCTGCCGACGCTGGAGCAGGTGCGCGATTCGGCGCTGATGCTGGCGCGGGTGGCGAACCCGGCTTGCGTGGTCGTGGGGGTCTCGATCAACACGCAGCACATGGGCGAGGGGGAGGCCGCGGCCTATTGCGCCGAGGTCGAGGCCCGTCTGGGCCTGCCGACGGTCGATCCGTTCCGCCATGGGGCAGGGCGCCTGGCCGAGGCGCTGGAGGCGGTCTGACGCCGGACGGCGCTGTTTCGCTGACGCGAAAGGCGCCCCGCCCGCCGTCCCGTCGGGGCGCTTTGGCGGTGGCGTCGCGCGCTGGGGAACGGTTGCCATTGAGTATTTGCACAGAGAAGAAACACGATGGGCGCCCTGCGCGGGGCGCCCGGCACGAGATCTGGAAGAGGCAGCAGTCATGAGCATCACCGTCACCCGAGACGTCTTTCCGCTGGCCGAGGCCTTCACGATCAGTCGCGGCTCTCGTACCGAGGCGCAGGTGCTGACCGTGCAGATCCGGCGTGGCCATGTCACCGGCTGGGGCGAATGTGTGCCCTATGCGCGTTACGGAGAGACGCTGGAGAGTGTTGAGGCCGAGATTGCGGGACTGCCCGAGGGCATCTCGCGGCGCGACCTGCAAGCGGCGCTGCCCGCGGGCGCGGCGCGCAACGCGGTGGATTGCGCGCTGTGGGATCTGGAGGCCAAGGCCTCGGGCCAGCGGGTCTGGCAGCTTGCTGGGCTGCCCGCGCCGGGGCCGGAGATCACCGCCTACACGCTGTCGCTGGACACGCCGGAGCGGATGGAGGCCTCTGCCCGGAAACACGCGGCGCGGCCGCTTCTGAAGATCAAGCTGGGCACGCCGGACGACATGCCCCGGCTGGAGGCGGTGCGCCGCGGGGCCCCCGAGGCCCGCATCATCGTGGATGCCAACGAGGGCTGGTCGGCGGAGGTCTATGCCGAACTTGCCCCGCATCTGTTGCGGCTTGGCGTGGCGCTGGTCGAGCAGCCCCTGCCCGCCGGGCAGGACGCGGCGCTGATCGGCATGGACCGTCCGGTGCCCGTCTGCGCCGACGAAAGCTGCCATGACCGGGGCTCTTTGTCCGGGCTCGCGGGGAAATACGACGTGGTGAACATCAAGCTCGACAAGACCGGCGGGCTGACCGAGGCGCTGGCCCTGCGCGAGGCGGCGCTGGCCGCAGGCTACGGCGTCATGGTCGGCTGCATGGTCGGGTCCTCGCTGGCCATGGCACCCGCCGTGCTGGTGGCGCAGGGGGCGCAGGTGACCGACCTCGACGGGCCGCTGTTGCTGGCCGGGGACCGCCGCACGCCGCTGGTGTTCGACGACCGGGGGGTGCACCCGCCGGAGGCGGCGCTGTGGGGCTGACCGCGCGCTGGCAAGTGCTGGAAGAGCGGGTCCTGTCCGACCACTGGGGCTGCTGAAGATCACGCGGCTGCGGCTGACAATGGCGGATGGCCATGTCTCGGAACAATGGTGCGAGACCTGCGACCCGGGCGATGGCGCCGTCATTCTGCCTGCGACCCGGCGCGCGGCCATGTCCTGCCGGGCCGCCAGTTCCGCCGTCCGGCGGGCCGCCAAACGGCGGGCTTGCGGTGGCATCCCTGCGCGCCTAGAACTCGGCCCGAGCCAGACCGGCCCCGCGCGGGCCCCCGAAGGAGCCATTGCCATGACCCGTACCGTCTACGTCAACGGAGAATACCTGCCCGAGACCGAGGCCAAGGTCTCTATTTTCGACCGCGCCTTCCTGATGGCGGACGGGGTCTACGAGGTGACCAGCGTGCTTGACGGCAAGCTGATCGATTTCGACGGCCACGCGGTGCGGCTGGAGCGCTCGCTGGGCGAACTCGACATGGGGGTGCCGCTGAGCAAGGACGCCCTGCTGGAGATCCACCGCGAACTGGTGCGCCGCAACGACGTGGTGGACGGGATGATCTACCTGCAGATCACCCGTGGTGCGGCGGCGGATCGCGACTTTGTCTTCCCGGACCCCGAAGAGGTGCCGCAGACCGTGGTGTTGTTCACCCAGTCCAAGCCCGGCATGGCCGACAGCCCGGCGGCGAAGACCGGGATCCGGGTGATCTCGATCGAGGACCAGCGGTGGGGCCGCCGCGACATCAAGACGGTGCAGCTGCTCTACCCGTCGATGGGCAAGATGATGGCGAAGAAGGCGGGCGTCGACGATGCCTGGCTGGTCGAGGATGGCTATGTGACCGAGGGCACCAGCAACAACGCCTATTTCATCAAGGGCAACACCATTGTCACCCGCGCTCTGTCCAGCGATATCCTGCACGGCATCACCCGGGCTGCCGTCCTGCGCTTTGCCCGTGAGGCGCAGATGTCCGTGGAAGAGCGCAACTTCACCATCGAAGAGGCGCAGCAGGGGGACGAGGCCTTCATCACCTCCGCCTCGACCTTCGTGATGCCCGTGGTCGAGATCGACGGCGTGACGCTGGGTGACGGCAAGCCGGGTCCGAAGGCCCTGCGGCTGCGCGAGATCTACCTCGAGGAAAGCCGCAAGGCGGCGGTCTGACCAAAGGCCGCGCCTGTCCCGGACGGACGGTCTCGCGGTCCTGAGAGCGCCCTGTCCGGGCGGCTGGCCCTTCAGCGCCATGCCTGAGGCGTCTTTTGCCGCAACAGCCCTTCCTTGGTTTTCCAAACCAGGGACTGCGCTGGCCTTCGCCCCGGGGCTCTGAGCAGGCCCGGGCCTTCAGTGCACGCGATTGCGCAGGACCGTGGGCAGGCGCGCCGGGTGGCCGTCGAGCGTGGCGCAGACCGCCGTCACATCGGCGCGAAAGATCACCTCTTCGCCGCGCAGGACCTCTTGTGCCATGATCAGCCGCACGCCGGTCATCGCCTTGACGGTCGTGCGCACCTGAAGCCGGTCGTCGTATTTCGCCGGAAGCAGGTAATCGCATTCGATCCGGCGCACGACGAAGACGATGCCCTCTTCGCGCATGGCGTTCTGGTCGAGCCCCTGATCCTTCACCCATTCGGACCGGGCGCGTTCGATGAACTTCAGGTAGTTGGCGTGGTAGACGATCCCCGCCATGTCGGTGTCTTCGTAGTAGACCGTCACCGGAAAGATGTGCATGCGGGACCCCCTTGCCGTCGGGCCGGACCCTAGGCGGCCCCCGTCTCCGGCGCAAGACGCGCTCAGCGCCCCCGGCGCTTGCGCCGCCCGCCCGCGCTGCGGCTGTGGAACCCCGGCGGGCGCTGCGCCACCCAGGCCAGGAACCCGGCCAGCGCGGGATGGGCGCGCAGTGCCGCGACCGTGTTCAGGTCGCGCGCCAGTTCGACCTCTGTAAAGCGGGCGTGGATCTCGTTGTGGCAGATCTGGTGCAACAGCACGACCGGGCCGCCCTTGCCGCCCTTCAGGCGTGGCGTCAGGTGATGCAGGCTTTGCTTCGCCTCGGGCGGGATCGGGCGCAGGCACAGCGGGCAGATCGGATCGCAGGACATGGCGGCGGCTCTTGTGCAACGAAGGGGCTTTGGGCAGAAGAGTGGTCGCACAGCGCGGGGGATCAAGGCCTTGGACATCGACCTTACCACTTTGCCGGGGCCGGTCCGGCAGGCCGCCGACTGGGCCCTGCAGGGCTGGGAGATCGCCCGCCAGTGGCTGCTGTCGCCCGCGGCGTGGTCGCAATTCGCGCTGCTGCTGACCGCCTTCGCGCTGGCCTGGCTGGTGACGCGGCGCCTGCGGCCCGCCCTGAGCCGCGCCCTGACCCCCGAGGACGGACACACCGGCCTGCTGGCCAGCCTGCGCCTGTTCCTGCTGATCTTCGTGCCGCTGCTGCTGCCGGTCCTTGCCTACCTGCTGACCGCCGTCGGCGAGGGGCTGACCAGGGCGCTGTTCGGGTCCGGCGCGGTGATCGCCTTCGGCAAGCGCCTGTTCCTCTTCCTTGCCGCCCGCATCCTCGTGCGCGAGATCGTCACCGATCCCTTCCTGAAGCTGATCGGACGGATGATCCTGCTGCCGGTCATGGCGCTGTACGCGCTGGGGATACTGGAACCGGCGACGCAGTTCCTGAGCGACACCACCATCGCCCTTGGCAACATCCGCTTCAGCGCGCTGTCGGTGGTGCGCGGGCTGATCGCCGGGTCGGTCCTGTTCTGGCTGGGCCGCTGGTCGAACGACCAGACCGGCGGCTATATCGAACGGCAGGAGATGCGCCCGGCGACCCGGCAACTGGCCGCCAAGGCGGCAGAGCTGACGATCTACGGCATCGCCTTCCTGCTGCTGATGAACATCATCGGCGTGCCGCTGGCCTCGCTTGCGGTTCTGGGCGGTGCCATTGGCGTGGGTCTGGGCTTCGGGCTGCAAAAGATCGCCTCGAACTATATCTCGGGGGTGATCCTGCTGCTGGAAGGCCAGGCCACCCTCGGCGATTTCGTCGAGCTGGACAGCGGCGTGTCCGGCACCATCGTCAGGACCACCGCCCGCGCCATGATCCTGGAAACCTTCGACGGGCGCTGGGTGGTCGTGCCGAACGAGGATTTCATCACCACGCGCGTGGTCAACTATTCGGATCAGGGCTCGTCGAACCGCTTCGAGGTGCCCTTTTCGGTCAGCTACGACACCGACATCAACCGTGTCCCGGCGATCATCGAAGAGGCGGTGGCCACGCATCCGGCGGTTCTGGGCGCTCCCTATCCGCCGGATTGCGAGCTGCGCGGCTTTGGCGACTCGGGTGTGGATTTCGCGGTGGAGTTCTGGTGCAACGGCCATGACGACGGGCCGAACAAGTTCACCTCGGACGTGGGTTTCCTGATCTGGAACGCGCTCAAGGCGCATGACATCGAGATCCCCTATCCGCATCGCGTCGTGGAGCTGCGCCAGACCGGGCCAGAGACCGCGTGACCCGGGTCGATGCGCTGGTGATCGGGGGCGGCCCGGCGGGGCTCATGGCCGCCGATGCCCTGTTGTCCGAGGGGCGGCGCGTGCTTCTGGCCGAGGCCAAGCCCTCGGTGGCGCGCAAGTTCCTGATGGCCGGGAAATCCGGGCTGAACCTGACCAAGGACGAACCTCCCGAGGTCTTCCAAAGCGCCTATGGCGTGTCGGAACAGCCTCTGCGCGCCGCCCTGACGGCGTTCGGCCCCGGCGCGGTGCAACACTGGGCCGAGGGCCTTGGACAGCCGGTCTTCACCGGGTCTTCGGGGCGGGTCTTTCCCCGCGCCATGAAGGCCTCTCCGCTGTTGCGGGCCTGGCTGCGGCGGCTGGACGGGATGGGGCTGGAGCTGCGCACCCGCTGGCGCTGGCAGGGCTGGGACGGCGCGGTTGCGCTGTTCGAAACGCCGGAGGAGACGCAGCGCGTGACGGCGGGCGCCACCGTGCTGGCCCTGGGCGGCGCCAGCTGGGCGCGGCTGGGATCGGACGGCGCATGGGCGCCGGTGCTGGGCGCGCAGGGGGCCGGGCTGGCGCCTTTCGCGCCGTCGAACGCCGGGGTTCTGGTGGACTGGTCCGGCCACATGACCCGGCACTTCGGCGCGCCGGTGAAGAACGCGCTGTTTCGGGCCGGGGCTATGGCGAACCGGGGCGAAGCGGTGATCTCGGTGCGCGGGCTGGAGGGCGGCGGGATCTATCCGCTGACTCCCGCCCTGCGCGAAGGGCATGGTTTGACGATAGATCTTTTGCCGGACCTCTCGACCGGGGCGCTGGCCGCCCGCCTGTCGGCCCGCCCGCGTGGCAAGCAAAGCCTGACCTCGTGGCTGCGCAAGACGTTGAAGCTGTCGCCCGCCACGCTGGCGCTGATGCAGGACTGCGCCCGCCCGCTGCCGGTGACGCCCGAGGCCCTGAGCGCTGTGCTGAAGGCCCTGCCGGTGCCGGTCGCGGGGCTGCGCCCGATGGACGAGGCGATCTCGACCGCCGGGGGGGTGCGCTTCGATGCCCTGACGCCCGACCTGATGCTGACGGCGCGGCCCGGCTGTTTCTGCGCGGGCGAGATGCTGGATTGGGAGGCGCCCACCGGGGGCTACCTGCTGACCGCCTGCCTTGCCACGGGCCGGCAGGCCGGGCGCGCGGCCGCCGACTGGCTGAACCGGGCGCCATAGGGCGCTCTGCCTGACGGCGGCAGGCGGAACCCGACGGTGCAGATCGCCAGGTCGTCGGGCATGTCGCCCGGAACCGCGCGGGTCGAAGGCGGCGGCGGGGCGCGGCATGCGGCAAGGAATCGCTCAGGGGGAAGGGCTCTCGGAGCGATCACGCAAATCTGTGGTCAGGGCCCTGCCATTCCGCTACAATGCGCGGTAATCAGAGCCCCGAAACAGGGGCCGACAGGAAAAGAGCAGGTTCTATGGAAGCAGAAACGCTTGCGGCGGCGCAGGCCATCGATTTCTCCTTGTGGGGACTCTTTGCGCGCGCCACCCTGACCGTCAAACTCGTCATGCTGATGCTGACCGTGGCCTCTGTCTGGGCCTGGGCGATCATCTTCGAGAAGTTCGTCAGCTATCGTCAGGCGCGCCGCGAGGCCGCCAAGTTCGACCGCGCCTTCTGGAGCGGGGAGCCGCTGGACGAGCTCTTCGACCAGCTGGGGCCGGAACCCAAGGGCCGGTCGGAACGGGTCTTCGTGGCGGGCATGATGGAATGGCGCCGCAGCCACCGCGAGGACGGCGGGCTGATCGCCAATGCCCAAAGCCGCATCGATCGCAGCATGGACGTGGCGATCCAGAAAGAGGCGGACACGCTGCAGCGCGGCCTTCCGGTGCTGGCGACGGTGGGCTCCACCGCGCCCTTCATCGGCCTCTTCGGCACGGTCTTCGGCATCATGCACTCGTTCATCCAGATCGCCGAGCAGCAGAACACCTCGCTGGTGGTCGTGGCGCCGGGCATCGCCGAGGCGCTGCTGGCCACCGGTCTGGGCCTGCTCGCGGCGATTCCGGCGGTGATCTTCTACAACAAGTTCTCCGCCGACAGCGACCGCATCGTCGGCAACTACGAGGCCTTCGCCGACGAATTCTCGACCATCCTCTCGCGCCAGCTGGACGCCTGACCCATGGGAGCGGGCGTCATGAAAGGCGGCGGGGGCAAGCGGCGCAGGCGCGGACGGCGCGGCGGCGGCGCTCAGCCCATGTCCGAGATCAACGTCACCCCCTTCGTGGACGTGATGCTGGTGCTGCTCATCATCTTCATGGTGGCGGCGCCGCTGCTGACCGTGGGCGTGCCGGTGGAACTGCCCAAGACCGCCGCGCAGGCGCTGCCGTCAGAGACCGAAGAGCCGCTGACCGTGACCCTGTCGGCGGACGGCCTCGTGCTGATCCAGTCGACCGAGGTGGGCCGCGACGAGCTGGTGGGCCGGTTGCGCGCCATCGCGGCGGAACGCTCTGACGACCGTGTCTACCTGCGCGCCGACGGCGCCGTGCCCTATGAGCAGGTTGCCCAGATCATGGGCGCGCTGAACGCGGGCGGCTTTTCCTCCATCGGCCTCGTGACCGACGTGGGCGGCCCGGCGCTTGACGAGCCGGGCAGCGACTGAGGGCCAGGGTGCAACGCGAGTTCGGCATATCTCTTGGGGCGCACGCCCTTGTGTTCGCGTGGCTGATGCTGGGCGACCTCTTTTCCGCGCCTCCGCCAGAGCTGTCGGTGGCCGATGTGACGGTGCTGTCCGAGGCCGATTTCGCCGCACTGACGCAGGCGCCAGAGGCGCCCCCGGCGGAAGTGCCCTCTCTTGTGCCCTCTCCCGAACCCGAGCCGGAACCGCAGCCCGAACCCGCGCCCGAGCCAGAGCCTGAACCGGCCCCGGAGCCCGAACCCGTGCCGGAACCGCAGCCAGAGCCGCAGCCCGCCCCCGAGCCAGAGCCGCAGCCGGCCCCGGAACCCGAACCGCAGCCCGAGCCGGAACCGGCGCCAGAGCCGGAACCCCAGCCGCAACCGCAGCCGCAGCCCGATCCGGTGCCTGCGCCGCCCGCCGCTGTGCCGAACCCCGAGCCGCAGGTGCTGGCGCCCGAGAACTCGCGCCGTCCGCAGCCGCGCCCGGCGCCGCGCGTCTCGACAGAGCCGACGCCGGAGCCGGAGCCCGACGCGGTCATTGCCGAGGACGTGCAGCCCGCCGCCGATCCCGACGCGCAAAGCCCCGATGTGGTCGAAGAGCCCGCCGAGGCCGAGGCCCCGCCCGAGACCACCACCGAGATCGTCACCGAAGAGGCCGACGACCCCTCCGGCTCGCGTGCACCCACCGCCTCGATGCGGCCCCGTACCCGGCCCGACCGCGTGGCCGAGGCGGCACAGTCGCAGCCCGACCCGGCCCCCGCGGCCCAGCCCTCGGGGACGCCCGAGCCGGAGCGCGCGCCGTCGCCTTCGACCGACGACGCGCTTGCGGATGCGCTGGCAGAGGCCCTCGCGGGCGGGGGCGCACCCGCCGACGCGCCGGTTGGCCCCGCGCTGACCACCGCCGAGCAGCAGGACCTGATCGTCGCGGTCAAGGCCTGCTGGATCGTCGACGTCGGCTCGGAAGCGGCGGATGTCACGGTGACGGTGGCCATGGACATGGAGCCGGACGGCACCGTGAACGCCAGCAGCATCCGCATGGTCGGCAACTCGGGCGGCTCCGGCGCGGCGGTGGAGACGGCCTTTCAGGCGGCGCGCCGCGCGGTCCTGCGCTGCCAGAAGGACGGCTACCCGCTGCCCTCGGACAAATACGCGCACTGGAAAGAGATCGAGATCACCTTCAACCCCGAACAGATGAGGCTGCGGTGAAAGCGCTGGCCGCCGGTCTTGCCCTTCTGGCTGTCCCGGCCCAGGCCCCGGCACAAGAGGCCGTCTCGCGGCAGGGGGCGATGGCCGCGATCCGCAGCCAGGTGCGGGCCTGCTGGCGGGTGGTGCCGGGCAGCTTCGCGGCGGACACCACCGTCACCACGGGCGTCCACAGGAACCCGGATGGCAGGGGGCATGGGGACAGGCCGGAACCGGTTTCGGGCGCGGGGCCGGATGTCGCGGCGGCCCGGACCCTGCTGCGCTGCCAGGGGCATGGCTACCCGTTGCCCCTGACCGATGGCGAGGCCTGGCGCATGATCGAGCTGCGCTTCGACCCGATGGCGGCGGGGGACCGATGACCCTGTCCCCGCCGCGCGCCGTTTCAACTGCAATCTTGCGTGAAAATCTGCGCGATTCCCCGCCGACTTCCCCCCGAAACGCGGTTTTGCGGCGGCGCGTTCCGGGCTATGTTAACCCGGCAGCGGGCAACAGACCCGCCCAAGCCGATCAGAGCAGTCCCCTAAGGAGGGATCCGAGATGAGAGCAGCGCTCGCCTCCCTGTTACTTGCCCTTGCAGCCCTTGTCTTGCCCGCCATCGCGGCGGCGCAGGGCGGTCCGCTGCGCATCGAGATCACCGAGGGCGTGATCGAGCCAATGCCCTTCGCGGTGCCGTCCTTCGTGGCCGAAACCCCGGCGGCGCAGCCCTATGCCGACGAGATCACCAATGTGATCGCCTCGGACCTGATCGGAACGGGCCTGTTCCGCGAGGTTCCGCGCGACGCGCATATCAGCCGGGTCAGCAGCTTCGGCGCGCCGATCCAGTTCGCCGACTGGAAGGCGGTCAACGCGCAGGCGCTGATCACCGGCGCGGTGACGGCGGACGGCGCGGGCCGGGTCGTGGTCAAGTTCCGGGTCTGGGACGTCTTCGCGGGCACCGAGCTGGGGCAGGGCATGCAGTTCGCCTCTGACACCTCGGGTGTGCGGCGTTTGGCGCATAAGGTCGCGGATCAGGTCTACAGCCGCCTGACCGGCGAACAGCCCTACTTCGACAGCCGCGTGGTCTTCGTCTCCGAAACCGGGCCGAAGGACGACCGCCAGAAGCGCCTGGGCGTGATGGATTACGACGGCGCTAACGTGCAGTACCTGACCGATGCCTCGGCGCTGGTGCTGGCGCCGCGCTTCTCGCCCGATGGCAGCCGGGTTCTGTATACCTCTTATGCCAGCGGTTTCCCGCGGATTCACATCGTCGACGTGGGCGCGGTGAACAGCCGGATCCTGCAGGCGGGCAGCGGCGAGATGACCTTCGCGCCGCGCTTCTCGCCGAACGGGCAGCAGATCGTCTACTCGCTGACGACCGGATCGAACACGGATATCTACGCGATGGACGTGGCCAGCGGCGCGACGCGGCAGCTGACCTCTGCCCCCTCGATCGAGACGGCGCCCAGCTTCTCGCCCGATGGCAGCCAGATCGTCTTTGAAAGCGACCGGTCGGGGCGGCAGCAGCTGTACGTGATGCCCGCCGCCGGTGGCGAGGCGCAGCGGATCTCGTTCGGCGACGGCCGTTACGGCACGCCGGTCTGGTCGCCGCGCGGCGACCGCATCGCCTTTACCAAGCAGAACGCCGGGCGCTTCCACATCGGCGTGATGAAGGTGGACGGCAGCGAGGAGCGCCTGCTGACGGCCTCTTTCCTCGACGAGGGCCCGACATGGTCGCCCAACGGGCGCGTCATCATGTTCGCCCGCGAAACCCAGGGCGCGCAGGGCGCCTCGGCGCTGTATACGGTCGATATCTCGGGCCGGAACCTGCAGCGGGTACGGACGCCCGCCGGGGCCTCGGACCCCAGCTGGGGTCCGTTGCAGTGACGATCTGGTGGGGTGGGGCAGGACCCATCCCACATCTTGACGATAGACGATTCACATAATCCGTTGGCCGTGCTACCGTCGCGGCAACGAACAGAGCAGGACAGTGCGATGAAACATCTTACCAAAGCCCTCCTTCTGGTGGCCGGCCTCGCGGTGACGGCCTGCACCAACGCTGACCGTTTCGGCTCTGGCCAGAACGGCGGCGGCGGCGGCGCCGGTGCGGGTTCCGGCCTGAGCGGCGGCTATCTGCCCGGCAGCGCCGACGATCCGACCTCGACCGCCTATTTCCAGCAGCGCGTGGGCGACCGCGTTCTGTTCGGGGTGGACCAGTCGACGCTGTCCCCGCAGGCGCAGACGGTGCTGGACGGGCAGGCGCAGTGGCTGCTGACGAATTCCGATTACATGGCCGTGATCGAAGGCCATGCCGACGAGCAGGGCACCCGCGAGTACAACATCGCACTGGGTGCGCGCCGCGCCAACGCGGTGGTGGATTACCTGGTGTCCAAGGGCGTCGCCGCGAACCGGCTGAAGTTCGTGAGCTACGGCAAGGAGCGCCCGCTCGAAATCTGTTCCGCCGAAGCCTGCTATGCCAAGAACCGCCGCTCGGTGACCGTGCTGGCCGCCGGCGGCCTGACGGGCTGAGCCGATGCGCCTGATCGCTGCCGCGGGATTCGTGCTGTCGCTGGCGCTGCCAGCGGCGGCGCAGGATGCCCAGACCCTTGCCGACATCAAGCAGGACATCGCCGTTCTGAAGGTCGAGTTGCAGAAGCTCAACCGCGAGCAATCGACCACCGGGGGCGCGATCGCGCCGCTGGGCGGCTCTGCGCTGGACCGGCTGAACGCCATCGAGGCCGAGCTGCAAAAGATGACCTCGAAGGTCGAACAGCTGGAGTTCCGGATCGGGCAGGTCGTCTCTGACGGCTCCAACCGGATCGGCGACCTGGATTTCCGCCTGTGCGAGCTGGAGCCCGATTGTGACATCGGTTCGCTGGGGGACACGCCGCTGCTGGGCGGCGGTGCCACGGCAGAGGGTGCGGCGGCCACGCCCGCACCGGCGTCTGTGCCCTCTTTGGAACCCTCTGCCGGGTTCTCGGGCCAGCTCGCGGTTGGCGAGGAGACGGATTTCAAGGCGGCCGACGAGGCGCTGTCGCTGGGCGATCACGCCGGCGCCGCGACCCTGTTCCAACGGTTCCGCGAGAACTACCCCGGCAGCCCGCTGGAAGCGGCGGCGCTGGTCGGTGAGGGGCGGGCGCTGGAGGGGCAGGGCGACACCCGCGAGGCCGCCCGGCGCTACCTCTCCGCCTATACGAGCTTCCCCGATGCCGATGCCGCGCCCGAGGCGCTGTGGCGCCTTGGCGTGTCCCTTGCGGCGCTGGGGTCTGTTCCCGAGGCCTGCGTGACGCTGGGCGAGGTCGCGGGCCGCTATCCCGGCACCGACTACGTTGGCCGCGCCCAGTCGAGCATGGCCGAACTGGGATGCTCCTGACGGTTTCGGATCGGCTGTGCCGATCCGACCGGCGCGCGCTGCGCGCGCGATGGGGGCTCTGCCCCCCGGCGCTGTGCGCCTCCCCCCGAGAGTATTTTTGCAAAGAAGAAGCGGGGGGCGGCGCGTGAGCCTGCAACGGCGGTTCGCGGAGGAGATGGGCACCCTGCTGGGGCCGGATTTTCCCGAGGAACTCGTGCTGGCGGTGTCCGGCGGGGCCGACAGCATGGCGATGCTGGCGCTGGCGCATGAGTGGGCACGGGTCTGGGGTGTGCGGCTGCGGGTCGTTACGGTGGATCACGGCCTGCGGGCGGAAAGCGCCGAAGAAGCCCGGATGGTGGCGGCGGAATGCGCCCTGTTGGGGCATGAGCATGTCGTGTTGTGCTGGTCCTGGGAGGGGCGCGGCAACAAGATGGACGCGGCTCGGCGCGGGCGCCTGGCGCTGATCGACGCCTGGCGGGGGTCTGCGCGCCATGTCCTGCTGGCCCATAGCCGTGACGATGTGGCCGAGAGTTTCCTGATGCGGCTGGCGCGCGGGGCGGGGGGCGACGGTCTGGCGGCCATGGCGCCGCTGCGCGCGCTTCCCCTGCAGCCTTCGGTGCTCGCGGAGTCGGGGAGGGCGGCGGCGGGCATGGTTCTGGTCCGGCCCTGCCTTGGCATGTCGCGGGCCGAGTTGCGGCATCACGCGACGGTTCTGAAGGTGCCCTTCGTCGACGATCCCTCGAACGCCGATCCCCGGTTCGACCGGGCGCGGATGCGGCGGCTGCTGGCCCTGCTGGAGGCGGAGGGGCTGGACCGGGGCGCGCTTGCCGGCGCCGCCGAACGGCTGCGGGCGGATCGCGACGTTCTGCAGGCGGATGTGCTGCGCGCCTGGGAGGCGGGCGGCGCAGAGCATCCCGGCTGGCTGTCGCTAACGCCCGGCTGGGCCGCAGGGGTTGCCCCTGCGACGCGGCGGCGTCTGCTGGCGCGGATGCTGCGCTGGGTGGCCGGGCGCGACTACGCGCCGAGGGCCGCGCCGCTGGATGCCCTGCTGGACCGGGTCCTGAGCGGTGGCGGCGGCACGCTGCACGGCTGCGAGGTGGCGCATCTGGGCGGGCGTGTGGCGGTCTTCCGCGAGCATGCCGCGATCTGCGGTCTTGGCGCTGTCGACGGGTTGTGGGACGGGCGCTGGCAGGCGCCGGAGGCGGGCGGCGCGCTCCGTGCCCTGGGCGATGCGGGCTGGCAGGCGCTGGACCCGGCAGAGCGTGCACCGCTTCCGCACCGGATCGCCCGCGTGTTGCCTGTGGTCTGGCGCGACGGTCGGCCCGATCCGGCGGTGGGGCCGCGCTGGATCGCGCCGGGCTTTACCCAGTTCCTCATGACGCATTGAACCCCTGTCGCCAATCGCTATGTTACACCCCAAAGGCGCCTGACCGGGCCGCCTCTTCGGTCTGCAAAGGAGTCCCCTCTTGGGCAACGCGCGTAATATCGCCTTCTGGGTTGTTCTGTTTCTTCTGATCCTGGCGCTGTTCAACCTCTTTTCCGGTGGCGGCAATACGCTGCAAAGCCGCGAGATCAGCTATTCGGAATTCGTCCGGGCGGTCGAAAGCAACCAGGTCGGGCAGGTCACCATCGACGGTGAACAGGTGCGCTATCGCACCACCGAGGGCCAGGAATTCGTGACGATCAAGCCGGAAGACGCCGAGATCACCACGCTTCTGCTGAACAACGAGGTGCCGGTGAAGGCCGAGGCGCAGCAGCAGTCGGGCTTTCAGGCCTTCATCCTGTCGCTTCTGCCCTTCCTGCTGCTGATCGGCGTCTGGATCTACTTCATGAACCGGATGCAGGGCGGCGGCAAAGGCGGGGCCATGGGCTTTGGCAAGTCCAAGGCCAAGCTGCTGACCGAAAAGCACGGCCGCGTGACCTTCGACGACGTGGCGGGCATCGACGAGGCCAAGGAAGAGCTGGAAGAGATCGTCGAATTCCTGCGCAACCCGCAGAAGTTCAGCCGTCTCGGCGGCAAGATCCCCAAGGGCGCTCTGCTGGTGGGCCCTCCGGGCACCGGTAAGACGCTGCTGGCGCGCGCCATCGCGGGCGAGGCCGGTGTGCCCTTCTTCACCATCTCGGGCTCGGACTTCGTCGAGATGTTCGTGGGTGTCGGCGCCAGCCGTGTGCGTGACATGTTCGAACAGGCCAAGAAGAACGCGCCCTGCATCGTCTTCATCGACGAGATCGACGCCGTGGGCCGCGCCCGTGGCCAGGGCTACGGCGGTGGCAACGACGAGCGCGAGCAGACGCTGAACCAGCTTCTGGTCGAGATGGACGGTTTCGAGGCCAACGAGGGTGTGATCATCGTCGCCGCCACCAACCGCCGCGACGTTCTGGACCCGGCGCTGCTGCGTCCGGGCCGCTTTGACCGTCAGGTCACAGTGCCTAACCCCGACATCAAGGGCCGCGAGAAGATCCTTGGCGTGCATGCGCGCAAGACCCCGCTTGGCCCCGACGTCGACCTGCGCATTATCGCGCGCGGCACGCCCGGTTTCTCGGGCGCCGACCTTGCGAACCTCGTGAACGAGGCGGCGCTGATGGCCGCCCGCGTCGGTCGCCGCTTCGTCACCATGGTCGATTTCGAGAATGCCAAGGACAAGGTCATGATGGGGGCCGAGCGCCGCAGCATGGTCCTGACCGACGAACAGAAGGAAAAGACCGCCTACCACGAGGCCGGTCACGCCATCGTCGGCCTGACGCTTCCGCAGTGCGACCCGGTCTACAAGGCGACGATCATCCCGCGTGGCGGTGCGCTGGGTATGGTGGTCTCTCTGCCGGAAATCGACCGTCTGAACTGGCACAAGTCCGAGTGCGAGGAAAAGATGGCCATGACCATGGCGGGCAAGGCCGCCGAGATCATGAAATACGGCGAAGAGAACGTCTCCAACGGCCCGGCGGGCGACATCCAGCAGGCTTCGGCGCTGGCGCGTGCCATGGTCCTGCAATGGGGCATGTCCGACAAGGTCGGCAATATCGACTACCGCGAGGCGGCAGAGGGCTACTCCGGCAATACGGCGGGCCTGTCGGTCTCGGCCGAGACCAAGCGCCTGATTGAGGAAGAGGTCAGGCGCCTGATTTCCGAAGCCTACGACCGGGCCTACCAGATCCTGACCGACCGCAAGGAAGAGTGGGAGCGGCTGGCCAAGGGCCTTCTGGAATACGAGACGCTGACCGGCGAAGAGATCCAGCGCGTCGTGCGGGGCGAGCCGCCGACCTCTGGTGACGACGATCACGGCTCTGGCGTCGAGGACGAAAAGCCCAGCATCACGGCAATTCCGAAGACCAAGCCCAAGGCCAAGCCCTCCGGCGATATGGAGCCGGAACCCTCGGCCTGACGGCCCTGACATGATCCGAAGACCCGGCGCCCGCGTGGCCGCCGGGTCTTTTCGTTTCTGGGCAGAGCGGTGGCGCATGCCGTCGCTGACACGATGCCCCGGGCTCTGGACCTTTCCGCTCCCTGCGCCGAGGATGCGCGCGCGTACCGCGGAAAGGGATCAGACATGGCACCGGCACTCAAACCCACGGACTGGACCGCCGAAGTCACATGGCTGGGCGTGGTGACGACGATGGACCGCGAGGAACTTCTGGCAGAGCCGTGCGCGGCTCTGGACCTGACCTTCGAGGGCATCGCCGGATCGGTCCACGGCGGCGCCCTGCGGGAGGCCTGTAGCCGGGTCAAGGCGCAGTATTCCCGGGGCACGCCGATCCGCAACGAGCGTCAGCTCAGTCTCGTGTCCGAAGAAGAGCTGGCGCAGATCGCGGCAACATTGGGAATGGATCACATCGACCCCGCGCGCATGGGAGCCTCGATGGTGCTGCGCGGCCTGCCCGACTTCAGCCACCTGCCGCCGTCCTCCCGGCTTCAGGCGCCGTCGGGGGCGACGCTCTGGGTCGACATGCAGAACCGCCCCTGCCAGTTCCCGGCCCGCAGTCTGTCGAAGGTGGCGGGGGACAAGGCAAAGCGCTTCAAGCCCGCCGCCGCGGGGCTGCGCGGGGTCACCGCCTCTGTCGCGCGCGAGGGCCGGATCGCGGTGGGCGACCGGCTGACCCTGCACATTCCCGACCAGCGCCCCTGGCAGCCGTGACCGCGCGCTCACCATCTGCCCACGCCTCCTGCAAGTGGCGCGACTGCGCCGAAAGCCCACATCGACAGGTCGTTTTTGGCGAGATACCCGAGTTCGGGCCGGGCTATCCGCCAGGCAGAGTTTCACGGTAGGTCGAGGAGGGACCATGTCGCACAAATCGGACATCGAGATCGCAAGGGAGGCCGTTAAACGGCCGATCGGGGACATCGGGGACAAGCTGGGTATTCCGTCCGAACACCTGCTGCCCTATGGCCACGACAAGGCGAAGGTCGGGCAGAGCTTCATCGACGCTGTGCAGGACCGGCCCGACGGCAAGCTCATCCTTGTGACCGCGATCAATCCGACGCCCGCGGGCGAGGGCAAGACGACGACCACCGTGGGGCTGGGCGACGGTCTGAACCGGATCGGCAAGAAGGCGATGATCTGCATCCGCGAAGCCTCGCTCGGGCCGAACTTCGGCATGAAGGGCGGCGCCGCCGGGGGCGGTCACGCGCAGGTCGTGCCGATGGAGGACATGAACCTCCATTTCACCGGCGACTTCCACGCCATCACTTCGTCCCATTCGCTGCTGTCGGCGATGATCGACAATCACATCTACTGGGGCAACGCCGAGAACATCGACCAGCGCCGCGTGACATGGCGCCGGGTGGTGGACATGAACGACCGTTCGCTGCGGCAGATTACCTCGTCGCTGGGGGGCGTGGCCAACGGTTTCCCACGCGAGGACGGCTTTGACATCACCGTGGCTTCCGAGGTCATGGCGATCCTCTGTCTCGCCCGCGACCTCAAGGACCTCGAAAAGCGTCTGGGCGCGATGATCGTGGCCTACCGCCGCGACAAGACTCCGGTGTTCTGCCGCGACATCAAGGCCGAAGGCGCGATGACCGTGCTGCTCAAGGACGCGATGCAGCCGAATCTGGTTCAGACGCTGGAAAACAACCCGGCCTTCGTGCACGGCGGTCCCTTCGCCAATATCGCGCATGGCTGTAACTCGGTGATTGCGACGACCACGGCCCTGAAGCTCTGCGACTACGTGGTGACCGAAGCCGGTTTCGGCGCCGACCTCGGGGCCGAGAAGTTCATGGACATCAAGTGCCGCAAGGCCGGGCTGAAGCCCGACGCGGTAGTGATCGTGGCCACGGTGCGGGCGATGAAGATGAACGGCGGTGTGGCCAAGGCCGATCTGGGCGCCGAGAACGTGCAGGCGGTGAAGGCCGGCTGCGCTAACCTTGGTCGCCATATCGAGAACATGAAGAAGTTCGGCGTGCCGGCGGTGGTGGGGATCAACCACTTCGTCACGGACACGGATGCGGAAGTACAGGCGGTCAAGGACTACTGCGCGACACTGGGCGTCGACGCGATCCTGAACACACACTGGGCCGACGGCGGTGCGGGCATCGAAGAGACGGCGCGCCGGGTGGTCGAGCTGTGCGAGGGCGGCACGGCGCAATATGCGCCGCTGTACCCCGACAGCATGGGTCTTGCCGCAAAGATCGAGACGATCTGCCGCGAGATCTACCGCGCCGACGGCGTGGTGATCGATGGCAAGATCCGCGCGCAGCTGGCCGAGTGGGAGGCGCAGGGCTATGGCGGTCTGCCGGTCTGCATGGCCAAGACGCAGTATTCCTTCTCGACCGATCCGGCGCAGCGCGGCGCACCGACGGGCTTCGATATCCCGCTGCGCGAGGTACGGCTGTCGGCGGGGGCGGGCTTTGTTGTCGTGGTCTGCGGCGAGATCATGACCATGCCGGGCCTGCCGCGCGTGCCTGCGGCGGAAAGCATCCGGCTGAACGACGGCGGCCTGATCGAGGGCTTGTTCTAGGCCGCGCGGCCAGCGGGGAAGGGGCCGCGCGCAGCGCGACCCCGCCCCTTTGGCGCGGGCACCGCCGGGGTGCGGGTGCTTGCCGCCGCCAGTGAAACGATACGGGCGGCCCGCAGCCGCGTCATCTCCGGCAGGGGCCCCGGTGTCCGGCACCGCGATAAAAACAGGGGCCGCCCGGCCGGGCGGTCACCAGACAGCGCGTCGACGGCAGGGCCGGGACGAAAAACAGGGACAGGAGACAGAAATGACAGCGACGATCATCGACGGAAAGGCCTTTGCGGCCACGGTGCGGGGACAGGTGGCCGAGCATGTGGCGCGGCTGAAGCAGGAACACGACATCACGCCCGGCCTCGCGGTGGTGCTGGTGGGCGAAGACCCGGCCAGCCAGGTCTATGT
>JAFKDC010000034.1 GCA_017255395.1 Enemella evansiae | reverse complement strand
GTTGTACGAAGGCCAGTTTCTGGTTTTGTACTTCGTAGGGGACCAACTGCTCATGCAGCGTTGCTACCCCACTGGATTCAAACAGTGAATCCCTCATCCCATTTGTGCAACAAAGCCCCCGCAAGCTAATATTTACACCAACCTGCTGACCTCTTTCGCCGCCCGGACAAAGTCGCGGAAAAGCGGGTGGGGGTCAAAGGGTTTCGATTTCAGCTCGGGGTGGAACTGGACGCCGATGAACCACGGGTGGTCGGGCCATTCCACGATCTCGGGCAGGCGGCCGTCCGGGGACATGCCTGAGAAGCGCAGGCCCGCCTCTTCCAGCTTGGCCTTGTAGGTCACATCGACTTCGTAACGGTGGCGGTGGCGCTCGTCGATGGCGGTCGTGCCGTAGGCCTTCGCCACCTTCGACCCCTCGGTCAGCACCGCGTCATAGGCGCCAAGGCGCATGGTGCCGCCCTTGGCGTCGTCGGGGCGGCGGTTGACCTTCTCGTTGCCCTGCACCCACTCTTTCAGGTGATACACAACCGGCTCGAAGCGCTTCTCTCCGGCCTCGTGGTCGAACTCTTCCGATCCCGCCTTGGCCACGCCCGCGACGTTGCGGGCCGCCTCGATCACAGCCATCTGCATGCCGAGACAGATGCCCAGGTAGGGGATCTTGTGCTCGCGCGCGTATTGCGCGGCCTTGATCTTGCCTTCTGTGCCGCGCTCGCCAAAGCCGCCGGGCACCAGGATCGCGTCGTAGTTTTCCAGATGCGGGGCCGGGTCCTCGCGGTCGAAAAGCTCGGCGTCCACCCACTCGATGTTGACCTTGACGCGGTTGGCCATGCCGCCGTGGGTCAGGGCCTCGGCGATGGATTTGTAGGCGTCTTCGAGCTGCGTGTACTTGCCGACGATGGCCACCGTCACTTCGCCCTCGGGGTTGAAGACGCGGTCGGCCACGTCCTCCCACTTGTCGAGGTTAGGCTTGGGCGCGGGGGCGATACCGAAAGCATCCAGAACCGCCTGGTCCAGCCCCTCGCGGTGGTAGGCGATGGGGGCCTCGTAGATCGACTTCAGGTCCTGCGCGGCGATCACGCTGTCGGGGCGCACGTTGCAGAACAGCGCCAGCTTCTCGCGCTCTTTCACCGGGATAGGCCCTTCCGAGCGGCAGACGAGGATGTCGGGCGCCAGACCGATGGAGCGCAGCTCCTTGACCGAGTGCTGCGTGGGCTTGGTCTTCAGCTCGCCGCTGGCCTTGATGTAGGGCAGCAGCGTCAGGTGCATGAAGACGCACTGACCGCGCGGCTTGTCCTGCGAGAACTGGCGGATCGCCTCGAAGAAGGGCAGGCCCTCGATATCTCCGACGGTGCCGCCGATCTCGCAGAGCATGAAGTCGACCTCATCCTCGCCGATCGAGATGAAGTCCTTGATCTCGTTGGTGACGTGCGGGATCACCTGGATCGTCTTGCCAAGGTAGTCGCCGCGGCGCTCCTTCTCGAGCACGTTGGTGTAAATGCGCCCCGAGGAAATCGAGTCGGTCTTGCGCGCGGCGACGCCGGTGAAGCGCTCGTAATGGCCGAGGTCGAGGTCGGTCTCGGCGCCGTCGTCGGTCACGAAGACCTCGCCATGCTCGAAGGGCGACATGGTGCCGGGATCGACGTTCAGATAGGGGTCGAGCTTGCGCAGCCGGACCGAGTAGCCACGCGCCTGCAACAGCGCCCCGAGCGCGGCAGAGGCGAGGCCTTTGCCGAGCGAAGAAACCACACCGCCGGTGATGAAGATAAAGCGTGCCATGTGGGCGACCCCGTGAATTCTGACTGTGTTCTGACCCGGTTCCTGTCGGACCATGGGCCAATGTCTTGCCATCCCGCCGGCCCTGAGGACGGCAGCATCACGGGATTTGACGCTTATCGGATTCGGAACGGTTTGTCCAGCCGACCGCAAGATGCTGTTGCGGTCGGATATGTTCAGGCCATGTCTAGTGGATCAGTCGGCGCGCGGTGTCAGGGGCGCGTCGGCATCGCCCTCCTCCGCAGAGGGCGGGGGAAGCTCGAAGTCGAGCGCCGGGGCGTCCGCGTCCTCGGATTGCTCGGCGGCGGGGCCAGAGCCGAGCCGGTCGAGGATCGAAGAACCCGAGGCGTTGCGCGCCGCGAAGATCGTCAGGGTGATCGACGTCACGATGAAGGCGATGGCGAGAATCCAGGTGACCTTGCCGAGCGCCGTGGCCTGGCTGCGGGCGCTCATCGCGCCGCCGCCGCCACCCATGCCAAGGCCGCCGCCCTCGGATCGTTGCAGCAGCACGACCCCGATCAGGCCGAGGGCAAGGAGAAGGTGGATGATCAGGATGACGTTTTCCATGGGGCCCAGTGCATCGGTCGAAGGTATCGGGGGTGATGTATGGGATCGGGCCGCGGGGTGCAAGCGGGCATTGCCCCGGCGGCGGGATGGGCGGCGCGGCGCCGGGCCGGGGGCGGCTCTGTTCCGGCTGCGCCGAAAAGCGCCCGCCCGCCGACCCGGTTCACGGGCGGCGGGCGGGGCATGGTGTCACGGGCCGGCCCGGCGGGGCGCGGCGGCGGGGGTCACACCGCTTCGCGGTCGGGGCGGAAGCTAATCCGGTCCGAGGCGGTGAAGCGGCCGCCGGTGGTCTTGCGGATCTTGCCCTCGCGCAGAAGCTGACCGAAGCTGCGAAGCCGGTCCTCGCGGCTGGATTCCGTGGCCTCGGCCTGGCGGACGGTGGTCATCAGCTGCGGGCGGGAGAACTGGTCGCGGCCCTCGACGTAGGACATGTAGGCGGCGGCGGCTTCCAGCAGCTCGGGCAGGGCGGCCGCGCCGACGCTTTCTGCGTAAGAGGCGAAGCCGGAGGTGCTGGCCTCTTCCTCTTCGGACCGGGCAAGGTCGCGCGGGGACGGCGCGTCGGCCACCCGGCGCACGCGGCGCGGGCGGATCGGCACGGTCTGCGGCGTGGCGGCGGGCGCGGCCTCTTCCCCGACCCGCTGTTCGGCCACCAGCTTCAGCGGGGCCGCGGGCTGGGCGGGACGCTCTGTCCGTTCGGCGGGCGCCTGCGGGCGGCGCGGGCGCACGACGCTGGCAAGATCTTCGCGATAGGCCTCTTCCTCGTCCTCGGCCTGCGCCTTGCGGCCCAGCAGCCGGTCGGCCTTGGTCGCGGCGACGGCGGCGCGCAGATGCGCGATGGCAGAGCGCCGGCGGTTGCCTTCGGGTTCGTCCATCTCGGAGTTGGTCTGGTCGATCAGCCGGGAGGTGTCCTGATCCGCGACCTCGCGCTCTGTCAGCATGGCGCGGGCGGGGCTGGCCATCTTCACCGCCTTGCGGGCGCTGTCGCGGACTGCTTCATCGATGGCCAGACGGGTGGTGTCCTCCGCGTCCTCGTCGTCCTTGTCCTGCGCCTGATCCTGGCCGAAGGCGGCAGAGGCCCGGGCGTCGAGCGCGTCGATATCGGTGCCCCAGTCGCGGTCGGGCCGCGCAATGGGGTTGTCGAGGCGCAGCGGTTCTGCACCGGCGCGGGACAGCGGTTTGGTGCCGGTGGCGGCGGTCAGGCGGGCGTCGAAGTCGTCTTCGTCTTCCTCGTCGTCCAGATCGTCCGCGTCCCAGTCACTGGCAGCGGCATGCGCATCGGCGTCCTTGTCGGTGGCGATCTCCGCGTCTTCGTCCTCGTCGTCCCAGTCGTCGAAACCGGCGGAAAGCTCTGCCTTCACGGCGGCGAGTTCGCGGGCGAGTTCCTCTTCTTCCTCGGCAGAGAGGCTGCTGCCACTGGCGGGCGCGGGCCTGTCGTCCTCGATCTCTTCCAGCGTGCCCGAGGCGACGGCCTTTTCGAAGTCTGCACGCTTGACCTTCACCACGCGGGCGCGGATCGGGGTCGGGGCGGGCTTCGGGGCTTCGGATCGGGGCGCGAGGGCTTCGTCGTCGAAGCCGTCATCCGCGTCATCCTCGTCGATCTCGGTGCCGACCGTCGCGGCGGGCACCACCTCGTCGGAGATTTCTGCATCGTCGAAGGATTCGAAGGGCTGGCGGTCATCGTCGCCGTCCATGTCCCATGCGGCCATCGCGGCGGAGGCCTCCGGACGACCACCGGCCAGAGTGCCGGTGCCCTCTGCCATGGCCTGTTCCTCGGCCATCAGCCCGGCGAGGCTGTCCGCGAAGCGGCTGTCGTCGTCTTCCGCCGTCTCTTCCGTGGCTTCCGGGGCGGTCTCTTCGACCTCTGCGCCCATGTCTTCGGCTTCCAGCTCGGTCAGCAGAGCGGAGAGCGCGGCATCGTCGACCTCGTCTCCGGGGCCGGAGGCCTCGTCCGCTTCGCGGCTGTCGGTGTCGGATGCCTCCTGGGCCGGGGTCTCGGGCATGAAGGCCTGGGCCCCCATCGGGCCCGCGGCGGCGGCCACCGCCGCGACGGGGGCACCGGCGTTTCCGGCCACGACGGCGCGAATCCGGTCGAGCTTGGCGGCGATGCCCCCATGGTCGGAGGGACGCGGAGCAGGCGCGTCCCCCTCCAAGGCCGATGCCTCGTGGACCATGGTCGGGGTGGCAGCCCCGACCGGGGTTTCGGCGGTTTCCACCATGGCGGCGGAGGGGGCAATGGCATCCGTCGCGCCAAGGTCGCCCGCAATCGCCTGCTGTGACGTTTTTGCAAGATCGGCGCTGTCGAGGGCCGGGGTCAGCCCATCGTCCGGGGCCTCGTCGGTCACCGGGGCCGGGGCTTCGGGATCGGCGCGCAGCCCCTCTGCCGGGGTCGCGTCGAGGCCGGGATCGGGCCGGGGCGCGGTGGCCGGGGCGGCATCCTGCGCCAGCGGTGCGGTCAGGCCGCCGTCGGTCAGCGGACGTTCCGTCAGGACGGCGGTCGCCTCTATCGTGTCGTCGTCGGGCAGGGCGGGGGCCTCGGCCCGGGCGCGGGCGGGACCGGCCGAGAGGGCGGCGGTCATCGCGCCGGAAGAGGCGGCGCCGGGCCGTCCCAGCGACACGGTGCCCGCGCCATGGGCGGTGCCCAGCTGCTCGCGCATCAGTTCCGTCGCCAGTTCGGGGTCGAATTGCGGGGGCTCGGCGCCAAAGAAGCGATCTTCACCGACGACGCCGCGAAAGAACTGCGTGGTATCCTTGACCACGGCGAGCGGGTCGTCGAACCCTTCGGCGGTGCACGAGAAGGTGCCGTAGGACACCGTCAGGATCTTGCTCGAACTCACCATGTGCTGCTCACTTTCATTCGTTTTGCAACAAAGTGTTTACACCGGTCACCGGGACGAAAGCCGACCGAATCTGTGCCCGGGAGCGTATCATTTCGTGACCTGATTGTGGTCGGTTTCCCAAAGCGCCATTAACTCGCCATGAATGATAAGATTGTAGAAAGCCCGGAGACGGTTGTCCTGGTCGGGGGGGGCGCCTGCCATCTGCCCGCCTTGAGAGCCGCGATGACCGGGCGCGTGGTCGTGGCCGCCGATGGCGGGACAGAGGCGGTTCTGGCGGCGGGCCGGACGCCGGATGCGGTGATCGGGGACATGGATTCGCTGCGCCCCGAGATACGGGCGCGGCTTCCGGCGCATGTCCTGCACGAGATATCCGAACAGGACAGCACCGATTTCGACAAGGGGCTGCGTTCCATCGCGGCGCCCTTGGTGCTGGGCCACGGCTTTCTCGGCAAGCGGCTGGACCATCAGCTTGCGGCGATGATTGTGCTTGTCCGGCGCGCGGCGCAGCGCTGCGTGCTGGTGGGGGCCGAAGATGTGGTCTGCCTCTGCCCGCCCCGGCTGGCGCTGGATCTTCCGGCGGGAGAGCGGGTCTCGCTCTTTCCCATGGGGCCGGTGCGGGGGCGCTCCGAGGGGCTGCGCTGGCCGATTGACGGCCTCGATTTCGCGCCCGCCGTGCAGGGCGGAACCTCGAACGAGGCGCTTGGGCCGGTGACGCTGACGCTGGAGGCGCCGCTGATGCTGCTGATCCTGCCGGTCGATTGCCTCGACGCCCTGCTGGCGGGGCTGGAGAGGGCGCCGGGTTGGTGACGGCGGGCCGGGGTTGGGTCCGAGGGCGCGATTCCCTGCGGGGGGCCGCGCGCGGGACCGGTGCTGGCGGCGCCGCCGGGGGGGCGGCTCAGGCCGGCGGGGTGCCGCTGTGGATCGGCTTGGGCACCGGGCGGGCGCGGGCGTCGCGGTGCTCTCGCAGGATCACGTAGAGGCCCGAGCCCATGGTGACGGCGATGCCCAGCGTGGCGAGCGGCCCGGGCAGGTCGTCGAAGAGCAGCAGGCCGATGGCGGTGGCGAAGGGGATCTCGAGGTATTGCATGGGCGCAAGCGTCGCCGTGGGGGCGTAGCGCAGCGACCATGTCATCAGCAGGTGGGCGAAGGTGCCGGCGCAGCCCATGGCGGCGATCAGGCCCCAGCCGCGGGCCGAGGGCGCGGTCCAGCCGAGGCCCGGCGCGTCGCTGAACAGAAGCAGCACGGGGCCGGTCAGCGCCAGCGCCAAGAGCGCCGAGACCGCCTGCATGGCAATCGCATCGGTGCTGGGGGCGATGGCGCGGGTGGTCAGCATGAAGAGCGCGAAGACCAGGGCCACGCCCAGCGGCAGCAGGGCGGGCCATCCGACCTCGGCGAAGGCGGGCTGCACGACCATCAGCGTGCCCGCGAAACCCACGGCACAGGCAATCAGGCGGCGCGGTCCGACCGTTTCGCCGAAGATCCAGTGCCCCAGCAGAAGCGCGATGAAGGGCATGACATAGGCGATGGCGATGGCATCGGCGAGCGGCAGGTAGAGCAGGGCGGTGAAGACCAGCCCGATGCCGAGGATGTGCAGGATCGTGCGCAGCGCCACGAGGGCGGCGACGCGGCGGGTCATGCGCAGGGGGCGCCGGGTCAGCAGGGCCAGGGGCAGCAGCAGCCCGGCCTGGAAGGCGAAGCGCAGGAAGACCAGTTGCCCCACGGCCATCTCGGGCCCCAGCAGTTTCGCCAGCGCGTCGCCCAGCGGGGCCAGCATGCAGAAGCCCAGCATGAGGGCGATACCGAGAAGGGGACGATCCGTAGCCATGGCGCGGAGCCTAGGGAGGGATCGGAGCGGCGTCCAGCGCGGACGGGGGCGGGCGCTGGTCTCGCTGCGCGCGACCTCGCCCCGCCCACCGTCCCGTGGGGGATGCGGGCGGAGAGGCGGGGGCTTGTCCCCGGACTCGGCTGTGGGGCGAGGTGAACGGGCTCGGGTTTCCTCCGTTTGAGGAGAGATCGGTTCGCGGTCTGAGAACACCAGTGGGTCGGTCTGGCCAGCCGCCAGCCTGTCAGGTTGTCTTGAAGCGAAGGCGGCGGTTCTTCGCGGGGGCTGGGCTGGGATCGCCGTGTCTGACAGGCGCATTTTCGCGCGCGCTTCGCGGACCCGGCGGGGGCGGTGATCGTTTCAGAGCGCCGCGAGACAGGAGGGGCGCGGGCTGTCAGGCCGTGTCGCGGGGCTGTCCCGACCGCTTCGGGGCGCGATGGCGGTGCTGTCCCGCTACGGCAGCAGCGTCAGCCAGAGCCAGGCGGTGGCGACCGACAGTCCGGTGGCCACCAGCACGCTTGTCGCCGCGACACGCTTGGCGGTGCCGTACATGTTGGCGAAGACATAGGCGTTCACGCCCGGTGCCATGGAGGCGGTCAGCACCGCCGAGCGGAAGGCCTCTGTCGAGATGCCGGTCAGCGATCCCATCCCCCATGTGATCGCCGGGTGCATCAGCAGCGATATCACGCAGACCATGGCGATCACCCGCGTGTCGCCCTCGGGCTTGTAGCGGCACAGCACCCCGCCGATGGCGAAAAGCGCCACCGGCAGCGCCGTGCGCACCACCATGTCTAGCGCCTCTGCGACCGGGCCGGGCAGGGACAGGCCCGAGAGATTCGCCAGCGCCCCCAGCAGGATGCCGATCACCAGCGCATTGCGGAAGATCGCGCGGCCGACCTTGGCGGGCAGGTGGCGCAAGGAGGCACCCGAGGCCTTCGCCCGCACCAGTTCCATCGCCGTGATGCCGATGGCGTAGCACAGCGGGGCGTGGATCGATACGATCAGGTAGTTGGCCTGCAGCGAGTCCGGGCCATAGGCGCGTTCGGTGATGGCCAGCCCCATGAGCAGCGAGTTGGCGAAGAGGCAGCAGAAGCCGATGGCGACAGAATCCTCCCAGGAGCGCGTGAAGGCATAGCGCGCCCCCAACAGCCCGGCGGCGAAGGCGGCGACGGAGCCGGTGTAGAAGCTGATCAGGATCCAGGGATCGAAGGCCTCTTCGAGGTGCAGGTTGGAGATGGCCCGGAAGAGCAGGCAGGGAACCGCGAAGCCGGTGGCATAGGCCATGATGCCGTCCACCGCCGCGTCCGAGACGATGCGGCGCCAGACCGCGAAATAGCCCGCCCCGATCACCAGAAAGACCGGGAGGATGACGTCGATCAGCCCCTGCATGGGGGGAAGGCCCTTGGCTGTGTGTCCGGGCTGGCGGCGCGCGGGTGGACATCGGGTGCAAAGGTATTTGGGCCAGGAAGAAACATGGGCTGTGCCTTCGCGGGGCCGTCTGCGCCGTCGCGGAGGGGGCGGCGGGCGGGGGGCAGGCTTCGGCTGCCTGTGTTTCGGGGGCGGGGCCTTGCGATCTCTGTCCCTTGGTGCGCTGGGGGCGTCCGGTCGGGCCGGGGGGCGCGGCGTCTTGGCGCGCCGGGGGCTGTCAGCAGGTCAGTCCGCATAGCTCAGCACCATGCCGTCGTAGGCGGGGGTGACATTGGCGGGGGTCTCTGCCTCCACGGTCGCGTAATCGAGGTCGATGTGCATATTGGTCAACACGGCACGGCGCGGCGCGGCGCGGGCGATCCACTCCAGCGCGAGGTCGAGGTGCGCGTGGGTGGGGTGCGGCTTGCGGCGCAGGGCGTCGAGAATCCAGCAGTCGAGGTTTTCCAGATGCGGCCAGGCCGCGTCAGACATCTTTGCCACGTCCGGCAGGTAGGCCAGATCGGCGATGCGGAACCCCAGCGCGTCGATGCTGCCGTGGTTCACCTCGAACGGGGTCAGGGTCACCGGCCCGCCCGCGCCCTCGACGGTGAAGGGGCCGTCGATGGTGTGCAGGTTGAGGATCGGCGGATAGGGCGAGCCTTCGGGCTGCACGAAGGCATAGCCAAAGCGCGACAGCAGGCTGGTCTGGGTATCGCCATCCGCCCAGACGTTCAGGCGCTCGCTTGTGTTGAAGACGATCTGGCGCAGGTCGTCGAGGCCGTGGACGTGGTCGGCATGGGCATGGGTCCAGGCCACCGCATCGAGATGCCCGACCCCGGCGTCCAGCAGCTGCGCCCGCATGTCCGGGCCGGTGTCGATCAGCACGCGGGTCGTGCCTGCGCCGGTTTCGCGTTCGACCAGCAGCGCGCAGCGGCGGCGGCGGTTCTTCGGGTTCTCCGGGTCGCAATCGCCCCAGTGGCCGCCGAGGCGGGGCACGCCGCCCGAGGACCCGCAGCCGAGGATGGTGAAGCGCAGCGTGGCGGTCATCGGCGGAGCCTTCGGTCTTGGACGGGGGCGGGGCAATCGGCAGGGCCGGTGCGGCGGATCATGCCGGGACGCTCCATGCGGCGGCCTTGGAGAAGAGGCGTTCGAAGTTCTCCTCGCTCTGCCGGGCGAAGGCCGGGAAGTCGAGCCCCAGCGTCTCTGCCGCCACCCGCGCCGTATGCACCACATAGGCCGGTTCGTTGCGCTTGCCGCGATGGGGCGGGGGCGCGAGATAGGGGCTGTCGGTCTCGACAAGGATGCGGTCGCGCGGTGCCTCGGCAAAGATCGCGCGCAGCTCTTTCGAGCGGGGAAAGGCCCCGATCCCCGACATCGACAGGTAGAACCCCAGGTCGAGCGCCGCGCGCGCCAGAGCCGCGGAGGAAGAGAAGCAGTGCATCACGCAGGTATAGGGCCGCGCGCGGTAGGCTTCCGTCAGGATCGCCGCCATGTCCTCGTCGGCGTCGCGGGCGTGGATGATCAGCGGCAGCCCGGTTTCCTGCGCCGCCGCGATATGCACCTTCAGCGAGACCTTCTGCGCCTCGGCGCTGTCGGAGGTGTAGTGGTAGTCGAGGCCGGTCTCTCCGATGCCGACGAACTTGGGGTGCTGCGACAGGGCAACAAGCTGGTCGACCGTGGCCATGGGCTCTTCGGCGACGCTCATCGGGTGGGTGCCCGCCGCGTAGAAGACCGGCGCATGCACCTCTGCGATGGCCCGCACCTGCGGTTCCGCGCGCAGGCGCGTGCAGATCGTGACCATGCGATGAACGCCCGCCGCAAGGGCGCGGTCGATCACCTCGGCGCGTTCCGCGTCGAAGTCCGGGAAGTCGAGGTGGCAATGGCTGTCGGTGACGGGGCTTTCGGTCATGTCCGCTCCTTCATTGGTCCGGGTATCGGGGATACCCGGGGGAAGTGCAAGCGGGGGCGGTGTTCCTTCGGACGGCTTCCGCGGTCTCGCCGCGACGCGGGGCACCGCTTGGGGTGGAGGGGCTGGCCTGCCGCCCCGGCAATGGCCGGAGCGCGAGGCCGGTTCGCGCCGCTGAGACAGACCAGTTGCAAACCCGCATAGCCACAGGGAAATCAACAGAATCCGCCACATCTTAACAAACAGGGGTTGAGTACACCGCCCGCGTCTGGTGCATAGTTGTGGCACGGGACGCCTTGGGAGCAGCTCAGCCGATTGCCGGTCTGACCCGAACCCTTATGCGCACCCGTCACAGGGAAACGCGCCATTCCGGTGGCACTTGCGAGGTAGAAACTGCCATGAACCTAAATAGGATGATCCGCGCCACGGTCGTCGCTGCCTGCGCCACTGTGGCTGCCGTCCCGCTGCGGGCAGACACCGGCCAGACCAACCCCGAGGCGATAATCGAGGAAATGATATCGCTGAGCGGTACGATTACCTACCTAGAAGGCGATGCGCCGGGCCTGATCCTTGGCGCGATCAAGGGCGACACCGTGGTGATCCAGGGCTTCGGAGAGACGGCACGGGGCAACGGCATCACGCCGGACGGCGACACGGTCTTCCGCATCGGCTCGATCACCAAGGTCTTCGCAGGCGAGATGCTGGCCCATGCGGTGGCCCGTGGCGAGGTTGCCTTCACCGATCCGGTCGCCCCGCTCTTGCCCGATCCCCTCGGCGCGGCGGCGGCCCAGCACCCGGGCATCCGGCTGATTGACCTTGCGACGCATTCCGGCGGACTGCCGCGCGAAGTTCCGCGCGCGGAAAGCCCCGACAGCGACCCCTTCCAGACGATCACCCCCGACGCCTTTGCCGACTGGCTGGCGGCCAACAGCCTGCTGTTCGCGCCGGGGGCCGCCGCGGCCTATTCGAACTTCGGTTTCGACCTGCTCTCTGCGGCGCTGTCGACCGCAGGGGGCGCCAGCTATCCCGACCTTCTGGCCGACAGGATCACCCGTCCGCTGGCACTGAACGACACCACTTTTACACCGACCGCCGGGATGGCCGGGCGCCAGATGATCGGCCACGCACCGGATGGCGAGGCGCTGCCGATTGTGCCGAGCGGGGCGGTCATCACCGGCTCCGGCGGTCTCTACAGCACCGCGAACGACCTGCTGCGCTGGATGCGCTGGCATCTGGACGAAACCGGCCCGGATGCGCAGGTGCGGCTGCTGGACCACGCGGTCTACCTGCCCCGCGACGGGCTGGAGACGGTGGTTTCGATGGACGAATCCGGCCGGATGGATGCGATGGGACTGGGATGGGTGGCGATGAACGCGACCGCTGAAAGCCCCTTCTATCTGCAGAAATCCGGGGCGCTACAGGGGCAGATGTCCTACATCGCCTTTGCGCCGCAATACGATGCTGCGGTGCTGATCACCATGAATCAGTTCGATTTTGGCGCCGCGGCGGGGATGACCGAAGCGGCAAATGCCCTGCTGAGAAGCCTCAGCGGCTACTGACCCACTCTGGCGCATCGCGCCGTCGCCGTTGCACAAACCGGGCAACGGCGACGGCCAGCGCTGACAACACCGTCCTGTGTCGCCTCGCTTCAGCGCCCGACACTCTGCGACTATGACCGCCCCGAGGGCGGGCAAGGCGATTTTGGCAGGCTCACTCCGCGCAGGTCGCTGGGGCCGCAGGAGTGAACCGCCGTGCGTTCGTTATGTTCCTCGTGGCTGGCGGCTGCGTGACCCGGCTTCGCGGAGCGCCACATCCGGGCCCGATGGAGCAAGGGCTGGGGCAGGAATATCTGGACCATACGCATCCCGATGACGCGGCGGGCCGTCATCATGAAACAGCCGGGAAAATCCGGCCTCCGGCGGTTCAGCCTTGGGCAACAGAGCACCCCCTCAGATTCTCGTTATGAACGAGGGATCCGGGGGCGCGGGGCCGGGCACGCGGCATCGCACGCCTTCACGCAGAGGTCGCCACAACAGGACTGGAGGCGACAGGGCTCCTGTCCGACACCTCTGGTCCCATGTGGTGCCGCGCCGCAATGCCCGGGCCGATCCCGATCTGACCGATGCCCCGGGGCCGCTTCGGCGCGGGTCACCACGATTGCTGTTGCAATGCGGACCGTGCTGACCAAGGCTCCCGGATATGCCGTCTGACGCCGATATGCCCTTCGCAAAGCTGCCGACCCGCGCGCGCCGGCATGTGTACCTCTTTCAAGGGCATCAATTCCTGGATCGTTTCGCCATGGGGGTGATCGTTGCCGTGACGGCTCTGGCCCTTCAGGGGCGGGGCCTAGATGTCGGCGAGATCGGCGCGCTCTTTGCCGTCTACGCCGCCGTGACCATGCTGGCCGAGCTGCCCTTCGGCGGGCTGGCGGACGGGCTGGGGCGCAAGCCGGTCTTTCTGATCGCCACGGTTGCGAGCCTGATGGCCTCTGTCGTCTTTATCCTGTCCGACACGTTCTGGCCGCTCGCCGCGTCCTTCGGATTGGTCGGCCTCGGTCGCGCGTTGCGGTCCGGAACGCTGGACGCCTGGTATGTGGAAGGGCTGCAAGAGCGTGCGCCCGGTGTCGAGATCCAGCCACTGCTGGCGCGTGCCCAGGCGGCAAATTTCGCGGGGCTGGGGTTCGGGGCGATTGTCGGCGGGTTCCTTCCCGGCCTCGTCGCGGGAAATGACCCTGCGGACCCCCTGATCGGCCGGACTGTCTATGACGTGTCCTATGCCGCCGGATTCGCGCTGACATTCGTCGTCTTTGCCTACACGGTCCTGCTGATCCGGGAACCGGCCCGCACCCTGAGCGGGGCGGTGGTGCTGCGCGAGATAGGCGCGGTGCCGGGCACGATCCGCGACGGCGCCCGGCTTGCGGTCTCGCAGCGGGCGCTTCTTCTGCTGCTGGCGATCCTGACGCTGATGCTCTTTGCCACCAATCCGGTCGAGGTGCTCTGGCCCACCGTGGTGCAGGCCATGCTCGATCCCGAACGCGCCGCTGCCATGGTCGGGCTTTTGACGGCAGGGTATTTTCTGGCGATTGCGGTGGGCGCGAGCCTCTCCGGACGGTTTGGCCGCCTCTTTGGCCGCCGTCATGCGGCGACGCTGGCGGCTGCTCTTGCGACGCTCGGCCTTTGTCAGATCGCATTGGCCCTGCAGGGGTCGCTGATTGGCTTCATCGTTGCCTTCCTCTTCTTCTCAACTGTCCTGGGATTGTCGGAGTCACCCGCCGCAAGCATTTTGCACGCCTGTGTGCCGGACAATCGCCGCTCGACGATCCTTTCGGTCCAGTCGCTTCTGAAGCAGATGGGGGCGATGGTGGGCCTGCTAGTCCTGGGCTGGATTGGCGAGAGGGGCGGTGTGAGCCTTGCGTGGATCACCGGGGCCATCGGCCTTGGGGCTGCCGCCGCGCTTGCGGTGCTGCTGGGCAGGCACGCAGAGGGCTAGCGCCTGGGTGCCGGGTTTGGCGGTGCCAAGGACAGACGCGCGGCTTGGACGTTGCCGAGGTGGGGCAGGCGGGCCGTCCCACCGGGGTGCACCGTTTTCGCGGGCCGACTGACAAGCAATCCCATCTGTCTTGCACCGGCGTGGCCTGGCCACGGGGCGAAGGTGGGACGTCTTGGGGGCGCGTGGGCGAGGCAGACGAAAAAGCCCCGCCAAACCAGGGTTCGGCGGGGCTTTCGATCTGTGTCGGGCCGTGGCCTGCGTTACTCGCGGTTGCCCATGAGTTGCAGCAGGAACATGAACATGTTGATGAAGTCGAGGTAGAGGCTGAGCGCGCCCATGATGGCGGCCTTGCCCAACCACTCGCTGTCACCATGCGCAGCGTGCTGCAGGTAGGTGTTCTTGATGTTCTGCGTATCGTAGGCAGTCAGGCCCGCGAAGATCAGAACGCCCAGGATCGAGATCGCGAAGCCCATCGCCGAGGAGGCGAGGAAGATGTTCACGATGGAGGCCACGATCAGACCGATCACGCCCATGATCAGGAACGATCCCCAGCCGGAAATGTCCTTCTTGGTGGTGTAGCCCCAGAGCGACAGGCCCGCGAAGGCGATCGAGGTCACAAGGAACACCTGCACGATCGAGACGCCGGTGAAAACCAGGAAGATCGAGCTGAGCGACAGGCCCATCAGCACGGCGAAGGTGTAGAACAGCAGCTGCACGCCGGCGGCGGACAGGCGGTTCATGGCGGCGCCGAAGCCGAAGAAGATGAAGGCCAGCGGGGCGAACATGATCACCCATTTCAGCGGCGACATGTAGATCGCCTCGCCGAAGGAGGTCAGGTACTGGCCCTCGCGGATCATGGCAGAGGCACCGGACGGATCGGATGTGACCGCGAGACCGGAAATCGCCCACGCGGCGAGGAAAGTGATGAACGTGCCCACGGACATGGTGCCGTAGACCTTGTTCATATGGGCGCGCAGGCCCTCGTCGATCTGAGCGGAGCGGGCGCCTGCGACGCCTGCCGTCCGAATGGTGTCGTATTGTGCCATCAAAACCTCCGTTTGGCGGGACCCCCGCGCGGATGCGCACAGAGGTGTTGCGCTTGATATTGTCAAAGCGGACGGGGTTTTCAAGATTTTCCGGTGCGAAAACACACAAGTGTTGGAACTTGACCGGGGGCGGAATTGGCGGTGCCGTCACAGCCGCCAGTGCGCGGGCGCCGACCAGAGCTGTTCGGCGCTGTCGCGCTCGAACCGGTTCGGTTCGCGCAGCGAGGGGATTTCCGCACGGCGCGGGCGCGGGCGCGCGGTGTCGGGGCCGGAGGGGCGGCGGGCCGGGCGGGTGCGTCCAAAAAGGATGTCAAGAGCACGGATCATGATGGACTCCTTCACGGATCGTGATGATTGATTGTTTTGTCATTTTCGTTACTGATGGTTATGTCGCAATCCGGATCATGCTGGAAACGAATGTTCTTGAGGTTTGTCATCATGGAGCTTGATGGATGAGGAATCTGGACGTTACCGTCCTGCGGTCGTTCCTTGCGGTGGCGCAGGCTGGCGGGGTCACGCGGGCCGCCGGGTTCCTGAACCTGACGCAATCCGCCGTCTCGATGCAGCTGAAGCGGCTGGAAGAGATGCTGGGCCTGCAACTGCTTGACCGTTCCGCGCGCGGCATCTCTTTGACGCCCGCCGGGGCGCAGCTGCTGACCTATGCGCAGAAGATCGTCGACCTGAACGACGAGGTCTACACCCGGCTCACCGACCAGGCCTGGGAGGGCGAGGTGGTGCTGGGCGTGCCTGCGGACATCGTTTACCCGGTCATTCCCGATGTGCTGCGGCGCATGGGGCGTACACATCCCCGGGTGAAGGTCTCTCTGGTCAGTTCCTTCACGCGGGTGCTGAAGACCCAGTTCGCTCGGGGCGAGGTGGACGTGATCCTGACCACGGAACCGGGGGTCGATTCGGGCGGCGAGACGCTGATCGAGGTGCCGCTGCGCTGGATCGGGGCGCCGGGCGGTCAGGTCTGGAAGAACACTGCGCCGCTGCGCATCGCCTTCTGCCGCAACTGCGGGTTCCGCGAGGACACGCTGGCACGGCTCGACCGGGCGGGGGTGCCCTGGGAAATGGCGGTGGACTCAGAGAGCGACACGACCATCGACGCCAGCGTCAGCGCCGACCTTGCGGTGACCGCGCGGCTGGAGGGGCATGTGCCGGATTACCTGGCCTACATCGACAAAGGTGTGCTGCCCGATCTCGGGACGCAGAAGATCAACATGTATGTGGGCAACGGCAAGGCAGAGGTTGTCGGCGCGCTGACGGACCATATCCGGCAGGGGTTCTGCGCCCTGTAGCGCTGCGGACCAAGGCCCGTCTCGACCGGGTTTGCGCTGCAACGGCGGCGGAGCGCGCCGCGCCCGGCGGGTCAGCGCAGGGACGGGCAATCTTTGCTCTGGACCCCGACCTCAGACCCCGACGTCGGGTCCGTAGCAAAGCATGGGCTTGTCGTCCTGCTGCGCCTCGTAAAGCGTGGTGCTGGTCGGGTCGTTCTCGAAGACCGCGCGCAGGCTGCCGCCCTCGCGGTAGAAGCTCCAGCACTGCGGGTCGGGGTTGTCCTCGTAGACAAAGCAGATCTGCCCGGCGTCTTCGTACCAGAAGCCGTCCTTGCACTGACCGTCGAGGAAGGACCAGCGCACCTGACGGTCCGGCAGGTATTCCTCGACCCCGTAGGACTGGCCGCTTTCGCCGTAATACAGCGTCTTGCCGGTGACATAGCTTTCGAAGTCCGAGGCCGACATGGGCTCTGCCGCCATCGCGGGCAGCGCCGTGAGGCACGATAGGACAAGGGCGAGGGTCTGTTTCATGCACCCTTTCTGCCCGAGTCGCCCGTGTTTCGGAAGTCGGGTATTAATGAATGGTTAAGACCGGGCGGGGCGCCGCCGATCCTTGACAGAAGCGGCAGGGGCTGTCACGGAATTAACTGTCTGGTTACTGTGCGGGAGGGGGCATGGCGGCATACGACTATATCGTGACGGGCGGGGGCTCTGCGGGCTGCGTGCTGGCGGCGCGGCTGACGGAAGATCCGGGAACACGGGTTCTGCTGCTGGAGGCCGGGGGAGGCGACCGCAACCTGCTGTTCCACTGGCCCGCCGGTTTCGCCAAGATGACCAAGGGCATCGCCAGCTGGGGCTGGTCCACGGTGCCGCAGCGCCACATGCAGGGGCGCAGCCTGTGGTACACGCAGGCCAAGGTGATCGGCGGCGGCTCGACCATCAACGCGCAGGTCTACACGCGCGGCAACGCGCTGGACTACGACGCATGGGAGGCCGAGCACGGCTGCCCGGGCTGGGCCTACCGCGACGTGCTGCCCTATTTCCGCCGGGCCGAGGGCAACGAGCGCTTCAACGACGCCTATCACGGGATCGACGGGCCGCTGGGCGTGTCCATGCCGCGTGCGACGCTGCCGGTCTGCGATGCCTTCATTCGCGCCGCGCAAGGCTGGGGCCTGCGCTACAACCCCGACTTCAACGGGGCCTATCAGGACGGCGTGGGCTTCTATCAACTGACGCAGCGCGACGCGCGGCGCTCCTCTGCCGCCGTGGCCTACCTGAAACCGGCGATGGAGCGTCCGAACCTGACCGTTCTGACCGGCGCAGAGGTGTTGCGCATCGAGATCGAGGCCGACCGCGCCACCGGCGTCACCTACCGCCGCAACGGCGCGACAGAGACGGTCCGCGCCGACGCCGAAGTGATCGTGTCCAGCGGGGCCATCGGCTCTCCGCGCCTGCTGATGCTGTCGGGGATCGGCCCGGCGGACCATCTGCGCGAGGTGGGCGTGGATGTCGTGCACGACCTGCCCGGCGTGGGGGCGAACCTTCAGGATCACCTTGACCTGTGCGCCATCGCCGAACTGACCGGGCCGCACAGCTATGACGGCTGGGACCGGCCGCACAAGACCGCCTGGGCGGGGCTTCAGTACCTGATGTTCAAGAGCGGCCCGGCGGCGGCCTCGCTCTTCGAGACCGGGGCCTTTGCCACCGCCGACCCGGCGGCGCGGTCGCCCGACATCCAGTTCCACTTCGGGCAGGGGTCGGGGATCGAGAAGGGCATCGCCAGGATCGACGGGGCGGGGGTCACGCTGAACTCGGCCTTTATGCGGCCGCGTTCGCGCGGGACCGTGCGGCTGGCCTCGGACGATCCCGGCGCCGCGCCGCTGATCGACCCGAACTACTGGTCCGACCCCTACGATCTGAAGATGGCGCTGGAAGGGCTGCGCATCGCGCGCGAGATCCTGTCGGAACCCGCCTTTTCGGGCTTCGTGCGCAAGGAGGTCCTGCCGGGGCCGGACGTGCGGTCCGAGAAGGACCTCTTCGACTACGCCTGCAAGGTCGCCAAGACCGACCACCACCCGGTGGGCACCTGCCGCATGGGCACCGGACCGGATGCGGTGGTGGGCCCCGACCTGCGCCTGCACGGCATCGAGGCGCTGCGGGTCTGCGATGCCTCGGTCATGCCGGCGATCAACTCGTCCAACACCAATGCGCCCAGCATCATGATCGGTGAAAAGGGCGCGGACCTGATCCGCGACCTTGCGCCGCTGCCACGCGCGAATCTGCCGTGAGCATCGCCGCCGCGCGCCTGACCGTGGCATCGGGCGGCCTTTGCCGCCTGATGTCAGTGTTCTGTGTCGCTGCGCGCGTGGTTGGGCCATCGCGCCTGCCGCCTCCGTCGCGCGGTCCCGAGCGCCGGACTGCGCCACTTGGCGGCTCATGCCGTCTGCGGTCTGGCCTCAGCCGCGCCGCGCGTCTCGCTGAGCCATCTTGCCCGCTTCCACTGTCGCGCATCGCCGCGCGGCCGATTTTGCCACCCGGCGGCGCGCGCCGTCTGCCACCACTGTCGCGCGTTCCCGCGCGTCCCTGTCTCCCGACGCGCCCCCGCAGGGCGTCCCATTCCCCGAGGACCTCATGAAAAGCCTGACCCGCCAGATCATCGCACCCGCCGCCGCGCTGGAGATCGTCCAGACTGCCCTTGCCGACGCCCGCGCACAGGGGCTGGAGGTGGCCGTCGCCGTGACCGATCCCTTCGGTGGGCTCGCGGCCTTCGGCAAGACCGACGGGGCGCTGTCCTCGGTTGGAGGTTTCGCGCAGGACAAGGCCTATACCGCTGGCCTGCAAGGGAAATCCACCAGGGCCTTCGGCGAGCGCATGGCCAGCAGTCCGACGCTGACCATGGGCCTTGCCAGCCGCGACCGGATGCTGGTCTGGGGCGGCGGTGTGTCGATCTACGAGAATGGCGCCTGCATCGGCGGCCTCGGCGTCTCCGGTGCGAAAGACGAGGAAGACATCGCCATTGCCGAAGCCGCGATCCGCGCCGCCGGGCTGGAGCCGCGCTAGAGGCCGCGCGCCGCGCCGCTAGATCGGTGCCGCGCGGTAGCCGGGCCTCCGCGCCGTAGCCGCGCTGAGGACGAGCCGCGACGCCGCCGGGCCGCTGCTGCGCTGAGGTCGCGCCTGGCGGCCCTGGCGCTTCGGATGGCCCTGCCTTCTCTGTCCGGGCGTGGATCGGGTACGGCGCCGCGGGACGGTCGGGCAGGGGCCTTTCGCGCAGGGCGCGGCGCGCTCTGTCGTCAGGGCGCCGGAAGCCGGATTGAACGCACAGCCCCCGTGACCCTGGCGACCCGCCGTCTCAGGGCTCGATGCAGATCATCCGCAGGATGGTGTCGATGTTGAAGGCGATGCGGGCGTCCAGCGCCTCTTTCGCCATCATGTCGCGCTCGAACAGCAGCGTGCCGGTGTAGCGGTTGGTCAGGTAGTAGTAGTTGACCGCCGCGATGGTGATGTTCAGTTGCACCGGGTCGATGCCGGGGCGAAAGACGCCCTCGGTCACGCCGCGGTTCAGGATGCCCTCGACCATGGACACCAGCTGCCGCTGCGCCGGGCCGACGCGCTCGGACTTCTTCAGGTGGCGCGCGCGGTGCAGGTTCTCCGAGTTCACCAGCGTCACGAATTCCGGGTTCTTCAGGTAGTATTCCCACGTGAAGCGCACGAAACGCTCCATCGCCTCGCGGGCGGGCAGGTGTTCGAGGTCCAGCTTTTTCTCGGCGGCGCGGATGTCCAAATAGGCCTCTTCCAGCACGATGCGGAAGAGATCCTCCTTGTTGCCGAAGTAGTGGTAGATCATCCGCTTGTTGGCCTTGGCGCGTTCGGCGATCTCGTCGATGCGCGCACCGCCAAGGCCGTTGCGGGCGAATTCCTTCTTCGCGGCGGCAAGGATGCGGGCCTGCGTCGCCTCGGCATCGCGCTGCCGTTTCTCGGGTTTGGGGTCCATCGTCGTCGGGCCTTTCGGGCGGTGGTTCCGCACGCTCTTACAGCAGCCATGGCGGAATCGTCAAAACCCATCCGCCGCTTCGCGGACCGTATCGAGCCGCGCGGGCCCTATCGTTTCCTGTTGACGCCTGCGTATTTCATGAAGTAACCAGTTAGTGCATTAAGGTCGGAATCACATCGGTCTTCCGCGTGCAGGGATTGTCCCACAGAGGAGTGGGGCAGGGGGCGCGCGAAGATTTCGGACCAGGCACCAACGGGAGGAAATCCATTGTCGACGTTCATCAAGGACTTCATCGAGAAAGAGAAACTGAGCCGCCGGAATTTTCTGCTGGCCTCGGCCTATGGCGTGTCCGGCGTCGCGGCGATGCGGATGTTCGGGCCCTCGCCGGTCATGGCGGCGACCTATGACGACCCGACCATCGCCTGGTCCTATCGTAACCGCACCAATCCCTACTGGAACGAGATCGTCACCGGCGGCGAGGCCTTCGTCGAAAGCCTCGGCAAGCCCAGGGACGCGATGGTTCACCTGATCAACGAGGGCTCGTCCGAGAAGTCGCTGGGTGACGTAAAGTCGCTGCTGGCCAAGACCGGCGGCGAACTGGCGCTGGCCATCGACACCAACGACGCGCCCAACTGCCGCCCCATCGTCGAGGCGGTCTCCGAGGCGGGCGGCTATGTCTCGACCATCTGGAACAAGACCGACGACCTGCATCCCTGGGACTTCGGAGACAACTACGTCAGCCACATGACATGGTCCGACGAGGGCCCGGCGGAAGAGACCGCCCGCATCCTGCTGGAGGCCATGGGCGGCAAGGGCGGTGTCGTCCACCTTGGCGGCATCGCGTCGAACAACCCGGCCATCGAGCGCCTTCAGGGCCTGAAGAACGCGCTGAAGGATTACCCCGAGGTCGAGCTTCTGGCCGCGGAACCCGCCGACTGGGACACCCAGAAGGCCAACCAGGTCATGAGCGCCTTCCTGACCCGCTTCGGCGACGAGATCACCGGCGTGCATTGCGCCAACGACACCATCGCCTATGGCGTGCTCGAGGCGCTGCGCGCCGAGGGCATCGAGGACATGCCCATCGTGTCCTATGACGGCAACCCGCAGGCCGTGGGTCTGGTGGCCGAGGGCAAGATCCTCGCCACCGTCTTCACCAACCCGCATTGGGGCGGCGGCATCACGGCGGCGCTGGCCTATCACGCGGCGCGCGGCGACTTCAAACCCTCGGAAGAGCCGCAGGAGCACCGCGAGTTCTACGGCCCGACCATCATGGTCACGCCCGAGGACGCCGCCGAGTTCAAGGCCAGCTACCTCGACAGCACGCCGGAATACGACTGGAGCGACTTCTGGGGCCCGACGGGCGGCCAGATCCAGTACAAGTAAGCCCGGCCGGGGTGGCCCCGGTGGCCGCCCCCCTTCTGACTGATCCCATTTCCCCGGAGGTGCCCCTTGTCCGGCAATCTCTCGCGCGAGGCCCTGTTGAAATGGGCCCCGCTGATCGTCCTGTTGGTGCTGATCGCCCTCTTCACCGTGCTCGAACCGCGCTTTCTGACGGTGCGCAACCTCGCCCGGATCGCGATTTCCGCCTCGCCCGCCCTGATGGTGGCCATCGGCGTGACCTTCGTCATCCTCATGGGCAGCATCGACCTGTCGATGGAGGGCACGGTCAGCGTCTCGGCGGTGGTCTTCGCCTATGCCTTCCTGGGCCTTGGCGGCACGGTGCTGGGCCTTGGCTGGCTGGCCCTGCCGCTGGCCTTGCTGGTCGGCGCCTGCATCGGGCTGGTCAACGGGCTTGTGCATGTGAAGCTGAAGATTCCGTCCTTCATGGCCTCGCTCGCCATGGGTTTCGTCGGCACCGGGCTGGCGCTGCTGCTGACCGGCGGCGACCGCGTGCGGGTCGAGGATGAGGTTTTTCGCGGCCTCTTGACGGAACGCCTGCTGGGCTTTCCGGTTATGGTCTACGTCGCGGGTCTGTTCCTGCTGCTGGCGTGGTTCATCCAGTCGCGCACCGCTTTGGGACGGAACTTCTACGCCGTCGGCGGGGGTGAGGAACTGGCCCATGCCTCTGGCCTGAACGTCAACCGCGTGCGGGTGCTGGGCTTTACGCTGGCGGGGATGTTCTACGCGGTCGGCGCGCTGCTTGCGGTGGGCCGCATCGGCATCGCCGAGACCGCGACGGGCAACAACTTCATGTTCATGTCGATCACCTCGGTCGTCGTCGGCGGCACGGCCCTCTGGGGCGGCATCGGCGGGGTCTGGAACACGCTGGTGGGTGTGCTGATCGTCAATGTCATCGGCAACGGCATGGTTGTGATCGGGCTGCCCGGCTACGTGCAGGACGGCGTGCTGGGCGCGATGGTCATCGCCGCGGTGGTGCTGAGCACCGACCGCAAGTCCGTCGCCTTCGTGAAATAGGGGAGGGGGTCATGTATCAACTCAGAAAGGTCGACAAGACGTTCCCCGGCGTGCGCGCGCTGAAGGCCGTCGACTTTACCATCGGGCGCGGCGAGATCGTGGGCCTGGTGGGAGAGAACGGCGCCGGCAAGTCCACGCTGATGAAGGTGATCTACGGCGCCTATCAGGCGGACGGCGGCACCATCACCAAGGACGGCAAGGCAGTGCGGTTCCAAAACCCGCGTCAGGCCATGGACCACGGCATCGGCATGGTCTTTCAGGAACAGTCGCTGATCACCAACCTGACGGTGATGGAGAACATCTTCCTCGGCTTCGAGAAGCAATTCGTGCGCTTCGGCGTGATGAACTGGAAGGCCATGGCGGCGGCGGCGCGTGCCCAGCTGGCCAAGGTCAAACTCAGCATCGACCCCGCGACGGTGACGGCCAAGCTGTCCTTCGCGCAGCGGCAACTGGTCGAACTGGCCAAGGTGCTGACGCTGGAAGAGCGCGTCGAGGGCGATCTGGTGATCCTCCTGGACGAGCCGACCTCGGTTCTGGCCCGCGAAGAGGTGGAGCTGCTCTTCGGCATCGTGCGCGAGCTGACCACGCGGGCCTCTTTCATCTTCGTCAGCCACCGCATGGACGAGGTGCTGGAGCTTTCCGACCGCGTCTATGTCATGAAGGACGGCGAGGTGGTGGACGTGGTCACGCGCGAGACCGCGCGGATCGAGGCGATCCAGCACAAGATGGTGGGGCGCGACGTCGACAAGGAATACTACCGCGAGCAGAAGCAGAAGCCCCATGGCGACGAGGTGCTTGTGCGCTTAGACGGGGTCTCGGTCGCGGGCAAGTACAGCGACCTGAGTTTCGAGCTGCGGCGGGGCGAGGTGCTGTGCCTCGTCGGCACCGAAGGCTCCGGCCGCGAGGCGATCCTGCGCACGGTCTTCGGGCTGGAAAAGCCCACCGGCGGCACCGTGACGATCAAGGACAAGCCCGCCACCCGCTTCAGCGCGCAGGACAGCGTCGCGGCGGGGGTGGGCTACGTCCCGCGCGAGCGCAAGGTCGAGGGCATCGTGGCGGGCATGAACGTCTACGAGAACATGACCCTGAGCCAGATGAAGAACTATTCCGGCGGCGGCGTGCTGCGCATCTCCGAGGAAAAGGCGCTGGCCGAGGACTGGGTCAAAAAGCTGAAGATCAAGACGCCCAACATCTACAAGGATTGCGGCGGTCTTTCGGGGGGCAACCAGCAGAAGGTCGTTCTGGCCAAATGGCGCTCTGCCGGGTCGGACATCATCCTGCTGGATCACCCGACGCGCGGTCTGGATATCGGCGCCAAGGAAGACGTCTACGACATGGTCCGCGACATGAGCGCGGCGGGGGCGGGGATCATCCTTGTCGCCGACACGCTCGAAGAGGCCATTGGCCTGTCCCATACGCTGCTCGTCCTGAAGGACGGCGTCCAACAGAAGGTCTTTCACGGGCGCCCCGGCGACAAGCCGAGCCTCTACGACCTCGTCCACCACATGACCTGAGGGTGACATGAGCATCGAAAGACTGAAACCGCATCTTCCGTGGATCACCCTGCTGACGCTGGTGGTGATCGTGGGCGTGGCGGACTCCAACTTCCTGCGGCCCGTGAACCTGCTGAACATGGTCGCCGACATCATGCCGCTTTTCATCATGGCGCTGGGGCTGACCTTCGCCATCTATATCGGCGGCATCGACCTTTCGGCGCAGTCGCTGGCCAATATGACGACGGTGATCGCCACCGTCGCGCTGCCCTCGCTGGGGATCGGCGCGGCGCTGGTCTGTATCCTTGCCGGGCTGACTTTCGGCGCCGTCTCGGGCTTCATCACGACGAAGCTTTACGTGCCCTCCTTCGTCTCGACGCTGGCGGTGGGCGGCGTGGCCTACAGCTATGCGCAGTACCTGTCCGGGCAGCGCGCGCTCTATATGGACGCGACCCTGCGCGACTCGTCCTTCGGCTGGATGGTCGGCAATACGGCGGGCATCCCGCACGAGATCTTCGTGGGCGCGGTGCTGGTGCTGGCCATGCTCTTCCTGCAAGAGCGCACCACCTTCGGCCGCGCGCTGAAGGCGGTGGGGGCGGGCGAACTGGCCGCCGTCGCATCCGGCCTGAACGTGACGCGCATCAAGGTTATGGCCTTCGCGCTGTCGGGGATGCTGGCGGCGATCGCGGGGCTCTTGTTCTCGGTCAAGCTGTCGGGCGGTGCACCGACGCTGGCGAACGGCTTCCTTCTGCCCGCCATCGTGGCGGTGCTGGTCGGCGGCACGCCCCTGACCGGCGGCGTGGGCGGCGTGCTCAACACGCTGATCGGCACGCTGATCGTCGCGGTGATCCGATCCTCGATGCTCTATTTCGAGGTCGACGCTACCATGCAGCAGATGGTCTTCGGCATCATCCTCATCCTTGCCATTGCCCTCACGATAGATCGCAGCAAACTGCGCATCGTCAAATAAAGGGGAGGAGACCATGACCATGATGAAAGCCGCCGTTCTGGTGAAGCCGGGCCGTTTCGAGATCGAAGAACGCCCGATCCCCAAGCCCGGGCGCGGAGAGGCGCTGATCCGCATCACCCGCACCGGCATCTGCGGCACCGACATCCACATCTTCCACGGCCAGTACGCCGCCGAAAGCCTGCCGATGATCCCGGGGCACGAGTTCACGGGCCGCATCCAGGCGCTGGGCGAGGGCGTCGAGGGGCTGACCGTGGGCGCCAAGGTGGTGGTGGACACCAACGTCGGCTGCGGGCGCTGCTACTGGTGCCGCCGCAACGAGATCCTCAACTGCCCCACGATGAAGCAGATGGGCATCCATGCCGATGGCGGGTTCTGCGAATACATGGTGGTGCCCGCGCGGCTGGTGATCCCGGCGCCGGAGCATATCCCCGACGCGGTTCTCGCCCTGACAGAACCGCTGGCCTGCGTGGTGCGTGCGGCGCGCAAGGCGCGCGTGACCTTCGGCCAGTCGGTGCTGGTGATCGGCGCGGGCCCCATCGGCAATCTGCACGTCCAGTTGATGCGCACAATCGGCGCGGCCCCGATCATCGTGACCGACCTCTCAGAGGACCGCGTGCGGATGGCGGTGGAGGGCGGCGCGGACATCGGCGTGTCCGACCCCGCGCAACTGACCGAGGCGGTGATGCAGGCCACCGACGGACGCGGCACCGATATCGTGATCGAAAGCGTCGGCAACCTCGCGCTTTACAAGCAGGCGCTGCGGCTGATGCGCAAGGGCGGCCACCTTGCCTTCTTCGGCCTGACCGGCCCCGAAGAGACGCTGCCCATGCCGATCCTCGACACCATCCTGCGCGAGAACTCTGCCAAGGGGTCGGTCGCGGGCATGGGCGAGGACATGCACGACGCGCTGACGCTGCTGGTGCATGGCCGCATCGACACCACGCCCTTCACCGGTGCGACCTACGCGCTGGAGGACATCCAGAGCGCCTTCGACAGCTTTGCCGACAGGCCGATGGACCTGAAGACCCAGATCGTGATGGAGGAGGAGTCATGACGACCGAGCGCTATACCTCGAAGCCGCAGGGCAGGATCCCCAACAGCCGCTTTCCGCTGTTGATCCACCGGGGCGCCGTGCCGGGCGGCGGCGTAAAGGCGGTGCAAACCCGCTTTCGCGAGAACGGCTGGGGCAATTGCTGGGAATACCCGGGCGTCTACCACTATGCGCATTTTCACTCGACCACGCACGAGGCACTGGGCTGTGCGGCGGGCTGGATGGAATTCAACCTCTCGGTCGGAGAGGGCGGCTGGACCCGCGTCCGGGTCGAGGCAGGCGACGTGATCGTCATGCCGGCGGGCGTCAGCCACGAGCACGTCGATGCCTCGGGCGACATCATGATGTGCGGCGGCTACGCGGGCGGCCGCGACTGGGACAACATTCAAGAGGCTTTCCTGACGGACGACCTCTACCGCGCCGCCTGCAAGCGGATCATGAGCCTGCCGATCCCCGACCGCGACCCCGCCACGGGAGAGGTCATGACGGATTGGCACGAGGCGCCGTCCTCTGTCGACGGCGGCTGGAACGACTGGCGCGACGGGCTCGACGCCTCGGCCTGAGGGGCGGGCGTATGCCCTGCGGTGCCGAACCCGGCGGTTGCGGTGCCGGTGGTCTTGCCGGAGGGCGGCCTGTGACACGGCAGGGGGGGCAGGCTCTTCGCCGGAGCTGGCCCCGAGGCCGGATCGGCGCTTGCCGGGTTGCAGGGCGGAAGGCTGGGGGCGCTTGGCGCAGCCGGACACGGCCCGACCCATGAAGTCCGCTGCGGTCTGACAGGGGCGCAACGTGCCGACCAGTATAACGCGGCCCGCGTGGCCGGATGCGGGGGCATCCCCCGCCTGAACGAGGAAGGCCCGCGCGGCCGGAAGGAGATCCTATGGACCAGATGAGCACCCGCCTGTCGCCGCCCGCAGAACCGCGCGACTTCGGCTTTTACGTGGATGGGGCATGGGTCCCGGCGGCAGAGCGCGAGGTCTTCACCCGCAACTCGCCCGCCCATGACGTGCCCGTGACGCGCATCCCGAAATGCACTGAGGGTGACCTCGACATGGCCGTCGATGCCGCGCGCCGCGCCTTCGACGACCGCCGCTGGTCGGGGCTGAACGGGCAGGCGCGTGCCTCCGTGCTGCTGAAGGCGGGCGCGCTGATCCGCGAGCGCGCGGATGAGATCGCCTATTGGGAGACGCTGGAGAACGGCAAACCCATCGCGCAGGCGCGCGGCGAGGTGCTGGGCTGTGCCGACATGTACGAATACGCCTCCGGTCTGGCACGCAGCCTGCACGGCGACAGCTTCAACAACCTCGGCGACGGGATGATGGGGCTGGTGACGCGCGAGCCGGTGGGCGTCGTGGGCATCATCACGCCGTGGAACTTCCCCTTCCTGATCCTCTGCGAGCGCGTGCCCTATATCCTCGCCTCGGGCTGCACCATCGTGGTGAAGCCGTCAGAGATGACCTCGGCCACTTCGCTGATCCTTGCGGAAATCCTGACGGAGGCGGGCCTGCCGGACGGTTGCATGAACGTGGTGACCGGCTCTGGCTCGACCATCGGGCAGGCGATGACCCTTCATCCCCGCATCGACATGCTGTCCTTCACCGGATCGACCGCCGTGGGCCGTCGCGTTGTCGAGGCGGCGGGCAAGTCGAACTTCAAGAAGCTGGGGCTGGAGCTGGGCGGCAAGAACCCGCAGGTGGTCTTTGCCGATGCCGATCTGGAGGACGCGGCGGATGGTGTGGCCTTCGGCATCGCCTTCAACACCGGGCAGTGCTGCGTCTCTGGCTCGCGGCTGATCGTCGAACGCTCGGTCGCGGACAAGTTCGCCGAGATGGTGCGCGACAAGCTGGCCAAGGCGGTGACCGGGGATCCGCTGGACGAGGTCACGCAGATCGGTGCGATCACGACAGAGGCGCAGAACCGCACGATCCTGTCCTATATCGAGAAGGGCAAGGAAGAAGGCGCGCGGCTGATCTGCGGCGGCGGCGCGCTGGACATGGGGCAGGGGCAGTACATCGCGCCGACGATCTTCGGCGATGTGACCGCCGACATGGTCATCGCGCGCGACGAGATCTTCGGCCCGGTGCTGACGATCCTGCCCTTCGACGCGCTGGACGAGGCGGTGGAGATTGCGAATGATACCGACTACGGGCTGGCCGCCTCGGTCTGGACCAAGGACATCGACAAGGCGCTGGTGGTGACGCGCCGCGTGCAGGCGGGGCGGTTCTGGGTGAACTGCACGCTTGCGGGCGGGCCGGAACTGCCGCTGGGGGGCTTCAAGCAATCCGGCTGGGGCCGCGAGGCGGGCAAGTACGGGGTCGAGGAATACACCCAGATCAAGTCCGTCCATATCGAGATCGGCAAGCGCACGCCCTGGATCGCGTGAGCCGAATTGGTCGCGGCGCGAGGGTCTTGCATCGGCGCGCGTGACCGTCCTGAGTGGTGGCAGAGGCGGGTGCAAAACCCTGGGCCTGTGGCTGGCTGAGGCTGGTAGGAGGCCGTGGCGCTGCGGCTGGCAAGCACGAGGGTAACGCCGTGGCCCTGCGGGTGACGCAGACGGATCCTAGACCCCCGCTCTGCGGGTGACGGACAGGGCTTGCAGGCCCGGAGGCCCCTGTCACGGGGCCTCCCGGGCGATGAAACGAGGTGCGGCAGCGTCGGGCGTCCCGATGCTGCCAAGGGAGAGAGAGGCCCGGCGCGCGTTGGTCGCGCATCGGGGGAGGAGGCGAGATGGCTGAGGGTTACGATTACATCATCGTCGGGGGCGGGTCTGCAGGCTGCGTGCTGGCCAACCGGCTGACCGAGGACAGCGCCTGCCGCGTGCTGCTGCTGGAGGCCGGCGGTAAGGACAACCACCCGCTGATCCACATGCCCGTTGGCTTTGCCAAGATGACCACTGGGCCGCTGACATGGGGCCTGACGACGGCCCCGCAGAAGCACGCCAACAACCGCGAGATCCCCTATGCACAGGCCCGCGTGATCGGCGGCGGGTCCTCCATCAACGCCGAGATCTACACGCGCGGCACGCCCTCGGACTACGACCGCTGGGTCGAAGAGGGCGCCGAGGGCTGGAGCTTTGCCGAGATCCGCAAGTATTTCATCCGCTCAGAGGGCAACACCATGCTTGCGGGCGAATGGCACGGCACCGATGGCGAGTTGGGCGTGTCCAACGTGCCGCAGCCGCAGCCGATGACGCGGGCCTTCGTGATGGCCTGTCAGGAGCGCGGCATTCCCTTCAACCCGGATTTCAACGGCGCCGTGCAGGCGGGCTCCGGCCCCTACCAGACGACCACGAAGAACGGACGGCGGTGTTCGGCGGCGGTGGGCTATCTGCGTCCGGCGATGAAGCGGGCGAACCTGACGGTGAAGACCGGCGCGCTGGTCAAGCGCATCGTGATCGAGAACGGGCGCGCCACGGGGGTGGAGTATTCCACCGGCGGCGCGTCTCAGGTTGCGCGGGCTGAAAGCGAGGTCCTGCTGACCTCGGGCGCCATCGGGTCGCCCAAGACGATGCTCCTGTCCGGCTTCGGGCCTGCGGCGCATCTGCAAGAGATGGGTGTGCCCGTGGTGGCGGACCTGCCGGGTGTGGGTGAGAACCTTCAGGACCACTTCGGCATCGATATCGTGGGCGAGCTGACCGGCCACTACAGCCTTGACAAGTACAACAAGCTCCACTGGATGCTCTGGGCGGGCGCGCAGTACATGCTGTTCAACAGCGGGCCGGTGACGTCCAACGTGGTCGAGGGCGGGGCCTTCTGGTACTCGCGCGAGGGGCTTTCGACGCCGGACCTTCAGTTCCACTTCCTTGCGGGCGCCGGGGCCGAGGCGGGCGTGCCGAGCGTGCCCAAGGGCTCGTCCGGCGTCACGCTGAACAGCTACACGGTCCGGCCCAAGTCACGTGGCACGGTGCGGCTGCGGTCGGCGCGGCCCGAGGATGCGGCGGTGGTCGATCCGAACTTCCTCGCCGAGCCGGACGACCTGCGCTGCTCGGTCGAGGGCGTGAAGATCAGCCGCGAGATCTTCGAACAGGCCGCGATGCAGAAGCACCTGCGCGCGATCCGTTTCCCCGGACCGGATGTGAAAACCCAGGCCGACTACGAGGCCTATGCCCGGCAGTACGGGCGCACCTCCTACCACCCGACCTGCACCTGCAAGATGGGCGCCGAAAGCGATCCGATGGCGGTGGTGGATTCCCAGCTGCGGGTGCGCGGCGTGGACGGTCTGCGGATCTGCGACAGCTCGGTGATGCCGAGCCTCGTGGGGTCCAACACCAATGCACCGACGATCATGATCGGCGAGAAGGCCGCCGATCTGGTGCGCGGAAACCGCTAGGAATCCTCCAATTCCTCCCGGCGGTCAGGAGGGGCGGTCCGATGGGCCGCCCTTTTTGTTGTTCGGGATGCGAGGGGCAGCTGGGCACCCTTGGCTTTGGAGGCAATGCCTCCCCGGCATGAGGCTCAAGTCTCGATTGCTTGATCGCATCCAAGGCGACCAGTCCCGAAAAGTAATCTGTCTCCGTCTTCCACCCGGCGCGGAATCAAGGCGAAGCCGCCGCGCATCGCCGGGCCGTCCCGGGGCCCGGCGATTTGGCTGATGCAGGCGCGACCTGAAGCAGGTCGTACGGACTTTGCGTGGATAAAGTGCCATCCTGAACCCGCAGGATCGCCAGACCACGGCCCGACGATGCGCGGCTTTGCGTTGGTGTCCGGCGGCTAGGTGTTCAGTCCCGGCATCTGGTGGATCGGATCGACGATGAAGCTGTTCGGCTCTGAAGTCCAGATTTTGCAGATGTATTCGTAGGGCGTGAGTCCGCTGAGTGTTTTGAGCCGACGAGC
>JAFKDC010000033.1 GCA_017255395.1 Enemella evansiae | reverse complement strand
GTGTTGTACGAAGGCCAGTTTCTGGTTTTGTACTTCGTAGGGGACCAACTGCTCATGCAGCGTTGCTACCCCACTGGATTCAAACAGTGAATCCCTCATCCCATTTGTGCAACAAAGCCTCGGAATGGTCAAAAAACGCTAATAATGGCCGTTTTATGCCGGGTCTCACAACTTCAGAACCTAGTCGATGCCTATTGACACTTGGAATGCCCGCAAGACGCGCAGGTCATGCAGCCCTCCACCATCATCATCGTGAACTGGCCGCAGCTTGGGCAGGCCTTGCCGCGCGGGGCGTCGAGGCCGACGACCTTGGCCGTCGGGTCGGACTTGAGGCCCATGCCCTCGCCCTCCAGAAACCCCGTCTCGATCATGTGGCGCTCGATCACACCTCCGATGGCGGCGAGGATCGAGGGGATGTACTTGCCCTTCACCCATGCCCCGCCGCGCGGGTCGAAGACCGCCTTCAATTCCTCGACCACGAACGACACGTCCCCGCCCCGGCGGAAGACGGCGGAGACCATGCGCGTCAGGGCCACCGTCCAGGCGAAATGCTCCATGTTCTTTGAGTTGATGAAGACCTCGAAGGGCCGCCGACGCCCCCCCACGATGATGTCGTTGATCGTCAGGTAAATGGCGTGCTCGCTGTCGGGCCATTTCAGCTTGTAGGTGTTGCCCTCGAGATGTTCGGGCCGGTCGAAGGGCTCGGACATGTAGATCACGTCGCCGTGCGGGGTCTGCGGCTCGGCATCGCTGGTGGCCACCACCTCGGGGGCCTCCTTCTTCTCCTCCGCCACGCTCAGCACGCTGCCGGTCACGTCGTTCGGACGATACGTGGTACAGCCTTTGCAGCCTGTCTCGTAGGCTTCCATGTAGACGTCCTTGAAGGACTGGAAGTCGATGTCCTCGGGGCAGTTGATGGTCTTTGAAATCGACGAATCCACCCACTTCTGCGCCGCCGCCTGCATGCGGACATGCTCCAGCGGGGCCAGCGTCTGGGCATTCACGAAGTAGTCGGGCAGCGGCGCGTCCTCGCCATGCACCGCGCGGTACATCTGCACCGCGTAATCGACCACCTCTTCCTCGGTCCGCGAGCCGTCCTTCTGCAGGACCTTGCGCGTGTAGGCATAGGCAAAGACCGGCTCGATCCCGCTGGACACATTGCCCGCGTACAAAGAGATCGTCCCCGTCGGCGCGATCGAGGTGACCAGCGCGTTGCGGATGCCATGCTCCCGCACCGCGTTGCGCACGTCCTCGTCCATCTGCATCATATTGCCCGAGGCGAGGTATTTCTCTGCGTCGAAAAGCGGAAAAGCCCCCTTCTCTTTCGCAAGCGCCACCGATGCCAGGTAGGACGCCCGCGCAACCGCCTGAAGCCAGGCTTCGGTCTGGGCTGCGGCCTCTTCCGAGCCGTAACGCAGCCCGCACATCAGCAGGGCATCCGCCAGACCCGTGACGCCCAGCCCGATGCGGCGCTTGTTCTTCGCCTCCTCGGCCTGCTGCGGCAGCGGGAAGCGCGAGGCATCGACCACGTTGTCCATCATCCGCACGGCGCAGGTGACCAGCTCGGCCAGCGCGTCCTGATCCAGACGGGCGGCGTCCGTGAAGGGGTCCGTCACCAGACGCGCCATATTGACCGAGCCCAGCAGGCAGGCGCCGTAGGGCGGCAGGGGCTGTTCTCCGCAGGGGTTTGTCGCGGCGATGGTCTCGACGTAGTTCAGGTTGTTGGCCTGATTGATGCGGTCGATGAAGATCACGCCCGGCTCGGCGTAATCGTAGGTCGCCTTCATGATCCGGTTCCACAGGTCGCGGGCCTGAAGGGTGTGGTAGACCTTGCCGTCGAATTGCAGATCCCACGATCCGTCCGCTTTCACCGCCTCCATGAAGGCGTCAGAGACCAGCACCGACAGGTTGAACATGCGCAGGCGGGCGCTGTCGGCCTTTGCGCCGATAAAGGCTTCGATATCCGGGTGGTCGCAGCGCATGGTCGCCATCATCGCACCCCGGCGCGAGCCTGCGGACATGATGGTGCGGCACATGGCGTCCCAGACGTCCATGAAGGACAGCGGGCCGGAGGCATCGGCGGCCACACCATGCACGACGGCGCCCTTGGGCCGGATGGTCGAGAAGTCGTAGCCGATCCCCCCGCCCTGCTGCATGGTCAGCGCGGCCTCTTTCAGCATGTCGAAGATGCCGGCCATGGTGTCGGGGATGGTGCCCATAACGAAGCAGTTGAACAGCGTGACCGCGCGATCGGTTCCCGCTCCCGCCGTGATGCGGCCAGCGGGCAGGTAGCGGAAATCCTCGAGCGCGGAGTAAAAGCGCGGCTCCCAGGCCGCCGGGTCGGCTTCGACCGCTGCCAGCGCCCGGGCGATCCGGCGCCAAGTATCCTCGACCGACAGGTCGATGGGCGTGCCGTCCGCCTCCTTGAGGCGGTATTTCATGTCCCAGATCTGTTCTGCAATGGGGGCGGCAAAGCGGGTCATGGCTGATTCTCGTGTATTGGGAGGGACACCCAGACTAAGCCCAAATCGCAACAGGTTGAAAGGTCAGTTAGACAGGCCACCAGATATGTCGGAACCCCGCTCGCCAGCGCTGCGCTGTGGCGGAAGCTGCGGGGGGGGGGGGGGGGGGCGGGACCCCCAGAGGGGCGCGAGATGCGGCGGTCGGG
>JAFKDC010000032.1 GCA_017255395.1 Enemella evansiae | reverse complement strand
GCCCCCCCCCCCCCCCCCCCCCCCCCCCCCCCCCCCCCCCCCCCCCCCCCCCCCCCCCCCCCCCCACCCGCAGAGGGTCGCGAGATGCGGCGGTCGGGTCCGGGCAAAGGCCGCCATGCTGGCGCCAGACCGGAACGCGCGGCGCGCCCTGCTCCGCATCGGGGGCCCTGCCCCGCCCCTGTCTGCCGCTGGGCTCCCGCATCTTGAAAGTCGCGCCCCCGTGCCTACACTATGCAGGGCCCGCAGCGGAGAATTCCATTGGCCCCAGTCACCCATCTCATCAAGCTGTCCGTCGGAACGGACTCGGTCGAGACGCTGGCGGCGTGGCAGGCCTCGGCCCCGGCGCGGGGCACCGACGGGCTGCCACGCCACGTCACCCGAATGTGGCCCCGGCGCGAGGCCGAGGTGCTGGCCGGTGGGTCCATCTACTGGGTGATCAAGGGGTTGATCCAGTGCCGCCAGCGTGTGCTGGCGATGGAACGGGTCACCGGCAGCGATGGCACCGACCGCTGTGCGCTGGTGCTCGATCCGCAACTGGTCCGCACCACCAGCACGCAGAAGCGCCCCTTTCAAGGCTGGCGCTACCTCTCCCCCGAGGATGCGCCACGCGATCTGCCCGAAGGCCGTCAGGCCGAAGACAGCCTGCCGCCGGAACTGGCCGGAGCGCTGGCCGAGATCGGCGTGCTTTAGGCACCCCACACACCGGGACCTATGGGCAAGCGCCCCTGCACGCATTAGATTACAGGGGACTCATATCGCTCGGAGGTCGTGATGACCCGTTTTCTTTCTGCCCTTTTCCTTGCTCTCCCCGCCTTTGCCGCCTCACCCGCCATCGCGCAGGACGTCGTTGCCAGTTATGCTGCCTATATCGGCGACCGCGATCTCTTCAATTCAAACGGCGAGCGGCTGACTGCCCCCGCGCAGGTCCTGCGGCAGGATAGGGCGAATTACCATCGCTTCGGCATCGCGCAGGCCGGGGACGAGTGGGACCCTGTCTTCGACTCGGCCGACAACCGCGCGGCCATGGAAGCCATGGTGAACGCCGGCTCCATCGAGCCCGGCGCGGCACAGATCCTGATGAGCGGCGGCGCCATGGTCCTGGTGCAGATCTTCGGCTCGGGCGGGGTCGGAACCTCTGTACAGGTCACCGTCGCCCGCTGAGGGGCGCCGTTTTCCGTCGCGGAAAACGGTCCGAAATCCATCGCGGATTTCGCATCGCTCAGCTGCGGCCCCGGCCCTGCACGGCATAGCCCAGATAGGCGCCGCCCTCGCGCAGCCAAAGCCAGACGCGGCGCGCCGTCAGCGGGCCGGGCACGCGCGGCCACGCGCCCCCGGCATCCAGCCCCAGCCGCCGTGCCACCAGCCGCGCCCGCGGCAGGTGATAGCGATCCGTGACGATGACGATCCGGCCCGCGCCCGCCGCCCTCAGAAGGGGCCGCGCATACATCAGGTTCTGCTCTGTCGTGGTCGATTGCGCCTCGACCAGAACCGCCGCGGCGGGCACCCCCAGCCCGACGCAGATCGCCTGGATGACCTCGGCCTCTGACGGACCGTGGCGCCCGGTGCCGCCGCAGCCCACGACCAGCCGCACCCGGCCCTCCAGCCACAGTCGCGCGGCCTCTTCAGCCCGGCGCCGCAGCGTCGGCGAAGCCACGCCCCCCGGCCACACCGCCGCACCCAGCACCACCGCCACGGGCCGCTCGTCCGCATCCGTCATCCCGCCCCCTCTGGTTTTCGCGCTCAAAGCCTATACCTTGCGGCCAAACCCTCGCAAAGGACAGCCACATGACCCAAGCATATACACCGCCCCGCGTCTGGACCTGGGAAAAGGCCAACGGCGGCGAGTGGGCCTCTCTCAACCGCCCCATCGCAGGCGCCACCCATGACAAGGTGCTGCCGGTCGGAGACCATCCCTTCCAGCTCTACAGCCTTGCCACGCCCAACGGCCAGAAGGTCACGATCCTGCTCGAGGAACTGCTGGCCGCGGGCCATGCCGCCGAATACGACGCATGGTTGATCCGCATCGGCGAGGGCGACCAGTTCGGCTCTGGCTTCGTCGAGGTCAACCCGAACTCCAAGATCCCGGCGCTGATGGATCGCTCCGGCGCGACCCCGGTGCGAGTCTTCGAATCCGGTGCCATCCTGATGCACCTAGCAGAGAAGTTCGGCGCCTTCCTCGGTGACCCGGCAAAGCGGCCCGAGATGCTGTCCTGGCTGTTCTGGCAGATGGGTAGCGCGCCCTATCTGGGCGGCGGCTTCGGCCATTTCTACGCCTATGCGCCCTACAAGATGGAATACCCCATCGACCGCTTCGCCATGGAGGTCAAACGCCAGCTCGACGTGCTGGACCGGCATCTTGCGGACAATCGCTTCATGACCGGCGACGACTATACCATCGCCGATATCGCGATCTGGCCGTGGTACGGGCGCACGGTGCATGGCGAAAGCTACGATGCCGGAGAGTTCCTTGACGTCGGCATCTACAAGAACGTGATCCGCTGGGCCGACGAGATCCTCGAACGCCCCGCCGTGCAGCGCGGACGGATGGTCAACAAGACCTCCGGCGATCCGGCGCAGCAACTGCACGAACGCCATGACGCGGGCGATTTCGACACCAAGACGCAGGACAAGATCGGCTGAACCCCGCGGTCCCGTCCGAGGCCGGGCGGGACCAAATCCTGTCGACAGGATTTTCAAATTCCTTCGAAGGAATTTCCCTCGTCAGAGACCCAGGCGCTCCACGAGGCTGCGCAGCGTGTCGCGCTGCCCCTGCTCCAGCGACGCCACCCGTGACCGGAACAGCGTCGCCTGAGAGCGCAAAACCGGCTCTTCGCAGAGGATTTTCAGGTGGTTCGCCCGCAGCGTCTCGCCGGTCGAGGTGATGTCGGCGATGGCCTCGGCGGTGAGGTTCTTCACCGTGCCTTCCGTCGCGCCCTGGCTGTCCACCAGCTGGTAATCCGCGACGCCGCCCTGGTGCAGATAGGCCCGCACCAGCCGGTGGTATTTCGTCGCCACCCGCATCCGGAACCCGTGCCGCGCCCGGAAGGCCGCCGCCGCCGCGTCCAGATCGTCCAGCGTATCGACGTCCACCCAGCACTGCGGCACCGCCACGATCAGGTCCGCATGGCCAAAGCCCAGTTCCGCAAGAGGTTCGACCTTCTGTTCCCACTGCACCAGCTTCTCCTGCACCAGATCGGTGCCGGTGACGCCAAGGTGGATGCGGCCAGAGGCGAGGTCCCGCGGGATTTCCCCCGCCGACAGCAGGACCAGTTCGACGCCCCCGATGCCCTCGACGGCGCCGGAATACTCGCGGTCCGATCCGGTGCGCGCCAGCCCGATGCCGCGCGCGCCGAACCAGTCGAAGGTCTTTTCCATCAGCCGCCCCTTGGACGGCACCCCCAGCTTGACGGTCATGCGCCGCCCTCCAGTTCCAGAAGCAGGCCTGCGCGGATCACCCCGCCGACGGCGGGGATCGCGCGGCCCTGCCCCAGTTGCCGGGTCAGGGCATCGTAGCGCCCACCGCTGGCGACCACCGGCCAGCCGGGCCGCCCGGGGGCCACGAAGCCGAAGACGAACCCGTCGTAATATTCCATCGACGAGCGCCCGTAGCTGGCCTCGAAATGCAGCGTCTCCACCGCGACCCCGCGCGCCGACAGCGCCGCGATCCTGGCCGCGAACCGGTCCACAGCCTCGGCGATGGCGGGCAGGTCCACGGCGATGTCGCGCAGGTGCTCCAGCGCGTGCGGGCAGGTTTCCGAGACCTTCAGAAGCCCTTCGAGCAGCGCGACCTCTTCGCGGGACAGGGCCGGCTGGGCCGCATCCTCGCGCAGCGCCGCGATGCGGTCGGCGATTTCGGCGCCGTCGCGCAGGCCGATCAGCGGCTCTGCCCGGGCCATGGGATCGTCTTCCGCCAGCAGCGCAGCCCGCGAGGCAGGCACCGGCGCACGCCCCGAGAACCGGTCGAGCAGCGCCCGGAACCGCCGGGGCCGCCAGATGTGGCGCATCAGCGCGGCGCGCCGGTTGTCCGTGGTCCGCAGCCCCGCCACCGCCGCCGTCAGGATGCCGATGTCGCCGGTGACAGGCCGCAGCGCGTAAGGAGCCAGGATCTCGGCGAAGCGGGCAAATACCTCGGCATCCGCCGCCGCCGGATCGGCGCGATCGAAGACCTCGAAACCGACCTGATGGTATTCCGAGGCGCGCTCGGGGTGCTCTTCCTGCCGCCGAAAGACCTCGCCCGCATAGGTGTAGCGCGCGGGTTCGGCGCCGTCGCGCATATGCGCCTCGACCACCGGCACGGTGAAGTCGGGCCGCAGCATGACCTCGCCCTGCACCGGGTCCGTGGTGACATAGGCGCGGGTGCGGATGTCCTCGCCATAGAGGTCCAGCAGCGTGCCCGCCGGTTGCAGGATGGCGCAGTCCACCGGTTGCGCGCCCGCCGCCTCGAAGCGCTGCCGCAGGGCCAGCGCCCGGGCCTTTTCAGCGGCCAGCGTCATGAATACAGGTCCAGGATCTCGCGGACCTTCGCCACCAGATCGGCGCGCGGCACCTCGTACTGGCTGGGCCGGTCCTTCCATTCCTCGAGCGTGGCGTTCTCGGCCATCTTCGCGCCAAGGATCAGGTCCTTGATCTGCACGACGCCGCGGTCCTTCTCGTCGCCGCCTTCGATCACGGCCACGGGGCTGGCCCGCTTGTCCGCGTATTTCAACTGGTTGCCGAAGTTCTTCGGATTGCCGAGGTAGACCTCGGCGCGGATGCCCGCCTGCCTGAGGTCGGCGACCATGGCCTGATAATCGGCCATGCGGTCGCGGTCCATGACGGTGACGACGACGGGGCCCTGCTCGGTCGAGGTCAGGCGTCCCTTCTCGCGCAGCGCGGCCAGCAGCCGGTCGACGCCGATGGAGACCCCGGTGGCAGGCACCGCCTGCCCGGTGAAACGCTTGACGAGGTCGTCATAGCGCCCGCCGCCCGCGACGGAGCCGAACTGCCGCTTGCGGCCCTTCTCGTCGAGGATCTCGAAGGTCAGCTCCGCCTCGAAGACCGGCCCGGTGTAGTAGCCGAGGCCACGCACGACCGAGGGGTCGATGACGATGCGGTCGGGACCGTAGCCTTGGGCCGCCAGCAGGTCGGCGATCTGGGACAGCTCGTCGACCCCTTCGGCGCCAATGGTGCTTTCGCCGATGGCCCCGCGCAGGTTGTCCAGCGTGGCGGCATTGTCCGCCCCCTTCGAGGTCAGGAAGGTGATCACCGGCTCGGCCTGCGCGTCGCTCAGCCCGACCCCGTCGATATAGGCGCCCGAGGCATCCAGCCGCCCCTTGCCGAGCAGCTCGCGCACCCCGGCTTCGCCGACCTTGTCGAACTTGTCGATGGTGCGCAGCACGTCCGCCGCCTGCGCCGCGTCGCTGACCCCCATGGCCTCGAGCACGCCGTTCAGAACCTTCCGGTTATTGACCCGGATCAGGTAATCGCCGCGCGGAATGCCCACCTTCTCCAGCGTGTCCGCCAGCATGGCGCAGATCTCGGCATCCGCCGCCACAGTCGCCGCGCCCACCGTGTCGGCGTCACACTGGTAGAACTGGCGGTAGCGGCCCGGCCCGGGCTTTTCGTTGCGCCAGACAGGCCCCATGGCGTAGCGCCGGTAGGGCAGCGGCAGATCGTTGCGGTGCTGCGCGTAGACGCGGGCCAAAGGCGCCGTCAGGTCGTAGCGCAGCGCCATCCATGTCTCGTCCTCGTCCTGCCAGGCAAAGACGCCTTCGTTCGGGCGGTCGACGTCGGGCAGGAACTTGCCCAGTGCCTCGACCGTCTCGACGCCCGAGCTTTCCAGCGCGTCGAAGCCGTAATGGCGGTAGACCCCGGCGATGGTCGCCAGCATCTCGGCGCGCTCGGTGACCTCGGCGCCGAAATAGTCACGGAAGCCCTTCGGCGTCTGAGCCTTGGGGCGCGGGGCTTTCTTGTCTTTGGCCATGGGGGCGATCCACCTTGGAAATCCGTCGCGCATCCTCTACCCAATGGGCCACGCAGGGGCAAGGCAAGCGGAGGCACCCGAGGATGACGGACCGGACAACGCGGATCGAGGAACGCCTCGCCGACCTGATGCGCACCGTCGAGGACTTGTCGGTGACGGTGGCCCGGCAGGACCGCGAGATCGACCGCCTGACCGCCCGGGTCGAGCGGCTGATCCGGCGCGAGGCGGAACGCGAGGCCGAGGGCTCGGGTGGCGTGGTGCTGGGCGACGAGCGCCCGCCGCATTACTGACGGTCAGCGGCAGGGCGAAATTGCGTCCACGCAATTTGCAAATTCCGTCGACGGAATTTGCCCCCGCCTCAGCCCTTGATATCCGTGGCCGCGACGGCGCCGTCGTGCAGCAGAATCGTTTTCCACGCGGCATTGTCGCCGAACCGCTCGTAGACGCTGAGGAAGACCGTGTCCTTCTCCAGCGCCGACATCCGTCGCCCGCAGGGCTGGCCGCGCGAGACGCGGCAGACACGGTTCTTGACCGCCTCGTAGGCCGTGTCGGTGGTCGACACCGGCAGGTCCGCGCCCGCCGGGCCGTAGCGGATCACCTCGTAGTCCGACGGCGCCGCGAAGAGCACGAGCGCCGCGCTGAACTGGCGCGGGCAGCCGTCCGAGAAACCGGTCAGGTAGAAGGTGCGCAGTCCCGTGCCGCCCGGCGCGGTATCGTACAGGGTGTAACCGCGCCCGCCCTTCGGCCAGCCGTCGATGCGCGCGCCCAGCTTGCCCTCGGGCGCATCGCAGGTCCGGGCGATCTCGCCGTAGGGCAAGGCGGTGCCGAAAGAGACCTGCCGGTAATCCGGGTCGCCTGGCTTGGGCGCCGCGCCGCCCGAGCGCGCCGCATCCGCGCGCCCGCGCAGGAAGCCCATCAGCCCGCCCTGCGGTTTCGCCGCCGGATCGGGCGCAGGCGCCGCCGCCCCGCTGCCGGCCAGCGCGTCGGACTGCCCCTGCCCCTCGGCCAGTTCGACATCCTGAAGGCGCGGCACGTCACGCATCGGGTCGCCGCCACAGGCGGACAGAACAAGCACGCAGCACAGCGCCATCGCATGACGAACCATAGGGGTCTCCCAACCAGATTGCCGCCTGTTTATCCGCATCGGGCCCAACGCGTCCACCGCATCATCCGCACAGGGCGGCAAACCGGTGCCGGACCGCCTGTCGGGGCGGCCCTCGGCGCGGCATCGCTGCGGTTGGCCTAGAAATCCTCGACCGCCATCACGCCCTCCAGCGATTTCACCGCGCCCTTGACCTCGGGCGAGACCGGGAACTGGTCGGCAAGGTCCAGTTCCACCTCTCCGGGCAGGCCGCGGTCGGTCAGGCACAGGTGGATCGGCCCGCGCGGCGCCTTGGGGTTCTGCTCGGCGGCCCAGGACAGGACCTTGGCGATCTGGCCGAAGGCGGTTTCGGTCTCGACGAAGATCCGCAGGCCGGAGGCCCCGGCCCCCGCCGTCAGCGTATCGGCGGGCGTGACCGAGCGGCCCAGCAGCTTCAGCTGGTCGCTTTCCATCGTCGCCTCGACCGTCACGACGACCTTGGACCCGGTCTCCAGATACTCGCGCGACTTCTCCAGCGTCTCGGAGAAGAGCGTCACCTCGTAGGCGCCGGTCGGGTCGGAGAGCTGCGCAAAGGCAAAGCGGTTGCCACGCGCCGACTTGCGCTCCTGCCGCCCCGCGACGACGCCCGCCAGCTTGGCCACGAAGGGGCCGCGTTCGGCCTTGGCGGTCACCTCGTCCAGCGTCATCACCTGCTGGCGCTTCAGCGCGGGCATGTAGTCGTCCAGCGGGTGGCCCGAGAGGTAGAAGCCCACGGCGCGGAATTCCTCTGCCAGCCGTTCTGCGGGCAGCCAGTCGCTGACCGGCGACATGCGCGGCTCCGGCAGGTCGTCGCCCGCCTCGCCAAAGAGCGAGACCTGCGCCGAGGCCTTCTGTTCGTGGATCGCCGAAGAGTACATCACCAGCGCGTCCAGCGAATCGAAGACCCGGCGGCGGTTGCCGTCGAGCACGTCGAAGGCCCCGGCCCGCGCCATCATCTCCAGCGGGCGCTTGCCGATCTTCTTCAGGTCCACCCGGCGGGCGAAATCGTAGAGCGTGGCGAAGGGGCGTTCCCCCCGGCCCTCGACGACCAGCCGCATCGCGTCGAGGCCGACGTTCTTCAGCGCCCCCAGCGCATAGACCAGCTCGCCGTCCTTGACGTCGAAGGAGGCCTGAGAGCGATTCACGCAGGGCGGGACGTAGGGCAGCGACAGGCCCTTGCGGACCTCTTCGAAGTAGATCGCCAGCTTGTCCGTCAGGTGGATATCGCAGTTCATGACGCCCGCCATGAACTCCACCGGGTGGTTCGCCTTCAGCCATGCGGTCTGGTAGCTGACAACCGCGTAGGCCGCCGCGTGGGACTTGTTGAAACCGTAGTTGGCGAATTTCTCCAGAAGGTCGAAGACCTCCTTGGCCTTCTTCTCATCCACGCCGTTGGCCATGGCGCCCTTGGTGAACTTGGGCCGTTCGGCGTCCATCGCCTCCTTGATCTTCTTGCCCATCGCGCGGCGCAGCAGGTCGGCGCCGCCAAGGGTATAGCCGGCCATTTCCTGCGCGATCTGCATCACCTGTTCCTGATAGACGATGATGCCTTGGGTCTCGGCAAGGATGTGGTCAATCGAAGGGTGGACCGAGGTGATCTCGCGCAGGCCGTTCTTGACCTCGCAGTAGGTCGGGATGTTCTCCATCGGGCCGGGACGATAGAGCGCCACGAGGGCCACGATGTCCTCGATGCAGGTGGGCTTCATGCGCTTCAGGGCATCCATCATGCCCGAGCTTTCCACCTGGAACACGGCGACGGTCTTGGCGCTGGCGTAAAGCTTGTAGGTCGGCTCGTCGTCCAGCGGGATCAGGTTCATCTGGTTCTCGCCGCCCTCCGCCGGTTGGTAGAGCTCGGTGCCATCGGCGGCGACATGCAGGGGGCGGCCGGATTTCAGGATCAGGTCCAGCGCGTTCTGGATGACGGTCAGGGTCTTCAGGCCGAGGAAGTCGAACTTCACCAGACCCGCCTGTTCCACCCATTTCATGTTGAACTGGGTGGCGGGCATGTCCGAACGCGGATCGCGGTAGAGCGGCACAAGCTCATCCGTGGGCCGGTCGGCGATGACGACGCCCGCCGCGTGCGTCCCCGCGCTTCGCAACAGCCCCTCGACCTGCATGCCGTACTTCAACAGGCGGTCGACCACTTCCTCGTTACGGGCCTCTTCGGCCAGACGCGGCTCGTCCCGCAGGGCCTGTTCGATGCTGACGGGTTTGACGCCCTCGACCGGGATCATCTTGGACAGGCGGTCGACCTGGCCGTAGGGCATCTGCAGCACGCGGCCCATGTCGCGCACGGCGGCCTTGGACAGCAGCGCGCCGAAGGTGATGATCTGCCCCACCCGGTCGTGACCGTATTTGTCCTGCACGTAGCGGATCGTCTCTTCGCGCCGGTCCATGCAGAAGTCGATGTCGAAGTCGGGCATCGACACCCGTTCCGGGTTCAGGAAGCGTTCGAAGAGCAGCGAGTAGCGCAGCGGGTCGAGGTCGGTGATGGTCAGCGCATAGGCCACCAAAGACCCGGCGCCCGAGCCCCGGCCCGGCCCTACGGGGATGTTGTTGTCCTTCGACCACTGGATGAAGTCGGCCACGATCAGGAAGTAGCCGGGAAAGCCCATGCCCTCGATGATGCCCAGCTCGAAATCCAGCCGCTTCTGGTACTCCTCGACGCTGACCGCGTGCGGGATCACCGCAAGGCGGGCCTGAAGGCCGTCATTGGCCATGCGGCGCAGTTCTGCCACCTCGTCGTCGGCGAACTTCGGCAGGATCGGGTCGCGGCGATAGGCCATGAAGGCGCAGCGGCGGGCGATCTCGACGGTATTCTCCAGCGCCTCGGGGAGGTCGGCGAACAGCACCGCCATCTCCTGCGGGGTCTTCAGGTAATGCTGCGGGGTCAGGCGGCGGCGCGGTTCCTGCTGGTCGACATAGGCGCCCTCGGCGATGCAGATCATCGCATCGTGGGCCTCGTACATGTCGGACTTGGGGAAATAGACGTCATTGGTGGCGACCAGCGGCAGGCCCATTTCATAGGCCATCTCGACATGGCCGCGTTCGGTCATCCGTTCGGCTTCCGTCGGCTGCCCGTCCTCGCCGGGGTGGCGCTGGAGTTCCACGTAAAGCCGGTCGCCGAAGATCGCCTCCAGCCGCATCATCAGGGTTTGGGCGGCGGCGCGGGTGGACTGCCGCAGCAGGCGCCCCACCGGGCCGTCGGGGCCACCGGACAGGCAGATGACGTCCTCGGAGTGCCGTTCCAGTTCGTCCAGCGTGATATGCGCAAGTTCGGTGTCGCGGCGCATGTAGAGGCACGAGTTGAGCTTCATCAGATGCTCGTAGCCGCGTTCGGTCTGGGCCAGCAGGACCACCGGCGCGGGCGGCTTCACCCGTTCGCCCGGCTGCGGGTCGATGTAACGCAGGTCCATCTGGCAGCCGATGATCGGCTGCACGCCCGCGCCCGACGCCCCGACAGAGAATTCCAGCGCGGCAAAGAGGTTGTTGGTGTCGGTGACAGCCACCGCCGGCATCTCCATCGCCTGGCAGAGGCCGGGCAGCTTCTTCAGGCGGATGGCGCCTTCGAGCAGGGAGTATTCGGTGTGGGTGCGCAGGTGGATGAATCGGGGATCGGCCATGGCCGCAGGGTATGGGTTGGGCGGTCCGTGCGAAAGGTCGAAACGGCACGGTGGTTGCGACGGCAGGACCGGGTATTTGGACCAAGAAGAAGCCCGGGGGCGGGATGCCCGGCGGGCCGGTTTTTCGAGTATCGGGACAGGGAAGAGGACGGCACGCGGCCTTGGCCGTGTGGGTTGACCCCGGGCGAGGCCGCAGGAATGATCGGCCGGATCGCACGGGGGTGGTGATGGACGGCACGGGGCTTGAGGCATTTCTGGATACGCTGGATGCGGATATCCGGGCGCGGGACGACTGGGGCGCGGTGGCGGATTACATCCCGGAACTGGCGCGGGTCGAACCGGCGCAATTCGCGATCTCGGTGGCGCTGGCCGACGGGCGCGTGCTGAGCGCAGGGCAGAGCGACACCCGGTTCTCGATCCAGTCGATTTCCAAGGTCTTCTCGCTGGCCTGCGTGCTGGCGCGCATCGGCGAGGGGCTGTGGCGGCGCGTGGGTCGCGAGCCTTCCGGCGATCGCTTCGATTCCATCCTGCTGCTGGAACAGGAACAGGGGCGCCCGCGCAACCCCTTCATCAACGCGGGCGCGCTGGTGACGACGGACGAGCTGCTGGCGGGCCGGGCCCCGCGCGAGGCGCTGTCCGAGATCATAGGCTTCGTGAGAGCCAGCGCCGGAGACGACGACATCCACATCGACCGCGCCGTGGCGGAGTCGGAGAAGGCCACCGGCTATCGCAACGTGGCGCTGGCCAATTACCTCAAGAGTTACGGCAACCTTGTAAACGCGCCGGACCTGGTGCTGGGCACCTACTTCCATCAGTGCGCCATCGAGATGACGACCCGGCAGCTTGCGCTTGCGGGACGCGGGATCGCCGGGCTGCCGGGCGCGCCCTTCCTGTTGAACGGCGTCAAGAGACGCCGGATCGCGGCGCTGATGATGACCTGCGGGCATTACGATGGCTCTGGCGACTTCGCCTTTCGCACCGGCCTGCCGGGAAAGTCCGGCGTCGGTGGCGGCATTCTGATCGCCGTGCCGGGGCGGGCCTCTGTCGCGATCTGGTCGCCCGGCCTGAACGCCTGGGGCAACTCCAAATGCGGGACCGAGGCGGCGGAACGACTGGCGCGCTTCACCGGCTGGTCGGTCTTCGGCTAAGCTGCGCCAGGGGATCGCCCGGGCCGGAGGCGGGCACCGCAGCGGGCCTTTGGCCAGAGCTTGGGCCCCCGGGTCACCCGGCCCCGAGGCACCACCATGGCGCGCACGTTGCCGCCGCCATAAAAAAGGCCGGCTCCCGTTTGGAGGAAGGAGCCGGCCAGCCGCCTGTCAGGGACGGGAGCTTCAGGCCCCTGACAACGGAAGTTCGCGAAGCTGCGTGGACATCAGGCAGGCCAGAAGCGCCGCCAGCGCCGCGACCCAGAAGACCGGGTGCAGCGCCTCCGAAAAGCCTTCCATCACGCGCAGCTGCGCCTCGGGCGGCAGGGCGCGCAGCGTCTCGGCGCCGATCGAACGCAGGCCCCCCGCCTCCGCGCCGGGCATATGCCCCGACAGGTTGCGCGCGAGCCCGGCGGAGAAGACCGCGCCGAAGGCGGCGGTGCCGACAGAGCCGCCGATCAGGCGGAACATGTTGGCCGAAGCCGTGCCCACGCCCATCATCGAGCCCGGGATGGCGTTCTGGATCGCCGCCACCCCGACCGAGAACACCGGCCCGAGGCCCAGCCCGATCAGCACCATGGCCCCCGCGATGAACCACAGCGGGCTGTCGGCAGAGAGTGTGGACAGCGCCACCAGCGCCACCGCCAGCACCCCGGTCGAGAGCGTCGGCATCAGCTTGTAACGTCCGGTCTTCGACATCACCCGACCCGCCATGGTCGAGGCGAAGATCAGCCCGCCCATCATCGGCACGAGGAAGAGGCCGGAGTTCGTCGGCGACACGCCCTTCACCACCTGAAGGAACAGCGGCAGGAAGGTGATGGTGCCGAACATGCCCATGCCGACGAGGAAGCCCACCGCGTTCACCACGAGGAAGGTATTGTTGCGAAACAGGTCGAGCGGCAGGATCGGCTCTTCGGCGCGGCCCTCGATCAGCACGAAGCCCGCCAGCGACAGCGCGCCCAGCGCCGCCAGCGCCCCGACCTGCGGCGAGGCCCATCCCGCGCCCTCTCCGGCGGCGTTCGGCAGCAGCACCACACTTGCCAGAAGGGTCGCCAGAAGGGCGGCCCCGGCGTAGTCGACCCGGCGCTCCTGCCGTTCCGTGCGGCGCGGCAGGGCGGCACCGATGACGACAAAGGCCAGCGCGCCGACGGGCAGGTTGACGAAGAAGATCCAGTGCCAGTGCCAGTTCTGCACGATGAAACCGCCCAGCAGCGGCCCGATCACCGTGGACACGCCGAAGGCCGCCCCAAGCACCCCCTGCGCCATGCCGCGCTGGCGGGGCGGCAGCAGGTCCCCGACCGTGGCCATGGAGGTCACGATCAGCGTGCCCGCGCCGAAGCCCTGCACAAGCCGCCCGGCGATCACCTGCCCCATGCTGGCGGCGGTCCCGGCGATCACCGCGCCAAGGACGAAGACCGCGATCCCCGATTGCAGCACCAGCTTGCGCCCGTACATGTCACCCAGCTTGCCCGCCATCGGCGCCGCGATGGTCGAGGCCAGAAGATAGGCGGTGATGACCCAGGTGATGTGATCCATGCCGCCCAGATCCGCGACCATGACCGGCATCGCGGTCGAGACGATGGTCTGCCCCAGCGAGGCGAAAAGCAGCGTCGCGGCAACGGCGCCAAGGACAAGGCGCACGGTGGCCCCGTCGGGCTGTTCGACGTAGGCGGCGGTGGTCGAAGCATCGCCAGAGGCGGTGGCGGGATCGGTGGCGGTCATGGAACGGCGTCTCTTCAGGCATGGACCCGGACAACCGTGTCTTTCGGTGCGTGACAAAAAGGCACGAATTGCCGCAGAATGCGTTTGGACCTAGATATGTGTTACAGTCAAATACATGTCAATAGCACGCAATCAAAAGGAGGCTCCATGGCCGAACGGGACAAGCGTCTGAAAGAGGAACTCGCACAGGCCGGGATCAGTGAGGATTCCAGCCAGGCGGCTCTGGACATTGACGCTGTGCTGCAGGTCTGGCGCCGCAAGATCTTCAAACGAGAGCTTGGCCACCGCGCGCTTGCCGAACTCGGCCTGCCGGTGGATCTTCCCCAGCTCGATGTGCTTATGGCGGTCCGGGCGCCAGAGAACGAGTTTCGCGACGAGGAGACCGGCGAGACCATGGTCTCCACGGTCGCGCAGCGCCTGAACATCGATCCCTCGCGGGCCAGCCGCATGACATCGGACCTGATCGCGCGCGGGCTGCTGTGCCGGGCGGTCAGCCAGGCGGACGCGCGCCGCACCGTTCTGGAGCTGACGGAAAAGGGCGAGCGGGTCGTCGAGGCGGTGCGGACCTACAAGTTCCTGACCATGGGCAGCTACCTGCAAGGCTGGACGGCGGAAGAGATCCGCACCTTCCTGCCGCTGCTCGAACGCTTCAGCGCCTGGTCCGAAACGGCGGCGCACCCCTCCGAGGAGGTCGCCGACGAGATCGCCAAGCTGCGCGAGTCGATCGCCGACCTTGGCATGTCAGACCGCAACGAGACCGCAAGCTGACAGGCGGCCAAACCGGACACCGAAGCGGCGACAACCCGCCCGGACCGCCACCCTCCTCCCCGGGGAAGGCAGGTCCTGCCCTGCAAGCAGGCGGCACCCCGGGACCTCGACCCTCCGCAGACCGCCTGACGCCGCCCCTGTCCCGAAGCGTCAAACCCGCACAGCCGGGGTTTTCAGGCCCCGTGCTGAAAGCCTGCGAAAAGGGCAAAGCGTCTGCAAGCGGTGAAAAACACGGCAGAAAGCCCTTGCCAAGGCCGTTTGCCCCCGCCTAGCCTGACCGGGTCAGGGTCACACGTGCGCTTTCTACGCCGCATCGAAGGCGCACACCCCCAGGCGGGGCAAAACCGGTAAGGCGGCGGGTTTTCGACATGGACATCACCTTTCTTCTGAACGGAGAGAGCGTGCATCTCGCGAATGTGGCCCCGACGGTCACGCTTCTGGACTGGCTGCGCGAAACGCGCGGGCTGACCGGCACCAAGGAGGGCTGCAACGAAGGCGATTGCGGCGCCTGTACGGTCATGGTCACCGAAGCGGGCCAGGCGCGCGCGCTCAACGCCTGCATCCTCTTCCTGCCCCAGCTGCACGGCAAGGCGATCCGCACGGTCGAGGGGATCTCGGGCCCCGGGGGGCAGCTTCACCCGGTTCAGCAGGCCATGATCGAGCACCACGGCTCGCAATGCGGTTTCTGCACGCCGGGCTTCATCGCGTCGATGGCCACGGCGCACCTCAACGGCGATACGCGCCACGACGACGCGCTGGCAGGCAACCTCTGCCGCTGCACCGGCTACGCCCCCATCGTGCGCGCGGCAAAGGCCGCCGAAACCGCGCCCATCCCCGACTGGCTGCAACCGGACCTCGATTTCTTCTGTCCGGAAATATCCCGGGGGAGCGCAGCGGGGGCAGAGCCCCCTGCCCCCCTCCATGCCCCCGAAACCGCCGATGACCTCGCGCGGCTCTACGCCGCCAACCCCGGGGCCACGCTCGTGGCGGGCGCCACCGATGTCGGGCTCTGGGTCACCAAACAGCTGCGCCAGCTCGACGCGGTGATCTTTCTGAACCGCTGCCGCGACCTGCAGGAGATCGAGGAACGCGACGGCGTGCTGACCATCGGCGCGGGTGTGACCATGGACCGGGTGCTGGACCTGATGCGTCGCCACCATCCCTCTTACGCCGAGATGATCCGCCGCTACGGCTCGGCGCAGGTGCGCGCGGCGGCCACCATCGGCGGCAATATCGCCAATGGCTCTCCCATCGGGGACAACCCGCCCGCGCTGATCGCGCTCGACGCCACGCTGCACCTGCGCCACGGCGACACCCGGCGCGATATCGCCATCGAGGATTTCTTCCTGTCCTACGGCCAGCAGGACCGTGCCCCCGGAGAGTTCGTCGAGGCCGTCTCGCTGCCCGCCTCGGCGCCCCGGCTGAAGGTCTACAAACTGTCGAAACGCTTCGATCAGGACATCTCGGCGGTCTGCGGCGCCTTCAACGTCACCATCGAGGAGGACCGCGTCACTGGCGCGCGCATCGCCTTTGGCGGCATGGCGGGCGTGCCGAAACGCGCAACCACGGTCGAGACGGCGCTGACCGGCCAGCCCTGGACCATGGAGACTGTCGAGGCTACCCACGATGCCTGGGCACAGGATTTCGAGCCGCTCTCGGACATGCGCGCCAGCGCCGCCTACCGGCTGGAGACCGCCCGCAACATGCTGACGCGCTACTTCCTCGCCGACCACGGCGGTGCGCAATCGGTGCTGGAGGTGACGGCATGAGCCCGCAACTACAGCAGATCCCCACACGCATGACAGGGCCCGCCATGGCACACCAGACCCCGCGCCCTTGCGCGAGACCTGCCGGGATTCGGGCGCGAGGTTTCTCCGCTTCACCCGCCACATGTCCGGCCCGCGCCCGTCTCGCCATCCGCGTCGCAAGACAGGTCCCGGCCTGCCCCACCGGAGCCCAAAAGCACCCGACCCGCGTGAAACGCGCGGAAGGGGTTTCCCACCCAACCGCCGCGCGTCCGGCCCGCGCCCGGCCCGCGCTCCTGGAGGTGCAGGCATGATCGTCGCCAAACCCCTTCCCCACGACGCCGCCCGCCTGCATGTGACCGGCGCCGCGCGCTACGTCGACGACATCCCGACGCCCGCAAACTGCCTGCACCTCGCCTTTGGGCTCTCCCCCATCGCGGCGGGGCGGATTACGAACCTCGACCTCGAAGCGGTGCGCGCGGCCCCCGGTATCGTGAAGGTCTGGACACGCGCCGACCTGCCGTCGGACTGCGACTGTTCACCCTCGAACCACGACGAGCCGCTGTTGTCCGGGGGCAGCCTGCACTACCTCGGCCAGCCGGTCTTCCTGGTGGCCGCGACCTCGCATCTCGCCGCCCGCCGCGCCGCCCGTCTGGCGGTGATCGAGACCGCCGCCCGCGACACGATCCTGACCATCGGCGAGGCGCTGGAAGCCGACAGCCGCTTCGAATCCGGTCCGGTGATCTGGCAGCGCGGCGATGCGGACGGCGCCATCGCAGATGCGCCGCATCACCTCTCGGGCAGTCTCGACATGGGCGGGCAGGAACATTTCTACCTCGAAGGGCAGGCCGCGCTGGCCTTCCCGCAGGAAGACGGCGGGATGCTGGTGCATTCCTCGACCCAGCACCCGACCGAGATCCAGCACAAGGTCGCCCACGCACTGCACCTGAACATGCACGACGTCCGGGTGGAAACCCGCCGCATGGGTGGAGGCTTCGGCGGCAAGGAAAGTCAGGGCAATGCGCTGGCCATCGCCTGCGCGGTGGTGGCCGCCGAAACCGGGCGCCCCGCGAAGATGCGCTACGACCGGGACGACGACTTCACCATCACCGGCAAGCGCCACGATTTCCGCATCGACTACTCGGTCGGCTTCGACGAAGAGGGCCGCATCGCCGGGGTGGATTTCGTGCAATACGCGCGCTGCGGCTGGGCGCAGGACCTCTCGCTGCCGGTGGCCGACCGCGCCATGCTGCACGCGGACAACGCCTACTGGCTGCCCGCCTGCCGGATCGAGAGCCACCGCCTGAAAACCAACACCCAGAGCGCCACCGCCTATCGCGGCTTCGGCGGCCCGCAGGGGATGCTGGGCATCGAGCGGGTGATGGATCATATCGCCCACGCGCTGGGACGCGACCCGCTGGAGGTGCGGCGCCTGAATTATTACGGCGGAAGTGAAGCGGATGTGCAGAGGGGGGCTCTGCCCCCCGCTCCTTCGGAGCCCCCCCGGGATATTTCCGGACAGAAGAATGAAAAGGTCGGTTCCGCACCGCAGGGCGAAGCGCTTGTCGGAGAGGATCTTGCCTCGCGCGGGGCGCCGGAGGGGCCTGAGGATCGGGGCGGGCCGGTGGCCGCGCGGGGTGTGCAGACCACGCCCTACGGGCAGCCGGTCGAGGATTTCATCCTGCACGAGATGACCGAGGCGCTGGCCGCGTCCTGCGACTACGCCGCGCGCCGGGATGCGGTGGCCGCGTGGAATGCCGCCAACCCGGTGCTGAAGCGCGGGATTGCGCTGACCCCGGTGAAGTTCGGGATCTCGTTCACGCTGACGCATCTCAATCAGGCGGGAGCCCTGGTGCATGTCTATCAGGACGGCTCCATCGCGATGAACCACGGCGGCACCGAGATGGGACAGGGTCTGTTCCAGAAGGTCGCGCAGGTGGCGGCAAGCCGCTTTGGCGTGCCACTGGACGCCGTGCGGATCACCGCGACGGACACTGCCAAGGTGCCCAATACCTCGGCCACGGCGGCCTCTTCGGGATCGGACCTGAACGGCGCGGCGGTGGCCGCGGCCTGCGACACGATCGTGGGCCGGATGGCCGCGCATCTGGCGGAGTTGCACCAGTGTTCCGTCGACACCGTGGCCTTCGACGGCGGCCGCGTCGTGGTCGGCGGGCAGGAGATGAGCTTCGCCGAGGCTGCCGCGCTGTGTTACCAGGGCCGGGTGAGCCTGTCGGCAACAGGTTTCTACAAGACGCCGAAGATCCAGTGGGACCGGCAGCGCGGACAGGGGCGGCCCTTTTACTACTTCGCCTACGGGGTGTCCTGCACCGAGGTGGTCGTGGACACGCTGACCGGCGAGAACCGCATCCTGCGCAGCGACATCCTGCACGATTGCGGCGGCTCGCTGAACCCGGCGCTGGATCGCGGCCAGATCGAGGGCGGCTACGTGCAGGGCGCGGGCTGGCTGACCACCGAGGAACTGGTCTGGGACAACAAGGGCGCTTTGCGGACGCATGCGCCCTCGACCTACAAGATCCCGGCCTGTTCGGACCGTCCGCCGGTCTTCAACGTGGCGCTCTGGGACGGTCAGAACCGCGAGCCGACGGTCTACCGGTCCAAGGCCGTGGGAGAGCCGCCCTTCATGCACGGCATCTCTGCCTTCCTCGCCCTGTCGGATGCGGTGGCGGCCTGCGGGCCCGCCTACCCGGACCTTGAGGCGCCCGCCACGGCGGAGCATGTGCTGGAAGCCATCCGGCGGGCGCGCGGTGTTTGACCTTGCCGGCCTGCGACGGGCCGTGGCCGCCCATGGCCGGGTCGCCCGCGTCGTGGTGGCCGAGGTGGCCGGGTCCTCGCCGCGCGAGGTGGGCGCCGCGATGCTGGTCTGGGAGGGCGGGCAGTCCGGCACCATCGGCGGCGGCGCGCTGGAGTATCGGGCGGCGCAGGCGGCCCTGACGCGGCAGGGGCTGACGCGGCATCCCTTGGGGCCCGAACTGGGCCAGTGCTGCGGCGGGGCCGTGACGCTGCTGACGGAACACTACGATGCCGCCGCGGTGGACGCGCTGGACGAGACCGTGATCGCGCGCGGGCCGGGGGAGAAGCCGCTGGCGGTGCAGCGCCTGATCGACCGGGCGCGGGCGCGCGGAGAGGCCCCCGCGCCGCAGCTTGTACAGGGCTGGATGGTGGAGCCCGTGTTGCACCCCTCGCTGCCGGTCTGGGTCTGGGGCGCGGGCCACGTGGGCCGGGCCGTGGTCGAGGTTCTGGCCCCCCTGCCCGACCTCGCCGTCACATGGGTGGACACCGGGCCGGAGCGGTTTCCCGAAACGGTCGCGGAGGGCGTGGCCGTCCTGCCGGTGGCAGAGCCCCAGCGCGCGGTCGCGATGGCGCCCCGGGACGCCGCGCACCTGATCCTGACCTATAGCCACGCACTGGACCTCGACCTCTGCCACGCGCTCTTGCGGCATGGCTTCGGCTTCGCCGGGCTGATCGGGTCGGACACCAAGAAGATGCGCTTTTCCCGTCGCTTGCACTCTTTGGGACACACAGCTGCTGAAATCGCACGCATCTGCTGTCCGATCGGGCAGAAAGCGCTGGGTAAGCATCCGCAGGCCATTGCCATCGGGGTCGCCGCTCAAATAATTTCGCTGAAAACGAGGGACGAACGCGCGTGGCCGAACCACTGCTCAGCATCCGGGGCCTGACCAAGGCCTACCCCGGCGTCGTGGCCAACGACGACGTGTCCTTCGACATCGGCAAGGGCGAGATCCACGCCCTTCTGGGCGAGAACGGCGCGGGCAAGTCGACGCTGGTCAAGATGATCTTCGGCCTCGTGCAGCCGGACCGGGGCGAGATGACATGGGACGGGGTGGCCTTCGCGCCGACCAAGCCCTCGGACGCGCGGCGGACCGGCGTGGCCATGGTGTTCCAGCACTTCTCGCTCTTCGACGCGCTGGACGTGGCCGAGAACGTCGCGCTGGGGATGGAAGAGCCGCCCGCCATGACGCAACTGGCGCGGCAGATCCGCGAGGTCTCGGAGACCTACGGCCTGCCGCTGGACCCGACGCGAACCGTCGGCACCCTGTCGGCGGGCGAGCGCCAGCGGGTCGAGATCATCCGCTGCCTGCTGCAGAACCCGCGCCTGCTGATCATGGACGAGCCGACGAGCGTGCTGACCCCGCAGGAGGTCGAGATCCTCTTCGAGACGCTGAACAAGCTGCGCGCCGAGGGAACTTCGATCCTGTATATCTCGCACAAGCTGGAGGAGATCCGGGCGCTTTGCGACACGGCGACGATCCTGCGGCTGGGCAAGAAGGTCGACACCTGCATCCCGCGCGAGACCACGGCGCGCGAGATGGCCGAGATGATGGTGGGCAGCAGTTTCGCGACGCCCGAGGCGCGCGGCGTCGAGAAGGGCGCGGTGCTGCTGGAGACGCGCGGCCTGTCGCTGCCCGCGCCCGGCGCCTTCGGCACGCCCCTGCGGGACATCGGCTTTGCGGTGCGCGCGGGCGAGGTGCTGGGCCTTGGCGGCGTGGCCGGGAACGGGCAGGACGAACTGCTGGCGGCGCTTTCGGGCGAGCGGCTGGCGCCCGAGGGCTCGGTCTTCCTGAAAGGCGCGGACATCAGCCGGCAGGGGCCGGTGGCGCGGCGGGCGGCGGGGCTCTTGTCGGCGCCGGAAGAGCGGCTGGGCCATGCGGCGGCCCCCGACATGAGCCTGCTGGAGAACGGCGTGCTGACGGCGGCGCGGCGCAAGGGCATGCTGAGCCGGGGGTTCATCTCTTGGGGCAAGGCGAAGGGCTTTGCCGAGGAGGTGATCGCGCGCTTCGACGTGCGGACGCCGGGGGTGCACACGGCGGCGCGGGCGCTGTCGGGCGGCAACCTGCAGAAATACGTCGTGGGCCGCGAAATCATGCAGGCCCCCGAGGTGCTGGTGATCAACCAGCCCACATGGGGCGTGGACGCGGCGGCGGCGGCCTTCATTCGGCAGCAGATCCTCGATCTGGCGGCCAAGGGCAGCGCGGTCGTGGTGATCAGTCAGGACCTCGACGAGTTGATGGAGGTCTCGGACCGCTTCGGCGCGCTGAACGAGGGGCGGCTGTCGCCGCTGCGTCCGGTGGCGGACTTGGACATGGAGCAGATCGGCCTGATGATGGGTGGCGCGCATGACATGGAGGTGGCCCATGTGGAGGCGTGACCGCTTGATGCAGGCGCCGGTTTCTTACAAAGAAACCGGCCCGGAATTTTCGGAAAATTCCGGGCGCGCGACGGAGGGCGTGGCATGATCCGGCTGGAGAAGCGCCCGCAGCCCTCGCGGCTCTGGACCGTGCTGACGCCGGTGGTGGCGGTACTGCTGACCATGGTTGTCGGCGGCATCCTCTTCTGGTTCCTCGGGGCGCAGCCGGTCGAGGCGATCCGCACGATCTTCTGGGACCCGCTCTTTCACCCGCAGTTCGCCAGCTATTCGCGCCCGCAACTTCTGGTGAAGGCCGCGCCGCTGATCCTGATCGCCATCGGCCTGTCGATCGGCTTTCGCGCGGGCATCTGGAACATCGGCGCCGAGGGCCAGTACATCATCGGCGCGATCTGCGGCGCCGGGGCCGGGCTGGCGCTCTACCCGTCCGAGAGCGTGCTGATCTTCCCGCTGATGGTGCTCTGCGGCGCATTGGGCGGCTGGGCCTGGGCGATGATCCCAGCCTTGCTCAAGACGCGCTTCGGCACCAACGAGATCCTCGTCTCGCTGATGCTGGTCTACGTGGCGCAGACCCTTCTGGTCTCCGTTTCGACCGGCTTGCTGAGGAACCCCGAGGGCATGGGCTTTCCCGGGTCGCGGAACTTCAAGCAATGGCCCGCGGTCCACAACGCCGAGCTTATGTCGAACACTGGCCTGCACTGGGGTGTCGTGGCGGCGCTGATCGCGGTGATCGCGGCGCAGGTGATGATGACCCGCCACATACAGGGCTTCAACATTCGCCTGAGCGGAGAGGCGCCGCGCGCCGCGCGCTTCGCCGGTGTAAACCCGGCGCGGATCGTGTTCCTCTGCCTTGGCCTTGCCGGTGCGCTGGCGGGCATGGCGGGGCTTTTCGAGGTGACCGGCCCGGCGGGACAGCTGACCGACAGCTTCAACGCGGGCTACGGGTTCACCGCGATCATCGTGGCCTTCCTCGGACGGCTGAACCCGGTGGGCATCCTGCTGGCGGGTTTTCTGATGGCCCTCACCTACATCGGCGGCGAGCTGGCGCAGCTGATGCTGAGCCTGCCCGGCGCGGCGATCCAGCTGTTCCAGGGGATGCTGCTGTTCTTCCTGCTGGCGATGGATGTCTTCACCAACTACCGGCTGCGCCTTGGCGCGGGGGTGGCGGCGTGATGCGGTTGGCAGGTGTTGGCGCGTGTTGCCAGGGGCGCTGCCCCTCGCGCTCCCCGGGATATTTCCGGACAGAAGAAGCAGGGGACGCGCGCTGTCTTGGGCGAGGCGGGTCGTTTGCCGACACCCCCGGCAACAACGGAGGGTTTGCCTGATGGATTTCGGTTCGATCAACCCGGTGCTGCTGGTCGCTTCGATCATGATCTCGGCCACGCCGATCCTGCTGGCGGCCATCGGCGAGATGGTGGTCGAGAAATCGGGTGTGCTGAACCTTGGCGTCGAGGGCATGATGATCACCGGTGCCGTGGTGGGGTTTGCCGTGGGGGTGAGCTTTACCTCTCCGGCGCTGGGATTCGTGGCGGCGGCGGCGGGGGGCGCGGCGCTGAGCCTTGTCTTCGCCGTGCTGACACAGGTGCTGCTGTCGAACCAGGTGGCGACGGGGCTGGGGCTGACGCTGGCCGGACTGGGCCTGTCGAGCCTGATCGGCAAGCCCTACGAGGGGATCAAGTCCCCCACCCTGCCGAAGCTGGATATCCCTGTGCTGTCGGAGCTGCCCGTGCTGGGGCGCATGCTGTTTTCGCATGACGCCATGGTCTACCTGTCGCTGCTGCTGGTCGTGGCGGTCTGGGCCTTCCTGAAATACACCCGCGCCGGGCTGATCCTGCGCGCGGTGGGCGAGAGCCATGGGTCCGCCCATGCCCTGGGCTACAAGGTCGTGCGCATCCGCGTGGCCGCCATCCTCTTCGGCGGCGCCTGCGCGGGGCTGGGCGGCGCCTACCTGTCGCTTGTGCGCGTGCCGCAATGGACCGAGGGCATGACCGCGGGCGCGGGATGGATCGCGCTGGCCATCGTCGTCTTCGCCTCGTGGCGGGCGGGGCGCGTGGCGCTGGGGGCCTACCTCTTCGGCGGCATCACCGTGCTGCAGCTGAACCTGCAGGCCGCGGGGGCCGAAGTGCCCGTCGCGCTCTTGTCAGCCTCGCCGTACCTGATCACCATCATCGTGCTCGTCATCATCTCGGCACGCGGCGCGCATGGCGCGCCCGCCTCGCTGGGCCGATCCTTCCACGCCTCGTCCTGAGGCCAACCATAACCAACGGGAGACCACTCACATGCTTCGCAGAACCCTTCTTGCCTCCGCCGCCGCCGCGCTGACGCTGGGCAGCGCCGCCGTGGCGCAGGACGATCCGCTGACCGCGGGCTTCATCTACATCGGACCGCCGGGGGACGGCGGCTGGACCTACGAACACGATCAGGCCCGCCAAAAGATGGAGGCCCATTTCGAGGGCAAGGTGAAGACCGTCTACCAGGAGAACGTGCCGGAAAGCGCCGACGCCGAGGGCGCGATCACCCGCATGGCGCTGTCGGGCGCCGACATCATCTTCACCACCTCCTTCGGCTACATGGACCCGACAATCGCCGTCGCCGAGAAGTTCCCGGACGTGAAGTTCGAGCATGCCACCGGCTACAAGCGCGCGGACAACGTCTCGACCTATTCGGCGCGCTTCTACGAGGGCCGCGCGATCCAGGGCCACATCGCGGGCAAGATGACCAAGACCAACAAGATCGGTTACATCGCCTCTGTGCCGATCCCCGAGGTCGTGCGCGGCATCAACTCTGCCTATCTGCACGCCAAGAAGGTGAATCCGGACGTCGAGTTCTCGATCATCTGGCTGTACACGTGGTTCGACCCGGCGAAAGAAGCCGATGCCGCCCGCGCGCTGATCGAGAACGGCGCCGACGTGGTGCTGCAGCACACCGACTCGACCGCGCCGCAGGCCGCCGCGCAGGAAGCCGGGAACGTCATCACCTTCGGGCAGGCCTCTGACATGGCGGATTACGCGCCGACACCGCGCGTCTCTTCGATCATCGACAACTGGACGCCCTATTACATCGAGCGCGTGCAGGCGGTCATGGACGGCACATGGGAGTCGAAGGACACCTGGGACGGCATTTCGACCGGCATGGTCGGCATCGGCGAGATCACCGACGCCGTGCCCGCCGAGGTCAAGGAAGAGGCGCTGGCCATGAAAGCAGCCATCGCATCGGGCGAGTACCACCCCTTCACCGGCCCGCTCAACAAGGCCGACGGCACGGCGTGGCTGGCCGAGGGTGAGACGGCCAGCGATGGCGACCTTGCCGGGATGCTGTTCTTCGTCGAGGGCCTCGACGCGGAAGTGCCGCAGTAAGCACAAGGCCGATACGGTTCGACCTGACGCCCCCGGAGAAGACTTCGGGGGCGTTTTCTTTTCCGCTGAGGACGACATCTCACCGCTCGTGTTGAGATGCGCTCCCGATGCCCCCCCGGGGGCGTTTGCACTGCACGCTGAGAACGACAGCTTTCCCGGGCCGGTGAGCCGCGCCATCGCAGGGCCGTGGTCCGGCGACCCTTCGGTTCAGGAAGGCAGTTTATCCCGGCAAAGTCCGTACGAGTTCAGACAGGTCGCGCCAACATCAGCCAAATCGCCGGGCCGTCGCACAGAAGGTGCGCCGTTGACAGTGGCCCGCCTTTGGCGGGACTGACGGCCCGTCATGTCGAAGACATGCCTCTGGCATGATGGGGCGGCGGCTCCGCCTTGGTTCCGCGCCGGGTGGTTGATCGCATTGTTGCAAGATTTGAGCCGTGCAGGACACCCCTTTAAGGAAAGGGCCAGAGGCATCCCCGAATACAGGCCTATCCCCGACAGCCTGCGCTCCCTCTGCAAACTTAACCTTTGTTACAGAATATCGGAACCGCGCACTCTCCCCTGCGTTGTGTCGGAAAAGTAAGTTTCAAAACGGGGGACAGAATTCTTGGAACAGCTTGCACGAAGGCTCGGTCTGCGCACCGATCCGATCATCTTTTTTACATCCGCCGGTTTCACCCTTGTCTTCGTCCTTGCCCTTGTGATCGCCCCCGAGGCCATCGGCCAGGCCTTCGCCGCCGGTCGCGCCTGGATCGTCACCAATCTTGGCTGGTTCTTCATCCTTGGCGTCAACGTCTGGCTGGGCTTCCTGATCTGGGCCGCCGCCTCGCGTCATGGCCATATCCGGCTTGGCCCCAAGGGCTCGCGCCCCGAGTTCAGCAACCTGTCGTGGTTCACCATGCTCTTTGCCGGCGGCATCGGCACGGTGCTGATGTTCTGGGGCGTGGCAGAGCCGATCTCGCATTTCTCGGCGCCGCCGATGCAGGGGGTGGAACCCTACACGGAACAGGCCGCGCGCGATGCCATGTCCATCGCGATCTACCACCTTGGCCTGCACACATGGACGATCTTCACGCTGCCCGGGCTGGCCTTCGCCTATTTCATCAACCGCTACGAACTGCCGGTGCGCGTGTCCTCGGTCTTTTATCCGCTGCTGCGCGAGGGCATCCACGGCCCCATCGGCAAGGCCATCGACGTGGCCGCCATCCTCGGCACGCTCTTCGGGGTCGCGGTCTCGCTGGGCCTCGGCTCCAGCCAGATCGCCGCGGGCCTGAACGAGCTGTTCGGCACGGGTGACGGCCCTGCCGTGCAGGTGACGATCCTCGCGGTGCTGACGGGCGTGGCGGTCTGCTCTATCGTGGTGGGGCTCGACAAGGGCGTGAAGGTGCTGTCGAACCTCAATATCGGCATGGCCGTGGCACTGATGGTCTTCGTGCTGGTCTGCGGCTCGACCCTGTTCCTGCTGCGCGGCATCGTCGAGACCTTCGGGCTGTACTTCGGCAACCTGCCGCGTCTGGCCTTCTGGAACGACATGCTGGCCAACAACAACCCGAACACCGAAACATGGGGCTGGCAGGGTGGCTGGACCGTCTTCTACTGGGCCTGGACGGTGACCTGGTCGCCCTTCATCGGCCTTTTCGTGGCGCGGATCTCGCGCGGGCGGACGATCCGCGAATTCGTCTTCGGCGTGCTCATGGCACCCTCGGCGTTCACCCTGATCTGGTTCGCCATCTTCGGCTGGCAGGCGATGGAATTCGACGGCCTCGGCCTTGCCGCCCGCGCCGCCATGGGAGAGGAAGCCGGGCAGATCAGCGCGGCGGTGGCGGACAGCGTGCCGCTGGCGATGTTCGCCTTCTTCGAGCACTTCCCCTTCACCACCTTCATCCAGGGCTTCGCGGTGGTGATCGTGGCGATCTTCTTTGCCACCTCCTCGGACTCGGCCAGCCTTGTGGTCGACATGCTCTGCACCGGCGCGCCGGAACCCGGCCCGGTGGGGCAGCGGGTCTTCTGGGGCGCGGCAGAGGGGCTGGTCGCCGCCATGCTGATCGTGCTGGCGGGCGATGCGGGGCTGGACGCGCTGCAACAGGTGATCACCGTGGTCGGCCTGCCGATCTTCGTGCTGGTCTGCATGATGATCCCCTCGCTGATCCGGGGCTTTGCCATGGAAGAGATCGACCACATCACCATCGGCACCCGGCCAGAGCTGGAAGAGTTCCACCCGGACAACGCCTGACACAGGGAGGGCGCCCGCAGGGGCGCCCTCCTCCGCCATCCGGCGCCGCTGTTTCCCAAGCGGCGACTACGGTTGCTGCGGCGCTCCACGACCGCCCGACCCGATCACCTCTGCCGCTGGAAAGAGCATCTCTTCGGCTGTGCACGGGGCGACGCGGGACCGGGTCGGCCTGCTGCGCCCGCAGGGCGAAAACCTCCACGGAACTGGCCGGGTTCGTGCCGGTAAAGGCTTGGACAACACCGCCCCCCGGCGACCCTGACGCGACCGGGTGCCAGAAAACCCGCAGCCCGCGTCGCCACGGCCCGTCCCGGTCCTTCCAATCAGGGGCCGGTCGTCAGCCTCGCCAGCCTGCGCGCCCCGCCGGAATCCTGCCCGAAAACATTGCACCCCAGCGTCACCCGCAGGGCGCCCACCAGTTCGTCCACCGTCTCGGCCCCCACGTAGCGGCCGCCGGTGCGGTCGGCGAGGCAGCGCGCCACCGTCGCGTCCCCCGAGGCCTCTGCCCGGCCCCGGTCCGGCCAACCGTCGCGCACCTTGAAGCCGATCACATGCACCGTCAGCCCCGGCGCCGTCGCGGCAAGATCTGCCGCCAGCTGGCAGGGCTGGCCGCCGCAGGTTTCCTTGCCGTCCGTCACCAGCACCACCGCGCCGCTGTTCCCGGGCGCGCCCAGCACCTCGGCGGCCCGCTTCACCGCATCGGTCAGGGATGTCCCGCCCGCGGGCCGCAGCGCCTGCACATCGGCCAGAAGCCGGGGCGCCGCCTGCCATTGCGGGGCAAAGCGCAGGTCGATGTTCCGGCAGGTCCGGTCCCCGGCAGGGCCGTAGATCACCAGCCCCAGCCTGCGCGCTGCCGCGATCTCGGGGATCACCCGGTTCAGGGCTGTGCGCGCCTCGGAGATACGCGGCACGCCGATCCCGGTAGAGCCGATCTCGGCCATGGAACCCGAGCCGTCGAAGACGATCATCGCGTCCTCGGTGCAGCTTTGCCCCGCGCCGGTGGGCGCCGGGGCCAAAGCCAGCGCCGCCGCCAGCACGGGCGCAAGGGGGTCATAGAGGCGCATGGGCATCCTCCCTGCCCCACAGCCTGCCCGGTTGCGGGCCACCTGTCCAGTTTTCCGCCCAGAGCCCCCGCCCGGGCCGGATCGGCGCAGCGGATGCGCGTGGCCCATCCTGTGCCAGAACCACGGCGAGGGTCGGACGATCCCGCCGCCCGAGTGGTGCGCCCCTGCCCAGAGGCCGACGCGCCCGGCCCCGGACAGGGGCAAAATCCTGCCCCACGGCAGGCACCCGACCACGGCCCCCTTGATGCCCGCGCGTGTCCGGGGCAAAGACAAAGGATGAACATCCACGGCTTTTCCTTCCGCGGCGTCTCGCTGCACGCCCTGCCCTCCGGTGCCCTGCACTGGCCAGAGGAAAGGCTGCTGGTGGTCTCGGACCTGCACCTTGGCAAGTCGGCCCGGCTGTCGGCGGTGGGCGGCGCGCAGCTGCCGCCCTACGACACGCAGGAAACCCTGTCGCGGCTGGAGCAGGATCTGGCCGCCACCCGCGCCCGGTCGGTGATCTGCCTCGGCGACAGCTTCGACGCGCCCGGGATCGATGCCTGCCTGCCCGAGCCAGAGGCCCTGTGGATCGCCCGCCTGCAAGCCGGGCGCGACTGGACATGGATCGAGGGCAACCACGACCCCGGCCCGGTTGCCTTGGGGGGCACGCACCGGGCCGAGCATCGTCTGGGTCCGCTGGTCTTTCGCCACATCGCCAGCCCCGGGGCAGAGGGCGAGGTCTCCGGCCACTACCACCCCAAGGCCCGGATCGTGGCGCGCGGGCGGGCGCTGACCCATCCCTGCTTTCTCTGCGACGCCCGGCGGCTGATCCTGCCCGCCTACGGCGCCTATACCGGCGGGCTTTACTGTGACCGCGCGCCGCTGGCCACGCTGATGGGGCCCGAGGCCCGCGCGATCCTTCTGGCCCGGCGCCCCGTGGCGATCCCGATGCCGCGCGCCGCCGCAGGGTAACCCTTGCCGCCCGGCCCGCGCCCGGCAATGCTGGGGCCATGCAGACCGACCTTGAAACCCGCATCCGCGACAGCTTTGCCCGGCAGGGGCTGATGACGACACTGGGCGCCACGGTTGTCTCGGTTGGCCCGGGGACGATGGAGATCCGCGTGCCGGTGACCGCAGCCGCCAGCCAGCAGCAGGGCTACGCGCATGGCGCGGTGGCCTTCGCCATCGGCGACAGTGCCGCGGGATACGCCGCCGTCACGGTGCTGGCCCCGGGCGACGACGTGGTGACCTCTGACATGACGATCCATTACCTCGCCCCCGGCACCGGAGAGGCGCTGGTCGCCCGCGGTCAGGTCGTGAAGCCCGGTCGCCGGATGCTGGTGACGCAGGCCGATGTCTACGCTGTGACCGAAGGGGCAGAACGCCACATCGCACGGCTGACCGGCACGATGGTGCGCATCCCGGCCCCCGAGCCCCGGTAGCGCGCCGGCAGGTTGCCAGTCGATATCCGGCCCGGCGGCGGGTCTGGCCACCCGTGTAACCCAGACGGGCGCACCTCCATTCAGGCACGTCCTTGCCCCCTGTGCCCCGCGACCCCTGCCCGGCGGGCGCATATGTGCCCCGCCGGTTCATTCACGCCCGCGCCCCGGAACAGGCGAAGGCCCCTGTCGTGCCCCCTGAAGGGGCACGACCGTCCCGAGGACGACGGCCTGGCAGCCGGTTTCACGCCGTCAGCCCCTCCGGCTCTGGCAGGCCATTGGCGCGGCAGCAGGCGGTCAGGGTGTTGGCCAGCAGGCAGGCGATGGTCATCGGGCCGACGCCGCCCGGCACCGGGGTGATGGCGCCCGC
>JAFKDC010000031.1 GCA_017255395.1 Enemella evansiae | reverse complement strand
CCTGGCTCACTTGGGTGCTGACCCACATTGCTGATCACAAGATCAACCGCCTCGACGAACTCGCACCCTGGAATTGGCAGCCAACTTGATTGTCAAAGGCGGTCACGCCGGACGGATACCTTCGATACTGCCATTGGAATAGTCGAAAGTGAGGTAACAACACTTGACGCTGAGAACTCCTTGGAATTCACAGACGCCGTTTTTTCTGATGAAGGTCATTTTATCTGTTTCAAGATAACGTCGGACTTTGACACCGCTTTGCACCATCCAACGAATATTGCCGAGCGCAGGCTGCTTTCGGACGTCTTAGATGCGCTCAAATGCAAATACTATCTAGCTTTTGATAAAGATCCGATCTTGTCCAAGATCGTAAAAAACGATTTTGCCCGCTACGCTCATGCATTCAGGGTTACGTCGTTTCGCCATCATTTCAACTATCTTCTACCAAGCGAATACGTGGTCCCCACTAATGTTGATAGTGCCACTCGCCGGTTAATGATGGGATGGGAGTACGGTGCAGAGCTGGCCAAAAGCGAGACAACAGGCGTCGCCGAATGCTGTAGGTTATTGAATAAGATTATTGCTGGGCTTGAAGGTGCATTGGTTTCCAAGGTTCGTACATTCGATCCAACGAAGTTTTTGGAAAAAGTTCTCGTTAATCACGAAGCTGCTTGGTTGAGCAGGGAGAGTTGGAAGCGTTCGACGGCTGCTATCCTTGGACTTGCTGAAAACGAGTCTGAAGCTCGCGAAGACATTTTGAAACAGTCGAGCAAAACAACGACCGCGTTTGTCGGCTACAGGGTGCTAATGGAAGTGGGGCAAGTCGAGTGTGGCAAAGACGGCGGTCTTCCATTGGGGGATTTTGATCTCGCGGATTTAATGGCGGCTGTTTCGGAGATTTTCCAACTCGGAAATGCATCTGACGCTATTCGTTACGGGGCCATGGAACCACTTGTTCGGATTTCTCCGCTAGGCGACGTGATGATGAATTGGGGTTTCCATGAGGGAACAGTGAACGATTTAGTTACCCAAAATTTCCAAGATGGCGTCACCTTTCAAACCGGCCGATATGCAAAGTACTTTGAAGAGCAGGAAGGTAGTGGCGATAGCGAAGATCAGTCTGAAAGCGAGTTTGCGCATGCGTTCTTTGAAGAAGTCGGATGTAGGCTTGAAGATCTAGCCAACTTTCTTTCCGTCTTTCAGAACATCTTACTTGAATTGGATCAGCCGTATTGGAATTGCTGTCCAGACGAGCTGAAGTGCGCAGTGTATTCCAAAGCACCAGAGCTGGAGGACCAGTTCGACATCGTTCTAAACGCTCTGACAATGCCACTCAGAGAAAACTGGAGCGAGATACCAGAGGGTTTTTTAGAGAAAGACAAACAGCCATGGCGTTTCAGGCGTATGCTAAGTGTCTTGCGGCGGCCAATACTCTCGTATCGTGAAGCAGACCAAGAAAGACTGATTGTCTGTGGCGGCATGATCCAAGACGGTATTCTCTACATGCTAGATCGATATTTGGAGGGCGACTTTGACCAACGCCAGCTTTCATCAAGGAAAATGAAGAAATGGTTCGGCAAGGTTGGATCTGAGAATCAGGAATTTAATGAAGCGGTGTGTGACAAGCTGAGAGCAATTGGCCTAGAAGCTGCTTCGGACAAGAACCTAGCGGAGCTTATAAAGGGGTCTTCAGACACCCTCGTCGATAGCATAGTAGCTAGCGGTGATGTCGATGCTCTTGCTTGGGATGCAGACAAGGGCATAGTTTTTGCCTTCGAGTGCAAAAAGCTGCAGGGCAAGAAAACCCCCGGAGAACTAGCCGAACAACTTTCCAAATACTCTGGAAACGGCCAAAAGGACAAGTTGAGGAAACACTTGGCGCGCTTGACTGTTTTGCAGCGTCACAAGGGCACCCTCACTTCTTACTTTGGATTTGAGGTTAAACAAATTGTTGGCGGTCTGGTCTTTAGTGAAAGAGTGCCAATGCACTATGATGACCGTGTAAAACACCTAACGCCGGTACTTCTTTTTGAAGATATGACTGAAGAGACGGTGCGACAAATCACTCCTAGCTAAACTAGGTCCAACACAGCGCCCAAAGTCCGGTATGACTTGCTGCATCGCAGAACTGTTAGCATCCCGGAAACGGCAGCTTAGGGCCGTTCTCAACGCTCGCCCTGCAACCGATACCCCCGCCGCTTCTTCGTCGCCGACAGCTTCAACAAAGCGTTGACTGCCCGGCCCTCGTCATCGTGTTGCTCAACCAACAGCTGCCCTCGAAACCCGATACGGCCCCATTCCCGCACAAGGCATGCGCCGCCAAACAGGTCCGGCTGAACGCTCATTCGATAGAAGCGCCGCATGTTGAGAGACGGGTCGATCCGCTTGAGATCGACCGTCGTCGGGAACACTTCCATTTGCTGCGATGTGTCGAACATGTTGTTGGCGCCTCTCTCCAGACCACAATATCAAGCACTCTTCGACGTTTCCACAATGTTCTGTCCCGGATCGAAGTCGGGGGCTCACGCCCCCTTCTCGAACTTCATGACCGGGATGCCCAGCTTTTTGGCTTTATCGGCGAGGTTTTCCTGGATACCGGTTCCGGGGAAGACAAGGACCCCGACCGGGAGCACATCCAGCATCGCGTCGTTGCGCTTGAAGGGCGCGGCCTTGGCGTGCTTGGTCCAGTCGGGCTTGAAGGCCACCTGCGTCACGCCCCGGGCCTCGGCCCATTTGGCGGCGATGAGCTCTGCGCCCTTCGGGCTACCCCCGTGCAGAAGGACCATGTCGGGATACTTGGTCTGGACCTGGTCGAGCTTGCCCCAGATTAGCCGATGATCGTTGAAGTCGGTCCCACCGGTGAGGGCGACTTTGGGACCTGCGGGCAGCATCACCTCGGTCTCTGCGCGGCGCTTGGCGGCCAGGAAGTCGCGGCTGTCGATGAGCGCTGAGGTCATGTGCTGGCGGTTCACCATCGAGCCGGTGCGAGGGCGCCAGGTGGATCCCGTGTGATGGACGAACTCGGATGCGGCGTGATCGCGCATCGTGTCCATGCAGTTGCGCCGTTCGACGAGGGTCAGGCCTTCGGCCGTCAGGCGCTCGAGTTCGACGGACTTCACTTCGGAGCCGTCCTGCTCGCGCTGGAGGCGGCGCTGCGCTTGCTCGTTCTCATCGAGCGTCCGCTCGATCCGGGCCGTGGCGCGGTGGAAGAGGTTGACCTGGCCCCAGAGCACCTCTTCGAGGTCGGGTTCCATACGGGTGTCTTCCAGGGTCGCGACGAGGGCGTCGAAGATGTCGGCGACGGCGACGGCGAGGCGCTGCCCATCGGGCATCGGGCGCGGATCGGGCTCGTCAAAGGGGCGATAGCCGTAGAGCTGGAGCTCGTCGAGCGCATGGGCGGTCTGCGATGCGCTATGGGCGGGTTCATACGCGTCGTCGTGGGTGTGGATCGTCATCGGTTTCTTGCCTCCGGGCCTGTCTCGTCCGCGCGTCATCCCGCGCGGCCTTCATGGGCAGACCCGAGCCGTCGGGGCGGTTGCCCCTTCATCCCGGCTTCGCCGGGGCCGGAACAGCGTGGAGGAGGTCGGCAGGGAAGCTATTTGTCTCGCGATGCAAAGGCGGCTTTGCCGCCGGCGGAAATAGGTTCCCTGCCGACCTTGCAGGGGCAACCGCTTTGACGGCCTGCCCATCTCTTGAAGGCCGCGCAGGGCTGACGGGTGGATGCGCAAGGCCCGGGATGGGGTGAGGACGACGATCCAGAGCCACGACTGGGATGCAGCCCCCTGCCCCGCACTCCCAGCCCCCCCCTGCGCGATGTAGCTCAGCTGGGCAGGCGATGCCGATCCTCTGGCCCGATCTGACCTGCCAGATGCTGGCGCAGCGCGTCCTTGCCGTTCGCTCGAAGATCATCGTTGAAATCCCCGAGCCGCGGTTCCAGCACCCGCACGCGCACCCCGACCTCGGAGGCTCTGGCGCTCAACTTCTCTGCCGCGCGCTGCCCGGCCGGATCGCGATCGATCGCGACGTAAAGGCGCTTGAGCCCCTCCGGCAACAGGACCGCCCCGAGGTGACCAGACGAGAGCGCCGCCCAGACGGGAAGGCCGGGGATCGCCTCGGACAGGGACAGCATGGTCTCGATGCCTTCGCCGATGACGAGGATGTCATCCTGCGGGGTCAGCCTGACAGCATTGCCGAGGAGGTGACCCATAGCCCGACGCTCTGGATTCACTGCCGCCTTCCCCTGCCCGTCAGCTGCCAACCAGGTGCGATGCACGCCCTGCACGGCCCCTGCCCCATCGGTAACCGCCGCGATCATCGCCGGTCTGGGGATGCTCCGGGTCTGCCCCTCTTCCCGATGCCAGCACTTCGGGTGGAAGCGTAAGGCGCCGTTCGCCCCGAATTGGGTGATGCCTCGGGAACGGAGGTAGGTCTCAGCAAGCGTGCCTGTGATCGGGTTCGAGGCAGCAAACAAGCGCGCCGCTGCCGCGGGAGTGCCACCGGGCGCCTTGGCCTTCCTCGGCTCTTGCTTATCCGGGACGACCAGCTGCGGACGGCCAAGATGCGCTCGGGCCTCGGCGAGAAGGTCGGGGAAGCGCGTGATCCCCGTCCGGGCGCGGATGATGTCCAGGAGATCGCCATGCTCGCCTGTGGCCCCATCCGTAAACTTGCCCGCTGCCCCTGGTCCCGACGCAGGACCCGTCAACCGCACGAAGAGCGACCGGCCGGGGTTGTTCTGCAGATCGCCGACGATCCAGTAGGATCCTTCCCGCCGTCCGGCGGGAAGGTAGGCACGACAGACGCCTTCGGCATTTTCTGCCAGATCGCGCACGAGGTCTTCGGTCTTGGAATACATGGGTCAACAACCTCCGCGATCATGTAGCCTTGCGACAGGACAACGTGCAAGCAGACGATCCAGTATCGCGACGCCATCGGCGTCGGTCGGGCAGAACAGCCGAAGCTTCCAACTGATGATCTCCGAGAAGAAGCCATCGGCCTTGAGCCGATCCTTGGCTGCCTCCGAGAAGCCCGACAGTTCGATCCGGTTCGCGCCCATGACGCGCGAGCGGTGCAATTCCATCCCTTCGGACAGGCACACCACGGTCTTGCCCTCCAGAACGAGGGCATGGACCTGCGCGGCCGAGAGCTTGGGCGCATCGGCGGCCAGCGTGGTCGCGACCCAGGCAGGCGAGACGCGGCGGCCGATGATGCGCTGCCCGTCATCGGTCTGCAGGCGGTAGACGCGGGTTTCATCCTGTGGAAGCTGCTTCCAGATCGGCAGCAGCAGACCTGCCACGATGTGCAGCGTGGCTTCGGAAAACTCCGGCACCTCGGCCAGTTCCGCAGTCCACGCCGCAGTGAAGGCCGCGCGGTCGGCCTCGAGCCAGTGAGTGTCCTCCATGACCTTGGCCGGGACCGTGCTGGCATCAAGCGGGCGGATCAGGCGCAGGCGCGGCTCGATGGTCCCATCGTCCAGCATGTGACTGGTGGCGGGAACCTGCACGGCAGCCCGGCCCGAGCGGCTGTTGACCAGAAGCCGCGCCTGCGGGTCATCGAGCCAGTCGAGCGCATCCACGAGCGCTGTCGGCGTGTTGCGGCGCTTTTCCGCGATGGTGAGAAGCTGGGTTTCCGCACCCGAGCCAGGATGGGTGTAGATCACCCGCGCATCCGTGACGCGGAAGCTCTCGGCGCGCAGCGTCTCGAGGCCAAGGTCATAGACCCCGGCGGCGATGGCGCCCTCGATCCACTGGTCGAGCAATTCCTCGAAGGCCGAGAATAGCACGGCTTGCATGTTGATCGTCAGCGCCAGCAGGCGATTGAGGAAGGTCGTGATCGGCGGCAGGTCGTCCTTCAGCCCGTTGTCATCGGTCAGGCTGAGCCCGGTCGCATCCTCGAAAGCCCCGAGCGAACATCCGGCCAGATCGCCGCGATAGATGCGGCGGTAAAGCTGGCGCAGGGCGTCTCGGGCGTAGGGCGACTCGAGGTTATCCTCCGGGCGGAACAGCCCTTGCCCGCCGGTCTGCCGCTGACCGCGCGTGATCGCGCCAAGCGTGTCGAGACGTCGCGCAATGGTCGACAGGAACCGCTTCTCCGCCTTCACATCGGTGGCCACTGGCCGGAAGAGCGGCGGCTGCGCCTGATTGGTTCGGTTGGTGCGGCCAAGGCCCTGAATCGCCGCATCTGCCTTCCAGCCGGGCTCCAAGAGGTAGTGGACCCGCAAGCGCTGGTTCTTCGCGCCGAGGTCGGCGTGATAGCTGCGCCCGGTGCCGCCGGCATCCGAGAAGATCAGGATACGCTTTTCGTCATCCATGAAGGCTTGGGTCTCCGTGAGGTTCGCGGCTCCGGCCCGGTTCTCCACCACGAGCCGTGCCGAATGCCCTTCGCCCTTCCGCACGATGCGCCGCGAGCGCCCTGTGACTTCGGCCACGAGATCGGTGCCGAAGCGCTGGACGATCTGGTCGAGTGTACCCGGCACGGGCGGAAGCGAAGCCAGTTTCTCAATCAGCGCGTCACGACGCCGGACGGCTTCGCGGCACTCCACCGGTTGGCCGTCGCGCGTGACGGGGCGCGACGAGAGGTTGCCCTCGCTGTCAGTGAAAGGCTCGTAGAGCTGGACCGGGAAAGAATGGGCGAGGTAGTCCAGGACATACTCCCTGGGAGTGATATCACAGCGGATATCGTCCCATTCGTCGGTTGGGATCTCCGACAGGCGGCGCTCCATGAGCGCCTCGCCCGTCGAGACGATCTGGATGACGGCGGCATGGCCTGCCGCCAGATCCTCCTCGATGCTGGAAATGAGGGCGGGGGTTTTCATGCTGGTTAGCAGGTGGCCGAAGAAGCGCTGCTTGGCGGATTCAAACGCCGAGCGAGCGGCGGATTTCGCCTGACGGTTCAGCGTGCCCGACCCCCTCGGCCCGTCGGCCGCGCCGGAAATGTTCGCCGCCTCCAGCGCCGCGGTCAGGTTGTTGTGGATGATCGCGAAGGCCCCGGCATAGGCATCGTAGATACCGCGCTGCTCGGGGCTAAGCGCGTGTTCCAGCATCTCGTATTCGACACCGTCATAGGACAGCGACCGCGCTGTGTAGAGGCCGAGCGCCCGGAGGTCGCGGGCCAGAACCTCCATCGCCGCGACACCGCCCGCCTCGATGGCTTCCACGAATTCCGCCCGGGTTGCGAACGGGAAATCCTCCCCGCCCCAGAGACCGAGACGCTGCGCATAAGCGAGGTTGTGGACGGTCGTCGCGCCCGTCGCCGAGACATAGACCACGCGGGCGTTGGGCAGTTTGTGCTGCAGGCGCAGGCCCGCCCTGCCCTGCTGCGAGGCCATGGTATCGCCGCGCTCGCCCTTGCCCCCCGCGGCATTCGCCATGGCATGGCTTTCGTCAAAGAGGATCACCCCGTCGAAATCCGCCCCGAGCCAGTCGACGATCTGATCGACGCGGGATTTCTTGGCACCCCGTTCTTCCGAGCGCAACGTCGCATAGGTGGTGAAGAGGATGCCCTCGATCAGAGGGATGTCGCGCCCTTGTGCGAAACGCGACAGCGGCATCACCAGAAGCCGCTCCTGGCCAAGCGCCGACCAGTCGCGCTGCGCATCCTCGAGAAGCTTGTCGCTCTTCGAGATCCAGAGCGCCTTGCGGCGGCCTTGGCACCAGTTGTCGAGCAGGATCCCGGCCGACTGGCGGCCCTTGCCCGCCCCGGTGCCATCGCCGAGGAAAAAGCCGCGGCGGAAGCGGACGGCGTCAGCGGCATCGTCCGGTGCAGCGGAGACCACGTCTCCGGTTTCATCGACGGTCCAAGACCCAGTGAGATGCGCGCCATGCGCCTCCCCCGCGTAGATGACAGTCTCAAGCTGCGCGTCGGACAACAGGCCGTCGCGCAGGATGGCCGCCGGAAGCTTGGGGCGATAGCTGGGTTTCGGCGGTGCGACAGAGGCCATGGCCGCCGATTGCACAAGTTTGGTGGGGTGCGGCGCCGCGCCGGGGATGTTGATGGCCTGCAGGCGGAAGGTCTCGTAGATCGCGTCGGACAGCCGTGCCGTGTCTTCGTCTTCGGCGGCGTCGCGGAGAGCGTAGTCCAGTTCCTCGGCCTCAATCTGGGTTTCAGGCTTCGCCGGATTGGCTGCAGAGGTCGCGTGCGATCGGCTGGCGGGTTTGCGGGTGGTGAGGTGAAAATTTCCCGGAAAGGGGGAAGAATGGCCCTGCCCCGCAGCAGGAGCTGGATCCAGTTTGAGGCGCGGCGGAACCTCGGCAGTGACCCGGGACATCAGATGCGCCACGTCCCTAGACATGGGTTGGCGCAGGTCTGCGGTGGTGCCGCCCGGCTCGCCGCCGCGGCATTTGTCGAAGACAGAAATCCGCGTCTCGAAGCTGGTGCCGTGCTTGGCGAAAGCGGCGCCCGACACCGCGCCGGTGAAGACGAGATGGGCGGTCTCGGTCAGACGGCCGAAGGTCTCGGCCCAGGCCGGCGCATCCGGCGCGAAACCGGCCCCTGTGATGGCCACGAGCCGTCCGCCGGGAACTAAGCGCGCAAGGGCCGAGCGCAGATGTCGGGCGGTCGCCTCGGTCGACCGACCATCGACATTGGCTTGGGCCGAGAAAGGCGGGTTCATCAGAATGACGCTCGGGCTTGAGCAGGCATCGAGATGATCGTCGATCTGCGCGGCATCAAACCCCGTGACCGGTCGGCCCGGGAACAGCAAGCGAAGAAGGTCGGCGCGGGTGTCCGCCAACTCGTTGAGAGCCAGAGCGCCGCCGGCGATCTCGGCGAGGATCGCCAGAAGCCCGGTCCCGGCAGACGGCTCTAGGACAAGATCATAGGGCGTGATCTGTGCTGCCGCCACAGCCGCGAGCCCCATGGGCAGCGGCGTCGAGAATTGCTGAAAGCGCTCCATCTCTTCCGACCGCCGGGTGTGCGTGGGCAAGAGGCCTGCCACCTTGGCGAGGATCGGCAAGAGCGCCGCAGGCGAGCCGGCACGCGCAAGCAGCGCCCGACCGAACTTTCGCAGAAAGAGGATCAGCGCCACCTCGCCCGCCTCATAGGCGAGCTTCCAGTCCCAAGCACCGGTCGCATCGGAACCGCCAAAGGCATGTTCCATCTCGCGGCGGAGGCGCAGCGCGTCGATCTGAAGCCCTTGCGCCAGATCGGGCTGCAGCGCTTCGGCAACAGCAACGATCGCAGGGGCAGGATTTGCTGCCAACGGGACAATGGGCGCAGGCAAGGACGCCTGCGCAACAGGGGCAAGATGGGTCATCGGGAAACTCCGGAATGAAGGACAGGATCAGGCCCGGACACCCTCTCTCGGGCAGCCTCGGACCTGATCTTTCCCGGCCCCTCTCTCCCTCTCGAATCTGACGCGTCCCGGAAGCTCGGCTTGATTTTGTTCTTGTTATGTTCTATATTCTGAGCCAAGCCAGAAAGGGGGTTCCACCATGGAAATCACCACGCACGCCCTGCCGGCAACGCCCAAGCAGATCGCCTATGCGCGATCGCTCGCGCAGCGCAACCGGACGCTCCTGCCCTGGGAGGGTCAGCAAGACCGGCGATCTTTGAGCGCCTGGATCGAGGCTCAGGCCCGGCTGAAGCCCGTATCGGACATGGACCAGCTGCCCACCTCCAGGCAAGTGGCCTTCGCTGAGAAGCTCGCCCGGATCAAACGGTGCGCCGTTCCAGACGAATGCTTCCGCGACAAGGGGCTCATGTCGAAGTGGATCGACGGGAATAAGTGAGCACCGCACCGGCTAGTGACGCTCTGTGCGATCGTCCAGCTTTTTGCCACATCATAGTTTGGCAAACCGAGCGCAGCTGCCAACCTGTAGGTTGGCAGACTGGCCCTTCGGGACATCAGCCTCGGTCAAGCTCCTGTCCGAAGGACCAAGGTCTGGTTCCGGCGGCACGCCGGGATGTGCACCGCTGCGACCTTCGGTAACCACCGCAAGTCGTAGCCGTCTCTCAACCCAGCGTCTTCAGATCTCCCTCCCCTTGGGGCTAGTCCCTAAGTTCTTTGGAAATGGTGAGATAGGAGCGTCCATAACGCCGGAAAAGCATTTTCATCAAAGAAAACTGTAGATGTCTCTTTGAAAATCTGTCACTTTAGGTATCATGGACACCGCAAGGTCACAGAATCTGAAGAAAGTGCTCGATGCCGTACCCGCCGGGTATCTGGTCGACGCGGCATGGCTCGTCTCGCAGGGCATCGCCTATGAGAGCTTCCGTGACTATGTGAAACGCGGCTGGCTGGAGCGCATCGCACGCGGTGTCTTCCGCCGACCAGTCCCGAATATGCAGGCGTCCAACAGCATCGACTGGAAGACCTGCATCCTTTCGATGCAACATATCATGGGTCATGATCTGCATGTCGGGAGCACAACGGCACTCGGTGAACAAGGACATGCCCATTACCTCCGCCTGGGGGAAAGCGCTCCAGTCTGGGTCTATGGGGACAAGGTCCCGAACTGGCTGATCAAACTGCAGACGGATGCCCCTTTCAGTATCCGCCCCCGTTCCTTGTTCACCGATCCGAAGCTGGGCGTGATCGAGGGCAAGAATTCTGGCCTGCCATGGGACTGGGGTCTGACGATGTCGACGCCGGAGCGCGCAATCCTGGAAGCCATGGACGAGTTGCCCCACCATGAGAGTTTCCACACGCTCGACATGGTCTTCGAGAGCCTGACAACCCTGCGCCCAAGGCTGATTTCCGACCTCCTGCAAGCGTGCCAGAAGATCAAGGTCAAGCGCCTGTTCTTCGTCTTCGCGGACCGCCACGATCATCCCTGGCGCAAACGGATCGACCCGCAGGCATTCGACCTCGGCAGCGGCGACCGGGCTCTGGTCCAGGGCGGCAAGATCCACCCGCGCTATCGGATCATGGTGCCGGAAGAATTCGTGAAACCGGAGGCGGAAAATGGCGCGTGAGACCTATGAAGCCCAGGTTGCGCTCCTGGTGCGCGTCCTGCCCCATGTCGCGGGCGAAAGCGTCTTCGCGCTCAAGGGCGGGACGGCCATCAACCTCTTCTACCGCGACCTGCCTCGGCTGTCGGTCGACATCGACCTGACTTACCTGCCAATCAAGGAACGCGCCGAGAGCCTGGACGAGATCAACGCCGCGATGGATCGCATTGCGGCTTCCATCGAGACCGGAATCCGAGGCGCGAAATCGCAGCGCATCCAAGGGGGCGGCGGCGGAGCCACCCGGCTCCTGGCGCGCCTGGACAATGCCGAGATCAAGATCGAAACCTCGCCCGTGACCCGGGGCGTGGTCCACGACCCGGAAGTCCGGACCGTCTCTGCCGCCGTGGAGGATGCCTATGGCTATGCCGAAATGCAGATCGTCTCGTTCGAGGATCTGTTCGCTGGCAAGCTGCACGCCGCCCTGGACAGGCAGCATCCCCGGGATCTCTACGACGTCACGCTCCTTTACGAAAACGAGGGACTGACGCAGGACCTCTTCCACACCTTCCTGATCTATGTCGCCAGTTCGCCACGACCGGCGCATGAGCTTCTCGATCCGAACCCGATCGATCTCGAGCAACCCTACGCGCGGGAATTCGAAGGCATGACCAGAACACCCGTCCCGCTCGCTACGCTTTTGGCGACGCGCCTCAAGTTGGTCGCCGATCTGCAATCGAGGCTCGATGACAAGGCGAGGCAGTTCCTCCTGACGCTTCAGGACGGCGAGCCTGACTTCGCGGCGATCGACCGTTCGCAGGCCGCTGACCTACCGGCCGTGAAGTGGAAACTTCTCAACCTGAACAAACTGAAGCGCGACAACCCCGAAAAGCACACAGCGCAGCGCGACGCCTTGTTGAAGCTCATGGGTTGAGCCACGGCCATCACCGTCGTGAGGGGCGCTTTGCGTTGGCCGTCCTCATCGCGTCGATGGGAGGCGCCGAAGACGGGTGAACTCAGTCGGCGCTTCCAAGCCCTGTGTTTCGCTGAAATGACCGCGTTTTCGCCCGACGAAAGGCAGAGCGCAGTGCTTCGGTCGGCAAAGGCGGCGAGTCCATCGCTTCAAAGAAGTGCGCATGGTCGATCTGCTTGAGATCGGTGCGGTCAGGGCTTTCAATATCAGGCGTTGCCATCCTTATAGGCCTCCGGGGCAATTACGGTTTTGCGGATTAGCTGACAGCCGCAATCGAGTAGTGCGGTGTCCCATCCCAAACAAGATCCCAAGACGCGCCCGGACGAACGTTCTGAATTGCGTGGGGCTCGAAGCAGACCAGGCAATTCCCGCCCGGTGCAGGAGCCCGGACCGAAGGGTAAATCAGGCCCTTGGATCCGCCCCGACGCAGATGCTGTGCCAGGCTTTGGCCCTCGGGATACCCGACAGCCGGATCCGGATGCAGCGCCGGATGACCTGCCTCATCGGTCATGTCGTTGAAGACGCCGATGAAGTCGGCCAGCAATTCCACATAGCGGGCGCTGTCGTGGAAGCTGCCGGTAAAGCCGAGTTCGCGTGTGCGGTGCCAGGCCACTTCGCTGACAGAAACCATCACATCCCATGCGCAGTACCAAGCGCCGCGCTCCTCGGCGTTGAAGCGGTTTCCGCCGGCGCGGGTGTAAGTGAAGGCTGCGTTGACGTGACTGTCCCCATAGATGCGCAGATCGCGGCTACGGCGTTGCCAAGCGAGTTCGCGCGGGTCCAGATGTGGGTTGCGCCCGCGTTCGGCCTGTAGACGTCCACTGGTCAGGCCCTCGATCTCTGCCAAGATCTCCATCTCGTCATCGGTATCGACGAGACCGCGCAGGGATGGCGGCTTGTGGTAGGTGGCAGGCAGGAGACGAACGAGACCGCGATCTGAAACCTCGGTCTGCTTCATGCCCCACCACGCAACGCATCGAGATAGGTCCGCACCGCGAGGATCTGCGGCAAGCCACCTTCGATGGCGGTGTCAACCGGACGGCTGCCCCCGAACAGCGGGCCGGTGTTCGGTCGGGTGAACCAGCTTCGCGCGAGCGGCTCGGAGAAGTAGAGTTCGAGCGACTTGTAGATGCCGATCACCGCACTGAGCCGCAGAAGCTGATCCTTGGTCAGTTCCCCCGCGAAATCCGGCTTCTTGGCGCGCTTCCATGTGCTCTCTGACATGTCAGCAAGGCCAGCCGCTTCCTTCAAGTTGAGGCCCCAGGCATCAACCACGCGCGCGTAAGCCTTCAACGCAACGGCGTTGACCTGTGCGGGTTCCCGGATTTTCTCTGCAACGTACATGGCGTCCTCCATTGGCTTCAATATAGTCCATATGGACTTACTGTAAAGATCAAATGAACCTTGCGCTTTGATCTCTGTTACCCGAGCCGCCGCCCTCCTTCCGTGAACGTATACTCGTTGACGATGATCCCCTCCTCGATGGCCTCGTCCGAGGTGAGGTGGTCGAATTCGGCTTCAAGCTGGCTGTAGAGCCAGCGGGCCAGATCGCGCAGGGCCTCGGTCACGACTTTTTCCGCGTCCTCGGTCGGCGGCTGCCACGTCGGACTGTCGCGCGTCACGTCCACGGACATGCAGTATTCGTGGTAGTAGCGGCCGCGGTGGCTGGCCTCGGCGGCGAGTTTGTAGAAGTTTCGCCGCTGGATGGCCTGCAGGCGGTCGGCGATGCCGTGCAACGTCGCGTCCTTGGGCGCGTAGTCCCGAATGCGCGCGGCCGCGCCCTTGGCGTGGGACCAGTATCCTTCGAAACAGGCCCCGTCGCCTTGACTCCAGAACCCGGAGAACCAGATACAGGGCTTTTGGCGCATCCCGCCGCCCATCAGGCGGACGGGCGTGGTCTTCAGGCTGATGCCGAGTATCTCGCAGACCCGCTCGAAATCTTCATAGACCGCGTCCCACCAGTCGTCGTGGGGCCCGAGGTCGCGATACCAGCAGCGGGCCTTCTCTTTGGCCGCATCCGAGAGCTCGGGGAACTGGTAGACAGTGGTGCAGATGATCTCAGGCATCGGCGTCCTCCCTGTTCAGCGCCGCGACCAACCATTCTTGCGTGCTGGACCAGCCGATGGATTTACGAGCGCTGAGATCGATGGCATGCGCGCCGCCACCAAAGGCGTCGAGTCGTGGCCGGGAGCAGGTCAGAGCATACTGGAACCCCCAAAGGCCGGTGAGGTCGAGCTCTTCAGCAAGACGCAAGACGAAGCGGATGACGGCTTCGACATCGCCGTGTTCGTCATCATGGATCCAGAGGCTGCTGCCCTCGGGGGCATCCTGGTGCACGAGATCGAAGCCAGCGATATCCGGGTCGTCGGCGTCCTGATCCGCAGCGCGCAGATCGTGAAACAGCGCGAGTGCTCGGGCCGCCTTTTCGGGAGTGCCGACGTCGAGCAGGCATGAGAAATGGGTGAAGTAATCCGCCATGGGGACCTCCTGAATGGGGAAGACCCGGCCCGAAGGCCGAGTACTGGATTGGAAGGGTCGGCCGGGAGCGATCAGCCGATCGACGTGTCGTCTGCCGCCTGTCGTGCGGCATGAGCGCAGAGCATTTGCCGGTAGAAGCGCTTGCGCGCCGTCCGGAGGCCGCAAACAGCGCGTGTGTCGGGGTGCAGCGCCCGGACCGCCGCGCGAACCACTGCCAGTGGCGAAGCGGTCGGTGGCAAGCCAAGACTTAGATAAGTGGGATCGGTCATGTCACGTGACCTCGACCACGGGCGAGACGAGATGCGGATCGACCTGTGCCTCGATCCGTTCGGTCCGACCCATCCAAGGCTCGGGCCGAATGGCCTTCACCCAATCGGCGAAGCTCGGGATGAAGCCGAGGTCCTCCTTAACATGCTGCTCGCCGACCCACCGGGTGGGGATGACGCGCCCGGTCGAAAGCGTGAGTATCTGACCAAAGATGATCTCGGCCATGAAGATGCCCTCGGCATGGTGGCGCAGCGCCCGGTGCCGAAAATCGGCTGTGATCTCCTTGCTCTGGTCGAACCAGGAATGCACGGCGAGGTAGTCGTCGACCGTGCCGCCCCATTTCTTCACCGAGGACAGGGCGTGGTGGTACGGATGTGCCATCGCCGCCCCCTCAGAAATCGTGCGTGTAGAGTTCGGACGAGGTGAAGCGCTCGTTGAACTCAAGGTGGATGGTGCGAGCGCTCGCATCGAAGCAGAATTCGCCGTAAGCCCCGTCGTTGTTCTCCCAGCCGCCATGGGTGTCGGAGAGGAAGTCGTAGGCCAGTTGCTCGACGACATCTTCGAGCGAAAGCGCCCGCATCTCGACCTCCGGGTCGTCCCAGGTCAATGCGGCATAGGCGATCTCGGTCTTGGGGAAAGCAACCTCGGTATCGCCAGCGTAGGCTTCGATGCTTTCAACCTGGCCGCTATCGCCATAGCCGTCGAAACTCACGGTCACATGGGTGATGCCCGCGGCAGTCAGGCCATCGAAGAGGCGCTCCTTGTTGGCCGGACGCAAAGCTGCGATCCGCGCGTCACGCTCGGACTGCCGAGCCAGCACGGCAGCGAAATCAATCCTGGACGGCGCCATCGGCGCGGCCAAGGTGGGTTCGATCTTTGACATTGGAAACTCCGAAATGAGGGAAAGGATCTGAACCCCGAGGCTCTCTCGTCCTCCTAGGCTCACATCCTCCCCTGCCCTTCTCTGACTCTCGGGCGTCACGCCGCGATCTGCAGGGCGCGAGACGCGAAGACGCGCCAGAGTGGATCGACAAGACGGGCATCGAGAAAGTCGGCGTGGTGCCGCAGCCGTCGCGCAAGGCCATGTTCATGCCACTCGGCCGCTCGCATGGCCTGCGCGCGGGCCTGGCTGGCCTCGGACACGACGGCGCGGGCTTCGGCGGCATCCGAGACCGGGTGGCACCATGCGACCCCGCCACCATGGACAGCCCCGGCCAGAACGAGGCGGCCCTCTCGATCGAGGATCGCCAGGATGCGCGGCGTGTCTTCAGGGGTGACATTTTCGGCATGAACGACTGCCCCCTGCATGGCTTCGGCCAGCGTGGCAAACCGCTCCAGTACCTTGGGGTGTACCTGCCCTGACATGAGAGCTGCGGGCGCATGGCAAGCCGTCGTGAGCGCAAACGGCAAGTCTTGATCTGCAAGAACGGTCAGGAAGCTCGGCGGCAAATCTGTCTTCTGTGTTTCCGGCTGAGTTTGGAGAGGAAGGTCGAACATGGGCATATCTCCGACGGTGCGGAGAGCCTCTCTCCCCGCTTCAAACCGTCAAAGACCAACCCCCCGCCCTCTTCCTCGGAAGGGTGACGGTGGCAGGCTCGCAAGGCGCGTCACAGCTTGCCCTGGGCCCGCAGGCTCAGTTCCGTCCCGGCGCCGACGATGATGTGGTCATGCAGCGTCAGGCCTAAAAACTTACACCCCTTCTGGATCTCCCCGGTCATGCTGAGATCGGCCTCCGACGGTGTCGGATCGCCCGACGGGTGGTTGTGGATCAGGATCAGCGCGCTGGCGTTCAGCATCAGCGCCCGCTTGATCACCTCGCGTGGATAGACCGGGACATGGTCGACCGTGCCGGTAGACAAAAGCTCATCAGCGATGATGCGGTTCTTGCGGTCGAGATAGAGGACATGGAAGCGCTCGATGGGACCTCGGACAGTCAGCGCACAATAGTCCATCAGCGCTTGCCAACTGCCGATGACCGGGTTCTGGCTGAGGTAGCGGCCGAGGATGTCGCGTGCCTCGAGGATGACAGTTTGTTCCTGAGGGGTCATGGGGGTCTCGCTGAATTGCGCACACCGAAGTCCCCTGCCCTCTCGGGGCGGGGCCAGTGGCGTGCATGTGGAAGAGGAAAACGCGACCGCCGCGGATGCAGGCGGCCGCTGTGCCGGGCTTCGCGTCAGCCGACCCGGTCGAGGAGCTTCTTGGCGCGCCCTTCCATATCAAGGCGGGCATCCTGCTGAGTCTTGTCGCGCGCAAGCCGGGTAATGCCCTGTACGAAGTCGAAGATGCTCTCGGGCGGGCGACCTTCCTCCATCAGCACCTTCTCGATGATCTTGCCGGATTCGGCCTTCGAGAAACCCCGTTTGCGCAGGAAATCCGCGCGGTCTTCGTCGCTGCGCGCCACGACCTGCTGCCGCGCGGCCTTGATGCCGTTCACGAAGCCCTGCGGCGAGGAATTAGCAAACCGCGTCAGCGCCGGAGCCGCCTCATGGGCGAAGCGCGAGGCGGCGTATTTCGAGTGGCGGATCTTGATCTCCTGGAAATCCTCGACGCCCCAGAGGTTGCGGTTCTGGCACACCGCCCGAAGGTAGAAGCTCGCCATGCCGAGTGTCTTGGCACCGACCTCGGAATTCCAGCAATAGAAGCCCCGGAAGTAGAGGTCGGGAGAGCCGTCCGCCAGCTTGCCCGCCTCGATCGGGTTGCGATCGTCGACCAGGAACAGGAAGACATCGCGGTCAGACGCATAGAGCGTGGTCGTATCGCGGCTGATCTCGACATCGGGGTTATAGACTCCGGTCGACCAGTCGAGCACGCCCGGCACCTTCCAACGCGTATCGCCGGTGCCATTGCCCGCGATCCGCTGCACCGCCTCGACAAGCTCGAAGTCATGAATGCGACCGTAGTCGGGACCGGTCACGGCGCGCAGTTCGGTCCGGCCGTCTTCCGTCTCGAAAGTCTTCACCTGCTCGGCGCGGTGGTTGGTCAGACCGTACTGCAGGTTGATCCCCGCCAGTGGCGCGGGCAACTGGCGCAGGTACGACGCCGGAGCGCCGACGATGCTGGCAAGCTGGCCGAAGGCCCAATGCGTGGGTGCGACCGGTTCATGCGCTTTCGGCAGCATCAGATGCAACCGCTCGGGGTTGTCCCGCGCGGCCTCGACGCGGATATCCGCCGTCTGCACCACACGGCTGCGGCTGCGTTCGGAGCGGCTTTTCACACTGGCCCAGAGATCATCGAGCGACAGATACCTCTCATCATCGGGCCGGTTGAACCATTCGGACGACACCCGCCCGTTCCGCTCACCCCGGCTCGCGTCCACCTTCCAGCCACCAGCCCGCGCCGGTGCGACCGGATCCAGAACTTCCACAACACCCATCGGTATTCCTCCGTGACAGGCGCCGGGAGCCACTCTCCCAGCCCTCAACCCGTCACCGGAAAACCGGCCAACCTCAAACTCTCTCGGGCAAACGGCGCTAAGTCGGAGGCGCCGCACGCCCGCAACTCGCTGGTGTTGACCTGCGTTCAAAAATGGCAGAGTTTAAACATGGCCTTTCTCGCAGGCCGGTGTGCCCGCCACGCGAAGCTTTGCAGCGATCTTGATTTCGAACAGCAGACCTCATGCCATCGGCGGGTCTGATTAGCAGCGGGCACCTAGTCAGATCCGGCTTGGACATGGATCATGACAGAGAACACTAAGCTTAAGACTTTGAAACTCCTGGCGAAGCGTTACGCTAGGGCGACGGGTCATCCACAGCACGTAGCGCTCGACTTTGTTGCCAGTCGAATGGGCTTTGCTCATTGGAATGCGTTGACAGGCAGCGCCAAAGGAGAGTGGGTTCCCTCCGAAGCACAAGTTGCCACGATCAAGGCCTTCGTGGAACGGATCACTTCCTACGAGGGTGCGACCTTCGACCATATCTTCGGAAGCCCCGATGCCGTCACTCGAGGAGAAGTACGGGGGCATCCATACGAACTGAAAACAATGCTTGGTGACGTCCGCATGGATGGTGAGGGTTGGCAGATCGTGCTGCCAGAAAACCCTTTGGCCGCCCCTCGTGTCGAGATCGACATCAAGCATGCCCAGACCAGCCCGATGAACGATCGCGTGCTACGTGAAGAAGCCATCGGGATTGCGAGGGAATTGATGCAGAGCGTCAAGGCGCAGCGATTTGCCGATTGGCCACGGCGCGCCACAAAGCCGGATGCGGAAGGAAATGTGCGGCACCCGTTCTTGGAGATGGAGGAATCGAACCTCTGGTACTGCCTTCACTGCAACTCAGAGATCACCGGCCCACAGATCGCTGGAAACCAATGGCACTGTCCCAGCTGCGGCGCATCACCAATCAACATTCTTCCAGAAGCCTTCTGGCTGGGACCGAACGATGAAAAACCAGTGCCAGTCCAATCCCGCGCCGAAAGGCAAGAGATTGAACCCATCGTGTCAGTTATAGATCCGCGGCCAAGGCTTGACCTCAACAATGACCAGGTGACCCATTTGATCCGGGCTGCCCTGTTCGAGGATGCGACCAATGCCAGCGAACGCATGGGAGCAGGTCTGGCCGAAATCTGGGTTGATGACGATCTCGACGTGGTTGTTTCCTTCGAGGATCACTACTGGCCCGAGGACAAGGAGCCGACCGCTGCGATCAAAGTGGCCGCACTGCTTGGGATCGAGATTGAGTTGGAAGTTACTTGGTCGGATCCGTTGTTCGCATGGCCCGGTTTGGGCACCGTGACCCAGAGCACGGCCGAATATACGCGGTTGATGCTCGACGCGTATCGCAGTCACGGCGCGACCAGAACTAAAGACGAAATCTAGCTCGTGCGCATGTTGAACAATTAGGCGCATTCAAGGCGCTCAGCACCGGAAGGCAAGCGTGGGTGCCTTTTCCAGTGGCCCGAAGAGACTTTTAGCCCGGCGGTTTAACCCGCCGGGCCCGAGGGGGAGACCCCGTTCCTCAGAACGGGATCTCGTCGTCGCGGTCGACCAGCTCGGGGTTTTCGTTCTCGGCCGACTTCGGACGGCTCAGGAAGTCGACCTTCTCGGCGATGATCTCGCAGCCGTAGCGGTCGTTCCCCATGCTGTCGATCCACTTGGTGTAGTGAATGCGACCGTGGACGAGGACCTTCATGCCCTTTTCGCAATGCTCCGCGACCGTCTTGCCGAGACCGTTGAAGCAGGTGATGCGGTGCCATTCGGTGTCCATGACACGGTAGCCGTTCTCGTCGCGCATCACACGGCCTTCCGAGAGGCGGGGGCGCGAGGTGGCGAGGCTGAAGTTGGTGATCTTGGTGCCGCTCTGGGTGGTGCGGACTTCGGGGGTCTGACCGATGTTGCCGGCGAGGATGACGATGTTCTGCATGATAAGCTCCTGTGTTTCCTGTCTTCGGGACCGTCCCTTCGACAAGACCCTGAAAAAGCCCGTCGGGTGACGCGTGCACGGTGGACAGCATGGACACCGGACACCCCCAGAGGACCGGGGTGGAGCGGGCAGGACGCCAAAGGCGGCCAACACGGCCCGGACTGACGCGGGGTTGCGCGCAGGAGATCGAACGGGATTAGGGGATTGTCAGTCGAAGGGATGACCCAGGAGACAGAGAGATACGGGGAGCCCATGCCAGACCATGTCCCCTTGCCCATCGGGACTGCTTTACCCCAAGCCCAGCACGCCGCTAGCGGCCCAAGTGGCTATCACCGGCTCTCGCCCCCCCTGCCCTTCCGTGCTGCGGAATGCAGGGCCTTGCCGCGACGGGCTATCGATACCGGAATATTCAGGACACGGACCGCACCAACGGCTGCTTTCGATCTCGACGTACTGTCGCTCAGCGAGCTGAAGAAAATGCAGAATGACGTCGCCAAAGCGATTGCCACATTCGAAGATCGGCACAAGGTGGAAGCCCGCGCCAACGTGGAAGCTTCCGCCCGAGACCTCGGCTACTCCCTAGCCTACGGCGACCCCGAACAGCGCACCGACTCCAGCGGTCGCCGCCATGGCGAGTGCACCCCAGAGCGTGACCCTTGCAGCACCTCGAATAACACCAGCACCGCCAGCAGAAGCGCCTAATCCACCAAGAACCGCGAGGCCGAGGATCGTCGACACGGCGACCAAGAAAACGATCCGTGCATCCGGGACGACCAGTACGACGATCAAGGGCAGCACCGCACCCACGGCGAAGGTCAGCGCCGACACCAAGGCGGCCTGGATCGGGCGGGCTGTCACGGTCTCGGAGATGCCAAGCTCGTCGCGGGCATGCGATCCGAGCGCGTCACGTTCGGTCAGTTGCACGGCCACCTTTTCGGCAAGGTCTCGGTCCAGCCCTCGCTCGACATAGATTTGGGTAAGTTCTTCGAGTTCGGCCTCGGGTGTTTCCGCCAGTTCGCGGGTCTCGCGCGCAAGGTCAGCGTTTTCCGCGTCAGTCTGAGAACTGACTGAGACGTACTCGCCTGCCGCCATGGACATCGCGCCGGCCACGAGGCCAGCCAGCCCCGCTATAAGGACCTCCGGCTTTCCCGATCCTGCTGCGGCGACGCCGACCACGAGGCTTGCCGTCGACACCAGCCCGTCGTTCGCGCCGAGAACGGCGGCCCGCAGCCAGCCGATGCGATGCACCATGTGGATTTCGGAATGCGAGAGGCGGCTCATGGCGTGGCTCCTTGCGCGATGTCATCCTGCCCGGAGGAGACAGCCTTTGGTTTCGGAATAGTGGGTTCATGGGGCGCGATGCGCAGCGCGCGGAGGGCGTTCAGGATCACTGCAACGTCGATGACCTCCTGCAGGAGCGCCCCCTGCACCGGAGTGAGATAGCCGAAAGCCGCCGCGATCATGCCCATGACCGAAAGGCCGATCCCGGCGACAACGCTTTCGACAGCGATGCGGCGCGCGCCGCGCGCGATCTCGATCCCTGGCCCGAGGCGGTCGATACGGTCGACAAGCAGCACGACATCCGCCGCCTCCGCCGAGGCCGCCGCGCCCCGTGCGCCCATGGCGACGCCCACGTCTGCCGCTGCGAGCGCGGGCGCGTCGTTGACCCCGTCGCCCACCATCATCACCGGGCCGTTCTTGCGCTCGGTGAGAACGAGCAACACTTTCTGGTCCGGTGTCAGCCCGGCCCGCAGACCGTCGAGCCCAAGCCCTTCGGTGACACGCTCGGCCACGTCAGCGCGGTCTCCGGTCGCGAGCAGGATACGCGCGATCCCCTCGCGCCGCAGCCCGTCCAGCATCTGGCCCGCGCCGTCGCGCAGGGGATCGGACATGACGAGATGCCCTACCATGTGCCCGTCGACCGCGACAGCAACGAGGACCGAACCAGCGGCGATGGCGGAATGATCGCCGGGCCGCCGTCCGACGCGGGATGCGACGAAGGCATCCCCGCCGACGATGATCTTCCGGCCTTCGACATAGCCGACGACGCCTTCGCCCGGAATCTCCGCCACGTCTGACGGAACGGGTAGAGAGAAGCCCCGCTCCTTTGCGGCGGCGACGATGGCCTGAGCCACGGGGTGCTTGGACGCCTGGTCAAGCGATGCCGCAAGGCGCAGGATGTCGTCCTCCGCCATGCCGTCGTGGCTGTCGATCGAGACGATCTGCGGCCGGCCGTCCGTCAGCGTGCCGGTCTTGTCGAGGATCAGCGTTCGGATGCGCGCCATCGTCTCCAGCGGTCCCGCGCCCTTGATCAGCAGCCCGAAATGCGCCGCGCGCGACAGGCCTGCGACCAGCGCGACCGGCACGGCCAGGATCAGGGGACATGGCGTTGCGACGACGAGCACGGCGACGGCCCGGATCGGATCGCCCGTGAACCACCAGGCAGCGAAGGCAATGCTGACCGTGACCGCCAGAAACCCCAGCGACCAACGGTCGGCCAGCCGCGACATCGGCGCCTTGGAGGCCTGCGCCTCTTCCACCAGCCGGACGATCCCGGCATAGGTGCTGTCCTTGGCCTCGTGAGTTGCGATCAGGTCGAAGGCTTCGCCCGCATTGGTCGATCCGCTCATGGCCTCGGCGCCGTAACGGAGCCGGACGGGCAGGGATTCCCCCGTCAGCGCCGAGGTATCGACGAAGGCCGTCTCTGAGCTCACGGTGCCATCCACCGGCACCACGTCGCCCTGCCGGATCAGAAGGCGGTCGCCGGGCGCAATTTCGTTCAGCGGCACTTCCTCCAGCCCGCCATTCCGGTGTCTTGTCGCGGTCCGAGGCACACGGGACAGCAGGTCGTGCATTTCACGGCGGGCACGCCCTTCCGCGAAGGCTTCGAGGAAGGTGCCGCCGGAATACATTACGGCGACCACCGCCGCGGCGAGGGTCTCGCCGAAGACGAGCGCCGCCGACATGGAGAGCGCGGCGACAATATCGAGGCCCACTTCGCCGGAACGCAGGCTGCGCAGGATCTCGACCACGAGCGCGGCGAGCGCGGGAACGACGCCCGCGATCCAGACCGCGTTCGCGACGTCGGGTTCGCCGGAAAAGTAGAAGGCAAGTCCCGCAATCAGGCCGGTCGCGGCAATGAGCAGGATAGCGGTCTTGAAGCGGTCGGTCCGTGTCGTTTCCATGCGGCTCATCTCCCCTCGGCTGAGGCGATTGCCGCTGGCTCTTCGGAAAATAGTCGTCCGACTCCCACGCCCCTTACGTTGACAACATCATCGCGCAAGAGGAACAGGGCGTCGAGGCCGCTTTGTTTTGCGAGCGTCGCGCCTTTGACCGGCCCAAGCACCATGAGGGCCGTCGCCCAGGCATCTGCCTCTGCACAGCTGCGGGCCACGACCGTGATGGAGGCCGGCGACGCGATCAGCGGCGCTCCCCGCCTCGGGTCCATCGTGTGCGACAGGCGGCGCCCCTGCACCTCGACCCAGTGACGGTAGTCGCCCGAGGTCGCGACGGCGGCATCCTGAAGCGCGAGGATCGAATGCGGCGTCCGGCGCTCGGCGTCCGGCGCCTCGACCGCGATGGTCCAGGCTTCACCGTCCGGCCTGAGGCCCATTGCACGCATCTCGCCATCGATCCCGACGAGTCCGTCGGATATGCCTTGATTGCGGAGGATTTCGGCCAGTCGATCCACGCCGTAGCCCTTGGCGATGCCATTCAGGTCCAGCGCGATGGGTGCGGCCTTGCGCACGTGTTCGCCGTTGATCTCGAGCACGTCATGCGCCGGGCGGCGCGAGGCGGCCATCGCGGTGCGGATGCCATCCGGCGCGGCGGCCTCCGGTCCGAAGCCCCAGGCCATCACCGCGTCGCCCATGCCGATGTCGAAGGCTCCGCCAGAGGCGCGGCCAATTTCCAGGCCGAGGCGTAGCACCTCGAGCAATCGTGCAGGAACAGCGATCCATTCACCGATCGGTGCCGCGTTGAGCCGCATAAGGTCGCTGTCCGGCTTCCAGGTCGACATCTGTCCGTCCACCTCATCCACGGCCGCCTGCAATGCCGAGCGGACCGGCCCCGGGTCGAAACCGGGGTCCGCGAATAACAGCGCCGACCACCTCGTGCCCATCGTCGGCCCGTTCAGCGCGATGCGCGCCCGCTCAGTAGACATCTTCGACATACCGCCCCTCCGCCTTCAGGACTGCTGGTGTCAGCCCGGCCGGCGCGAGGATCTCGGCCAGCGCCTCGGCCACGCCGGCGGCCATGTCTCGTCCGCCGCAGACCATCACGCGCGCCCCATTGCGGATGAGCTCCGCGACCTGAGTGGCCTCGCTGCGCAGCGCGTCCTGGACGTAATGGGGACGCGCCCCGCGCGAGACGGCCGTGACCAGCCGGCTTACACGCCCTTCGTCCTGCCATCCGGGGAACTCCTCGCCGTAGAAGAAATCGCTGTCGGGATGGCGCATGCCGAAGAACAGGTGGATCGGCCTGCGGCGCGTATTGCCGCGCACAAAGCCCGCTAGCGGCCCGATGCCGGTCCCCGCGCAGATCAGGATCAGGGGCGCCCGGCTTCGGCCCGGACGGAAGCCGGGGTTGGGGCGCAGGAAGGCGCTCACCGTGTCGCCAGGTTCCAGCGCTGTGAGCTGACCCGAGCAGAGCCCGCCGGGATGCTTCTTGACCACGATCTCGATGAAGCCGTCGCGGCGCCCAGAGGCGAGCGAATAGAGCCGCGGGACGGTCCCGCCTTCGGGCAGAATGCCGATCAGGTCACCCGTCTGGAACCGTGCGAACCCGCCCCCGAGCAGCCGTTGCCCGAGCGAGACGCGGGGAAACGCGAAGCGGAGGATGGCGGTCGGGGCCTGCACCTCGGCGCCGTAGTCGCGGCGCGAGACGAGGGTCAGCGTGGTCGTTTGCGGCTGGACCGGCTGGTGCGTCAGTTCGAGTTCGATCCCGAGAGCGTCTCCGAGCGCCCCGCCCCAGCGCGCGAAATCCTGCGGCGATTGCCGGTGGATTGTGTCGAGCGGCAGAAGCTCGGGCCAGCCCTTCGCCTCTGCCGCAGTCGCGACGGACTTGGCGAAGGCGCAATAGGCCGGAAAGCTGCGGTCGCCGAAGCCGAGCACTGCCAGAGGAATGTCCGGCGCGCGGTCGGTCGCGTTCAGCCGGTCGAGAAAGCCCTTCGCCGAGGCCGGCGCCGCGCCGTCGCCATAGGTCGCGGCCAGCAGGATGATCCGCCGGGCGTTGGTGTAGCGCTCAGGGCCGAAGCCCGACATCGGGCCGACATGGACGCTCTGCCCGGCTTTCGTCAGCGCGGCGTGCAGCGTCGCGGCAAAGCCCCAGGTGCTGCCGCCCTCGCTGCCGACAAGCAAGATCGTCTCGGCGCGTCCGGCGGGCTGGTTGCCCCGGATGCGTGGTCGCCCGGGCCGCCCGGCGAGCCAGACCAGCACGCCGGTCGCGCCCATGGCCGGCACGCCGAGCGCCATGAGCCCCAGCACGAGCCCCAGCGTCGCCGCACCCTGTCCGGTGTGCAGCATGTAGATGGTCTCCGAGACGCGCTCCCACCCGGTCAGGTCGGCCCAGGCCAGCAGCGCCCCGTCGCCCTGATCGAGATATCCGGTGCCCCGGTCGGTCTTGAGCGTGAATACGTCTGTTGCGTCGCCGGGATAGGGAAAGCTCAGCTCGCGCAACTCGGCGACCGGCGTTCGCCGAAGCGTGGGCATCCGGCCCGGAGCGAAGCCGGTCTCCCCACTGACCTCGGCAGGGGCGACCGGCAGGACGCCTCCGTCCGGCAGGAGATCGAAGGTAGACGCCGTCATCCAAAGCGCGGTCGTGGAGGACAGGACGAGGCCGACAACGGCGATGCGTGCGATCTCGGCGTGCAGCCGCCCGGCAAGCGGTCCGCGCAAGGGTGAAAACCAGCGTCGCCAGCCGCCCACCCGCCGCGCGACCAGCGTCGCGCCGGAGAGCGAGAGGATCAGCATCGCGGCCGCCCCTGCGGCCATGGCGATGCGGCCGCCGTCCCCGAGGAACAGCGAGCGGTGCAGGTTGGTGAGCCAGCGTTCGGCCTGGTTCGGGTCGGCCGAGGCTACGCCCTCACCCGTCGCCGGGTTGATTACGGCGGCACCCGGCGCGCCCTGATCGAACCAGTAGGCAGTGATCCGACCGGAGGGCGACCGGCGGATCTGCTCGACGCCCGGATAGACGGCCTGGATGCGGTCCGCGAGAGCGGCTACGGTCAGTCCGGCTTCCGCCTGCGGCGCGGCGATGCGCTCGGCCGCAGGGAAGACCGACAGTGCCGCGCCGCTCAGGCCCAGGATGGTGACGAGCGCAAGGGCCAGAAGACCCGGCCAGCGATGGAGTGCACGGATCATGGCCCCACCCTTCACATGTCGTAGGCGAAGCTGGCGATGTACCGGCGCCCGCGCACCGGCGTGCCCGCGCCGTCGGTCGTGAGCGGTACGGCCACCTCGTTCGGACTGTCGCGCATGTCCTCGACGGCCGCGTCGATGTGGAGCGTGTAGCCCGCATCAAAGAGCGCGTCGGCGAGGTCGAGCGTGATCTCGAGCGTGCGGCCCGCGCCGACGCTGGCGCCGGTGATTCCGTTCACCTGCGCGGTGTCGCCGCCGGTGGCGCGGTACCAATCGCTGAGGTGCTCGTAGTACTTGGACTTGCCGCCAGCCATCCAGAGACTGCCGACATAGGCGCCCGAGGTGTCGGTGACGTAGAGCGCGAGATAGGCCCCGTCGCCGCCGTAATTGTTGAGGGTCGTGGTGAGCGTCACCGGCCGCGCCATGGCGAGGCCGGGGAGCGTCAGCGCGGTGGTGAGCGCGAGCGTTGCGAGAAGCGATTTCATCGGGTTGATCCTTGTTCGGAGAGGAGCTTGAGAGCGGTTCAGTTCACCTGAACCTGCGGCGGGGTGCCGTTCCCGAAGAGGCCGTTCTGCGGAGGGGCGACCGTGCCGGCGGGCGCGGGATTGCGGGCGCCGCCACGGTCGTCGTCCTCATCCTCGTAATCCATCTCGACGATCTGCAACGTCGCCGGATCGAGCTTCACCTCGATCTCCCGGCCATCCTGATCTCGGCCCTCGATCTCGTAGCAGCCATCGTCGATCTCGAAGTCGCGCACGGTCCAGCCGTTTTGCTCAGCCAGCTGCATCACGGCCTCGCGCGGCTGCCACTGGTCACGGGGCACGCGGCACTCGTCGTCGTCGGCCAGGGCGGCGCCAGCGGGCAACAGGGCGATCAGGGCGAAGGCGGTCAGGGTCTTCTTCATGGCAGGGTCTCCTTGTCATCTGCTGAGGACAATCTGGAGACAGGACCTGAGGCCTTCCTGACGCGTCGGCGATTCCCGCTTCAGCTTGCCGTCAGGAAAATGGCCCCGCCGATGAGGGCGGGGCCAAAAAGGTGCGAGCGCAGGCCACAGGGCTGACATGGCGATGCGCCCTGCCCCGCGGTTAAGCGAATTCGAACTGCTCGAAACGGACACGGCGAGGCGTTTGGCCTTGCGCCTTCAAGCCCTTCAGGACCCCGTCCTTCAGGCCGGTTGGGCCACAGAACCACAGATCGGCTTGCCGGACTGCGAAAGGGGTGGCGCTGATCAGCCGCTCAGCCGTGAGCCTGCCATCGCGCGCCGTGACGAACACCTCGAAACTGAACCTCGGGTTGCGGGCAACCGCAGCGCGCAGCGTCTCTACGCCAATCGCTTCATCTTGTGTCGGAACGCAGTAGATGAGGTGAATGTCGCGACTCTCCGCCTCTGTCAGGCTTTCCGCCCAGGCGAGGAACGGCGTGATACCGATGCCGCCGGCAAGCCATATTTGGCGCGCACCGCCCTTGCGGAAATTGAACCGTCCATATGGCCCTTCGACCTGCACACGCGTTCCGGTCCGCAAGATGGCGGGCAGGCTTCGTGTCCAGCCACCCAAGCCCCGGATGGAGAACGTCAGGGTGCCGTCAGGGCGCGGGGCGCTGGCGATCGTGAAGGGGTGCGGCTCGGACAGTCCCGCCTCTGGCGCGCGGAAGAAGGCGAATTGCCCCGGCCGCCACCGCATGGCCCGCCCCTCGGGGCGGAGGGTCAAGGTGGTCGTGTCACCGGTCTGCCTGATCTGGCTGACGGTGAAGTCTCTACGCCGTAGGTGCGGAGCGAGCAACTCGGTGAAGATCCAGGCGACCACTCCGGCGATGCCGAAAGCATTCAGCACCAACATGAATGTCGGGTCTACCCCAGCAGGCATGTCGACAAAAAACTGGTGAAACACCACGATTGCAAAAAGGGCTCCCATGAAACGATGGCTGAACCGCCAGAGCTGATAGGGAATCTCGAGCCCGATGAAGGGCAATCTCCGGAACCAGCTGACAGCGACTAGGGCGAGAAGTGCGTTGAAGGCAAGTTCGCCCGCCTCTTCACCTAGGTCCCCAAGGGAGGTTTCACGCACCAAACGCTCGAAATCCGGCTCTATCTGCTGGTGCAGTATCATCAGGACCATCGCGGAAATGCCGAGCCATTTGTGGACCCGGTACATTCGATCGAGACCGCCGAACAATGGTTCCACCAGTGGCGGCCGTGCGGCGAGGATCAAGGTCTGTGCCATCGCGACAACTGCCGCGGCCCCGACGGCAATACCAAATGCTGCATCCGCACCATAAGGCGCATAGGTGTTCATCCCGAACAGAGCCGCCAGCAGGCATGGCAGCGCCACCAGCACCGGGCCCGTCAGGGCCAGAGGAGAGTTGAGGGAAAGCCGAGGGAGTGTGGGAAGGCCCGGCGCAGAGACATTACCATCACGATGCGCCGTATCAGTCATCGTCGCGTCTCTCGTGATCGCGGTCGCGACGATCATCATCGTCGTCCTCAAACTCGAACTCGATTACTTCCAACGTCGCCGGGTGGACCGTCACCTCGATCGCACGCCCTTGGGCATCCCGGCCGTCAATTTCGTAGCAGCCATCGTCGATCTTGATGCGGCGCACCGCCCAGCCATTTTCCTCGGCAAGACGGGCAACCGCGTCGCGCGGCTGCCAATCAGCCATCGGAACGAAGCAGTCGTCGTCAGCCAGCGCCGCGCCGGCCGGGACGACCGCGAGAAAGCCGATAATTGTCAATGTCTTCTTCATGGGGCACACTCCTAGTGGCTCGCCTCTTGATGCACTTCATGCGCTGCGAAACTGACGACAGCCTGAACGGGCGCGACCCACAGGCTTCAGCTTCGTGTCAGCCAGACGGATCATGCAGGGACATCAGACAAGAACGGGTACGACCATGCGCATATTGCTGATCGAAGACGACACGACCCTCGGCGCTGCCGTGCGCGACCAGATCGCAGCCGATGGCCAGTCAGTGGATTGGGTTACGCGGTTGGATGCGGCAAGCGATGCCATGGCTGCTACGTCCTACGACTTAATCCTGCTCGACCTGATGCTGCCGGACGGGCGTGGCATCGGGTTCCTCAAGGTTTTGCGCACGCGGGGCGACGTGACGCCGGTCATCATTCTTACCGCACTCGACCAAGTGTCGGACCGCATCGAAGGCCTCAACGCGGGCGCAGACGACTACCTTGTGAAGCCTTTCGACCTGTCGGAACTGTCGGCGCGGATCGGATCGGTCGCGCGGCGCTACAGCGGCAACCCCAACCCGATCCTGACCCACGGACCGCTCGACATCGACCTTGCTGCGCGCAGCGTCCATCGGGATGGCAGACATGTGCCGCTGACGGCGCGGGAATGGGCGCTCTTCGAAGCCTTCCTCGCGCGCCCCGGGCAGCTCCTGTCCAAGGCGCAGTTGGAGGAGAAGCTCTACGCCTTCGACGCCGAGGTCGAGAGCAACACCATCGAGGTCCATCTCAGCCGCCTGCGGAAGAAACTGGGGAGCGCAATCATCGAAACCGAGCGCGGCATGGGCTACCGCCTGGGCAGGCCATGAGGTGGCCCGCAAGCCTTCAGGCGCGGCTCGGCCTATCCGTGGGGCTGGTGCTGACGGTGCTGTGGCTGCTGGCTGCGACGGTGACGGCCGTGATCGTCCGGGCCGAAATGGACGAGGTCTTCGACAGCGCGCTCCGTGAGACAGCGGAGCGGATCCTGCCGCTGGCAGTAACCGACATCGTCGGGCGGGAAGATCAGGGTGTGACCCAGCGGCTCGCCCCGATCCGTGCGCACGACGAGTTCTTCACCTATCTCGTGCGCGATGCCGAAGGCCGCATCCTGCTGCAATCGCATGCGGCGGACCCCACCGTGTTCCCCTCCTATGACGGGCCCGGGTTTCGCCAGACCGCGACGCACCGTCTCTACAGCGACGCGGCGCTTCAGGACACGATCCGCATCACAGTGGCCGAGCCGCTGGCCCACCGCATGTCGGTGGCTCGCGAAATCCAGATGGGTCTCGGCCTGCCCTTGCTGATCGTGCTTCCCGTGGCCTTGATCGCGATCATCCTGGCAGTTCGCTTCAGCCTTGATCCTCTGCGCCGGTTCCGCGCGCGGCTGGAAGCACGTGGCGCTCGCGACCTTTCGCAGGTTCCTCACGAGGGGCTTCCAACTGAAATCGGCCCGTTGGCTGATACGCTGAACAGCCTGCTGGCCAGATTACGTGAGGCGTTCGAGGCCGAGCGAAGCTTCGCCGCGAACGCCGCTCACGAGTTGCGCACACCACTCGCGGGAGCGATCGCGCAGGCGCAGAGGCTCAGGTCGGAAACCAAGGACCGAGCGGCTGCACAACGTGCGACCGACATCGAGGAGACGCTGAAAAGGCTGACGCGACGCACAGAACGCATGATGCAACTCGCGCGGGCAGAAGGCGGGCGATTGAGGATGGACAAAAGCTCGGATCTGAGGGGCGTTGCGAGAATTGTGGTGGACGATATTGGCCGCACGGGCACGCCAGATCGTATCAGGCTAAATCTTCCCGACATGGCTGTCATGTCAGATCTTGATCCCGACGCCTTCGCCATTCTGTGCCGGAACCTCGTGGAAAACGCTCTTCGTCATGGGGGACAGACTACCCCGGTCGACGTCACGCTGACCGCATCTGGCCAGTTCACCGTGGCAAATGACGGCCCTGTCGTGCCAGGCGAAACACTCGACCGGCTGACAGCGCGTTTCGAGCGGGCCTCTGCCACCTCCGACGGCAGCGGCCTGGGTCTTGCCATCGTCGCCGCAATCGCAGAGCGGATCAGCAGCCGCCTTGTCCTTCAATCGCCGCGGCCGGGCCGGACCACAGGTTTTCAAGTATCGCTCAGGTTGCCGATAGACGACAGCGAGTGACAGCGACATCCACTTTGGTTCCCAAAGGGTCAAATGCAGCCTTGGGATCAAGATCATCAGGGCCTGGCCTGGCGCGTCGGTTACCGTGCTATGCAGCGTCACGCTCGGAAAGGCAGCGCACAGCGCCAGCAGCCTGTTCGGAATGGACCCCGCGCTGATGAACGTCATGTAACCAGCGCTCACCATGAGGGTGACCGCTGTTTCCAGCATATAGGGATGGTCGACGAAAAGGCTTCCCGAACATGGTAGAAGCAGACTGTCGGAAGCGATTGTTAGCCGACTGACTATCCCCGGTCACGGGGGCATTACTAGGCCCAGGTGCACACCTGTGCCACGCCTGGGCCCTCGGGAAGTGAGGCCGAAGCTTCACCCGAACGGGTCGTATTCCGAGACGATCACGACCTCGTCGCCGTCGATTTCATCGGCGGGGACGGCACCATAGGTTCCATCACCTGCCTGGAAGACGACGATCGAGACCATGAGCGTGGCGGCGAGGGAAGCGGCGAAGGCGTGAGCATCTTTGCGGGACATCTGTTTGGCTCCTGTCTTGGAGGCGGAGGACCATCCCCCGCGCGACAGGACCCCGCAGGCCCGAAGACTGGCTGACATCACCGGGTGCGTTCGGCTCGTCCGAATCCACCCGGCGGCACGGGTTCGCCCGTGGTCCGACCCCTCGCGGGTTGATCTCGAAGACAGGATTCGGGGCAAGGAAGGGAATGGCGAGCGGGGGATGGTGCGACCGCTGACTGGAGCCGTATGTTCCACTGGTGCTTTCGCTGCCAGCCTCCCGGGCAGGCTCTTGGATGACGATCCCTTTCCGTATTGGAATGGATCCTATGGTGCCCCGCGATCTCGCGGGACAGGGGCGTCATGGATGAGAGGCCCGCTCTTGGGCGGGCCCCTTGGGTTCTACATAGGCTCAGGCGGCAAGCTCCGCGTCCCCTGCCCTACCGGCGTCTTCTTCGCCGACAATCTCCAGCCGCGCGTTGCGATAGCTTTCTCTGGCGATCCAGAGTTCGGCAGCCGTGACGGACTCGGCCAGGTGGAGCAGCTCCGTGCAGCCGCCGAAATCCAGCACGACGCGCACCTGTCCGGGCTTCGGCTCCTCAGCCACTTCGAATGTCAACGCACTGTCAGCCGAATGAGTCCGCATGATGGTGACAAGAATGACCCCGTCCGAAGAGAAGTTCCCCTCGTGCAGCGTGAACGACGCCGGCGCCGTCCAGGTCGGATAGGGTCGCGGCGGCTCCTTCTTGACGAGACGGCCGACGCCGTTCGAGCGCTCCCAGGCCGCGAGCTTCTTTGTGAACCGGGCGGGCGGTTTCGGACTGTTGTCGGTGTAGCGAATGAGCGCGCCCAGGGGCGCGGTGTCGAGAATGGTGGTTGCAGACATGATTCCTCATCCTGAATGCGTCATTTTGCATTCATCATATTGATATTGTTGCATTTTATGTGATTGAGGGCGGGGAAACCCGCCCTCGGATGGCGCGGATCACTCCGCAGCCATCATCGATGCATCATCACCCGGCAGGTCAGCGGTGAGGAAGGCAGGCAGGTCGACATCCTCGGTCTGGCCGGCGTCAGAAACGGGCTCAGGCGCCCCCTGCCCTTCCGCGTCTTCGAGTGCTGCCAGATCGTGACGGCGAAGAACCTCCGGCAACCAGCCGCTGCCTTTCAGCAGACGCTCGGCTTCGGTTGCCATCTCGCCCTTCTTCAGGTGATCGAGGAGTTGCGCCGTCCCCTCCCCTTTCGCCTCACGCACAGCCTCGAGGATCCGTGCCTTGGGCACACGGTTCAGATAGGTATCGACCGTCGGCTCCCACCCCGCCTCGACCATGTCAAGATCGACCGCCTCTGCGACCAAGTCGGACTGGGTCATCCGCTTGGTCAAACCGCTGGCGGAGATACCGGCACCATAAGGGTTCACCTTCTCATGGAGCGCGTTGATCCCGAAGCTGAGGCAATGCGCGAGCAGGGACAGCCGACTCGCTTGATCGAGGGAAGCCAGGTAATCCCAGAGGCCGGCATCGTCGCCGAGCGGCAACTCGGCTTCCCACTCCGCATGGCGATCGTCCACCATCTTAGCCACCACGCTGTCCTTCAGATCGCTCGCCTGCGCGGACATGTAGACGTGACGCACCGACGCTTCGAGGCAGCTGCCGGCCGAACTGGACGTCCGGAAGGTGTCATTGACGAGCTTCAGGAGCAGCAGCGTCAACGCGACGTCGGGGGAGCGCCCGACTGCTTCGCGCAGTGCCAATGTCCGGTGCGCCGTCAACTCCATGATCAGCCGCTCGGGCAACGGTTTCAACGCACCATCGTCCTCGTCGTCGGGCATGTTCGCGCCAAGCACTTGACCAGCAGAGGTGATCAGCGTGCCATGGCCGATACCATCCACTTTGCTCCCCGTTGAAAGTTCAACGCCCTGCCCGTCTGCCGCCTGTTCACCGCTGTGGACGTCGGCATCTTGCCGAGGTTCATCCTCGGGCCGGACAAAGCCCCGATAAACTGCAAGCTCGCCATAGCGATCAAGCGTCACGAAGGCCCCTGCTCGCGCGATCTCCTCATCGTCGAAGATCACCGGTCGAGCCTCGAGCTTCTCCATCGCGACTTCCAACTCGCCAAGACGCGTGTCGATCTCTTCGGGGAATTCGTCCTGGCCCTCGTATTCCTCCTCGAGCGCCCGGTACTCGGCAAGCAGCTTGGCATGGGCCGCGCCTTCGTCATCTGTCATCGGCGCTGGATCTCCGCTCAGCCGCCGCAATCCGTGGCTGTAGCCATAGGGCAGGTCGAGCGAAACCTCGATCCATTTCCAACCTTCGGTCGCGATGGCCTCGGCTTCAGCCTGAAGCTTCTCGCTGACCAGGCGATCGAGCAGGGCCGGGTCTTCCAGCCAGCCGCCGTCATCGCCCTGGAAGAGGTCGTGCAACATGGTGCCGCCAGCAGCCTCATAGGCATCGGCGCCGACAAAGACGGCACGACGATCGGAGGCCCGCACCGAGGTTTCGGTCAGCATGCGTCTGATCTGATAAGGCTCCTTGTTCCAGGACGACTTGATCGCATCCCAGACCTGAACCTGGCGCTCATGATCCGGATTGACCGTGAAGGCCATCAGCTGCTCCAGCGTCATTTCATCCTCGGCATAGAGCTCAAGCAGGGCAGGGGCCACGGCCGCGAGTTTCAGGCGCTGCTTGACCACCTGCGGGGTGACGAAGAAGGCGGCTGCGATCTCTTCATCGCCCTGACCCTTCTCCCGCAGCGCCACGAAGGCGCGGAACTGATCAAGCGGGTGCAGGGCTGCACGCTGCATGTTCTCAGCGAGCGAATCGTCTTCGGCGAGGATCGCAGAATTGGCATCCCGCACGATGCAGGGAATGGGCGTCGTCTTGGCCAAGCGTTTCTGCTTAACCAGGAGAGACAGGGCCTGGAAGCGCCGACCGCCAGCGGGGATTTCGAACTTGCCGGTCTCGGAGCCATCATCCGCCAGAATGGGCCGAACGCTCAGGCTCTGCAGCAACCCGCGGCGGGCGATGTCTTCGGCCAGTTCCTCGATGGAGATGCCGGCCTTGATGCGCCGGACGTTGGACTGGCTCAGCACGAGCTTGTCGAAGGGAATGTCCCGGGACGGGGACAGGGTGACTTTCTGGGCAGATTTCGCCATCAGATCTTCTCCACGACGGGCGCCGGAAGCCACTCTTCCGATCTCACTTCCCGTGACCTGCTATTGAACTTTCATCCAGCCGCGACCGGAGCCCAGTTGGTGTTTACGCCGATCGGCGCAGGTTGAGCAATCGCCCGACGCGCGGAGCCATCATCTCGCGCAGCGGGGCGGG
>JAFKDC010000030.1 GCA_017255395.1 Enemella evansiae | reverse complement strand
GCTCCAAATCCGGATTGCGGTGCTCAACCGCTACACTGCCCTTGGCATACCCGTCACAAAGCCCGTAGGATAAGTCCGTCCCGGGAAAGGGGAAGTGCGCTCAGACCCCGATTTGTGCAACAGAGCCCCAATGTCGCACTGCATCCGTTCGGTTGCCGCTAATTGGTGACGCCTCCAAGTATCGGGTTGTCTCAGGTCCATTTTTATTCTCTCAACAATTCTATCCAGGTGTGGACATCGTCCATGGCTATTTCCTTTCCTTCCAGGAAGGATCGGTACCAGCGCGCGGCAATCGCCCCGCGCTTTTCGCTTTTCAGCTTGGTCCCGCTGTCAGACAAATACTTGTCCAGCGCGACCTCGAAGTCTTCCAGCGCAGTCAGATCATGCTCCAACCGGACGGCCTCGACTCCTAAGAGAATCCAGTTCAGGTCTACCTGAAATTGACGGTGCAACTCGACCAATGCTTCGACCGGAATCGAGCGCTTGCCTAGCTCATAGCTCTGGTAGGCGCGGAGAGAGATTCCGAGAGCTTCGGCCATTTTCACCTGCGACATACCAAGCTCATTGCGTGCGATCGCGATGCGCGCGCCAAGGGCGCTCAAGTAGTCATACGGACGATCAGCCATTATCGTGAGCAATCCACTTGCAGTTGCGCTCATGTGAATGCTATACGCACAAATGAACGTTATTCGTTGTGTTTCGTTGTCGGGCCATGACGCGTGAGCGCATTCAACACGATTCGCGCTACGTTACTAAAAGGAGAGGGTTTTGGCACAGGAAAAGTTTCTTTCCCGAAAGAACTGGGCGAGCTTGTCGGACTGAGTGCCGCGCAAGTTCGCGCGTTGATGAACGACGGACGGCTGGAGTTCTTCGAGATATCCGCGAAGACAAAGATGCTGACCATGAGTGGTTGGGAGCGGTTCCAGCGCAACGCGACCAGGTTCAAACGCCCTGAAGGAGAGCAACCGAGCCTACCTTTGGGCGAGCCGCAGCACTCAAGCCTTTGACGTGGAAGGAACCCCTATGGCCATGCCCCGCGCGACGCTGACGCAGAGCGAATTGACACGATACCTCAAGGCGTACCGGGATGCAGGCATTCCGGTCGTACGGTCAGAGATCAGCCGTGACGGCAAGGTCGTGATCTACAGCACCGAAAAGCAGACCGACGAGGTCAACAATCCGTGGGATCGCCCGTGAAACGCCGCAAGCAGTTTCCTGGCGCGACGGCCTATTTCGACCGGCACGGGAAGCGGCGTTGGCGGTTTCGGAAGGGTGGGTTCTCGGCTGAGCTGGGGAGCGACTACGGATCGGAGGACTTCGTTCGGCGGTATGAGGATGCGGTGAACGGCCACAAGACGCGCGGGCTGATCGGGGCGGACCGGGCCAAGCCCTATAGTGTTAGCCAGCTTGTCGCACTCTGGTATCGTTCACCCGAGTTCCTCGATCTCGCACCGAGCACGCAGAAGGTCTATCGCGGGATTGTCGAGAAGTTTCGGGAAGAGCATGGCGACAAGCCCGTACGGCTGATGCAGCGGCGGCATGTGCAGACGATCCTGGCGGAGAAGGCCGAGACGCCCACTGCGGCGAACAATCTGCGCAAGCGGCTGATCCAGCTTATGGATTTCGCGATCACGCTGGACTGGCGCGGCGACAACCCTGCGCGAGCGACGAAGCCGTTCCGCGTGGGCGGTGACGGCTTCCATACGTGGGACGAAGACGAGCTGGCGCAATTCTTCAAGGTCCACAAGCCCGGCACGCTGGCGCATACTGCGGTGACACTTATCCTCTACACCGGCGCGGCGCGGGTCGATGCTGTGAAGCTGGGGCCGAAGAACATCCGAAACGGCAAACTCGAATACCGGCGACAGAAGACGCAGCGGGCTGGTGGGGTGCTGGTTTCCGTGCCTATCCATCCGGACCTGGCCGAGGTTCTGGACAAGTTGCCGAAGGACCGGCCCTTCCTGGCCACTCAGAAGGGCACGATGCGTTCCGCCGGGGGATTGGGCAATCTCATGCAGCGATGGACCGAGGACGCGAAACTGCCCCAGCGTTCCGCCCACGGCCTTCGCAAGGCCTGCGCCCGCCGTTTGGCCGAGGCTGGGGCGACGGCGCACGAGATCGGCGCGGTCACAGGACACAAAACACTGGCTCTCGTGCAGCGCCACACCGAGGCCGCTGGCCGCGAAGGCATGGCCGGTTCCGCGATTGAGAAACTGATCGCCTGCCCGAATGGCGAGCGCAATTTGGCGAACCTTCCCAAGAGGTTCGTCAATTCTGACACCAACCCCAAGCAGGGAAAGGAAATTTTATGATCAGTGGTGAGCCGTGCAGGATTCGAACCTGCGACCCACTGATTAAAAGTCAGTTGCTCTACCAACTGAGCTAACGGCCCACTGTGGCGGCTTGACTATGAGGATGGCCCGGTATGGTCAACCCATAAAATCACGTTTTTTGCTGCCTTTCTGCAAGGCCAGTGCCGCGCCACTGGAAAGCCGCCCGCTTCGCACGTATATCCGCGCCATGGAACGCCCTGCCCCCTCCCTGCCGTTCATGAAAATGCACGGCCTCGGCAATGACTTCGTCGTGATCGATTCCCGCACGCGGGAGGCGGGTCTGACCCCTGCGCGCATCGCGGCCATTGCCGACCGGCACCGGGGCGTGGGCTTCGACCAGCTGGCGGTGATCTCGGGCGCGGGCAATGCGCCGCATCTGACCTTCTACAACGCAGACGGCTCGACCTCGGCGGCCTGCGGCAATGCCACGCGCTGCATCGCCCGCCTCCTGATGGACGAAAGCGGCGCCACGGCGCTGGAGCTGACGACCGACCGGGGCACACTGTCGGCGCGGGATGCGGGCGACGGGCTGACCTCGGTCAACATGGGCCCGCCGCAACTCGACTGGCAGGAGATCCCGCTGGCCGAAGCCATGGACACGCTGGAGTTGCCCATCGAGGGCGCGCCGGTGGCGACCGGCATGGGCAACCCGCATTGCACCTTCTTCGTCGAGGATGCCGAGGCGATCCCGCTGGACCAATTCGGCCCGCGCTACGAGCACCATCCGCTGTACCCGCAGCGCACCAATGTGCAGGTGGCCAGCGTGATCGGCCCCGACCACATCCGCATGCGCGTGTGGGAGCGCGGCGTGGGCGTGACACTGGCCTCGGGCTCTTCCTCCTGCGCGACCGCCGTGGCGGCGGCGCGGCGCGGGCTGACCGGGCGCTCGGTGCGGATCGACCTCGACGGCGGCAGCCTGCAGGTGGACTGGCGTGAGGACGGCGTCTGGATGACCGGCGGCACGGCCCATGTCTTCGACGGCGCCTTCACCGCCGCATGGCTGGAGCAGAACCCGTGAGCGCGCCGAAATTCACCACGCTGGGCTGCCGCCTGAACGCCTACGAGACCGAGGCGATGAAGGCGCTGGCCGAAGAGGCGGGCGTCGACAACGCCGTGATCGTGAACACCTGCGCGGTGACCAACGAGGCGGTGGCCAAGGCCCGCAAGGAAATCCGCCGGTTGCGGCGCGAGAACCCCGAGGCCCGCGTGATCGTCACCGGCTGCGCCGCGCAGATCGACCCCGAGAGCTTTGCCGCAATGGCGGAGGTCGACCACGTCATCGGCAACACCGAGAAGATGGCGCCCGAGACATGGGCGGGACTGGGCCGCGACTTCATCGGCGAGACCGAACGCGTGATGGTCAACGACATCATGTCCGTGACCGAGACGGCGGGCCACCTGATCGACGGCTTCGGCTCGCGCTCGCGCGCCTATGTGCAGGTGCAGAACGGCTGCGACCACCGCTGCACCTTCTGCATCATCCCCTATGGGCGCGGCAACTCGCGGTCGGTCCCCGCCGGGGTCGTGGTCGATCAGGTGAAGCGGCTGGTGCAGCAGGGCTATAACGAGGTGGTGCTGACCGGGGTCGACCTGACCTCCTGGGGCGCCGACCTGCCGGGCACACCACGGCTGGGCGACCTGGTGATGCGGCTTCTGCGGCTGACCGATGTGCCGCGCCTGCGGATCTCCTCGATCGATTCGATCGAAGCCGACGAGAACCTGATGCTGGCCATCGCGACGGAACCGCGCCTGATGCCGCATCTGCACCTGTCGCTGCAGCATGGCGACGACCTGATCCTGAAGCGGATGAAGCGCCGCCACCTGCGCGACGACGCCATCCGCTTTACCGAAGAGGCGCGGCGCCTGCGCCCCGAGATCACCTTCGGCGCCGATATCATCGCGGGCTTCCCGACCGAGACCGAGGCGCATTTCGAGAACTCGCTGAAGCTGGTCGAGGACTGCGACCTGACCTGGCTGCACGTCTTCCCCTATTCGGCCCGCCCCGGCACCCCCGCCGCGCGCATCCCCTCGCGGGTGGATGGCAGCGTGATCAAGGAACGTGCCGCCCGCCTGCGCGTCGCAGGTGACCGCGCCGTGACCCGCCACCTGGCCCAGCAGCAGGGCCGCGCGCACCGCGTCCTGACAGAGGCGCCGGACATGGGCCGGACCGAACAGTTCACCGAGGTGCGCTTTGCCGCACCGCAGCCCGTGGGCCAGATCGTTCCGGTGACGATCACCGGCACCTCGGGCACCCAGTTGACCGCCTGAGCGATGCATCCGAACCCGACCTTCCGCAAGGCCGACAGCGCCCTCGCCCTGAAGATTGCGCGAGAGCGGGCCTTCGGCATGCTCTGCGTCTCTGCCGAGCCGGTGCCGCTTCTGGCGCATGTGCCCTTCCTGCTGTCGGAGGATGGCGCCGAGGTCGACCTGCATCTCGTGCGCTCCAACCCGATCTGCCGGGCGACCGGCCCGGCGCGGCTGGCGGTGACCGGGCCGGACGGCTACGTCTCGCCCGACTGGTACGGGATCGCGGACCAGGTGCCGACGTGGAACTATACCGCCGTGCACCTGTCCGGCCGGCTGGAGGCGCTGCCTGCCGACCGGCTGCCGGAGATGCTGGCGCGGCAGTCGGCCTTCTTCGAAGCGCGCCTGCTGCCCAAGCCGCCATGGACCATGGACAAGATGAGCACCGAGGTCACCGCGCGGTTCCTGCGCATGATCCTGCCCTTCCGGCTGCATGTCGAGGATGTGCAAAGCACCGTGAAGCTGGGCCAGAACAAGGACGCGGCGGTGCGCCTTGCCGCGGCGGACCGGATGGAAGAGGGGTTCGGGTCGGAGCTCGGGGCGCTTGCCGCGCTGATGCGCCGGCCGCCGGCCTGAGCAGCGTCCTGTTTGCGGGCGGATCGCCGAGGGCGCCCGCGCTCTTCCTTGAGTATTTGGACAGAGAAGAAGGCCCGGGCCGCCCTGCCCCATGGGCGTGGGAGACTACGGGGCGGTGGGCGGGGCGTCTTTCGCGTGGTGAAACGGCCTCGGCGGGCCGGGCCATGGCGGGACGGTTTGCGCTTGAGACCAGAATCGGTCATGACGAGGCGATGACAGTCCAGCAGCGCGCGCTTTTCGTTCATCTCTTCACCGCCACCGGCGCCGTCTTTGCCATGCTTGCCATGCTGGCGGCGGTGCAGGCACAGTGGCCGGTCATGTTCCTGTGGCTGGTGGTGGCCTTCGTCGTCGACGGAATCGACGGGCCGCTGGCCCGGAAATACGACGTGAAGTCCAACGCCCCCCGGTTCGACGGGGTCCTGCTGGACCTGATCATCGACTACCTGACCTATGTCTTCATCCCGGCCTTCGCCCTCTTCCAGAGCGGCCTTTTGCCCGGCTGGACCGGCTGGTTCGCGATCATCGTGATCACCTTCGCCAGCGCGATGTATTTCGCCGACAACCGGATGAAGACCACCGACAATTCGTTCCAGGGCTTCCCGGGCTGCTGGAACATGCTGGTGCTGGTGCTCTTCGCTATCAAGCCGGGTTTCTGGGTAATCCTGCTGCTGGTCACCGTGCTGGCCGTGGCCATGTTCCTGCCGCTGAAATTCATCCACCCGGTGCGCACCGAACGCTGGCGGGCGCTGTCCCTGCCGATTGCCCTGGCCTGGACCTTCTTTGCCGGATGGGCCGCCTGGGTGGATTTCCATCCCCAGAGCTGGGCGCACTGGGGGCTGGTGGCGACCTCGGTCTACCTGATCTTCGCCGGCATCGCGCAGCAGGTGATCCCGCCGCGCCGGTCCTGAGCCGCGCCGCCCCGGGGGCCGCGCGCGGCCTGTCAGCCGTTCAGCTTGGCCTCGAGCGCGGCGAGCCGCGCCTTCAGCGCCTCGTTCTCTTCGCGGGCCTTCTGGGCCATGCCGCGCACCGCGTCGAATTCCTCGCGGGTCACAAAGTCGCGATCGGCCAGCCAGCGGTCGATCATCGAACTCATGGCGGTCTCGGCCTCTTGCCGGGCGCCCTGTGCCACGCCCATCGCGTTGGTCATAAGCTGCGAGATGTCGTCGAACACCTTGTTGCGGGTCTGCATGGGTCACTCCCCCGTTTCATTCCCCCTCTATATGGGCTGCGCGGGCCTTCCGCTCAAGGTTGACTTCGCCCCGAAACACGAGGCAACAGGACGCATGATCGCCGCCATCCCCTTCCCCGACCTTTCGTCCGAGATCTTCTCGATCAGCCTCTTCGGGCTGGAGTTCGCGCTGCGCTGGTATGCCCTGGCCTATATCGCGGGCATCGTGCTGGGCTGGTGGCTGGCGGTGCGCTGCCTGCGACGGCCCGCGCTCTGGCACGCGGAGACGCCGCCGATGACACCCAAGCAGGCCGAAGACCTGCTGACCTGGGTGATCCTCGGCATCATCGCGGGCGGGCGGCTTGGCTTCGTGCTGTTCTACATGCCCGGCTACTATCTGTCTAACCCGCTGGAGATCCCGATGATCTGGACCGGCGGCATGTCCTTCCATGGCGGGCTTCTGGGTGTGGTCGTCGCCGTGGCGGTGTTCTGCTGGCGCAACGGCATCGCGCCCGCGCCCACCGCCGACATGATGGCGCTTGCGACCCCGCCCGGCCTGCTGCTGGGGCGGCTGGCCAACTTCGTCAACGCCGAGCTTTGGGGCCGCCCGTCGGACCTGCCCTGGGCGGTGATCTTTCCCGGCCAGCGCGCGCAGGACTGCGGCCAGCCCGCCGGTGAGCTTTGCGCGCGGCACCCCTCGCAGCTGTACGAGGCCGGGCTGGAAGGGCTGGTGCTGGGACTGGCGATCTGGATCCTCGTGCGGCGCGGCTGGCTGAAGACGCCGGGCGCCGTGGCGGGCGTGTTCTTCGCCGGCTACGGGCTGGCGCGCTTCTTCGTGGAATTCTTCCGCCAGCCGGACGCGCAGTTCCAGACCCCGGGCAACCCGCTGGGCCTTGCGCTGCATGTGAACGGCTACGGGCTGACCATGGGGCAGGTCCTGACGCTGCCGATGATTCTCGGCGGTCTCGCCCTCGTGCTCTGGGCGCGCCGGAGGATGGCGACGCCGGTCGCCCCATGACGCCCCTGGGCGCGCTGCTGTCCCGGCGGATCGCGGCAACCGGCCCGATGACGCTGGCCGACTACATGGCCGCCTGCCTGCTGCACCCCGAACACGGCTATTACGCCACCCGCGACCCGCTTGGCGCCGCCGGGGATTTCACCACCGCGCCCGAGATCAGCCAGATGTTCGGTGAGATGCTGGGCCTCTGTCTTGCGCAGGCCTGGATGGATCAGGGCGCCCCCGCCCCCTTCGTGCTGGCCGAGCTGGGCCCCGGGCGCGGCACGCTGATGGCCGACGTCCTGCGGGCCACCGCCCGCGTGCCCGGCTTTCACGACGCCCTTCGGCTGCATCTGGTCGAGGCCTCGCCGCCGCTGCGCGCCGAACAGGCCGCGCGCCTGCAGGGACGGGCGCCCACCTGGCACGAGACCGCAGAAAGCCTGCCCGAGGGGCCGCTTTTCCTGATCGCGAACGAGTTCTTCGACGCGCTGCCGATCCGGCAGTTCCTGCGCAGCGACGGCGGCTGGCGCGAACGCATGGTTGGCCTGACGGACGGCGCGCTGGCGCTGGGGCTGGCCGCTGCCACCCCGGTCGCCGCGCTGGATCACCGGCTGGCGGATACCACCGCCGGGCATCTGGTGGAAACCTGCGCCCCCGCCGCCGCGCTGGCGCAGGAGATCGGCGCCCGGATCGCCCGTCACGGCGGCGCCGCGCTGGTGATCGACTATGGCGGCTGGCGCTCTTTCGGCGACACCTTTCAGGCCCTGAAGGACCACCGGCCCGCCGATCCCTTCGCCGCCCCCGGCGCCGCCGACCTGACCGCCCATGTGGATTTCGAGGCGCTGGCCCGGGCCGCCGCGCCCGCCCGGACCTCGCAGATGACGCCGCAGGGCATCTTTCTGGAACGGCTCGGGATCACCGCGCGGGCCGAGGCGCTGGCGCAGGGGCTCAGCGGTCCCGCGCTGCACAGCCATGTCGCCGCACATCGCCGGTTGACGCACCCCGATGAAATGGGGTCACTGTTCAAGGGAATGGCCCTGTTTCCGGACGGGGCTCCACCGCCACCCGGACTGGAGCCGCGCGTATCGCACGATGACCCTTGAGATCCTTTCCCACAGCGCCCTGCTGCCGTTCCGACATGGGTTTTTCACCCGGCGCGGGGGGGCCTCTTCGGGCATCTTCGCGGGGCTGAACTGCGGGCCGGGCTCGTCCGATCAGGCCGAGATCGTCAGCATCAACCGCACCCGCGTGGCCGAGGCCATGGGCGTCGGCCCGGGCGCGCTGAACTCTGTCCACCAGGTGCATTCGGCGGATGTGGTGACCCTGACGGAACCGCTCTCCGGCAAGCCCAAGGCCGATGCCATGGTGACCGCGACGCCGGGTCTGGCGCTGGCGGTGCTGACGGCGGATTGCCAGCCGGTGCTTTTCGCCGATGCCCGGGCGCAGGTGATCGGGGCCGCCCATGCGGGCTGGCGCGGGGCGCGGGACGGCGTGCTGGAGGCAACGGTCGAGGCGATGGTCGCGCTTGGCGCCACGCGCGGATCGATTCGCGCCGTCATCGGCCCCTCCATCAGCCAGCGGGCCTATGAGGTCGGCCCCGAGTTCCTAGAGAATTTCATGGCCGAGGACCCGGACAACAGTCGCTTCTTCGCCGGGGGCGAAGGCGATCGGGTGCACTTCGACCTGCCCGCCTACGGGCTGGCAAAGCTGCGCGCCGCCGGGGTCGAGGCGGAATGGACGCGCCACTGCACCTATGCGGACGAGGATCGCTTCTATTCCTACCGGCGCAGCACCCACCGCAAAGAAGCGGACTATGGACGGCTGATCTCTGCCATCCGGATCTGACGGCCCGCCCCGCCATCGCCCCAGAAACAATTCTGTGGCCCGCCTAGGATTATCCGCCTTCGGTCACAAGTCTGCCCCATTTTCCCGGCAGTCTGAAGCCTGCCCCGATCAGAGCGCACGGCGCCCCGGGACCAATCAGAGCAGAGGACAGCAGGCCGCCATGAAAACCCGTTTCATCAAGTCCATCGTCGAAACGTCCCGGACCACCCGCGCCACCCTGCCGTGGGATCGCGGCACACCGCGCACCGCAATGATCACGCGCCGCAAGGACCGCCCCCAGCCGCAGCGCCAGCGCGCCTGAGCCGCTGCCGATTCGGCACAGCCCAGTGTCGGCGCAGCCCAATTGAGGCAGCTTCGTCCACCACGACAGAACAATCAGACCACGAAGCCGGGATTTACCCCGGCTTTTGCCGTTTCAGGGCCGGGATTTTGACGGCGCCCGGCCAAACGGGTTTTATGGCCTTCGATAAAAACAAATCTGCTCACTTGTCCTTCTGGCGTTGTTGGTGGGGGCCAACACGGATGTGACCAACCTTTTTGGGGTGTTCACATGTCCTCTATCCGCCACGGCCTTGCAGGAACCGGCTCTTTTTCCACGCCCGTCGCTCCGGCGCGGGTGCCGTCTCCTGACCAGCCCCCGGCCCGGGCCGTCTCTTTCATGCGCAGGTTCGAGGTTGCGGCGCTGCTGCCCGACCTCTCTGTGACCGCCAAGCAGGTCATCGCCCCGGCGACGCCGCTGTTCGAAGGCTGTGCCAGCGCCTTTGCGCGCGGCACCCTGATCGAGACCCTGCGCGGTGCCGTCGCCATCGAGGACCTCGTGCCCGGGGATTACATCCAGACCGCCTCTGGCACCGAGCCGGTGACATGGATCGGATCGACGACCTATGTGCCGGGCCACGCGGTCGAGGCCACCACGCTGACCCACATGACCCGGATCACCGCCGAGGCCTTCGGCCTTGGGCATCCGCCGGTGGATACGCTTGTCGGCCCGGCCGCGCGCATGATCGTGCGCCACACCAGGCTGCGGTCGCTGCTGGGTGAAGAGGCGGTGCTGGCACCGGTGTCCGACTACGTGGACGGCGACCGTTATCTGCAGGTGACGCCTGCCGGAACCGTGCAACTGTACCACCTGATGGTGCCCCGGCACACGATCATCACCGTTGGCGGGATCGAGATGGAGACCTACCACCCCGGCAAGGCCATCGGGCAGGGGCTGGGACAGAACCAGCGCGCGCTCTTCCTGTCGATGTTCCCGAACCTCTCCGGTCTCGAGGATTTCGGCCAGACCACGCTGACACGCACGGCACGCGCGGTGATCGACAGCCTGCTGGACACATAACACTACCGGGCGACGGCGAGGTCGCACCCCTCTCCGTGCCGCTCCCGGTCGCCGCCGCGCAGCACCATCGGCTCAACCTTTCACCCGTCGCAGGCCCAGTCTGAGCAGGAACGGATCGCGGGGCGGGGCACACAACAGGCCACCTGTAAAACGGGCGCCGGGGCAGACTGCTTGCCCGCCGCCCCGGACCCCGCCCGCGCGGAGATGCCGGGCCTAGTGCAGCGACCGCAGCATCGACGTGTTGCCCTGAATGACGGAGTTAAGCTCCACCACCCGGGCAAGGCGCTGTTCGATTTCGTTCTGACAGGCGTCGAGCTGTTCCACGATGCCTACGAGGGCCGTTCCGGACTCCGACAGTGCTGCGCTTTCGATCTTGCACATCATCCGGGTCGAGCTGAGGCCAGTCACGTAGCGCTTCATATCCAGGACCGAACGGGCAAAACGCTTTGCCTCCGCCTCGACCGCGGTGAGAGAAGCGGCGGTCTGATCCATGAATTGCCTGCGGTGGGCCTCGACCTCCTCAACCTCGCGCGATGCGGCCACCGTTGGCGGATAGGCGTCGGGGAAGTTGCGAATTTCCTTGCCGAAGACCTCGATCATCTCTTCCTCTATCGCCGAGGCGAAGCCCAGGAACTGCCCGGTGAAGATCGCATCGCGGATACGGGCAAAGACGCAGGCCTCGCCATCGACGAAGGTTTTCACCCAGGTCGACATCTCTTCGAGCATTTGGCTGTAGTTCACAGAGATGGCGCTGATCGGACCCCCCGCGTTTTCCAGCCGCGAGGCAATGATACGCATGTTCATCGGCACCGTGCGGATCGCCTTGAACGCCTCTGTCATCTCAGAAGTTTCGACCTGAACCTGCGCGATGGCCTTGGCCATGTCGAGGAACCGTTTCTGGAATGGGTCCAGCGGCCGCCCCAACTGCCGGGCCCGCGCCTCGAACTCTGTCGCAAGCGCATGGCTCTGGAAAGTCTCGTAATTGGCGTAGCCTGCCGACCGGATGTCGGCCAGCAGGGCCTCGGCGCTGTCGGCGGGGGACAGGGCGCCGCCCGCCTCGCGCGCCAGCGCGGCCTGATAGATGTCGCGCACGGAGTCGAACAGCGGCGAAGACGGTTTCAGCCGGGTCGAGATGAACCCGCCCTCCGCCGGAGAGACCAGGGCCAGAACCCAGTAGTACCGCCCGGTCTTGCAGCGGTTCTTGACGTAGGCCCCGGTCGGCTTTCCCGCCCTGATCCGGTCCCACAGCAGGTGAAACACGGCCTTGGGCATGTCGGGGTGGCGGATGATCTTGTGCGGCGCGCCGATCAGATCCCCCCATTCGAAGTCAGCAACACGCTGGAACACCGTGTTGCCGGCCTTGATCACACCCCGGTCGTCGGTACGCGAATAGAACAGCTCCGACAGGTGCAACTGCGCCTCCGACGAGGCATAGGCGCTGTCAGCTTCGAAACGGGGTGTATGTTCGGTCATGGAAGGTCCTCGGGTCAGCCTCTGCGAAGACTTTCGGCCCGAAGCCTTGTGAAACCGTGAACACCCGCGACAACAGCGCAAATTGTCGGAAAAAACCCCGATCAGGCAGAGCGGTTCAGCCGATCCTCAAGCACGTCGAAGGGCACGCCGGGGTTGTCCTTGGCCACCCGGATCACGAGGCTGGTCTTCACGCTGGCCACGTTGGGCGCGGTCAGAAGCTGCCCGGTCAGGAAGCTCTGGAAGGTCGACAGGTCCGGCGCCACGCATTTCAGGATGAAATCCACCTCGCCGTTCAGCATGTGGCACTCGCGCACCAGCGACCAGTCGACACAGCGCCGTTCGAAGGCGCTCAGGTCCGCCTCGGCCTGGCTTTGCAGGCCGACCATGACAAAGACCTGCACCTCGAACCCCAGTTCGCGGATGTCGACGTCGGCGTGGTAGCCCTTGATGAAGCCCTGCTCCTCCAGCACCCGCACGCGGCGCAGACAGGGCGGCGCGGAAATGCCGACGCGGCGGGCCAGCTCCACGTTGGTCATCCGGCCGTCGGTCTGAAGCTCTGCAAGGATCTTGCGGTCAATCGGATCGAGCCTGTGCGACGGCATATGTCCCCCCGGGTGTGATTTCGCGAATGTTATAGCAGCGCGGGCGCCACGCGCAATTATGTTTCACGCAACGGCAAGATTCTTTCTTCCCATCGCGCAAGTCCTGCAACGACCGCATGGCCGCCCGGCGCCCTCTTTCACAGGCGGCGCCGCACGGCTATATCACCGCCAAAGCGCAGGTTGGAAGGAAAGATCATGCCCGAGACACGGCACACCAAGGTTCTGATCATCGGCTCTGGCCCCGCGGGCTACACCGCCGGGGTCTATGCCTCGCGCGCCATGCTGGAGCCGATCCTCGTGCAGGGGCTGGAGCCCGGCGGCCAGCTGACCACCACCACCGAGGTCGAGAACTGGCCCGGCCACACCGAGATCCAGGGTCCCGACCTGATGGCCCAGATGGAGGCGCACGCCCGCGCCATGGGCACCGAGATCATCGGCGACATCATCCAGAAGATCGACTTCGACGTGCGGCCTTTCGTGGCGCATGGCGACTCTGGCACGACCTACACCGCCGATTCCATCATCCTCGCCACCGGCGCCCGGGCCAAATGGCTGGGTCTGCCCTCGGAAGAGGCCTACAAGGGCTTCGGCGTCTCGGCCTGCGCGACCTGCGACGGCTTCTTCTATCGCGGCAAGGAGATCGTCGTGATCGGCGGCGGTAACACCGCTGTCGAAGAGGCGCTGTTCCTGACCAATTTCGCCAGCAAGGTGACGCTGATCCACCGCCGCGACGAGCTGCGGGCCGAGAAGATCCTTCAGGACCGCCTGATGAAGCACCCCAAGATCGAGCCGCTATGGTTCCACCAGCTGGAAGAAGTCGTCGGCGAGGACAACCCCAAGGGCGTGACCGGCGTGCGCGTCAAGAACGTGAAGACCGGCGAGACCTCCGAGATCCCCTGCGCCGGTGTCTTCGTCGCCATCGGCCACGCGCCCGCCAACGAACTGGTGAAGGACGTGCTGGAAACCCACATGGGCGGCTACGTCGTCACCAAGCCTGATTCGACCGAGACCTCGATCCCCGGCATCTTCGCCGCGGGCGACCTGACCGATCACAAGTACCGTCAGGCGGTGACCTCCGCCGGCATGGGCTGCATGGCGGCGCTGGAAGCGGAACGCTGGCTGGCGGAACAGGACCTCGACAGCGGCAAGGACGAAACGGAGCCGCTGGGCTACGGCGCCCCCGTCGCCGCCGGTCACTGAGATGGCGCACGACTTCGACGCGCAGCGCGCCGAGACGCAAAGGGCCTACCGCGAGATGCGCGACGAGGGCGACCTGCCCGAGGTCGCGGACGTGGATTACTTCCTTGTCCCCAAGGCCGACGGCGCCGACTGGCGCCCGCTGGCCGAGGCGCTTTCGCTGGAAGGCTTCGACTGCGAATGGATCGAGCCGGACGCGGAAGAAGAGGCGGATGGCCCCTACCTCGTCGCCACCCTGCCCGACCAGCTGATCTCGGCAGAGGGCATCTGGATCGGCGAAGAGATCGCCGCGCGCGCCGCCCTTGGCCACGGCTTTGCACCCGACGGCTGGGGCCTGCTGAGCGACTGACCCCGCAGGGGGCAAAAAAAGAACCGCGTTCCGGCCCACGGCGCCGGACGCCCAATCCATTCCACACCGCCGCACGGGGCCGGGCCGCTTTTCGCGCCCGGCCCTTTTCCTTGGACCGAAGGTCCCGTGAAACAGGCAACATCGGGACCGTTTCTGCCATATCTGCCAAAGAAAGAGCTTTGCCGCGCCTGCAAAGAGTGACATGCGTTCATCCGTGAACACAGATTGAGTCACTGGAATGTCCGACCCCGCCCCCCTGCCCGCACGCGTTGAGGACGCGCAGCTCTTCGAGCTGCTGCGCCAGCTTGCGCATGCGCCAGAGGCCAGCCAGCGCGCCACCGCCGAGGCGCTTGGCGTCTCCCTGGGGCGCCTGAACGCGCAACTGCGGGCCGCCGCAGAGGCCGGGCTGCTCACGGTGGCCAAACGGCAGGGCCCGGACCGCCGCCAGCGGTTTGCCTACGCGCTGACCGACCGCGGCCACGCCACCAAGGAGCGCCTCGTGCAGGCCTTCCTGTCCCGGAAATTCGCGGAATACGCCGCCCTTCATGCAGAGCTGACAGGCTCTGTCACCGATCTCATGCCTTTGAAATACAGGAGTAGCCTGATGCAATCCAACCTCGCCCCGATCCCGGAGCTGTATGTTTCCTACGACAGCGCCCAGAAGCTGAAGGCCGAAGCCGCCGAGCTGACCTCGCTGGACCTGACCCCGCGCCAGATCTGCGACCTCGAACTGCTGATGAACGGCGGCTTCAACCCGCTCAAGGGCTTCCTGAGCGAGGAGGACTACAACGGCGTCGTCGACAACATGCGGCTGGCCGACGGTACGCTCTGGCCGATGCCGATCACGCTGGATGTCAGCGAGAAGTTCGCCGAGAGCATCGCGGACGGGCAGGACATCGCGCTGCGCGACCAGGAGGGCGTGATCCTCGCCACCATGACCGTCACCGACAAGTGGGAGCCGAACAAGGCGCATGAGGCCGAGAAGGTCTTTGGCGCCGACGACCTCGCGCACCCGGCGGTGAACTACCTGCACAACCAGGCCGGCAAGATCTACCTCGGCGGCCCCGTCACCGGCATCCAGCAGCCCGTGCATTACGACTTCCGCGCCCGCCGCGATACGCCGAACGAACTGCGCGCCTACTTCCGCAAGCTGGGCTGGCGCAAGGTCGTCGCCTTCCAGACCCGCAACCCGCTGCACCGCGCGCATCAGGAACTGACCTTCCGCGCCGCCAAGGAAGCGCAGGCCAACCTGCTGATCCACCCGGTCGTCGGCATGACCAAGCCGGGCGACGTCGATCACTTCACCCGCGTGCGCTGCTACGAGGCGGTGCTGGACAAGTACCCCTCGGCCACCACCTCTATGAGCCTGCTGAACCTTGCCATGCGCATGGCCGGCCCGCGTGAGGCCGTGTGGCACGGGATCATTCGCAAGAACCACGGCTGCACCCACATGATCGTCGGCCGCGACCACGCGGGCCCCGGCAAGAACTCTGCCGGAGAGGACTTCTACGGCCCCTATGATGCGCAGGACCTCTTCCGCGAGCATCAGGCCGAGATCGGCATCGAGATGGTCGATTTCAAGCACATGGTCTACGTGCAGGAGCGCGCCCAGTACGAGCCCGCCGACGAGATCGAGGACCGCGACAACGTCACGATCCTGAACATCTCGGGCACCGAGCTGCGCCGCCGTCTGGCCGAAGGGCTGGAGATCCCCGAGTGGTTCTCGTTCCCCGAGGTGGTCGCCGAACTGCGCAAGACCAAGCCGCCGCGCTCCAAGCAGGGCTTCACGGTCTTCTTCACCGGCCTCTCGGGGTCCGGCAAGTCGACCATCGCCAACGCGCTGATGGTCAAGCTGATGGAGATGGGCGGACGCCCGGTGACGCTGCTGGACGGCGACATCGTCCGCAAGAACCTGTCGTCCGAGCTGGGTTTTTCCAAGGAGCACCGCGACCTGAATATCCGCCGCATCGGCTATGTCGCCTCCGAGATCACCAAGAACGGCGGCATCGCGATCTGCGCGCCCATCGCGCCCTATACCGCGACCCGCCGCGCCGTGCGCGAGGACATCGAACAGTTCGGCGCCTTCCTGGAGATCCACGTCGCGACCTCGCTCGAGGAATGTGAGCGCCGCGACCGCAAGGGGCTGTACAAGCTGGCGCGCGAAGGCAAGATCAAGGAGTTCACCGGCATCTCGGACCCCTACGAAGAGCCCAAGAGCCCCGAGTTGCGCGTCGAGACCGAGAATGTCGAGGTCGACAACTGCGCGCATCAGGTGATCCTGAAGCTGGAAAGCATGGGCCTGATCGCCGGCTGACACGAGCGTTTCAAGTGACGGACAAGGCCGGGAGAGAACCTCCCGGCCTTGTCTTGTTCAGCTTATCTTCAGATTTGCCGCCTATGCCACACCCAAGGGGCGGCACATGACAGACACGCGCATATGGGGCTGGTTGCAGCCCGGCACGCTGCCGGGGTTCAGCCTGCTGAACGACAACAATCTCGGATTCGGGTTGAATGGCACCCTCATCACGACGGATGCCTATACCGAGTATATCCTGCGCGATCTCGACGGTGACGGGATCGTCTACGACACCGACCTCGACGACTTTTCCTACCCCACCCTAGGGGAAGGGATCGTCTTCGAGGGCACGCTCACGAACGCGCATGAAGTCGCGGTTTATGAGAACTCCACCATCACGGTGAACGGGGTCGATGAAACAGTGCGCCTTGTCGTCACCGTCACCGATACGGGCACCTGGGCCGTGCGCATCCACGATGCGGACATTCAGCCGGGCTGGTACCCGGCAGACATCACCGGCGCGCAGATCGGGACCTTTCTTCCGACCGAGTACAGCGGCGCCTATCTGACCTCCGTGGACGGGATGCTCTGCTTCGCCGCGGAAACGCCGATCCTGACGCCCGGCGGGTGGCGACGGGCGGACCGGCTGCGGCGCGGCGACCTTGTGATGACGGCAGGGCGCCGGTTCGAGCCACTGACATGGACCGCGCGCATGACCGGACCGGCGCTGGACGAGGCCTCGGCGCCGATCGTGCTGGATGCGGGGGTTCTGGGCCTGACGGTGCCGATCCGGCTCTCGCCGCAGCATCGGGTCATGATCGCCAGCCCCGAGGCCAGTCTTGTCTTCGGGTCGCGCCGGGTTCTGGTGGCCGCCCGATACCTGCTTGGCCTGCCCGGGGTCTCCCGCCAGCCGCTGGATCGCATCACCTATGTGCACCTGAAGACGCGCCGCCACTCGGTTCTGCGCGCGCCCGGGCTGTGGTGCGAAAGCTTCCTTCCGGGGCCAATGGGAAAGGCGTCAATGCCGCCGGGCGCCTGGCGCGGACTGATGGGCGCCAGTCGTTCGGCTCCAAGGGAAAAATCCGTCTGCCGCAGCCTGACCGCGGCAGAGGCGCATGTCTTGTTGTCAAGAATGGGCCTGCTGCCCGGGCCGTGCAGACAGCGCGGAAAGACACCCTCTCCGCGCCGCGATCCTAGTGCACGGTCACCGGCGCAAAGTCGTTCTGTCGCGCCAGCACGAAGGCCAGCGAGCGGTCCTTGACCAGGGCCAGACGTTCCCCGTCAGAGCGGTGCACAGCGTAGAGCGTGTCGCGCGGGCCGATCTGGGAGCGCACCTCTTCCGGCAGGTCCTGCGCCTTCACGGCGCGGACATAGACCACCTGGCCCTGCTCGAACTGTCCGAAATCATACTTGGTATGCATGGCATCACCCCTTCTTGATCTTGATCGTCTGAACCACCGTCTCCGGTCGGCTCATGGTCAAATCCACGTGCAGCAACCCGTTTTCCAGGGCCGCTTCTCCGACCTCAACGCCGTCGGCCAGCACAAAGCTCCGCTGAAACTGCCGCGCCGCGATGCCGCGATGCAGGAAAACCCGCTCGGCGCCGTCATCGCGCTGGCGTCCGCGGATCACCAGCTGCCGGTCTTCGACGGTGATCGAGAGATCGCCCTCGGAGAAACCGGCAACGGCCAGCGTGATGCGATAGGATTGCTCGGAGGTCTGCTCGATATTGAACGGCGGATAGCCTTCGCTCGACTTGGCGGTTCGTTCCAGCAGGCGCTCGAGCTGTTCGAAGCCGAGCATGTGGGGATAGGATCCCAGGGTCAGTTTGGTCATCGACACGTCCTTCAACAAGCGACCGTCTTGCCCGGGCCCCGTGCGGCGACCCGGACACCTGAAATATGGGAGCGCGACGAAGCCCGTGCAAGAGCCTTTGCGCGACGCATCGGATTTGGCTATCCTGTAGCTCGCCACTCCTTGCCATGGAAACCAGCATGAACGCGCCCTCGGATATCTCCATGAAAACCGACGAGGTTCTCCGGGTCGAGCTTGAGGTCTTCAAGCGCGAACACCGCGATCTCGACGAGGCCATCCGCGCCATGCAGGGCACCGGCACGGCGGATCAGATCACGCTTCAGCGCCTGAAGAAGAAGAAGCTGGCGCTGAAGGACCGCATCGCGCTGATCGAGGACCGGCTGCTGCCCGACATCATCGCCTGAGGCCCCGTTGCGCTTGGGCGCAGAGCCCCTATAAACAAAGGCCTTGAAACAGCCGGGGGACGCGATGACGGTCAGGACGGGCATCATCATGGGCAGTCAGTCAGACTGGCCCACCATGAAGGAAGCGGCAGAGGTTCTGGACGAGCTGGGCGTGCCCTACGAGGCCAAGATCGTATCGGCCCACCGCACGCCGGACCGGCTGTGGGACTACGGCAAGACCGCCGTGGACCGGGGCCTTCAGGTCATCATCGCGGGCGCCGGCGGCGCGGCGCACCTGCCGGGCATGATGGCGTCGAAGACCCGCGTGCCGGTGATCGGCGTGCCGGTCCAGACCAAGGCCCTGAGCGGAGTCGACAGCCTCTATTCCATCCTCCAGATGCCGCGCGGCTTTCCCGTCGCCACCATGGCCATCGGCGCGGCGGGTGCGAAGAACGCTGGCCTCATGGCCGCCGGAATCCTCGCCCTGAACGACCCAGCGCTGGCACAGCGGCTGGACGACTGGCGCGCCGCGCTTTCCGCTTCCATCCCCGACGCCCCGACCGACTGAGGCCTTCCAATGACAACTCCCCTGCCCACCGGCGCCGCGATCGGCATCCTTGGCGGCGGCCAGCTTGCCCGCATGTTGTCCGTGGCCGCCAGCCGCCTCGGCTTTCGCACCCATGTCTTCGAGCCGGGGGCCAATCCGCCCGCCGGTCACGTCGCCGACCGCGTGACCACCGCGCCCTATGAGGACGAGGCCGCCCTGCGCGCCTTTGCCCAAACGGTGGACGTGATCACCTACGAGTTCGAGAACATCCCGACCTCGGCGCTGGACGTGCTTGAGGCGCTGCGCCCGATCCACCCCAACCGCGAGGCGCTGCGGATCAGCCAGGACCGGCTGACCGAAAAGACCTTCCTCACGGATCAGGGGCTGACCGTGGCGCCCTTCGCCGACATCCCCGACGCCGCGGCGCTGGAGGCCGCGCTGGAAACCATCGGCACACCGGCGATCCTGAAGACCCGCCGCTTCGGCTATGACGGCAAGGGGCAGGCGCGGCTGAAGGCGCCCTCGGACGCCGCCGGGGCGCTGGAGACCCTGGCCGGTGCCCCCGCCGTTCTGGAAGGCTTCGTCGACTTCTCCTGCGAGATCAGCGTGATCGCGGCGCGCGGCACCACGGGTGAGGTCGCGGCCTTCGATCCGGGCCAGAACGTCCACCGCGAGGGCATCCTGCGCACCACCACGGTGCCCGCCAAGGTGCCGCAGCGGCTGCTGACCGACGCGGTTCTGGCCGCCGCCAAAGTGCTGAACGCGCTGGACTACGTGGGCGTTCTGGGGGTCGAGTTCTTCGTCACGCCGCAGGGGCTGATCGTGAACGAGATCGCGCCGCGCGTCCACAACTCGGGCCACTGGACGCAGAACGGCTGCGCCGTCGACCAGTTCGAACAGCATATCCGCGCGGTGGCGGGCTGGCCCCTGGGCGACGGCAAGCGCCACGCCGACGTGGTGATGGAGAACCTGATCGGCGACGATATGGACCGCCTGCCCGAGCTGGCCAAGACCCCGGATTGCGCGCTGCACCTTTATGGCAAGGCCGATGTCCGACCCGGCCGCAAGATGGGTCACGTCAACCGCATCACGCGCGGCTGACGGCGGAGGGGGCCGGGGGAGATCCCTCCCCCGGGGCCTGCGTGGCCTGAACGCAGACCACCCTGCGCGCAGGGCGCCCCGGCAGGGCGGGTCAGAAGAACCGTTCCGCCACCGCGCCGCTCATCCAGGCCACCTGCCCGCCCGCGATACTCGCCACGATGCGGCGCGTCTCACGCTCCACCACCACAAGATCCGCGCGCAGCCCGCTGTCCAGCCGCCCCCGGTCGGTCAGGCCCAGCAGGCGTGCCGGGCCGTCAGAGACCAGCGCCCAGGCATCCGCCGCGTCCAGCACCCCCAGCTCGACACAGCGCCAGGCCGCCCGCGCGGGCGAGGGGTAGTGGTAGTCCGAGGCCAGCGCGTCGCAAAGCCCCGCCTCGACCAGCGACAGGGCAGAAACATTGCCCGCGTGGCTGGCCCCGCGCACCACGTTGGGGGCGCCAAGGATCACCGGCTCACCCGCCGCCTTCGCGGCCTCGGCGGCCTCTAGGGTCTCGGGGAACTCCGAAATCGTGACGCCCCGCGCCCGCCAGTCGGCGCGCGTGGCGCCATCGCGGTCGTCATGGCTGCCCATGCGCACATCCCGCGCCGCCAGCGCCGCGCAGACCGCATCCAGCGCCGCCGGAACCCCTGCGCCCTCGGCATGCAGGCGCTGCATCAGGGCCAGATGCGCCTCGGGGCTGCGACCGGATTTCAGCGCCTGCCCGGTCAGGCGCCGGGGTGTCCGCCCCTCGGCGAGGCGGGCGTGCGGCAGGTGATCGTTGAACACGACATAGCCGATGCCAAACCGCTCCACCGCCGCCAGGGCCTGCGGGAAACTCTCGACAAAGAAGCTTTCCAGGCGCAGTTGCAGGCGCAGGTCGATGGGCACCAAGGGGGCCACCGCATCCACGGCGGCAAAGACCTCTGCCGCGAAGTCGGGGCCGCGCATGCCGCCCTCCCACGACCAGAACTGCGCCAGCACGGCGGTGGTGATCCCGCAGGCCGCCAGTTCCGCCGCGCAGGCGACCATGCCGCTGTCCCGCTCGCGCAGCGCGCCCCGGCGCGGTGCCATGTGGCGCTCGAACCCGTCGCCATGCGGGTCCACGATGCCGGGCAAGACCTCGTAGCCCGACAGATCGACGCGGCGGCCAACCGGATCGGCCTGCAGCTGTCCCCCGGCCATGGCCAGCGCGCCGGAGTCCCAGCCGCCCGGGCGCAGCACCCGCGCCCCCGTGATCGTCAGTTCCAGCATGCGCCGAAGACCTCTGTCGTTGCGCAGAGGGGCATAGCCCCGCACCGCGCCGCCGAAAAGCCCGGAATGGCGCCATGTCCGGCAGCGGGCGGACCTGCCCCGCCCCGAAAGCCGGGCAGCGGCCCCGGGACAAGGTCCGGGTGGTCAATCCCAGACGAGGGGCATCAACACGTCTTCCAGCGCCTGCGCCGCCTCGATATGCGCCGCCGGACCCAGCAGTTCCGCCGCCGCGCAGGCCTCGAAATCGCTGAAGACCATGCCCCGCGTGCCCTGTGCCGCCGCCCGGTCCGACGCCACCACCTCGACCACCGCCTGCACCCGGGGGCGCAGCGTCTCGATCATGTCGCGCGTCACAAAAAGCGGATCGCGCGCCTCCGGGCCCGCGATCCCTGCCGGAACCGCATGATCGGCAAACCAGAACAGCACGACCCGACCGCGGATCTGCGTCAGCACATGTTTCATCCGGGCGATCCAGGCCATCCGCAATTCGTCGGTCACCGCCGCGAAACGCTCGGCCGAGATCGCCTGCAACCGGCCAAGCATGTGCCGGACGAAGTGAAACTCGGTGAAGTCCACCTCGGGGTAGAGCGCCCCGAGGCGGTCCGAGGCCCGCAGGAAGCGGTCGTTCCGCCGTGGATGTACGGCATAGAAGCGGTTGGAGAGATTCTGCGCGCCCATGACCTGAACGACCTTGGCGCTGGCCCCGGCCACAAGGTTCATGACAGCCGGATCGTTGAGATACAGGTCGACCCCGGCGTTCACCACGCCGAAGTTCGCGCAGGAGACCGACAGCCGGTCCTCCAGCAGCGCCGGAAACGGCTTTTCGACGAAGCGGCCGTATGTTTCCGTCGAGCCGAGGAAAGCCACATAGGCGCCGTCCAGCAGTCTGCGCGGCCCCCGGAACAGGATTCTCGACGCGCCATAGCGGCACGGATAGTATTCAAGGGCGCCCTGGCCCCCACCATGTACGGACATTGCGTCCACCCCTTTTTCACCCGAGGGGGAGAATCACAAAATCCCCTTGCCAAATCGCTAATGCGACAATGCCTGTCGAACTGTTCCGACCTGCCCTTGCGAATGCCCGGAGAGCGGCCCTATGCTGTGCCCCGGACGGGCAGAAGGGAACGGTCATGGAAATCAAGTCGGTCGGCGTCGTGGGCGCCGGACAGATGGGCAACGGCATTGCCCACGTCATGGCACTGGCCGGGTACGACGTCCGCCTCAATGACGTCAGTCAAGAGGCTCTGGACAAGGCCTCTGCCCTGATCCGCAAGAACATGGACCGGCAGGTCAGCCGCGAGGCAATCTCTGCCGACGATCGTGACGCGGCGCTCGACCGCATCCGGACGACGCTGGAACTGTCGCAGGTCGCCAAGACCGACCTGGTGATCGAGGCCGCGACCGAGCGCGAGGAGGTCAAGCACAAGATCTTCGAGGCACTGGTGCCGGATCTGGCCGAGAACACGATCCTGACCTCGAATACCTCGTCGATCTCGATCACCCGGCTGGCCAGCCGGACCGACCGGCCCGAGCGCTTCATGGGCTTCCACTTCATGAACCCGGTGCCGCTGATGCAACTGGTCGAGCTGATCCGCGGCATTGCCACGGACCAGGAGACCTACGAGGCCTGCCTGAAGGTCGTCGAGACCCTTGGCAAGACCGCCGCCAGCGCCGAGGATTTCCCCGCCTTCATCGTCAACCGCATCCTGATCCCGATGATCAACGAAGCCTGCTACACGCTCTACGAAGGGGTCGGCAACGTGCGGTCGATCGACATGGCGATGAAGCTGGGCGCCAACCATCCCATGGGGCCGCTGGAACTGGCGGATTTCATCGGGCTGGACACCTGCCTTGCGATCATGAACGTGCTGCACGACGGGCTGGCAGACACCAAGTACCGCCCCTGCCCGCTGCTGACGAAATACGTCGAGGCGGGCTGGCTGGGCCGCAAGACCAGGCGCGGTTTCTACGACTATCGCGGCGACAGCCCGGTGCCGACGCGCTGAGATCGGACGGGGGCGTCCAACGCCCCCATGGCACGGCCCCGGTCGATCCCTCTTGGGGCTCTGCCCCAAACCCCGAGGGTATTTGGGCCAAGAAGAAGCAGAGGCGCGGGTGGCGCCCCCGGTTCAGTCTTCGCGCAGCGACAGGACCCGATCGCGCAGCCATTGCACGAAATCGCGGGTGCCGCCGGTGAAGGCCCTGACCTCTGCCGGAGAGATCGGCTGGCCCACCACCGGCTTCTGGTCCTTGCCGCAGGCGTGCACGACCTCGTGGATCAGCAGCCCCTGCCGGATCGTCGGAGAGACCTTGTTGGCGATCTGGTAGGCGCGCGAGTTCTGGCCCGGGAAGAAGACCGGCACAACGGTCGCCCCCGACCGCTGGATCATCCGCGCCGTGAAGGGATTCCAGCCGGCCTCGACCGCCGGGCCGAACCATGTTTCGGACGAGGCGACCACGCCTGAGGGGAAGAGCACAATCACGCCGCCGCCGGCGAGGTGATCCATGGCGCGGGCGCGCATTTCAAGGCTTTGTTCCTTGGCGTCCTCTTCGTGCGGAAAGGGCACCGGGATCATGAAGGGCTCGATCTCCTTCACGCCGGTCAGCAGCGACCGGGTCAGGATCTTGTAGTCCTCGCGCACGCGGCCGATCAGGTCGGCGAGCACCATGCCGTCCACCAGCCCGTGCGGGTGGTTGGCGACAACGATCACCGGCCCCGTCTTCGGGATGCGGGCAATCTGGTCCGCCGGCGTGTTCAGCCCGATCTGCATGATGTCCAGCGCCTGCCGCCAGAAGGCCTGACCCTCTGCCGGGCCGATGCGTTCGAACCGGCGCACCATGCGCAGCAGCGGGATCTTTCCCGTCGCCCATTCCATCGCGCGAATGGTATTGGCCTTCCACCGATTGGTGAAGGTATTGGCGTAGCTGATCTTGCGCTTGTCGTAGGGCGCCGGGGCCGCCGGTCCGCGCGCCTGGGCCTTGCGGCCCGTTGCCTGGGTGCTGTCGACCATGCGTCTCTCTGCGATCCCGTGCAAAGGCTGGCCCACCCGCATCCGTCAGCCGGGCCTAGCGATCCTCTCCGAAGCGGTTGGCAACAAGCGCCTCGACCGCATCCGCCAGTGCCTCGGCATCCGGTCCCGAGGTCTGGACCTCAATAGTGGTTCCTTTGGCGGCTGCCAACATCAAAAGCCCCATGATACTGTCGCCACTGGCGGACATTCCGTCGCGATAGACCTCTGCCGTTGCGTCAAATGCCTCCACCACTTCGACCAGCCGGGCCGAGGCGCGGGCATGCAGGCCCTTCTCATTGACGATCTTCATGTCGCGGCGCAGGGGTGAGGTCATGGCGAAGGCCTTCCTTGGGTCTTTGGCGGGGCGCTGACCCCGATGTCAGGAGGGATGCGCCGGGACGTTCTGCGCGTCAATATACTTCCGCCCCGCCTCGAGCGCCGCACGCACGGCCTCGCCGACCGACAGGTGGCGGCTTTTGGCGAGCTTGATCAGCATCGGAAGGTTTGCGCCGTACAGGATACGGCGGTCGTCGTGTCGGCAGGCGTCCAGCGACAGGTTGGACGGAGATCCGCCGAACATATCGGTCACGATGACGACTCCCTGCCCCTGATCCACGGCATTGGCGGCGGCGCCGATCTCTGCCTTCTTGCCGTCGCGGTCACAGTCGGCCTCGATGGCGATGGCGGTCATGCCCTTCTGTTCGCCCACCACATGCTGCACTGCAGCCAGGTATTCCCTGGCCAGGCCCCCATGCGCGACGATAACTATCCCGATCACTCGGATGCCTTTCCGGTATGGCTGGCCGGTCCTGCCGCGGGTTGCCCGCGGCGCTCCAGCTCGCGGTGGCGAATAGACACCCGCCAGCCTTCCTGTGCAAGAGCATCGGCAAGGTTTTCTGCAAGTGCAACAGAGCGGTGCTTGCCGCCCGTACAGCCGAAGCCGATGGCGAAATGCGCCTTGCCCTCTTCGACGCAGGCCGGCAGCATCAGCAGCGACAGATCGCGGACCTTGTCGAGAAACGGACTGTAGCGCGGATCGGCGGCGACATATTGCGCCACCTCCGGGTCGAGCCCGGTATGCGGCCGCAGGTCCGGCACCCAATGCGGGTTCGACAGGAAGCGGCAGTCGAAGATCATGTCGACGCCCTGGGGCAGCCCGCGCTTGTAAGAAAAGCTTTGCACAGACACGGCCATGCCCTGCGCGTCAGCCCGGGCGAACCAGCCCTCCATCTCGGCCTTGAAGTCGTGGATCGACAGTTCCGAGGTGTCGATCAGGATGTCGGCGCGACCGCGCAGGTCCTCCAGCAGGGCCTTCTCGCGCAGGATACCGTCTGTTGGCGTCTCGTCCGGGGCCAGCGGGTGGCGGCGGCGGGTTTCGCTGTAGCGCCGCGCCAGCACCTCTGTGCTGCAATCGAGGTAGAGCAGGTCGACCGAACACGCGGGATTGCGCGCCAGTAGGCTGCGCAGTTCCAGCAGGCCATCGACGCTGAAGTCGCGGTTGCGCACGTCGATCCCCAGCGCCATGGGACGCGGCTGCGCCTCGTCGCCCTCGATCAGGCGCGGGATCAGGCTGAGCGGGATGTTGTCGATGGATTCGAAGCCCTGATCCTCCAGCACGTTGATCGCAGAGGACCGCCCGGCGCCCGAAGGCCCGGTGACAAGCACGATGCGGCTGGTGTTGGCGATGATCTGGTCCATGGTCACATTCTCCGACCCTCGCAAAGATATTGCACGAGGGCTGAGGACAAATAGGGGGACGCGGGATTGTGAAGCAACGGGAATTCGAGGCCCAGCAGGCGCCTTGTACGGAAAGGCGGCAAACGTTCGGGTTCCGGCGTGTCGAGGTCGAGGATCGCGGCCAGGGCCGTATCGCCCGCAGGGGTCGCGTTCAGCAGGCCGATGCCGCGCGCCTCTATCATGCCACGAATCGCCTCCGGGGCGGTCAGGCGGACCGTGTCGCCCTGCCGCGTGGCGATCACCCGGTCGTCGGCGATCAGCGAGGCGCCGCGCGCCATCAGCTCCAGCGCCAGCCCCGACTTGCCAGAGCCGCTGGCCCCGCAGATCAGCAGACCGCGCCCGCGCAGCGCGACGGCAGAGGCATGCAGAACCTCCGGCACCGGGATCAGACCGGCAGACCCACCACGAAGCGGGCACCAAGGGGCTCCGAGGTCACGTCCGCTTCGGTCGGGCGGATATTCTCGGCCCAGATCACGCCGCCATGCGCCTCGACGATCTGCTTGGAGATCGCCAGACCGAGGCCCGAGTTGTTGCCGAAATCCTGCTGGGGGCGCGAAGTGTAGAAGCGCTTGAAGATCTTGCCGAGCGATTCCTCGGGGATGCCGGGGCCGGTATCCTCGACCACCACAAGCACGCGGTTGTCGCGCTTGCGCGCCCAGACCCGGATCGCGTCGCCGTCCTCGCAGAAGGAAATGGCGTTGGAGATCAGGTTGACGAAGACCTGCGCCAGCCGCGGCTCCAGCCCGTTGATGGTGATCGGGCGCTTGGGCAGGTCCGAGATGAACTCGATCCCCTTGGAGCGGGCGTCCTGCCCGAGGAATTCACCGAGGTTGCCCAGCATGTCCAGCAGGTCGAATTCCTGCTCGTCTTCCTTCACAAGCTCGGAATCCAGCCGCGAGGCGTTGGAGATGTCGCTGACCAGCCGGTCGAGGCGGCGCACGTCATGCTCGATCACGTCCAGCAGCTTGTTGCGATGCTCTTCCTTCTTGACGATGCGCAGGCTGCCGATGGCCGAGCGCAGCGAGGCAAGCGGGTTCTTGATCTCATGGGCCACGTCGGCGGCGAACTGTTCGTTGCTGTCGATCCGGTCGTAAAGCGCGCCGACCATGCCCCGCAGGGCGCCGGACAGGCGGCCGATCTCGTCGGGGCGCGCGGTCAGGTCGGGGATGCGGATGCGGCCCACGCCCTTGTGCTTGCGGTTGCGGTCGCGGCCGATTTCGGCGGCATCGGCAAGGTCCGAAATCGGGTTGGCGATGGTCGAGGCCAGCACGAGGCTGAGACCGATGGACACCAGCGTCGCGATCACGAACATCTGCAACACGCGCTCACGCTCTGCGCTGACGGCGGCGTCGATCTCGCGCGCCGGAGAAACCAGCGCCACGGTCCCGAGGATCGCGTCCCCCTGCCGGATCGGGCTGAACGCGTGAAACAGGGTTTCGCCCTCCGGCCCGGTGCCGGTCTCGACCCTGGTCTCGGCGGGATCGCCCGCTTCGATCAGGCGGCGCAGCTTGTCTTCGAGCACCAGCTCGGGCTCTGCCGCGAAATAGGTGAAAAGGCCAGCCACGCTCTGCCAGACGGTGTCGAGGAAATCCGTGATCAGGGTAGGCTTGTCGTCCGTCGGCGCAGCCAGGATCGCGGGCTCAAGGGTGCCCGTGGCCTCGCCCACGAGAAAGCCGGCACTGTCGTAGACCAGAAGCTGTGCCCCCTGACGCAGCTCGATCCCCGCGACGGTCGCGGCAATATCCGGGCCCTCGGCGCGGCCAAGGCCGCTGCCGGGCGCAACCTCCAGCCCGGCCTCGAAGACGTCGGCGATCAGTTCCACCTGCGCCTGCAACCCGTTGGTGCGCTGCTCTGCAAGCGTGTCGCGCGACGAGTTCAGCCAAAGCACCCCGGCCACCAGAACGTTCAGGGCGATCAGGTTGAAGGTGATGATCTTCCGCGTCAGCGGAGAGCGGTTGAGCGTCGACAGGCCGCCGCGCCGCGCGCGGCTGTCGCGCAGCTCTTTTTCCACCGTGCTGTCCGGGGCAACCCAATCGTCGCCCAGAACAACATCGGCATCGCGGCGATCCACCTCGCCTTGGTTCGAGAACCGCTCGGCCAGGGCCATGACCTACTCTTCGTTGTAGCGGTAGCCGATGCCGTACAATGTCTCGATCGCCGAGAAATCGGTATCGACGCTGCGCATCTTCTTGCGCAGACGCTTGATGTGGCTGTCGATGGTGCGGTCGTCGACGTAGACCTGATCGTCATAGGCCACGTCCATCAGCTGGTCGCGCGACTTGACGAAGCCGGGACGCTGGGCCAGCGCCTGCAACAGCAGGAATTCGGTGACGGTCAACGACACGTCCTTGCCCTTCCACGATACCGCGTGGCGCAGCGGGTCCATGGTCAGCGAACCGCGGATCATCAGCTTGGTCTCTTCGGTGTCGCCCACGACCTCGCCGGCCACGGCCTCTTGCCGGCGCAGCAGGGCGCGGATCCGCTCCACCAGAAGGCGCTGGCTGAAGGGCTTCTTGACGTAGTCGTCGGCGCCCATGCGCAGGCCCAGAACCTCGTCGATCTCGTCGTCCTTGGAGGTCAGGAAAATCACCGGCATCTTGGATTTCTGACGCACGCGCTGCAGCAGGTCCATGCCGTCCATGCGGGGCATCTTGATGTCGAAGACGGCCATGTCGGGCATCTTCTTGTTGAAGGCATCAAGCGCCGCCTGTCCATCATTGTAGGTCTCGACCTCAAACCCTTCTGCCTCAAGAGTCATCGACACCGATGTCAGGATGTTCCTGTCATCGTCCACAAGGGCGATCTTAGACATTTCACTTGTCCTTATACTGCTCTGGTTGCCTTATTTTTTTCCGAACTATCGGCGATTTTCTGCTTTCCGACAATGTAAAAGTGCGAATCGGGCCAGCCTGCGCCCATCATCGGACCCGAATTTCGCAAAGGAATGGCTAAAAAGCCTCACCTGTTTCCGATGCATTGCACCGGCTGCCCATTGGTTCCGCTAACGGCATTTTGGTTGCGCTAAACTCTACCTGATAACGCTAACCGGGCGATTGCGTCCTGTTCCATTCCAAAACCCCCGTGTTAAAGCATCCGGCATCGGCGCGGCTCTGCGCCGCAATTTTATTACGCGTGACCACGCGTGCGACAGGAGCAAGACAGATGGCATCTGGACGGGTCAACCCGAACTTCCGGCTTGAGGATCAGGGGATCGAGGGGCTGGGCAATGTCTACTACAACCTCATGGAGCCCGCGCTGATCGAAGCCGCCCTGAAGCGCGGCGAAGGCACGCTGGGCAAGGGCGGCGCCTTCCTCGTCACCACAGGCAAATACACCGGCCGCTCGCCGCAGGACAAATTCGTGGTCCGCACACCCTCGGTCGAGGATACCATCTGGTGGGAGAACAACCAGCCGATGGACCCGGACGCCTTCGACCGGCTTTACGACGACATGATCGCCCATATGAAGGGCAAGGACTATTACGTGCAGGACCTCACCGGCGGCGCCGATCCGCAGAACGCCATCGACGTGCGTGTGGTGACGGAACTGGCCTGGCACAACCTCTTCATCCGCCACATGCTGCGCCGCCCCGACCGCGAGGACCTGGACAGCTTCACCGCCGATTACACGATCATCAACTGCCCCTCCTTCAAGGCCGACCCGGAAAAGCACGGCTGCCGCTCCGAAACGGTGATCGCGCTGAACTTCGACCGCAAGCTGATCCTGATCGGCAACACCGAATACGCGGGCGAGAACAAGAAGGGCGTCTTCACGCTGCTGAACTACATCCTGCCGGGCAAGGGCATCATGGCGATGCACTGCTCTGCCAACCACGCCCCCGGCAACCCGGTCGATACCGCCGTGTTCTTCGGCCTGTCCGGCACCGGCAAGACCACGCTCTCCGCCGATCCCGATCGGGTGCTGATCGGCGATGACGAACACGGCTGGTCCGATCGCGGCACCTTCAACTTCGAGGGCGGCTGCTACGCCAAGACCATCAACCTCAGCCGCGAGGCAGAGCCCGAGATCTACGCCACCACCGAGAAATTCGGCACGGTGATCGAGAACATGGTTTTCGACCCCGAAACCTTCGATCTGGATTTCGAGGACGACAGCCTGACCGCGAACATGCGCTGCGCCTACCCGCTGCACTACATCTCGAACGCCTCGAAGACGGCGCTTGGCGGGCACCCCAAGAACATCATCATGCTGACCTGCGACGCCTTCGGCGTCCTGCCCCCCATCGCACGGCTGACGCCCGCGCAGGCGATGTACCACTTCCTGTCGGGCTTCACCGCCAAGGTGGCGGGCACCGAGCGTGGCGTGACCGAGCCGCAGCCGACCTTCTCGACCTGCTTCGGCGCGCCCTTCATGCCGCGCCGCCCCGAAGCCTACGGCAAGCTGCTCCAGGAAAAGATCGCCAAGCATGGCGCGACCTGCTGGCTGGTCAACACCGGCTGGACCGGCGGCGCCTACGGCACCGGCTCGCGCATGCCGATCAAGGCAACCCGCGCCCTGCTGCACGCGGCCCTGAACGGCTCGCTGGCGGATGCAGAGTTCCGCAAGGACGCGAACTTCGGCTTCGAGGTCCCGGTTTCGGTCGAGGGCGTGCCCGAGCTGCTGCTGGACCCGCGCAAGACATGGGACGACAAGGCCGCCTATGACGCGCAGGCGGAAAAGCTGGTGGGCATGTTCGCCGAGAACTTCGCCCAATACGTGCCCTACATCGACGACGACGTGAAGGCCGCCGCCATCGGCTGAGCCCGCAGGCATCGCTGACGACCCTGACGCCCTCGCCATCGCGGGAGCGTCTTCACATGCAGCAGGGTGATCGGCGGCCCGCCGCTCTCACGCCGCCGTGCGTTCCCGGGCGGACCGCCGCGTGATAGCCTGCACCGGACCCGCGACCGACCCGGAGACATGCATGATCCGCACCGCCACGCTTGCCCTGCTGCTGTCCGCCAGCGCCCTTGCCGCCGAGACGGCCTCTGGCGCCTTCGCCAACACTCCGGTCGAGCTGCTGGGCTTCGGCGTGATCTGCGAGGTCGAACTGCAGGGCCAGCGCGAGGCGCCGGACACGCTGTCCGGCATCCTCAATATCGTCGATCAGGACCGCGAGATCGACGTGACCACCCCCCGCGTCCCCGCCGACCTCGGGCTCAGCTTCGGGGTCCGGGCGGGTCTCTTGCCCGGCACGGCGGTCCCGGGAATGGTCGATATCGTGGTGACCCACCCGCCCATGGGCGACAGCGGCATCACCGTCGAGCGCTGGCAGGCGGTGATGAACGGCGGGGAAACCACGATCAACCTCTTCACCTTCGAGTACGCCTTCGAGATGGTCGAGGGCCCGTGGCTCTTCCAGATCGTCAAGGATGGCGAGGTGCTGCTTCAGCAGCCGTTCGAGGTCACCCCCTCGGGCAGCGTGCCGCCGGTCCAGAAGGCCTGCTTCGGCGCGCGGCTGATGTCCTGACGACCGGGGCGCCGCCTGCAGGCGTTCGGGTTGTGCCCGAGGCCCCGTGACACGACGGCCCGGCAAGGCCGGCGGTGTGGCAAGCGCGTCGCGACCCCGGCCCGATGCGAAGCGGTCTAGAACTTCACCTCGACCCCGGGCAGCTTCAGCGTCTTCAGAAGGTCCCGCAATTCCTGCCGCGCCGCGACGTTCGAGATGTTCAGCTGCCGTACGCCGATGTCCTTGAGGTCCAGCAGGGTCAGCCCGCGCGGGAACAGCTCGCGGAAGACCACGCGCTCGGAAAAGCCCGGCGCGATGCGGAACCCAATCCGCTTGGACAGGGCCGCGATGGCGCGTTCGATCTTCATCTTGTTGACCATCTGCTGCACGCCCAGACGGTTGCGCAGCACCACCCAGTCGATTGCCGGAAGCCCGGCCTGCGCGCGCTGCTGGCGGGCCGCCCAGACCATTTCCGAATAGACCGAGGGGCCGATGATCCGGTCGCCGTCGCTGTCAATATGCGCCAGCAGGTCGAAATCCACGAAGCTGTCGTTCAGCGGCGTCACCAGCGTATCCGCCAGCGCATGCGCCACTTCTGCCAGCCGGGTATGAGAGCCGGGACAATCGATGATGATGAAATCTGAGACCGGCTTCAGCGCCGCCACGGCCTGCGTCAGGCGGTGGGCCACGGGGTCCTCGCCGGGCGGCAGGCTGGCCTCGTCGATCTCGGGCAGGTCCATGTAGCTGGGCGTGGGCAGGTCGACCCCGACCTCATCCAGATGCTTGCGCCGGTTTTCAAGGTAGCGGGCAAGGCTCTTCTGGCGCAGGTCAAGATCGATGGCGCCGACGCGGTGCCCCAGCCGGGCCAGCGCCGTTGCGATATGCATCGAGACGGTGGATTTGCCCGCGCCGCCCTTCTCGTTCCCGATGACGATGATATGTGCCATGTCGCCCCTGCCTCTGCCCCGTCTGTGCGGCGGCTGCTGCCGTGCAACATGATCCTGCGACCGGCGTCAAGAGGCGCCGTGACTGTCGGGCAGGACGGAAGCAATACCGTCCTGCCCGTTTGGGATTCTGCCTGTCCTAGCCCAGCACCTCGGCAACCGCCGCCGCCGTCTTAGTGGCGATCTCGTCGGCCTCTTCGCGGGTCAGGCAGAAGGGCGGCGCAAAGCCGAGGATATCGCCCTGCGGCATCGCCCGGGCGATCACGCCCCGGTCGAGCAGCGCCGCCGCGACCCGCGCGCCGACCTTCTCGGAGGCGTCGAAGAACACGCGGTCCTCGCGCTCCTGCACCAGTTCAACGGCACAGAGCAGGCCCTCGCCGCGCACTTCACCCACGTTGCGGTGCCCGCCCAACGCGTCGGTCAGCGCGGCCTTGAAGTAGGCGCCGGTCTCGCCCGCGTTCTGCACGAGGTTCAGCTCGTCGATGAGCCGCAGGTTCGCAACACCCGCCGCCGCGCCGATGGGGTGGGCGGAATAGGTCCAGCCATGGCCGATGGGGCCGTTTTCATCGGTGCCCTGCTCCAGCACCTTCCACATCTTGTCCGACACGATGGACCCCGACAGCGGCGCATAGGCCGAGGTCAGGCCCTTGGCGATGGTGATCAGGTCCGGCTTCAGCCCGTAGTGGGTCGAACCCATCATGGTGCCCAGCCGCCCGAAGCCCGTCACCACCTCGTCGGCGATGAGCAGGATGTCGTGCTTGGCCAGCACCTCCTGAATGGCGGCCCAATAGCCTGCGGGCGGCGGCACGAGGCCCCCGGTGCCCAGCGCGGGCTCGCCGATGAAGGCGGCGATGGTGTCGGCGCCCTCGCGCTCGATCAGTGCCTCAAGCTCGGCCACGCAATGCGCGACGAAATCGGCCTCGGACATCGCCAGATCGGGGCGGCGGTAGTAATAGGGCGCCTCGGTGTGGATCACCTGCGCCAGCGGCAGGTCGAACTTCTTGTGGAACAGCTCCAGCCCGGTCAGAGAGCCGGTCATCAGGCCCGAGCCGTGGTAGCCGCGCCAGCGCGAGATGATCTTCTTCTTCTGCGGCAGGCCCCGGATGTTGTTGTAGTACCAGACCAGCTTGATGTTGGTCTCGTTGGCGTCCGACCCGGAGAGGCCGAAGTAGACCTTCGACATGTGGTCCGGCGCGCGGTCCAGCACCATCTTGGCCAGCGTGATCGAGGCCTCGGTGCCGTGGCCCACATAGGCGTGGTAATAGGCCAGCTCCTTGGCCTGCGCGGCAATCGCCTCGGCGATCTCGGGGCGGCAATAGCCCACGTTCACGCAGTAGAGGCCGGCGAAGGCGTCCAGCAGGCGGGTGCCGTCACGGTCCTCGATATGGCAGCCCTGCCCGCCCTTGATGATGCGGTTCGGCGCTTCGCCCCGGGCGAATTGCGCGAGGTGGGTGGAGGGGTGGAAGAAGTTCTCGCGGTCCCACTGGTCGAGTTGATCGTCGTTTCTAAGCATTGGTAGTCTCCTTTCAGCCCCAGTCGCGGCAGACGTATTTGATATCGGTGAAGGCCTCGAGCCCCTGACGGGCGCCTTCGCGGCCCAGCCCCGACTGCTTGACCCCGCCAAAGGGGATCGGCGCGCCGGTGACCTTGGTGCGGTTGACCGCGACCATGCCGAACTGCAACGCGCGGGTCATGCGGTAGATCCGGCGCGGGTCCTGACTGTGGACATAGGCCACAAGGCCGTATTCCGTGGCATTGGCCCGCGCGATGACCTCTTCCTCTGTGTCGAAGGGGGTCAGCGGGGCGACGGGGCCGAAGTTTTCCTCGGACATGATCGCGGCCTCGTCGGGGACATCGGCCAGCACCGTCGGGCGGAAGAACAGCGGGCCGAGGCCCTCGTCCACCGTGCCGCCGGTCAGCAGCTTCGCGCCCTTGGCGACGGCATCCGCGACCTGTTCGACCTGCTTGGCCACGGCGCGTTCGTGGATCAGCGGGCCGATGTCGGGGTCGTTCTCGCCCACGCCCATGCTCAGCGCCTCGACGGCGCGGGTGAACTTCTCGCAGAAGGCGTCGTAGACGTCGCGGTGGATGTAGAAGCGGTTCGCGCCAAGGCAGTCCTGCCCCGAGGTGGCGAACTTGGCCTTCACCGCTTCGCTTACGGCGCGGTCCAGATCCGCAGAAGGGAAGACGATGAAGGGCGCGTGGCCGCCAAGCTCCAGCACCAGCCGCTTCACGGTATCGGCGGACTGGCGATAGAGCAGCCGCCCGACCTCGGTCGAGCCGGTGAAGGACAGGGCGCGCACGCGGGCGTCCGCCGTCCATTCGCCCACGATGGTCGCGGCATCGCCGATGACGGTGGACATCACACCCTCGGGGAACCCAGCGCGATGCGCCAGCACCGACAGCGCCAGCGCCGACAGCGGTGTCTCGGCCGAGGGGTGGATGACCACCGAACAGCCTGCCGCCAGCGCGGCGGCCGCCTTGCGGGTGATCATGGCGCAGGGGAAGTTCCACGGCGTGATCAGCGCGGCCACGCCCACCGGCTCGCGCCACAGCTCCATTTCCGCATCGGCAAGATGCGAGGTCACGCCCTCGATGTTCGGGCGCAGCGCCTCTTCGGCGTAGAACTGTACGAAGCTCGCGGCATAGTCGATCTCTCCGCGCGCCTCGCCGATCGGCTTGCCCTGCTCGGCCACCATGATCCGGGCGAGGTCTTCCTTCGCCTCGACAATCAGGCTGTGCCAGCGGTGCAGGATGGCCGCGCGGTGCTGCGGCAGCGTGACCGACCACCCGGCAAAGGCCTTGTGCGCGGCCTCCACGGCCTCTCGCGCGCCGGTGGCGTCGCTCATGGCGACCTGCGCCACCACGTCGCCGGTGGCGGGGTTGCGCACCGCAAGCCGCCCGTGTCCGGGAAAGTCGCCCGCGTGCTGCACAAGCGCCGCATCGGCGATCCAGGGCTTTGGTCCGTTCGACATGTCACTCATGGCAAATCTCCTTCTTCGAAGGATGGTTCGCACGGGCAGGGCAGAGGCTTTGCCTGTTTGCAGGCCACGCGGCAGAGGATTCCTCTGTTCCGGCCATCCAAGGCAGAGGAACTGCCTGCCCAGCGCACAGCTCCCGGCCCGGCCCGGCCCAGGGACCGCCCTACGACCGGACCACACCCTGCTCTTCTTTTCTGCCCAAATACTCCCGCCGGAGGCATCCGACCGCGCAAACCGGCGCCGCCGTCGCGGCCCTGCGCGCCTCAGCCCAGAAGCCCCAAGGCGGGCGGCAGATCCTTCACCGGCTTGGTGACGATGTAGCTGTAGTAGCGCCGCACGCCCGCGCGGCTTTCCAGAAGACCGTCCATAAGCTCCTGAAAAGAAGCGACATCCCGGGTAACCACCTGCATCAGGTAATCGTAGCCGCCGCCGATCGCCCAGCAGCCGGTGACCGCCTGCATCCGCGCCACCGTGCGCTCGAACAGCTGGAAGCTCTCGGCCCTGTGGCTTTCCAACTCCACTGTGACGAAAACCTGCACATGCGGCCCCAGCGTCTCGAGGTCGATCTCGGCCCGGTAGCCACGGATCAGCCCGGCTTTCTCCAGCCGCTTCATCCGTTCCCAGCAGGGCGTGGGCGACAGGTTCACCCGCGCCGCCAGTTCGGTCTTGGCGATGCGGCCCTCGCGGCAAAGCGTGGCAAGGATGGCGATGTCCCGGTCGTCTAGGCGGTTGTCCATGCGGACTTGTTCCGTCCCGGCACCGCCTTGTCAATCGGCAGGGGGTTGCCCCGGAGCACGGGTGTTGGCAGGCTCTGGCCATCGCCCCTGCCGGCAAACCCCCGAAAGGTCTCCATGAACAAGCTGCAACGAACGCCAGAACGCTACACCACGGAAGAATACCAGGAACGGCTGGTCCATATCCGCGCCCGGATGGAGCGCGAGGGCTACGACATGCTCATCCTGTCGGACCCGTCGAACATGTCCTGGGTCTCGGGCTACGGCGGCTGGTCCTTCTACGTGCATCAATGCGTGATCATCGGCCCCACCGGCAATCCGATCTGGTTCGGGCGCGGGCAGGACGCGCAGGGCGCCTATCGCACCGTCTGGGTCGGGCGCGACAATGTCATCGGCTACCCCGACCACTACGTGCAGTCGACCGAGATCCACCCGATGGAGTATCTCTGCGAGAGGCTCACCGACATGGGCTGGAACAAGGGCACCATCGGCGTCGAGATGGACAACTACTGGTATTCGGCCCGCGCGCATGAACGGCTGACCCACGGGCTGCCGGACGCCAAGTTCAAGGATGCCACCGGCTTCATCAACTGGCAGCGCGCGGTGAAATCCGAGAAGGAGCTGGAATACATGCGGCAGGCCGCCCGCATCGTGGAACGCATGCACCGCCGCATCGCGCGCGAGGTCGACGTGGGCGTGCGCAAGTGCGATCTGGTGGCCGAGATCTACGACGCCGGCCTGCGCTATGACGAGTGGTACGAACACGGCGGCGACTACCCGGCCATCGTCCCGCTGCTGCCGTCGGGCCCCGATGCCGCCGCGCCGCACCTGACCTGGGACGACCTGCCGATGAAGGCGAACGAGGGCACTTTCTTCGAGATCGCGGGCTGCTACCAGCGCTACCATGTCCCGCTGTCGCGGACGATCTTCCTTGGCAAGCCGCCGAAGGATATCCTCGACGCCGAAGAGGCCGTGCTGGAAGGCATGGACGCGGGGCTCGACGCCGCGCGCGCGGGCAACACCTGCCACGACATCGCCGACGCCTTCTTCAAGTCGCTGGAAAAGCGCAACATCGTCAAGGACAACCGCTGCGGCTATTCCATCGGCCTCAGCTACCCTCCCGACTGGGGCGAGCGCACCATGTCGCTGCGCCGGGGCGACCGGACCGTTCTGAAACCGGGCATGACCTTCCACTTCATGACCGGCCTCTGGATGGAGACATGGGGCTACGAGACCACCGAGAGCATCGCCATCACCGACGGCGCGCCCGAGGTCTTCTGCGACCTGCCCCGCAAGATGCTGGTGAAGGACTAGACCGCACCGGCAGCGCTTGCCCCGGCACCCGGGGCCGACAAGGGGCCGTCGCGACATCGCGGCGGCCCGAAAGGTTTCGGGATCACGGTGAGGCGCGGCCTCCCTTGGGCATCGGGACAGCCCGCCTCGCTCCCGCATCGCGACAGGCCAATATCCGCACGGCCACCGCATCGGGGCCGTGGCTTCCCCGGGCATCGTGGCGACCCGCCGCGGTCCCGCAGCACGGCGTATCGTCGGCCCATATCGGCCACGCTTCGTGGCGGGTCTTCATCTCTGCGCCAACCGTCCGACCGTAATCGCCGGGCTTCGTGTCAGCGCGGTCTCCGGGCGCCGCGTCGATAGGCGCGCGTCCGGTATAGCCCCGCGCTATGGCCTGCCACCATTGCGGCGGCGCACGTCTTTGCGTACCCCTTGGGCAAAGGATCAGGAGGCGTCATGAAGGACGGAGAGATCGCGCAGCGCGGATTGGTGCTGCTGGGCTGCGGCAAGATGGGGTCGGCCATGCTGGAAGGCTGGCTGGGACGCGGGCTGCCGCCTGCATCGGTCTGGGTGCAGGACCCCAAGCCCTCTGACTGGGTCGTAGCGCAGGGCGTGCATGTCAACGAGGACCTGCCCGCCGACCCCGCCATCGTGCTGATCGCGGTCAAGCCGCAGATGATGGCCGAGGCGCTGCCGGTGCTGGCCTCGATGGGCGGCGGTGAGACGCTGTTCGTCTCGGTCGCCGCCGGTGTCACCATGGCCTCTTACGAGGCGGCGCTGGGGACGAAGGCGCCCATCGTGCGCGCCATGCCCAACACCCCCGCCGCCATCGGGCGCGGCATCACGGCGGTGATCGGCAACGCGCAGGCGACAGTGGCGCATCTCGACATGGCGGAAAGCCTGCTGACCGCCGTCGGAGAGGTCGTGCGGCTGGAGTCTGAAGACCAGATGGACGCGGTGACCGGGGTCAGCGGATCGGGCCCGGCCTATGTCTTTCACATGATCGAATGCCTCGCCGCCGCCGCAGAGGCCGAGGGCCTCGCGCCCGACCTCGCGCTGTCGCTGGCCCGCGCCACCGTCGCGGGGGCCGGGGCGCTGGCGCAGGAGACGGGCGAGGACCCGGCGCAGTTGCGGCGCAACGTGACCTCGCCTAACGGGACCACGCAGGCGGGGCTCGAGGTCCTGATGAACGAAAGCGACGGCCTGCCGCCCCTGATGCGCGCCACCGTGCGCGCCGCCGCCGCCCGGTCAAAGGAGCTTGCCAATGGCTGAGATCACATTCGACGACTTCCTGAAGGTCGACATCCGCGTCGGCACCGTCGTGCAGGCCGAACCCTTCCCCGAGGCGCGCAAGCCCGCCATCAAGCTTTGGGTCGATTACGGCGACGAGATCGGCGTCAAGAAAAGCTCGGCCCAGATCACCCTGCATTACGCCCCCGAAGAGCTGGTCGGCAAACAGGTCATGGGCGTGGTGAACTTTCCGCCCCGCCAGATCGGTCCCTTCATGTCCGAGGCTCTGGTTCTGGGCCTCTACGACGATGCCGAGGCGGTCGTGCTGCTGACCCCCGACAAGCCCGTCCCCAACGGATCGAGGATGCTGTGACCCCCGCCCCGGTCCCCCGCCCTAAGCCTTTGGCGCGGGGCCGGACCCTTCCCAACGCCGGGGCCGCCGTCCCGCCATGCCCCGACCCGACCGCCCCAAGATAAACGAGAGTGCTTTGCCCAAGGTTCTGATTGCCCGAAACCTGCCCGACGCCGTAATCGCAGAGGCCCGCGCGCTCTTCGACATCACCTACCGCGACCGCCCCGACCCGATGACCCGGGCCGAGATGGAGGCCTCTCTGCGCGATTACGACGGCGTGTTGCCGACGCTGGGCGACCTCTATGATGCACAGGTCTTCGCCGCCGTGCCGGACCCGCGCTGCAAGCTGCTGGCCAACTTCGGCGTGGGCTTCAACCACATCGACGTAGAGGCCGCCAAGGCCGCAGGCATCGCCGTCACCAACACCCCCGGCGCCGTCACCGACGCCACTGCCGACACCGCCCTGACGCTGCTGCTGATGTCGGCGCGCCGCGCGGCAGAGGGTGAACGGCTGGTCCGCGCCGGTGCGTGGGAGGGCTGGCACCCGGTGCAAATGCTGGGCCATCACGTCACCGGCAAGCGGCTGGGCGTGCTGGGCATGGGGCGGATCGGGCAGGCCATCGCGCGGCGCTGCCACTATGGCTTTGGCATGAGCGTGGCCTATGCCTCGCGCTCGGAGAAAGAGCTGGAGTTTCCCGCGACCCGCTGCGACAGCCCGGAGGCGCTGGCCGCCCAGGTCGACTTCCTCGTCGTCGCCCTGCCCGGCGGCGCCGCGACCCGGCACACGGTGAATGCCAGCGTGCTGAGGGCGATGCCCGCGCATGCGCATCTGGTCAATATCGCCCGGGGCGACGTGGTGGACGAAACGGCGCTGATCGAAGCTCTGGAAAACCGCAGCATCGGCGGCGCCGGGCTGGACGTCTACGAGAACGAACCGCAGGTGCCGGAGCGGCTGAAAGCACTCGATACGGTTACCTTGCTGCCGCACCTCGGCACGGCGACGCTGGAAGTGCGCGAGTGCATGGGGCGGCTGGCCGTCGCCAACCTGCGCGCCTTCTTCGCCGGAGAGCCGCTGCCGAACCCGGTCTAGGAACGGCCCGGCCAGGAAAACGTGGCGCGGTTGGCGGGATCCCTCTGCGCCCACCGCTGCTGACTTTGCAGGGTGACGGCCAAGAGGCCTTTCCGGCGTGATGCAGCCACAGGCGCGGCGCGCAACCCGCGCGCCGAATACCCCCGCAAGGACCGGTTCAGTAGCTTTCCGGCGCCTGCGGGTCGGGCAGGATGCCCTTGCTCGGGGGTGGATTGAACGCCGGATCGCGGGTCTTTATCCGGCGCGAGATCAGCTTGGCCAGCGGCCATGCCGCCACCACGCCAATGACCACCGCCACGGCGATCGCCTGCCAGGAATAGTACCCCATGGCGAGGAAGGCGACGATCAGCGACCCGGTCACGACCGTATGGGTCAGCAGGCTGATATAAAGCGAAAGTCTGTCCATCTGGATACTCCCTTCCGAGGGGGAAACCCCGTGGGGACCGCCACGGTTCCGTCACGCTGCGCTTGACCTCCGCGCCCGACTGCGGTTCCGTCACCGCACAGAAGGAGCCGCGCATGTACCAGCCCGCCATCTCGGGACACGGGGTCTTTACCCCCGCCCAGAGCATTTCCAACGACGAACTGGTCGAGGCCTTCAACGCCTATGCCGAAGGCTGGAACGCCCGCAACGCAGAGAAGATCGCCGCCGGAGAGGTCGAGGCCAAGACGCCTTCCAGCGCCGATTTCATCTTCAGCGCCAGCGGGATCGAGCGGCGGTTCGTCATGGACAAATCCGGGGTGCTGGACCCCGACCGCATGTATCCCGCCCTGCCCGCAAGGCCCGACGATCAGCCCGGCATCATGGCCGAGATGGCGCAGGAGGCCTGCACAAGGGCCTTGGAGATGGCGGGCCGCACGGGCGCCGACATCGACCTGATCATCTGCGCCGCCTCGAACCACGAACGCGCCTACCCGGCGGTGGCCATCGAGATCCAGCAGCTGCTGGGCGCACAGGGCTTTGCCTTCGACATGAACGTGGCCTGTTCCTCGGCCACCTTCGGCATTCAGGCGGCGGGCGACATGATCCGCGCGGGCAGCGCCCGGCGGGCGCTGGTGGTCTGCCCCGAGATCTGCTCGGCCCATCTGGAATGGCGCGACCGCGACTGCCACTTCATCTTCGGCGACGTCTGCACCGCGCTGGTTCTGGAACGCGCCGAAGAGGCGCAGGGCGCGCGCTGGGACGTGGTCTCGACCCGCTGCGCGACGCAGTTCTCCAACAATATCCGCAACAACGACGGTTTTCTGCGGCGCACCCGCGACCAGATGGAGGACCGGCGGGACATGCAGTTCATGCAGAACGGCCGCAAGGTCTTCAAGGAGGTGCTGCCCATGGTCTCGGCCCATATCCTCGGGCACCTCGGCGAGGAGGGCTGGCAGGCCGATGACCTGAAACGGCTCTGGCTGCATCAGGCGAACAAGACCATGAACGACTTCATCGGCAAGAAGGTTCTGGGCCGCGAGCCGGAGGCGGGCGAGCAGCCGAATATCCTTCAGGACTACGCCAATACCTCTTCTGCCGGGTCGATCATCGCCTTTTCACAGAACTCAGCGGATCTCGCGCCGGGCGACCGGGGGGTGATCTGCTCTTTCGGGGCCGGGTATTCTGTCGGCTCGGTGCTGGTGCAGCGCGCCTGAAGCCTCCCGTGCCCCAGCCCCCTGCCGGGCGGCAGGGCTTGCCTGCCCCGTGCAAGGGCGTTCAGCGCACCAGACCCCGCGCGTGCCGCAGGACCGCGACGAGGAACAGCGCCATGGACAGCAGGGCCAGAACAGAGCCGCCCTTGGCCAGCGCCTCGCCCGTCCCCTTCAGCGCCATGACAATGCCCGGGATCAGCACGATCACCGCCGCCAGCGTCAGCGCATAATGCACCATCGCCAGCCGCGACGCGGCGGCCAGCGGGTTCAGCGCGTAGTAGGCGCCAAAGACCGCCATGGCGACGAAGCCGATCAGGTTGAGGTGGCCGTGGGCGGGCGACAGCGCATGGTCCTGCGAGGCCGACATCTGGATGCCCCAGGCCATGCCGATCAGGGCAAACAGGGCCGCCGTGGCGAAAAAGAGCGTTGGAATGCGGGACATGCGGAACTCCTTGCACCATGGGCCGGGCGCCTGCCGCCCTGCCCCTGCGTCAAGCCTAGCCGCAAAAGGCCCTCCGCCGCAAAGGTTTCAATGATCCGGCTGCCGCAGGCGCGGGGAAATTTCATGCATGAAATTTGCAAGCGTTTTCGAAAACGCTTCCCGCCTGCCGCTAGCGAAGCCGCGCCTTCATCGAGGCTTCGGGGAAGCAGGTGGCGCGCTGGCCCGTGGCCTCCTGCCAGCGCCCGATGGACCGGCGGGTCTTGAACCCCGGCAGCCCGTCGGCCCCGCCCACGTCGTGCCCCATGCCTTCCAGCGCGCGCTGCATCACCGCCACGTCCGAACGGTAGAGCCCGCCGACCTGTCCCCAGCGCGCGGTGAAATCGCCCATACCGTACTGAATCCGGTCGCCCACGTGGCCCACGAAAAGCGCGTAGAGGTCGGACATGTTGTAGTCCTTCAGCACGTAGAAGTTCGGCGTCACGATGAAGGCGGGGCCCGACCGGCCCGCGGGCATCAACAGAAAGCCCTGCTGCCGTGCCTCTGTCTCGGGGAAGGACTTGCCGCTGACCCGCGTGATGCCCATGGCCGCCCAGTCGCGGATGCGCCGTCCCTGGTCCGGCCCTTCCAGCGTGCAGGAAACGCCCTCGGGCACCCGCACCTCGAAGCCCCAGTCCCGGCCCTTCTGCCAGCCGTGTTTCGCGAGGTAATTGGCGATCGAGGCGATGGTATCCGCCTCGGAGCGCCAGATGTCCGCATGACCGTCCCCGGTCCCGTCGGCGGCGTATTTCAAAAAGCTGGTGGGCATGAACTGCGGCTGCCCCAGCGCCCCAGCCCAGCTGGATTTCATCGCGCCGGAGGGCGCGTGGCCGGCCTCGGCGATCTGCAGGGCGGCAACCAGTTCCTCTGTGAAATAGGCGGCGCGGGTGGACATGAAGCCCTTGGTGCCCAGCACCCGGAAGGCGTCGTGGTTGATCGCGACGCGCCCATAGCCGGACTCGCGGCCCCAGATGCCCAGAACGATCCGGCCCGGAACGCCCGTGCGCGCCTCTGCCCGCGCCAGCGCCTGCGCATGGGCGCGCGCCATCTGGCGCCCGACCGCCGTGGCGCCCTCGACCGAGCCCCGGTTGAAATACTTGCCGGGGCTGCCGAATTCGGCCTGCCGCTGGCGCTTCGGCGTCTGCGCCCGGGTGCCCGGCGGCACCAGGTCGGGCAGGTCCCAATCCAGCGAGACACCCTGAAACGCCCGGTCGAAGGTCGCCCGGCTGACCCCCTTGCGGCTGGCCTGAGGCCAGACGGCCTGTTCCAGCCAGCCTCGGAACTGCCGTTCGACGCCCGCGCGATCCTGCGCCGGGGCCTGCACCGCCCAGCCCAGAACCAGCATCACCGCCACACACATCGCCCTGATACGCATCCGCTCACCCCTGCCTTTGCCCGAAACCTAGCGCGTTTCGGCCATCAGATGAATCGGTTATTGGCGCCCTCTGCGTCGGGCCCGGGGGCATGCGCCGATCCCCGCCAGACTCCGGTCCGGCGAGCCGGGCGTGCCGACACCGGCCAGCGCGGCGCGGATCGCGGCGACTTCACGCCTCCGGGTCGCCCATCGCCTGCCGCCAATGGCGGCGGCAGAGGCTGACGTAGGTCTCGTTGCCGCCGATCTGCACCTGCGCTCCGTCGCGCAGCACCTGCCCGTCCGGCCCCTGCCGCACCACCATCGTCGCCTTGCGACCGCAGTGGCAGATGGTACGCACCTCGCGCATCACATCCGCCAGCGCCAGAAGCGCGGCGGAGCCGGGAAACAGGTCGCCGCGGAAATCCACGCGCAACCCGTAGGCCATGACCGGCAGCTTCAGATCGTCCACCATCCGCGCCAGTTGCCAGACCTGCTCGTGGGTCAGGAACTGCGCCTCGTCGATGAAGACGCAGGCCACCGGCCCCTCGGCCAGCCGCGCCGCGATCAGCGCCCGAAGGTCGGTTTCCGCGTCGAAGGTGCGCGCGGGCTGCGACAGCCCGATCCGAGAGCCGATCATCCCGGGCCCGGCACGGCTGTCCAGCGCGGCGGTCAGCAGCAGCGTCTGCATCCCGCGTTCGTTATAGTTGTGCGCGGCCTGCAACAGCAGCGTCGACTTGCCCGCGTTCATGGTCGAATAATGAAAGTGCAGTTTGGCCATGGGCGAACCCTTTGCCCGAAGACCGCGACCCTCGCAACCGGGCACGCGCGCGCAGGGCGCGTCGGAAAGACACCGCGAACAAGACCCGCCTGCCGTGCCGTCCGGGCGGTGGCCTCGCCACCGGATGCTCCAGCACGAGCGCATGTGGAGACAGGGCGAAAACAGGCCGGGGTCCGCCTGTCGCGCAACGCGCGACGGCACGGAACCCGGCCAATCCGGACCCTGACGGCCCGGCACTGGTACGGCCCGGCACAGTCCGGACTGCATTTACGCATGACATTTCTGACAGGCTTGGCTAATGGGAAAGCAATTTGCAGGTTCCCCGCCCGCTCCCGGGCCGGGCCGGATGGAGTAATGATGTCGATTGTCGGACGATACCTGAAGAAGCACACCGAGGCGCTGGTCAAGGACGTCGGCATAGAGGCCGCCTGCGCGCTGACCGGCAAATCGAAGGCGACGCTGGGACGCTACTACTCCGACTACGACGAACACGCCGAGCGCTTCATGCCCGTGGATGCGGTCGCCGCGCTGGAAGAGGCCGCAACCTTTCCGCATGTCACCGCCGCGCTGGCAGAGCTGAAAGGCATCTCGCTGGAATTCTCGCAGACGCCGTCGAACGACCGCAGCAAGGGCGGGGTGAATTCCGACGTGATCGCCCTGTCGCAGCGCTTCGGCATGCTGATGGCCGAATACCACCAGTCGATTGCCGATGGCGTGATTTCCGCGACCGAGGCAAAGCGCCTGCTGAAAGAGACGCTGGCGCTTCAGAAGGTGCTGATCGACATGAAGCTGCACCTCGAAGATGAAGGCGCCTGAAGGCAACCAGCCGCAGGGCGCTGCCCCGCGCGGCGCCTTCGGGGCCGAGAGCTTCTTTCCGCCCCGCATGCAAAAGTTCCTGCGCCGGCTGGAGCAGACCACCCACTCCGACGAGGTCTGGGCGCTTCTGAAGGCCCTTGGGCAGGACGTCGGACTGCCCTGCATCGACTTCATCGCGGCGACGGATTACGGCGACTGGCGGCGCACCATGTTCGTGCGCACCTCTTACGACGCAAGCTGGCTGCACGATGCCAACACCGACCCGGACCTGTACCGCTGGTCCTATTTCCGCAGCCATGGCATCGCCTGCCTGACACCCATCGTCGTCGGGCTGGAATTCCTGCGCGAGTACCGCACGCTGCCCGATGGCCGCGTCAAGGTCCTGCGAGAGGCGGCGCGGCGGGGCATGCGCGCCGGGATCTCGATCCCGCTGCGGCAGCACGCCCCGCGGCAGGCGGCGATGATGAGCTTTCTCGGCGATCACGACCGCGGCGCCCTGCTGGACATCCTCGCCGCCGAGGGCTGGACCCTGACCCATTGCGCGCAGGCGGCGCACCAGCGCTACCTGCTGCACTTCACGCGGGAATACGTGGAACGCAACCGCATCACCGACAAGCAGCTGGAGTTGATGGAACTGATCGGGCGCGGCTATCTCGACAGGCACATCGCCGACCACCTGGAGATTTCCGTCTCGGCGGTGCGGCAAAGGCTGAACGCGCTGATGCAGAAGACCGGCACGACGAACCGGGTAGAGCTTGCGGCGCTGGCCATGTCGATCGGAATGCTGCCCGACCCGCTCTACAGCCCCGGCAGCGCCCCCGCCGTTCTGGTGCAATCCGGGGACCGCGAGGACATCCGGACACAGGAATACGGACCGGAACCCTGACAGAGGGACGGGTCGCGGAAGCGGGCCAAGCGGCGGTCGGCCGTGCGGATTGCCTTGGCCGTCGCCGCCGATGCTTGGGGCCCCATCTGCGCGGTCATGCGGAGGAACGGGCGGTTTTCCAACATTCGCTGCGCTCGTCCTGAATGCCTGGATTCCCGGACGAAAGTGACACCTGAGTTGAAGAGAGAGCTTGAACTACGAAAACAAGAAATTGAATTATTTTTGAGCTCTTGAAAATGCAGCGGCTACACGTCTTTGCATATCAGAGAACCCTTCACCGTTACCCGCGGCGATCAGCTTTCTCATTTCTTGCTCAATCTCCCTAATTCGAGGTTCCCAGTCGAGAAGCCAGTCCAAGTTAGCCTCCTGAATCCATGCTTCGTAATTTGAAGCAGCACCCATTTCCTCTGCAAGCTCTTTAATAGGTGCGATAGCTTTCCGCACGAAGGATGCTTGAGAGGTCAGATCTACAAGAAATATGTGATCATCTACGTCAAATTCTGATGTCAAGTTGATTGGCATATCGTTATACATCGGAGACGTTCTGAGATCCTCGCCACAAAGAATGCTCGCGGCGTATGCAACTCCGTCTTTGGGCCTGACATAGAAGTCCGTAGGACCAATGATCACCTTGTGTCGTTCGTGGAAAGAGACAGTCACCTCCCCTACGATAGTCAGTCTATCAGAGAGATATCGGGCCTTTTCGTCCTCCTTATCCTCCAGATAGCCAAGAGCTTGGAACCTCAAAGCTTTTCTAAGACTATCCGCCTGTTCGTCGGCAGAATGACTCATCCTTGTCATCTCAATATGCTGATTTCTCAATTCAAGCGTTTGGATGATCACCGTAATTATCAACCACATGAATGCTAAGAAAGTGGAAGAACCCGCAAGGTAGTCACCAAACGCGTTTAGCTCCAAATCTTCCGAGGAAATATCAACTCCATCCAAGAAGAATAAGAACGCTGAGATCACTGCGAGCGTCAGAAGCCCTCCCAGACACAGAAGCGCCCGGACAATTCGCTCAGATTTCATGTTTTTTATATTTTCTTCAGAGGGCATGGCGAGGTATGCAATTCCACATGCAATAATCCAGATAATCAGGAAAGACAAAAAGGCCACAGGTATTCCTTATCTATGTCACCCTCGCCTAAGGTCTGGCCGCCTGAGCCATAGATCATCATTGTAACTCCACTGCTTGAAGTGATCCAGCGGAAAGCGGCGTTCGGCGCAAAACGCGGCTTCTGACCACATTGCCTCCTCTTGGACTATTCGCTTAAAAATACTTGTTTGCAACATGCCATCTGGCAACACGCTGCGTGCGCCGATGAGGCAAAGCGACTCCAAACCGGACTTTGACCGCAAAAAGCACAAATGCCGGCTATGGGCCGGTCGCGACAGGCCCACGCATATTACACCCGCGTCGCGTCCTTTAACCATCACGGTTGCTCAGCTCTCGACGCGAACGGTCGCCGCGTCTGCCGTAAACGTCGCATACCTTCACCCCGATTTCAGCCGCGCCAATGGCCCCTCAGGGGCGCCCGCCTTTTCAGGTCCACCCGCTAGACCAGCCGTCCCCAGAGGTCGTATTCGCCGGCCTCGTCCACCTCGACGCGGACGATCTGGCCCGGGGCCAGCGCCTCGGCGCCTTCGTCGATGAAGAGGTTGCCGTCGATTTCGGGCGCGTCGGCCTTGGTGCGGCAGGTGGCGATGCCGTCCTCGTCCACCTCGTCGACGATCACGTCGATCTCTTGTCCGACCTTGGCCGCCAGCTTGGCCTCGGAGATGGCCTGCGCCTTCTCCATGAAGAGGGCCCAGCGTTCGGCCTTGACCTCTTCGGGGACGTGATCGGGCAGCGCGTTCGAGCGGGCGCCGGCGACGTTCTCGTACTGGAAGCAGCCGACGCGATCCAGTTGCGCCTCGTCCATCCAGTCGAGCAGGTGCCGGAACTCGGCCTCGGTCTCTCCGGGGTAGCCGACGATGAAGGTCGAGCGCAGGGTGATATCCGGGCAGGCGGCGCGCCAGGCGGCGATCTCGTCCAGCGTGCGCTCGGCGGCGGCGGGGCGGGCCATGCGGCGCAGCGTGTCCGGGTGGCTGTGCTGGAAGGGGATGTCGAGGTAGGGCAGGAGGCCGTTTTCGGCGCCCTGCGCCATCAGCGGGATCATCTCGCGGACATGCGGATAGGGGTAGATGTAATGCATCCGCACCCAGACGCCGAGCGCCCCCAGCGCCTTCGACAGGCCCAGGATCGGGAACTTCTCGTCGCGGTCTTTCCAGTCGGTGCCATAGGCAGAGGTGTCCTGGCTGATCACCAGAAGCTCCTTCACCCCGGCCTCGACCAGCTTTTCGGCCTCGCGCATAACGGCGCGCTGCGGGCGGCTGACGAGGCGGCCGCGCATGTCGGGGATGATGCAGAACTTGCAGCTGTGGTTACAGCCCTCGGCGATCTTGAGGTAGCTGTAGTGGCGCGGGGTCAGGCTGACGCCGCTGGCGGGCAGCAGGTCGATGAAGGGATCGGGGCTGGGCGGCACGGCGGCGTGGACCGCGTCCAGCACCTGTTCGTACTGGTGCGGGCCGGTGACCGCCAGAACCTTGGGATGCGCGCCGGTGATATACTCGGGCTCCGCGCCAAGGCAGCCGGTGACGATCACCCGCCCGTTCTCGGCCAGCGCCTCGCCGATGGCGCCGAGGCTTTCGGCCTTGGCGCTGTCGAGGAAGCCGCAGGTGTTCACGATCACCGCATCGGCGCCCGCGTAATCGCCCGAGATGCCGTAGCCCTCGGCCCGCAGGCGCGTCAGGATGCGCTCGGAGTCCACCAGCGCCTTGGGGCAGCCGAGAGAGACCATGCCGATGGTCGGCTGGCCGTCGCGGACGGTGTCGGAGATACGGGCGCGGGCCAGGTCGGGGCGAAGATCGGGCGGATTCTGCATGGGCGGGATATAGACGCTTGTCAGCGGGCGCGGAAGGGGCGTGTGTGGGACATCGCCGTCGTTGAGATGAGCCGCGCCGTCGCAGGGCCGTGGCGCGGCGATCTGAAGGTTCTGGAAGGCACTTTATCCATGCAAAGTCCGTACGATCCCGTCAGGTCATACCCAGCACCAGCCAAATCGCCGGGCCGTCGCACCAAAGGTGCGCCGATCTTTCTGGCTCGCCTCCGGCGAGACGGGACGGCGCGGCGATGCGCGGCGGCCTTCGGCCTTTACTCCGCGCAGGGTGCCAGGTCGGGATGTACGGAACGGTACTAGGTGTTCAGTCCCGGCATCTGGTGGATCGGATCGACGATGAAGCTGTTCGGCTCTGAAGTCCAGATTTTGCAGATGTATTCGTAGGGCGTGAGTCCGCTGAGTGTTTTGAGCCGACGAGC
>JAFKDC010000029.1 GCA_017255395.1 Enemella evansiae | reverse complement strand
TCCCGATAATCGTAACCTCGGACATGGATGCTCCCTCCTTCTGTGATGGCTTCAACACGCATCACATTGGCACATTGCGATGCCGTCAGGTGGGGGCATCCACGCCATCAACAGAGCCGCTTGGAGGCTTCCAGTGTGACCAGAGCCGCGACGGCCTGGTTCTCGTCCTCGAACCAATCCATCCGAACCTGACCGCCCTGCCCTATGCGGCCCCATTCGCGGTACAGCGTCCATTCGCCGAACAGGTTCGGCATGACCGCCATCCGGTAGAACCGGGCCATTTTCTGTGCGGGCTGGCGTTTCTCAAGATAGGTCTGCATGGCCGTCACAGGTGATACTTGCGCGCAATTTCGAAGGCTTCGGCCTGTTCGGTACCGATGTATTCCTTGGTGCTTTCAATACTGGCATGGCCGAGCAGCAGCTGGACCGCGCGCAGGTTGCCGGTCTGCTGGTAGATATGGGTCGGGAAGGTCCGGCGCAGCGAATGCAGGCCGTAGAGACTGGGATCGAGGCGGGCCTTCTCCAGCCAGGAGCGGAACAGCCGCCAGAGCTGGCTTTCGCTGAGGTGGTTATTGGACCACCGTGCCCCCAGCCCCGTGAACAGCCAGCCGTGCAGCGGCTTTTCTGAAGCTGCGAGGTAGGCGCGCAGGCTGTCGCGTGTGCCGGACGACAATCGCGCCTGGACCGGCTTCGCATTGCGGGCCTCGGTCTTCTTCTGCCGGATTTCGACGATTTCGCGCACCCCGGCAGGCGTGGCCACATCTGCCACCCGCAGCCGCACCAGATCGGAGCCCCGAAAGCTGGTATCAAGGGCGGTATTGAACAGCGCCAGATCGCGCAGCGCCTTTTCTTGGCGCAGGATCATCCGGATCAGCGAGACCTGGTCGGGCGTCAGGGGTGGCTTCTTGCCCACAACACGGCCTTTATTCCAGGCGGTCTCGGAGGCGGCTGACATGGGTAAATCCTTGCAAGGTTATATGGATATATTACCCATAAACCTTGCATTAGGGAAGTGGCGTGTTGCGAGATGCTGCACTTTCCTCATGTTTTGTTGGGTTTTCCATTTTGCGTATCATGCGAGCTTTTAACCAAAAGCTCGCATGATTACTCAGCTGCGATAGGCAGACCACATCCGCTCTATGAGTTGACCCTGTGTGATCCCAAGCGCTTCAGCCTCAGAAGCTATTGCTTCACCAACTTCCGGCAGCACTTTGGGATGTAACTGGTACGTGCGCGGGCTTGGTTTGCGGCCCGGCTTCTTTCGTGGGGTTCGATCCAGAAAGCCTCTCGCTTCGCCAACTTCATCTACGCGCCGGACTTCTTCAACGGTCGTCCCTTTCGGACGGGCTTTCAGCCCCGCAAGCCTATTTGAGCCGCTCATAAACCGCCTCCGTGAATGCCTGAGCGTTTGCCAACGCCTTATCTACCTTGCCGCCTGTGACCATCTCCGGGTCATTCATCATCGCTGTCAGATCGCCCCCATAGGCGAACAGTTCCGAGAACGCTGCGCGCGCGACCAGGGACGGCTCGATCACATCGATCCCTGCCCCACTGAGCTGTTCTTCCAACTCCTTCTGGACGCGGCTTTTGACGGCTGCACTGGTCTTGGTCAGCACCACAGCATGACGGATTGACCGCCCAAGCGCTTCTTCCTCTTCGCGAACCAACGCCAACGCTTCGGACCCGATCTCCGCGTCCAGCGCTGTCGGCTGCATCGGGACGATCACCAGGTCCGCCTGGGAGATGGCGCGGCTGACGAGCTGGGACGCAACGCCTTCCAGGTCCACAATGACGATCTTGCCGTCACCGTCCGCGTTCCGGATGGTCGGAACGATCTCTGAACGGCCAACATCGCTCTTCAAGGTCACACCGGAAGGTGCGCCATGAGATGCCCACCGGGTAAGAGACTTGTTCGGGTCACAGTCAAGCACCGTGACGTCCGCGCCCATGCGGGCGAACTCAGACGCCAGAAGAACGGCACATGTCGATTTTCCAACCCCACCTTTGGGGCTTGCCATAACGATGACGGGCATTGCTCGATCCTGGCACTTAGTTGTTACCGGTTTTATATCTCATACCGGAATTAAATCCAATACCGGAATTATATTGCTTACCGGTTTTTAATCTCAAGGTCTGCCTCGCTTCTCGAACCACTTCCGGCAGAACCCAATGAAAGCGCGGTCAGCGTTGCGGGGCGGCTCAACACACCAGTCGCGCCACTCACGCTCCAGGAAACGAACGTCCCAACCCGGCGCTGCATGGCGCGCTTCTTCGTAGGTGTCGGACTGCAGCGGTGGAATACTGCCTTCAACAAGCTGGGCGGGAGACATCGTGCCGCGATTGGTGAACACCACCATGTCGGCTTCATCCTCAAAGGTTACGTGGTAATCCGGCAAATGGTCATGCTCTGCGAGCTGACGGATCATCTGTCGAAAGCGCTTCTGGGGGCTTTGCGACCCGGTCTTAAGCAGCAACTTAGCCAACGTGATGCGCCAGGTTTTCTGCTGCCCGCAATGCTTCCGGGCGATCTCGTACACCCGTCTTTCAATGGGCTTGCGCAGGCGGAAGTAATCCCGGTGGAGGGTCAGTACCTCTTCGTTCCGAATTGCGTTGAAAACCCAGTCTGACAGCTTCACTTCACACCAGAGAAGACGGCCATCGAGGCCATGTTTCCGCCTGATCGACGACGCATCGATCAGACCAAAACCATCGACTTGCTCTTCATCGCCAGTGACGATGTTTGTCCTGATCCGCGTCCCTTCGAGGCGATCAAGGGCATCAAGCAGGGACTGATACTCCCGGCCACTTGTGCCGCGGTTGGTAAAGATCAGCAGCTCTCTGGAGTTGATGCGGACACGGGGCGAAACGGCTTCGCCTTCCTTCAGCTTCGCCATGATCTGACTGATACAGTAAATCAGAATGTCCTTGTCGTAGATCGTCGCCAGCCCCTTCACGCTCGGCGTGATCTGAAGCCACTTGTCGCCATTCTCATAGCGCTTGATCGTCGTCTCAGGCTTCTTTGAGAGGGAATAAAACGGATGCTCCATGTGTTGCATCACGTCCTTCAGGACAGCGTCAGCCACATCACAGATGAACAGATCATGCTGCGGATGGCGATCCGGCAGGAGCGGGGCGAGAGCATTCGTGTTATCAGTTACCATGAGTCGACATTCGTGGTTTTAGATACCGCAGTCAAGATTCGTGTTATCAGTTACCAAAAGCAGGATTTCAGTTACCGGGATTCGTGTTATCAGTTACCGGGCAGCTAGAAAATTGATTTCTTTTCAAGTATCTACGTGGAACTTCCAAATCCGTAACACAGATTCTAACACATATTTAACACTCACGAAGATCACACAGCCTGTGGATAACTCATCGTAACACTTCAGTGTCGAAGTCCCGGCTCCTGATGCTTCGGCCCATCCTCTGCATCCGCAAGCCGCTCAATGATGCCGCGACGGACACCAGCATCGACATCAACGTCCCCATGGTCAAAGTAGGCTAGCGCCAAGCTGAGCTGTTGCTGCTGAGAAAGATGATCACCAAGGACATCTTCCAGCACAGTTTCGTCACCCTGCTTCAGAGCTACCAACTGTTCCTCTGAAAGGGCGCCCTCGATTTCCGCCTGGAATGCCAAACAGTCTTCTCGGCTGGTGAAGGGCGGGTTCACTCGATCCTGTGCCAGGTGAGCAAGAGCTTTCTGAACATAGGGCAGGGCGCGAGCCTCGATCGCAATCCGTACCAGGTCTTTCCGTTTCGCGACTTTGCCATCCGCCATGGCATCCAAGGTCAGGTCCAGCGCCCGATCGAACCGGGCCTGCTCTTCGGTCATCGCGGTGCCGTCAGGAATAACCCGGTCATAGATGTCCACGATCCTGTCGATCCGAGCTGGCGACCCCGCAGCATCCTTGAGGACGCCAAGATCACCATCGAGAATTTTCCCTTCCAGATCGGCATAGGCTTCAAGGGCAGCGTTTGCCTCGGCTCCCTTGTCAGCCAGTTCCAGGCTCGACACCAATCGCGACAGCGTTTCACGGGCTGCGTCGAGCTGGGCCTTGTAGCTCTGTTGCAGCGACTGAAGAGACTGGATCATCGACTGTGCCGTGTTCAGCTTCGCATCCATGTCGAGCTTTTCTTCCCGCATCTTCATCTGGAAGCCGCGGAGCGCGTCTGTGGCGGCTTCTGTGGCCCGTGCATGCCAGTCGGCGTCGCTTTCCTTGCCGCCGCGTAGGAGAGAGCCTCTGACGCGCTCAGGGAGGGCTACAGCGTTTTCGCCGGACATGTAGGCCCCATAGACCCGCTGCACGCGCTCGTGCCGCGCTGTGGAGCCCTTGATGCCCCGCCGAAGGCCATGCTTCTCGCTGACCTTCTCCGCAAAGTCTGTCTGGAGATCGGAAAGAGCCTTCTTGTTCCCCACGAACGACCGGCAGTTCAGCTTGCCCCTGTCATCGAGGGGGATAGTCATCACCGTCATGTGCGGGGTGGTCTCGTCGCGGTGGATCATGGCTGAGAGAACGTTCTCCTTGCCGTGCCGGTTCTCGATCCAGCCAAGCGCATCCCGGAAGTACGTGTCCTGCTCCTCTCTGGTCATGGCTTTCATCTTCGCGGGCGAGCCGCCGATGAAGTATTCCAGACCATGTACGGCGTTCTTCCTGATCTTCTCGGGAGCCCGATCCTTCCACGTTGCCAGCACGTTCTTGCTGTTGTCGCCACCGACCAGGATCGTGTTGTCGCTGGTCCTGTCTGGATCGGCATTCGGGGTCTCCCGCTCCCGGAAACTATGCTGAAGGCTGGCCCCCATGTTGCCGAGCGTTTTGATCTTCGCAGTCCGCATGATGCCGAAGGATTTCCCGTCACCGTGAAGGCCCTGCATGCTGCCCCGGACCCTGGACCAGCCTTCATCAAGGAGCTTGCGGGGTTCTGCGGACATGGGAGCCTCCGTTTGAAGGAAGTGAGTATGTGTACTCACTAGACAATTTGATTCCGCGTCGCGCAACCCAATTGTCGTTCGCCTGCCAAAAGGCGGGAGAAACACATACTCACTTCCTTCAAACGGCCAGCCGAACGGCAAGCGATCACCCTCGAAAATTGCGAGGAGACGACAGACGGGCAGACCTAGCGCCAATGAAACCTTGGCATTCGCAGCAATTCCCGGATCGGGCCTCCGATACTCGGAGGTCTCCGGCCCGACCCGGATCAGCCGTCACCCCACAGCTCGTCCATGAACCCTTTCTGGTGTCAACGGCGTCACCCGGGAATGCCTGGCGGCGATCCCGGACACGTCGATCTCGGGGCGCTGGGTGGCGCGTGAACTGACAGCTCTGATCGAACGCCGCGGAAGGCCTGGGATGATTGTCAGCGATAATGGGACGGAACTGACCAGTAACGCGATCCTGCGGTGGTGTTCCGAGCACCGGATCGAATGGCATTACATTGCGCCAGGCAAGCCGATGCAGAATGGTTTCGCCGAAAGCTTCATGTATAGACGGCCCCGCGGGCGCAAGTGTTTTGAACGCGATTCATGGCCACCATCGCAGCCTTGGCATGTCGCGCTTCAATGCAGACCGCGGGAAAGCCTGCGTTCGTGAGGCCGTTGTAAAGCCACTGCGACAAAGGCCCGGCTTCGAAACCAACTCGCTCGAAGGTGCCGTCGATACCAGCCAGCACTTCGCCGATGTCGGCGGGGTCTGAAACCGCCCTTGTCTCAAGGATCAGTCCGCCCTCGGCATCGACAACACAGATGCTGGTCATCTCGAGTGAGACGTCGAGGCCCGCATACAATACTCTGGTCATGGTCGTTCTCCCTGTCATGGACTTACCGGCAAGAGTCTACCGGCGAATCCGGGCGATGAGCCCCGATTACGCCATCTCAATGAGACCATGTTCCGCAACCTGGCCCATGCGCGGATCGTATGCCTCCGGCGGAGCTTGAAGTTACCCACAAGTCGTGCGGCGAATTGATTCACCCACGACACTTGGTCTTGCTCGCAGCGACCTCATCATGATTCGTCATGTGGCACCGAATGATTGAGGTGCGGGCATGGGGCAGAATTGGGTGGAAACGGAAACCGCCGGTTGCGATCTGGGGGACGTCCGGCTGAACCGGCGGCTTGGGGCATTGCTCGAAGCTCTCGGGGAGCGGCCAGGGAAATCGCTGCCCACGGCGTTCCAGGACTGGTCGAACACCAAGGCGGCTTACCGGTTCTTCTCCAACGGGAGTATCAGCGAAGACAAAATTCTCGAGGGGCATTTCGCTGCCTCCGCCCTGCGCATCCGGGCCACCGATGGTCCCGTGCTGATCCTGCAGGACACTACGGAATTCAACTTCAAACGCGCCGCGCCGGAAAAGATCGGGTTCACCAAGGTGTCGACCGGGCGCAAGCTGAAGGAAGGCCGCTACCAAAAGCATGCGATCTGCGGGCTCCTGATGCACGCCAGTCTGGCGATCACGCCGGACGGTTTGCCCCTCGGGATGACAGCCGCCAAGTTTTGGTCGCGCTCCAAGTTCAAGGGGACCGCGGCGCTCAAGCGCAAGATCAATCCGACCCGCGTGCCCATCGAGCAGAAGGAGAGCATGCGCTGGCTCGATAACCTGCGCCTGTCCACCGAACTGGCAGGCGCGCCGGAGCGCTGCGTGCATGTCGGCGACCGCGAGAGCGACATCTACGAACTCTACTGCCTGGCCGAGGAACTCGGGACCAACTTCCTCGTTCGGAGCTGCGTCGACCGCCTGGCGGAGGATGGCGGCACGACCATCGCCAAAGTCATGGCGCAGGTGCAGTCCAGCGGCACCCATGAGGTGCGGTTCCGGGACTCGCAAGGCAATGACCATTGCGCGGTGCTGTCGGTCCGGCATGCCACCATGATCGTCCGGCCGCCTATCGGAAAGCAGCGAAAATACCGGCATCAGGAGCTCCAGATCATCCATGCCGAGGAACTCGACCCGCCGGAAGGCCGGACGCCCGTCATCTGGAAGCTGATCACGAACCTGCCAGTGGCGACCCACGCGGACGCTGTACACAAGCTCGAATGGTACGCACTGCGCTGGAAGATCGAGACCTTCTTCCGGACTCTGAAGACCGGCTGCCGGATCGAGGAACTGCGCCTCGCGACTGCCGAGCGCTTGGCCAACTGCATCGCGTTGTGCTGCGTCGTGGCCTGGCGCGTGTCATGGCTGGCAATGCTCAGCCGAGATGCACCGGCGGCGGACCCTGCCGCCGTTTTCACGGAGGACGAGCGCCACCTGCTCGACCAAGCGACGCCTGACACGAAGCGCCAGGTGCCGCGCGACCTCCAATTCTATGTCAGGGCCGTCGCGCGTCTCGGAGGCTACCTCGACCGCGCTTCCGACGCACCACCGGGGACGACGGTAATCTGGCGTGGCTTCTCCCGCCTCGCCGACCTCGTCGAAGGCGCCCGTCTCGCAGCACCCCCGCCGGACACTTGTGGGTAATTGCAAGCTCCGCCGGATGGTTACCGCGGATCGTGATCGCAGCCTGGGCCAGGGACTACAACACCGAGCGTCCCCATTCGGCCTTGGATTACAAAACCCCGGCTGCCTACGCGCGGACCCTGACCACCGCAATCGCCCGCCCCGCTGCGCGAGATGAAAGCTCCGCGCGCCGGGCGATTGCTCAACCTGCGCCGATGGGCGTAAACACCAATCGGGCTCCGGTCGCGGCTGGATGAAAGTTCAGTGGCAGGTCAGTTCGAAAGCATCGTTATTGGGGCACGTTTTCAGGTGAAGCGGATTGTGGTCAATCCTGGCGCGGCGTTGTCACTACAATCACATCACCACCGTTCGGAACACTGGATTGTGGTCGAAGGCACAGCACGGGTTACCGTTGATGATCAGGTCCAACTGGTGTCGGAAAACCAGTCTGTCTATATCCCGCTGGGCGCGGTACATCGGATGGAGAATCCGGGCAAAGTGCCGATGGTGCTGATCGAGGTGCAGACAGGAAGCTATCTCGGCGAGGATGACATTATCCGCTATGAGGATATCTATGCTCGGGGTTAGGGGCTGGCCCTACTGACATTGCCCCGCGCGCCTTGTTTGATCAAGACAGGCTAAAGGTGAAGGCCTTTTTCTATCCCATTTGACATGCATTCTTGAAGGGCATCGAGTGCGGCGGCCAGAACTGTCTCAGCGCGGTCAGAACTGTTTGCCTCGACATAGACTCGAAATTCGGGCGCATTTCCCGAAGGCCTTAGATGTAACACTGTGCCCCCCCAGTCAATCAGACGAAGACCATCCGTCTCGTCCCGGTCAGCCTCGGGCTCCATTCCAGCCGTCGTCAGTAGCCCTGCAGGTGCGGCGCGGAGCTGGGCTAGGACGCGCTGCGCCGTATCTGGCTCAACCGCTTGCATCCGATCGGCGGCAGTGAACCGTGGCGGCAGGTTAGTCACCAATTCTGCAAGCGAAAGTTTCGCTGCTCTTGCCGCTGCTAGGGGAGCTAGAATTGGTAGCAGGCTGTCGCGGGTTATTAGCGCCGGCAAGGGGCCGGCTGGTCCTTGGGCATCAAATCCTAGAAGAAAGCCGCCGTTTGCTTCGTAGCCAACGACACGGTCGGCGGGGTTCTTAGCCAAGGCGGCCGCGATCTCTGCGATGACGTAGGGCGATCCAATTTTGGTGCGGATCACTTGGTAGCGCCCTACTAGGTCTATGGCCGTGTTTGATGATACCGGTGTCACCACTACTTGCGCGTCCAGAATTGCAGCGGTCAGCGGTCCGAGGATATCCCCCGGTATGATCTGACCATTAGCATCGGATAGCATAGGGCGGTCGGCATCGCCATCTGTCGAGACTAGTGCATCAAGTTGATGCGCCGTCGCCCAGCCGGCCAACTGAAACCGGGTTGCTGTATCTACGGCCTCGGTATCGACTGGCACGAACTGCTCTGACCGTCCGAGCCGCACTATCTCGGCTCCACAGGCGGTTAGAATTTCGGCTAGAATGTCGCGGGCAACCGAGGAATGTTCCCAGATCCCGATACGTAGTCCGGCTAGCGCCGACGTGCCAAAGCCTTGAACATAGCGGGCGATATAGGCCGGAACGGCTTGGGGATCAGTAGCTATTTTCCCAGTGATCAGCGTGAGATCCGTCTTGGTTCCTAGCATCGCGAGGATCGCCATTTCGTCGGATTTGGTAATTTCACCTGCGGCAGTATAAAATTTCAATCCGTTGCGGTCCGCCGGGATATGGCTGCCAGTGACCATCACGGCAGCTTGGGAATGCACTTGCGCGGCGAGCGCCAACGTCGGCGTCGGCAACGCGCCGCAATCGAAAACGGAGATTCCGCTAGCGCTGGCGGCTTCCGCTACCATAGCGGCAATCTCGGGCGAGCTTTCGCGCAGGTCGCGGCCCAGCCAGAGCCCACCCCCGTGCGGGCACACGGTCAAAAAGGCGCGCGTGTAATCCGTGATAAGATCAGGGGTCAGCTCAGTGACTAGCCCACGCAAACCCGAAGTGCCAAATTTAGGCGCCATTTTGACTGGTCCTTCCACAAAAATCTTGGCCGCACTGTGCGCAACCGCGTTAATAGTTGCAAGTCCTGAGCTGCCCCTGCTTGTCCCTCGTTCATAACGAGAAGCTGCAGGTTGGATTTGGGTATTCGGGTGCTATCCGGCGCACTTGCTGCAGTGTCTGGTTGGTCAGGGACAAATGCGGCCTGACTGTGTTTTATTCATAGCACCAGAGGGCTCTGATGGTGTGACCGCCCCCCGCCCGGGTCAGAGAAAGGCCTCGATCTCGTGGAGCGTGGCGGCGACGATGCGCTCCCGCTCGGCGGCCACCGCCTCGGCGTCGCAGAGCCTTTGGCGCAGGGCGTCGGCGCTGTCCAGCCAGGCCTCGGTATTGGCCAGCTCGGGTTCGAACCAATCCACCCAGGAGGCCGCCGTCCGGGCGGGCTGATCGTAGGTGTTGAGCATGGCATGGGGGTGCACCAGGTCGAACAGGCGGTGATCGGGGGCGGCATAGCAGACCGGCATCGCACCGACCGCCATGGCGTCGAAGACCTTTTCGCTGACATAGCTGCGCAGATGGGTGTTCTCGTAGGCGGCGCAGAGCCGGACCCGGCCGTCCAGCAGCGCCAGCTTCTCGAGATGCCAGTCGGGCAGCTCCTGGCGCGGCGCGACATGGCCGGGCCAGCCCTTGCCGATCCGCCAGGTCTTGGGATGTTCGGTCAGCTCCGCGACCTGGCTGCGGTAGCGGCTGAGGCCGAGGATCCCCCGGTCCGGATCCGAGACGTCGAATTCCGGGTCGTCGCGCCGCTCGGCCACGAAGGCCGCCGAGATCACGATCCGCGTCCAGCGGTCCAGCAGCGTTCGGGGCCGCATCCGCGCGTATTGGCCCAGCAGGCGGATGTAGCGCGGGATGTAGCGATCGTCGGTCAGCAGGAAATAGGGCAGGTGCGCGAAGTCGAAGATCCCCGACGTCACGTGGTTCAGGAAGCGGTAGGTGGCGTGGTGGTCGCCGCAGCGGAACGGTCGGTCGCGGGTGTCGAACCCGTCGCTCCAGACCGTGTCCCAGAGCGGTTCCTCCGAGATCACCATGCAGCGCAGCCCCGGGTTGCGGTCGAGGCCCGCCGCCACCAGCTCCGGGTTCTCGGCCAGGTCGCGGTTCCAGCCGGTCAGCAGCACGTCGGCCTCGCCGGGGGTTTCGGCGCGGGTGACGCGGCCCTCGGCCAGCCGGGCCAGCGGGGCATAGCCCAGCGGGCTGCGCGCGGCGCGCGGGCCCAGGTGGTAGACCCTGATCCGGCGCCCGATCCGCGACGGCGCGGCCAGCAGGCGCTGCGCGCCCGCCTGCCCGGCATGGGCGGCCATCAGCGCGTAGATGTCATGGGCCAGCCCCTCGGGCCCCAGTGCCATCCAGATCTGGGCCAGGGCTTCCTCGCGGGTTTCCATACGGTCCCGGACGGCGCCTTCCGCGCGAAGGGTCTCGGCCAGCTCCGCCTCGGACCCGGTCTGCGGATCGCGGAAGACCGCCCCCTGCCGCCAGAGCGCGGCGGGACCGGGCAGCCCGAGCGTTTCGGGCCCCGCCTGCGCGAACACCGGCACGGCCCCGGCGGCGAGGATCCGCCACAGCCGGGGCGCCCGCCCGGCCTCGGGGGCGGGGCAGAGGGCGAACTTGCTGCGGACCAGGATCTCGTCGGGGGCCTCGGGCCCGGCCAGCAGGACCGGGCGCGGCACGTCGCGCTCGGGGGCGTGGCGCGGCACCGGGCCCAGCGGACAGGGGGGCAGGGGATGCACCCGGATTCCGGCCGCTGCGATCTGCCGGATCCGGTCGGGATCGGTTCCGGTCCAGAAGACATCGGTGATCCCGGCGCGGCGCAGCAGGTCGAGGTGATCGCCCAGGTCGGGATGCTGGCAGGCGGTGATCCGGCGCGGGCTGAAGGGCAGCGCCCGGGCGAAGGTGTCGAGATCGGCCTCCAGGCGGCGGGCCTCGGCCCCGGTCGCGGGACCGCCCCGGCGCGCGGCGATCAGGCTGGCCCAGGGAAAGCCCGCATAGCTGGTGCCCCGGGGGACCAGCCCCATCTGCCGGACCGCGCGGAAGGTGGCCCATTCGGTCCGCTCGGCCCGGTCCCAGTCCTGATCCCAGGCCCAGAGACGGCTGGCCTGCCAGACCGGGTCGCGGCGCCGGGGCGGCGCCCCGAGATGCGGCGGGCAGCTGCGGGACCAGCGCAGCGCCCGGCCCGCCGCCACCGCCGTCCTGCCGCGCAGCAGGGTCCGGTAGTCGAAGAGATCGGCCAGCGGCCGGTCGTCGCGCCGCAGCGGCCCGGGCAACCCGCTGTCCGGGCCGCCGGTGCAGGTGGCCAGGGGCGTCTCCGGCTGCGGGGCGGCGGCCTCCCCTGCCCCGGCGGGCCAGAGACCGCGCGCCCGGGCCCAGTCCCGGGCCGCCGGGGTGATGTCGGTCGCGGCGATGCAGAGCGCCGCCCCGGGGCGCGGATCGCGCAGCACCGGCTGGATCAGCGGCCCCGCCGTCACGATCCGGCGCCAGGCGGCCAGGCGGCCCGCCTCGGGGAGGATCGCGGCCATCCGGCGCCGCAGCCGCACCTGCCGGTGCGGCGGCGCCTCCTCGACCGGCTGGGCGAAAAGGCCCATCGGCTGCGGCGATTGCACCAGCGGGGCCTGCGTGGCGAAGCGGCGCCAGAGCTGCCATTCGGCCAGGTCCGGATCGCCGATCAGGGCCTCGCCCCCCCCCGCCCGGTGCCAGAGCCCGGCCCGGAACATCATGCCGCCCTGCGCCAGCCGGGGCCAGTGCAGCCCGTCGCAGAGCCCCTGGCGGATCAGCTCCCGGGGCGCGCGCTGGCTGATCGCGGCGGTCAGCGCCTCGCCCGCCTGGAGACCGGCCGCGCCCTGGAGCCAGGCCAGCTGCCTGGCGTCGAAATTGCGGGCGGCATCGGCGACATGGGCCAGCGCGCCGGGCAGCAGCACGTCGCCCGGCCGCAGCCAGCCGATGAAGCGGTCGGGATCGTCCGCGATGTGCTCCAGCCCCGCGCGCAGCCCCTCGGCGGGGGCGGCGTCGGGCCGGGTGCGGTAGGACAGCCAGAGCGCCGCGCAGGCGGGCCGGGTATCGGGTGCGCCCAGCCGGGCCTGCCATCCGGACAGGATCGGGGCCAGCGCCTCGGCCCCGGGCCCGGCGGCCTCGAGGTGGACGAGCAGCCGGAAATCTCCGGCCTGGGTGACCAGACTCAGCAGGCTGCGTTCGATCCCGGCGCGGGGGGCGCCGTGGCACGGGATGAGGATGGCAAGTGTTGGCGTCATCGGCCCGGAGTCATGGTGTCCGAAGGGTATGGGCCAGAAGACTGTTCTCTCACAAGGCGACAGGGGCCTCTCCCGGCCGGGGAGCAACAGGCCCTCCCCGTTCCGGGAAGGGCCTGTTCAGGGATGCCGTCCCGCCCGGCGGGCGGAGGCACGGCCTCAGAGGATGAAATCGTCCACCGTCAGGGCCGGTGCGCCCGAGATCTCGATGGCGAAATCGTTGCTGCCGTCGCCGTCCACGTCGCCGACCACGAAGCCGGGGATGTAGCCGACTTCGCCGCCGCCCGAGGCGGTGAAGCCCCCGGCCGCGAAGCTCAGCCCCAGGGCGGAGAGGTCGATCTTGTCGACGCCCAGCTCGAAATCGGTGATCACGTCGCGGCCCGCGCCGATCCCGGCGGCGGCGGCCGAGGTGAAGACGAAGACATCCGCCCCCGGCCCGGCCGTGATCACGTCGCGCCCGGTGCCCGACACGATCGTGTCGTCGCCGGTGCCGCCGTAGATCCGGTTGGTCCCCGCGCCCGCGACGATCAGGTCGTTGCCCGCCCCGCCGCCGGTGAAGTCGTCCCCGAGCCCGAGGTAGATCGTGTTGTTGCCGTCGCCGCCGTAGACGAAGTCGTTGCCCGCGCCCCCGGCCAGGAGATCGGCGCCGCTGCCGGCCTGGATCGTGTCGCTGCCGTCATTGCCCAGCAGGATGTTCTGCCCGCTGCCGCCGCCCGCGATGTAATCGGCGCCCGAGCCGCCCTGCACGGTGTCGTTGCCGAGCCCGCCGTAGATCGCATTGCTGCCGGCCCCGCCGAAGATCAGGTCGTTGCCGTCGCCGCCCCCGGCAAGGTCGTCGCCCAGCCCGAGGTAGATCGTGTCGTTGCCGCCGTTGCCCAGCAGGGTGTCGTTGCCTTCGCCGCCGCCGATGAAATCGGTCCCGACCGAGCCGTTGATCACGTCGTTGCCGCCGTTGCCGAAGATCTGCGTGGCCTCGGACCAGCCGCCGTAGACGGTGTCGTCGCCCTCGCCGCCGACCACCGTGTCGGTGCCGCCGTTGACGATCCCGTGCTCCGCGCTGCTGGTGGTGATCGTGTTGTTGCCGGCCGAACCATAGATTAGGTCGGCGCCGTAGCCGCCCTGAAGCAGGTCGTCGCCCAGGCCGCCGTAGATCGTGTCGCTGTTGTTGCCGCCGTCGATCGTGTCGTTGCCCGCGCCGCCGCCGATGAAGTCATTGCCGCCGAAGCCCCGGATCTCGTCATTGCCGTCGCCGCCCAGAAGGGTGTCCTGGCCGTCGCCGGTTTCCAGCATGTCGTCCCCGTCGCGCCCGTCGAGGTAGTGGTTCTGGCTGCCGCCCGCGGTGAGGAGGTTGTCCCCGGCATCGCCCAGCAGGGTGCTGGCGCCGGCGGTGCTGCCGCGCACGCTTTCCACGCCGGAGAGCGTGTCGGTGAAGGCGGTGCCGTTCCAGCTGCCCGTGGCGGTCCCGGCCTGGAGATCGACCTGGACCCCCGAGGTCATGCCGTTGCGATCGTAGCGGACCGTGTCGAAACCGGCCCCGGCCTCGACCGTGTCATCGCCGCCGCGGGTGAGGAAGTGTTCGTTCCCGTCGCTGCCGATGAAGGTATCGGCGAAATCCGTGCCGTGGATCTGGAGGCGGACATTGCCGACACCGCTGATCACGTCCTGGCCGCCGAAGCCGTCATTGAGGATCTGCCCGGCGGCAAGGTCGACATAGGCGCCCTGGGTCGCGGGGTTGTAGTGGGCGTCGGCCTGGAGCTCGAGGCGCAGGGTCCCGGTCGAGGCGCCCAGGTTGAAGGTGTCGTTGCCCTGCCCCGCCCGCAGCGAGACCCAGCCGCCATCCGCGACGGTGACGTTGAAGATGTCGTCGAAATCCGACCCGATCAGGCCCAGCCCGTCGGCGTTCATCGCACGGCTGACATTGAGCAGGGTCGTGAGGCCGTTGCCCGCCCCCTTGTAGATCGAGCCGGTATTGGCATTGCCGTCGACATTGACGGTAAAGGCGCTCCGGGTGGCGACATCGTAGTGCATCACCTCGAAGAAGCCGTCCTGCGCGTCGGCGAAATCCACCGTGTCGTTGCCGGTATGGGCATCGATGATGTCGTAGCCGTGGTCGTTGTCACCGGGGTTGAGGTAATCGTTGCCGGTCCCGCCGAGGATGGTGTCGTCGCCGCCGCCGCCGAACAGGGTGTCGTTGCCGGACTGCCCCTCGAACCGCTCGTCCGCGTCGCTGCCGAGGATATCGTCGCTCAGGTGGCTGCCCAGGATGCGCTCCACGCTGATCAGCGTGTCGGTGAAGGCGGTGCCGTTCCAGCTGCCCGAGGCGGTGCCCGCGGCGAGGTCGATGTCGATCCCGCTGCTCATGCTGCTGCGGTTGTAGCGGACCGTGTCGAAGCCGTCGCCGCCGTCGACGGTGTCATTGCCGCCGCGGGTGATGAAGCGGTCGTCGAACGTGCTGCCGACGAGGCTGTCGCTCAGGTCGCAGCCGCGCAGTTCGACCGTGACATTGCCGACGCCGTTGATCGTGTCCTGCCCGCCGAAGCCGTCGTTGAAGACCATCCCCAGGCCCAGGTCGGCCTGGATCCCCTGCTCGGCCGGGGTGAAATCGGAATCGTTGCGCAGGTCGATGCGCAGGGTCCCCGAGGAATTGCCGAGGTTGAAGGTGTCGTTGCCGCGCCCGGCCAGCACCGACATCCATCCGCCGTTCGCCACGGTGACGTTGAAGGTGTCGTCGGCATCGGTGCCCCCGACGTTCAGCCCGTCCGCCCACATCGCTGCGGAGACGTCGATCAGGGTCGTGGTGCCGTTGCCCGCCCCCTTGTCGATCGTGCCGGTGTTGGCATTGCCGTCGATATCGACGGTGAAGGGACCGTCGAGGCCGTTGTGCAGCAGGTCGACATAGCCGTTCTCGATGTCTTCGAAGGTGACGGTGTCGTTGCCGCGGTCCGGGTCGACCACGTCATAGCTGGACGGGTTGTCGCCGGGATTGATGTCATCGTCGCCATCGCCGCCCAGGAGGGTGTCGTCGTTCAGCCCGCCGTCGATGGTGTCGCCGTACTGGGACCCGATGAAGGTGATTTTCGACGTCACGCCATCGAGGGAAAAGTCGATCGGCAGGTTGGAGGAGGAGGCGTCCACCAGGACCGGCCCGCGGCTCAGCAGCTGGTTCAGGATATCGTCGTCCCCGTCGACCGAGGCCTGGATCGCCGCGTCGAATTCGTCCACCGTCCACAGGATGTCGCTGAAGGTCGCGATCACGTTCGAGCCGGTGGCGATCTCGAAGCCGGTCACCGTGCCGGCGAAATCGGATTCGGCCGAGGCGTCGGGCGCGAAGCCGAAGCCGGTCAGCGTGGTGACGATGCCGGTGCTTTTCTCGGCCACGACGAGTTGGGTGGAGGTGTAGGAAACCAGCTCGATATCCGCGAAAGCATCTTCAAAGACGTTTGCGGTGAATCCGAAGTAGTTAATGATTGCCATTGAGATTTCCCTTGTGCGCGTATTTCAGGATCGACTTGCTGCCGTTCTCGCGAGGCCTGCGCCGAATATGGGGGCATCGTGGCGCAGCCTTTCCCGAACCGCAAAAAGAAAATGTCCCGAAAAGATGAATTTTTATGTTAGCTCAGTCTCTTGACGAGGCGCGGGCGCCCCGCCGGACATCGCCGCCCGACAGGGCTCCATCGGGCGGCTGATTTTTTCCCCACCGGGATCAGAGCAGGAAATCGCTCTCCGTCAGGGTCAGGCCGGTGCCGAGGTCCAGGCGCCAGTCGGGGCCGCCGTTGCCGGTCACGTCGCCCTGCAAGAGGCCGGTGGCCGCGTCGTAATGGAACGAGCTGCGCCCGCCCCCGAGGAACCCCGAGGCGCTGAAGGTCGTCCCCAGGGCCTGAAGGTCGATCTTGTCCTCGCCCGCGGTGAAATCGGTGATCCTATCCGGCGCGTCGAAACCGATCCGCGCGGCGTGTTCGAAGATGAACATGTCCGCCCCGGCGCCGCCGGTCATCACGTCCACCCCGGTGCCCGCGACGAACCGGTCGTCGCCCGCTCCGCCGTTGATCGTGGAATTGCCGACCTCGGCGAAGAAGGTGTCCTGATCCAGGCCGCCGATCATGGTGTCGTTGCCCTCGCCGGCATAGAATACCGTCGCCCCGCTGTAGTTTTCCAGGTAATCGTCGCCGGCGCCCGCCACCAGGGTGTCGTTGCCCGCCCCGCCATAGAGGCTGTCGTTGCCGGTCCCGGCATTGATCAGATCGTTGCCGCCATAGCCGGCCAGCATGTCGTCGCCGGCGTCGGAATTGTCGGCATTGTCCCCCAGAAGCGTGTCGTTGCCCCAGCTGCCCAGCAGGGTGTCGCTGCCGCCCTGGCCGTGCAGAAGGTTGGCCTCGCCGCCGGATTCGGCTCGGATGTAATCGTTCCCGGTGCCGCCATAGACGCTGTCCGCCCCGGCCCCGGCGTAGATCACGTCGTTGCCCTCCTGGCCGTTCAGCAGGTCGTTGCCGCCCCAGCCGCGGATGAAGTCGTCTCCGGTGCCGCCGTAGACGCTGTCGGCCATCGAGCCGCCGTGCAGGGTGTCGTTGCCCTCCTGCCCCGAGACCAGGTTGAGGCCAGTATAGGCCTCGACGTAATCGTGGCCCGCCCCGGCATAGATCGTGTCGTTGCCGGTCCCGGCGTAGATCACATCGTTGCCCTCGCCGGCATTGAGCAGGTCGTTCCCGGCCAGCCCGGCCAGAACGTCGTCGCCGATATCGCCCATCATGGTGTCGGCGGCGCTGCCGCCGATCAGCGTGTCGTTGCCCGCCTCGCCATAGAGGTAATTGGTCTCGCTCCCGTCGCCGGAGAGGCGGTCGTTGCCCTCCCCGCCGGCCAGCGTGTCGCTGCCCAGCCCGCCGGAGAGCGTGTCGTTGCCGGCCCCGCCGTTCAGCAGGTCGTTGCCGCGATAGCCATAGAGCAGATCGTCGTCCTCGTTGCCGTAGATCTGGTCGTCCTGGTTGCCGCCGTGGAAGGTGTCGTTGCCGGTGCCCCCGGCCATGTAGTTGAAGCCGGTCTGCGCCTCGGCGTAATCGTCGCCATCCCCGCCGACGATCATGTCGTTGCCGGTGTTGCCGTAGAGGCTGTCGTCGCCCTCGGCCCCGTTCAGCGTGTCGTTGCCTTCCCCGCCGACCAGGATGTCCGCGCCGAAGCCACCGTAGAGCGTGTCGTTGCCCGCGTGGCCGACCAGCGCGTCGTTGCCGTCGCCGCCGTTGATCAGGTCGTTGCCGCCATAGCCCCGCAGGGTGTCGTTGCCGGCCTCGCCGTAGATCTCGTCGGCATCGGCGCCCGCGTTGACGATGTCGTGGCCGCCGCCGGCATAGAAGACGTTCAGCCCGGCCCCGTCGGAGGCGAAATCGTCGCCCTCGCCCATCACCATCGTGTCGTTGCCGTAGCTGCCATAGAGCTGGTCGTTGCCGTCGCCGCCGTTCAGCAGGTCATGGCCCGCGCCGCCGCCCAGCAGGTCGTTGCCCTCGTCTCCGAAGAGCTGATCCGCCCCGCCGCTGCCCAGCACCGTGTCGTTGCCCAGCCCGCCATAGGCGCGATTGGCCCCGTCGCCTTCGCCGGAGATGTAGTCGTCGCCCGCGCCGCCGACCAGCAGGTCGCTGCCGAAGCCGCCGAAGATCTGGTCGTTGCCGTCGCCGCCGTTGGCGGTGTCGTCGCCGGCGCCGGCGTAGATCGTGTCGCTGCCCAGCCCGCCGCGCAGCTCGTCGTTGCCGGCGCGGCCGAGGATCAGGTTGCGGCCGTCGATGCCCTCGATGACGTCATTGCCGTCGCCGCCGTCGAGGCGGTCGTTGCCGGCGCCGCCCGCGAGCGTGTCGTCGCCCGCCTCGCCCCAGAGGGAATCGTCGCCGTCCTGGCCGTTCAGCAGATCGTTGCCGGTGCCGCCCAGCAGGATATCGACATCCGCGCCGCCATAGAGCTGGTCGTTCCCTGCCTCGCCGCGCAGCGTGTCGTTGCCCGAGCTGCCGGCCAGGGTGTCGTGTCCGCCGCCGCCGGTGATGGTGTCGTCGCCTTCGTCGCCGGAGGCGCTGTCGTCGCCGTCGCCCAGGGCGATGGTGTCGTGGCCCGCGCCGCCATTGACCGCGTTGTGGCCCAGCGTGTCCTCGATCAGGTCGTCGCCCGCGCCGCCGACGAGGGTGTCGTCGCCCTCTTCGCCGCGCAGGGTGTCGTTACCGTCCTGGCCGTTCAGCAGGTCGTTGCCGGTGCCGCCCAGCAGGATGTCGACACCCAGGCCGCCATAGAGCTGGTCGTTCCCGGCCTCGCCCAGCAGGGTGTCGTTGCCGGAGCTGCCGGCCAGGGTGTCGTTGCCGCCGCCGCCGGTGATGGTGTCGTCGCCCTCGTCCCCGGACAGGCTGTCGTCGCCGTCGCCGCCGATCAGCGTGTCGTCGCCCGCGCCGCCATTGGCCGCGTTGTTGCCTGCCGTCGTCTCGATACGGTCGCGTCCGGTGCCGCCGAAGATGGTGTCGTCGCCCGCGCCGCCGATCAGCGTGTTCTCGCCCGCCATGCTGGACAGGCTGTCGTTGCCCGCCCCGCCGTCGAGGCTGTCGTTGCCCGTCCCGCCGTTCAGCGTGTCGTTGCCGTCGTCGCCGAAGAGGACGTCGTCGCCGGCCTCGCCTTCGAGGCTGTCGTCGCCGCCGCCCCCCGAGAGCCGGTCGTCGCCCTCGCCGCCGAAGAGCTGGTCGTCGCCCGCGTCGCCCGCCAGCGTGTCGGTCCCCTCGCCGCCCAGCAGGGTGTCGGCCCCGCCGCCGCCGGTCAGGCTGTCGTCGCCCAGCTCGCCGTTGATCTCGTCGTTGCCGGCGCCGCCGTGCAGCGTGTCCTCGTCCTCCTGGCCGAACATCTGGTCATTGCCGTCGCCGCCGTAGAGCAGATCCGCGCCGGTGCCGCCCGAGACGTAATCGTCCCCGGCGTCGCCATGCACGGTGTCGTCGCCCTCGCCACCGGTCACGGTGTCGTCGTCGTCGCCGCCGTGGAGCAGGTCGTTGCCGAGATGGCCCTTGATGTCGTCATTGCCGGCATCGCCATAGAGCGTGTCGTCGCCGAAACCGCCGAAATCGTCGCCCAGCAGGGTGTCGTCGCCCGCCCCGCCGCGCAGGACGTTGTCGCCCCGGTCGCCGGTCAGTTCGTCGCCCAGGCCGGTGCCGATGACATTCTCGATCCCGAGCAGGACGTTGCCGTCGGCCACATCCTCCGGAGAGGCAGGATCGTCCTCCTGCCGCCAGACGCCCAGCGTGACGCGGGCCGGGGCGGTCGCGGCGGCATAGGAGATCGTGTCGATCCCCGCGCCGCCGTAGACCACGTCGTTGCCGGCGCTGGCCAGGAACAGGTCGTTGCCCGCCCCGCCGCGCAGGATGTTGTCGTCGCCGTCGCCCTGGAGCGTGTCGTCATGGGCCGATCCGATCAGGTTGCCGATCCCGGTCAGCGTGTCGCCGGTGGCATCGCCGCCCTGGAAGGTGCCGGTCAGCAGGCTGACGTTCACCGCCTCGGCCGATCCGGCGTAGGAGGCGAAGTCGTTGCCGCCGCCGCCGATCAGGCTGTCGGCGCCCGCGCCGCCTTCGAGGATGTTCTGGCCCGCGTCGCCGGACAGCGTGTCGTCCTGCGCGGTCCCGACGAGATTCTGGATATTGGTGAAGCGCGCGTCGTTGACCGAAAGCGTCTGGCCGGTGCTCAACCCGGCCCGCGCGAAGCTGGCGGTGTTCCTGCCGGTGCCGCCGTCGATCACGGCGGTGTCGGCGCTGACGTAGAGCAGGTCGTCGCCCGCGCCGCCCGCCAGCGTGTCGCCCCCTTCGGAGCCGTCCAGCGTATCGTCGCCGTCGCCGCCGCCGAGGTTGTCGTTGCCCGCGCCCCCGGCCAGCAGGTCGTCGCCCGCCCCGCCCAGCAGGGTGTCGTTCCCGGCCAGGCCTTCGAGGATGTCGTTGCCCGCGCCGCCGTCCAGGACGTTGTCCGCGGCCGATCCCGACAGGCTGTCGTCGTGATCCGAACCGATCAGGCCCTGGATGTTTTCCAGCCGATCGCCCTGGGCGTCGCCGCCGCTGCCGGTGCCGATGACGGAACCCGGAACGGCCGAGGTCAGCGCGACCGCGACCGCCGCGTCGGAGCCGCCGTAATCGGCGGTGTTGAAGCCGGTGCCGCCGTCGAGACTGTCGTCGCCCGCGCCGCCCGCCAGCGTGTCGTCGCCGCCACCGCCCAGCAGGGTGTCGTCGCCCGCCCCGCCGTCGATCCGGTTGGCCGCGCCGTCGCCGGTCAGCCCGTCGTCATGGGCCGAGCCTTCGAGGTTGTCGATATTGACCAGAACGTCGCCCGCCGCGTCGCCGGTGTTGTTGGCCGGGGTGGCCATGTCGACCGTCACGCCCGCCGCCGCGGTCCGGTAGGAGGCGGTGTCGGCGCCGCCGTTGCCGTTCAGCAGGTCGGCCCCGCCGCCGCCGATCAGGATGTTGTCGGTACTGTCCCCGATCAGGCTGTCGTCGCCCGCGCTGCCGATCAGACCCTCGATCCCGGAGAAGGCCGCATTGACGAGGGAGGTGCTGACGCCCGTGGTCATGGCGCTGTAATCGACGAAGTCGGTGCCGGTGCCGCCGATATATTGTGCCACGCCCGGGCTTGCGATCAGGATATCGTCGCCCTCTTCGCCGTTCAGCGTGTCGCTGCCGGCATTGGTGCCGAGGCCGCCACTGCCTTTCAGCGTGTCGTTGCCCGCCCCGCCCTCGATGAGGTTTGCCCCGGCATCGCCGGTCAGCACGTCGTCGTGGCGGGAGCCTTCCAGGTTCTCGATGCTGTCGAAGACGTCGCCCGCCGCGCCGCCGCCGGTCGTGCCGGTGGCCAGGTCGACCTGCACGCCGATCCGCGACAGGCTCCAGGAGGCGGTGTCGCGGCCGGTCCCGCCGATCAGGCTGTCGTCGCCGTCGCCGCCTTCCAGCGTGTCGTTGCCGCCCGCGCCGTTCAGCGTGTCGTCGCCGCGCCCGCCGACCAGGTGGTTGGCGCCGCCGGTGCCGGTCAGGCTGTCGTCGCCGTCGCCGGTCACGATGTTCTCGATCCCGGCATCGGCCGCCAGGGTGCCGAATGCGGCCTCGACGCCCGTCGCGTCCGTATGCAGCATCGCGCCGCCGCCCAGGGTCACCACGACGTCGCCGGTCAGCGCGGCCGCGTTGATCCAGTCGGTGCCGCCATTGCCGTCCCGGACCTCCTGCGCCCCGCGCCCCGCGAATTGCGCTTCGAAGATTTCGGTGGTGTAGTGGTAGACGTCGTCGGTGTCGGCCGCGCTGCCGTAGACCTGGATCGAGACGTCGAGCAGGCGGCCGCTGTCGCCGTGGTTCACGATCTCCAGCGTCCAGGTGCCGTTCGGATCCTCGCCCCGGAAGGTGTTGGCCGGGAAGGTCCAGGTCAGGCCGGTGTCGGCCACCTCGGAATGGGCGAAATTGCCGGACGAGACGTCGTGCAGCGCCACCCGGGTGCCGGAGGGCGAGACCAGGTAGATGTCGAGCCGGGCGAAATCGCTGTGGGTCAGTGCCAGGGTCAGCTCGACATATTCGGTCTCGAGATCGGCGCCGGTCAGCTCGATCTCACGCCGACTGGTCATCGGCACGCTCAGGCTGCCGCCCAGGATCGCCTCGTCGGCGACGGTCTCGGCCACGGCGCTCCGTTCGTTGGAGGAGACCTGGGCCGCGTCGAACAGCGTCCAGACCTCGGCCATGCGCACGGCGGCATAGACGTCGAGCGCGCCGAACCCGTAATCGGCGGAATAATGCATCCCGCCGTTGTTCCAGGTCTGCGCGCCGTTGATCACCCATTCGAAATGTTCGCTGGCATAGCTGCCGGCCGGGCTGGAGCCGTCCACCCGGGAGCCGACGTGATGCGAGGAGGTGGCGATGATGTTCTGCACGTCGCGCCAGCCGAGGCCCTCGTTCGCCTCGAGCATCAGGGCGACCGCGCCGCTGACCTGCGGTGTCGCGGCCGAGGTGCCGCCGAAATTGTTGGTCGAGCCGGGATAGGTCCGCAGCCCCTCGTCCCAGCCGTAGCCCACTTCGGAGGCGATGCCGGTGGTCACGATCCCGTCGCCGTAGCGCGCCATGTGCGAGGCGAAGAGATCCGGATCCGTGCCCAGGTCGGGGTAGAATTCGGTCGTCGACAGCACGTCGGTCAGCGGCTGGTTCAGGCGCGTCAGCGAGGAGGTCAGCAGCGCCGTCCCGCGCGAGGCGAAGGGCGCGGCCTGGCTTTCATAGGTGGAGCCGTCGTCGAGCGTGAGCGCCTTCGTGTAGCCGCCGACCGCGATGGTTTCGCGGGCCGCGACCCGGCGGTCGGTGCCGGAGCTCGATTCCGCCGCCGTCAGATCGCCGTTGCGGATGTCATCGACCGTGACGCGGGGCTCGTCGGTGGGGCTGTCCTGAAGCTCGGACCGCAGGAAGTCGACCTGGATCTCCTCGGTCCGGTTCTGGCCGTCGTCGACGATGTAGATCCGGCGCGCGACGCCGTTGTCGTTGTAATAGATGTCGTCGTAATCGTTGCCGGCGGCCATCACCATGATGGTCCCCAGCCCGCCGCGCCCCTCGTCGGCGGCGGTCGAGATCGCGTCGAGCTGGGCGGCCATCTCCTCGCCGGCGGCGAGCGGCTGGTTGAACAGGCTGTCGTTGTGCCAGCTGGCGTTGGTGATGTCGAAATTCTTGTAGGCCGCCATGATCTGCGACATCAGCGGCGCGTCGATCTCGTTCTCGAAGGTCGCGAAGGCGGGGAACAGGCCCAGGTCGTAATCGGTATAGACATCGGCCGAGGAGATCGTGGCGCCATGCGCCACCCCGACCGTCCCGCCGCCGTTGGCGCCCGCGGCAATGATGCCCGCCACCCCAATGCCGTGGTTTTCCACCCGGTTGACGTTGGAGACCTCGTAGACCGCGCCCGAGGGGGTCGTGACCTCGATCACCGCGTCGAAATTGAACCTGTCGGCCCATTCGGGATGATAGGGATCCACCGCGGTGTCGAACACGCCGATGTCGATATCCGCGCCGGTGTAATCGGCCCAGACCCGTTCGATGCCTTCCCGGCCCATCCCGAAGCTCTGCCCCAGGTAATCGTAATGCCATTGGAAGGAATAGAGATCGTCGGTCGGCGTGAAACGTGTAGACACTGCTGGTTCCCCCATATCGCCCGTCTGCCCCTTCGTGGAGGCCGGGCCGCATTCTTCAGCCATACATCTGCGCCACCGGCCGGATGGTTAACGGGACGCCAAAAATACAGAAAAATTTATTCATTCCCCGGGTGGACCTTAGGGAAGCCACCCCGCCCCATCCAGTCCCGAAAACCGGTGGCCCGGGTCCGATCCGGATTTGGCGCCCGGTGTGCCCGGAAGGTCACAGGTTCCGCCGGGCGGCCGGGTCAGTCCGCGCCGAAAAGGTCCCGGGTGAAGACCTTGTCGGCGACCCCGGCCAGCTCCTCGGTCTGGCGGTTGGCGATGACCACGTCGGACCGGGCCAGGAAGCTGTCCAGGTCGCGCACCACCTCGGAGCCGAAGAAACTGTCCTCGGCCAGGGTCGGTTCGTAGACGATGATCTCGATCCCCTTGGCCTTGATCCGCTTCATCACCCCCTGGACCGAGCTCTGCCGGAAATTGTCCGACCCGGCCTTCATCACCAGCCGGAAGATCCCCACGCAGCGCGGCTGCCGGGCGAGGATCTGCTCGGAGATGAAATCCTTGCGGGTGCGGTTCGCGTCCACGATGGCGCGGATCAGGTTCTGCGGCACCTCGGAATAATTCGCCAGGAGCTGCTTGGTGTCCTTCGGCAGGCAGTAGCCGCCGTAGCCGAAACTGGGATTGTTGTAATGGTCGCCGATCCGCGGATCGAGGCTGACGCCCTTGATGATCTCCATCGGCTTCAGCCCGTGGCTCAGGGCGTAGCTGTCGAGTTCGTTGAAGAAGGCGACCCGCATGGCGAGATAGGTGTTGGCGAAGAGCTTGATCGCCTCGGCCTCGGAGGCGCCGGTATAGAGAACCGGCACGTCCTCGGCCTCTGCCCCCTCCTGGAGCAGGGCGGCGAAGCGGCGGGCGCGGTCGGACGCCTCGCCCACCACGATCCGGCTGGGATGCAGGTTGTCGTGCAGCGCCCGCCCCTCGCGCAGGAACTCGGGGCTGAAGATCACCTGGTCGGTGCCCAGCTTTTCCGACAGCGCGCGGGTATAGCCCACCGGGATCGTCGACTTGATCACGATGGTCGCGGCGGGGTTCACCGCGATCACCTCGGCCACCACCGCCTCGATGCTGGAGGTGTCGAAAAAATTGGTTTCGGGATCGTAATTGGTCGGGGTCGCGACGATGACGAATTCCGCCCCGGCGAAGGCCTCGGCCGGATCGGTCGTCGCGCTCAGGCTCAGCGGCTTCTCGGCCATGTAGGCCTCGAGCTCCGCGTCGATGATCGGACATTGGCGGGCATTGATCATGTCGACCCGCGCCTGGCTGATGTCCAGCGCGCGGACCTCGTTGTGCTGGGCCAGCAGCACCGCATTGGAGAGACCGACATAGCCGATGCCGGCGACGGCAATTCTGGTTCCGGGCATTGCGAACGCCTTCTTTCTTGAGGGGGGATGGTCCGGCTGCGGATCAGCTGCGGGCGTAGACATCCTCGTAGCGGATGATGTCGTCCTCGCCCAGATAGGTCCCGGTCTGCACCTCGATCAGCACCATCGGCACCTTGCCGGGGTTCTCCATCCGGTGCACCGCGCCGAGCGGGATGTAGACCGACTGGTTCTCGGTGACGAGCTTCACCTCCTCGTCCACGGTGACCCGCGCGGTGCCCTCGACCACGATCCAGTGCTCGGACCGGTGATGGTGGGATTGCAGCGACAGCGCGGCGCCGGGATGGACCACGATGCGCTTCACCTGGAAGCGGCCGCCGACGATCAGGCTTTCGTACCAGCCCCAGGGCCGGTAGTCGCGCGGCAGCTGCACCGCCTGGGACACGCCCTTGGCCTTGAGCGCCGACACCGCCTCCTTGACCCGCTGGGCCTCGGATTTCGGCGCCACCAGCACGGCGTCGGACATCGCCACGACCATCATGTCGGTCAGCCCGATGCCGACCACCTCGAGGCCCTCGGTCTCGGACCGGAGCAGCGTGTCGGAACAATCGATCGCGGTGGCGCGGTCGGAACAGGCATTGCCCGCCGCGTCCTGCCCGCTCTCCATCCAGACCGCGTCCCAGCCGCCGAGGTCGGACCAGGCGTCGCCATAGGGCATGACGGCGAGGTTCTCCGCCTTCTCCATGATCGCGTAGTCGATCGAGATGTCCTCGGCCCCGGCCCAGGCCTCCGGCTCCAGTCGGGTAAAGCCCAGATCCGCCCGCGCGCCGGCTAGCGCCGCCTCGACCGCGGCCAGCAGGGCGGGCGCATGGGCCCTGTAGGCGGCGATCAGCGTCTCGGCGGTGAACAGGAAGATCCCCGCGTTCCACAGGAAATTGCCCGCCGCCAGCATCTCGGCCGCGCGCGCGGCCCCGGGTTTCTCGACGAAGCGGGCGAGGCTTTGGGGCGCGTCCGCCCCGGGGTCGGCGCCGGGGGCGAGTTCGAGGTAGCCATAGCCGGTCTCGGGCCGCGTCGGGGTGATGCCGAAGGTCACCAGATCCCCCGCCTGCGCCCGCGGCACCGCCGCCTGCACCGCCGCGCGGAAGCCCGCCGCGTCGGGGATCACGTGATCCGAGGGCGCCACCAGCATCAGCGCCCGCGGATCGCTCCGCGCCATCCAGAGCGCGGCGGCCAGGATCGCGGGGGCGGTGTTGCGCCCCTCGGGTTCGATCAGGATCCCCTGCGGCGCCATCTCCACCGCGGCCAGCTGTTCGGTCACGATGAAGCGGAACGGATCGCCGGTCAGCACCACCGGCGCGGCGAACCCCTCGCCCGAGAGACGTCGGGCCGAGGCCTGGAACAGGCTTTCCGCGCCCATCAGCCGGGCGAACTGTTTGGGGTAGGATTTGCGCGAGAGCGGCCAGAGGCGCGTGCCGGAGCCGCCGCAGAGGAGAATGGGGTGAATCATCATAAATCTATTCTGAAGATTGGAGAGACAATGAAAAGTCCGCGGCGCCTAACAGGTATATACCGCCGACAAGCGAGAGAGACTTAGTATGAGGCTTCATTTTCGCCATGTAAGCGATCGGCTTTTCCAGCCCTCTCGATAGAGCGACATAGTCGGGAAGATTGTTTGTGACTTCTATGACTGCCGTATTTACGCCTGGAGGAAGTGTTAGGCTTGGGGAAATTGGTCCAAAAGTTGACCATTTATGTCTATAGTATGTGTATCTATTCCAGGTATCAAAGATATGCACCTCGCCGCCAGCATGAATGTAAAGCTGAGCGGTTTCAGGGCCTTTTGCCACCTTAGAGAAAATCTGTACTTCCCGCTTCCTCAGCGATTTTGGTATTTCCAACTTGATACGCGTCCCCGGAAGAAAGGTTCCCTCCAGTGCTTCAAAAGCCATTTCAGGATACTGACTGGTTCCCTCCCAAAAAGATATTTCCTCTCCCTCATCTCGAGCCAAACCGGCCCCTGAAAAAATTCTCTGAAGCGCATCGAAAATATACTTCGCATAAGCTTTGCCCCCAAAGGGCGTTGTGTGCTGCTCGTCCCGTATGCATTTCCCGAGATCAAGATCTGACTTGTAAAGATTTAACTGCCAAACACCTTCGCCCTGCGCGCTTCTCGTTTGGCGTATATTTGTCCGCTCTTTTTCAATGCAACTCACCATTGGCAGAACCAAATTGAGCACAGACGCACCTGTCTCTGAGACTCTTTTAAAATAAGCCCGCAATGCTCTATCATCGAACCGAGGCAAAGTAGTTGTGTGCCATTCAGAAACGAGTAACGTCTTCTCCCCAAGAAGGTGTTCAATCTCAAAAAGGCACATGTTTGCAGCCGAATCAAAGTGGCTTCCAACAAAACCAAATCGGTGAATTTCCAAATTTGGGCCACAGGCATCCCGTAGCAACACCTCAAGATTGGGAAAGTAGCCTGAAACCACCCCATCGGCAGTTGTTTTCTGAGCCGTCACGGAGGCGCCAAAGAAAACAATCTTTTCAAATCTCATTGTCATCCACCTCAAAATTTTAGTCGTACTCGGGGCTTTGCTCCATTATTTCGCACATTAGTCGATCCCCATAAGGAGTGAAAGCCATCCCCGCAGAGGGATAGGACGTAAACTCGCCAAACACCGGACCTCTAGTAGTTAGGTAGAAGTCGAGCCGGTAAAAAGCCTGGATTTCACCTGAAATTCGATCCGCCATCTCTAGAAGCTGATGCAGATGATCTGGTCGATCGTATGCTGGGCCCATCTTATAGTTAGTCTTCACTCTTTCCTCTATAAATTCCCACTCGCGTGTAAAAAATGAATTCGTCCTCAATCCCTTTGGCGGGTTTCTGTCGATCACCTGAATTATGCCGACCCTACCCGATGCGGCGAACAATTTAAAGTCTCTAGGTATGACATAGCTCGAATCGTAGTCCTGAAGGAATTCCTCCACAATTACCTTGCCGCCGGGCTTATCCAATACACCATCACGCATCCAGACATCTCGAATATATTCTCTGCGCTCCCCTACCGAAACCTCATCTCCGTTCATTAGGTTTCGACCCCCAAATAAAATAATAACACCCTTGCTATCGGCGCCATTACTGGGCTTGATTACTACTTTTTCTGGCAGCGATTCATAGTTGATCTCCTCCAGAGTGGACGCCTTCTGCAGGGTCTCTGGAAGCGGCAGATTTAACCCCTTAATATATTCAGTCATAACTGATTTATTTACAAGAGAAGCAAGAAATTTCCGACGCTTCTGCGCATCAGGATTGGGGAGTGGGTCCTCCCCTTTGTACCAGCGCGCTAGCCTCTTATCCATGCGCTCTTTAAATGTCGGGTTAGGTCTAGTGTCATCAATCATGTCAGTCGCGCCGGATTTTGGAGTTGAGATACCACTCATATGTTTTCGCTAACCCTCTCTCAAGGTCAACCCGAGCCACCCACCCCATTTTTGCGAGCCGCCTCACGTCCATCAGTTTCTGCTTGGTTCCGTCCGGCTTAGACGGGTCGGTCGCAATCCGACCTTCAAAACCTGTCACTCGAGCGACCATCTGTGCCGCGTCCATGATCGAGTGGTCTATGCCGGTGCCAACGTTGATATGGCTGAGCATAGGTTCTGTATTGGCATCATACACTCCGCGAGGCAGATCCAACACAAAGAGCGAGGCCTCGGCCATGTCGTCCACATGCAGGAATTCGCGCCGGGGCGTGCCCGAGCCCCAGATCACCACCTCCTCGGCGCCGTCCCGCGCGGCCTCGTGGAAGCGGCGGATCAGGGCAGGTAGAACGTGGGAATTCTCGGGGTGGAAATTGTCCCCCGGCCCGTAGAGGTTGGTCGGCATGACCGAGCGGTAATCGACCCCGTACTGGCGGTTGTAGCTTTCGCAGAGCTTGATCCCGGCGATCTTGGCGATGGCATAGGGTTCGTTGGTGGGCTCCAGCACCCCGGTCAGCAGCGCGTTCTCGGCCATCGGCTGCGGCACCTCGCGCGGGTAGATGCAGGAGGACCCCAGTTGCAGCAGCCGCGTCACCCCGGCGGCAAAGGCCTGGTGGATCACGTTGCACTCGATCATCAGATTCTCGTAGATGAACTGGGCCGGGTAGGTGTTGTTGGCGTGAATGCCGCCCACTTTGGCGGCGGCCAGGATCACCACGTCGGGTTTTTCCGCCTGCATGAAGTCGCGCACCGCCCGCTGGTCCCGCAGGTCCAGATCCGAGGAGGTCCGGGTCAGCAGGACGAGGTCCTCCCCGGCCGCCTTGCGCGCCTCCAGCCGGCGCAGGATGGCGCCGCCCACCATGCCCCGATGGCCGGCGATGTAGATCTTTCTGGGCGTCGTCATTGCGTCCCTCCCCGTTGGCCGTGTCATTCCCGTGGATGCCCGGCGTGTCCCCCGCCCCTCATCCATCATCCGTCATCCGTCGAACCCGTAGCCGAACCGCCGGATCTCGGCCGCGAACTTCGTCGCGACGCGCTCGATAATCCGGTCCGTGCGGTAGTAGGTCCGGTAGTCTGCGTGCCGGCCCGCGTTGGCCCGGGGCAGGTCCGGCGCCGCTATGCCGATCCGGTGACAGACCTCTGCGAAATCCTCTTCCAGATGCTCGAAACGCAGCACCGCATCGACATTGCCGAACGGATCGGGATCCCCCGGCCCGAGCGCGAGGTAGTCTTCGACCGGCCGGACCTCGTCCCGGACGAAGGTCTCGAACGCCCCGGGCGACCAGTCGACCGCCCCCCGGTGCGGCGAGAAGAAGAAGGACACGCAGCGGTCCCACGGGTTGCGCACGCCACAGAAGGTGAACAGGCCCTCGCGCTGCGCGGGGCTCAGGCGCGCCCGGTACTCGGCCAGCGACAGGTGCTTGTGCATCTCGATCGTGGTCGAGCGGATCTCGAACCGCTCGACCCCGTCCTGATGCGGGCTGACCAGTTCCATCCGGTCCTCGCTGAACGGCAGAAGCGCGCGGTGCACGGAGTTTCCGGCGGTCTTGGGGACATGGATGAACAGGAACCGGTGAGCGAGGGACAGCATCGCTCAGCCGTTCTCCAGGCTGACCGGCATCTCCATGCCATGCTGTTTCAAGAGCGCGTGGCGTTTCGCGGTCGTCAGATCCTCGGCCACCATCTCGGCGCACATCTCCTGGGCGGTGATCTCGGGCACCCAGCCCAGCCTGGCCTTGGCCTTGGCCGGGTTGCCCAGCAGGGTCTCGACCTCGGCGGGGCGGAAATACTGCGGGTCGATCCGCATGACCACGTCCCCCGGCTTGAGCGCGGGGGCCTTGTCGCCCTCGACCGAGACGACGGTGGCGATCTCGTCCACGCCGCTGCCGGTGAACTCCAGCTCGACGCCCAGTTCCCGGGCCGACCAGGCGATGAACTCGCGCACCGAATACTGCACGCCGGTGGCGATGACGAAATCCTCGGCCGCCTCCTGTTGCAGCATCATCCACTGCATCCGGACGTAATCCTTGGCGTGGCCCCAGTCGCGCAGGGAATCGATGTTGCCCATGTAGAGGCATTGTTCCAGCCCCTGGGCGATATTGGCGAGGCCGCGGGTGATCTTGCGGGTCACGAAGGTCTCGCCGCGGCGCGGGGACTCGTGATTGAACAGGATGCCGTTGCAGGCATACATGCCGTAGGCCTCGCGGTAGTTCACGCAGATCCAGTAGGCGTACATCTTGGCCACCGCGTAGGGGCTGCGCGGGTGGAAGGGCGTGGTCTCGGTCTGCGGAATCTCCTGCACCAGCCCGTAAAGCTCCGAGGTCGAGGCCTGGTAGAAGCGGGTCTTCTTTTCCAGCCCGAGGAAGCGGATCGCCTCAAGCAGGCGTAGGGTGCCCATGGCATCCACGTCGGCGGTGTATTCGGGGGCCTCGAAGCTGACCGCCACGTGGCTCTGCGCGCCGAGGTTGTAGACCTCGTCGGGCTCGATCTCGGAGATGATGCGGGTCAGGTTGGAACTGTCGGAGAGATCGCCGTAATGCAGCTTGAGCTTGGGGTTCGGCTGATGCGGGTCCTGGTAGATATGGTCGATCCGCTGGGTGTTGAACAGCGAGGCCCGGCGCTTGATCCCGTGCACCTCATAGCCCTTTTCGAGAAGGAATTCCGCGAGATACGAACCGTCCTGGCCGGTCACCCCGGTGATCAATGCTTTCTTGGTCATTCTTTATCCATCAATTTGGGGCCCGTGGCGCAGAGCTGCGGCACCCAGAGAAATGTGTTTCAACTCTCGCGTGGTCCTGCGGCCTTCGGCGAAGGATCGCGACCCCCGGCATCCTGCCACGATGACTACAAAAGCCGACCCGGCAAGACAAGTCGGCACTGAGGAACCGCCCCCACGCCGCGCGGGACAGACCCCGCACGCCCGCGAAGCGGGCGGTTCAGAACAGGGCCTCCATCTCGGAGATGACGGCGTCGAGGATGCGCTGGCGTTCGCGGACCACGGCGGGAATGTCCGTGAAACGCGCCCGCAGGGCATCGGCGGTGCGCAGCCATGTCTCGACGAAGGCGGCATCGGGACGGCAGGCGGCGATCTTCTCCGCCGCGGCCTCCGCCTCCAGGCCGTAGGTGTTGACCATGCAGCCCTCCGGCACCAGCTCGAGGATGCGGTGCCCCGGGCCTGCGTAATAGCTCGGAATCCCGCCCACGACGAAGGCGTCGAATATCTTCTCCGAGATATAGGCCGTCTGGTGCGTGTTCTCGTAGGCCGATGCCAGCCGCACCCGGCCGTCGAGGGCGGCCAGCTTGTCGAGATGCCAGTCGGCGAGGTCCTGACGGCGCGGCTGGGCCTTCCAGCCCATGCCCTCGCGCAGGACGTCGGCCCCCTGCACCTTCCGGGCCACCTGCGTCCGGTAGACCGACAGCCCGTAGACGTCCTGGTCGGGATAGGCGCAGGCATAGCGTTCGTCCTCGCGCACCTCGGCGAAGAAGGCCGCGGAGATCGGCGCCTTCTGCCAGTGCGCCAGAAGTTCCCCGGGCGTGAGGCCGGCGTGACGGGCCACCAGCATCCCGTAGCGGGTCAGGAAATCCTCGTTGGTCAGGAGGAAATAGGGGATCTTCTCGAAGTCGAAGATGCCGGAATTGGAATGGTTCAGGAAGTGGTAGGGCACGCTGGTGCCGTCCAGCGTGACCGTCCGGGCCCGGTCCTTGAAGCCGCCGCTCCAGACACTGTCCCAGAGCGGTTCCTCCGAAATCACCATGATCCGGGTGTCGGGCGAGGATTTGGCCAGGCCGACGAAGACTTCGGCGTTTTCCCGAAGGTCCAGGTTGAAGCCGGTCATCACCACGTCGGCCTTGGCCGGGTCCTCCACGAAGGACAGCCGGCCGCCGACAAGGCGGCGGAAGGGATCGTAGGCCAGCGGCGTCCGATTCGCATGACGGCCGAAGAGGCAGACGGCGGGCCCGGTCCCCCGCGAGATCGCGGGCACGGCGGGGCCGTCGCGCCAGGCGCGCCCATGCGCCACCACCTGATCGAAATGCTTCAGCGTCGGATGGGTGGCGGGCAGCGTTTCCCGGGCGAGCGCGACGAGCTGGCCCAGCGGACAATGGTCGGACAGCGGATCCTCTGCCGGGGTTCCGCCGATCAGCATGTCGCTGCTGACGCTGCGCAGCAGCAGCAGCGCCTCTTCCTGGGACAGGCGCGTGCGCCCGCCGAGCGTTTTCAGGACGCGGTCGGCAAAGGATCCGCCGGTCCGGGCGCCCCCCGCGCCGGAAGCCCCGCGCCCGGCCTGTTCGAGCATGAAATGCTGCACGTCGTAGACGAAGGAGTCGGGCCCGTAGAGCAGCCAGATCTGGCGCATGGCATGGCGCATCGCGGCTAGGCGCTGCGGATCCGCGGCAATTTCCTCGAGCCGGGCCGGCAGGGCCGCGATCGCCTCCGGGGTCTCCTCGCAGAAGATCGCCGCCTGCTCCCAGAGCTTGGGGTTGCCTGGCGTGGCATAGGTATCGGCGAGGATGACGGGGATCGCCCCCGCGCCGATGGATTCCCACAGCCGAATCGTGTTGGGCCCCGAGCCGGAGGGGCAGAGCGAGAAGACGCTCTCGCGGAGCGATTTCCTGAACCGGTCGCTGGCGGCCTGGTCGACCAGGTTCGCATCCGCCTTCGCCGCCTTGAGGATCTGATGGTCGTAGACCACCTTGTTGTAGTGCCAGCTGTCGCGCCCGATGATCAGCCCCCGGGGGTGATCGGCAAGCTGCTCGAGGATCCAGGAGCGGGCCTGGGTCAGGTAATAGGCGTTGGACTTGGCGCCGATGAAGGAAAACAGGTGGGGACGCTCGGCCTCCTCCGTCTCGGCCTTGAGCACCTGGACCGGATAGAGCGGGAAGGCGCGGATCCGGATGTCGGCGCGGTCATCCTTCACGTCGTCATGGGTGGCATGGGTCCAGAACACCGTCTCGATCCCGGCCTGCCGGAAGAGTTCGAGGAAGCGGCGCATCAGGATGTGCTGGCACACCGTCACCTTGACCGTGTCCTGGGGCAGCTTCCGGCAGAACGCCCGGAATTCCCGCAGGTAGAGATGGGCATCGCGGGATTTCGTCTGGAGCTTGTCGATCAGCGTGGCCCAGGGATAGGCGACATAGGTGACGCCCTCGGGCACCGCGCCGATGTCGCGCAGGCGGTGGAAGGCGTGCTGTTCGGTGACGGCCGGGAACTGCCATTCCCGGTCGAAGGCCAGGATATTGCCGTCGAAGGACACCGGCGAGGGCCCGCCATGCGCCTGGACATGCAGGGTGCCCACATGCAGCTTCTTCGCGGCCGCCTCCTGGAGCGTGACCGAGGGAGCAGACCCGAACCTGTTCTGATAGTGGTGCTTGAAAGTGCCGTTGCGCACCTCTTCCTGTATCGTGAGCTTGCCGGTTCTGTAGTCGACAGCGAAATTGTGGCGCTTGACCATGCCGTCTTCCGGAAGCGCCGCCAGTCTCTGAGCCCGCGCGTCGCTGGATACCAGAGCCTCGATTTCCGCCATGTACTTGTCGCGCAGACGGACAGACAGCTGCTCTGTTCCCGACCGGAAACCGCCAAGAGGGATCTTCCACTGCACGAAATTCGTCTGGGTGGCGAACAGGCGCCAGAGATTCCAGTCGCCCGCCAGCTTCAGGGGGCGAAACGTGCGGTTCGGCTCGATGGCCTCCCATAGCTTCCTGCGGAAGAATGTGCCCTCCTGCTGGAGGAAATCCCAATGGATGCCGTCGCAGATCCCCGCCCGCAGTGCACTGGTCGGCATGATACGGTCATAGGAGGCGATAGCCATCCCGTTGCGGATGACGCAGGCGGCGCCGCCCAGCCAGGAGACCTGCTCGGGGGTGAACTGGCGGTCCACGCTGGCCACGAAGGCCAGCGCCCCCGGCATCAGGATATCATCCGCGTTGATCCAGGTCATGAAGGCATTGGGGTGGATCTCCATCGCCTCGAAGCCCTGGCAGATCGCGTCGTACATGCCCTCGTCCGGCCCCGAGGAGACGGTGAAATCGACCCCCAGGCACTGGATCGGAAACCCCTTGGACCCCAGCCGGCGCTGCCACCACTCGAGGCGCTCCCGGGTTCCGTCGGTCGAGCCGCCGTCCTGCACGTGGTAGCGTATCTGGAAATCGCCCTCTTGCGTCACGACGCTCAGGATCGTGTTGTCTATGGTCTCGCGCGCGTTGAGACAGGGCGTCATCACGAAGATGGTGGTGAGCATTGAGGCGATCCGAAAATGATAAAACCAATGGAAGCCCGCGGAGGCTTAACAAGCTCCCACCCCCAGCACAATACGAATTGGCCGCCCTCCGGGGTCAGAGGCCGGAGGCCGCCCGGACAGCGCCCCGCCCTGTCGCTTTATTGATCATGTCCCCCTCTCGGCGCTGATCTCAAACGGAATTCGGCGGGAAGGCCGACTCGCGCCAAACCGGCACCCAATGCTGGCGCGCCGGTTTCGAAGGCTATAGAAAGGTCCGGCCAGACCAGTTGGAGAAAGTCCGCTCATGTCCTCAGCGCCTGACCAGGCTCCGTCCCGAACCCGTGCCGCAAACGCAGGGCGGGACCGGCCGTCCATCCTGGTCCTGGGCGCCGTGGACGAGGACCCGTGCCGCCAGCGCCTTCGCGCCGAAGACTGCGACGCCCCCCCCGTCTCAGCCTTCTCCGAGGCGGAAAGCGATACCATCCTCGCGGGCACGGCCCCGCTGGTCCTCGTCTACCGCTCGGGCCCCGCGGCGGTCGAGGCGGAGCTGGCGGCCGGGCGGACCATCGCCGAGGGCCTCGCGCGCTGGAAGGAGGAGGCCCGGCGGCTTCTCGACCTGAGGCGGCGCGCCCGCAAGCGGGTCATGCTGATCGAGGACACCACCCTGCTGCATGGCGACGCCGAGGCGCTGGCCCCGCTGGCGCAGCTGATCGGCGGCCCCGAGGCCCTCGCCCCCGCCCTGCCCTGGCCGACGGAGCCCCGGCCGATCCTGCTGCTGCTCGCCCGGCAGGCCGTCGAGGCCGATCCCGAGATCGCCGCGCTGGCCGCCGATCTGGAGATCCGCAGCCTGCCGCGCCCGGACCGGCCCCTGCCGATGACGGAGCTCGAGGCGATGGCACAGGCCTGGCGCGACCAGGCGGAGGCCCGGGTCCGACTGGAGGAGGCCGATGCCGACCGGACGCTGTTGAAGGCCCAGATCGCGGAACTGGCCAGCGAGGTATCCGAACGCACCCGCGCGGAACAGCGCCTGCGCAGGCAGTTGACCGAGGCTGGAGCAGACGCCGAGGCCCGCGAGCGGGACCGCAAGGCGGCCGAGGCGGAGGCCGCCGAGACCCTGGCGGCGGAGCGTCGGAAACTGGCCGATCTCACCGGGGAATGCGACCGGCTGAAGACCCGGATCGCGGAGCTGCGCGCCACGGGCGACAAGAGCCGCGCCGAGCTGGAGGCCCGGATCGGGGCCCTGAGCAGGGAACGCGATCTGCTGGCGGGACATGTCGCCGAGCTGAACGAAGAGGCGACGGAACGCTCGGGCGCGGTGGAAAGGGTGCTGCGGCAGCTGGCCGAGGCCGAGCGCGCGGCCGCAGCCCGGAGCCAGGCCCTGAAGGCCGCGGAGGCCGCCGCCGCCGGGCAGCAGGCAGAGCAGCAGCGGGCGCGGACGGCGCTGGAACAGGAGCGCGATCTTCTGATGGCGCAGCTCTCCGAGCTTCAGACCGAGAACATCGCCCGGCACGCCCAGGCCCGGGATCTGAACGAACGCCTCTCCGCCGTCAGCGCGGATCTAGGCGACAAGCTGCGCAAGGCCGAAGAGGAGATCAGGCGCTACGAGGGCGATCTCGGGCGGGTCTCGGGCGAGGTCGCGCGCCTGCGCCGCGGCAGCGCCGAACGCATCGCGACGCTGGAGGCCAAGCTGGCGAGGGTCACGGCCGAACACGGCCAGGCCAGCGCCGGGGCTCTTCGCCTGTCCGAGGAGATGGAGGCCGCGCACCGGCACTGGACCGGGGCGCTGGCCGAGAGCCAGGAGCGCGAAGCCACGCTGCGGCAGGGGCTCGAGGATCTGACGGAGGCCTATGACAAGCTCATGCGCTCCCGCTCCTGGAAGCTCACGGAACCGTTGCGCGCGGCGAACAAGCTGCTCGGCCGGACCAGAAGGGAACGCTGACCTTGCCCGCCTCCCCCTCCGACACCGCCTTCGACCTGATCCTCTATGTCGGGGCAGGCCCGCTGTTCCGGGCCGAGGACGGCCACCGGCGGACGGAGACCCGCCATGTCGTCCTCGATCCCGACCCCGTGCAGGTCCGTCGGCTGGAAAAGCGGACGGAGGACAACCTGACGATCCTGCACGGCGCGCCCGCCGCCGAGGATGGCGAGGCCGAGGTCCGGGTGTTCAACATCGACGGGCTGGCCAGCCTGGCCGAGCCGACCGGCCTGAAGGAGGAATTTCCCGGCGTCCGGGTCCTGCGGACCCCGCTTGTCCCGCTCCTGTCGCCCGGCAGCCTGCTCGAGAAGGCCGGTCCCTTCGCGGGGCGCCACCGCCTGGTGATCGACGCGCCGGGCACCGGAACGGCCTGGCTGGAAGGGCTGCACGCAGCCGGGGGGCTGCACCGTTTCGACGAGGTCGATCTGCGCACCAGCGCCGAGGCGCTGTTCGCCGGGGGGCAGACCCTGGCCGCGATGAGCGATCTGCTGACCGGGTCGGGCTTTGAGATCGTGGAGACGGACACCTCCGACCCGGACTGGCCGGTCCGGCGTTTCCGGATCGACCGGCGGGCCCTGGAGATCGAGGCGCTGAAACAGGCGCTCTCGGAGGCGCAGGCCGGACAGTCCGAGGCCCGCGCCCGTGTCGCCGCGTTGGAGACCGAGGCGGGCAAATCCGCCGAGGCGGCCAAGGCCCGCAAGGCCCGGATCGAGGCCCTGGAGGCGGAGCTCAAGGCAGGCCAGGACCGGCTGACGGAGGCGGAGCGCGCCGGGGCCGAGGCCCGGGACCGGAGTGCCGGGCTGGAAAAATCCCTCAAGGAGGTCTCAGACAAGGCCGACTGGCGCGCGGGGCGCATCAAGGAGCTGGAGGCCGAGGCGGGCAAATCCGCCGAGGCGGCCAAGACCCGCAAGGCCCGGATCGAGGCGCTGGAGGCGGAGCTCAAGGCAGGCCGGGACCGGCTGACCGAGGCGGAGCGCGCCGGGACCGAGGCCCGGGATCGGATCGCCGGGCTGGAAAAATCCCAGGCCGATGCCTGGGACAAGGCCAAGGCCCGCGCCGCCCGGATCGCGGAGCTGGAGGCAGCGGTCGCGAAAACCGCGGAGGAGATGAAGGCGCGCGAAGAGCGGATCGCCGGCCTGGAGCGGGAGCTCGGGGCGGATCGGGACCGCCTGGCCGAAGTGGAAAGCGCCGAAGCGGAGGCCCGCGCCCGGATCACGGATCTGGAGGCCGCCCTGGCGGAGGCCTCGGACAAGGCCGAAGCGCGCGCGGGGCGCATCAAGGAGATTGAGGCGGCGGCCGCGAAAACCGCCGAGGAGGCGAAGGCGCGGCGCGAGGCGCTGGAGAAAAGCCTCGATCAGAACCGCTCCCAGCTCGAGAAGACCAAGGCGGATCTGAGCCTGGCCCTGCGCCTTCAGACCATCGGGGCCAACGATCTGCGCGACCTGCAACAGAGCTACGCCGCGCTCCAGACCCGCAAACGGCAGCAGGACGATCTGATCGGCCAGTTGCTGGGCCGTCTCGAAGAGGCCGCCCGGCATCTCGACACGGTCCCGCGCGACAGCCTGCCCAGCGGTGAGGCGCCGCCGCGGCTTGCGGGCCGGAAGAAGAAGGGCAAGTCGAAGGACCAGCCCGGCAAATGAGTTCGAAATCCGCCCCCCACGACAGCCTGCGCCGGGAGATCGGCCAGATGACGGAGCTGGTCCGCCGCGCGGCGCCGTCGGCGGCCGGAGGCGGAACCGAGACGGCCCTGCCCCTGCGCAGCCTGATCGCCCAATTGCAGGCTGTCCGGCAGGTCGAGCCGATCCGGCTGTTCAAGCATTTCGCCTGCACCGGCGGGACGATCATGTCGAAATGCCTGGCCGCGATGCCCAACACGGTGCTGCTGAGCGAGATGGACCCCCTCAGCCTGAACTATATGTCGTCCCCTTCCAAGTTCGCCCCCTCGGACCTGATCAAGCAGATGCGCTACAGTCGGCACGACCTCTCCGACGCGCTGGCGATCGACATCTTTTGTGCCGGGCTGGGCACCTTGCAGGAGGCGCTGACGGACCAGGGCAAGCGGCTGGTCCTGCGCGAACATTCTCATTCGCAGTATTGCACCGCCGCCGATTGGACCGCGCGGCAGACGGTCGAGCAGATCGTCGCCCGAGACCATCCCGTCCTGCCGCTGCTGAGCGTGCGGCATCCGCTGGCATCCTTCATGTCGCTGCGCCACAACGGCTGGGACGCATTCACCCCCGGCACGCTGGAGGAATACGCCCGGCGCTACCTCGCCTTCCTGGACGCCAACGCCACCTGCCCGATCGTCTATTACGAGGATTTCGTCGAAGCCCCGGAGACGGTGCTGGAGAACATGTGCCGCAGCCTCGAACTGAGCTACGACGCCGCCGCCCCGTCCTTGGTCATGGCGATCACCATGTCGGGCGACAGCGGGCGCTCCGGCAACGAGATCGCCGCGCGGCCCTCCCGGACGGTGCCGCCGGATCTGGCCGAAGCCGCGGACACCGGCCCCACCTACCGGGAACTCTGCCGCCGCCTGCGCTATCCGCTGCTGCCGGACGCGGCGCCCGTCGCCCTCGACGGGGCCTGACCGGCCGCCAGCCCCATCAGATCCAGCCCGTCAGATCCAGCGACCGATGGCCATGACCGACAGGGCCACATCGGCATCGTGATCGTCGCTGCCCATGCGGGTGGCCCGCAGGAAGTTCCAGCCCAGGGGGCCGGGCGGCTCGTAAGAGTTCATGAGCAGGCCACGCCCCGCCTTCGGCCCGACATCGGGCCCCTGCACCAGCAGGCAGGCGACGGCGGGCGCGGCCGAGAAGGCGGCGGGCCAGGTGATCGACAGCGGCCCCGTCCGGTAGGGTTCCGCCCAGGTGCCGAGGCCTTCGGCCAGGATCGACCCCAGCTCGAGGGGCCGAAGACCCGCTGTTCCGCTGTTCCGCGCCGCGTGGCCACCCAGCCCTCGCCGGGCGGGACAAGGCGCCAGGCCTCTCCGGTCCAGACGGCCAGCGTACCCGCCGCCTGCCCGGCCCAGGCCCCGGTCGCACCGGCGGCCAGGGCCCAGGCCTGCCCCGGCGCGGGGGTGGCGGGCGGCTCGCTCGCGTCGAAGGCCTCGACCGAGAGCTGGACCGCTAGGTCCAGCAGCGCCAGCGCCTCGTTGTGGGTGACGTGTTTCTGCGCCTGCGCCGCATGCAGGTAGGGCAGGGACAGGCGGGCGGATCGGTCCGTGGCGCTCTCCGGGCTGTGATCTCCCGGGCAGGCTGCATGGAAAGGGTAAAGGCACGGCGAGGCGCCCGAACGCTGCCCCGGGGCCGGGCGCAACGCCCCGGCCAGCCTCAGATCCGGCCGAGGAAGGCCATCAGGTAGACAAAGGCCGTCTCGGCCCGGCTCTGCCGGTGCAGGCCCAGCTGCCAGAGCCGCCGGACCCGGCCCGGCCCGGCCTGCGGCGGCCGGTCGAGGAAGCGGGCGGCGGCGGCGCGGCTGGCCGGTGTCACCGGACCGGCCGCCAGCAGCGCCCGGGCATGGGCCGTGACCCAGTCGCCGTATTGCCGCGCCAGCACCCGCCGCAGCCGGTAGAGCCCGGCCCGGAGCCCGCCGCGCGCGCCGATCTCGTTGCCCCCATGCTGGCGATAGAGCACCACAGGCACCGCATCGAGCAGGGTCCGCGCCCCGGCCGCGGTGAAGAGCAGCGACAGCCACCAGTCGTGATGCAGGGTGCCGGTGTCGGGCCCGACCGCGCGCACCAGGGCCAGCCCGGCGGGGTTCATCACCATCGTGTGCCCCGGCATCACGTTCTGCAGCATCGCCGAACCGAAGACCGGCGGCGCCGTCGGCAGGCGGAGGCGGCCGGTCTGCCGCCCGGCCCCGTCGATCCGCAGGCTGGTCGCGGCATAGAGGGCGGGGGCCTCCACGCCCTCCACCCGGGCCAGCGCGCGGCTCAGTTTTTCGGGCAGCCAGACGTCGTCCTGATCCGACAGGGCCACATGACCCTGCGGCAGGTCGGGATGGCAGAGCAGGTGCAGGAAATTCGCGGCACTGCCCCGCTGCGGCCCCTTCAGCAGCCGGATCTCATGCGCCGCACCGTGGGCGGCGCGGAACGCTTCGAGGATCGCGGGCGTGGCATCGTCGGATCCGTCGTCGCTGACCCAGAGCGACCAGTCACGATGATCCTGGTCGAGGTAGGATTGCAGCTGCTCGGGCAGATAGGCGGCCCCGTTGCGGGTGCAGAGCAGGATCGTCACATGCGGGGCGGTGGGGGCCATCGGGCTATCGGCTTTCGCAAGGGGCGCGGGTCCGGGAGAGATGCCGCATGGGGCGGCGGCGTGCAACGCCTTCCGCCAACCCCGCCCGCCTCAGCCCGGTGCCAGGGCGGCGCGGGCGGCCGCCAGCACGGCGCGGGCCTGCGCCTCGGGGGAGGCATGCAGCGGCACGACATGGCCCTGGGCCCCGGCGGCGCGCAGCGCCTCGGCCTGGGCGCCGAGGTCGAGGCAGAAGACCGGCAGGCCGGTCGTCAGCGCCTCGTGGGTGGTGAAGGAAAAGGTCTCGGGCCAGACCGAGGGGATCAGCCAGCCAGTGATCCGGTGGCGCCGCGCCAGCACCCCGAGGTCGTCGGGCCGGAACGCCCCGTGGCAGAGCACCCCCGGCGGCGGCGCGCAGGCGGGATCGAGCTCTCCCAGGTGGACAAGCTCCGGATCCTCCGACCCGCACAGGCGCCCCATCTCGCGCACCACGCGGTAGCCCTTTTGCAGGTTCAGATTGCCCAGCACCGCCAGCACCGGCCGGGGGCCCGGCGCGGGCACCAGCCGCGGCACCGGATGAGTCAGCCGGTGCGGCACCACCTCGAGCCGGTCGGCAAGGTCCGGCCAGGCCGTCAGCACATGCGCCCGGCTGTCCTGCGAAAACGCCACCGCCCGGTCGGTCCGCGCCATCACCCGCCCCCAGGCGGCGCGCCAGTCCCGCAGGGGGCCGAATAGCGCATGGGCCGGATCGGGGTCGTCGGGGGCCGGCACGCCGTGGAAGGCGCCCGAGGCGTCGAGCAGGGTGAAGGAGGGGCTGAGAGGGTAGAAATCGTGAAACATCACCTCCAGCCGCGCGCGGCCCCCCTCCGGCGCGGCGAGGTCGAGCAGGCGGTCCGGCAGGCTCATCGGGTCATGGTCCCCGACGCCGCAGACATAGCTGACAAGCCGGTGACGGAGCGGCGAAAGCAGTCTCTGCACAAGGGCGAAATCGTCGGTTTCGCCCCGGGTCACCCCGGTGGCCGCGTGCAGTTCCAGCCGCCAGCGGGCGCCGGTGCCGACCCGCAGCACCACCGCGCCGCGCCGCGCGGCGATATCCGCCGCGATCCGGGTGCCGAGGTAGCGCGCCACCCCGCCACCGAGGGCATGGGACAGATAGACCGGCACCGGCGCCTCGCCCGCCTGCCCCGCCAGCCAGCCGAGGCCCAGGGCGAGCCGGGGCGTGACCATCGGATCGCCGAGGAGGTGATCCTGCACCTCCATGTCGTAGGACGGGTAGCGCGCGCTGATCCGGCCCGCGTTGCGGCTGTTCAGTATCTGTTTCTCGGCCTGCCCGAAGGAGCTTCCGCCGCGATGCTCGACGAAAAGCCCCGCGACGCCCAGGTGCCGCCCGCCCAGGGCGCGGACCTTCTGGCACCAGTCGACCTCTTCGCCGTAGCCCCGCCCGAAGGCGGTGTCGAAGGCGGGCACGCGCGCCAGCCAGCCCCCCGAAAGGCCCATGCAGAACCCGACCCCGGTGGGCGCGGGCCGGTCCCCGGCACCGGGCGCGAAGCCCTGCGCCAGCGCGTCCAGCGCATCCCCCTGCCCCGGGGCCAGGTCACAGCGCGCGGCGATCACCGGGACCGAGAAGATCTCGGCATCGTTCGACATCGGCGTGGTGCTGGCCACGCCGGGATCGCGCAGGATCGGCGCCAGCAGCCGCCCGGCCCAGCCCGGCGGCACCAGCGCGTCGGAATTCAGCAGCACCACCGGCCCGCCGCGCGCCAGCGCAACGGCGAGCCCCCGGTTGACGCTGCCCACGAAGCCCAGGTTGGTGTCGTTTTCCAGCAGGGTGACGCGGCCCGGCGCCTCGGCCTCGCGCGCCGCCGTCCAGTCGCGCAGGAAGGGGCGGACCGCCGGATCGGGCGAGGCGTCCTCGATCATCACCAGGTGCCAGGGCAGGTCGGTGTGGCGCAGGACCCGGTCCAGCGCCTCCGTCAGAAGGTCGAAGGCGTTGTAGACCGGCAGGACGATGGTGACCCCGGCCGCCGCGGCGGCGGGCGGCGGGCCCCCGTCCGATGCGGCGAAGAGATCGGCCCGCAACGCCCGCGCCGGGGGCAGGCCCCAGAACCCCAGGGCGGCGCGGATCCGGGGGCGCAGGGCCGGGTCGCGGCGACGGACCCAGGCCAGGATCAGCGGCGTGGCCCGCAGCAGGCGCAGCCCGAAGCACGGCAGCAGCGCGCGCCGCGCCCGCGCCACCGCCCGCGCCGGAATGCCGGGCAGATCGAACACCGGCGCCGCCCGGTCCGACAGGTGCAGGGCAAGCGGGCCGGTGCTGGCCGGGATGTCGAGCCGGAAGCGCCCGCCCGGCGCGGCGATGCCGGGGGCGGGGCTGACCGTGACCGCGGTCTCCTCCTCGCCCGCGACCAGCCGCAGCCCGGGGCTGCGGACCCAGCCCGTCACCTCGATTCGGTTGCCGCGCCGGGCCAGGCTTTCGACCGCGCCCCAGGACGCGCCCCCGGCCGGATCGTCCAGCCTCCGGCCCGGCCGCTCGATCAGCAGGGACTGGGCGCAATAGCGGTCGAAGACCCCGCGCAGCCGTCGCAGCATGTCCTAATGTTCCAGCAGCGTGCGGTAATTGCGCCAGAGAAGCAGCATCCCCAGCGTCATGGTGGTGACGGCCACCGCGAAGATGAAGACCAGGCTGACGTAATCGGCCTTGTAGGCAGCGTAGAAGCCCGACCGCGTCAGCCCCACGGCATGAATCAGCGGATTGTACCAAACCACCTCCTGCGCAACCTTAGGCAGGTCACCGTACATGAAGAAGATACCCGAGATCAGAAACAGCGGCCGGGTCAGGATCTGCCAAGCCCGCTCCCAAATCGGGAAGGTCGTCATAAGGTAACAATTGAGGGTACCGATGCCGACAGCCAATGCCGTTATACATGTCATCCCAAGCAATATATTTGGGAGGTCGAGCTGGCTACGCGCGCCCAGAACGAAGATCAGCACCGAAAAAATAATGTAAAACACCATCATGTGGGTTAGGAAGGCGAGAATTAGCCGTGCAACCAGCGCATCGACGAAGGTCACTGCCGGATAGGCCAGTAAATTTCGCGAGAAATTGATCGAAGTCGCCATCTTGTTGGCAATGCTGTTGAACATCATAAAAGGTAGGAACCCGGTAGCATAGAACAGTGGAAAGCTGTTCCCCAATGGCGGATTTCGAAAGGCAACTGAAAAGATTAGCGACATCAGCAGAAGCCCCGCCACCGGGTCCACGATGGCCCAGAGATAGCCGCCCGGAGAGCGGCCGTAGCTTGTCGACATCTCGCGCAGGATCAGCGCCATGACGGTCCGGGGACCGCGGTATTTCCGCGCCCTGAGCCGGTCCTGCTCCAGCGGACCCCCGGCCGATTTCAGCGATTGTTCCGACATCGGACCCCCAGCAAACACGCGCTGGAAATATCCCTGTATCTTGGGTAGAAAACAACCGAAGGACCGAATTATTTCAAAGACCTTGCGAGCACCCGGATGACCACGGCGGACAAGAAAGTGACTCCCATGCGGTCCGCCTCTCCGGAGACCGGCGAGATCCGCAAACCCGGGCCCGAGGCCCGGCCCGCTTCCGAGGCGGGCGCCGCGACGCCCGCCGGGACCGGGACGGAGGAGGCCGCCGGGACCGGCCCGGACACCGCCCCCGCCACCCCGTCGCGGCCCGGCTATTCGGCGCGCAAGAGGCGCCCCGACGCGCTGCGGGTCACCGCCCCGCCGAAACAGGCCCCGGCAGAGCCCCGGGACGCCGCCGCCGAGATGAAGCCGATCGCCGGCGCGGCCAAGCTGGAGCGGCGCCACCGGGGCGTGATGCTCTCCTTCCTGCTCCTGGTGCTGCTGCCGGTCGCCGCGGCGGCCTTCTATCTCTGGGTCATCGCCAAGGATCAGTACGCCTCCACCGTGGCCTTCTCGATCCGCAAGGGCGAAGTCTCCTCCTCCCTCGACCTGCTGGGGGGGCAGATCGCCCAGCTCGGCGGCGGCGGCGGCGCCGAGACCGATCTGCTCTACGAATTCATCCGCAGTCAGGAACTGGTCTCGGACATCGACGCGAAACTCGGGCTGGAAGAGATCTACAGCGTGGCCTGGCCCGAGGATCCGGTCTTCGCCTACAATCCCAAGGGCACGATCGAGGACCTGATCCGGCACTGGAAGCGGAAGGTGCAGATCACCTACGACACCGGGAACGAGCTGATGACCCTGCGGGTCTTGGCCTTCGATCCCGATGAGGCCCAGGCGATCGCCCAGGAGATCCTGGACGAGAGCACCACGATGATCAACGCGCTCTCGGACGACGCCCGCGAGGACGCCACCCGCTATGCCCAGGAGGAGGTGGACCGCGCGATCGAGCGGCTCAAGGACGCCCGTAGCGCGCTGACCGCCTTCCGCCTCGAATCCCAGATCGTCGATCCGTCGGCCGATCTCCAGGGCCAGATGGGGGTGCTCAACAGCCTCCAGGCCCAGATGGCCGACGCGCTGGTGGAACTCGACCTGCTTCAGGGAATGGGCACCGACCCGCGCATTCAGCAGCTGGAACGCCGGATCGAGGTGATCGAGAAACGCATCGCCGTGGAACGCGAGAAATTCGGCCTGGGCGGCCAGGGCCCGAGCGGCGAGGATTTCGTCACCATCGTGGCCGAATTCGAACGCCTCTCGGTGGATCGCGAATTCGCCGAAGAGACCTATCGCGCCGCCCTGGTGAATTACGACGCCGCCCTGGCCGAGGCCAAGCGGAAGTCCTTCTACCTCGCCGCCCATGTCCAGCCCACCCGGGCGGAACGGTCGGATTATCCCCACCGCTGGACCCTGCTGGGGCTGAGCAGCTTCTTCCTGCTGCTGACCTGGTCGATCGGCGTGCTGATCTACTACAGCGTCCGCGACCGCCGCTGAACCGATGATCGAGCTGAGGAACCTGACCAAGACCTTCACCGTCGAGGGGCAGCGCACCGTGGTGGTGAACCGGGTCAACGCGGTCTTTCCCACCGGTGTCTCGGTCGGCCTGCTGGGCCGGAACGGCGCGGGCAAATCGACCCTGCTCAAGATCATCGCCGGCACGATGAACCCGACATCCGGGCGGGTGATCTCTGACGGGACGGTGTCCTGGCCGGTCGGCTTCGCCGGCAGTTTCCACCCCGAACTGACCGGGGCGCAGAACACCCGCTTCATCGCCCGGGTCTACGGGGTGGACACCGATGCCCTGGTCGAATTCGTCGAGGATTTCGCCGAGCTCGGGGTGCATTTCCACCAGCCGTTCGGCACCTATTCCTCGGGGATGCGGTCGCGGCTGGCCTTCGGGGTCAGCATGGGCATCCGCTTCGACACCTACCTGGTGGACGAGGTCACCAGCGTGGGCGACGCCTCCTTCAAGGAAAAAAGCAGCAGCATCTTCAAGCGCCGGATGCAGGAAAGCGGCGCGATCGTGGTCTCTCACTCCATGGCGATGATGGAAAACCTCTGCGACATGGGCATGGTTCTGGAAAACGGCAACCTGGTCGTGCACGACACCATCCAGGATGCCATCAAGCATCATCTGCGCAACATGCGGGCCTGATCCCGCGCGCCGGAGGCCCCGGAGGGCCCGCGCCCCGTGACAGCCCCGACACGCATCCCGTAGACAGGCACCGACGAAGGAGCCAGGCATGGAACACGAGACAACAGCCCTTCCCGGTGTGCGGGTCCTGACCCCCCGCCGCTTCGGCGACGCCCGGGGGTTCTTCAGCGAGACCTGGAACCGCGACACCATGCGCGGGATCGGGATCGACGTCGATTTCGTACAGGACAACCATTCGCTCAGCCGCGAGGCCGGGGTGATCCGCGGCCTGCATTTCCAGGCCCCGCCCCATGCCCAGGACAAGCTGGTGCGCGTGGTGGCCGGCCGGGTGCTGGACGTGGTGGTCGACATCCGCCGCGGCTCGCCCGGCTACGGCCAGTGGTCCGCCATCGAGCTTTCGGCCGAGAACGGCCGCCAGGTGTTCATTCCCAAGGGGTTCCTGCACGGCTTCATCACCCTCGAACCCGAGACCGAGCTGTTCTACAAATGCTCCGATTTCTACGCGCCGGACTGCGACGGCGCGGTCCATTTCGCCGATCCGGATCTGGGCATCGACTGGGGCATCGACCCGGCGCGTGCCATCCTGTCGGACAAGGACCGCGCCGCGCAGGCCTTCGCGGATTTCCAATCGCCTTTCACCTATGAGGATTAAGTCATGAAACTGCTTGTCACCGGGGGCGCGGGCTTCATCGGGTCGGCCGTGGTGCGGCTGGCCGTGGCGCGCGGGCACGAGGTGGTCAACCTCGACGCGCTGACCTATGCCGCCTGTCTCGACAACCTCGCCAGCGTGGCCGACAGCCCGCTCTACAGCTTCGTCCATGCCGACATCCGCGATCGCGCCGCGCTCGACCGGATCTTCGCCGATCACGCCCCCGATGCGGTGATGCACCTGGCCGCGGAAAGCCACGTGGACCGGTCGATCGACGGGCCCTCGGATTTCATCGAGACTAACATCACCGGCACCTTCAACATGCTGGAGGCCGCCCGGGCCCACTGGACAGCCCGGGGGCGTCCGGAGGGCTTCCGCTTTCACCACATCTCGACCGACGAGGTCTTCGGCACCCTGGGCGAGACCGGCCAGTTCACCGAAACCACGCCCTATGCGCCGAATTCCCCTTATTCAGCGTCGAAAGCGGCCAGCGACCACCTGGTCCGGGCCTGGGCCGAAACCTACGGCCTGCCGGTGGTCCTGAGCAATTGCTCGAACAATTACGGCCCTTACCATTTCCCCGAAAAGCTGATCCCGGTGGTGATCCTGAACGCGCTGGCGGGCCGACCGATCCCGGTCTACGGCAAGGGCCTGAACGTGCGCGACTGGCTCTATGTCGAGGATCACGCCGATGCGCTGCTGACGGTCCTGCAAAACGGCAGGACCGGGCGCAGCTACAACATCGGCGGCGAGAACGAGGTCCGCAACATCGACCTGGTGCGGATGATCTGTGCCCATCTCGACCGGATGCGCCCCGCCACGCGGCCCTATGCCGAGCTGATCACCTTCGTCACCGACCGCCCGGGACACGACGCGCGCTACGCGATCGACCCGACCCGGATCGCGACCGAACTGGGCTGGCGCCCTTCGGTCACGCTGGAGGAGGGGCTGGAACGGACGGTGCGCTGGTATCTCGACAACGAAACCTGGTGGCGCGCGCTCCAGGACCGCGACGGGGTTGGCCGACGGCTGGGCCGTACCGCATGACCCTGCTGGTCTTCGGACAGACGGGACAGGTCGCGCGCGCGCTTCGGGCGGCGGCCCCGGTGGTGGCGCTGGACCGCGCCGCCGCCGATCTCTCCGATCCGGAGGCCTGCGCGGCCGCGATCCGCGCCCATGCCCCCCGCGCGGTGATCAACGCCGCCGGCTGGACCGCCGTGGACGCGGCCGAGGACGCCCCGGCGCTGGTCCACCGGATCAATGCCGAAGCCCCCGGCGCCATGGCCCGCGCCTGTGCCGCGGCCGGGATCCCGCTGGTCCAGATCTCGACCGATTACGTCTTCGACGGGGCGGGCGACAGGCCCTTCGTCCCGGGCGATTCGGTCGCCCCCCTGGGCGTCTATGGCGCTGGCAAGGCGGCCGGGGAGGACGCGGTGCGCGCGGCGGGCGGGATCCATGCGATCCTGGGCACCTCCTGGGTGTTTTCCGCCCATGGCACCAATTTCGTGAAGACGATGCTGCGGCTCGGCGCCGACCGCGACGCACTGCGGGTGGTCGACGACCAGGTCGGCGGCCCGACCCCCGCCCGCGCCATCGCCGCCGCCGGCCTGACCATCGCCGACCGGCTGCAATCGGCCCCCGCCCTCACCGGCACCTACCACCTGTCCGGCGCGCCGGATGTCAGCTGGGCCGGCTTCGCGGCGGCGATCTTCGACCGGGCAGGCCTGGCCTGCCGGGTCGATCCCATTCCCACCACCGACTTTCCGACCAGGGCCCGCCGCCCGGCCAATTCGCGCCTGAACTGTCAGAGCCTGCAGGATGCCTTCAGCATCGCACGCCCCGACTGGCGCCAGGGCCTCGGCGACGTGCTCGACGATTTGCAAGGCAGGACATGACATTCATTTCCGACACCCCCCGCAAGGGCATCATCCTCGCCGGCGGCTCCGGCACCCGGCTCTATCCGATCACCATCGGCGTCTCGAAACAGCTGATGCCGGTCTATGACAAGCCGATGATCTACTATCCGCTCTCGGTGCTGATGCTGGCCGGCATCCGCGAGATCGCGATCATCACCACCCCACAGGACCAGGCGCAGTTCATCCGCATCCTGGGCGACGGGTCGCAATGGGGGATCAGCCTGACCTACGTGATGCAGGACCATCCCGGCGGGCTGGCCCAGGCCTATACCCTGACCGAGGATTTCCTCGACGGCGCGCCCTCCTGCATGGTGCTGGGCGACAACATCTTCTTCGGCCACGGGCTGTCGGACCTGCTGGAAACCGCCCGGTCCAAGACCCGGGGCGCCACCGTCTTCGGCTACCGGGTCGCCGATCCGGAACGTTATGGCGTGGTGGCGATGGACAAGGCCGGCAAGGTGACGGGGATCGTGGAGAAACCCGAGGTGCCGCCGTCGAACTATGCGGTGACGGGGCTCTATTTCCTCGACGGGCGGGCGTCGGAATGGGCACATCGGGTGAAACCCTCCGCCCGGGGCGAGGTCGAGATCACCAGCCTGCTGGAAATGTACCTCGAGGACGGCAGCCTCGACGTGCAGCGGATGGGGCGCGGCTTTGCCTGGCTCGACACCGGGACCCATGCCAGCCTGCTGGACGCGGGCAATTTCGTACGCACGCTGCAACAGCGCCAGGGGCTCCAGACCGGCTGCCTGGACGAAATCGCCTTCCGGCTGGGCTGGATCGACCGGGCGCAGCTCCGGGAGGTGGCCGAACGGATGTCGAAGAACGAATACGGCCGCTACCTGCAAAGCCTGCTGTCAGAGTGACCAGCCGAGGCTGATCCAGTGGGTCGGATCCGGCAGCTGCCGGGTCTCGATCCCCGGCGGAAGCCCCGCCGCCCGGGCCGCGCGCAGCACCAGATGCGCCGGGCGACCGGTCAGCTTGGCGGCCACCTCGATCCGGGTCCAGGTCAGCAGCGGCGGCGCGGCGGCGTCGATCTGCCTCAGAACAGCCTCTGTTTCGGGCGAAAGCGCCGCATCCCGCCGCTCCACATCCAGCGCGAACCGTCCCGCCGCCCCGGCGGGCGGCACGAAGACCAGGCGCAGCCCGGCATGATCGACCGAGGCCGGACCGGGTGCGCCGCTGCCGCGCAGCAGCCGCCCGCCCCGGAACGGATCGACCTGCGGATCAGCTGGTGATGCCGCCATCCACGAAGACCACCTGGCCCTGCATGTTGGTGGTGCCCGAGATCACCAGATCGACCACCTTGAAGATGTTTTCGTCGTTCGACAGCTGCCCCGAGGGCGTGCGCCGCTTGATCGTGTTCAGCTGCTCGGGCCGCAGCACCGAGGACATCTCGCTTTCGAAGAAGCCGGGCGCCACGCAGTTGACGAAGATCCCCGCCTCGCCGACCTCGCGCGCCAGCGCCCGCATCATCGCGTCGAGATAGCCCTTGGACCCGGCATAGACCGAAAGCCCGGCATAGCCGCGCGAGCCGCAGATCGAGGAGATGTTGCAGATGTTGCCGCCGCCCTGAAGCATCATGTGCTTGATCGCGGCGCGGGTCAGCAGGGTCGGCCCGACGATGTTGATGTCGACGATGCCCCGGATCGTGTCCACGTCGGTGTGCATCAGCAGCTGGTCCTGCCCGATCGCCGCATTGTTGACCACGCTGTCTAGCCCGCCGAAACGGTCCGCCACACCGGCCACGAAGCGGATCACGCCCTCGGCATCGGTGGCGTCCAGCGGTTCGAAATGGAAGGCCTCGCCGTAGCGGGCGGACAGATCGTCCATCGCGGGGGTGTGGCTGCGGGCGAAGGTGGCGACCCTGTTGCCGGCCTCCAGCAGGCGCGAGACCAAGTGCAGGCCAAGCCCGCGCGAGCCGCCGGAGACGATGATGGATTGGTTCTGGGTATGCATGTCGGGGACCTTTCGGAAGAAACGGGTCGGAAAATCAGCTCTTGAGCGAGGCGCGCATCGGGATCGTCTCGGGAAAATCCCACATCCGGGGCACCGCGTAATCGGCCAGCTGGCCCGTGCAATGGGCGATCAGCATCTCTTCGGCGGCCATCGGATCCATCGGGCGGCGCAGCACCACGCGGGCCACCGGCAAATGGCCGACCATGGGCGCGCGGTGCGCCGTGACCTGGGCCCAGACGACCTCGGGATGGGCCATCAGATGTGCCTCTATATCGGGGGGAAACGCCTTCTGGCCGCCCACGTTGATCATCTCGTTGGCCGCCCGGCCGCAGAAATGGATCCGGCCGTCGCGGTTTTCGACCAGGTCGCCGGTGTCGATCCAGCCGCCTGCGCCCGCCTTGTTGCCATAGGGCGAACGGATTAAGAGCCGCCCGTCCTCGACCTTCACGCCGATGGTGCGATCCGCGCCCCGATCCAGCAGCGCGGCGTCGAACCCGGCGCGGCCGTCGCTAACCACGATCGCCGCCCCCGCCTCGGACGAGGCATAGATGTGCCGGATCCGCGCCTGCGGATAGAGCCCGGCCAGCCGGTCGAGGATCGGCTGGTCGACGATTTCCCCACCCAGGCTGATCGACCGCAGCCCGGCCCCCGCCAGCAGCTCCTCGTCAAGGCTCATCAGCGCGTGACGCCAGAAGGTCGGGGTCGAGGAGATCGCCGTGACCAGACCCTGTTGCAGGGCTTTTTCGAAACTTCCCGCCAGGTCGGCGAAATCGCCGGGCACCAGGTCCTGACCCGGCACGAAGAGCCCGAGCGCCAGCATCTGATACCAGGCGTAGGAGCCGATCTGATAGGGCAGGAACCAGCTGTTGGGGGGCAGATCCCCGACCCGGTCGAAGGTGTTGAGCGAGCGCCGGTCGTGCGGGATCAGCTTCAGCAACCCGGTGGTGCCCGAGGTCAGCACCGTCACCCGGCCCGGCCGCACCGGCTCGGCGGGCTGCGGCGCCCGGCCCAGGGTCGCCCCGGTGGCCGCGTCGACCAATTGCACGCCGTTTTCCGCGAAACGGCTTTCGACCGCCTCGCTCAGCCGGGAGGCCTCGATCACCCCCCAGTCCAGATCGTGCCGCATCCCGTAGACCACCACGCCGAGCGCGGCGCGGATGTCCCGCACCACAAAGACGGTGCGGGTCTCGGCATGACCTGCCGGATCGCCGGCCAGGGCCGTGGTTTCGGCCAGCAGGGCCTCCCAGGTGACCGGGTCCGGTGCGCCGGGAAAGCACAGGCGGTTGCCAAGCACGAGCTCCGCGGTGGCGTCAGGCCCGGTCATGGGATCAGACCTTCGTGACGTCTTCGAAGAAGTCGATCACGTCCTTCACCGTCTCGATCCGGCGCATCGAGGCCGCGTCGAAGGACAGTTCGCGCCCGACCTTCATCTCGATCCTGAGCGCGACCTCGGAAAAATCGAGACTGCGAAACCCGGCCTCGCGCGTGCTCTGGCTTTCATCGGACAGCGGTTCCCGCCCCCGCTTCTTCATCACCATGTTCATCAGGTCGAGAATCTCGGTACGATTCATTCTGAGTAGTCCTCAATCAAATTGCGCGGCCGCGGCCGCTTCGGCTTCGATCTCCGCCGCGAGCGCGGTGATGCGGTCGCGGGCCCGTTCGGGGTAGGCATCGGTGAAATGACGCGGCCAGGGATGCCGGGTCCGCGTCTCCATGTGCATCATGAAGCGCACCGGGCCCGCCACCTCGCCCTCGGGGCCGGTGACGATCATGCCGGCGGGCACCTCGCCCTGCGCCGTGGCATTGGCGGCGACAAATGCACCGCGGCCGATCCGGGCGCCCGGCATCAGCTGCGCGTTGACGCAGATCGTGGCCATGTCCCCGATCTCGACGGGGGCTTCCAGGTGCGAGGGCGGCAGCGGATCGTTCATCAGCGTGGTGAGCGAGAACAGCCAGACGAAATCGCCGATCACCGAATGCTTGCCGACATGGGCATAGCCGTGCATCCGGACGAAATCCCCGATCCGGCAGGTGCCCTCGATATCCGAGAAATTGCCAAGCCGGAGGTTCTCGCCGATGATCGCGCCCTCGCGGATGACGACATGGTGGCCGGTCTCCAGACCCGGGCCGATGTCGGACCCCTCGTAGAGCACCGCGTGGGAGCGCACCCGCGCCCCCGCCCCGAGGCGGAGCGGCGCCATGTCCGGACGCCCGGTCGGCTGGCCGATCACGCAGAAATCATCGATCTGGCAGCCGTCGCCGATCTCGACATTGCCGTAGATGCGGACCTGGGCACCAAGGGTGACGTTCTTGCCGATTTTGGCGGCGGAGGAAATGAGGGGCGTGTCCATGTTCAACTGCTTTCCCGAAACCCGGCGCCACCGCCGCCCCGGCGACTTAGCACGGCACCGCCGCCGGGTCTAGGTTCTGAACCCATAAACGGGCTTCCGAGCCGGGGTTGTTCGTGATTCACTTTCGACCACGGAGGTGAACATGGCGCGTTTCGATCTGACCGATTTCGAGTGGGAGCTGATCCGCC
>JAFKDC010000028.1 GCA_017255395.1 Enemella evansiae | reverse complement strand
ACTGATCGCAGTGCATGGCGGGCGTGGTCATATCCCCACGCAGCGCGACCGGAAGGTCCAGCGCACGGTCGATGCCGCGCTTTATCGGAAACGCAACCTCGTCGAGCGATACTTCAACAAACTCAAACACTTCCGAAAAGTCGCCACGCGATACGAGAAAACCGCCCGAAATTACCTCGCGGCTGTTCTCCTGGCGTCGACGCGCCTTTGGCTCAGGTTCTATGAGTCCGCGCCCTAGACCGGCCGCGCTTACCGGCGGCGGTCGCGGCGCGAGGACATCGGCTGGAAGGCCACGCCCACATGCGCTTCGCAGTAGGGCTTGCCCTGCTGGACCGGCAGGCCGCAGAACCAGAAGTCATCGGTCGCCGGATCGCCCACGGGCCATTTGCAGGTGCGCTCGGTCAGTTCCATCAGGGTCAGGCGCTTGGCCTTCTTCTCGATCTCGCTGACCTTGGCCAGCGCTTCGGGGCTGATCTCGTTGGTCGAGGGCTGCGGCGGCAGGGGCTGGCCCGCCGGGATGATCTGCTTGCGCGCCGGGGTCGGCGCGGGCGCGGCGGCCACGGGTTCCGGAGCGGGCGCGGGTTCCGGTTCCGGCTGCGGCGCGGGTGCCGGGCGGGCCGCCTTCGCCGCCGGGGCCGGCTTGGCGGCCGGTTCCGGCTTGGGCGCGGGCTTTGCCTCGGCCACCGGGGCGCCGCCGGCGCGGTTCGACAGGCCCAGACGGTGGACCTTGCCGATCACCGCGTTGCGCGTCACACCGCCCAGTTCCTTGGCGATCTGACTTGCGGACTGCCCTTCCGTCCACATCTTCTTGAGCAGTTCTACGCGTTCATCGGTCCAGGACATGCGGCTTTCCCACTGAAAAAAGCGGCCACGGATGTCGGGGCCGCCGGAAATTTGCTTGGTGCCCCCTATTCTAATCATCGCAGGGCGAGATACAAGGCGCCCGACACCGGACAGGAGGACACATGCAAAGCCCCACCCAATACGCCCAGGGCGACCGCCGTTTTGGCCGGATCAACTGGCTTGGCCTCCAGACCCTGGCCCGCCGCGAGATCCTGCGTTTCCTGAACGTCTGGACCCAGACGCTGGCCGCGCCGCTGGTAACCGGCGGGCTGTTCCTGGTCATCTTCTCGATCGCCATCGGCCCGCAGCGCGGCGAGGTCATGGGCGTGCCCTTCACCACCTTCATCGCGCCGGGCATCCTGATGATGACGGTGATCCAGAACGCCTTTGCCAATACTTCGAGCTCGCTGGTGATCTCGAAGGTGCAGGGCAATATCGTCGACACACTGATGCCGCCGCTTTCCGCCGGAGAGCTCGTGCTGGGCTATCTGGCGGGCGGCATCGCGCGCGGGGCCATCGTGGCGCTTTGCCTTGCGCTAGCCTTGTGGCTGGCGCTGGGGATCGTGCCGGCGCATCCCCTTGCGGCGCTGGCCTTCGTGCTCTTGGGCGCGGCCTTCCTGTCGGCGCTGGGTCTGCTGGCGGGGATCTATGCCAACAAGTTCGACCAGATGGCGGCGATCACCAACTTCATCGTCACGCCGCTGGCCTTCCTGTCGGGCACCTTCTACTCGGTCGAATCGCTGCCGCCGGGCCTCTACCAGGTGACCCATCTGAACCCGGTCTTCTACCTGATCGACGGCGCACGCTGGGGCATGATCGGCGTCTCGGACAGCCACCCGGCGCTGGGATTCGCCGTGGCCTTTTCCGCAACGCTGGCGGTCTGCCTTCTGGCCTGGGCGATGTTCCGCAGGGGTTACCGGCTGAAGGCCTGACCGGGCGACATCCGGGCCGCAGGCGGGCATCGGATCGGATTTCCCCGTGTTGTGGCCCAACGCCCCGCTTCGCCGCCCCTTGGGGCGGCAAGCCCGGAAACGGCGGGGCGCCCCGGTTGAGCACCCCCGCCAGGATCGCAGGAATGCGGAAACGCCGCACCGCGGGGGTTTCAAATTCATTTTGGTGAATATATAGGGTAGGACAAAGGCCGCACGGCGGCCCCCTTACAGGATCTTTCGGAATGCCCCCTGCCCGTCCCGCCACCCGTCGGCTGACCCGATACCTTCCGATTCTCGGCTGGGCGCGCCATTACGATCGCAGCACCGCCGCCTCGGACCTCGTGGCCGCCGTGATCGTCACGATCATGCTGATACCTCAATCGCTGGCCTATGCACTGCTGGCCGGGCTGCCCGCGCAGATGGGCCTTTATGCCTCGATCCTGCCGCTGGTGGCCTACGCGATCTTCGGCACCTCGCGCACGCTGGCCGTCGGGCCCGTGGCGGTGATCTCGCTGATGACCGCCGCGGCAGTGGCCAACCTTGGCCTGACGGACCCGGCGGCGATCGCCCTGGCAGCCGGAACGCTGGCCTTTCTCTCGGGCCTGATGCTGACCGCGCTCGGCCTTCTGCGTCTGGGCTTTCTGGCGAATTTCCTGTCCCACCCGGTGATCGCGGGCTTCATCACCGCCTCGGGTGTGCTGATCGCCGCCTCGCAGCTGAAACATATCCTTGGCGTCGAGGCAGAGGGCCATACGCTGATCGGCCTGACCGGCTCTTTGCTGGCCCATATCGGGCAGACAAATATCCTGACGCTGGTGATCGGCAGCCTTGCCACCGCCTTCCTGTTCTGGGTCCGCAAGGGGCTGAAGCCGCGCCTGCTGGCGGCGGGCCTGCCGCCGCGCCTTGCCGACATCGGCGCCAAAGCCGGTCCGGTGGCCGCCGTCTTCGTGACGACGCTGCTGACATGGGCGCTGGACCTGTCGGGCTGGGGCGGCGTGAAGGTCGTGGGCGCGGTGCCCATGGGCCTGCCGCCGCTGACCCTGCCCTCTTTCGATCCGACGCTCTGGAGCCAGCTGTTCCTGTCGGCGCTGCTGATCTCGATCATCGGCTTTGTCGAATCCGTTTCCGTGGCGCAGACGCTGGCCGCGAAACGGCGCCAGCGCATCTCGCCGGATCAGGAACTGATCGGGCTGGGCACCTCGAACCTGGCCGCATCGCTGTCGGGGGGCTTTCCGGTGACGGGCGGATTCTCGCGCTCTGTGGTGAACTTCGACGCCGGGGCCGAGACGCCGGCGGCGGGCGCCTATACCGCCGTCGGCATCCTCGTCGCGACGCTGGTGCTGACGCCGCTGCTGTATTTCCTGCCCAAGGCGACGCTGGCCGCGACGATCATCGTCGCCGTCCTCAGCCTTGTCGATTTCTCGATCCTCGGGCGCGCGTGGCGCTACTCTCGGGTGGACTTCGCGGCGGTCTTCGCCACCATCGCGCTGACGCTGGGCTTCGGGGTCGAGGCCGGGGTCTCTGCCGGGGTGCTGATCTCGATCCTGCTGCATCTCTACAAGACCTCGCGGCCGCATGTGGCCGAGGTCGGGCTGGTGCCCGGCACCCAGCATTTCCGCAATATCCTGCGCCACCGGGTGCTGACCCGCGCGGATATCGTGACGCTGCGCGTGGACGAAAGCCTGTATTTCGCCAACGCCCGCTTTCTCGAGGACTACGTGCTGGACCGCATCGCCCGCAACCCGGCGCCGAAACACGTCGTGCTGATGTTCGCGGCGGTGAACGAGGTCGACATGAGCGCGCTGGAAACGCTGGAAGAGCTGAACCGGCGGCTGGCCGAGACCAGCATCACCCTGCACCTGTCAGAGGTCAAGGGGCCGGTCATGGACCGCCTCAAACGCTCGCATTTCCTGGATGACCTGTCGGGGCAGGTCTTTCTGGCGCAATACGATGCATGGGCCGCGCTGACGGCGGCAGAGGCCGGGCAGGCGCAGGCGGGCTAAAGCCGCGCGCGCCCCCGGGCGGTCAGGGCAAAGATGCCGTCGCGGTCGAAGACCACCGGCACCAGCTCGCGCCCGTAGCCCGCGCCGGTATCGAGGTTCAGCCGGTTGAGGTGCAGTTCGGGCCAGTCCACCGGCGTATGCCCGTGCACGATCAGGGCGCCGTGATCGCGGGTGTCGCGGTGGAACTCATGCCGGATCCACAAGAGGTCGGTCTCTTGCTGGTAGCCCATCGGCAGGCCCGGGCGGATGCCCGCATGCACGAAGATCTGCGGCCCCCGATCCAGCCAGAGCGGCAGGTCGCGAAGAAAGGCCCTGTGGCTTTCGGGCACCGCCTCGCGCGCCGCCGCGATGAGATCGGGCAGGATGTCGCCCGGCACGCCCTCGATGCCGAAGCGGGCAGCGGTCGCGTCGTCGATGCCGAAGGCCCCCGCGAGGTCGAAATAGGATTGCAGCGTCGCCGCCCCGCCGAGGTTCGGATGCAGGTAGAGCTTGCCCGACTTGATCTGCGTGTCGGACAGGATGCCCTCGGTCAGGAAGCGTTCGAACATGCGGTCGTGGTTGCCCTTGACGAAGGACCAGTCTCGGCCCCCGGCCAGACCGGCCAGGAAGGTCTCGATCACCGCGCGGCTGTCGGCGCCCCGGTCGACGAAATCCCCGAGGAAGACCACCGGCGCATCCGCGCCCCCATCCCGGGCAATCCGGTCGAGCGCCTGTTCCAGCTGGCCAAGCTGTCCGTGAATGTCGCCGACGGCATAAAGCGGCATGGGGCGTCCTTTCCTCGTCCGCACTCAACCGGCAACGGCAGCGGGATACAAGGCGAAAGGTTGGTCTGCGCCAATGGGGCCGCTATGCTGCGCCCGTAGCCGTGTGAGGAGACCACAGATGCCGAAACCCGCCCTGCCGATGGAAGGAAGCTGCCGCTGCGGCGCGACCCGCATCCGCATCACCGCACCGCCCCTGATGACGGCCGCCTGCCACTGCCGGGGCTGCCAGAAGATGGCGGCGAGCGCCTACTCGCTGACCGCGATGATCCCGACGCAGGGCTTCGAGGTCAGCGCCGGAGAGCCGGTGGTCGGCGGCGCCGGCAGCGCCGAACTGAGCCACATGTGCTGCCCGGACTGCATGACCTGGATGTTCACGCGGATCACCGGGCTGGACATGTTCCTGAACGTCCGGCCCACGATGCTGGACGACCCCTCGTGGTTCACCCCCTTCATAGAGACGATGACGGCGGAGAAGCTGCCCTGGGCACAAACACCCGCGCGACACAGCTTCGAAGGCTTTCCCCCGATGGAAGCTTTCGAGGCACTCATGGCAGAGTTTGCCGCCGAAGCCTGAAAAGGGCTGGCAACACCGCCGGTCGCGGATTGCGACGGGGGCGGACAAGGCGGCAGCAGAGAGGCCTGCCCCCGTCCCTGCGGGCCTCCCCGGAGGATATTTGCGAGACCAAAGAAGCCGGGAGGCTGTCCTGCCCTTCTCTGGTCTTCCAAAGACCTTCCCCGGCTGCGGGCTGCGAAGGTCCCGCGGAGGGGCGCCCGGCGGGCGCCCCTTGCATGGATCAGCGGACGTCGAACTCCAGCGTCTTGACCTGCTGGAACAGGCCCGTGGCCTTGAGCGCCTCGACAGCATCGGCGGGGGCCGGTTCGTCGATGTAGAGCAGCGCGATGGCCTCGGCCTTGGCGCTGCGGCGGCCAAGGGTGAAGTTCGCGATATTCACGCCATGGGTCCCCATGGTCTGCCCGAGGGCGCCGATGATGCCGGGGACGTCCTCGTTGGTGGTGTAGATCATGTGGCGGCCGACCTCGGCGTCGATGTTGATGCCCTTGATCTGGATGAAGCGCGGCTTGCCGTCGCTGAAGACGGTGCCCGCGATCGACCGCTCGCGCTTTTCGGTGGTTACGGTGACCTTGATGTAGCCTTCGAAGATGCCCGACTGCGCCTGGTTGGTGGTGGCGATCTGGATGCCGCGTTCCTTGGCGATCAGCGGCGCCGAGACCATGTTCACGTCCGGGTTTACCGAGGTCATGATGCCCGCGATCAGCGAACAGTTCAGCGCCTCGAGGTTCATCTCGGCGGCATAGCCGTCATAGAGGATATTGATCGCCTTGATCGGTTCATCGGTCATCTGGCCGATGAAGTTGCCGAGGTGCCCGGCAAGGTCGATCCACGGCCCCATGACCTTGGCCTCTTCGGCGGTGACCGAGGGCATGTTCAGCGCGTTTTGCACCGCGCCGGTCAGCAGGTAGTCGGCCATCTGCTCGGCCACCTGCAGGGCGACGTTCTCCTGCGCCTCGGTGGTCGAGGCGCCGAGGTGCGGCGTGCAGACCACATTGGGCAGGTTAAAGAGCACGTTTTCCTTCGCCGGTTCCTCGGCGAAGACGTCGAAGGCCGCACCGGCGACATGGCCCGACGTCAGCAGCTCGGCCAGCGCCTCTTCGTCCACCAGTCCGCCACGGGCGCAGTTGATGATGCGCACGCCCTTCTTCGTCTTGGCGAGGTTCTCCTTCGACAGGATGTTGCGGGTCTGATCGGTCAGCGGCACGTGCAGGGTGATGAAATCGGCGCGCTTGAGCAGCGTGTCGAGGTCGACCTTCTCGACCTGCATCCGCTCGGCCTTCTCGTCCGAGAGGAAGGGGTCGTAGGCCACGACCTTCATCTTGAGGCCCCGGGCCCGGTCGCAGACGATGCCGCCGATATTGCCCGCGCCGATCACGCCCAGAGTCTTGCCGGTCAGCTCGACACCCATGAACTTGGATTTCTCCCACTTGCCCGCATGGGTCGAGGCAGAGGCCTCGGGGATCTGGCGGGCGACGGCGAACATCATCGCGATGGCGTGTTCGGCGGTGGTGATCATGTTGCCGAAGGGCGTGTTCATGACGATCACGCCTTTCTTCGAGGCCGCTTCCTTGTCGACATTGTCGGTGCCGATACCGGCGCGGCCCACGACCTTCAGCTTGTCCGCATGTTCCAGCAGCGAGGGTGTGACCTTGGTGGCCGAGCGGATGGCGAGTCCGTCGTACTGGCCGATGATCTCGGCCAGCTTGTCCTTGTCCTTGCCCAGTTCGGGCATGAAATCGACGTCGATGCCGCGATCGCGGAAGATCTGCACGGCGGCGTCGGAGAGCTTGTCGGAGATGAGTACCTTGGGAGCCATGGGTCGGGTCCTTTACGGAAGATATGGGGGAGAGGCCGGATCCTTTCAAAGGATCCGGCACGATTTCTTTGAAAGAAATCGAGGTCGCGCGGGTTACGCCTGTTCCTCGATGCAGGCCTCGAAGGCCCAGGTCAGCCAGGGTGTCAGGGCCTCGACATCCGAGGATTCGACCGTGGCGCCGCACCAGATGCGCAGGCCCGCCGGGGCGTCGCGGTAGGCGCCCACGTCCAGCGCCACGTTGTGGTCCGCAAGCTTCTTCGCAACCGCCTTGGCAAAGGCCGCGCCGTCCTTGATGCGCTCGTCGGTGAACTTCAGGCAGACCGAGGTGTTCGAGCGCGTCGCCGGGTCGGTGGCGAGGTTGGCGATCCAGTCGTTGCGGTCGCAGAAGTCCCAGAGCACGCGGGCGTTGGTGTCCGCACGCTCCATCAGCTTCGGCAGGCCCCCGATCTCGCGGGCCCAGTCCAGCGCGACGAGGTAATCCTCGACCGCCAGCATCGATGGCGTGTTGATCGTCTCGCCGACGAAGATACCCTCGATCAGCTTGCCGCCCTTGGTCATGCGGAAGATCTTCGGCAGCGGCCATGCGGGCGTGTAGCTTTCCAGCCGCGCGACGGCGCGGGGGCTGAGGACGATCATGCCGTGTGCGGCCTCGCCGCCCATGACCTTCTGCCAGGAGAAGGTGGTCACATCCAGCTTGTCCCAGGGCAGGTCCTGCGCGAAGGCGGCGCTGGTGGCGTCGCAGATGGTCAGGCCCTGACGCGCTGCCGGGATGGCCTCGCCGTTCGGCAGGCGCACACCCGAGGTGGTGCCGTTCCATGTGAAGACGACGTCGGTGTCGAAGTCGATCCCGGAGAAGTCGACGATCTCGCCGTAGTCGGCGGTCTTGACCTCTGCGTCGATCTTGAGCTGCTTGACCACATCGGTGACCCAGCCCGCGCCAAAGCTTTCCCAGGCCACCATGGTGGCCTTGCGTTCGCCCAGCAGCGACCACATGGCCATTTCCACGGCGCCAGTGTCGGACGCTGGCACAATGCCGATGCGATAGTCGGCGGGGATGCCCAGGATCTCGCGCGTGCCCTCGATGGCGGCCTTGAGCTTGTCCTTGCCCACGGCGGCACGGTGCGACCGGCCCAGCGCGGCGTCAGACAGCTTGTCGAGCGAGAATGTGGGGATCTTGGCACAGGGGCCGGAGGAAAAACGCGGGTTTGCCGGCCGGTGAGCCGGGTGTTTCGTCGTCATATCTGCTAACCTTCCAGATAGATGCCTCTCGTTGGGGAGAGGTGTCCCAAGAGCGCAGATACGGCAGGGCGCGCGCTCCGGCAAGTCGGATTCGCGGGCGGATCGGTCGGAAACGGCGTTTTGTCGGGACGCTCTGGCGCCGATCGGAAACCTGCATGTCCCGGTGGGGCGGCGCGGAACGGGAGCCCGGCCGACCGGGCGCGCCGGTGCTGGCCGGGTTCGGGGGTATTGGGACCAAGAAGAAGACAGGGGCGCGCGTGCGGTCACGGGACGGTGGGCGGGGCGATGTCCGAAGGACGAGCGGCGGCCCGCCGGGCTCAGGCCTTCGGGCGGTTGTCGAGGATGCGCACCGCCTTGCCCTGGCTGCGCTGGACACCGCCCGGGTCGGCGACAGAGACGCGCACCGTCACGCCGACCACCTGCTTGATCCGTGTGGACAGGTCCCGCGCGGCGGCCTCTCGGGCGGCGGCGGTTTCGGGCAGGCATTCGCAGAGCACCGTCATCTCGTCTCTGTGGCCCACGCGGTTCAGTTCCAGCTGGAAATGCGGCGCCAGGGCCGCGACCGTCATCAGCTGCTCCTCGATCTGGGTCGGGAAGACATTCACCCCGCGCAGGATGATCATGTCATCCGACCGGCCCGTGACCTTTTCCATCCGGCGCATCGACCGCGCCGTGCCGGGCAAGAGCCGCGTCAGGTCGCGGGTGCGGTAGCGGACGATCGGGAAGGCCTCTTTGGTCAGCGAGGTAAAGACCAGCTCGCCCAGTTCGCCGTCCGGCAGCACCGCGCCCGTCTCCGGGTCGATCACTTCGGGGTAGAAGTGATCCTCCCAGATGTGCAGCCCGTCCTTGGTCTCGACGCATTCATTGGCGACGCCCGGCCCCATGACCTCGGACAGGCCGTAGATGTCCACGGCGTGCATGTCGAAGGCCTCTTCGATCTCGCGCCGCATGGCGTTGGTCCATGGCTCGGCGCCGAAGATGCCCACCTGCAGGGGCGACCTGCGCGGATCCAGCCCCTGCGCCGCGTATTCGTCGATGATCGACAGCGCGTAGGACGGCGTCACGGTGATGCCCTTGGCGCCGAAGTCCTCGATCAGCCGCACCTGCCGCTGTGTCATCCCGCCCGAGATCGGCACCGTCGACAGCCCCAGCCTGTCGGCGCCCAGATGGATGCCGAGACCGCCGGTGAACAGCCCGTAGCCATAGGCGTTGTGCAGGATGTCGCCGGGCCGCAGCCCGCTTGCCCGCAAGGACCGCGCCACCACAGTGGCCCAAGTGTCGAGGTCGCGCTCGGTATAGCCGACCACGGTCGGCTGCCCGGTGGTCCCCGATGAGGCATGGATGCGCTTCACCTGTTCGCGCGGCACGGCGAACATGCCGAAGGGGTAGTTGTTGCGCAGGTCGGACTTCACCGTGAAAGGGAACTTCGCGAGGTCCGCGAGGCTGTGCAGGTCGTCCGGATGCGCCCCCGCCGCGTCGAAGCTGGCCTTGTAGTGGGGCACGTTCTCGTAGGCGTGGCGCAGCGACCATTTCATGCGGTCCAGTTGCAGCGCGGCGATCTCATCGCGTGAGGCGATTTCGATCGGGTCGAGGCTGCCCTTCTCCGGTGTCAGGTCCTTCATGGCGTCCTCCCTAAACTGCGCTCAGATGCGTTCCATGACCAGCGCGATCCCCTGCCCCACGCCGATGCACATGGTGCAAAGCGCATAGCGCCCGCCCTCTGCCAGCGAATGCGCCGCCGTCAGGGCAAGACGCGCACCGGACATGCCCAGCGGATGCCCCAGCGCGATGGCGCCGCCGTTCGGGTTCACATGCGATGCATCGTCCCGCAGCCCGAGGTGGCGTGTGACCGCAAGCGCCTGCGCGGCGAAGGCCTCGTTCAACTCGATCACATCCATGTCGGCGATCCCGAGCCCAAGGCGGGCCAGCAGCTTGTCCGTCGCGGGCGCCGGACCGAAGCCCATGATGCGCGGCGCCACCCCCGCCGTGGCGGCCCCGATCAGCCGCGCCATGGGCGTCAGGCCGTGTTTCTCCGCGGCCTCGGGGGAGGCAACGATCAGCGCGCAGGCCCCGTCATTGACGCCCGAGGCATTGCCCGCCGTCACGCTGCCGCCCTCGCGGAAGGGTGTGGGCAGGCTGCCCAGCTTCTCCAGCGTCGTGGCGCGCGGGTGCTCGTCCGTGTCCACCACCAGCGGATCGCCCCTGCGCTGCGAGATCGTGACCGGCGTGATTTCCCGCGCCATACGGCCAGAGGCGATGGCGGCAGCGGCGCGGTCTTGCGAGCGCAGGGCAAAGGCGTCCTGATCGGCGCGGCTGACGTTGAAGTCGGCGGCGACGTTCTCTGCGGTCTCGGGCATCGAGTCCACGCCGAACTGCGCCTTCATCTGCCGGTTGACGAAGCGCCAGCCGATGGTGGTGTCGAAGACCTCGTTGGCCCGGGTGAAGGCCTGCGTCGCCTTGGGCATGACGAAGGGCGCGCGGGACATGGATTCAACGCCGCCCGCCACGATCACCTCGGCCTCGCCGCATTTCACCTGCCGCATCGCCATGGCCAGCGCGTCGAGGCCAGAGCCGCAGAGCCGGTTCACCGTGACGCCCGGCACCTCTTCGCCCAGCCCCGCCAGCAGGGCGGACATGCGGGCGACGTTGCGGTTGTCCTCGCCCGCCTGATTGGCGCAGCCCATGATGACCTCGTCCACCGGCAGTCCCGCAGGCACCACGGCGCGCATCACGCCCGCCAGCAGGTCGTCGGGCCGCACGCCGGACAGCGCGCCGCCGTAGCGTCCGATGGGGGTGCGGGTGCCCGCACAAAGCCATGCCTCACGCATTGCCGCTCTCCTTGGTGGTCTGGTGGCCTGTGGGATCCCCCCCGCCCGCCGGGGTCTCTTCGCCGGTTTCTTCGAAATGCTGGCCCTTCACCTGCCGCGAGAGGCCGCGCATCAGCGCCACGGTGCGCCCGTCCTCTCCGGTCACGCGCACGTCGTAGATGCCTGACCGGCCCTGCCGCGCCTGCTCTTCGCAGGTGGCGGTCAGGCGCTCTGCGGCGCGGCCGGGGGACAGAAAGGTGATCTGGTTTTCCTGCGCGACAGTCAGCGTGTTGTAACTGTTGCAGGCAAAGGCGAAGGCGCTGTCGGCAAGGGTGAAGATGAACCCGCCGTGGCAGATGCCGTGACCGTTCAGGTGATGCGGCTGGACCGTCATGGACAGGACCGCGCGGCCCGGACCGACGGCGTCGATCTGCATGCCCATGCCCTGGCTTGCGGCATCCTGTGCCCACATCGCCTGGGCAGAGCGGCTTGCGCGCTCGTCCGGTGTCATCGGCTGTCCTCCCTCACCGGACGATGCCTAAAACCGACCGATCGGTCAAGTAATAACGAAAGCCGTGCTTGCGCGGGCGCGGAAAGCGCGTCTAATCAGGGGCATGGACCCCTTGGCGCCTCTCATCGACAGTCTCAACGCGGACGGAAGACCGCGCGTCTGGTCGCTTGTGATCACCGTCTTCGGCGACTGCGTGCAGCAGCGTGGCGGGCGGGTGGCGACCCAGCGACTCAGCCGCCTGCTGGGGCGGATCGGCATCGAGACGGGGGCACTGCGCACCGCCCTGTCGCGGCTGTCCTCGGACGGCTGGGTGGAAAGCACGCGCAGCGGGCGGACCAGCAGCTACAGCCTGACGCCGCGCGGGCTGGCGGAGTTCGGCCCCGCCACGGCGCGGATCTATGCGCCGCCGGACAGCGGGCCCGAGGCATGGGTCTTCGAGACCCGCGAAAGCCCGCGCGCCCTGCACGTGGCCGGGGGCTGGTTGCGGCCCGCGCCGCCCGGCGATGCGGCCACGGGCTTCCGGCTGACCGGACGGCTGGACCCGCAAGGCGCCGAGGAGATCCGGCAGGCGCTGGACCCCGCGCACCGCGCCGCGCTGGACCGGCTGATACAGGACCTTGCCGCGCTCGAAGGCTTCGACGCGCCGCCGCTCGACTGTGCAGCGGCACGGGTGCTTCTGGTCCACCGCTGGCGCAGGCTGATCCTGCTCTGGCCCCCGGTCCCGACCGAGGCGCTGCCGGTGCGCGACCTGCATGCAAGGGTCGCGCGGGCCTACGCGCAGCTGACCCCCGGCGCCGAGGCCTGGCTGGACAGCGGCGACCCAGAGATGCCCGCACTGCCGCCCGCCCATCCCGAAGCGCGCGCCCGGTTCGCGTGACCCCTTGATTTGCCTTCGAAAGAGCGCAACTCTGATAGCATGAACAGCCTGACGCCCTTCCCCGGTCGCGGCGCCCCCCCCGACGAGGTGGTCGCCTTTCAGCGCAACGAACTCAACGTGATCCTGTCGCTGTACGGGCGCATGGTCGCCGCCGGAGAGTGGCGCGACTACGGCATCTCCTCGCTGCGCGAGGTGGCGGTCTTCTCGGTTTTCCGGCGGACCGCCGAGACCCCGCTCTACCGGATCGAGAAGCGGCCCAAGCTGCGCGGGCGGCAGGGGCAATATGCGGTCTTCGGCATGGACGGGCAGGTGCTGAAACGCGGGTCCGACCTGCGCACGGTCCTGCGGGTGCTGGAGCGCAAGCTGATCCGCGCGGTGGAGTAGCCGGAAACTTTCAAAGTTTCCGGATCGGAATTTTTGCAAAATTCCGGGCGCGGACCGCGGGCGAGCGCGTTTGCGTCTTCGTTCCGGGGCTGGCCCGCCGGGCAGGCGGTGCCCGGAAGAGGCGTTATCGTGCCAGCATCGCGCAGAGCAGTTCGAACATCACCGACACGCCGAGGAAGGCGGTGCCGCCGCTGGCGTCGAAGGGCGGTGAGACCTCGACGAGGTCCGCGCCGACGATATCCAGCCCCGCCAGTTCCCGGCAGACCTGCAGCGCCTGAAAGCTGTTCGGCCCGCCGACCTCGGGTGTGCCGGTGCCGGGCGCGAAGGCCGGGTCGACGAAGTCGATGTCGTAGCTGACATAGCAGGGCCGGGTGCCCACGACCGCGCGCGCCTCCTGCATGACCTCGGGGATGCCGCGCTCGAAGAGCTCTTCGATGGTCACGATCCGGATGCCCACGGCCTTGGCAAAGTCACGGTCCTCAGTGTCGTACATGGTGCCGCGGATGCCGATCTGGATCACCCGTTTCGGGTCCAGAAGCCCCTCTTCCACCGCGCGGCGGAAGGGGGTGCCATGGGTGTAGAGCGTGCCGCCGAAGTAGGACTTGAAGAGGTCCGTATGGCTGTCGAAGTGGATCATGCCGAGCGGACCGGCCTTCGCCAGCGCGCGCAGGACCGGGAGCGAGGTCAGGTGATCGCCACCCGCCGTCAGCGGACGGATGCCGTTGGCCACCAGCCCGTCGTAGAAGGCGGTGATGCGGGCCATGGTGTCGGCGATATCCGCCGGGTTCGGGCCGACATCGCCGAGGTCGGCGCAATGCGCCGCCTCGAAAGGGCGCATCCCGGTGGTCGCATGCTGGGCGCGGATCATGGTCGAGGCATCGCGCAACTGCCGCGGCCCATGACGCGGGCCGGGGCGGTTCGTCGTCCCGCTGTCCCAGGGGACGCCGACGAGGCCGATCTCGACCTCCGCGAAGCGCGGGTGATCCGGCGTGACCTGCGGCAGCCGCATGAAGGTCGGCACCCCGGCGAAACGCGGAAGGTCGAAGCCCGAAACCGGGCGAAAGAAGGGATCGGAGGGCATGGCGGCTCCTTGCTGGCTCTGGGCGGAGCGTGGCAGGTCACGGGCGGATGCTCAAGGGCGCGGCTGGAGGTCGACAGTCCGGGTGTCGCGCGGCGGGCGGTGTCGGAAGGGGGCTCTGCCCCCGCCCCTGCGGGGCGCCCCCGAGGTATTTGCGGGACCAAAGAAGCGGGAGGAGGATGGCGGTGCAGGCGGTCGGGGGCTACGGTATCTGCGAGGGGGTCAGGCAGGCATCTGTGGCAGGTGAGGGAGTTGATACCGTTCAGGTCAAGCGGGCGTGGCGGGTGACGGGACCGTCGCCCTGTTCGGCGATACGCTGGAGGGCTTGCGTGATTGGCTCGAAGGCCACGGCCATGTGGAAGGCATTGGCGTGCAGGAGGGTGTCGCGGTCCGCGACCCAGGCGACATGGCCTTTCCAGAACATCAGGTCGCCGCGTCGGGGCGGGGTGCCGAGGGGCAGGGTCTCGCCCAGTGCCCCTTGTTGCATATCGCTGTCGCCGGGGCACGGGATGCCGCAGGCCAGGAGCGCGGCCTGAACCAGCCCCGAGCAGTCGATGCCGAAGGCCGAGTTGCCGCCCCAGAGATAGGGCGTGTGGATCAGGCGTTCCGCGACCCGGACCGGCTCTGTCTCGGGGCTGTCCAGCGGCGCCAGATGGCCGGAGGGCACGAAGAGATCGCGCGAAGCCGTGCCGCGCGACCACGCGATCCGGGACCAGCCCTCCGCCGTCTCCAGAACCGGCAGCCGCATGCCGAGCGACAGCGGCGTGACGCTGCCGAATGCCTTGAGACCGGGCGTCGACTTGCCGTAGCTGCGGGCGACCTTGACGCGGTGCGTTGGCGCCTCATGCGGCGCACCGATCAGGTCGGAGGCGGCGATCCATCCGCAGTAGCCGTCCTTCTCGGCGTAGCCGAAGACCATCTGCTCGCGTGTCTCCAGCGTCAGAAAGGTCTCGCCCCTCAGAAGCTGGCGCTCGCGCGGGCCATCGGGCGCGGCGCGCAGGTCGGAGAGGGGTGCCACCAGGCGATGCGCTTCCGGCTCTGCGAAGCGCTCCGCCGCGACGGTGCCTTTCAGATGCAGCGCCGCGACGCGCCCGTTGAACGGCGTCAGGCGGCGGTCCGTCACAGGCCCAGCACCTCTGGCAGCGCCGCGAGGATGGCGCGCGGGCCCTGCATCAGGCCGCCCTTGGCGCGGCCCGGGGCCGCCGTGGGTTGCCATGAATAAATGTCGAAATGGGCGTAGCGGGCCGCCTGCCCGGTGAAGCGGCGCAGGAAGAGCGCGGCGGTGATCGAGCCGCCGAAGCCGCCCGAGGGCGCGTTGTCGAGGTCGGCGATGCCGGGTTCGATCATCGCCTCGTAGGGTTCGTGGAAGGGCATGCGCCAGACCGGGTCCGCCTGCGGCCCCGAGGCGGCGGTCAGCGCGGCGTTGAAGTCTTCGGCGTCGGTGTAGAAGGGCGCGAGGTCCGGTCCGACGGCGACGCGGGCGGCGCCGGTCAGCGTGGCCATCGAGATCATCAGGTCGGGCGCCTCTTCGTCGCCCAGGGCCAGCGCATCGGCCAGCACCAGCCGACCCTCGGCATCGGTGTTGTTGATTTCCACCGTCAGCCCCTTGCGCGAGGTCAGGATGTCGCCGGGGCGGAAGCTGTTGCCCGCAACGCTGTTTTCCACAGCCGGGATCAGCAGGCGCAGGCGCACCTTCAGCCCCAGCGCCATGATCGCCCGGGCGAGGCCGATGGTATTGGCGGCGCCGCCCATGTCCTTCTTCATCAGCCCCATGGACGATCCCGGCTTCAGGTTCAGCCCGCCGGTGTCGAAGCACACGCCCTTGCCGACCAGCGTCAACCTCGGGCCTTCGCTGCCCCAGCGCAGGTCGATCAGGCGTGGGGCCTGCTCTGCGGCGCGGCCCACCGCGTGGATCATCGGGAAACCGCTTTCCAGCGCTTCTCCCTTGGTCACCTCGATAGTGGCGTCGAACTCGGCCGCGAGATCGCGGACCGCCTGTTCCAGCGCGTCGGGGCCCATGTCTGCGGCGGTCGTATTCACGAGGTCGCGGGTCAGGCATTCGCTGGCCGCCAGCACCTCGAGCCGGGCGGCATCCACGCCTTCGGGCGCGACGAGCTGCTGTTCCTGCGGCGCATTCGCGCGGTAGCGGTCGAAGCGGTAGGACGAGAGCAGCCAGCCCAGCGCCTCTGTCGGCGCGGCGCTGTCAGGCAGGCCCGCAAACCGGTAAGACCCCGGCGCCAGCGACGGAATAGCCCCCGCCAGGGGGAAGCGCACCCGGGCACGCGCTGCCGCCGTGCCATAACCCGCCAGAGCGCCCGAGGGCTTGCCACCCGCGCCCGGCAACATCAGCGCCTGCCCCAGGCCGCCCTTGAAGCCGCTGGCCTCGACCCATGCGCGGGTCGACGCGTCCTGCCCTTCGAGCCAGCCGGAGAGACCGTCGGCCTCGATCACATGCAGGGTCAGGGTTGCGGCATCGGGTTCGGCGAAACGGGGGGTCATGGCGGCTCCTGTCTGGTTGGCGGGCAGCCTATCCCCGCCATCCCCAGCCGCAAGGGGTCACAGAGAAAAGGCGCTGATGTCCCAGAGTTCGGTCAAAGAGCGTTCGCCGGTGCGGGCCAGCCGCGCCAGGGTCGCCGCCTCTGCAACGCGGTCGCCGTATTCGATGCAGGTCATGACGTCATGCGCGACCCGGCTGAGCGTAGACAGGCCGATCTGGTCGGCGATGGCGGCCAGCGCCTTCAGGCCCTTGTGCATATCCTCGCGCGGGCCGACGCCGGCCTGCCGCTGAATGGCACAAAGCCGCTGGGCCAATTCCTCCATCGCGCGGCAGACCACGTCCTCGGCGGCATTCGGGCCAAGATCGCAGCACAACGTTTCGATCTGCGCAATATTCATGGCCGGTCGTTCAACCGGCGCGATGAAGGTTACCTCTGTCACAATGCACCCCATTCATGGCCCCCACGGCAGGCGCACCTTGCAGGGGCGGCCTTGTCAAAAGGTTAGGCGCCAAGATGGTTTTCGCTCGAATTTCCCGCGAATACTGCGTACTCCAAGGCGAACATGACATGACTGGAGCAAGCCATGGAGTTCGTCCGCCCCCTGCCCACCTTCCTCGTCCAGCGTTTTCAGGGCTGGAAAGCCACGGCTTATGCCGAGAACAGCGCCTGGTACCGGCGCCTCGCGACCGAAGGGCAGCGGCCCCGCGCCATGATCATCGCCTGTTGCGATTCGCGGGTTCACGTCACGTCGATCTTCGGTGCCGATCAGGGCGAGTTCTTCATCCACCGCAATATCGCGAACCTCGTGCCGCCCTATGAGCCCGACGGCAACCAGCACGGCACCTCGGCGGCGGTGGAATACGCGGTCACCGCGCTGAAGGTCGCGCATATCGTGGTGGTCGGCCATTCCCGCTGCGGCGGTGTGCAGGGCTGTCTGGACATGTGCGAAGGCCGCGCGCCCGAGCTGGAGGACCAGACCTCTTTCGTCGGGCGCTGGATGGATATCCTGCGGCCGGGCTACGAGGCGATCAAGGACGCCGAGAACAAGCCGGAGGCCTTCGAGAAGGAAGCCATCCGCACATCCCTGCGCAACCTGATGACCTTCCCCTTCGTCGAAAAGGCCGTGGCCGCACGGCAGCTGTCGCTGCACGGTGTCTGGAACGAGATCGCCGAAGGTGGGCTGGAACATCTGGACCCCGCCACCGGCGAATTCGCCGCGATCTGACGGCATTTGCCTTCGGACACCGGGCCGGCGGCGTGTGACGCCGGGCGGCCCGGGCGCTTCTGTCGCGCGCCTGAAAAATCAGGCCTGCCAGAGCCTTCCAGAGTGTCCGTCGCGATGCGCGCGCACGCAGGGCCGCCCGATGCGCTCTGCAATCTGCGCCATGGGCACACCGATGTCGCTGCCGGTGCAAAGCGCCGCGCCGAGATCGTTGAGGATCACCAGATGACCCTCACGGAAACACAGATCGTAGCCCTTTTCGCGAAGCGCCTCGGCAAGACCCGCCCAATCGGGCGCGGTTTCGAGGATGGGCGCCAGGAAAAGCCGCAAGAGCGCGTTTGTTTCGCAATCAAGCGGGGCAGGTAGTCCACCCAAAGGCTGTAGGAGGGTCCGGTCCAGCCGGAAATCTGTCTGATGGCGCATGATAGGCTCCTTGCCTGCTTGCCTGCTGCCCCTGGACAGAGGGTCGCAACAGAATGCGGCAATAGTTGGACGAGCAATGGCCGGGACGGCGACAGTCTGCCGAGATTTTCACGATTGCGGAAAGGATGTCTTAACTACCTGCACGATACCCTCGCCTTATGACCGAAACGCTGCCCCCTTTGCGCGCCGCAGCCCCGCCGCCCGGTCAACCTGCCCCGGTCGTCCTGACGCGCGGGCAGATTGACCGCACCGACATGGGGCCGGCCTTTGCGGCCCCACGAAACGAGGGCGCGAAACCGGGCGGGGCATCGCCTTGCCGCGACCTTTCCGATGTTCTCTCGGCGGTGGAACGGGCGGATCTTGCCGGGCATTGCCACGCTGCGCAGGGCTGGGCAGAGCTACAGGGCCGGTGCTGTGCCTGCATCCCGGCCGCAGTCCGATTGGTGTGCTCGCGGCCCTGGGCGTCGATCCGGGCGCACTGGCGGCGCGGTTCGGGCGCGGGTTGCCGTCGCGGGCAGATCTGGCAGCGACCTGACCGCCTAGAGCCGCGGCATGCCGGATTGTGTGAGAGAGAAAGAGAGAGATCCGGCACGCCGTGGCGCTGCGTCATCGCGGCCGGGGCGCTGCAAACCGCGACCTGACCTGATACCCTTTCTAGCAGAGCCTGCGGGCAATTGCGACAAGTTCCGGGCATAGTTGGGGCACCCCAAGGCACAGGGCGCCCTATCCGAAAGAAGTATCGCCCGCCACATCCCGGCCCCGAAACGCAAACCGGCCGGTTCGGGGCTCCGAACCGGCCGATCGCAATAGGCTGTAAGAGCCGTCAGCCCTTTTTCAGGCAGCGCTGGCCCAGAACCTCGGCGATCTGCACCGCGTTCAGCGCGGCGCCCTTGCGCAGGTTGTCCGACACGCACCAGAGGTTCAGGCCGTTGTCGATCGTCGCGTCCTGCCGGATCCGGCTGATGAAGGTCGCGAAATCGCCCACGCATTCCTTGGGCGTGACGTAGCCGCCGTCCTCGCGCTTGTCGATCACCATGATACTGGGCGCCTCGCGCAGGATGTCGCGCGCCTCGTCCTCGTCGAGGAACTCCTCGAACTCGATGTTGATCGCCTCGGAGTGGCCGACGAAGACCGGCACGCGCACGCAGGTCGCGGTCAGCTTGATCGACGGGTCGATGATCTTCTTCGTCTCCACGACCATCTTCCACTCTTCCTTGGTCGAGCCGTCTTCCATGAAGACGTCGATGTGCGGGATCACGTTGAAGGCGATGTCCTTCGGGTAGACCTTGCGCTGGTAGTCGTCGGTCGGGTTGTAATGCGCCTTGGTCTGGTCCCAGAGCTCGTCGATGGCCTCTTTGCCCGAGCCGGAGACCGACTGGTAGGTCGAGACGACGACGCGCTTGATCTTGGCGCGGTCATGTAGCGGCTTCAGCGCCACCACCATCTGCGCGGTCGAGCAGTTGGGGTTCGCGATGATGTTCTTCTTGGTGTAGCCGTCGACGGCCTCGGCGTTCACTTCCGGCACCACCAGCGGCACGTCCGGGTCGTAGCGGTAGAGCGACGAATTGTCGATCACCACGCAGCCGGCCTTTGCCGCCTTGGGCGCGAATTCCTTCGTCGGGCCGGAACCCACGGCAAAGAGCGCGATGTCCCAGCCGGTGAAGTCGAAAGTGGCAAGGTCCTGGGTCTTCAGAGTCTTGTCGCCAAAGCTGACCTCTGTCCCCAGCGACCGACGGGATGCCAGCACGGCGATCTCGTCGACGGGAAACCCCCGCTCGGCAAGGATATTCAGCATTTCGCGGCCCACGTTGCCCGTGGCGCCCGCAACGACAATACGGTAGCCCATACGGCCCTCCTATCGGTTTCGGTGCCCGCGGACAGGGGTCCGCGCGGCTGGCGCGGTGCATACCGCAGCCACGGTGCGGGTGAAAGGGCGATTCGCCGCCTATGGCGTACATGAAATTTGCCTGCCACAGGAAACTCTGGCACATTCAGGCTCAGATTTTTGATTCCATCGGCGGCTTTCTGTCGTTGCTTGCAAGTGCAGAAATTCCAGACTTGCCGTATTTATGTACGATACTCTAGAAGACGAAGCAGTTTGGCACCTATTGACGCCAGTCACCCTGCGAACCGCGACAGGCATAGGCACAGCCGGTCGCAGCGCGCATCCGGGTCCGAGGGCGAATGCAGATTTCACGGAACGGCCAGAGGGACTCGATACGGATGCTCTATAACGTCGTGATCGGGATGAGCCGGGCTCAAAAACAGGCCGTTTTCGTACTTGTCGATGCGATTGTCATCCCCTTGTGCCTGCTCGCCGCGCTTGTGCTTGCCGCCAATGCAACGGCCAACCTTGCCACGCTTCAGGCCGTTCTTCCGCTTGTCGTGACCCTGACCTGCGCCGGGGCCGTCTTCGGATGGTGGATCGGCCTGACCCGCAGCCGACTGAATGACTACGAGCTTCGCGGCGTGACACGCACAGCGACCTATTCCGCCGCGCTTGGACTGCTTGGCGCCTCTGTGGATCAGCTTACGCTGGGCCTCCTGCCTGTCGGCGTCTTCGTGATCTTTTCGCTTATGCTACTGGTCGTCTCCGCCACCTGGCGGATTCTCCTGCGCCAATTCACGGTACAGATCTACCGCAGCCGGAGGGACGTGACGCGCGTCCTGATCTACGGTGCCGGGCAGACCGGCCAGCAGCTTGTCGCGGCGCTGCGCACTGACGACGCCGTGCAGCCCGTCGGCTTCATCGACGACAACCCGACCCTGCAAAGTCTGATAATTGCCAATTTGCGGGTCTATTCGCCCTCGGCCATCAAGTCTCTGGTCGATGACAAGGACATCGACCGCGTTGTGCTGGCCATGCCCTCGCTCAGCGCTCCAAAGATCGCACGCATCGCGCACCGCCTGCGCCACGTCGGCTGCGAGGTTCACGTCCTGCCCTCCTTCGCCGCGCTCGTGGGCGAGGCAGAGATGCGTCAGAAGGTAACCCCGGTCTCGCTTCACGATCTTCTGGGCCGCAATCGGCTGGAAAAGGAACTGCCCGGTGTCAGCCACGCCTATTCCGGGCGCCGAATCCTGGTGACGGGCGCGGGCGGGTCGATCGGGTCGGAACTCTGCCGCCAGCTGATCGACTGCAAGCCCGACTGCCTCGTGCTGGTCGATCACTCGGAACATGCACTGTACAACATCGACAAGGAACTGCGGGACCTTGGCGACGGGCTGACCGTGGTGCCGGTGCTGGGGTCCGTGCTTGACGAGCCGCTGATGTGCGAAACCATGGCCAAGCACCGGGTCGAAGTGGTCCTGCACGCCGCCGCCTACAAGCACCTGCCGATGGTAGAGCAAAGCCAGAACGTGCTGAGCGGCCTGCGCAACAATGTCCTTGGCACGAAGATCATGGCGGATGCCGCACGCACCAGCGGAGTCGAGCGGTTCATCCTCGTATCGACGGACAAGGCGGTGCGTCCGACAAACGTCATGGGCGCCTCGAAGCGGCTGGCCGAGCTCAGCGTGCAGGACCTTGCCGCGCGCAGCCCCGGCACCCGCTTTTCCATGGTCCGCTTCGGCAACGTGCTGGGCTCCTCCGGTTCCGTCATCCCTCTGTTTCAGGAGCAGATCCTGAACGGTGGCCCGGTCACGCTGACCGATCCGAACGTGACGCGCTATTTCATGACCATCTCCGAAGCCGCCCGACTGGTACTGTTGGCCGGGTCCTTCGCGCGCGGCGGCGATGTCTTCGTGCTGGACATGGGCAACCCCGTGCCGATCAAGAAACTCGCGCGCCAGATGATTGAAGGCGCGGGCTACGAGGTCCGCGACCGCGACAATCCAGAAGGCGACATAGAGATCCGCATCACCGGTCTGCGCCCGGGTGAGAAACTGCACGAGGAACTGCTGATCTCGGCGGATATGCTGACAACGCCGCACCCGAAGATCCTGCGCGCGCAGGAGAGCTTCCTGTCCGAATTCGAGGTCGCCACGGCCCTGAAGGACCTGCGGCAGGCCATCGAAGCGCGCGACGAAGTCGCCGCACGCTCTGTCATCGCCCGCTGGGTGGAACCGGCGGCGGCCTCTATCGAGGCGAAAAAGATCGTGGAAGAGGCCCTCTAGGCGCGACGGAGCAATGGGGAAGGCCGCGTTACGCCCGGCCCGGTCGGGGACGCGGGACTGCGGACCCGGAAAGGGCCAAGACATCGGTGGCCTGCGCGGCGGTCAGCCCCCTTCGCTCAGGCCCCTCCCCCTGCATTGCGCGACGACGGCGGTCCTACCGGTCCGGGATATCGCCGCGACGCGGCTGCGGCTGCCATGCCTCGATGATCTCCAGCGCCTCTTCGGCGGTCTCGACAAGCTGGAACAGGCCAAGGTCCTGCTGGGAAATCGTTCCGGCCTCGGCCAGTGCCTGCCAGTTGACGATGTTTTCCCAGAAGTCCCGGCCAAAGAGCAGGAAGGGCACCGGGCGCATGCGGCCGGTCTGGATCAGGGTCAGGGCCTCGAACAGCTCGTCCAGCGTGCCGAAGCCACCCGGAAAGACGCAGACCGCGCGGGCGCGCATCAGGAAATGCATCTTGCGAATGGCGAAATAGTGGAAGTTGAAGGCGAGATGCGGCGTCACGTAGAGGTTCGGCGCCTGCTCGTGCGGCAGCACGATGTTCAGCCCGATGGAGACGCCGCCCTCGTCCGCGGCGCCGCGGTTGCCCGCCTCCATCACGCCGGGGCCGCCGCCGGTGACGATCACCCAGTCGCGGTTCTCCGCCGCGATGGACTTGCGCGTGATCAGCCGGGCAAAGCTGCGCGCCTCGTCGTAGAAGCGCGTCAGTTCGGCCAGCGTCTCGGTGCGCGCGGTGTCCTTCTTCGCCGGTTCCGGGATGCGCGCGCCGCCGAACAGGACCACCGTCCCCTCGATGCCGTGCTCGTCCATCAGCATCTCGTACTTCAGCAGTTCCAGTTGCAGGCGCACGGGCCGCAACTCGTCCCGGCAAAGGAAGTCCTCGTCGGCAAAGGCGAGGCGATAGCTGGGAGAGCGCGACTGCGGCGTGTCCGGGACATGCTCTGCCGTTGCGCGGTCGAGATGCGCGTCGCGCAGCGGATTGCGGCGGTCTTCGGTCATGCGGGCGCTCCTTGTTGGCCTTGGTCCACAGGTATAGCGTGGCGCTTCGGATGACCAGAAGGAGAGCAGGCATGGACTGGAAGAGCGCGATAGAGGCGGCGGCGGAGCGCATTTCGGGGCATGTCGTGCGCACCCCGGTGATGGAAAGCGCGGCGCTGTGGGAACGCCCGGTGGCGCTGAAGCTGGAGCAGATGCAGCACACCGGCAGCTTCAAGGCGCGCGGGGCCTTCAACACGCTGCTGGCGGCAGAGGTGACCGAGGGCGGGGTCGTCGCGGCCTCTGGCGGCAATCACGGCGCGGCGGTGGCCTATGCGGCGAGGCAGTTGGGTATCCCGGCGCAGATCTTCGTGCCCGAGATCGCCGGTCCCTCGAAGATTGCCCTGATCGAGCGCACCGGCGCCGGGCTGACGGTGGTGCCGGGAGAATACGCCGACGCGATGGCCATGGCGCAACGCTGGGAAACAGAGCGCGGCGCCATGCAGGTCCATGCCTACGACGCGCCGGGAACGGTGACCGGACAGGGCACCTGCCTGCGCGAATGGGAAGAGCAGGGGCTGGAGGCCGACACGGTGCTGATCGCCGTCGGCGGCGGCGGGCTGATCGGCGGGTCGCTGGCGTGGAACGACGGGCGGCGCAAGATCGTCGCGGTCGAGCCGATGGGCTGCAACACGCTGGCCTCGGCGCTGGAGAACGGCGGGCCGGTGGATATCGGCGTCTCGGGCGTGGCGGCCAATGCGCTGGGAGCGCGGCGGATCGGGTCGATCTGCTATGACCTCGTGCGCCGGGACGGCACGCCGGTGTTGCAGGTGCCGGACGGCGCCATCCTCGAGGCGCAGACGGCGCTTTGGCAGGCGCACCGCATCCTCGTGGAGCCGGCGGGCGCCTGCGCCCTCGCGGCGCTGCGCTGGGGCATCTACCAGCCCGAGCCGGACGAGCGTGTGGCGGTTCTGATCTGCGGCGGCAACGTGGCGCCCGATCCGCTGGCCTAGGCGCGGGTTGCGGCACCGGAAGCCTCCGGCGGGAGGTATTTGGACAGAGAAGAAGCCCGGGGTGCCGGATTGGCGAAGGCCGTCGCGGGCTGAGAGGCAGGATGCCTCCGGCGGGGATATTTTCGGACAGAAGAAGAGATAGGCGTGGCGCCTTGGCGGGTCTGTCGCATCCTTGCCGGTCGGCGCGGGGCCACGATGGCGGAGCGCGCGGCATTGCCGGTATCGCCCGCGCCCGCTATAGGGCGTTGAAACCTGATCCGGACCGGGAGGGACAGATGTCCAACGCTCAGCTTGAAACCGCCATCGAAGCCGCCTGGGAGGCGCGCGACACCATCACCCCCGCCACCACGGGCGAGGCGCGCGACGCCATTGAGGAGACGCTGAACGCGCTGGACAGCGGCAAGCTGCGCGTGGCCGAAAAGCAGGAGAGCGGCGACTGGCACGTCAACCAGTGGGCCAAGAAGGCGGTGCTGCTGGGCTTTCGGGTCAAGGACATGGAAGAGCAGTCCGGCGGGCCGCAGGGCTCTGGCTGGTGGGACAAGGTCGACAGCAAGTTCAAGGGCTGGGGCGCGGAAGACTGGAAGACCGCCGGGTTTCGCGCGGTGCCGAACTGCGTCGTGCGGCGCTCGGCCTATATCGCGCCGGGTGCGGTGCTGATGCCCTCTTTCGTGAACCTCGGCGCCTATGTCGGCGAGGGCACCATGGTCGACACATGGGCGACAGTGGGATCCTGCGCGCAGATCGGAAAGGGTGTGCACCTGTCCGGCGGCGTCGGCATCGGCGGCGTGCTGGAGCCGATGCAGGCCGGCCCGACCATCATCGAGGACAACTGCTTCATCGGCGCGCGGTCCGAAGTAGTCGAGGGCTGCATCGTACGCGAGGGCTCGGTGCTGGGCATGGGCGTCTACATCGGCAAGTCCACCAAGATCGTCGACCGAGAGACCGGCGAGGTCACCTATGGCGAAGTGCCGCCCTATTCGGTGGTCGTCTCCGGTTCCATGCCGACGAAGAACAACCTGAACCTCTACTGCGCGGTGATCGTCAAGCGCGTGGACGAGAAGACGCGCTCGAAGACCGGCATCAACGAGCTGCTGCGCGACTGATCGGCGATCCGCAGGGGCGGGGTGGGGGCTGCCCCCCGACCCGGTCCTGCAACCGCCGGGCGCGGCGGCCCGTCCCGCCCGGCCCTGTGCGCCGCCCCCCTGCGCGCGCTGGCCCGCGAGGGTCTCGGGGGCGGCCTTCCCGGCCCGGCCTTCGGCGCCGGCCCGCAGGCCCTAAGGACCGCGACAGCCCTACCGGGGGCCTTTCCCGAAACCTTTCGGGAACCAGACCCCCGCTTCCGCGTTGCAGCTGTGATAGCGCAACACCTTCAGGGGGATATTTCATGGGTCTTGGATTTCTCGGATCGATCATTGTCGGCGGGCTGGCGGGCTGGATCGCCAGCATGATCATGAAGGCCGACACCGGCCTGTTTCTCAACATCCTGCTCGGGATCATCGGCGCGGTTGTGCTGAACCTCATCCTGTCGCTGATCGGCATCTACGCCGCCGACGCATGGATTCCGCAGCTGATCGTCGGCATCGTCGGGGCCAGCCTGCTGATCTGGGGCTACCGCAAGATCGGCTGACCGGTTGAGCCACGCATCTGAAGGGTCCGCGGCATGATCGCGGACCTGACGACCCCCGCCCTTTTCATCCTTTTCATCGTCACCGCCGCCATCGTCGTCGCGGCCTCGATCCGGGCCACCGGCCTTGCGGACGTCATTGCCGACCGCACCCGCATGGGAGAGGCCATGGCGGGCGGGATCGTGCTGGGCGCCGCCACCTCTTTGTCCGGCATCGTCGTCTCGGTGACCGCCGCCTCTCAGGGCGATGCGAGTTTCGCCGTCTCGAACGCCGTCGGCGGCATCGCGGCGCAAACCCTGTTCCTTGCGCTGGCCGACCTGTTCTATCGCGGGCCGAACCTCGAGCATGCGGCGGCGGAGCCCGCGAACCTGTTCCAGACGGTGCTTCTGATCGGCTTTCTCAGCCTGCCCGTGGCCGCCATGGCCGGGCCGGATATCTCAGCCTGGGGGGTGCACCCGGTGTCGGTGGTGCTGGCCGTGGCCTATGTCGGCGGCGTGCGGCTGACGGCCTGGATGCGGGACCAGCCAATGTGGCGCCCGGTCAGGACCTCGGACACCCGCGCCGACGAACCCGAGGACGAAGACGAGGCAGGCAAGCCCTGGCACCGGCAGGCCGCCGAGTTCGCCGGGCTGGTCGCGATCATGGGAACGGCGGGCTGGGTGATCAGCCAGATCGGCACCACCGTAATCGGCCGGTTCGGGCTGTCCTCCAGCATGGTCGGCGCCCTGGGCACGGCGGTGGTGACCTCCTTGCCGGAACTGGTGACGACGCTGACCGCGGTCCGGCGGGGGGCGCTGCAACTGGCGGTCGGCGGGATCATCGGCGGCAATACCTTCGACACGCTCTTCCTGGTGTTCTCGGACGTGGCTTACCGCGACGGGTCGATCTATCACGCCGCCGGACGGGAAGACCTGTTCTGGCTTGCCACCGGGCTGGTGATGACGGTGATCCTGCTGGCCGGGCTGATCCTGCGCCAGCGCGAGGGACCGGCGCGGATCGGCGTGGAGTCGGTGTTGATGATGGTGGTCTACGCCATCGCCGTGACGGTGGAGATCACCTTTCGGGGTGCGTGACGGCTTGGTGAGGGAGCCGGAGCCGCTCTGACCGCTGACAGGACCGGGCACTGCCGGACGCGCCTGTCCCCGGCTCCCTGCGCCGCGCGCGGCGTCCTGCCACCGGGCGCCAAGGCTGTCTTGCATGGCGCGCCTCCGGGACGCCCCTGCCCCGACGACGTCCGGGCAAGCCGGATGCCGCTGTCCCGCTTGACAAGCGGGGCCGCGCGGCGCACTCCCGCGGCATGACAAAGGAAAAGCGCATCCAGCAGGTCTTTACCCTGCTTGTCGAGGTCGGTCGCAAGGCCGGGGACGGTCTGCCGGACAAGGCGACCGGCGCGGCGCTGATGTGCTACGCCTCGGGCGTGGACGAGGCCGAGGCCGTGCGCGAGACCGTCGCGATCCTGAAACAGGCGGATATGGCGCCGCTGGACGTGACCGGCTACGGCACGCCCGAGGAACGCGAGGCCGCCGGGCAGGAAATCGAGGACGACGAGCGCGAACTGATGGCGCGCGCGCTGGCCGAGAACGCGGTGATCGTGGCGCAGGTCTCTCCGTTCTTCGACTGACGGAAAGGGCCGCGCGCCCGTCAAAGGCCGGTCAGGCGGCGCGCGCCTCGGCAAGGGTGATCGCCTCGAAGGGCCGCAGGATCTTCAGCCCCGCGCGGGCATGTTCGGGGATCAGCCCCGGCGGCACATCCGCAAGAAGCGTCCTTTGCAGGAATTCCCGGCGGCGGCGCAGGCGCCCGACATAAAGCGTTTCCAGTTCTGCCTCGGCCGAGATCACCGGCTCGTGCCCCGGCAGCAGAAGCTGGTGGTAGCGGACAAGGTCATGGCCTTCCTCGTAGACGGCGGCAAAGCCGTTCACCAGCGCCAGCGCCGGGATCAGCACCGCCTGCCGCCCGAAGATATATTCGACCTCTGACCCGCCGATCACCATCCGCTGGTAGGGCGCGACCACCAGATCGCGCGTCAGGCCGAAATAAGGCGCCCGCAGCCGCACCGGCTGGAACGAGCCAAGCGCGGGCATCCGCCGGGTCACCCGCGCCAGAACCGGCACCACGCCTGCATTGCGGGTGGTCACCGTATCGCCCAGACGCAGGTCGCCGGCGCGGCGGTAGCCCTGCGGGGTCAGCACCGGCACCTGCGCCACGAGGCCCGGCATCGGGCCGACCGGCTCCACCGCTTCCGAAACGGCGTGGAAGATCACGTCCGGGTCCCGCGTCACCAGCTGCGGGCGGTGGCACAGGGTAAAGACATCCTCCATCAGGAAGGGCGGCGGCGGCGGCGTCTCTGTCATGTCGACGGTGTCGGTGCCCGGCTGCTCGACCGTCAGCCAGCCGCGCCGCGCCTCGCTGTCCCATGAAAAGGTCACGCGCAGCAGGTCGACGCGGCTGTCGTTGCGGCGTTCGAGAACCGTATGAAAGACCTCGCCGCCCTGATCCAGCACAAGGACGATACCGCCCCCCGGCATTGCCTGCACAGAAATGGTGCCGGGCCACGGATGTTCGCGGCGGTAATAGAGCAGCGTCTGCGGGCGCTCCTCGGGCGGGACGCGGGTTTCGATCATGATCGAGCCGCGCGGCATCAGGACATGCCGCTCTGGCGCGGTGGCCGCGACGCGGCGGGGGCAGGTCCATGCGCGGCCCTGTCCGCTGAGCCCGATCCAGCTCATCGCGGTAGTGTCCCGGCGCGGGGGGAATGCGGGGTCATGGCCTGTCGTCCTGCTCTGCGGGCCGGTCGGTGCCGGGCCTCGTCGTCTGTTTTGCTCAGCCTAGCATGGCTCGCCCCCGCCCCGCCATGCCGGGGCGCGCCTTGCCCGTCCGCCGCACGCGCTGGTGCAGTTGCGCCACATTTGCCAAGATCGCGGGCAGCGGGTAGCCAAGGGGTGACCCGCCGAAGGAGCCATCATGACCGATCCCGTCGCCCTGACCGCCCGCCTTGTGCGCTGCCCCTCTGTCACGCCCGAGGACGGTGGCGCGCTGGTTGCCCTGCAAGAGCTGCTGGAGGGGGCGGGCTTTGCCTGCACGCGGGTCGACCGCAACGGCACGCCGAACCTCTTCGCGCGCTGGGGCCAGAAGGGCCACGTCCGGACCTTCGGCTTCAACGGGCATACCGACGTGGTGCCGATCGGCCGCCGCGAGGACTGGACGCAGGACCCCTTCGGCGCCGAGATCGTGGACGGCTTCCTCTATGGGCGCGGGTCGACGGACATGAAGTCCGGCGTGGCCGCCTTTGCCGCCGCCGCCGTGGATTTCGTGACGCAGACGCCGCCCGATGGCGCGGTGATCCTTGCCATCACCGGCGACGAAGAGGGCGACGCCACCGACGGCACCACCGCCCTGCTGGACTGGATGTCGCACGAGCAGGAGCGCATGGCCGTCTGCCTTGTCGGAGAGCCGACCAGCCCCGACCACATGGGCCAGATGATGAAGATCGGGCGGCGCGGGTCGATGTCGGCCTGGTTCGAGGTGGAAGGCGTGCAGGGCCATTCCGCCTATCCGCACCGCGCGGTGAACCCTCTGTCGGCCATGGCCCGGCTGATGGACCGGCTGGCCTCGCACAAGCTGGACGAGGGCACCGAGCATTTCGACCCCTCGACGCTGGCGGTGGTGACCATCGACACCGGCAACCCGGCGACCAACGTGATCCCCGCCAAGGCCACGGGCTGCGTCAACATCCGCTTCAACGACACGCATACCGGCGCCGCGCTGTCCGAGTGGCTGCGCACAGAGGCGGCGGCGGTGGATCAGGCCTTCGGCACGCGCACCGGCGTCCGGATCAAGATCTCGGGCGAAAGCTTTCTGACGCCGCCGGGGCCGCTGTCGGATCTGGTGGCCCGCGCCGTCAAGGCCGAGACCGGCGTCACGCCGGAGCTGTCCACCACGGGTGGCACCTCGGACGCGCGGTTCGTCAAGGATCACTGCCCGGTGGTGGAATTCGGCCTCGTGGGCAAGACCATGCACGCTGTGGACGAACGGGTCGAGGTCGCCCAGATCGGCCAGCTGAAGGCGATCTACAGCCGCATCCTGACCGAGTACTTCGCGTGACCGTGACGGTTCGGGCCACGGAGGACCTTGCGGCCTGCCACGCGCTGCGCCGGGCGGTCTTCATCGACGAACAGGGCATCCCCGAGGCCGATGAATGGGACGACCTCGACGCCGCCGCCCTGCACCTGCTGGCACTGGACGACGGCACGCCGGTCGGCACAGCGCGCCTGCTGGTCAGGAAGGGCACAGGACGGATCGGGCGCATCTGCGTCCTGCCCTCGCACCGGGGCACCGGGCTTGGCGCGGCGCTGGTGCGCGAGGGCATCGCGCGGCTGACAGCCGATCCCCGCGTCCGGGGCATTGCGCTCAGCGCGCAGGAATACGCCATCCCCTTCTACGAGCGGCTGGGCTTTGTGCCGCGCGGCGACAGCTACGACGACGCCGGCATCCCGCATCGCGACATGGTTCTGGAATGCGCGGCACCCTGATCGTCATGGTCAAGGAACCGCGCCCGGGCCGGGTCAAGACCCGGCTGGCGCGGGATATCGGCGTGATCGCGGCCACGTGGTGGTTCCGCCACCGGGTCCGGCGACTGTTGCGCGACATCCGCGACCCGCGCTGGCGCGTGGTGCTGGCGGTGGCCCCCGACCGCGCCGTCGCGACACGCGCCCTGCCCGCCCTGCCGCGCATCGCGCAGGGCACCGGCACGCTGGGGGACCGCATGGCGCGCGCCCTGCGCGCCGCCGGGCCCGGCCCGGTCTGCCTGATCGGCGCCGATATTCCGGGCGTCAGCCGCGCCGCGCTCTGGCGGGCCTTCCGCGCCCTTGGCGACCACGATGTGGTCTTCGGCCCCGCGACGGATGGCGGCTACTGGCTGGTCGGGGTGCGGGGCGGCGCGCGCCTGCCCGCAACCCTCTTCGACAACGTGCGCTGGTCCACGCCCCATGCGCTGGCCGACAGCATCGCCTCTGTCCCCGGCGCCCGCATCGCCCTTGTCGACGAACTGGCCGACGTGGACGAGGCTGCCGATCTTCCGGGCAGCGCGTCCCGGCCCTAGCGATCCCCGGCGCGAGGCATCTTCGCATTGTCACGCGCCCGTGCTACCTGAGGGCCATGACAAAGCTGCCCACCAAGCCGGAAATCCTCGACTGGATCGCCGCGAACCCAACGCTGACCTCGAAGCGCGACATCGCCAAGGCCTTTGGCATCAAGGGCGCGGATCGCATCGACCTCAAGCGCCTGCTGAAGGAGCTGGAGGCCGAGGGCCATCTGGAGAAGCGCAAGAAGACCTACCGCGACCCGGACCGGCTGCCGCCGGTCAGCGTCTTGCAGGTCAAGGCGCCCGACGACAACGGCGACCTCTATGCGCAGCCGCTGGAGTGGCACGGCGAAGGGGTGGAGCCGGTGGTGCTGATCGTGCCGCGCGCCAGCGACCCCGCGCTGGGGGAAGGCGACCGCATCCTTGCCCGCCTTCAGGTGGTCCACGAAGAGGACCACAATTACCAGGCCCGGCTGATCCGCCGCATCGGCGCCAGCCCGCGCAAGATCGTCGGCATCTTCCGCAAGAGCGCCGAGGGCGGGCGAATCATGCCCATCGACAAGGGCAGCGACAAGGAATGGACCGTCGGCCCCGACGCCGCCCTTGGCGCAAAGGACGGCGAACTGGTCGAGGCGGAACAGGCCGGACCGGGCGGGCGCATGGGCCTGCCGCAGGCGCGCATCACCCTGCGGCTGGGCGACCCGTCAGAGCCGCGCGCGGTCTCGCTGATCGCGATCCACCAGCACGGCATCCCCGACGACTTCCCCGCCGACGTGCTGGAAGAGGCCGACAGCATGAAGCCCGCCGGGCTGAGCGGTCGCACGGATCTGCGCGACATGCCGCTGGTGACGATCGATCCCTCGGACGCGCGCGACCACGACGACGCGGTCTTTGCAGAGGCCGACGACGACCCCAAGAACCCGGGCGGCTGGCGCCTGTGGGTGGCCATCGCGGATGTGGCGCATTACGTGACGCCGGGGTCCAGGATCGACCGCGAGGCGCGAAAGCGCGGCAATTCCAGTTACTTCCCCGACCGCGTCGTGCCGATGCTGCCGGACCGGCTGTCGGGCGACCTGTGTTCGCTGCACGAAGGCGTGCCGCGCGCCTGCATCGCGGTCTGCATGACCGTGGACCGCGACGGCAACAAGCTGCGGCAGAAGTTCCTGCGCGGGCTGATGCGCTCGCCCGCCTCGCTTACCTACCAGCAGGTTCAGGCGGCCATCGACGGCCAGCCAGACGAGGCCACCGGCCCGCTTCTGGACCCGGTGCTAAAGCCGCTCTATGCGGGCTATGCCGCGCTGAAGGCCGCCCGCGAAAGGCGCCAGCCGCTCGATCTGGACCTGCCCGAACGCCGGGTCCAGCTGGGCGAGGACGGCAAGGTGACCTCGGTCGATTTCGTCGACCGGCTGGAGGCGCACAGGCTGATCGAGGAATACATGGTGCTGGCCAATGTCGCCGCCGCCGAGACCCTGATCGCCAAGAAGACCCCGCTTTTGTTCCGCGTCCACGAGGAACCGCCGCAGGACAAGCTGGAGTCCCTGCGCGACACGGCGCAGGCCGCCGGTCTGACGCTGGCCAAGGGGCAGGTGCTGAAGACCGAACACCTCAACCGGCTGCTGCATCAGGCGGCGGGCACCGACGAGGCCGAGCTGATCAACCTGTCGACCCTGCGCAGCATGACGCAGGCCTATTACACGCCGAAGAACTTCGGCCATTTCGGGCTGGCGCTACAGAACTACGCGCATTTCACCTCGCCGATCCGGCGCTATTCCGACCTGATCGTGCACCGCGCGCTGATCACCGCGCATGGCTGGGGTGACGATGGGCTGACGGCGGAAGAGATCGACGGGCTGGAAAAGACCGGGCAGCACATCAGCGACACGGAACGCCGCTCGATGATGGCCGAGCGCGACACCACCGACCGCTACCTTGCCGCCTATCTGTCGGACCGGCTGGGCGCCGAGTTCACCGGCCGCGTGTCGGGCATCGCCAAGTTCGGCCTTTTCGTGAAGCTGGACGAGACCGGAGCCGACGGGCTGGTGCCGATCTCGACGCTGGGCAACGAATACTTCCACTTCGACCGCGAGAGCGGCACGCTGATGGGCGCCGACAGCGGGCGCGAGATCGGGCTGGGGATGCGCGCGCGGGTCAAGCTGGTCGAGGCGGCGCCGGTCACGGGTGGCATCGCCTTCGAGCTGCTGGAGCTTGACGGCGAGGAATACGAAAGCGGGCGCGGCGGCGGCTCGTTCCGGCGCGGGCGCCCCCGGGGCGGCGGCGCGGGCCGGTCGCGCGGCGGCGCCTCGCCCAAGCGCAAGCTGGCCAAGGCCAAGGCCAAGGACGCCAAGACCAAGCGAAAGGTCAGCCGTCAGCGCCGCGCCAAGACCTGAGGGCGCCGGGGGCGGGCCAGCCGGTCGCACCCCTCTTGCCAGTTTCTGGCAAGAGGGTAGAGGATACCGCAGCCATGTCCCGCACCCACCGCCTTTTCCAGCTGATGACCGCCCTGCGCTGCCTGCCCGCGCCGGTGACGGGGCAGCAGCTTGCCCGGGAAACCGGCGTGTCCACCCGCACGCTGTACCGCGACATCGACACGCTGCGCAGCCTTGGCGCCGTCATCGACGGCGAGCCGGGCTTTGGCTACCGGCTGATCGAAAGCGCGCATCTGCCGCCTCTGGGCTTCGACGACGACGAGTTGGAGGCGCTGATCGTCGGGCTGCGCGAGGTCACGGCGGTGGGCGATCCGGCGCTGGCACAGGCCGCCGGGACGGCGCTGGCCAAGCTGCGCGCCCGCCTGCCCGAGGCGCAGGCCCACCGGCTGCGCCACGCGGTGCTGACGGCGCATCGGTTCAACCTGCCGCCCGCGCCGACCATCGACGCCAAAGCGCTGCGCAAGGCCTGCTGGGAAGAGGAACAGGTGGTCTTCGACTACGCCGACAAGGCAGGCGCGGCGACCCGGCGCGAGGTCATGCCGCTGTCCATCGTCTTCTTCGAGCAAAGCCACTGCCTGATGGCATGGTGCCTGCTGCGGCAGGACTTTCGCATGTTCCGGCTGGACCGCATGACCGGGCTGGAGCGGTCGGGCCGGTCCTTCCGGCCACGGCGCGTGTCGCTGTTGCGGGACTACATGGCGCGGGTGCAGGGCGACTGCGGGCCAGACATCCGGACCTGACGTCCGGGTGTGATCAGAACTGACCGCCCTCTGCGCAGGGGCCACCGGCAAAGCAGGCATGCACCGCGTCCAGAAGCGCGGGCGCGGGATCGCGGTACAGCCACTGCCCGCAGGGCTCTACATGCACGATGCGCTTGCCATCCTCGTGCCGGAGGAAGGCAAGGTATCGGCCACCGCTCTGCGCCCCGCCGCACCATGACAGGTAGCAGGAGACGCGCAGCGTGACATTGCCCTGAAATGGCTGGACAAAGCCCTCGGGGCCAAGGAAGCGGCCCGCCATCTGCGCGCGCAGCTCTGTCGGGGCCTTCGGCTCTGCCTGCTGGTCCAGAGGCACCACGGGCAGGCGGCTTTCGTCGAAATCAAGACGTCCGACCACGGCGCTCCAGCGATCCTCGCTTGCGTGGGCTTCCCTGAAGTCGCGGATCGGATCGGGGGCGATGCAGGACAGGGCCTGCGCCTGAGAGCCCAGCGTGAGCGTCAGCAGAAGCGCCAGCGCGCGTTTCACAGGCGGTCCCGGAAGGCGTCGATCACCTGCTCGTAGACCGCGCGCTTGAAGGGCACGATCTGCGACAGCACCCGATCGGCGGACAGCCAGCGCCATTCGGTGAATTCCTGATGATCGTCCGCGTCCAGACGGATCTGGTCGTCGCTGCCGTGGAAGCGCAGCAGGAACCACTTCTGTTCCTGCCCCCTGAAACGGCCCTTCCAGATGCGCGGCACGATGTCATGCGGCAGGTCGTAGGCGATCCAGCCCTCGGTCTCGGCCTCGACGGTCACGAGGTCCGGCGTCACGCCGGTTTCCTCGGTCAGTTCGCGCAGGGCGGCGGCGCGCGGGTCCTCACCCTTGTCGATGCCGCCCTGGGGCATCTGCCAGGCGGGCGGCTCGTGCGGCTGCCGGTCGGCGCGCTGGCCGACAAAGGCCTCGCCCGCAGCGTTCACCAGCATGACGCCGACGTTGCGGCGATAGGGCAGTTTCGCGATGTCGTCGGGGGTCATGGGGCGCGGGCCTCTGCCTGTCTTGCACGGGGACGGCGGGCCGCTGCCCGCCCTGTGGGCCGCCGGCATGGGCCGGCGCCGGACAGGGGCGGACCAGGGCCCGCCCCGACCGGATCAGTTCTTCGGACCGAGGGCCGAGAGGCCCTTGAGGATGTCGATGGCATAGGCCAGCTGGTAATCCTCTTCGCGCAGCGCCGCGGCCTGCTCGGCCTTTTCGCGGTCGGCCTCGATCTGCTTGATCTCGTCCTCGGACAGCGAGTCGTTGTCCAGAGAGCCGCGCAGGTCCGCCTCGGAGCGCGAGAACAGGCCGGTGTCTTCCTCTTCCTCCTCTGCGTTCCGGTCACGGCGCGGTTGCGCCACGACGATGTCAGGCGACACGCCAAGCGCCTGGATCGAGCGGCCCGACGGCGTGTAGTAGCGCGCCGTGGTCAGGCGCATGGCCCCGTCCCCGCGCAGCGGCATGACGGTCTGGACCGACCCCTTGCCGAAGCTCTTGGTGCCGACGACGATGGCGCGGCGGTGATCCTGAAGCGCACCGGCGACGATTTCCGACGCCGAGGCAGAGCCGCCGTTGATCAGCACCACGATGGGCTTGCCCTCGACCAGATCGCCCGGCACCAGCGTTTCCGAGTTATAGCGGTCGCCGTCCGCCGGGTCGCGGCCCCGGGTCGACACGATTTCGCCCGCCTCCAGGAAGGCGTCGGAGACCATGATCGCCTGGTTCAGCAACCCGCCCGGGTTGTTGCGCAGATCCAGCACCACGCCGTTGACGTTTTCCAGGCCGCCCAGCGCCTCGATCTGTTCTTCCAGCCCGTCGCGCATGTTGGGATAGGTCTGTTCGTTGAAGGTGGTGACCCGCAGGACCACGGTGTCGCCCTCTGTCCGGGTGCGCACGGCGGTCAGCTTGATGGTGTCGCGGATGATCGAGACGTCGAAGGGCTCGTCCTCGCCTTCGCGCACGACGGTGATGACGATCTCGGAACCGACCGGCCCGCGCATCATGTCGACCGCCTGATCGAGCGTCAGGCCCAGCACGCTTTCGCCGTCGACATGGGTGATGAAGTCGCCCGACTCGATGCCCGCATCCTCTGCCGGGGTGCCGTCGATCGGAGAGACGACCTTGACGAACCCCTCTTCCTGCGTGACCTCGATGCCAAGGCCGCCGAATTCGCCGCGCGTCTGGACGCGCATGTCGGCGGCGTCATCGGGGGGCAGATAGCTGGAATGCGGGTCGAGAGAGGTGAGCATGCCGTTGATGGCGGCCTCGATCAGGTCCGAGTCGTCGACCTCTTCGACATATTGCGCCCGGATCCGTTCGAAGATGTCGCCGAACAGGTCAAGCTGTTCGTAGACACTGGGCGCGCGGGACGTCTCCTGCGCCAGCAGCGGTCCGACGAATTGCGTGGTCGCGACGACAGAGGCCACTGCCCCGCCCGCCGCTGCCATCAGAAATTTCTTCATACTCGAGTCATCCCTTGTCGGTTGCGAACCACCTCAGCGGATCGTCGGGCACGTCGCCCTCTCTGACCTCTATATAGAGCGTTTCCGAACGCCCGGCGCCAGCCCCCTCACCCGAAGGTGACAGGACATCCGCCGCTTCTCCACCCATCAGGCCGATGGGGCTGCCCGCGGGCAGAACCTGCCCGGCTTCTCCATAGATCACATCGAGACCGGCGAAGACAAACAGAAGATCGGCCTGCGGTTCGAGGATCATCACCAGCCCGTAGTCCAGCAGCGGCCCGGCATAGCGCACGGTCGCGGCGGTGGGCGTGGTGACCAGCGCGCCGGAGCGGGTGGCGATGACCACGCCGGGGCGGCTGACCCCGGCGGCGTCGCGGTCGCCCGCCTGCCGCAGGACGGTGCCGCGCACCGGCAGCGGGATCGTGCCCCGCAGCCCCTCGATGGCATCGGTCGGCGCGGCGCCTTCGCCCTCGGCGATCTGGCTGAGACCCGAGGCGAAGCCCTGAAGCGTTTCCGTGGACGAGATCAGGATGGCGGTCTTGATCGGGTCTTCGGAGAAGCGTTTCGGCAGGTCCACGCGGTCGGCGATGGCCTGCGACAGCTCTGTGCGCGCCTGCTGCACGCCCGACAGGCCCTCTTCCAGCGTATCGGCGGCATTCTCCTGAAGCGCGCGCAGGGCCGAGACCTCTTCGAGGTCGGCCCGCAGCTCGGCGGCGCGCCCCGCCAGCGCCGGGGTCACCGCGGCCACCAGCATGCCCGCGCGCGCGCTGCCCAGCGGCCCCTGCGGATGTAGCAGCGTCTGCGGCGCGGCGCGACCGCCGACCGAGGACAGCACGCCCAGCAGTTGCGCCACCTCTGCCTCTTGCGAGGCCAGCTTGCGGCTGAGTTCGGTTTCGCGCACCGCCGCCGCGCGCAGGCCCTCGCGCATCGCGGTCAGCCCGTCCTCGTAGGCGCGGATGGTATCGGTCAGCGCCGCGACCCGGTCATTGCCCGAGTCGGCGGACTGCAACAGGACCGAGGCCGCCTCGAGCGCCTCGGCGGCCTTTTGCGCGGCATCGCCGGCGGTCTGCGCCTGCACCTGCGCGGCCCCGGCGGCCAGCGCAAGGATCAGCGCAAGGCGCTTCATGCGATCAGGCTTTCGCCCGTCATCTCTTCGGGCTGATCGAGTTCCATCAGCTGCAACAGCGTCGGCGCCACATCCGCCAGCCGCCCATCGCGCAGGCGCGCGCCTTCGGGACCGCCGCACAGGATCACCGGCACGAGGTTCGTGGTATGGGCCGTATGCGGGCCGCCGGTTTCCGGGTCCACCATGGTCTCGCAATTGCCGTGGTCGGCGATTACCAGCAGCGCGCCGCCGGTCTTTTCCAGCGTGGCAACCACCTGCGCCAGCCCAGCATCCACCGCCTCGCAGGCCTTGATGGCGGCGTCCAGATCGCCGGTATGGCCGACCATGTCGGGGTTGGCATAGTTCACCACGATCAGGTCATAGCCGTGTTCGATCGCCTCGACGAACTTGCCGGTCACCTCGCCCGCGCTCATCTCGGGCTGCATGTCGTAGGTCGCCACCTTGGGCGACTTGGGCATGAAACGGTCCTCATGCGGCTCGGGCAGCTCCTTGCCGCCGTTCAGGAAGAAGGTCACATGCGGATATTTCTCTGTCTCGGCAAGGCGGAACTGGGTCTTGCCCGCCTTGGCGACCCATTCGCCCAGCGTGTTGACGATCTTCCGCTTGGGATAGGCCGTGGTCATGTAGTCGTTGTGCGCGTCGGAGTATTCGACCATGCCCAGCAACGCCGAAAGAGCGGGCTTGTCGCGTTCGAACCCGTCGAAATCGGGCGCCCCGATGGCGGCGAGGATCTCGCGTGCGCGGTCGGCGCGGAAGTTGACGAAGAACAGCCCATCGCCCTTGGCGAAGCCGCTATAGCCGCCGACGGTGAAGGGTTCGACGAATTCATCTGTCTTGCCCGCCTCGTAAGAGGCTTCGATCCCCGCGACAGCCGCGTCCCGGTCGGGCGCGCTGCCCTCGCAGACCGCGCGCCAGGCCTTTTCGACCCGCTCCCATCGTGTATCGCGGTCCATGGCGAAATAGCGCCCCGACACGGTGGCCACAAAGGCCCCTTCGGGCAGGGCCTTTTCAAAGGCCTCGACCTGCGCGGCGGCGCTTTGCGGCGCGACGTCGCGGCCGTCGGTGATGACATGGACGGCGACGCGAAGCCCCTGTCCGGTCAGCACCCTGACCGCCGCAAGCATGTGATCGGTATGGGCATGCACGCCCCCATCCGAGGTCAGCCCCATGACATGGGCGGTGCCGCCCGCCGCCTTCACCCTGGCCGCGAAGCCGAGGATCGCCTCGTTCTCGAAAAAGCTGCCGTCCTCGATGGCAAGGTCGATCTGGCCAAGATCCATGGCCACGACGCGCCCGGCGCCGATATTGGTATGCCCGACCTCGGAATTGCCCATCTGCCCGGTCGGCAGGCCGACATCCGGGCCATGGGTGATCAGGGTGGCATGAGGGCAGGTCTGCATCAGCCGGTCGATGGTCGGCGTCTTCGCCAGCACCGGCGCGTTGTTCGCCGGGTCCTCGCGCAGGCCCCAGCCGTCGAGAATGGTCAGGATGACGGGTTTCAAGTGCGGCCCTCCGTGCTGTCTGGCCCGGGGTGTAGCAGGCGCGCGCCGGGATGTGGAGAGCCTGCAACAGCCCGGGGCAACAGCGCTGGCCACAGGGGGTTTTCTGGACCGGCCCGCAGGCTATGATAAACCCAAGCCAAACCGGGCGCTTTGCCCGCCGCCCAGGAGTCTGCCCGATGCGTACAGCTGCCCTCACCGCCCTTGTGTTTGCCCTGCCGCTGGCCGCCCATGCCGAACAGCTGACCTTCGAGATCGGGGCAGGCGTCGGCGCCGCACCCGCCTACGAGGGCTCGGACGACTACAAGGCCGGGCCAAGCCTGTCGGGCAGCGTCAGCCGTCTGGACTTCCTGTTCTTCAACATCGACCGCGGCGACGGTCTGGGCTTCGGCTTCGGCCCGTCCTTCCGTGTGCTGTCAGAGCGCACCGAGGACGACTACTCCCGCCTTGCCGGGATCGACGATGTCGACACGGCGCTGGAACTGGGGCTGAAGCTGTCCTACCGCTGGCAACAGGCCGAGATCTTCGGCGCGCTGCGCAAGGGCGTCACCGGCCACGACGGGCTGGTTCTGGACCTTGGCGGCGACGCGATCCTTGCCGCCGCCCCGCGCACCGAGGTCCGCGTCGGCCCGCGCCTGAGCTTTGCCAACGACGCCTATGCCGACACCTATTTCGACGTCCCCACCGGCGCCGCGCTGGCGGCATATGACGCCGACGCCGGGCTTTACGCTTACGGGCTGGAGATGTCGGTCCGCCACGATTTCAACGACAGCTGGGCGGTGCAGGGCACTGTGGGCTGGACCCACCTGACCGGCTCCATTGCGGACTCTCCTGTGGTACAGGAACGCGACTCCGGCCGCGTCAGCGTGCAGGTGATCCGGACCTTCGACTGGCGCTGGTGAGAACACTCCGGCGGTCCGGTTCAATTTAGTGTTGCGAGGTTCACCCTGCCGTTGTTCATTTGACCCAACGGAAGAGGAGGAAAACCGCTTTGATGGATTGGTTGAAGGCGGCCGCGGCCGGGGCTGCCACAGGTGGCGCGGTTCTCATATCCTATGCCACCTATCAGCAGCAGTCGGACTCGGGTGTCGCCGCCTACGCTGAACGCATCCGTGCAAACGAGATGAGCATTCAGAACAGCACAACCAAGCTGGAGGATGCGGCGACAGACTTGAAGACCCTGACCCAACGACTGGAAAGTGTCGCGAGCATCACCCAGAATGCCGTGGTTCGCGCGGAACTGGATGAAATCGCAGACCGGCTGAAGGCACTGGAGAACCGCCCGTCAAGCGGTGGCTCTGCCTCGGCAGAGCAGGTCGCGGAAATCCTTGCGCGCGACTACGCGGATGTCCTGCGCGGGCCACGTGGAGAGCGCGGACCGGCAGGGCCACAAGGCGCAGAGGGGCCGGCGGGGGCTGCCGGAACGAGCGACGGAACCGGCGATCCGACGCGCCCGATCCAGATCTCCGCGAATTTCGAAAGCGATTTTCCGGCGCAGTATTGGGGCGGATCCAAAACCGAGTTGCTGGGCTGCAAGAACGGCGGTGGAAAGATCCAGTGCTCGTTTATACTGACACCGGATGAAGACCTGACGTTCTCCAACCATGCGGATTACAACAGAATCGCATTGTCAGATGGGTCTTTCGCGACAGCTTCCAGAATCACATTGGCGGGTGACAGTTCAGGCAGCTGGGTCAAGGTGCCCCTGATCGCCGGCATCCCTTCACGATATGACGTTGTCTTCAGTGTTACCGACAACGCTGAAGGTGTGCTTCTGCTCGAACTCGGTGGCAGCAGCAAGATCAGCTGGCGCAACGTCCCCTACTCCTGACCGAAAAAGCGAAGGGCGGCACAGATAGACCGGGCCGCCCTTGTTGCATTTACAATGTCGGGTCGTCGCACGCCTGATGCTGGACGGACGCGCCGCCCTCAGCCCTGAAGCGACTTCACCACGAGCTCGCCCTCGTCCCGCGACTTGATCGCCTGCGCGGCGGCATGGGCACCGGCGGCGGTCGTGAAGTAGGGGATCTTGTCGTACAGCGCGACAGAGCGGATCTCGCGGCTGTCCTCGACGGCGGCGGCGCCCTCGGTGGTGTTCAGCACCAGTTGAATGCCGCCGTCCTTCATCAGGTCGACGATGTTCGGACGGCCCTCGTAGACCTTCTTGACCGTCTCGCAGGCGATGTCGTGGTCCTTGAGGAAACCCGCGGTGCCGCTGGTGGCGACCAGGGTGAAGCCCAGATCCGACAGGATCTGCGCGGCCTCGACCATCTGCGGCGTCTTGTCGTCGTCCTTGATCGAGAAGAAGACCGCGCCCTCGGTCGGCAGGTGGGTGCCCGCGCCCAGCTGCGCCTTGAGGAAAGCGCGCGGGAAGGACTTGTCCCAGCCCATGACCTCGCCGGTCGAGCGCATTTCCGGCCCGAGGATCGTGTCCACGCCGGGGAAGCGGGCGAAGGGCAGCACCGCCTCTTTGACGCTGAACCAAGGCATGTTCGGATCGGCCAGCGTCATCATGTCGGCCATGGGCACATCGGTGTCATAGTCGATGTCGGCGTCATAGGCCGGGCGCTTCGGGAAGGCGGACAGCTTTTCGCCCGCCATGAGCCGTGCGGCGATAGAGGCGATGGCGCTGTCGGTCGCCTTGGCCACGAAGGGCACGGTACGCGAGGCGCGCGGGTTGACCTCGATCAGGTAGATATCCTCACCCTTGATCGCGAATTGCACGTTCATCAGGCCGACCACGTTCAGCGCCTTGGCCAGCGCGCGGGTCTGGCGCTCGATCTCGGCCAGCGTGTCCTTGGACAGCGAGTAGGGCGGCAGAGAACAGGCGCTGTCGCCCGAGTGCACACCCGCCTCTTCGATGTGCTGCATGATGCCCGCCACATGCACGTCGGTGCCGTCGCACAGCGCGTCGACGTCCAGTTCGGTGGCGCCCGAGAGGTAGCTGTCGAGCAGGACCGGGCTGTCGCCCGACACCACCACGGCGTCGCGGATGTAGCGCTTCAGCCCTTCCATGTCGCGCACGATCTCCATGGCGCGACCGCCCAGCACGTAGGAGGGGCGGATCACCAGCGGGAAGCCGATCTTCTCGGCGATGGCAAAGGCTTCCTCATCGGTCGAGGCGATGCCGTTGTTCGGCTGCTTCAGACCCAGATCGTTCACCAGGTTCAGGAACCGGTCGCGGTCTTCGGCAAGGTCGATGCTGTCGGGCGTGGTGCCGAGGATCGGGATGCCCGCCTCTTCCAGCGCATTGGCCAGCTTCAGCGGCGTCTGGCCGCCGAACTGGACGATGACGCCGTGCAGCGTGCCGTTCTGCTGCTCGACGCGCAGGATCTCCATCACGTGCTCGAAGGTCAGCGGTTCGAAATACAGCCGGTCCGAGGTGTCGTAGTCGGTCGAAACCGTCTCCGGGTTGCAGTTGATCATGATGGTCTCGTAACCCTGCGCGGTCAGCGCAAAGCAGGCGTGACAGCAGCAGTAGTCGAACTCAATGCCCTGACCGATCCGGTTGGGGCCGCCGCCCAGGATCACCACCTTCTTCTGGTCGCTGGGGCGCGCCTCGCATTCGACCTCGCCCATCATGGGCATCTCGTAGGTCGAATACATGTAGGGGGTCTGAGCCTCGAACTCGGCCGCGCAGGTGTCGATGCGCTTGAAGACGGCGGTGACACCTGCCTCGTGGCGGGCCGCGCGCACGGCGCTTTCGGACTGGCCGGTCAGCGTGGCAAGGCGGGCATCGGTAAAGCCCAGCATCTTCAGCTCGCGCAGGCCCTCGGCATCGGCGGGCAGACCCTGCGCGCGGACCTGTTCCTCGGCGTCCACGATCTCGCGGATGCGGGCAAGGAACCACGGATCGAACATGGTGGTGCCGTGGATCTCGTCGTCGGTCAGGCCGTGGCGCATGGCCTGCGCGATGGTGCGCATGCGGTCCGGTGTCGCCTCGGAGATCGCCTTGATCACGGCGGCCTTGTCGGATGCGGCATTGCCGGTCAGGCCGGGGATCTCAACCTCGTCAAAGCCGGTCAGACCGGATTCCATCGAGGCCAGTGCCTTTTGCAGCGACTCGTGGATGGTGCGGCCGATGGCCATGGCCTCGCCCACCGACTTCATCGCGGTGGTCAGATGCGGCTGCGAACCGGGGAATTTCTCGAAGGCGAACTTGGGGATCTTCGTCACGACATAGTCGATGGTCGGCTCGAAGGAGGCGGGCGTGACCTTGGTGATGTCGTTGTCCAGCTCGTCCAGCGTGTAGCCCACGGCCAGCTTGGCGGCGATCTTGGCGATGGGGAAGCCGGTGGCCTTGGACGCCAGCGCCGAGGACCGCGACACACGCGGGTTCATCTCGATCACGACCATGCGACCGTTTTCCGGGTTCACCGCCCATTGCACGTTCGATCCGCCGGTTTCCACGCCGATCTCGCGCAGCACGGCGATAGAGCCGTTGCGCATGATCTGGTATTCCTTGTCGGTCAGCGTCAGCGCGGGCGCCACGGTGATCGAGTCGCCGGTGTGCACGCCCATCGGATCGACGTTCTCGATGGCGCAGACGATGATCGCGTTGTCCGCCTTGTCGCGGACGACCTCCATCTCGAATTCCTTCCAGCCCAGAAGCGATTCATCGACGAGGATCTGGCCCACCGGAGAGGCGTCCATGCCCGAGCGGCAATAGTGGACATAGTCCTCGCGGTTGTAGGCCACGCCGCCGCCGGTGCCGCCAAGGGTAAAGGCGGGGCGGATGATCGCGGGCAGGCCGATGTGCTCCAGCGTTTCCAGGGCCAGCTTCACGCCCTCTTCGAGGTCGCGCTTGCCGTTCTCTTTCTTCGGCGCGGTGATGATCTCTGCCTTGGGGTTTTCCAGCCCGATGCGGTCCATCGCCTCGCGGAACAGCTTGCGGTCCTCGGCCATTTCGATGGCTTCGCGCTTGGCGCCGATCATCTCGACGCCGAATTTCTCCAGCACGCCCATCTCTTCGAGCGCCAGAGAGGTGTTCAGCCCGGTCTGGCCGCCCATCGTCGGCAGAAGCGCGTCGGGGCGTTCCTTCTCGATGATCTTGGCGACCACTTCCGGGGTGATCGGCTCGATATAGGTGGCATCGGCCAGCCCCGGGTCGGTCATGATCGTTGCCGGGTTGGAGTTCACCAGAATGACCCGGTAACCTTCTTCACGCAGGGCCTTGCAGGCCTGTGCGCCGGAATAATCGAACTCGCAGGCCTGACCGATGACGATAGGACCTGCGCCGATGATCATGATGGATTTGATATCGGTACGTTTGGGCATGGGGTGACCTCGTCTGACGGCGCGTTTCGGGCAGGGGGCAGCAGGGCCGCGACAGCCCGGCCCGCAAATTGTTGCGGGTTATAGACATGCACCCTGCCGGTGCAAGCCCTCGTCCCGGCCCTGACACGGGAATTTCACGGAAACCGGCCCGACATCTGCGGGACCGGGCCAGGGCACGAGGCCGCCCATGACGAATATCCGGCCCGAAACGGTCGCGGCGCGGCGGCGCGTCCTCGCGGTGGGGAGGGGGCTGTCTTCGCCCGCACAACCGGGCGCGGCCGGTCCAAGCCCCCGGCGCCGAGGCGAAAACCGGGCCGTCGCAGGCTGCGAATCGCCGGAAACGGGGCGTCCGGAACAGGCTGCAAACGGCCCGTCCGGGCACGCACAGCTTGACTTTGCCGCCGCGCCTTGGTTGACCGGCCCGGAATTCTCTCGGGGACACTGATATGCACGCTTACCGCAGCCACACCTGCGCCGCACTGACCAAGTCGAACGTGGGCGAGACCGTCCGCCTTGCAGGATGGGTGCATCGCATCCGCGACCACGGGGGCATCCTTTTCGTCGATCTGCGCGACCACTACGGCACGACGCAGGTGCTGTGCGACCCCGACAGCCCGGTCTTCGCCCAGATGGAGAAGGTCCGCTCGGAGTGGTGTATCCGTATCGACGGCACCGTGAAGGCACGCGACGCCGATCTGGTGAACCCCAAGCTGCCCACCGGCGAGGTCGAGGTCTTCGTCCGCGACATCGAAGTGCTGGGCGAGGCGCAGGAACTGCCGCTGATCGTCTTCGGCGATCAGGAGTACCCGGAAGAGACGCGCCTGAAGTACCGCTACCTCGACCTGCGCCGCGAGGCGATGCAGAAAAACATGACCCTGCGGTCGGACGTGGTCTCCTCGATCCGCAAGCGCATGTGGGACAAGGGCTTCCGCGAGTATCAGACGCCGATCATCACGGCCAGCAGCCCCGAGGGCGCGCGCGACTTCCTCGTGCCGTCGCGCCTGCATCCGGGCAAGTTCTACGCGCTGCCGCAAGCGCCGCAGCAGTTCAAGCAGTTGATCATGGTTTCGGGCTTCGACAAGTATTTCCAGATCGCGCCCTGTTTCCGCGACGAAGACCCGCGCGCCGACCGCTCTCCCACCGACTTCTACCAGCTCGACCTCGAGATGAGCTTTGTCGAGCAGCAGGACGTCTTTGACACCGTGTCCCCGGTGATCGCGGGCGTCTTCGAGGAATTCGGCGGCGGCGCCAAGGTCGACGCGCCGGAAAGCTGGCCGCAGATCCCCTACAAGGAAGCGGCGCTGAAATACGGCACCGACAAGCCCGACCTGCGCAACCCGATCGAGATGCAGGACGTGTCCGAGCACTTCCGCGGTTCCGGCTTCGCGATCTTCGCCAAGCTGCTGGAGCAGGACGGCACGCAGATCCGCGCCATCCCGGCGCCCACCGGCGGCAGCCGCAAGTTCTGCGACCGTATGAACGCCTTCGCCCAGAAAGAGGGCCTGCCGGGGATGGGGTATATTTTCTGGCGCGATCAGGGCGAGGGCATGGAAGCCGCCGGTCCGCTGGCCAAGAACATCGGCCCCGAGCGCACCGAGGCGATCCGCCAGCAGCTTGGCCTTGGCGTCGGCGACGCGGCTTTCTTCCTTGGCGGCAAGCCTGCGACCTTCGAGCGCGTGGCCGGCAAGGCCCGCGACGTGATCGGCGAGGAACTGGGCCTGACCGAGAAGGACCGCTTTGCCTTTGCATGGATCGTCGACTTCCCGATCTACGAGCGCGACGAGGAAACCGGCGCCATCGACTTCGAGCATAACCCCTTCTCGATGCCGCAGGGCGGGATGGAGGCGCTGAACGGCGACCCGATGGCGGTGCGCGGCTACCAGTACGACCTTGCCTGCAACGGCTACGAACTGGTCAGCGGCGCGATCCGGAACCACAAGCCCGACGTCATGCTCAAGGCCTTCGAAATCGCGGGTTACGGCGCCGACGAGGTGAAGAACCGCTTTGGCGCGCTCTTCAACGCCTTCCACTACGGCGCCCCGCCGCACGGCGGCTGTGCGGCGGGCATCGACCGGATCGTCATGCTGCTGGCGGGCACCTCGAACATCCGCGAGGTCATCATGTTCCCGATGAACCAGCGCGCCGAAGACCTGATGATGCAGGCGCCCTCCGACCCCACCAGCGACCAGCTGATGGAGCTGTCGCTGCGCGTCATTCCGCAGGACTGAGGCGATGGACGAATCGCGGCCCGTCACCGACCCCGAGGACGGGTCGGTCCTTGCGATCCGCACCATCGCCATGCCCGCCGACACGAATCCGTCGGGCGATATCTTCGGCGGCTGGCTGATGAGCCAGATGGACCTCGCGGCGGGCAACGTCGCGGGGCGCGTGTCGCGCGGGCGCGCGGCCACCGTCGCGGTCGAGGGCATGAAATTCCACCAGCCGGTGAAGGTCGGGGACGAGGTGACGATCTTCGCGCGGCTGGTCTCGCGCGGGCGGACCTCGATGCGGATCGCGGTCGAGGCCCACGCGCGGCGGCGCTTTGCCGAGGATGCCGTGGTGGTGACGGCGGCGGATTTCTACTTTGTCGCGCTGGACGACCACGGCAGCAAGCGCGCCCTGCCCGAGGCCTGAATGTCCGCGCTCTACGACGCCTCTGTACCGGTCTTCCTGCATTACCTCGACCGGTCGCGCCTGATCCTGGACCACACCGGGGGCCGGGCCGAGTTTCTGGAGGCGCGGCTGGCGCCCGACATGTTCAGCGCCGCGCAGCAATTCGCCAGTGCGGCGGGCTTCGCCCTGAGGGGCAGTTTTCCGTTGATCGGTCTGCCCGTGCCCGGGTTTCCCTCTGCCGCGATGGATCTGGACGGTCTTATGGCGCGGATCGGCTTTGCCGAAGAGTGTCTGCGCGGGCTGAACCGGGCGGATTTCGAGGGCTGCGAGGACAGAACGGTGAGCCATATCGCGGGCTTCGCCGACCTGAACCAGAGCGCGCCGGACTACCTGCACCGCTTCGCGGCTCCGAATTTCTTCTTCCACATGTCCATGGGATTTGCCGTGCTGCGACAAGCGGGGCTGGAGATCGGCAAGGCCGATTTCGACGGTCAGCACGACTACCCGCCGGGGTTCCGGTTCTAGGGCGCTGCCCCCTTCTCCCCGGTCATAAAGGCACTGCCGCCCCGCCGGTCCGTCCTGCGCCGCTTCGCTGGCCGCTCACCGCGCGTCGGCGACGATGGTGGCCGGGACCGGGCTGTGGTCCGAGGCGATCATGTCCGGCGCGATGGTTCCCGGCCCCAGCATCAGCACAGCCCCCAGCATGAAGGCCGCCGTGCAGGACACGATGACCAGACGCCCGGCCTCGAAGCGGTTCTGCGCCACCGCGTCACCGTGCCTGTGACGCAGGATTCGCCGCATCATGTGCTTGATAACCACCAGCGGCAACAAGAGCGAAACCGTCGTTACCGCCATCAACAAGGTTGCGTCTGTTCCCATCGTCCCAAGCTCCGCTCATAGCCACACTCAACGTAAAGCTGCATTTGGATTGTGGCAGACTCGGGTCAGCAATCGGATTATTTAACGAAATATTAACTCGTATCGAGCACAATCCATGGTTGCCGCCTGGATTGGTGATTGAAAAAAAATGAGGCCGGGGCATCGGCCCCGACCCCGCCCTGTCTTGTCAGGGTTTTCCCGTGGCTCAGTCTTCCAGCGCGTCTGCCTTCTTTTCCTCGATCAGACCCGCCTCTTCGCGCTTCCGTTCCAGGAAGCGCTCGCCGTAGCCCTCAAGCTCGGAAGTGTCGATTATCTCCTTGGCACGACTGAAAACTTCGTCTTCTTCTTCTTCGATATGATGCGCGTAGTCGTGCTGGAGGGTCTTGAACCTGTTGAGCCAGCCCGAGGACGCCATGTCCATCTCGTTCAGCTCTTCCATGAGATCGTCGAGCTGCTGATGCTCGTGCACCGAATGGCGCGCGGCGTCCTGACCCCAGGTCTTGGAAATCAGCTTGGAGTAGAAGGTTTCTTCCTCTGCCGCGGCATGGCTTTTCACGTCATGGTAGAATTCGTCCCATGCGGCCTTGCGCTCCTCCGATGCGCCAGAGGTATCGGCGATCCGCTCCATGAGGGCGCGGTGATGGTCATGGTCGGATTTGATGGCGCTGTAGATATCGGTCATGGCTTTTCCCTGTGCGAGACAGAATGGCTGTTCGCCCGAAAACGCGCGGATGCGCCGCCGGTTCCCCGCCGCCTGTAATTCGAGAGCGCGATGGCCCCTGAAGCCATGACAGTTCGGGGGCGGCGGGGCGCGTACCGATTGCCCGCCCGCGCGGCCCTGTGGCCGGGGCCGGTCCACCCGGCCCGGACCGTTCAGATCGCGATGCGGGCGGACAGCCTGTCCTGCACCAATCCCGCCACGCGGGCGAGGGTCGATTGCACCGGCGTGCCGTGCGCCCGCGCCTCGGCCAGATCCTCCGCCGCGCGTTGCAGCACCGTGTCCCCGGCGCTGCCCGCGACACCGCGCAGGAACTGCGTGACATAGGCCAACATGCGTTCGTCGTCGCGGTCATCAAGCACATCGGCGGCATGGGCAAGATCATCGCGATAGGCCAGCGGGTCCGGGCGGATCGGATCGTCCGACACCAGACGCGGTCCGTTGGGCTGCCGCTCTGGCGGGAGAGCGGAGAGGATCGCGTTCTGGAACGCCAGAACCGAATGGACCGGCTTGGCCAGAAAACCGTCCGCGCCGGCGGCCAGCGCCACCTCTTCGCCGAAACTGTCGCCCGAGGTCCCGAGGATCACGTCGACACGCGGGACGGTCACCGCCAGTTCCGAGATCAGTTCCGCGCCGGACCCGTCAGGCAAGCCCAGATCGACGACAACCGCGCTGGGGCGGTAGACCTGAAGGTGGCGGCGCGCCGATTTCAGGCAGTCCGCCCGGCGGATGCGCGCGCCCGAGCGCAGGCACAGAAGCCGCATGGCATCGCAGGAAAACCGGCTGTCCTCGACCACGAGGATCGTCAGCCCCAGAAGGGGGCGGGTGGCGGTCGGGCGCAGATGCGCGGCAAGCAGTGAGTTGTCGTCCATGGTCATCCCCTCTGGTGCGATGGCGGTCTTCCGTCAGAGTGACCGCTTGTGGTGAACAAGCGGTTAAAGGCCGCACCCGCTTGTTCCGGGGCACCGCGGACGCCATAACCCTTGGCAGCCAGAGCCCGAGCCCAAGGAGACCCCGATGATCGGCCGCCTCAACCACGTCGCCATTGCCGTTCCCGACCTGGACGCCGCCGCCGAGCAGTACCGCTCTGCCCTTGGCGCATCGGTCGGCGCCCCGCAGGACGAACCCGATCACGGCGTCACCGTGATCTTCATCGAGCTGCCAAACACCAAGATCGAACTGCTGTATCCGCTGGGCGAGAACTCTCCGATCCAGGGTTTCCTGGACAAGAACCCCTCGGGCGGTATCCATCACGTCTGCTACGAGGTCGACGACATTCTCGCCGCCCGCGACCACCTGAAGGCAACCGGCGCCCGCGTGCTGGGGACCGGCGAGCCGAAGATCGGCGCCCATGGCAAGCCGGTGCTGTTCCTGCATCCCAAGGATTTCAACGGCTGCCTCGTGGAACTGGAGCAGGTCTGATGGGTCTTACATCCGGCATCGTACTGTTCGCGGTCATCTGGTTCATGACCTTCCTCGTGGTGATCCCGATTCGCCTGAAAACGCAGGGCGACCTCGGCGAGATCGTGCCCGGCACCCATGCCGGCAGCCCCGAGGTTCACAACCTCAGGCGCAAGGCCTGGGTCACGACGCTGGTCTCTGCCGTCTTGTGGGCGATCATCGCCGGAACCATCCTGTCGGGCGCCATCACCGTGCGCGACATCGACGGCTGGATGTTCAACCGGATGGAGCCGCGGTCCGAGTGACCGGCACCGGAGCCGGGGGGCGGGCGCCAGGGGGCCCTGCCCCCCGGCCTTCGGCTCCCCCCGGGATACTTCGGGACAGAAGAAGCCTCAGCCCCTGCGCGGGTCGTGCAGCCTGTGGAAGACATGGGTGAAGGTGGCCGCGCCCAGCACCGGGACAATCAGATTCACCAGCGGGACGGTCAGGGGGACGGCCATCAGAACGCCCCCGGCCCAGATCGTCAGCAGGTGGCGGCGGCGCAGACGGTAGGCCTCTGTCCGGCCGACCCGGCGCATGGCGGCGAGGGTGAAGTATTCGCGGCCCAGCAGGAAGCCGTTCAGCGCCCAGAAGATGAAGGGCGCGAGGGGCGCGAAGATCAGGTAGAGCACCAGCGCCACCATATTCGCCAGCACCAGCGTGCCGAGGAACCCCAGCGAGTCGCGCAACCCATCCGCGAACGAAACCGGCGTGGCGGGGCCGAGGTGCGGATAATGCGCGTCCTCGACCGCCTGTGCCACGTCATCGAGGAACAGCGAGGTGATCGCCGAGGCGACCGGCACCATCAGGAAGACCGAGAGCAGCAGCATGACCGGCAGCGCGGCGAGGCTGGCGGCGTTGTCGAGCCAGGTGAGCGTGCCGATCCATGGCAGGGTGATCGAATCTCCGACCAGCCAGCCCGCCGCCCACATCACCAGCCAGATGACGGCGACCAGCAGCGCCACGGTCAGGCCGATGCCGCGCAGGAGCACGCCCTGAAAGCGGCGGTCGCCCATCTGGCCGATGGCGCGAAAGGCCGCGTCGAGGATCATGCCTCGACCCAGGTGGTCTTGGCCGAGAGATCGGGGCGCGGGCGGTCCGGCGGGGTGCTTTTCTCCGTCCCGATGTGGAGGAAGCCCGCGATGCGTTCCTGCGGGGCGAGGTCCAGCGCCTCGGTGCGGAAGCTGGCATCGTGGCTGGCCCAGCCCGAGAGCCAGTTCGCGCCCCAGCCCGCCGCCAGCGCCGCGTTCAGCAGCGCGAGGCAGACGGCGCCCGCCGAATAGGTCTGTTCGATGGCGGGCACCTTCTCGGAGGCCACCGGCGATTCGATCACCGCCACGCAGAGCGGGCTGTCGGCAAAGGCCGAACGCGCCTTGGCCACGGCATCCGCATCCTTGCCCAGCCGCGCGCCGCAGGCCTCGACCGCCCCGGCGATGCGGTGCAGCGCGGCCCCTTCGAGAACGATGAAGCGCCAGGGCTCCAGCTTGCCGTGGTCGGGGCTGCGCGCGGCGGCGGTCAGCAGGGTCAGCAGCGCCGCGCGGTCGGGCGCCGGCCGGGCCAGTGTCTTGGCGGGGCGCGAGCGGCGGGACAGCAGGAAGTCGAGGGCGGCCTGGTTCAGTGCGGGCATGGGGTCTCCGGCGTTGTTCGGTCCTTATGTCAGACCTTGCGGGCCGGGATTCAACCGCGATCTTGTGCGCGGCCCGGCAGGCTGGTAGCCGCGAGCCATGGCTGAGCCCCTTCCAGACCTCTCGGACCTTGCGGTGCCGGGCACCCGTCTTGCGGCGCGCGTCACGCCCCGGGCCGCGCGCAACCGCATCGCGCGGGAGGGTGACACCGTGAAGGTCTGGGTGACGACGGTACCGGAGGACGGCAAGGCCAATGCCGCGGTCCAGAAGCTGCTGGCCAAGGCCCTGGGCATCCCGAAATCCCGGCTGAGCCTCGATGCCGGGGCGACCGCGCGGGACAAGGTTTTCCTGATCGAAGACTGAGCCCTGGTCGTGGCGCGGCAGCTGGCAGGCCGGTCTAGGCCTTGCGACGGTAGACCCCCTCGGGCAGGTTCACGGCGGTCACGAGATCGCCCATCTGGGACAGCGACAGGGTGATCCGCTGAAGTGTGTCGCTGCGTGGATCGTATTGTTCGACCGTGACGCAATCCTCGAAGCTCGAGATCACCACGTCCTCCTGAAGATGCCGCGCGCCCTCGTCGACAAGCGTGACCACGGTGGCGTCGAAATCGTGCTCGATGCTGAACATGTCGGTCCTTTCCCGGGGCCGCCGCCGCTGCCCGGTGCCAGCGTCCGGGCGCGGGGGCCTGTCCCGGAGGCTATCTCACTTTGCGCGGGATTTGAATCGAAAGACGCTTTCCGTGCCTGCGGCCCAACGCCTGTTGCGCTCGGGCGGGTGCGGAAGACGCGCAAAAGGCCGCAGGGCCGCGGAAACGGTCGGCGCAACACCGCCTCGTGACCTCTGCGGACTGGCACAACGATGCCGGGCGCCCTATCCTTCGCCGGCACCACTCCGGAACCCGCCCCATCATGCTTCGCCTCTTTCCCTTCATCGTCGTGCTTCTGTCGGCCTGCGCGCCTGTCATGCTGCCGGACCCCGCACCCTCGGAGGCGCCCGGCCTCGGGATCTCTGCCGGGGCCCAGGCCAAGGCCAACCGGATGGCGCGGCAGTTCGTCGAAGTGGTGGCCACCGTCGAGCCGGTGGCCGAAGAGGAATGCCGCGCCCGCACCAGCGGCATGAACTGCAATTTCCAGATCGTGGTGGACGACCGGCCCGGGCAGGCGCCCAATGCCTTCCAGACCGAAGACCGCTTCGGCCGCCCGATCCTTGCCTTCAATCTGGGCCTGATCAACTCGGTCCGCAACGCCGACGAACTGGCCTTCATCATGAGCCACGAGGCCGCGCACCACGTCATGAACCACCTCGCCAAGACGCGGGAAAGCGCCACCTACGGCGCGGTGATCTTCGCGGGGATTGCCGCCATCGGGGGCGCCGAGGCCGAGGCCGTGCGCAGCGCCGAGCAGCTGGGCGCGGCGGTGGGCGCGCGCGCCTACTCGAAGGAGTTCGAGCTGGAGGCCGACCAGCTGGGCACCATCATCGCCATTCAGGCCGGTTACGACCCGGTGCGCGGCGCGGCCTTCTTCACGCGCATCCCCGACCCGGGCAACCGCTTCCTGGGCTCTCACCCGCCCAACGCCGAGCGCATCGACATCGTGCGCAGAACGGCGGCGCGGATGACCGGCGGCTCCTGACGCTCTTGACCTGAGTCAAGGCACAGGCGCCGATTCGCCCGCAGTCTGTTCCAAGGTTAGCCCGAGGGAGAGACTGCCATGCAAAGCCCGTCCACGCTGAAGCGCCACGCCGCCCTGGTCGATGACATGGCCAGCCTGCAGGGGCTGGACCTTGAAGAACAGATGCTGCGCGGCACGCTGTCGTTCGACGCGCTGGAAGAGGCCGTCCTGCGCTGCACCGGCTGCACCGCGCCGGACCGCTGTGCGCACTGGCAGGCCGCAAATCAGGGCACACGGGCAGCACCGCCGGACTACTGCCGCAACGCCCCGCTCTTCGCCAGTCTTCAGGCTGGCAAGCCCTGACCGGCGGGGGCGATCCGCCGGGCCGAACAGCGCATGGGAACGCCTGACGCGGCCCGGTGGCGGCGCTCTCCGCGCCCGGGGGGGAGCAGCACCCCGCGCCCGCTTAATCCGCGCGCAGGTTCCGCGCCGATTCCTTGATCGCGTCGTATTGCCCGGAGGGCCGGAAGCGCCACAGGTACTCGGGCAGCACCGCTTCCAAGGCAGTCGGCTGAATGCCCAGATCGGCAAACCCCTTCGCCCCCTCCGCGACCACGTTGTCGTGTCGCAATGTGCGCACCTGGTCGCGGGTGATCTGCGCCGGAACAAGGCCAAGAGTGACCGTCTGCACAAGATCCATGACAGCCCCCAAAGGAGCCGCCAGCCAGAACGGGATGTTCACGATGGCACGGCGCCGACGGATCACCCTCAGCATGCAGCGCATCAGATCGCGGAAGCTGTCCACATCCGGCCCGCCAAGCTCATAGACACCCGGCGCGGCGGCCCCCGTGACCCCCATGACCGCGGCACGGGCCACGTCGTCGACATAGACGGTCTGGAACCGCGTGTCGCCGCCCACCACCGGAAGCACCGGCGACAGCCGCGTCATGCCCGCGAAGCGGTTGAAGAAGGCGTCCTCGGGGCCGAAGATCACCGAGGGGCGCAGGATCACCGCGTCCGGCATATGGGCCAGCACCGCCGCCTCTCCGCGTCCCTTGCTTTGTGCATAAAGGCTGTCGCTCTCGGCATCCGCGCCGATGGCCGAAAGGTGAACCATGCGGGTCACGCCCAGCTCTGCCGCGACCCGGGCGATTCGGCCCGCACCCTCGGCCTGCACGGCGTCGAAGTTGTTCTTGCCGGATTTGTCGAAGGTGCCGACGCAATTCACAACCGCATCCGCGCCCATCAGCACCGCGCGCACGCTGTCGTCGTCGCGGATATTGGCAAAGACCGGCTCGACCTGGCCGACAACACCGTAGGGCCGGACGAAGATCGCCTCATTCGGGCGTCGGCAGGCGACGCGCACGCGCCAACCCTCCTGCGCCATGCGCCGGGCAATGTAGCGACCGACGAAGCCCGATCCTCCGAAGATGGTGACGAGTTTGGACATGCGCTGCCTTTTCTCCACGAGGTACGGCCCCCGGGATACAGGCCCGCGGCATGTCCGGCAAGGCGCCCGATTGCCGCGTGAGAAAACTTTGCGGAATGGCGTTGACACCCCCCCGGACAACGCGTAAATGCCTGCCTCACCAACCCGTGCCCAGATGGCGGAATTGGTAGACGCGCTGGCTTCAGGTGCCAGTGGCCGCAAGGCCGTGGAGGTTCGAGTCCTCTTCTGGGCACCATTTATCTCGGTAAGCCTTTGGTACGCTTTAGCTTTGACTTGAGCTGGAAGAGGCGTAGACCATGGCGAAGACTGGGCTACCCCCCCCGAAATTCGGACACTGACATAAGCTACGACTTGCAGGCTGCTCATCTTCGGCGAGAAGGAGATCAAAGCTGTCGAAACGCGAGCAGCACGCGCCAACGTTCAAGGCGAAGGTCGCGCTGGAAGCCCTGAATGATCTCGATGACGAGCGCCGTCTTCCGCTTCGCCGTCCACCGTTTGATGTTGTCGTCCATCGTCTTACTCATGGCTACGTACTTCCTTGTAGCATGAGCAGGTTTTCACCGGGTCGGTACACCTAACCTGAACAGATTCCGCTGGGTCGATACACGACCCCCTATCCGCAACTGCCCCCAGTTTTGCCCTTTTCGCTCGCCTCGCAGCGCCTCACGCCGGTTGACCGGTGGCACGCCCCTATCCTCGTCAGACGGCCCTCGCCGAAAGCGCGCAGGACCACGCTATGCCGTTTTTCCGGCCAGCCCCAGTTCCAGAAGCTTCGATGTCAGCGTGTCTCGGGAGGCTCTGTCAGGACAATTCATTACCACGGAGAAAACCGTGACACCCCTTCGCGATGCACTTGCCGCAAGACAGCGATGAAGGTTCGATAATGTCCCGGTTTTGAGCCCGGTTATATGCCTGTTGGACAGCGCCAGAGTGTTGGTTGTTTTGTACCGTCGCCCGGCAAAGGCAAAGGATCCTATCCCGAACATCGATCTGTAATGCGGGTAATCATCGTGAAGCCTGCGGGCCAGAATGGCCATGTCCCGTGCTGTACTTTCCCCGCGCCCCAAGCCTGAGGGGCTGATGAAACGGGTATTCGTCAACCCCATGCGCAGGGCCTCTGCGTTCATCTTTTCAAGAAAGGCACCATCCGGCCCCAAGACGTGCGCAACCGTCGTAGCCGCGTCATTGCCGGAAGGCACGATCATGCCCAATACCAGATCCAGAACGGAAACTTTCATTCCCGCCTTCAGCCCCATGTTGGATTGGCCGATCTTTCCGGGCTGTTTGCGAATTTCCGCATGATCGGGCACAGTGACCACCCGGTCCAAAGCCAAGGCATCAAAGGTCAGCCACAGGGTCATGAGCTTCGTCAAGGACGCAGGATTCTGTACAATATCCGCGTTATCCTCTTTCAGGACAACGCCTTCCGAATTGACAAGGATGCTGGATATCAAGGAGCGAGGACCTTCTTGTCCTGATGGTTCTCTATCAGCCACCAGGGTGGCGCAACGCGCTTGAATTCAGCCTTGGACATGCGCTGCAGGATATACTTTAGATTGACAGCCCCAGAGGCCTTCAACGCGATCAAATCACCCTGTTGGGCTTCGGCAAAGACGATTTTCGCGGCTTCTGCGGCTTCATCACACGACGAAACCTTGATGTGGTCTGCGAGCGCCTTGCCCAGCTCTGCAGCAAGGGGTCCGACGGTCAGAAGGTCGGTAATCCCGGCATCGAGGATCGCCTGCTTGAGCCCAAGGTGCATCTCCAACTCGTCAGTCCCAAGTTCACGCATGTCCCCCATCACTAGCCACTTGCGCCCCGGTTTGCGTAGGGTGAGGTATTCCATCAATGCCTTTACAGATTGAGGCGCAGAATTCTGGGAATCGTCTATCACCTCGACAAGCGCCTTTCCGCCCCCGACATTGACCTTCCAGCGCGAGCCCCGTTGGTTCTTGGGCTTGTTGAAAGACCCCAAGGCCTGGGCAGCCAGACCGAGATCGAGACCAAGCGCATGCGCCGTCGCGAGAGAGAAGGCCGCCGCAAACGCAAACTGTCGCCCCGGAGGGAGATTTTCGATTACATAGGCGTCACCCCCGATTTCGACTGTAACGATCGTTGACAGCGGGGAAATGCTGTAGTCGGCGATCCGCACATCAGCGTCCGCTTCTTGCCCGACGGTGATGATCTCGCAAGCGAAGTGTTCAAAGAACCGCGCATTCTCGTTGTCGAGGGTCACGATATCCCGGGCGACAATCGCGACACCTTCCGCAGAGATCGTTTGCAGAAGTTTGATCTTGTCCGCCAGAATGCCGCTGCGATCTCCTAGAGTCGCGCCATGTGCGTTGCCGATCGCGGTCAGTATCCCGATATCCAGCTCCTTGATGGCAGCAGCCTTCCGGTGCATCCGCCCCATGCTGACTTCCAAGACGGCGTATTTCGCATAAGACGGCAACGATGCGAGGTGCATGTGAACTGCAGCGAGTTCGTTGTAGTTGCCCCGGGTCGCAAATGTAGGCTCGTAGAACGCAAGCATCTGGCCCAAGACATCCTTGGTGGTCGATTTGCCAAAGCTTCCCGTGATGCCGATCATCTTGCCGTCAAAGCGTGCGCGCGCACGGTCACTCAATGCGGCCAAGGCGGAAAAACGATCCTTGACTCCGTGACCTGCCACGGGATTTTTCCTCCACCGTCGATTAGGGTCCGACCCAACTTGAGGACGGACAATGAAGCGAACGAGATTCACGGACGAACAGATCATCGGCATCCTGGCTGAGCACGA
>JAFKDC010000027.1 GCA_017255395.1 Enemella evansiae | reverse complement strand
GGGCTCCTGGGGTCCCTGCTCGGTGGCCTGCTGGGAGGCGGTGACTCGGCAGATCCTGTCGCGGCTGAAGACGAACCCTTGGACGCCGTGTCCGAACCGCCGATCAATGCGGTGCTGGGTGACGACGGCCTGCTGGACGGTGTTGTCGGAGACGGCGGCCTCGTGGATTCTGCGCTGGACACGGTGACCGGCGACGACGGTCTTCTGGATTCGGTGCTGGATACGGTGACCGGCGAGGGTGGCGTTGTCGACGCGGTGGTCGGCGATGACGGCCTGCTGGACGGTGCCGTCGGAGACGGCGGCCTCGTGGATTCTGCGCTGGACACGGTGACCGGCGACGAGGGTCTTCTGGACTCGGTGCTGGATACGGTGACCGGCGAGGGCGGCGTTGCCGACGCGGTGATCGGCGATGACGGCCTGCTGGACGGTGTTGTCGGAGACGGCGGCCTCGTGGATTCTGCGCTGGACACGGTGACCGGCGACGACGGTCTTGTGGACTCGGTGCTGGATACGGTGGCGGGTGAGGGTGGCGTTACCGACGCGGTGCTGGGTGACGACGGCCTGCTGGACGGTGTTGTCGGCGACGGCGGCCTCCTGGACACTGCGCTCGACACGGTGACCGGCGACGAGGGCCTCTTGGACACGGTGGCGGGTGAGGGCGGCGTTGCCGACGCGGTGGTCGGCGATGACGGCCTGCTGGACGGTGCTGTCGGAGACGGCGGCCTCCTGGACACTGCGCTCGACACGGTGACCGGCGAGGGCGGCGTTGTCGACGCGGTGCTGGGTGACGGCGGCCTTCTGGACGGTGTTGTCGGCGACGATGGTCTGGTGGACTCGGTGCTGGATACGGTGGCGGGTGAGGGCGGCGTTGTCGACGCGGTGCTGGGTGACGGCGGCCTTCTGGGCGGTGTTGTCGGCGACGACGGTCTTCTGGACACGGTGCTGGATACGGTGACCGGCGAGGGTGGGCTCCTGGGGTCCCTGCTCGGTGGCCTGCTGGGAGGCGGTGACTCGGCAGATCCTGTCGCGGCTGAAGACGAACCCTTGGACGCCGTGTCCGAACCGCCGATCAATGCGGTGCTGGGGGGCGACGGCCTGCTGGACGGTGCTGTCGGAGACGGCGGCCTCCTGGACTCTGCGCTGGACACGGTGACCGGCGACGAGGGTCTTCTGGACACGGTGACCGGCGAGGGTGGCGTTACCGACGCGGTGCTGGGTGACGACGGCCTGCTGGACGGTGCTGTCGGAGACGGCGGCCTCCTGGACTCTGCGCTGGACACGGTGACCGGCGACGAGGGCCTCTTGGGCACGGTGCTGGATACGGTGACCGGCGAGGGTGGCGTTACCGACGCGGTGCTGGGTGACGACGGCCTGCTGGATGGTGTTGTCGGCGACGAGGGCCTCGTGGACACGGTGCTGGATACGGTGGCGGGTGAGGGTGGCGTTGTCGACGCGGTGCTGGGTGACGATGGTCTGCTCGGCGGGCTTTTCGGGGGCGGCGGGCTTCTAGACCCGGTGCTCGGCGAAGGTGGCCTCTTTGGGTCGTTGCCGGGAAGCGACGACCTTGCCGATACCGTGGCGGGTGACGATGCCATTGCGGATGACGCCGTCGCGGACGACGGTCCGGCGGCCCCGCTCTCGGATGCGGTTGCGGGTGAAGGCGCTCTTCTTGGGTCGCTTCTGGGGGCTTGGGCCCCTGAGGATAGCGTCGCGGCCGGCGAAGCGCTTCTGGCCGCTGAACCGCAGATGTCGGAGGATGCGGCTGGTGTCGTCGAGGCCGACGGGGAAAGCGGATCCGCGCTGGATGACGCGACCGCAGAGGACCTTCTCTCGGCCCCCGGTGCCGATACGGGGGCCGGAGACGGCAGCCCGGCGGACGGGGTGTTGGACCAGGATGGGTTGCCGGAGGCCGGTGCCGGGACCGACGACCTTGTGGAGGCTGCGCCGGACAGCCTGGCGCCCCCAGACGATCTGGCAGGCATGGGTCCGGGCGACGACTTGGGTGACGACCTGGGCGAGGACGATTTCGTCGATACGCTGCTGGCCTCCGGTGGCGGTGAGGACCTCCTTGCCGGTCTCGTCGGCGACGACGATGTCTTCGGGATCGATGTCCCGCTCGATCCGGTCGAGGATGTCGACGATCTGACCGCGGGTCTTGGCGGTCTTGCCGACATGGGGGGTTCCCTGATCGAGCAGGGATTGCTGGCCGATGACGCCGTTCCGGATGACGAGATCGACAGCTTGCTGACCCAGATCCTTGGCAGCTCTGTCGACGGTGATGTCACGAACAGCGGGCCGGGCATCTTCGACCTGCTGATCGGCAGCGATGCAGAGTCGGAGGAGGCCGCCGCAGAGGCCGAAACCGGCCATGAGGGCCTGCTGGGCGAGGCCGAGATCGACGGTGTCCTGTCGTCGCTGTTCGATACCGGAGGTGGATTGCTGGGCGGACTGGGCAGTACGGAAGACGAGACCGGATAAGGCTTTAGGGGGTGTCTTTGGTTGACCCACTTAGATGCAGGTAATATGCATCTTTTGGGTGTATTCTCCTGCAAGGCGACTTGCAGGATATAATCTGAACCCAGGACGCCCGTGAACACCTGTGTTTTTCCGTCCTGTTTGGCCGTTCGGAGTGTGTGTAGTCTTTTTTTACAAGGGTTTGGACCAAGCATGACGTAGTACGTCCCGTTTCTTGGGGAGTGGTCGAATGGCAACAGAACTGTCCGTGCGTGGCGTGGGACAAGATCAATCGCAATCACTGGTTGTCGAGGCCGGGATTGCGCTGAATCGTGCGTCAGATGTCGCCTTGCCGGGTGCCGGGTCCGAAGTTGTGGGTCACGAGAAGATGGGCCGCGATCTGGCGGTGCAACTGGCGGACGGTCGTACTCTGAAGATCGGGAATTTCTTTGTCATCGACCCAGAAGGCGACTACAGCCGCCTGCTTGACGCCCGGGGCGAGCCGATGGTGACCGGCCTGACAGCACCAGAACCGTCACTGGACGACCTGGGGCCGGCACTGGACGCAGACAGCGCCCCCGGGGCTGCCGAAGGCGGCCTCGGGCCGACCCGTTCTGCTGCTGCGTCAGACGAAACCGTCGAGGTCGGCGGCGATGCTGCCGCCTTTGGCGGTGGCTCGACCATGCTCAGCGCGGGGGCCGGACTGGCTGCGGGCTATGGCTCTATGAACCTGTTCTCGGGCGGGCAGGATGACGACGGGGACGACGACCGGGCAGAGCAGATGGTCCTGGCGACCGCCGATCAGGCTGCGGCCGATGCCGACGCGCTTCAGCAGGACATCGACGCCCTGCTTGGCGTGCCGGAGGGCGAGGATGAGGTCGCGCTCGCCCTGGACGATATCCTGGCCAGCACCATGCAGGACGAGGCCGACCTCGACGGCGGCCAGAGTTCCCGCATCCCCCTTGAAACCCCGCAGGCGGCCGGTTCGGCTGCCCCGTTTTTTCCAGAGGCGACCGAGCTGTCGCCGGAGGTTCTGGACGCACCGGACCTGCTTCTGCCCCTGACTGCCGAAGGTGAGACATGACGAAGAGCCCCAGCAAACCGTTCGCAGCCTTGCTGATCACGCGGTGCGCCCGGCTGGCCGCGGTGTCTGCCCTTGCCCTTGGGATGCTGGCGGCGCCGGCCCTCGCCCAGCTGACCCTTAAGGACGCGGCGCGTCTGGCGACGGAACTCGACCCCAATGTGACCGCGCTGCGCCAGCAGGTCGCCAGCCGGACGCTGGGGATCAAGCAGGCGCGCGACGGCTATTACCCCAAGGTCAGCCTCTCCAGCGACACCAGCACGACCGATGCCAACGGACCGGGCATCTCGCTGACGGTGTCGCAGGTGCTCTATGACTGGGGCCTGATCCGCAGCGAGATCAAGGCCGCGACGCAGGCCCGGGTGCAGGCGGTTTCCGATCTGAAAATGTCGGTGGAAGACCTGACCCTGCTGGTCTCCGAGGCGTTCCTTGACGTGGAGATCGCCGAGCGCAAGATCGCACTCACGCGCGAATACATGGGGTTCGCCGACCGCCTGTCCACGCAGGCCGAGGGTCGCGCCCGCGCCGGTCTTGGCGACAATGGCGAGGTCGCCCGGGCGCGTCTGGAAGTGGCCCGCGCACAGGATCAGCTGAACAGCCTGATGGCGGATCGCGACATGAGCCTTTCACAGATCGCCTTCCTGACCGGGCGCAAGCTGTCGGCTGTGCAGGCGCCGCCCTCGCTGGACTACGCGCGGCGCTACGGCAATGCGGCCAAGATCCAGTCTGCCGTGCGCATCGCGCCGGACTACATCGCCGGGCGGGCCCGCGCGGCAGAGGCCTTTGCCAATGTCGACCGGGCGAAGGCTGCGCGCCTGCCGACGATCCAGTTGCAGGCGCAGGGGCGGACCGACCTGAACGGCGGGCGCACCAGCACGGCGCTGGGACTGTCGGCGGGGGTCGACCTGAATGCGGGCGGTCTTGGCGGGCGAGCCGTTCAGGTGGCCCGCGCGGACGCGGCAGCGGCGGAATCCTCTCTGCGCGGCATCGAGCGGCAGATGACCAATACCGCCCAGACGGCGCTTCGCCACATCGCGACGCTGCGGACCGCAGAGCAGTCGCGTGTGACCCAGCTGGAACAGGCCAGCCGGGTCCTTGCGAACTACGAGGATCAGTTCGTGGCCGGACAGCGCGAGCTGATCGACGTGCTGACCACCGGGCGCGATCTGTACGACGCGCGGATCGACCAGGTCGACACCTACGACGAACGTAAGCGGACGGAATATCAGGCCGCGCGCGATCTTGGGGTGCTTGGCACCCTGATCCTTGCATCGAGCGGGTCATGAGAAGCATGAAACAGTGCGGGAACAACCGGCCATGAACGTCCACCAGAACTTCGACCCGGTCGTCGAGGGTTTGATCGAATTGTGCCGCGCGCAGGGCGTGACCACGTCGGCGGCCCGCCTGACGGACGGTCTTGGCTGGTCGCCGGACAAGCCGATGTCGGTAGACCTGGTCCCGCAGGCGCTGCGGCGTATCAACATGAGCTGCCGGGTGACCTCGGCGCCGGTGCACTCTTTCCCCGACCACAGCCTGCCGGTGCTGCTGTTCCTCAAGGATGGCCGCACCGCCGTGCTGGAAAAATGGGCCGAGGAAGACGCGCAGATCATCCTGCCCGAAACCTCCGGCGGCCGCCTGTTCTGGAGCCGGCAGGAACTGGCGGAAAAGCACGACGGGCGCATTCTGGTCTCCAAACCCATCGACATCGTATCGGATCGGCTGGACGAGGCGAAACCGACCCACGGCCACTGGCTGCGGGGGCCGGTTCTGGGGAACTGGTGGATCTATCGCGATGTCGTCTTTGCCTCTTTCGCGGCCAATCTTCTGGCCATCGCGACGGCGCTGTTTTCCATGCAGGTCTATGACCGCGTCGTGCCGACCAATGCCTTCGACACGCTGTGGATTCTCGCCAGCGGTGTCGGGCTGGCCATTCTGCTGGAGCTTGTCCTGCGCACCACGCGCGCCTCGCTTGTGGATGTGTCGGGCCGGGATCTGGACCTTCAACTTTCGGCGAAGCTGTTCGACCGGGTCGCGAACATGCGGCTGGCGCACAAGCCTGCCTCGACCGGGGTCTTCGCCAACCAGGTGCGGGATTTCGCGACGGTGCGCGAGTTCTTCACCTCGGGCACGGTGACGGCCCTGTGCGACATTCCCTTCGTGGCGATCTTCCTTGCGGTGATCTGGTTCATCGGCGGGCCGGTGGCCATCGTCACGCTGATCGGCGTGATCATGACGATCGTTCCCGGCATGTTGATGCAGGGGCGTCTGGCCCGTGCCTCGCGCGAGAATGCCCGCGAGGCGGCCGCCCTGAACGGCCTGCTGCTGGAAACGATCTCGAACCTCGAGACCGTCAAGGCCGCGCGCGCCGAGGGCCGGTTGCAGCGGTCCTATGCCCAGCTGTCGGCCACCATGGCCAATACGGCGGTCAAGACCCGCAACCTGACCACGACCATGACCCAGCTGGTCAGCGGCGTGCAGAAGGTCACCTATGCCGGGGTCATCATCGCGGGCGTCTACCTGATCAGCGCCGGCAACCTGACCGTGGGCAGCCTGATCGCCTGCACGATCCTGTCCAGCCGCACGCTGACGCCGATGGGGCAGGTGGCGGGGCTTCTGGCCCGCTGGCAACAGGTGCGCGCGGCGCTGGACGGTCTCGACAAGATCATGGACCTGCCGCAGGAACGCCCCGCCGACCGCCACTTCGTGCGTGCCTCGGAGCTGCGCGGCGAGTTCCGGCTGGACAACGTGGTCTTCCGCCACGATCCCGCCGCGCCGCCGGTGGTCAACATCCGCGACCTGCATATCAAGGCGGGCGAGCGCATCGCGCTGCTGGGCGGCAACGGCGCTGGCAAGTCCAGCTTCATGCGGCTGATCGCCGGTCTTGTCGACCCGCAGGAAGGCTCTGTGCTGCTGGACGACCTGTCGCTCAGCCAGATCGACCCGCTGGACCGGCGCCGCCAGATCGGCTACCTGCCGCAATCGGTCGCGCTGTTCCAGGGCACGCTGCGCGACAACCTGCTGCTGGATCACGGGCTGCACTCGGACGACCAGCTGCTCGAGGCGCTGGACGCGGTCGGGCTGGGCAGTTTCGTGCGCCGCCACGTGCGCGGGCTCGACCTTATCATCCACGGCAACGGCAACGTGTCCGGCGGCCAGCGTCAGGCCATCGGGCTGGCGCGCATCCTGTTGCAGGACCCGAAGATCGTGTTGCTTGACGAACCGACGGCGGCCTTCGACCACATCACCGAAAAGCAGGTCATCACCCACCTGAACACCTGGCTCGAGGGGCGCACGGCGATCATCTCGACCCACAAGCGCGAGCTGCTCAGCCTGACGCAGCGGACGCTGGTGCTGAAAGAGGGCAAGATCGCGCGCGACGGCGATCTGCTGCAGATCCTCAACACGGCCCGCGCGAACACGGTGCAGAAGGCGCAGGTGAAGGCAGTGACATGAGCAGCCCCGAGCTCTTCGACCCCAGCCATGTGGACGGAAGTTACCGCCAGCAGACGCTGCGCCGGTCGCGCCTGACGATCTATCTTGTCGTGCTTTCGCTGCTGGCCGCCATCGCCTGGGCGGCGGTGGCGCAGGTCAACGAGGTGACGCGGGGCGACGGCAAGGTCATTCCGGCCCGCCGCATGCAGACGATCCAGAGCCTTGAGGGCGGCATCCTCGCAGAGCTTCAGGTCGCCGAGGGCGATATCGTCGAGAACGGGCAGGTGCTGGCGCGGCTGGATGCCACGCGCTCGCGCTCTGCCTTCATGGCCGCCGAAAGCCAGATCACCGCCCTGACCGCCGAGGTCGCCCGGCTGGAGGCCGAGGTGCTGGAACAGCCAAAGCTGGACTTTGGCGACGATCCGAACGAGGCAGAGAAGACCGAACTGCGGCTCTTCAAGGCGCGCCGGACAAAACTGGAGGCCTCGCTGCAGGCGCTGGAAAGCGAACGCGCCGCCATCGAGGAACAGATCGCCATCACCAGCCCGTTGGCCGCCAGCGGCTCTGTCAGCCGGATCAACCTGTTGCAGCTGGAACAGAAGAAGGCCGAGCTGGACGGAAGGATCGGCGACACGCGCAACGCCTACGTGCAGGACGCCTACAAGGACCTCGCACAGCGCCGGTCGCGTCTCAGCGCGCTGTCCGAAGAGGCGGTGCAGAAGCAGGACGAGTTGCAGCGCACCGCCATCCGCTCTCCGGTTGCGGGGCGGGTGAACAACATCGCGATTACCACGCTGGGCGGGGTTGTGCAGCCGGGCGAGCCGATCATGGAAATCACGCCCATCGACGACCAACTGGTGATCGAGACCAAGGTGCTGCCGCGCGACGTCGCCTTCGTGGCGCCCGGCATGCCCGCCAGCGTCAAGATCACGGCCTATGACTTTGCCACCTATGGCGACCTGCGCGGCACGGTCATGCAGATCTCCGAGGACACGGTCGAGGAAGAGACGCGGCAGGGCCCGCAGAACTTTTACCGGGTCATGGTCATGACCGAACACAACTACCTCGAGCAGGGCGGCGAGCGCTTCGCCATCCGGCCGGGCATGGTGGCCCAGGTCGATATCGAGAGCGGCAAGCGCTCGGTCCTGAGTTACCTGACGCGGCCGCTGCTCAACGCCCGTCTCCGCTGAGGGCTGCCCCTCTCCGAACTGCCAAGAAGTCGAAGGAATACCTGTGTCGCGCGTCTGCCACGCCCCCCGCTGCCGAGAGGCTCTGCTTGCTCTCGCTGTGATCTCCCTGTCCGCCCCCGCATCCGCGCGCGTCTTCGAGACGGTTGCGGTGCGCGGCGCCGAGTTCATCCCCGAAGAAGACATCCGCATGACCTGCGGCGCCATGCCGGGCGTCGACTACGCGGATTACGAGTTGCGGGCGATCGAGGATTGCCTGATGTCGACCGGGGTCTTCGAGGCGGTCAGCCTGTTCCCCGAGGGCGAGGCGCTGGTGATCGAGGTGGCCGAGATCGACAACCGCCCCGGCCGGATCGAGGCGGCGGTATCCTACGTGTCCGACGCGGGCGTGGTCGGAGAGCTGTCCTTCGAACAGTACAACCTGTTCCCCGATACCTATGGCGCGCTTCACCTGTCGTTCAACGCCGAGGTGAAGGCGCTGGAGGCGCATCTTTACCGCGCCGACGCCTTTTCCGAGACACTGGATTTCGGCATCGACCTCGTTGCGCGCGAGGCGCATCTCGACGATACCAATTACTCCGAACGGGGCGTCCGGGCAGAGCCCTACCTTGCCTGGACCCCGGACGAACAGGCGCGGCTGGAACTGGGGCTGGGGTGGCGCAGCTACCGCATGTACGACGTCGACAGCGCGGCCAGCGCCCTGCTTCTGCGCGAGGAAACCGGCGAGATCTCGGCGCCGTACCTGCGCATGTCGGCGGTCTATTCCGGCGGTGGCGGCGACGAGGCGGCAGGCGCGCTGGAGTACGGGCTGCGACTGGATCACTACCTGTGGAACATCGGCACGGGAGAGGCGCTGTCTGACAGCCGTCTGGAGGCCAGCATGACGCAGCCCTTCGGCGGGTCCTACCGGCTGCTTGGGACTGTGCGCGCGGGCAGCGTCACCGGGCTGAACGGCAATGACACCCGCGCCGTCGACCGCTTCTTTCCGGGCGCCGACAGCTTCCGCGGTTTTGCGCCGCGCGGGATCGGCCCGCTGGACGGCGACGACCGTCTGGGTGGCAACAGCTATCTCGTCGGCTCTGTCGAGGTGCAGCGCGACATCGGCAAGGTGCTGTCGCTGCCGATGCAGGCGGGTCTGTTTGTCGAGGCGGGCAGCGCCTGGGGGCTGGACGACACGCTGAACGGCGCCATCGACGACGACTGGCACACGCGGGCCAGCGCGGGGCTGTCGCTGTCCTTCGAGGTCGCCAACACGCCGGTGTCGCTTTATGTCGCGACACCGCTGCGTGAAAAGTCGGGCGACAAGACGCAGGCCATCGGTCTCAGCTTCACGACCCGTTTCTAAGCCGCGCCTGCCGCCGGTCCATGGCAAGGCGGAACAGGTTCAGATAACGCGGCGCGACGGCCTGAAGGCTGTAGAGCAACCGCCCCCTGGCGCAGGCGGCTTGCCCGTAGCGCAGGCGCCGTTCGGGGTCCTGCGCCAGGGCGGTGATCTCGTCGATCCAGGCCTCGTCATCGTCGGGCAGGAGGCGCCCGTTCACGTCGTCCTGGATCAGTTCGGCGGGGTAGCCCCGGTCCGGCGCCAGCACGCAGCCACCGCGCCCGAGGATCTCGACCAGGCCCCAGTTCGCGACGCCGAAGCGCAGCGGGTAGAGGAAGATGTCGATGCCGGAGAGTTTCTCGACAAAGGCCTCGTAGGGCAGCTTGCCCGGAAAGGCGATCACCTCTGCGGCGCGCGGATAGACCTTCAGCAGGTGATCGCGGAAGCTGGCCACTTCTCCGTCGTAATTGCGCTGCACCCACTGCTGTTCGTAGCCGTAAGTGCTGCCTTCGCTGCCGCCAAGGGCCACGAATTCGGCCTTCAGCCCGCGTTCCACCAGCTTATCCACCAGCCGCACATAAGTGTCGAAGCCCTTGGCATTCGAGAGGTCGCGGGCGGAAAAGCCTATGGTCAGTGGACCGGAGGCCTCTTTGGGGGCGGGCATCTTGGTGTCTTCGAAGGAAAAGCCTTCAAGCTGCACCTCGATGTTGGATTGCAGGGGCTCCGGGAACATGGATTTCGCATGATGGCTGGGACAGATCACCAGATCGCTGCGCAGCGCCTGATGAAAGTTCAGCATTTCGGTGTTGCGGTCGACCATGCGTTGCGACTGGTCCGGCGGGTAGGCGGGGTCCCAGCCATGCGCCCGGAAGCTGGGAAACTCGATATAGCTGACGATGGCCGCGTCGATCTCGTCATAAAGGAAATGTGGTGCGCCCCACAGCGAATGGGTGACCAGCACGTCGATCTTCTTGTGCTTCTCGAACTGCTGAAGCGCCGACAGCAGGCCCCGGCCGATATGGGCAGAGCGTTCCAGCTTGGCGGTGTAGTAGTAGCGCTGCTTGCCGGTCACGGGACCATCGGGCCGGAAGCCGAGGATGTGCTTGCCGCGATGCGCGTTCCTGGCCTGATGGCCCGGCGTGGTCAGGAAGTAGGTTTCCGCCAGACCCGCCGCGCGCAAGTAGTCGCAAAGCCCGCCGAACTGGCCGGGATAGACGGCCCCCGCAAAGACGATCACTGGTTTGGCCATGGCCCGCTCTCCGCTTTCAATCCATCGAAGGGGCGCGCGGGGCGCCCGTTCTGCCGGTCTACGGCAAATCAGGCGCGATTTACATACTTTCGGCGGTAATTTCTCGCCTTACGACGGGGCGGGATCAGATCAGGTTCATTTCCCGGGCGGCGATCACCGCCTGTGTGCGGTTGCTGGCCCCCAGCTTGGTGCAGACCGACTTCACGTGCATCTTCACCGTCGCTTCCTTGAGGCCGAGCGCATTGCCGATGTCGCGGTTCGACTTGCCTTCGGACAATTCCGCCAGCACGTCCATCTCGCGCTCGGACAGCGGCACGGTTGCCATGTCGCGGGGCACCACGCGCCTGCATTCGATCAGCTCGACCGGGATGTAGCGTTCGCCCGCCGCCATGAAGCGCACCTCATTGTAGAAGCTGCGCAGCGAGGTCGTCTTCAGCACGAAGCCCGCGCCGCCCATGTCCAGAACCTCGGGCACCAGATGGGCCGGCGGGTTGCTGGTCAGCAGGGCGACGGGCTTGCCGTCATTGCGCTCGATAGCCTTGCGCAGGCCTGCGGTACCGTCCATGCCGGGCATGTTCAGGTCGACGAGTACGAGGTCGAAGGCACCTTCACGGTCGATGATGTCGAGGGCCGTGTCCAGATCCGGGGCCGTCATGGCCGTCACGTCGGGCACGCCCGAAATGAATTGCTGGAACATCTCCAGGACCATCGCGTGATCGTCTGCAATCAGAATCCTGATAGGGGTGACTTCTTCAGATACCATTCTTTTACCTTCGCACTAAGCAGCATCAGGCCTGCCGAATCCGTCCACTGCGGGAGGATAGCATGCCGGATGCTCAAACATTCGTCACGTAAGTAGAGTGAAATCGGCAAAGTCACGTATGTTCCGGGCGGGACACCGGCAGAACATTACGTCAACCGGAGACCGAATCCGCGCCAAGGGCGGCAATCGCCTGCGTGGTGCGGGTCAGGACGTCGGACACCTGCGCTATGTCGGCCGACAGATCGGTTTTGCCTGCTTTCACCGCATCTTCCAGCGCGCGCATACTGCTGTCGAGGCGGGCCAGCCCGGTCAGCCCGCAGGCCCCGGTTGCGGCATGCAGCATGCAATCCGTCTGGTCCGTGACGCCATCGGTCTTCAGGCTGACCAGCGCGGCGCTCGCCTCTGCCAGGGCGCGCGACATGTATTGCCGCGCGCCGTCTGCCCCAAGCCCGGCGACCAGTTCCGTTACCACGGAGTCGCTGAGGACCGCGTCCGGTGTCTGGCGCGGCGGTCTGCCCGGCCTTTTCCGCGTGGCAGCGGGAGGGGTGCGGAAGTCCGAATCGAGCGCGTCACGGATCGCTCGGCAAAGGGGATCGGGACGGATCGGCTTTTCCAGAACGCTCTGCATCCCGGCCTTCAGACAGGCGGCGCGGATACTGTCCTCGATATGGGCCGTCAGGCCGACGATGCGCGGGGCAGGGGTGATGGCACCCGAGGCTATGCCCGCAACGATCCGCTGCGCCAGTTCGACGCCACTCATCTGCGGCAGGGTCACATCGGACAGCACAAGGTCGAAGCGCGTGTCCGCGCGATGTTCGAGAAGCGCCAGCGCCCCGGCGCCGCTGCTTGCCACCTGAACCTTTGCGCCGGCGGCCCGCAAAACATGGCTGAGCCAGGCCTGGCTGGCGGGGCTGTCCTCGACCACCAGAAGAGAGGCGCCCTTCAGCAGGCCGTCGACCTCTTGCGGGGCCTCTTGTTCAAAGGTGGTGTCGGCAAGGTTCGCAGCGGGAAGAGAGAAGACTGCCCGCAGGATGGTGCCGATGACCGCACCGCCCCCGGCGCCGACCGGGGCGCCGTCCACACCGCGATCCAGTATTTGCAGATGTCCGCCAAGCTGCGTGAGCGCATGGGCCAGCACATTCATGCCCCCGGAGGGGCGTTCCTGTGCGGGGGACAGGGCGGTTGTCGCGCCGCCCGCTTGTCCCAACGCCTGCCTCAGCCGGTCTTTTTGCGCCCGGGGCAGACCGCCGCCCATGTCCCGGACTTCCAGCATGATCTGCAACCGCCGGTCCTCGTCAGAGAGGTCGTCGATGTCGACACCCAGGCGGGCGGTGGTCAGAATAACCTCGATCGCCTCGCCACCGTGCTTCACCGCATTGTCGACCATGTTCTGGGACAGCGCGCGGACGAAGCGCACCGGGCCGGTCACGCAGGTCTCGGCCTCGGGAGGCAGGCTCAGCGACAGGGCGGCGCTGCGCTGGTCGGCGATGGGACGGATGACCTCGATCATCTGCCGCAGTTCCTGAGCGAGTGAGAAGGATTCGTCCGGGCGTGCCGCCGCGCCGCTTTTCTCTCCGCGGATCACCGCGAGCACGTTGCTGATGTGATCCAGCGACAATTCCGCGGCCCGTTTCAGGCGGTCCAGCCCCTCTTCGTTGCGCTCCTTGTTCAGTACCAACGTTTCCGCGCTGGCCAGCAGCGATTGTATCGGCGTTCTTAGGTCATGCGTGACGCGCAGCAGGGTTGCGGCCCGCGCGCGGTTGCGTAGCCACAGCGCTTCGCCGTCGGTCTCGGACAACCGGAGATAAAAGCCCGCCGCCGGACCAAGCGGCAGCAGGACCAGTTCGCCCTCCAACGACAGATCGTCGATGGTGATCGAGACCGGGGCGCTTCCGGCGCGTTTGGCGACTGTGCAGCGTTCGGTCCAGTTCATGTGATCCCGCAGGGTGCGTTCGACGCCAAGCCGCTTGGCCGGGCCGTTGGCCAGCAGGACTTCGCCCGCTTCATTGGCCAGCAGAACGGCCCTGCGGTCCGAGGCAATCAGGCGCGCCAGCATCTGGATCATGGGGCGATAGGACGCGTTGGTTGCCTCCGGGGGCGCAGGGACTGCCTGATCCGAGACCGGGGAAGGGCTGGCCGGGATCGCATCGCCCGAGACCGCATCACCTTTGTCTGTCGTGCTCAAGCCTGCTCCTCCGCGCCTGCTGAAGGGGGCGCGCAGCGGTGGTGACGCGCCTCGACGGGCCGCCGGACCCTGCGGCCACCTCACTCGGGTAGCGTCGAACGACCGCCATGTACAGGGAAATATCTGCGCGGACATACGATTGACACATTGCCATTCAATAGTATGGTCAAATACATACAAAAGATATTTGCGCGACGGGCCCGGACCGCCGCCTGACCTCAGCTGAACAGGAAACGATACGATGGCAAACACTGTACTTGCGGCCGGACCGGCGCAGGCTGTCACTCTCCCGGTCAATGCGGGAGACGTCTCACGCTATCTGCGCGCGGGCCAGGACCTGGTTGTCGAGACGACCTCTGGCGATACGATTCGCGTGACGGGCTTCTACACCCCGGCGGAGGGCGGCGACGTTCATCGGCTGCTGTTCGCGGATGGCGCATACACCGGCGTCTCGGGTGTAGATGGACCCGAAGAGGAAGAGGCGGGCCTTGGTTTTGCCATACCGGACGAGGCGGTCGCGGGAATTGGCTCCGCGCTCGCCGGTCTGGGCCTCGCCGCATCGACCGGGACCGGATCTGACGATGACGGCGATCCGACCGACCCGACGGACGGGACCGACCCGACAGACGGCACCGATCCAACCGACGGCACCGACCCGACAGACGGCACCGACCCGACAGACGGCACCGACCCGACAGACGGCACCGACCCGACCGACGGCACCGATCCGACCGACGGCACCGATCCGACAGACGGGACCGACCCGACGGATGGCACCGACCCGACCGACGGCACCGATCCGACGGACGGGACCGACCCGACCGATGGCACCGATCCGACTGACGGAACCGACCCGACGGATGGCACCGACCCGACCGACGGCACCGATCCGACGGACGGGACCGACCCGACCGATGGCACCGATCCGACTGACGGAACCGACCCGACGGATGGTTCCGCCGGTTTGCTCGACCCCATCCTCGCCGATGACGGTCTGCTTGGCCCGGTGACCGGCAACGACGGCCTTCTGGGTGACGTCACCGGCTCTGACGGCCTGCTTGGCGACCTCGTCGGTGACGATGGATTGCTGGGCGATGTGACCGGGTCCGATGGCCTGTTGGGCGACCTGCTTGGCACCGGCCTGCTGGGTGACGGTGGCGGCGGCGGCTTGCTGGACGGGGTTCTGGACCCGGTAAGCGGCCTCACGGACGCGGTGACCGGGCTCGTCGGCGGTGAAGGTGGCCTGCTCGATCCCGTGCTTTCCGATGACGGTCTGCTTGGGCCGGTGACCGGCAACAATGGCCTTCTGGGCGACGTCACGGGTTCCGATGGCCTGCTTGGCGGTCTCCTTGGCAATGACGGCCTGCTGGGTGACGTGACCGGCTCGGATGGCCTGTTGGGTGACCTGCTTGGCACCGGCCTGCTGAGTGACGGCGGCGACGGCGGCCTGCTGGACGAGGTGCTGGAGCCGGTGGACGGCCTCACGGATGCGGTGACGGATCTCGTCGGCGGCGAGGGCGGCCTGCTCGATCCCGTCGTGGCAGACGACGGTCTGCTTGGGCCGGTGACTGGCAACGAGGGTCTTCTGGGTGACGTCACCGGCTCCGACGGCCTGCTTGGCGAAGTCGCCGGCGACGAGGGGCTGCTGGGCGATGTGACCGGATCGGATGGCCTCGCGGGCGACCTGCTTGGCACCGGCCTGCTGGGGGACGGTGGCGACGGCGGCCTGCTGGACGAGGTGCTGGAGCCGGTGGACGGCCTCACGGATGCGGTGACGGATCTCGTCGGCGGCGAGGACGGCCTGCTCGACCCCGTTGTGGCGGACGACGGGCTGCTTGGGCCGGTGACCGGCAACGAGGGCTTTCTGGGTGACGTTACCGGATCCGATGGCCTGCTTGGCGAAGTTGTCGGCGACGACGGTCTTCTGGGCGATGTCACCGGGTCGGATGGCCTCGCGGGTGACCTGCTTGGCACCGGCCTGCTGGGTGACGGCGGCGACGGCGGCCTGCTGGGATCGCTGCTGCCCGGCGACCTTCTGGGCGGCCTCGCCCAGTCCGACGATCAGGCCTGACGGTTCTTCTCTCGCGGGCGTCACCGATCCGGCGCCCGCGAGAACGCGGCCAGTCCGGCCACGTCGGCCATCCCGTGCGGGGCCATGTGCAAAGAAAAAGCGATAAGCGCTCTCGTTATGGTTGACGATACATACTTTAGAGTGCTTACTGAAAACTAAAGATGGTTATTGAACTTTTGAATGGGCGCTGGTGCGCCTGTCTGGGACAGAGGAATGAACGATGGCTGACAGCGTGATCCAGGCCGGGTCTGAAATTGCAATCCGAATTGATGCGAATCGAACCGATATTTCGCGTTTCGTCCGGCAGGGTGACGATCTGATCGTCGAGTTGCGCAACGGCGACCGGATCATCGTGGAGGGCTATCACGTACCCCATGAGAGCGGTTCCCTGCACAGCTTGGTCTTCGGGGATTCGCCGGAGGTCGAGGACGATGGCGAGCAGGCCGCTGCAGGTCTCGGCATGAACATGGAAGACCAGGCGGCATTGGCGGCAGCCGGCCTGAGCGGCCTGGGTCTGGCTCTGAGCGGCGGCGGGGGCGGCAGCGACGATGACGACCCGACAGACGGCACGGACCCGACCGACGGCACCGATCCGACCGACGGCACCGATCCGACCGACGGCACCGATCCGACTGACGGTACCGACCCGACAGACGGAACCGATCCGACCGACGGCACCGATCCGACTGACGGTACCGACCCGACAGACGGAACCGATCCGACCGACGGCACCGACCCGACAGACGGCACCGATCCGACCGACGGTACCGACCCGACCGACGGCACGGACCCGACCGATGGTACCGATCCGACTGATGGTACCGACCCGACTGACGGTACCGACCCGACAGACGGCACCGATCCGACCGACGGTACCGACCCGACCGACGGCACGGACCCGACCGATGGTACCGACCCGACTGACGGTACCGACCCGACAGACGGTACCGACCCGACAGACGGAACCGATCCGACCGACGGAACCGATCCGACCGACGGCACCGACCCGACCGACGGCACCGACCCGACTGATGGCACCGATCCGACCGACGGTACCGACCCGACGGACGGCACCGACCCGACGGACGGCACCGATCCGACCGACGGCACCGACCCGACAGACGGCACGGACCCGACCGACGGTACCGATCCGACCGACGGTACCGACCCGACTGATGGTACCGACCCGACCGACGGCACTGACCCGACTGACGGCACCGATCCGACCGACGGCACCGATCCGACTGACGGCACCGATCCGACTGATGGTACCGATCCGACCGACGGCACGGACCCGACTGACGGCACCGACCCGACCGACGGCACCGACCCGACCGACGGCACGGACCCGACCGACGGGACTGACCCGACTGATGGTACCGATCCGACGGACGGCACGGACCCGACCGACGGCACTGACCCGACTGACGGCACGGACCCGACCGATGGTACCGACCCGACCGACGGCACCGACCCGACCGACGGCACCGACCCGACCGACGGCACCGATCCGACTGACGGCACCGACCCGACGGACGGCACGGACCCGACCGACGGTACCGACCCGACCGATGGTACCGATCCGACTGACGGCACCGATCCGACGGATGGGACTGGTGAGCAGGGCTTCCTCGATCCGATCATCGGCGATGAAGGTCTTCTCGGAGATCTGACCGGCAACGATGGCCTTCTCGGCGACATCACCGGCTCGGACGGTCTGCTTGGGGACCTTGTGGGCGGCGACGGGGCGCTCGGTGACCTCGGCGAGGAGCTCCTCGGTCAACCCATCCTCGGAGACGGAACCGTCGACCCCGACACCGGCCTTCTGGATGGTGTGGTTTCCGACGACGGCCTTCTGGGCGACCTGACCGGCAACGACGGCGTGCTTGGAGACCTCACCGGCTCCGAAGGGCTGCTGGGCGATCTGGTCGGCAACGACGGGCTTCTGGGTGATGTTACCGGCAGCGACGGCCTGTTGGGTGACCTGACGGGCACCGGTCTGCTGGGTGACACCGGCGAGGGCGGCTCCGATGGTGGTGGCCTGCTCGACGGTGTGCTGGGTGAAGATGGCCTCTTGGGCGGTCTGCTCGGCGGCGACGGCGGTGGCCTGCTCGACGGCGTGCTGGGTGACGACGGCCTTGCGGGTGGTCTGCTTGGGGGCGTGGGCGACGGCCTTCTCGACGGTGTCATCGCGGATGGCGGGCTTCTGGGCGACCTGACTGGAAACGAGGGCGTTCTTGGCGACGTCACTGGCTCGGATGGCCTGCTCGGCGATCTGGTCGGCGATGACGGGCTTCTGTCGGATGTCACCGGCAGTGACGGCCTGGTCGGCTCTTTGACAGGCAGCGGCCTGCTCGGAGACGACACGGTAACCGGCGGCGGCCTGCTTGACGGCGTACTGGGTGAGGACGGCCTCGTGGGCGGTCTGCTCGGCGGCGACGGCGGCGGCCTGCTCGACGGGGTGCTGGGTGAGGACGGCCTCGTGGGCGGTCTGCTCGGCGGCGACGGCGGCGGCCTGCTCGACGGGGTACTGGGTGAGGACGGCCTCGTAGGCGGTTTGCTCGGCGGCGACGGCGGCGGCCTGCTCGACGGGGTGCTGGGTGAGGACGGCCTCGTGGGCGGTCTGCTCGGCGGTGACGGCGGCGGCTTGACCGACGGCCTGCTGGGTGAGGATGGCCTCGTGGGTGGTCTGCTCGGTGGCGACGGCGGTGGCCTGACCGACGGCGTGCTGGGTGAAGACGGCCTCGTGGGCGGTTTGCTCGGTAGCGAAGACGGTGGTCTGCTCGACGGCCTGCTGGGTGAGGACGGTCTCGTGGGCGGTCTGCTCGGTGGCGACGGCGGTGGTCTGACCGACGGCCTGCTGGGTGAGGACGGTCTCGTGGGCGGTCTGCTCGGCGGCGACGGCGGCGGCCTGCTCGACGGGGTGCTGGGTGAGGATGGCCTCGTGGGCGGTCTGCTCGGTGGCGACGGCGGTGGCTTGACCGACGGTCTGCTGGGTGAGGACGGGCTCGTGGGCGGTCTGCTCGGTAGCGAAGACGGTGGTCTGCTCGACGGCCTGCTGGGTGAGGACGGTCTCGTGGGCGGTCTGCTCGGTGGTGACGGCGGCGGTCTGACCGACGGTCTTCTGGGAGACGATGGCCTCGTGGGCGGCCTGCTCGGTAGCGAAGACGGTGGCCTGCTCGACGGTGTGCTGGGTGAGGATGGCCTCGTGGGCGGTCTGCTTGGTAGCGAAGGCGGTGGTCTGCTCGACGGCGTACTGGGTGAGGACGGCCTCGTGGGCGGCCTGCTCGGTAGCGAAGACGGTGGTCTGCTCGACGGCGTGCTGGGTGACGACGGCCTCGTGGGCGGTCTGCTCGGTGGCGACGGCGGTGGCTTGACCGACGGTCTTCTGGGAGACGATGGCCTTGTGGGCGGTCTGCTCGGCGGGCTGTCAGGTATTGGTTCCGAAGACGTCGGCTGATCCACTCACGGACAAGGAACCCCTACCTGCTCCGTACCCCCCAGGCGGGGCAGGTCTCCGGACAGGGCGAAACCACCCGCCCTGTCCGGGATAAAGCAAAGAGAATTTGAACCAACAGGAGCTGGACGTGAAAATTCTTGCAGTAGACGACAGTCCCATTTCCCGCGACTTGCTGCCCGTATTGTTTTCCAGTTCCGGTTTTCCCCCCCTTCATGTCGCCGAAAGCGGAGCGGCCGCCCTGGCGATCCTCGGCAACGACGACCAGCTGTTCGACTGCCTTATCTTCGATATCGAAATGCCCGGCATGGACGGAATCGAGCTGTGCAGCCGTGTCCGGCAACTGGCGCGCTATCGCGACGTTCCGATCATCATGCTGACGGCGCGCAACGATGCCCAAACCATCGAAACCGCCTTCGCCGCGGGTGCCAACGACTACATCCTTAAAAGCGCGGCGGCCAAGGAGTTGGTCGGACGGGTGCACGTCGCGCAGCGCATGTTGCACCGCAACGCGTGCAAGATCCTGTCGAGCAAGGATCTGGCCAAGGGCGAGGCGACACCCCTGTCGCGCAGCGGCAAGCACAGCTTTGCCCTGGCGGACAGCCTTCTGGTCGAGGGCGTGGACAGGCTGATCCTGCCGTTCTCGCTGGGCAACTATCTGACCCAGCTACCGGCCGAAGCCCTCGCGGGCACCCGGATCTTCGGTGTTCAGATCGAGGACCCGGTCCGCCACTACCATGACAACACGACCCGGAACTTCGCAACCATCCTGGCCCGGGTCGCCAAGGGAATCTGCGCCACCGTCGAGACGGACCGGCTGCTGATGTCCTACGTCGGCGGCGGCGCGTTCTATTGCATCGCGCGCGACATCGTCGGCGAACAGCCGCAGGACTTCGAAGCGGGCATCAACCGGTATCTCGACACCTGCGCGTCCGCGAGCGTTCTGGCTGCGCTGCAATCGGTCAGTGTCTGCGTCAGCGCTCTGGTCGCTCCCAGCGCCCGCCGCGGACAACGGGTGCGTGTTTCCTTCGATCGTGTGAAGGACCGTGTAAACGCTCGGGTAAGGATGGATGGCGTACAGTGCCAACCGGATATGGAAAGGGAGAGGACAGCATGGCAGTGATTTCGTTCATGGTCGGCAGCGTGGTTGCCCTGGTGGCCGCCATTCTTTGTTTCGCTTTCTCGGATATGGGGATTGGCGGGGCCCTGATGGTCTATCTCGGGGGCGGGACGGTTCTGGGAACCCTCTTGACGCTGGTTGGCAGCGGCCTCTTCAGCGAGCCGGCCACTCCTTTTGAACTGGCTTCGGATCGGCACTGAACCCTGACAATGTCGGGCCGGGGATGATCCTGTGCCACTGACAATATGCCGGACCGCTAGGCGGGCGTCGCGATGGCATACGGGGCATGGCACGCGGTAAGGGGCTTTGGATCTTGCACTGCCTGATGGCAGGCCCGGCACCATGGCAGGCAAACCATGACCACCTCATGACGGTGTGACCTTCGGCATGCCGCATAGGATGACCGGGCAGGGCGGTTACTGTGCCGCCTGTGGATCGGGACAGACCCATTGTGAAAGGCCGGTGCCCGGTGGCGGCGGGCAGGCCGTCAAGGCCGCTCCCCGCCAGGCCCCGACGGCGCTTCACGGCGGGGCGGATATGACGAGGGCATGCCCGCACTCTCTCCGGTCGCTTGCAACCTGCCACAGCACGCCCCTTTTGCCGTGAGCGGCGCCGTCCCCCCCTATTGCGAGCGACGCGGCTATTCCAGAGGAGGCCGCAGGCGGCTCGCTTGGGGACAGGACAGGCCACGCGCAAAGCGCAGTGACCCGTCCTGTGATCCGTCCTGCCTCAGGCCACGCGGGCGCCCCGGCTCCATGCGCCACGCAGGATCGGGGCTGCGCCCCGGCGGCTGACCCGCAGCAGATCGGCGCGCAGCCCCGGTTCCAGCCGGCCACGGTCGGGCAGTCCGGCGGCGCGCGCCGGGTTGCCGGTGACGCAGGCTACCGCGCGGGGCAGGTCGTCCCACAGCTCTGCCAGCCGGAACGCGGACAACAGCAGCGCCGCCGGAACGTAGTCAGAGGACACGATGTCCAGCAAACCCGCCTGCGCCAGTTCCGCTGCCGCGACATTGCCGGAATGCGAGCCTCCCCGGATCAGGTTCGGCGCGCCCATCATCACCGCGATGCCCGCATCCCGGCAGGCCTGCGCCGCCTCCAGCGTCGTCGGAAACTCGGCAAAGCCGACGCCGATCTCGGCCGAGCGCGCGACCTGGTCCGCCGTGGTGTCGTCATGGCTGGCAAGGACCGCGCCAAGCCGCCGCGCCTCGGTCACGGCGCCGGCCTCGTGGGCGGCCCCGTAGCGCGCCTGCATCCGCTTCAGGTTGGCGACATGTTCTGCGAATTCGACGTCGTTCATGTTGCGTTTCTTGGCCTGATAGGCCCGCAGCGCGGTCAGGTCGCGGAACTGGCGCTGGCCGGGCGTGTGATCCATCAGCGAAACAAGGCCGACGCGATCCTCGGGCCCGAAGTCCGCCAGTTCCTGCAACAGCGTCTCGGAACAGATCTCGGCGCGCAGGTGGATGAAATGGCTGATCTTCAGGTCGCCGGCGGCGCGGGCCTCTAGCAGTTCCGTCGCCAGCTTGCGGGCATAGGGGTCGTAGCGCCCCTTGCCGGTGCCGAGCGTGGACCCGACCCGCAGCGCGTCGAAGACCGTGGTGATCCCGGTCGAGGCCAGTTCCGCGTCATGCGCCAGAAGCGCGGGCAGATGCGGCCAGTCGACCTCGGGGCGGGGTTCGAGGTGACGCTCGATATTGTCGGTGTGCAACTCGACCAGCCCCGGCATCACCAGGTCGCCGCGGCAATCGATGGCGCCCTTCGGCGCGGCGCCGGTCGCAATCCCCGCAATCACGCCTTGCTCGACGATCAGGTGGCCGTCGATGACGCGGTCGGGCAGGACCAGTTGCGCATTGGCGAGGCAGAGGCTTTCTGCCATGAGGGCGTCACGGTCCTCGGGTCGCACGTCGGGAGAGAAGGGAGAGTTCATGTCATACGCTCGCTTTGCAATCTATTATTTGCCGCCCGAGGGGGCGCTGTCCAGCTTCGGCGCCCGCTGGCTGGGCTGGGATGTCCTGACCGGCAGGGCGCCGCCGCACTGGCCCGAACCGGGGCTGGAGGCGGTGACGCAGACGCCCCGGAAATACGGCTTCCACGCCACGCTGAAGCCGCCCTTCCGGCTGGCAGAGGGGCAGACAGCCGAGGCGCTGGACAAGGCGGTCGCGGCCATGGCGGCGCGCTGTGCGCCCGCCCGGGCCGAGGGACTCGAGGTCGCGCGGATTGGCAGCTTTCTGGCGCTGGTCCCGCAGGGCGACACCGCGCAGATCGCGCGGGTCGCGGCAACCTGCGTCGAGGCGCTGGACGATTTTCGCTCGCCCGCCACCGGGGCAGAGCTGGCCCGCCGCCGCGCCGCCCGGCTGACGCCTGAACAGGAGGCGCTGTTGTCGCGCTGGGGCTATCCCTACGTGATGCAGGCCTTCCGCTTTCACATGACGCTGACCGGCCGGCTTGACCCGCAGGACCGTGCGGCCTGGCAGGACAGCGTCGCCCGGCACCTGCCGCCGCTGCCGCAGCCCTTCGTGCTGGACCAGGTAGCGCTGGTCGGGGAACGCGCCGATGGCCGGTTCGAGCTGGTCCACCGCTACCCCCTCACCGGCTGAAGCGCCTGAAGGGCCCGGGCCACGGTCTCGGGCAGGGGGCCGTCGTTCGATACGGTGACCACCGGCACCCCCTCGGGCAGGGCGAAGGGGGGGCGCGCAAGGCGCCGGGCGATCTCTTCGGGGGTCTCGCGGTTGCGGGCCGACAGCCGCGCCGCCAGCGTCTCCGGCCGCGCCGTCAGATGCAGCACGGTCAGGCGCGGAAAGACCGCCTGCGCCTCTGGCAAGACCGCGCGGGACAGGTTGGCCAGCCGGTCCTGACCGGCCTGCACCTGCTTGAGGGTGTCCTGCGGGATGCCGTAGCGCAGCCCATGCGCCTCCCAGTGCAGGCAAAAGGCCCCGGCGGCGCGGCGCACCTCGAAGGCCTCGACCGAGACAGCCTCGCAGTCCTCGCCACCCGCCCCGGGCGCGCGGGTGATCACCCGCCGGACCCGCAGCAGCCCGGGGCAGGCGGCGCAAAGCGCCTCCATCACGCTGTCCTTGCCGACGCCCGACGGCCCGACCACGGCGATCAGCCGACCCTTGCCCATCACGCGGCCCGCGCCGGGGTGAACCCGGTCACGTCGATTTCGCGGTCGCAGACCCGGTCGCGGGCCTCGGCGTCGTGAAAGATGCCGACAACCGCCGCGCCGCGCGCCTTGGCCGCCTCGATCAGGTCCAGCACCACGGCGCGGTTGGTGGCGTCCAGACTCGCGGTCGGCTCGTCCAGCAAGAGCGCCGGGTAGGGATGGGCAAAGCCGCGCGCGATATTGACGCGCTGCTGTTCGCCCCCGGAGAAGGTCGTGGGCGACAGGTCCCAAAGCCGCTCGGGAATGTTCAGGCGGGCCAGCAGGTCGCGGGCCTGCGCCTCGGCCTCTTGCTCGGCCACACCCAGCGCCCGCAAGGGGTCCGCCACCACCTGCAGCGTCGGCACACGCGGCACCACGCGCAGGAACTGGCTGACGTAGCCCAGCACCTCGCGGCGCAGCGCGATGATCTCGCGCGGCTCGGCCTGCACCAGGTCGACATCCCCGATCCGGATCGACCCCGAGGCCGCCCGGTAGTTGCCGTAAAGCATGCGCATCAGCGTCGATTTCCCGGCCCCCGAGGCGCCGGTCAGCGCCACGCATTCGCCGGGCTGCACCGTAAACGACGCCCCCTGCATCACCCGGATCACCGCGCCGCCCTGATTGTGCAGCACGAACTGCTTCGACACGTCCCTGACTTCGATCATCGCACCGCCTCGCATTTTGCAGCCTCTGGCCCTTTGGCCGCCGACCCGCCGGGCCGCCCCGCAGCGCCCATTGGCGCGGCCGAAGGGACCCGGGGCATCGCCCTTTTCCGTGTTTCTTCTTGGTCCAAATACCTCAAAACGACATCTCCATCCTGCAAGCCGGTTGCAAAGAGGCGCCGACCGGTCTCGGCCCGGCAGTGCGGGCCGAGCCCGGGGGCTGGCGCCTGCCCGGCCATGCCGCGCCCCGGTCCGGGGCGCCGCGGCGCGCCGGAGCACAGCAGGCCTTCCCGGCCTTGCCCCGGCGCGGATCGCCGATCTTCGCGCCGCTGCGCTTCTTTTCTGTCCAGATAGGCCACGGCGATACCTCAGACCTGAAGGACGCTGGAAACCAGCAGCTGCGTATAGCCGTGCTGCGGATCGTCCAGCACCTGGTCGGTCAGCCCCTGTTCGACCACGCGGCCCGATTTCATCACCATCAGCCGGTCCGCCAGCAGCCGCACCACGGCAAGGTCGTGGGTCACGATCACCGCCGAAAGCCCCATGTCGCGCACCAGCCCGCGCAGCAGGTCCAGCAGGCGCGCCTGTACCGAAACATCCAGCCCGCCGGTCGGTTCGTCCATGAAGACCAGCCGCGGGCCGGTCACCAGGTTGCGCGCGATCTGCAACCGTTGCTGCATGCCGCCGGAAAAGGTCGAGGGCCGGTCGTCGATGCGCCCGGGCGCGATCTCCACCCGGTCCAGCCAGTCCAGCGCCGTCTCGCGGATCTCGCCGTAGTGGCGGGCGCCCACGGCCATCAGACGCTCGCCCACGTTGCCGCCGGCACTGACGCCCATGCGCAGGCCGTCGCGCGCATGCTGGTGCACAAAGGCCCAGTCGGTGCGTCCCAGCATCCGCCGCTCTGCCTCCGGCATCGCCAGCACGTCGCGCGGCCCCTCGGCGCGGGTGTCGAAGATCACGCGCCCGGTGTCCGGCGCCAGATGCCCGGCAAGGCAGCCCAGCAGCGTCGACTTGCCCGAGCCGCTTTCGCCGACGATGCCCATGACCTCACCGGGGTAGAGGTCGAAGGACACATCCGTACAGCCGATATGGGCGCCATAGCGCTTCTCGACGCTTTCGACCTTCAGCAGGGGTGTCATGGCTGGTCTCCTTCCATGGCGGCGGATGGCTGCGGGCTCATGCCGCCTCCGTTCCGCGGTGTCCGGCCTCGCGGCGGCTTTCGCAATAATCGGTGTCCGAGCACAGGAACAGCCGCCCGCCCGCGTCATCCACGATGACCTCGTCGAGATAGCTGTCCTCGGCCCCGCAGAGCCCGCAGGGCCGGTCGGGTTTCGAGGCTTCGAAGGGGTGGTCCTCGAAATCGAGGCTTTCGACCCGGGTATAGGGCGGCAGGGCGTAGATCCGCTGTTCGCGCCCGGCGCCGAACAGCTGGATCGCCGGGCAGTCCGACAGCTTGGGGTTGTCGAAGCGCGGGATCGGGGAGGGGTCCATGACATAGCGCCCCTCGACCCGCACCGGGTAGGCGTAGGAGGTGGCGATATGCCCGTGCCGCGCGATGTCCTCGTACAGCTTCACATGCATCAGCCCGTATTCTTCCAGCGCGTGCATGCGCCGGGTTTCGGTCTCGCGCGGTTCGAGAAAGCGCAGGGGCTCGGGGATCGGCACCTGATAGACCAGGATCTGCCCCTCGGTCAGCGGCGCCTCGGGGATGCGGTGGCGGGTCTGGATCACCGAGGCCTCGGCGGTCCGGGTGCTCACCGCCACCTCTGCCGTGCGGCGGAAGAAGCTGCGGATCGAGACCGCGTTGGTGGTGTCGTCGGCGCCCTGGTCGATCACCTTCAGCACGTCCTCGGGCCGCAGCACGGCGGCGGTGACCTGCACGCCGCCGGTGCCCCAGCCGTAGGGCATGGGCATCTCGCGGCTGGCGAAGGGCACCTGGTAGCCCGGCACCGCCAGCGCCTTGAGGATCGCCCGGCGGATCATCCGTTTTGTCTGTTCGTCGAGATAGGCGAAATTATAGGCCGTCTCGGTTGCGATCTGGTTCACAGCAACCCCCTGTCCGTCAGTCCGGCTTGCAGGGCGTCGGCCCCGGTAAAATGAATGGCATCCATGCCGATGCCGCGCGCGGCATCGCAGTTGTCGCGCTTGTCGTCGACAAAGACGCAGGCCTCTGGCGCGACGCCCGCGCGCGCGCAGAACAGGCGGTAGATGGCCGGGTCGGGCTTGATCAGCCCGACCGCGCCCGACACCACCAGCGTGTCGAAGATCTCGGCCAGCCGCGGGTGCGCCTTCAGCCCTTCGGGCCATGTCTCCAGCGACCAGTTGGTGATGGCGTGCAGGGGCACGTTGCGGGCGATCAGCCGGTCGACCAGATTCCATGTGCCGGGCACCCGGTCGGGCACGGTCATGGCGTAGCGCGGCACGTATTGCTTCAGCCGCGCCCGGTCCCCGGGATCGTCCAGCGTGTCGGCCAGATCCTCGAAGCGCGCGCCCCGGTCGGCGCGCAGGTTGAGCGCGCCGAAGTCGATGCGCTGCATGAAGGCGTCAATGGCGGCGCGGTCCATGTCCTGTGCCCAGGCCAGATGCGGCTGCCAGTCCACCAGAACGTTGCCGATGTCGAAGACGACCTGTGTCGGGGTCATTCCGCTGCCTCCTGCCGGGTGTCGCGCTGCGCGGCGCTGGCCTCGGCGCGCAGCCTGCGCACCAGCTCCAGTTCGGCCTGGAAGTCGACGTAATGCGGCAGCTTGATGTGTTCCAGAAAGCCCGTCGCCTGCACGTTGTCGCCATGCGGCAGCACGAATTCCGCGTCCTGCGCCGGGGCGCCGCTGTCGTCCTCGCCCAGCTCTTCCCAGCGCAGCGCGCGGTCGACCAGTGCCATCGAGATCGCCTTGCGTTCGGTCTGGCCGAAGACAAGGCCGTAGCCCCGGGTGAATTGCGGCGGTTCGGTCTTCGAGCCGGTGAACTGGTTGACGGTCTCGCATTCGGTCAGCACGACCTCTCCGATTTCGACGGCGAAGCCCAGCTCGGGGATCTCGACCTCGACCGGCACGGTGCCGATGCGCAGTTCCGCGACAAAGGCGTGGTTGCGCCCGTAGCCGCGCTGAGTGGAATAGGCCATGCCAAGGGTAAAGCCCTCGTCGGCCCGGGTCAGCGCCTGCAGGCGCAGGGCGCGCGCGGCGGGCAGCTCCAGCGGTTCGCGGGTCAGGTCGGGCGGCGGGGTATCGTCGTGCGGGGCGTCCTCGATCAGCCCCTCGCGGTCGAGAAAGCCCATGACATGCGGTTTCGGGGCCATGTCCCCGTCGCCGCCCGCCGGGGCCAGTGGCGGCTCGCCCTCGGCGGCGAGGGCGAAGTCCAGCAGGCGGTGCGTGTAATCGAAGGTCGGCCCCAGAACCTGCCCGCCCGGAAGGTCCTTGAAGGTGGCCGAGATGCGCCGGTCGCAGGCCACGCCGCCGGTGTCGACCGGGGCGGTGGCGCCGAAGCGCGGCAGGGTGGTGCGATAGGCGCGGATCAGGAAGATCGCCTCGATCAGGTCGCCGCGCGCCTGCTTGATCGCCAGCGCGGCAAGGTCGGGATCGTAGAGCGAACCCTCGGCCATGACCCGGTTGACCGCCAGCGTCATCTGTTCGCGGATCTGCGCGACGCTCAGCTCGGGCACCGCCCTGTCGCCCCGGCGCTCCTCGGCCAGCCAGGCATGGGCGTTCTCGATGGCGCGTTCGCCTCCTTTGACGGCGACATACATCAGGCTTCTCCAATCCGGGTGCTGCGGGGCAGGGCCGCAAGGCGGTCGCCGCAGGTCAGCAGGAAGTCCAGCCCCAGCGGGGCGCGGGCGGCGTTGGCCTGCAGGGCCGGGACGTCGGGCAGCGACAGGAAGGCCGTGTCGCGGATGCCCGGGCCGGTGAGGCGGACGCCCTCGGCGCGCAGGTCGCTGCATTCGACGATCAGCGTGGCCGAGCGGTCGGGATAGTCGGCACTGCCGATGGGGTAGGCCTGCAGCGGCAGCAGCGCCTGCCAGGGACCGACGGCAAAGGCGCATTGCGCCGGGCCGGTCAGCGGCGCCCCGCAGTGGAAGGCGATCCAGGCGCGGGTTTCCGGCGTGTCCGCCTCTCCGGCCAGGTAGAGCGGCGTGTCGCCGTCACAAAGCGTCAGCAGCGCCGCGCCTGCGGCGGCCGAGAGCGGCGCCGGGGGCCGGGCCCCGGTGACCGCGTGGATCGTTCCGGGGCGGGCCATGGCCTCCATCGTGGCGCGAAAGACGCGGGCGGCGTCGTGGGCGGGGGCGGCGAAGCCGCCGCCAAGGGTGTCTGCCTGCATCAGTCTTCTCCGCGCTGGAGGGTGAAGAAATCGACCCGCGTGGCCGCGGCCTTCTCGGCGCGCGCGCTGCGGCGGGCCTCGGCTTCGGTTTCCAGCGGGGCCAGCACCGCCGCGCGGGTGCGCTCGGCCTGTTCGGTCATCATCATGGCGTCGACCAGCGCGGCGGCCTCGGCATCGGCCTTGCGGCGGCCCTGAATCCAGGCGTGGCCCGCCGTGCCATCGCCCAGCCGCAGCGCGCAGCGGGTCACGGTCATCTCGCCGGCATTGAACGGCGCGCCGCTGCCGCCGATCCGGCCACGCAGCATGACGCTGCCCACCTCCGGCGCGCGCAGCCAGGCAAAGTCGGGCCGCGCGCCAAGCCCGTCCAGCAGGGCGGCCACCCGGCCTGCGGGCGCCTTGGCAAGCAGGCCCATCCACGCGCGGCGGTCTGCGGTCTGGTCTTCGGTCCGGATCATCTCGACACCTTCGGCAATTCCTATACAACTAGACTTATTCTAGCAGATTCGCGGGCGCGGCCCAGCGGAGACTTGTGAAACTTCAATGACGGAGGGCGTGCCATGGCCCGCAAGACAACCCCGGTCTGGCAGGCCATCGCCCGCGATCTGCGCACGGATATCGCCGAGGGGCGCTATGCGACCGGGGCGAAGCTGCCGACCGAGGCGGCGCTGGCGGCGCGTTTCGGGGTGAACCGCCACACCGTCCGCCACGCGCTGTCCGCGCTGGTCGAGGCGGGGCTGGTGCGCACCCGGCGTGGTTCGGGCGCCTTCGTCACGGCGCGGCCCGCCGACTATCCCATCGGGCGCCGCGTCAGCTTTACCCAGAACCTGCGCCGCGCCGGGCGCCTGCCGGGGCGGCGGCTGCTGTCGACCGAAGAGCGCGCCGCCACGCAGGACGAGGCGGAGGCCCTGTCCATTGCGCCGGGCGCGCCTGTGCTGGCCTCGCATGGCGTCTCGCTGGCGGACGGGGCGCCGGTGGCTCTGGCCGAGTCGCTCTACCCGCTGGAACGGCTGCCGGGAATCGCCGGGGCGCTGGCCGAGGGGCACGGCGTGACACGGGCCTTCGCGGCGCTGGGGATAAAGGACTACACCCGCGCCTCGACCCGCATCACCGCCGTGGCGGCCGGGCCGATGCAGGCGCTGCATCTGCAGGTGTCGGAGGGGGCGCCGCTGCTCTGGACCCGCAGCGTGAACGTCGATGCCGCTGGCGTGCCGGTGGAATACGGCACCACTTGGTGGGCGGGCGACCGCATCACGCTGACGCTGGAGGACTAGGCGCCCCTGCGGCGCCCCGGGGCCTCATCGGGACGCCGCCGCCGGCCTGCGGTGAGAAGGTGCTTTGCAGGGAGGCGGGTGTGCGGAGCGGGGCAAGCGCCTTCCGCGCCCCGGAACCCCTGAGCGGTGGGGCGGGGGAGCAAGATGGCCCGCAAGGGGGAGGTGCCTTTGGCAGACGGGGAGGGGCGCGAAGTGCTTTTCGCGCCCTCCCGTGGCGGTGTTTCCCTCACACGCGCGCCGGGAAAGCGCTTTTGAGAGCGCGCGACGGGGCAGGCGGGGCGTAAAGCGCTTTCGGTTCCGCTGCTGGCGCGGCACTGGCCCCACGCGGGCCGGGTAAAAGCGCTTTGTGACGATCTGCCAGACGGCACCAAGGGTGGGAAAGCGCTTTGCGCCCGCCCGCTGTCCTCCGTCCTCGTGGCGGGGAACAGGGGCGGGCGCCCTTGGGTCAGTCCTTCCGCCCGATCAGCCGCGCCCGCAGCCAGCCGGAGAGCGAATCCATCGCCATGACCATCAGAACGATCAGCACGATGTAATAGGCGACCTCTTCCCAGTCCTTCTGGGTCTGGATCGCCTGGGTCAGCATCAGGCCGATGCCGCCGCCGGTGATGGCGCCGATGATCGTCGCGCTGCGGGTGTTGGATTCGAGGAAATAGAGCACCTGCGCCAGCAGCACCGGCACCACCTGCGGGATCACCCCGAAACGGTAGCGCTGCAGCGGCTTGGCGCCGGTCGAGGCGACGCCCTCGATCTGCCTGTCGTCGACGTTCTCCAGCGCCTCCGAGAAGATCTTGCCGAAGGTGCCGGTGTCGGTGATCAGGATCGCCAGAGACCCGGTCAGCGGCCCCGGTCCGAAGGCGCGGGCCAGCACCACGGTCCAGATCAGCGCATCCACGCCGCGCACGAAGTCGAAGAGGCGCCGCGCGGCCATGCGCACCAGCATCAGCGGCGCAAAGCGCTTGGCGGCGAGGAAGGCCAGCGGCAGGGCGATGATCGCGGCTCCCATGGTGCCCAGGAAGGCCATCAGGATGGTCTCCCCGAGGGCCCAGGCGATTTCTCCGTGGCGCCACATGGGGTTGCCCCAGAAATCCTGCCAGGCGCCGGACAGGTTGGACCGCTCGGGGTCGATGCGGTCGCCGAAGAGGATCTCGGGCAGGCCGTGGCCGTGGTAGGGGCTGGTGAAGGTGAACCAGAACAGCTCCCACCCCGGGAAGTAGCGGAAGATCTCGGTCTTGGAGCCGGTCAGCGTGATGCGGCCGCCGGGCGCGGTGATGGCCACGCGGCGGTCAGAGGCGCTGATCCACGCGGGCAGGGTCTCGGGCAGGTTCGTCGTCACCCGGCGCCCGTCGATTTGCGCCTCGATGCGGGGGAAGTCGGGCAGGTCGATCTCGACCCGGTTGTCGGGGTACAGGCGCACCTGCTCTCCGGCGGCGAGGTCCACGGCGATCACCTCGCTGCCGCTGACCCAGTCGGGGCGCGCGCCCTCTGGGTAGGTGCCCTTGCGTTCGCCTTCGACGGCATAGGTCATGGTGCCGTCGCGGTTGGAGCGGGTGACATGGGTCTTGTAGGACCAGCTGTCAGAGGCCAGCGTCACCGCGTTGTCCCAGTTGGCGCGCTGGGCGAGACCGGGGACGTCGAAGGCCACGACGATATAGGCGAGGTAGAGGATCACCACGGCGGGCAGGCCAAAGGCCAGCGCGGTCTTGCGGCGTATCAGGGCAGCGGCCTGCGTCTTGGCATCGGACAGGCTGGGCAGGGCGGTCATGTCGGCGGCGCTCATGCGTGGCCTCCTTCGGTCAGGCGGTTGCGCATCCGGCTGGACAGCTGGTCGAACAGGACGATGGTTCCGAAAAGCAGCAGGAAGATCGCCGCCGCCGCGTCGAAGCGGCCCGGCCCCCAGGCCATGGCGTTGCGCAGCTCGTAGCCCAGCCCGCCGGCGCCGACGAAGCCCAGGATGGCAGAGGCGCGGATATTGATCTCGAAGCGCAGCAGCGCGTAGCTGAGGTAGTTCGGCGCGACCTGCGGCAGGATCCCCAGCCACATCTTCTGCGCCCATGTGGCGCCGGTCGAGGTCAGCCCCTCGACGGCCTTCAGGTCGGCGTTTTCGGCCACCTCGGAGAACATCTTGCCAAGCGCGCCCGCGGTATGGATGGCGATGGCGATCATCGCGGGCACCGGCCCGCCGCCCAGCACGAAGATCAGCACCAGCGCGATGACGATCTCGGGGATCGCCCGCAGGATGTCCATGAAGCGGCGAAAGACCGGGATCAGGCGCGGCCAGCGCGCCAGTCCGCGTGTCGACAGAAGCGACAATATCAGCCCGCCCGTTGCGCCCAGCAGGGTCGACACGGCGGCGATATTGACCGTCTCGACCAGCGCGGGGAGGTATTTCACCACCAGCGCGGGCAGCTCGGCGCGCTTCTGCCAGGCTTCGGAGAGCACATCCGCCGGGTAGGCGCCAATGTTGTGAAGCCCCTCCCAGAACCCGCCAGCGTTGCGTTCGTCCGCCACGGTGAAGCCCGAGACCATCAGCACGACGAAGATCAGCAGCATCAGCCCACCGTACAGGCGGCGGCGCTGCACCTGCGCCATGTAGTCGGACTGGATCGTGCCGACCCTCTCGGGGCCGGTTAGCGTCATGTCGGTCATCGGGGCCTCGGGCGGTCTGGCGGCGTCCCCGGGCTTGGGGGAGCGCAAGAAAAAGGGGGCCGGACGCTGACGCCCGGCCCCCCATGGTGTCTTAGTTGTTGATCACGGCCTGGCGGGCGGCGATCACCGACGAGTAGACATCGTGGGTCACCGGCTCGAAGCCCAGCGTGTCGCCCGCGGCCACGCCATAGGCGCAGTCGGCGTCCCGCTCGTGCAGGCCGTCGACCAGCTCGACCATGGCCGTCTTCACCTCTGCGGGCAGGGCCTTGCGCAGGACCACCGGGCCCTCGGGGATGACCTTGGATTTCCAGATCTCGACGAGGTCGTTCATGTCGACCAGACCCGCGTCCACGGCCTTGCGCAGCGCGCCCGAGTTGTAGCCGTCTTCCCAGTTGCCCTGACCGTCGGCCCAGGTCACGCCGGCGTCGATGTCGCCGTTGGCGACCGCGACGATGGTCTGCTCGTGACCGCCGGTGAACTTGACCTCGCCGAAGAACTCGCCGGATTCCATGGTGATGCCTTCACCGGCCTGCGGGATCTCGATCGAGGGGATCAGGTAGCCCGAGGTGGAGTTCGGGTCGCCGAAGCCGAAGACCTTGCCCTGCATGTCGTCCAGCGTGGCAACGCCCGCGTCCTTGCGGGCGAAGCCGATGGAGTGATAGCCGATGGAGCCGTCGAGGTTGACCTTGACCAGCACCGGCTCGACCGCTTCGGGATCCTGCAGGTAGGTGGCGGCATAGGCCGAGGCACCCAGCCACGCCATGTCCAGCGTGCCGCCCAGCAGGCCCTGGATCACGCCGTTGTAGTCGGCGGGGGCGAACAGCTTCGTCGGGACGCCAAGCGCCTCTTCGGTGTATTCCTGAAGGCAGGCGTAAGAGTTCATGCGGTCCTGTGCATTCTCGCCGCCGAGGATGCCGATGCGGAACTCTTCGATCTCCTGCGCCTGGGCAATGCCTGCAATCATGGTGCTGGCCAGGGCCAGTGCGATGGTCTTTTTCATCAGTCTCTCCGTTGATGAGGGGTCTTTGAAAAGGTGGGTCAGGCGAGAGCCCTGGCCTTCAGCCGTTCGGCATCGGTCCGGTCGAGCGTTGCGATCTCGGTCGAGGTCGCGGCCTCGGAGAAACCGGCCCCGGCACCATAGATGTCGCGGGCGACGCCGGTGGTCAGCTGTTCGGGCGTGCCGTCGAAGACGATGCGCCCGTCGCGCATGCCGATCACCCGGTCGCAGTAGCGCCGCGCGGTATCCAGCGTGTGCAGGTTGGCGATGACCATGCGGCCGTCTTCCTCGTGGATGCGGCGCAGCGCCTCCATGACGATCTGCGCGTTCATCGGATCAAGGCTGGCGATCGGCTCGTCGGCGAGGATCACGGCGGGGTCCTGCATCAGGGCGCGGGCAATGGCGACGCGCTGTTGCTGGCCGCCGGACAGCGCCTCGGCCCGCTTGGGCGCCTGATCGGCGATGCCGAGGCGGTCGAGGATCTCGATGGCGCGGTGGATGTCCTCTGTCGGGTAGAGGTTGAACATCGTGGCAAGGGTCGAGCGCCGGTTCAGCGTGCCGTGCAGCACGTTCGACACCACGTCCATGCGCGGTACGAGGTTGAACTGCTGGAAGATCATCGCGCAGCGCGACTGCCACTTGCGCCGCTCGGCGCCCTTCAGGGCGGTGATGTCGCGCCCGTTGAACAGGATCGAACCGCTGGTCGCGTCGGACAGGCGGTTCAGCATGCGCAGAAGCGTCGATTTCCCGGCGCCCGAGCGCCCGATCACGCCGATCATGCGCGGCTGATCCACGGAAAAGCTGGCGCGGTCGACGGCGGTGCGCTCGCCGAAGGTCTTGGTCAGTGTCTGAACCTGCAGCATGTGTCCCCCAAGCTGTCTCGGGGTGGGAGTTAGTGGGGCTACCGGACGATTTTGCGACGGTTTTGAATCGGTTCCATCAAGCTTTGGAAACGGATTTGTAACGGCGCAGGCTGGCGCGCGGCGCGCGGGCGCGGAGTGCCGCTTGCGCAATCATTGCAGGGTTGAAGCCAGAATTTACCGGGCTTCGTCATAAAATCGTTACAGGGCGTCCGCCGCCTGCTAGGATTCGTCCATGACACGGTGTCTTGCCCTTTTCACGCTGATGTTGACGGGTGCCCCTTTCGGCGCCACCGCCCGGCTTGCGGATGTGATCTGCGATGACCGCGCCCGGCTGGAGAACCGGCTGACGACGGTGCAGGGCGTCAGCAAGCAGGGGCAGGGCCTGCGTGGCCCCGACGCTGTGATGGAGGTCTGGATCGACAAGGCCTCGGGCGACTGGGCACTGGTACAGTCATACGCGAACGGCACATCCTGCATTGTCGCCATGGGCGAGCACTGGCAGGTGCTGGAGCTTCCGACCGACCCGGCCTGAGTTTGGGTGTTGCGCCATGGCCGCAGGGCGATGACCGGAACCTTGGGTTGAATACGTCGCGAAATCAGAGGATTCCCCACGCCACCCACAAGGCTTGAGAGCGGAAGCCACACTTCCATCGTGCAAATTGAATGTCTTTCCCGATTAAAGAGACATTTGACATCACTCTTTGTTATCCTGCGCTAAATTGTTGTTAACGAGGGTGATCAGATGGATCGTTTCTGGGTTGGCTTGGGCGCACTGGTCGCAGTGGTGGCCGGTATCAAGACCTTGCTGGTCGCGCAGTTCGTGTTGCAGCCGGGGTCCGCCGATGCGACCATGCTGTCCGCCCTGTTCGCGCTTTTCTTCGCCCTGACCTCGGCTGTCGCCTATGTCTGTTTCACCCAGTTTCAGGCCCTGATGGCGCGGCAGCGCAAAGAAAAGCTGGCCCCGGGCGCCGGTGAGGTCGTCACCAAGGAGACGGTGATTGCCCGATATGCCCCGGACTGGGGCCTGTCGCAGGCCGAGGCCGACGTTGCGATTTTCGTCGCGAAGGGCTTTTCCAACAATGAGATCGCCGAGATGCGCGGCTGTGCCCTTGCCACGGTGAAATCGCAGCTTTCGAAGATCTACCAGAAATCCGGGCTGGGCTCGCGCTACCAGCTGATCGCCTTCGTCACCGACGAAGCGGTCTCGGTCGCCACCGAGGACAGCGCGGCGTCCCAGCCTGCCACCCCGACGCGGAAGATCCTGCCGCTTGTGGGCCGCGCCCCGCGCGACCGGGACGAGCCGGTGGAAACGGTGGGCGCGCAGGGCGGACGCTGACACCGACGGCGATGGCGCCGGACGGCCCCGGCGGGCTCAGCGCACCAGCCGGAGCAATTCGCAGTGATGGCCGGTCAGTGTCAGTTCACCTTCGCCAAGGCTGATGCCCGCCGTGGCCAGCGTCTGGTCCAGCACCGCGTCGAGCGGCGCGGTCAGGCCGCTCAGCAGCCGGGCCGGAAGCAGCGCCATGACCGAGTCGATCACGGGCAGCGCCAGCGCCGGGATCACAAGGCCGGGCTGGCTGCGCAGGCGGATCTCGGTATTGGCCGGGTCCAGAAGCCCCGACACGGCGGTGCCCAGCACCTCGCCAGAGCCGAAGTGCCGCACCCGGTCGCCCGCCGCGACCTGGGCGCGGGTATAGCTGACGGTCTCGACCCGCGAGGCGCCGATGGCCAGGTCCGACCGGGCCTCGACGCTGAGTCCGCCAAGCTGGATCGCGGGCAGAAGCGGCAGGTTGATGGTCAGCGACAGGTCGAGGATGCGGGCAAAGCCCAGCGTCGCCGGATCGAAGGGCAACGGGGCATCGTCGGGCAGGGTGCCAAGGTACAGCGCCGCGATGGATGTGCCGTTGAGCGGATGCAGCGGCGTCGGGGCCGTGATGAAGCGGGCGGCCAGCGAATTGTCCGCGGCGCAGGCGATCTCGTCCAGCGTTGCCGTCGCCCCGGCGAGTTCGAGATACAGCGGCACCGACAGTCTGGTGGCGATCACCCCGGCGCCGAGATTGCCCAGCAGGTCCGGCGCCAGTGCGAGATCCAGCTTCAGCCGTGCCGCCGCCCGGTGCAGCGTCACACCCTTTTCTCCCAGCGCGATCCAGCCGGACTGCGCCGGGGCCTCGCCCAGCGTCAGCCGGGTCTCCAGCCCAAGCAGGCCCGGGACCTCGGCGGCGACCTCCAGCGCGATGCTGTCAGGGCCGATCCGCGCCGCCACCACCGCGCGCAGGATGTCCAGCGCGCTGACCTCGACCTCTCCGGCGAAATCCATGGCAGTCAGGCCCAGTGCCGGGTCGATCCCGGCGATCACCCCGGCCACCGGCATCGTCAGCGCCCCTGAAACCGCCGTCAGCGGCGTCAGCGCCTCTGCGGTCTCGGGCGCGAGGCCGCGCAGCGCCGCAATCAGCGCCTGCACGGTGACCTCGGCGTCCAGCACCTCGGCAGGGTTGCGGGGGGCAAGGTCCGACAGGCGGGCGAGTTCGCCCAGCAAGGCGCCGGTAGAGACCTGGGCCCCGGCCAGCACCTGCATCTCTGCGACGGACAGCGCCGGGTCGAGGCCCAGCACCGCCGAGAGCGCGTCGTTCAGGGCGGTAGCCTCCAGCCGCGCGATGTGGCTGGTCAGCGTAAAGCTCGCCGCGCCGGTGCGGCTGGCCATGGCAGAGGCGGTCAGCGGCACCGAGGACGCTTCGGTGAAGATGCGCGCGAAATGCAGCGGCGCCTCGCGGTCCAGCGACAGGCTGACGGCGTTGATCCCCGGCGCACCCCCGGCAAGGGGGGTAAAGCGGTCCTCCGGCGCCAGCGCCGGGTTGCGCAGGTAGCGCCCCTGCGCCAGCGCGCTGACGGTCGCCTCGGGGCGGTTGCGGGCGCGGGCGGCCTCGGCCCTTTCCTCTGCTGCCTCGGGCGCGCCCATCGCGCTGAGCGCGGCGAGGTCGCTGGCCGCCTGAAGCGCCGCCTTCTCGCGGTACAGCGCCGCCGTGTCCACGCCAAGCGCGGTAAAGCCCAGAAGCACGGTCATCAGCAGCGCGGTGATCACCGCCACATGGCCCTCTTCGGCCCGAAGGAAGCGGTCAGTAGGCAAGGTAGGCGCTCGCGTCGATGCTGGACAGGTTCAGCTTCAGCAGGCTGTTGGCGACGTCCAGAAGCGATCCGTCCACCGTGTAGGCCACCGCCACGCTGATCGCCGAGGGCCCGGTTTCGAAGGCGATCCGTGGCGCGACAGAGGCGGGGGTCAGCAGCGGGTAATTGGTCCCGGCCTGCGCAAGATATGCTTCGGCCAGCGACCGCCGCTCTGCCTGATCCAGCCCGGGAACAGAGGCGCGGGCGGCGCCGCTGGCCAGTTGCCGGACGGAATGGCTGACGCCCATGTAATAGCCCAGCGACACGATCCCGAAGAGCAGCGCCATCAGCAGCGGCGCGACCAGCACGAATTCCAGCGAGACGGTGCCGCGTTCGTCGCGGACAAAGCGGCCCAAGCGGCCCGAGAGCGGCCCGCGCCGGCCGCTTGCCGGTTGGTCGGGCAGGTGCAGCAGGCATGGCAAAGCCTGGCTCCCGGTCAGGGCGCCGGAGATCGGGCGCGGCCCGGCAGGGCGGCGGGCTGCGTCAGACGCGGCCCGGTCAGCCCGCCGTGGCGGGCGCATCCGGGGGCGAGTGGGGCGCAAGAAGGACAGGCGCGGCATGGGTCAGCCTCCGGTCAGGATATTGTCGATGATGCTCAGCGCGGCGGGGCCGACCAGCACCACGAAGACGGCGGGCATGATGCAGAAGATCAGCGGCAGCGTCATGATGACCGGCAGGCGCGCGGCCTTTTCCTCGATCATCATCAGGCGATTTGCGCGGGTCTCTGCGATCAGGGTGCGCATGGCGCGGGAAAACGGCGTGCCATAGGTGTCGGACTGGTCCAGCGTCTGGGTGAAGACACCGATCTCGGGCAGGGGCACGCGCTGGCCAAGGCGTTCGTAGGCGGCGCGGCGGTCATTGGTCATGCGCATCTCCGAGACCATTTGCAGGATCTCTTCCGCAAGGTCGGAGTGGGTGGCGCGCATCTCGCGGGCGACGCGGTGCAGGGCGGGCTGCGGTCCGAGCCCGGCCTCCGAGGTGATCACCAGCATTTCCAGCATGTCCGGGAAGGCAAGCCGGACGCGCGCCAGACGTTTGCGGCGGCGCTGGTCCACGACGATGTCGACGCCCTTGGACAGCGCCAGCGCGCCCGCGATCACGATGCCCGCGGGCAGCAGCATCGCCAGTCCCAGCGGCACCGTCAGGGCCACCCGAAGCCCCCCGATCAACAGCGCCGCCAGCGGCAGGACCGTCTTGAGGAAGGCGTAGATCAGCAGGGCATCGCGGTTGCGGTAGCCCGCAGAGGCAAGCTCGGCGGCGGTTTCGCGGGCTTCGCCGCCAAGGATCACCGCCAGCCGCTCTCCGATCCTGACAACGACATGCCGCAGCCCCTGCGCCAGCGCGGGGCCGGGGCGGGTGTCTTCGGCCTGCGTGGCGCAGGCGGTGCCGTTGGCGCGGGCAAGGCGCGCCTCGGTGGCGGCGCGGAGGCGGTCCAGCCGCAGCATGGCGGCGGCGGCGAACAGCATCAGGCAAAGACCCGCGATGGCGGGCCAGAAGGTCGGGTGCAGCAGCTCAGACATTCAGCCGCCCCATGCGGATCATGGTCCAGATCCCCATGCCGATGCTGCACAGCGCCAGCAGGGCCATCACGCGCCCGCGCGGATCGGTCCAGAGCGGCGCGATATAGCCGAGGTTCAGCACCGCCAGAAGCGTGCCCACGGCAAAGGGCAGCGCCGCAAGGATCACCGCGCTGGCCCGGGCCTCGGAGGACAGCGCCTTGGCCTTGCGACGCAGCTTGCGACGTTCGCGCAACTGCTGGGCAAGGCTCTCCATGGTCTCGATCAGGTTGCCGCCGGTTTCGGATTGCAGCGCCGTGGCCACCGCGAAAAAACAGACTTCGGGTGTTGGCATGCGGACCGACAGCCGGTCGAGGCTGGTCTGAAGTGCGGCGCCCATGCGGATCTCGTCCCGACAGCGGGTGAACTCGCGTTGCAGCGGGCCGGGTTTGGCGTTCTCGACCACGATGGACAGCGAATCCGCCACCGGGCGCCCGGCGCGCAGGCCCCGGGCGAAGACGTCCAGCGCCTCGGGCAAGCCGTGAGTGAAGGCGGCGACATAGCGGGCGCGGGCGATGCGCAACGCCAGGGCCAGCGCGGCGGGCGGCAGGGCCAGCGACAGGGCAAGCGCCAGCGACGGCGCGACCCCGGCCACCAGCACCAGCAGCGCGAACAGACCGAAGACGCCGATCGCGCATTGCACCATGGCCTCGCCCGAGCGCAGCCGCATCCCGGCCTCGGCGAAGCGCCGGTCGAGCGCGGCGAAGGCCGACAGCCTGGGCCGCTCGCTGCGGGCCTTGGGGGCGTCGGTCGGCTCGGCGGTCTGGTCCGGCGCGGCGATGCCGCGGGCGCGGGCCAGCCGCGCGCGTTGCTGCCGACGCTGGCGGTCGTAGAGGATCAGTATGACAAGGGCCAGCGCCGCGTTGAAGGCGACCCCGACGATGAGGGCAAGCAGGAGCGGCGCCATGACCTCAGACCCCCAGGATCGCGTCGAGGTCTTCCAGCACGCCGTAATCCGCCGCCCGGGTCGCGAACTTGGGCCGGTAGCCGGTGTGCACGAACTGCCCCTTCACCTCTGTCCGGGTGCTGTTCGGATCGGTGCGGAAGACGAACAGATCCTGAAGCGTGATCACCTCGCCCGCGATCCCCGCCACCTCGGAAATCGCGGTGATGCGCCGCTTGCCGTCGCGCATCCGGCTGACCTGCACGATCAGGTTGACCGCATCGACCAACTGCCGCCGCACGACGCCGGTGCCGGGATCGACACCCGCCAGCGCCGCCATGCTTTCCACGCGGGTCAGCGCCTCTCGGGCGGAGTTGGCGTGCAGCGTGGTCATCGAGCCGTCATGCCCGGTGTTCATCGCCTGCATCAGGTCCAGCACCTCGTCGCCGCGCACCTCGCCGATGATGATGCGGTCAGGGCGCATCCGCAGCGCGTTTCGGACCAGCGTGCGCATGGTGACCTCGCCCGTGCCCTCGACGTTGGGCGGGCGCGTCTCGAAGCGCACGACATGGGGCTGCTGGAACCGCAGTTCGGCGGCGTCCTCGATGGTCACGATCCGCTCTGTCGGCGGGATGAACTGCGACATGGCGTTCATCAGCGTGGTCTTGCCCGACCCGGTGCCGCCCGAGACCAGCACGTTCAGCCGCAGGTAGGAGGCGAGGCCCAGAAAGGCGGCCATCTGCGCCGACATCGACCCGCCCTCGACCAGCCGGTCGAGCTGCACCGGCGCCGAGGGGAACTTGCGGATGGTGATGGTGGGGCCGTCGATGGCCAGCGGCGGGATGGCGATATTGACGCGGCTGCCGTCCTTCAGGCGGGCGTCGACCATGGGCTGGCTTTCATCGATGCGTCGCCCCACGGCGGCGACGATCCGCGCCGCCACCGACAGCACATGCGCGTTGTCGCGAAACCGCACCGGGGTCAGCTCCAGCTTGCCGCCGCGCTCGACGTAGACCTTGGCGGGTCCGTTCACCATGACGTCGGTCACGCTCTCGTCCGCCAGCAGCGGCTCGAGCGGGCCGAGGCCCAGCATCTCGGCCAGCACCGCCTGCACGAGATCCGCGATCTCGCGCCCGTTCAGATGCATCCTGCGCTCTTCCGACAGGCGCTCGATCTGGCTGCGCAGGGCGCGCGACTGGGCCGCGGGGGGCTGGGCCGCGAGGTCGGAAAAGTCGAGCCGGTCGGACAGGGCCTTCAGAACCTCGTCGGTGAGCGCCAGAAGATCGAAGGCGCCGTTCCCCGCCACGGCACCGGAGTAGTCGGCAGGCGCACGTGTCGTTTGAGTGGGAACGGCGCGCGCGACCGCGGCGGGGGAAACGCCTGCTGTGCGGTCGCGAATGGCTTTGACGGCTTCGGTCAGGATGGCGCGCTGCTGCGGCAGCGCCCAGTCGACCTCGCGTGTTTCGACAAGATGCGAGACGGCGACATTGGCCCGGTCCTCGGCGGAAAGGCGGTCCTCGTCCAGACCGTCGGCGATCCTCAGGACGCGGATCAGGCCGTCCTTCAGCATGTCCTGCGAGACCTGCATGGATCAGGCTGCCTTGCGGCGGAACAGCCCGCGCGGTGCCCCGCGCGGTTTTTCCGGCGCGGCGCCAAGCGTGAAGAGGTCGCGCACGGCGCGGGCATAGGCGCCGCGCGGCTGGCAGTGGACAAGCGCGCGGGCGTTGCGCAGGGCGCGGGTGGCCGCCGCGTCGCACCGGGGCAGATGGGCGACGAAATCCTCGCCGATGGCGCGCGAGAGGTCGCGCCGGTGCAGACCGGCGTCGCGGCGCAGATCCGAGAGTACGGGCAAGAGCCGCAGGCCCGGGGTCTCGGCGCGCAGACGCTGGATCAGCCGCGTCGCCGCATTCACCCCGGCATAGCCCGCAGGCACCACGAGGATCAGGGCGTCAAGCTCTGCCGCCAGAGCCGGGTGGCGCAGCGTGGCGCCGCGCGGCAGGTCCAGCACAAGGGCTTCGTGAGCCTCGCGCAGCGGGCCTATGATGCGTGGCAGAGCCGCTTCCATCGTCGCGATGTCGCGGCTGGCGCCCGGTTGATGGGAATAGAGCGTCAGCCCCTCGGCCAGCGTGCCCATGGTGGCGGACAGAAAGGTCGCGTCGATGCGGTCGGGGGCGGACAGCGCCTCCAGCAGGCCGGGGGTTTCGGGGCAGTCGAGGTCCAGCGCCTGCGTGCCGAACTGCAGGTCGGCGTCGATCAGCGCGGTGCGCAGTCCGGGCCCGCGGGCAGAGGCGGCATGGAAGGCAAGGTTGCGCGCCAGCATCGAGGCGCCCGACCCGCCGCTGACGCCCAGGACGCCCAGCGTCGGGCAGGGGGCGGGCGCGGGCGCGGCTGTGTTGGCCGCAACCGGGGGCTCGGCGCGCAGCGCGGCGATTTCGCCCGGAGTCACGGGGAAGGCGAAGTATTCCCAGGCGCCCGCCCTGCGCAGCGCGCGGTAGGTCGAGAGGTCGGACTGTTGGCCAAGCGCCACGACACGGGCGCCGGACCTGCGGATCTCTGCGACATAGTCGCAGGCCGTCTCGACGGGTGTATTGCCGATCTCGGTCAGAAGGACCTCGGCGATGGGCGGTCCCTCGCTCAGCCGGGCGGCGCCGCTCAGCCCGCCACCGCGCAGCGCGCCCTCTTCGAAGCCCATGCCGCTTAACACGGCATGCGCCACCTCGGCGCCCTGTTCGGTGCAGACATAGGCGGCCCAGGTGGGCGCGGATCGGGCTTGGACGTTGTCCATGGCAGGCTCCTTGCGGTGCGGAATGGCGCGGCGGCTGGCGGGGGCGCGGCAGGCAGAGAGGTCGCGCGCCCCCGGTTGGCGGATCAGTCGGTTCCGCCGCTGCCGGCCATGGCTTCGGACAGGGTGGTGAAGCCGGTGTTCGTCTGCGTGCCCAGCGTCGCGACGGTGCCGACGATCACGGCGCCGATGAGCGCGGCGAAGAGGCCGTATTCGATGGCGGTCGCGCCGCTCTCGTCCTTCGAGAAGCTGCGGGCAAAGGCTTTGATGGTTTTGCGGGTCAGGGTCATTGTCGGTGTCCTTTCGGCGGGTCACTGGGGTCTTGGGTTACGGGTCTTGCCGGGCCGTGAAGGCCGGTTCGTGACTGCAGCATGGTCCCTGATCTGCGTCGTCGGAAATCCGCCATCGGGTGGAAAAGCCCTTTCATTACAGAGGGTAGGACCTCGATCATACCAAGGGATGATGGCTGTCTGGCAGCATTGCGATGAAGCCCGGGCAGGACTGTGGCGAAGCTGAGGCCGCTGTTTCCGCAGGTTGTGCGCAGGGGGAACGCGACGGGCGCGGCGGTCCCCCGGGCGCCTGTGGGGCGGGTCCACGCTCCCCCCGGCGGGGCGATGTTACATCGGAGCAGGCCGGGTGATTCCCGCGCCGACCTGAGGGGTCACATCGGTCGGCCGGGTCGCGGTCGCGGTGGGTTTTAGAGGGGCGCCTGTGGGGCGGGACCGGTCACCCCGGCGGGGCGGTTTTTCATCGAAGCAGGCCAGGTGATTCCGGCGCCCGCCGGAGGGGGCGCGTCGGTCGGCCGGGTCGCGGTCGCGGCGGGTTTTGGAGGGGCGCCTGCGGGGCGGGCATCGCGGGCCGGGGCGTGGCGGCAAGGGGGCTAGGGAACCGCCGGGCCGCGCCCCCGGATCGCGCCTCTGTCGCTGTTCGTGACAGGTGCCGGGCGCCCTGTTATCGCCCGGAGGCGGTGCGCTCACGGCACCGGGTCAGAGGCTTGGCGCCCCGGTCTCGCGCAGGTCATGCACCCGCAGCGCGTCGCCGCAGACCTCGCGGGCGATCTCGACGACGTGGCGGTGGTGGGTCAGGTAGATCGCCTGTCCGGTCATCCCGATCCGCGCCATCACCCGGCAGGCGGCGCGGGTGCGGTCCTCGTCGAAGGTCTCGAAGATGTCGTCGCAGAAGAACGGCAGGCACAGCCCCTGTCGCGCCATCTCTTCGTAGGCGGCGGCGCGCAGCGCGAGGTACAGCTGAAAGCGCGTGCCCTTGGACATGTCGCCCACCTGTTTCGGCGTTCCGCTGGCGTCGAGCGCGCGCAGCACCTCTGTCGTGCCCTCCATCTCGGTCCGTAACTGCCGGTAGGCGCCGTTGGTCAGCGCGGCAAAGGCGGTTTCGGTGGCCTGCATCATGCCGCTGCGGTGGCTGTCGCGGTAGCGCCGCAGCGCTTCTTCGGCCAGCCGGTGGCCCAGCGACAGGCGCAGGTGATCCAGCGCGGCATCGGTGACCTGCATGGCCTCGACGGTGGCCCGGGCCTCCAGCTCTGCCACCTCGGCGCCGCCGGTCACCGCCTTCAGCGCGGCCTCGGCCTCTGTCCGGGTGGCGATGGCTTCGCGCACCGCCTCCTCGACCCGGTCGAGATCGGCGGCGGTCTCGGCGCGTTCGGCCTCGAGCGTCGGCAGATCGCGGCTGGCCAGCCGGTCCCGCGCCTCGTCGAGGCTGTCGCAGGACAGGGTTTGCACGATGCGGCGCGCCAGCGTGTCGATGCGCTGGCGCAGGTCGCCCGCGCGCTCGGCCTCTTGCACCGCGCGGCGCAGGGCGTCGGGGCCACCCTGCGGCGGGCCGGGAAAGGCTTGCAACAGCCTCTCGACCTGTCGGGCGATGGATTGCGCGCTCTGCTCGGCGCTGGCCCGTTCCCCGGCGATCTCGTCAAGGCGGCGGTCCAGAGCCGCTTGCCGGACTTCTGCGCTGCGCGCTTCATCCAGCGCCTTAAGGGCTGCGCGAAAGCGCGCCTCGGGCTCTGTCTCAGCCGGTCCGGGCAGCTCGGGCAGGGCCTGCATCGCCGCGTGAAAGCGGCGGCGGTCCTCTTCGATCCCGGCGATCTGGCGCAGCACCGGGTCCCGCGTGCCCGAGAGTTCGCGCAGCCGGTGCAGCGGTTTCAGCGTCGCCAGCATGGCCTCGGCCCGGGTGCCCTCGGGCAGGGTGGCGGCAAGGCAGGCCTGCCACGCCGCTTCGGCCTCTGCCTGCGAGGCCTTGGCCCGGGCAAGGCGCCGTTCGCGGGCTTCAAGGCGGCGGGCCAGATCCTCGCGGCGTTCGGCGCGGCGGCGGGCGGCCTCGGCCCGGGCCTGCCATGCCTCCAGCCGCTCTTGCGCCAGCCGGGCGAGATGGCTGAAATCCGTGCTCTCGCTGCCCAGTAGCGGGCGCAGCCGGTCGGCAGCGGCGCGGGCGGCGGAAAGCACCGGGTCCTGCCGGTCGGCCTCGCGGTCCAGCGCGCGGCAGGCGGAGCGCGCCGCCTCGGCCCGGCGCAGCCAGTCGGCCAGAGCAGCCAGGGGCAGCGGGCGCGCCAGCCCGGCCCCGGCCTGCGTGGCGTCATAGGCAGCGGCCAGCTCTGCCACTCGCGTCTCTGCCTCTGCACGGGCGGTCGCGGTCGCGGTTTCTGCCTCGCGCGCCTCGGCCAGCGCGCTTTCGGCCTGCCGCAGCGCGGCCAGCGCGTCGGCCTTGTCCAGCCGCGCCTCCATCAGCGCATCCAGCCGCAGCATCGCCGCTTCGAAGGTGCGGGCGGTCTCGGTGGTCAGCGTGTCGCGATGCGCCTGCCACAGCGTGTCACGTTCCTGCCGGGCGGTGCGGGTGGCGGGGTCGTCGGCCAGCCGCGACAGCCCGGCAATCTCGCGCTCCAGCGCGCTGCGGCGGGTGGCGTGGCGGGCGGTCTCTTCGGTCAGATGGGTCAGCTGGCGCCCGGCCTCCTGCCAGGCGCGGTGCTGCGCCTCTGCCTCTTCGGGAGAGATCGGCAGGTCGGGCGCGGTGTCGAAGCTCTGGCCGGGCAGGGCCAGCGCGTCCAGCGCGGCCCGCGCGGACTCTTGCGCCTGTTGCAGGCTGTTGCGGGCCATCTCTTCGGCCATGGCCAGACGGTCGACCGGGACATCGGCAAAGACCTGCGCGATGGCGTCGGGTGCCTCGTCGGGGCCGGCCTGCGCCTCGGCCTGGGCCAGGGCCTCGCGCAGCTCCGCGACCTCTTGCGTCTCGGACTGTACCAGCGCCCGCGCCGCGCGCAGGGCCTCGCGGCGCTCTTCCAGCTGCGCGAGCGCGGCTTCGGAGGGCACGAAGGCCAGCGGGTCCACCTCTGGCGCGTCGGTCAGGCTGCGGGCAAGAGCGCCCATTTCGGCCAGCAGCTCCGCCGCGGTCTGGCGGCGCTTGCCAAGGTCCGCCGCGCCGCCCGTCGCGCGATGGTACAGCGGGTCCAACGCCGTCAGCGGGTCCGCCAGCGCCAGCACCCCGGGCGCCAGCGGCAGCGCCGCCCGTTCCCCGGTCAGCCGCGCCGTTTCACGGTCGAGGCGCTGGATGTCGTTCTCGGCGCGCGCCGCCTCTTGCAGCAGCGCCAGCACGCCGTCGGCGGTGATCCCGGGATCGGCGGGGTGATTGGCCAGCGGTTCCAGCGCCGCCTCAAGCGCGTGAAGCTCTGCCAGCATCGGGAGGGCGGCAATCTCTGCCTCTGACCGGGCGGCCCGCTGCAACAGCGCGCGACGTTCGGCGGAAACCGCCTCTTCGCGCGCCTGCGCGGCGTCGCGATCCGTGCGCAGCCTGCGCAGCGCCGAGACAGAGACGTCCTGCGCGCGGATCTGCGCCTCTGTCTCGCGCAGCGCCTTTTTCAGCACATGGACCCGGGTGGTCGGCGCGCCTTTGCGGTAGAGCGTATCGGCCCCGCCGCGCAGCCCGTCCAGAACCTCGGACAGGGTCTCTGTGCCCGCGGCGGCGGTGAACAGCAGGCGGCCGATGTCTCCCCGGGCGCGGACGATCTCTTCGCCGCCGCTTTCGATGGTCGCGTCGTCAAGGCAGAAGAGGCTGCGGTAGGTCTCTGCCGTGGTGCCGCCAAGCGCACCCGACAGCGCCGCCTCGGGCAGGACGGCGCCGTTTTCGTCAAGCAGCTGGTTCTTGCGCGGCAGGCGGCGAAAGCAGCGGGTCTGGCCGTCGATATTCAGCCATGCGGTGACTGACAGGTTTTCGCGCTGGTGGCGAAAGCCGTAGGGCTCGCCGCGGGTATAGCCATAGAGAAGGCGCAGCCAGGCCTCCATGGTGGTGGTCTTGCCCGCCTCGTTGGGGCCGTGCACGATATGGAAATCCGGCGTTCCCTCGGGCTGCGGGCCAAAGTCGAACTGCTTGTCGGTGAAATGCCCGAAGCGGTCGAGCGCCAGCCGTTCCAGCCGCATCACGCGCCCCCGGTCTTCAGCCGCGCGGTGACGATTTCCGCGCCCTCGCGGACCAGCCGTTCGGCCAGCGCGGGGGCGGCCTCTTCGCTTGGCAGCAGGGCGCGCCGTTCCGAGGGCGGCAGCTGCGCCAGAACCTCGTCCACCTCGGCCCGCGCTGCGGCAAGAAAGCCCTCTTCGGCAAGGATCTCCTGCATCAGGGTGGCCAGTTCGCCTGCGGCAGTGGCGTTGCCGGTGGAGGCCGGTTCGGTCAGGTCGAGTTCAAGCCGGTCGATCCACAGCCGCCCGGTCTCTACCGCCATGTCGGTCAGCGCCTCGGCCCATGTCTCGCGGTCGCGCAGCAGGGGCCAGCGCAGCGGCGTTTCCCCGGTGAGCGTCACCCGCAGGATGGCCTGATCGGCGCGCAATCCGTCGGCCACCGTTGCAAGGCGCGTGCGCAGGGCGGCGCGCAGGTCGGTCGCGTCCTCCAGCCCGGTGACATCCACCGCGATCCGTTCGAAATCCACCACAGACAGCGGGCGTTCGGCGGTTGTGATGCGGCCCGCGTCAATCTGCAGAAGCGTCACGGATTTGGCGCCGGTCTCTCCCATGTCGCGGCCCTGCGGCATGCCGGGCATGACGATCCACGGGCTTTCGGAATGCACCGTGCGCTTGTGGACGTGACCCAGAGCCCAGTAGTCGAAGCCCGCCGCCTGCAACTGCGGCACCGTGCAGGGTGCGTAGGGGTCATGGCCCGCCGCTCCGCTGAGCGAGGTATGCAGAAGGGCAATGTTGACCGCGCCCGGCACCGGGGCGGGGAACTTGGGCAAGAGACTGTCGGGCGCGTGGCGGCCACTGAAGCTGACGCCGTGGATCCACAGGTCCTCGGCCAGCTGCACCTTGCCGCCGCGCCCGTCGAAGACATGGACATTGTCCGGCAGTACAAGGTCGCCGGTGATCGGGTTCTCGGCGTCGTGGTTGCCTTTGATCAGGAAGACCCGGATGCCCGCCGCCGCCAGCCGGTCGCATTGCGCGGTGACAAAGGCGGCGGTCTTGGCGCTGCGGGCCTCGCCATCGAAGAGGTCGCCGGCGATCAGCAGGGCGGTGACACCCTCCTCGATGGCAAGGTCGACCATCCGCGCCAGCGCCGTCCGCGTGGCGGTGGCCACGGTGCGCTGAAGCGCCTCGTCGCGCAGCGCCAGGGACTTCAGCGGCGAGTCGAGATGCAGGTCGGCGGTATGCAGCAGCGTGATCACGGGAGGGCATCGGTCCTTTGTCGGGCGAAGCTGCCGGGTTTTGCCGCGCGCCGCAAGGGTGATCGGTGCAGGGGGCAGGGGCGATGCGCCGCCGCCGCGATTCGGATCGTGGGAGGGGTTCGGGTTGTGCCCGCTGCCTGCGGCGCCCGGCAAGGCAGAGAAAGGGCCCTGCGGCCTTCCTTTGCCTGTCACCGGGCGGGGTAAACAGGCCATCACGGGCGCGAATTTGTTTCCTTGTGGAAGATACTGGACAAGCCGCGCTGAACCTGTTCCCATATTTCACCGGGTCCGGGGCCTTCTCGGGACCCGCGTTTCGGATCGTGCAGGTCACGGCGGGAATTGCATTACAATGCCGTTCGTGCAGGATTCTGCATCAAGGTCGGCCCTGCCGACGGTCGTCTGAGGGAGGATAAGATGACCACGAGAAGAACGCTGCTGGGCTGCGTGGCTGCGGCTGTGCTGTCCGTCACGGGCGGTGCCCCCGCATGGGCGCAGGAGGTGACGCTCACGCTGCACCAGTTCCTGCCCGCACAGGCCAATGTGCCGAAACTGGTGCTGGACGTCTGGGCCGACAAGGTCGAGGCCGACAGCGAGGGCCGCATCGCCATCGAACGCTACCCCGGCATGCAGCTTGGCGGCACACCGCCCGAGCTTCTGGATCAGGTGCAGGACGGTGTCGCCGATATCGTCTGGGCGGTGAACGGCTTCACGCCGGGCCGCTACCCGCGCACCGAGGTCTTCGAACTGCCCTTCATGGTGTCGGATGCCCGCGCGGCCTCTTACGCCTACTGGAGGATGTTCGAGGAACACATGGCCGACACCGACTTTGCCGATGTGAAGGTCCTTGGCACATGGGTCCACGGGCCGGGGATGTTGCACACCAAGACGCCGGTCTCGGCGCCCGAGGATCTTCAGGGCCTGAAGATCCGGGGCGGCTCGCGCATGGTGAACCAGCTTCTGGAGCGTGTGGGCGCCGAACCCATCGGGCTGCCGGTGACGGCGATCCCGGAGTCGCTGTCCAAGGGGGTGATCGACGGCACGACGATCCCATGGGAGGTCACGACCTCGCTGAAGGTGCAGGAACTGGTGTCGAACCACACCGAGTTCGACGGCCCGGCGATCTACAACCTGACTTTCGTGCTGGCGATGAACCGGGACGTCTACGACGCGATGCCGGAGGATCTGCAGCAGGTGATCGACGACAATTCCGGCCTTGCCTTCTCGATCTTCGCGGGCGGCACGCAGGCGGATGCGGACGGCCCGGCGCGGCAGGTGGCCGTGGACATGGGCAACACTATCGTCACCGTCTCCGAAGAAGACGCCGCCAAGTGGGAAGAGATCGCCCGCCCGGTCTATGACGCCTGGATCGAGGACGTGAAGGCCAAGGGCATCGATGGTCAGGCCATGATCGACGAGGCCCGCGCCCTGATGGAGGGGTACGATCCCGCCATGGACAACTGGGCCACCGAATAAGAACAAGCGCCCGCCAACGGGCGTGGTCAGTCAGGGAGGACAACAATGACCACACGCAGAACCTTTATCGGGGCGGCGGCCGCGCTGGCGACCGCGCTGATGACCAGCACCTCGGCCATGGCGCAAGAGGTCACGCTGACCCTGCACCAGTTCCTGCCCGCACAGGCCAACGTGCCCAAGCAGGTGCTGGATGTCTGGGCCGACAATGTCGAAGAGGCCAGCGAGGGCCGGATCGAGATCGAGCGTTACCCCTCGATGCAGCTGGGCGGCACCCCGCCCGAACTGATGGATCAGGCCATGGACGGCATCGCCGATATCGTCTGGACCGTGGTCGGCTACACGCCGGGCCGCTTCCCCTCGACCGAGGTCTTCGAACTGCCCTTCATGGTGGAAGACGCCCGCGCGGCCTCTTACGCCTATTGGAAGATGTTCGAGGAACACATGAAGGACGGCGAATTCGCCGACCTGCATATCGTCGGCACATGGGTCCATGGCCCCGGTATGTTCCATACAAACAAGCCGGTCACGGTGCCCTCGGACCTTGAAGGCATGAAGATCCGCGGCGGCTCTCGCCTCGTGAACGACCTGCTGACCCGGGTGGGGGCGGAACCGATCGGAATGCCGGTGCCGGCGATCCCCGAGGCGCTGTCCAAAGGGGTGATCGACGGCACCACCATCCCGTGGGAGGTGACGCCCGCGCTGAAGGTGCCGGAACTGGTCGGGAACCACACCGAGTTCGACGGCCCGGCACTGTATAACCTGACCTTCGTTCTGGCGATGAACAAGGACGTCTACGACGGGCTGCCCGAGGATCTGCAACAGGTGATCGACGACAACTCGGGGCTGGCGTTCTCGATCTTCGCGGGTGGCACGCAGGCCGATGCGGACGGCCCGGCGCGGCAGATCGCGGTGGACCGGGGCAACAACATCATCACCGTTTCCGAAGAGGATGCGGCGGAATGGGACGCGCTTGTGCACCCGATCTATGAAAGCTGGGTCGCAGACATGGACGGCAAGGGCATCGACGGTCAGGCGCTGATCGATCAGGCGCGCGCGCTGATGTCCGAGTACGATCCCAGCATGGACACCTACGGCAAGTGATGCCGTGCTTCGGGGCGGCGCAACGGCCGCCCCGGAGGCTTTCGTTTCTACCGAAGATGTCGAGGGGAATGTCGCGATGGCCGGTCTGCACCGCATCGTCCTGTGGCTGGCGCGCCTGATGGCGCTTCTGGGGGGCGCCGTCCTTCTGGTGCTGATCCTGATGACCTGCATCTCGATCGTCGGGCGCGCGCTGAATTCGCTGATGTATTCGGGGCTTGTGACATCGCTTGCCCCGGGCTTCGCCGCATGGGCCATCGAGGCGGGGCTGGGGGCGATCCCGGGAGACTTCGAACTGGTCGAGGCGGGCATGGCCTTCTGCATCTTCGCCTTCCTGCCCTTCTGTACCGTGACCGGGGGCCATGCCTCTGTCGATGTCTTCACCAACTTCCTGCCGCGCGGCGCGAACCGGGTGCTGGAGGTGCTGATCGCGGGGCTTTTCGCCGCCGTGCTTGTGCTGATCGCGGTGCAGTTGAACGAGGGCATGGCGCGCAAGATCTCGTCCGGCCAGACAACGCTGCTGCTGCAGTTCCCGGTCTGGTGGGCCTATGCGGCCTGTCTGGTCGGCGCGGTGGCGACAGCCATTGTCGGGGTCTACGTGGCTTTCGTGCGCCTATATGAATTGCTGACGGGCCGGGTGATCCTGCCGAATGCCGTGGGAGCGGACCATTGAGCAACCTCGAAATCGGCATCTGGTCCTTTCCGGCGCTGCTGCTGCTGATCTTCCTGCGGGTGCCCATAGGGCTGGCGATGTTCTCGACCGGCTTCGCGGGCATGTGGATGGTCATGGGCAACACGCGGCTGCCGCTGGCGCAGCTTAAGGACCTCGCCTATTCGCAATTCTCCAACTACTCGCTGTCCATCGTGCCGATGTTCCTGCTGATGGGCTGTTTCGCCACGCTGGGCGGCATGTCGCAGTCGCTGTTCAAGGCCGCCGAGAACTTCCTTGGCCACCGGCGGGGCGGCGTGGCCATGGCGGCCATCGGCGCCTGCGCGGGCTTCGGCGCCATCTGCGGGTCGTCGCTGGCCACGGCGGCCACCATGAGCCGGGTGTCCCTGCCAGAGCTGAAGCGTTACGGCTACGACGGCGGCTTTTCCACCGCGACGCTGGCGGCGGGCGGCACGCTGGGCATCCTGATCCCGCCCTCTGTGGTGCTGGTGATCTACGCCATCCTGACCGAACAGAATATCGCCAAGCTGTTCCTCGCGGCCTTCATTCCGGGGGTTCTGGCGGCCATCGGCTACATGATCGCCATCTCGATTTACGTACGCATGAACCCCGGCAGCGCCGGAGTGCGCGCCCCGGTGCCCATGGCAGAGCGGTTCCGCGCGCTTCTGGATGTCTGGCCGGTTCTGCTGGTCTTCATCGCCGTCGTCGGCGGCATCTACGGCGGCATCTTCACGCCGACCGAAGGCGCGGCGGTAGGCGCGCTGGGCACGGGGATCATCGCGCTGACATCGGGCGGGCTGACATGGCGGACGCTGCTGGACAGCTTCACCGACACGGCGCGGTCCTCGGCGATGATCTTCTTCATCGTGCTGGGCGCGGCCTTCTACAACGCCTTCCTCGCGCGGACGCGGGTGCCGCAGGAACTGTCGTCCTGGGTGGTGGAACTGGGCGTGTCGCCGCTTTCGGTGCTGGCGGTGATCCTGGTAATCTATCTGGTGCTGGGCTGCTTCATGGACAGCCTGTCGATGATCCTGCTGACCATCCCGATCTTCTTCCCGGTGATCACCGCGCTGGATTTCGGCCTCTCGCCCGAGCACGTGGCGATCTGGTTCGGCATCCTCGTGCTGATCGTGGTGGAGGTCGGGCTGATCACGCCGCCGGTGGGGATGAACCTCTTCGTGATCAACGCGATGTCGCCCGAGACGCCGATGGTCCAGACATACCGGGCGGTGCTGTACTACGTGGCCTCGGATCTGGTGCGGGTGGTCATCCTCGTGGCCTTCCCGTCGATCACGCTGTTCCTGTTGCCGTAGCGGGGAAGGGGGCTTTGCCCCCTCGGCGCGCCGCGCCTCACCCCCAGAGTATTTTGACAGAGAAGAAGCCCCGGGTTCGGGGAAGGGAGGAGACTATGGATATTTCTGGGCAGGTGGCGCTGGTCACGGGCGGCGCGAGCGGGCTGGGGGCCGCGACGGCGCGGCGGCTGGCAGCGGACGGGGCGCGGGTCGGCATCCTCGATTTCGACGCGGAGCGCGGGGCGGCCATGGCCTCGGAGATCGGCGGCCATGCGGTGGCGGTGGACGTGGGCGATGAGGGGTCCGTCGCGGCGGCCGTGGACGAGGTGGTCGCGGTTCTGGGGGCGCCGCGCGTAGCGGTGAGCTGTGCGGGCATCGGGCCGGCGGCGCGGATCGTCGGGCGCGACGGGGCGTTGTCCACCGACCTGTTCGAAAAGACCATCCGGGTGAACCTGATGGGCACCTATTTCGTCATGTCCCATGCGGCGCGGGCGATGATGGCGCTGGAGCCGCTGGAGAGCGGTGAGCGCGGTGTGGTGGTCAACACCGCCTCTGTCGCGTTTCAGGACGGGCAGGTGGGGCAGTCGGCCTATGCCGCCTCGAAGGGGGCGATTGCCGCCATGTGCCTGCCCGCCGCGCGCGAGATGGCGAAGCAGGGCGTGCGGGTCATGGCCATCGCGCCGGGCCTGTTCAACACGCCGATGATGGAGGGTCTGCCGGAAGAGACGACGGCGGGCATCGTCGCCAATATTCCCTTTCCGCATCGTCTGGGCGATCCGGCGGAATATGCGCAGATGGTCAGCCAGATCGTCGCCAACCCCTACCTGAACGGCACCACGATCCGGCTGGACGGTGCCGTGCGCCTGCCGCAGCGCTGAGGGCCACGCGATGGGCAGCTATCTGTCGCATGCGGTTCGGCGGGACGACCGGGCGGACGGGGCGATCCTGCTGCGCTCGGGCTATGACCTTGGCCCGGTGACGGCGCGCACCGGCGACTGGCTGGACCGCTGGGCCGCCGAGACGCCCGGGGCGGTCTTCATCGCCGAACGCTCTGGCGCGGGCTGGCGCGAAGTCACCTACGCCGAGGCGCGGCAGGTGGTGCGGCGGCTTGCGGGCGCGTTGCTGGCGCGGGGCATGGGGGCGGATACGCCGATCCTGATGATCTCGGGCAATGGCGTGGACCACGGGTTGCTGACGCTGGCGGCGCAATACGTGGGTGTGCCCACCGTGCCGCTGGCCGAGCAATACGCGCTGATCCCGGCGGCGCGCGCGCAGCTGGTGCATTGCGCCGAACTGGTGAAACCCGCGATGGTCTTTGCCGACGACGGGGCGCGCTATGCCGAGGCCCTGGCCCTGCCGGTTCTGGAGGGGCAGGAGAAGGTCGTCGCGCGCAACGCCGGGGCGGGGATGACGGCGTTGTCCTCGCTGATGGGCGGGGAGGCGGGCGTGGACGAGGCGGCGGCGCGGGTCACGCCGGACACCGTTGCGAAATACCTGATGACCAGCGGGTCAACCTCGCACCCCAAGGCGGTGGTGACCACCCAGCGCATGATGTGCGCGAACCAGACGCAGTTGGCGGATGCGCTGCCCTTCCTGCGCGTCCGCCCGCCCTGCATCGTCGACTGGCTGCCGTGGAACCATGTCTTCGGCGGCTCGCACAACTTCAACATGATGCTTGCCAACGGCGGCGGGCTTTATGTCGACGGCGGCAAGCCCACCCCCGCGCTGGTCGGCCAGACCATCGAGAACAACCGCCTGAAGAGCGCCACGCTGGCCTTCAACGTGCCCGTGGGTTTCGCTTATCTGCGCGACGCGATGAAGGCCGACGCGGCCCTGCGCGAGACGTGGTTCCGCGACCTCGACATGATCTTCTACGCAGGGGCCTCGCTGCCGCAGGACGTCTGGACCGATCTCGAGGACATGGCCCGCGCGGTGCGGGGCGACGTGCCGCTGATGACCTCGTCCTGGGGCCTGACGGAGACCGGGCCCGCCTGCGTCTTGCAGCACGAGCCCACGGACCGGTCGGGCATTATCGGGGTGCCGCTGACCGGGGTAGAGGTCAAGCTGCTGCCCGATGCCGAAATGCGCTGCGAGATCCGCGTGCGGGGGCCGAACATCATGCCGGGCTACCTGCATGACGCGAAGAAGACGGCGGAAGCCTTTGATGAAGAAGGGTTCTTTGTCACCGGCGATGCGGTGCGCCTGGTCGATCCGGAAGACCTGAACAAGGGTATGCGCTTCGACGGTCGGATATCCGAGGATTTCAAGCTGCTGACCGGCACATGGGTGCGGGCTGCGGCCCTGCGGCTGGAGCTGTTGAGGGATCTGGCGCCGCTGGCGCAGGATCTGGTGATCTGCGGCGCCGACCGGGGCGAGATCGGCGTGCTGGTCTTTCCCACCGCCGAGGCGGCGGGGCTGGGTCAGGAAGCGGACGGGCTGATCGACGGCCCGGACCTGCGCGCGGCGCTGGCACAGCGGCTGGCGGCGCGCGGGGCACATGGATCGGCCAGCCATATCGCGCGTGTGCTGGTGCTGGCAGAGCCGCCCTCGCTGGGGGACGGAGAGATCACCGCCAAGGGCAACCTCAACGTCCGCAAGGTGCTGGCGCGGCGCGCGGGCCTGCTCGACCGGCTCTATTCCGACGATCCGGCGGTGGTGCGGGCCTGAGGTCCGGGGCAACTGCACCCGGGTCCGCCCGGTGCCAAAAATGCACCATAAGTCATATGCGTGGGCGCAGATCGCAGAGATTGCCGCTTTCGAGGGCAGGGCCACGAAGCCCGACGGCGCGGCGCCGATTGATGTTGCGGTGGGTGAACTGCCTGCGCGGGTGGGCGAGCGGGTGCGGCAGGCGCTTTACGAACGAGCCCATGCGCAGCTGGACACCTCGGGGCATCGCAGGACGATAGGCTGAAGCGACTGCTGGCGCTGATCGCGGAGCGCGGGTTTATGGATCGGGGCGCCGGTTTCCTGCAAGGAAACCGGTTCGAATTCTTCGGAAGAATTCGGGGCCCGCCTCAGTTCAGGTCTCCGAGCAGGCGGCCATGGCGGCGGGTCTCTGCAAGCACCGCGCCCAGCGTTGTCAGCCCGCGCGCCTGAAGCATCGGCAGCATGTGGATCAGCACCTCTGCGGTGGCCTGCGCATCGCCCATCGCCGTATGCCGCAGCCGTTCGGGGATGGTGACGCCAAGCCGCTGGCACAGGGCATCCAGCGTATGCGTTTCCGACGCGCCGAACAGCACCGCCGACAGCAGAACCGTATCCAGCACCGGGTTATGCCACTCGACCCCCATCCGCGCCCGGTGGCGGCGCAGGAAGGCCATGTCGAAGGGCGCGTTATGCGCCACGATCACCGAGCCCTGCGCGAAGCTGTGAAAGCGCCGTCCGGCCTCGGCGATGTCGGGCTTGCCCGCGACCATGGCGTCGGTCACATGATGCACCCGCGTGGCGGACGGCGGGATCGGGCGGCCGGGGTCGACAAGCTGGTCGATCGTCTCGCCCGGCACGATCCGGCCACCCAGCACCCGCAGGGCGCCCAGCTGCACGATCTCGTCCTTATGCGGCAGCAGGCCCGTCGTTTCGGTGTCGAAGACCGTGTAGGTCAGGTCGCACAGGGGGGTCTCGTCGCCGATCTCGCCGGAGCGCGCGGTCAGCAGGGCAAAGTCGTAGACCAGCGGGCGGGCCGCCTCTGGCGGGATGTCGGTATGGGCCGCGTCGACAATCAGCAGGTAGCCGCCCGCGTCCATCGGCTTCATCCGGGCGTCGAAGCTTTGCGCGCCATCGCGCGAGGTCAGCACGCAGCGCGCCTCCTTGCCCGAGCGGTTCACCCGCCCGCGCGCGCGATCCAGAGAGCCTGCGTCGAAGTAATCCGTCAGCGGGGCGTTCAGCCGGGGCATGCCGAGGGTGGACAGCACCTCTGCGGCCTGACCGTCGTAGAGCACGATCTGCCCGGCGCTGTTGATCAGCATCATCGCCACCGGGATCTCTGTCAGCAGGGCGGTCAGGCGTTCGCGTTCCTGTGCCAGCCGCTCGGTCTCTGCCGCGACCCTTTGCGCGGTGCTCATGGCGTTCTGCGCCAGTGCCTCGGTCACCGCAGAGGCGGCGGGCCCGAGGTCGCCGAGGTAGCGCGCGGCCCGGGCATCCACCTCGACGGCGACGCCGGCATGGGCGCGGGCCCGCATCCCCGCCGAGAGCCGTTCGATGGGTTTCGCCACGTTTTCGTCGAACAGCAGCCAGACCCCGGCGGTCAGGGCGGTCAGTCCGAAGATCGACAGGATGCCCGCAAGGACAAAGCCGTTCTGCGGCGTGGTGGTCAGCGCCCGGCTCAGGCCGGCCCAGAGCGATGCGCCAAGGATCAGCGTGCCGCCAAGCGCGATCAGGCAGAAGAACAGGAAGACCCGCAGGCGAAGCGACAGGCTGGCCAGCATCTCAGGCCTCCGCGCAGACGGTCTGCACCACCGGGTCTTGGGGGCCGACATCGCGCCAGACCGGGTCCGAGCCGTCGCCCATGGTCGGGTCGGCGCGGCGGTTCCCGGCGCAGTCCACCATGATCTGCACCTGCGTGACCGGGCGCCACCGGGCGAAGAAGGCCATCTCGGCAAGGTAGAGATCCGTTGTCTGCTGGTTGGCGCGCAGGCCGCCCACATCGACGGCGACAAAGCGGTCGGTCAGCGGAAAGACGTAGGTCCAGGGCCGCCATGCGGCGCGGCTTTCGACGGTCTGGGCGACCTGCATGTCCTCGGGCAGGGCGGCGGCGGTGCGGGCGTACCACGTGTACTCGCTGGAGATCGTGGCCGCGAGCATGGCCGCACCGGCCCCCACCGGCACCAGCCAGCGCGGCAGCCGCCCCCCGGTCATCTTGCGCAGGATCATTGCCGCACCGGCACCGGCGAAGCCCGCCACGAAGACGGCGATCAACTCGAAAAACATCCATTCCTCCCCCGGGGTCATCCCGTGTTGGGTGTTCACCCCGTCCTCAACTGTTCCGCGCCATCACGCCGCTGTCACACGGCGCCATGGCGCACTCGTTCTCCGCGCAGACGCGCGCCCCGGGCGCCTGCCGCTGCGCGGACCGGGATCTCCCCGACGCGCCTCCCTCCGCCGCTGTGCGGATCGGGGCCTGTCGGGGCTCCGCCCGTTCGCCCCTCGAAGGCGCCCCCGGAGCCTTCGCCGCTATGCGGATCAGGGCTCACCCCAGCATGCCCTTGCCGTGGCCCAGTGCCGATTGCAGCGACTTGATCACGACGAAGGCGTCACGCAAATGACTTCGCTCAAAGTCCGACAGATCGGCGGGCATCAGGTAGTTGTCGGGCCGCGCCCCGGACTTGATCCGGCGGGCCTGATGCTCCAGCCGGGTTTCGGCGATCAGGTCGTAGGCATCCAGCAGGTCGCGCCCGCCGGTGGCCGACAGCACCCCGGCGGCGGTTGCCGCCTCCAGCCGGGCGCGGGTGTTGACGGGCGTCAGCCGCCCCTGCAATGCGTAGATGCGGGCAAGGTCCACCACCGGCACGACGCCGTTCAGCTTCAGGTCGATGCTGTTGCGGTGCTCGCCCGAGCGGATCGTGGCGAAGCCGCGCCACAGGCCCAGCGGCGGCTGATGCTTCAGCCCGTTCGAGACCATATGCGCGACGAAGATCGAGTTCTTCGCAGCGGCGGCGAGGGTCTCTTCGTGTAAGGCGTCGAACAGCGTCAGCGTGCCGCCGATCGGGCGCAGGTCGAACATCACAGAAGCCAGCATCTGCGCCTCGGGCGAGGGGCGGGCGATCCAGCTGCGGAAGTAGCCGCGCCATGTCTCCAGCGGCTGGCACCAGCGCGGGTTGGTCGCCATCATCTCGCCGGGGCAGAAGACGTATCCGCAGGTGTCGAGGCCGGTGCAGACGAATTCGGCCAGTTGCGCGAACCACCCCCTCTGCTCGTCGGTCACCGCATCGTCGAGGATCAGGCAGTTGTCCTGATCGCTGACGCCGGTCTGCTCCTGCCGCCCCTGACTGCCGCAGGCCAGCCAGAGATAGGGCACGGGCGCCGGGCCAAGCGCCTCTTCGCCCAGCGTCAGCAGGCGCCGGGTGCAGGTGTCGGAGATGTCGGTGATCAGCCGCGTCACAACCTCGTGCCGGGCGCCACCCGCCACCAGCTGCACCAGCAGCCGGGGAATGCGGGCCGTCACCCGGGCCATGGCGGCGGCATCGGGGGCCTGCGCGATCTCGGAGACCAGCTCGGCGGAGGTCGTGGCCTGAAAGCGCGTCAGGTCGGTCTGGGTGACCATGCCCACCAGCCGCGTGCCCTCGCAGATCGGGACATGGCCGATGCGGCGTTCCATCATCATGTGCAGCACGTCCGACCCGATGGCCGAGGGCGGCAGGGTGATCGGACCGGCGGTCATCACCTGCGAGACGGGGGTGTCGTAGGGCAGGCCGTCCCCAACCACCTTGCCGGAGAGGTCGCGGATCGTGGCGATGCCCTTCAGCGTGTCGCCGTCGGTCACGCAGATCGACGAGACGTGGCGCGCGGACATGGCCTGCGCCGCCGCCTGCACCGTGGCATCCGGCGCGCAGGTCAGGGGATCGCGGGCCATCAGCGTCTCGACCCGGCTGGTCAGAAGGTCAGAGCGGTGCGGGCGCGCCGGTCTTTGCCGGTCGAAGAAGCGCGCCGCCGCCGGTTCGCGTTCCACCAGCGTCAGGAAGGCGGGCCGGGGCAGCACCAGCAGCACCGTGTCTTCTGTCGTGCGCGCGCTGGTCACGGCGATGCCGTCGCGCATCAGCCCGCGTTCCCCGAAGGAGTTGCGCGGACCCAGAAGCGACAGCTGCGCGCCGTTCCGGTCGCGCACCTCGACCCGCCCGCTGTGGATCAGGTACAGCCCGTCCAGCGGGTCGCCCAGCGTATAGACCGGCTGATGCGCAGGCACCGCCTGTTCGCGGAACGCGGCGATCAGGGCCGCGCGTGCCCCGGGCTCCAGCGCGTCATAGGGGTGCAGGGCGGCGAAGAAGCGGTCTAGGGCGGTGCGGTCCAGCGGCATGGGTCAGGCTTTCGGGCGCAGGCGGTAGCGGGTCGAGACAAGGCCGGAGCGGAAGCTGCGCGTTTCCATCAGGTCGAAGGGGATGTCCTCTTCGAGCGCGCCGAACAGGCGGCGGCCCGAGCCGATCAGCACCGGAACATGGGTGATCGTCATCTCCGAGATCAGACCGGCGCGCAGGAAGGACTGGATGACCGCGCCGCCGTCGACGTAGACGTTTCGCCAGCCTTCGGCCTCCAGCGTTTCCATCAGGCGCACCGGGCGCGCGCGGCTCAGGCGCAGGCGGTCGTGCAGCTCTTCGGGGATATCCTCGGGGCGCAGGCTTTCGCTGAGAACCACCACGGGCTTGTCGTAGGGCCATTCGGGGAAGCTGCGCACCTTCCGGTAGGATGCGCTGCCCATGACGATTCCGTCGATCCCAGCGAGGAAATCCTCGTAACCGTGTTCCTCGTCCTCGGTGCCGGGATGCGACAGCCAGTCCAGCCCGTGGTCGCTGCGCGCGATGAACCCGTCCAGAGAGCAGGCGACGAAGACATGTCCGGTGATCATGAAGGCCTTCCGGTTGCAATGAAATGTCCCGTCCCGCTTACGCGGAACGGGACGGCTTGGCAAAGGGCAGGGCGCGCATTCCACGCCCCGCGCGTCACTTTCAGTGCCCGTCGACCGCAGCGCCGGCACCGCGGGGGATGCGGACGCTTTCGACAAGCTCTTCGATTTCCTGCGGGACCGGGGCGGTCATCTTCGACACGGTGAAGGCCACCGCGAAGTTGATCGCCGCGCCCACGGCACCGAAGCTGGTCGACTTGATCGTGCCCAGGAGCGGATCGGCGTCGGTGAAGCTGTTGGTGTCGGGGATGAAGAACCAGCCCTTGTGCAGGAAGATGTAGACCAGCGTCACGATCAGACCGGCCAGCATCCCCGCCACGGCGCCCTTGTTGTTCACCTTGGTAAAGATGCCCATCATCAGCGCCGGGAAGATCGAGGCTGCGGCAAGGCCGAAGGCCAGCGCCACGGTCTGCGCCGCGAAGCCCGGGGGGTTCAGACCCAGCCAGGTGGCGACACCGATGGCCACGGCCATCGCGATCCGAGCGGACAGAAGCTCGTTCTTCTCCGACATGTTCGGGGTCAGCTGACCCTTCAGCAGGTCGTGAGACACCGCCGAGGAGATCGCCAGCAGCAGACCGGCGGCGGTCGACAGCGCGGCGGCCAGACCACCGGCGGCGACAAGGCCGATCACCCAGGCCGGCAGGTTGGCGATTTCCGGGTTGGCCAGAACCAGGATATCGTTGTTGAAGTTGGTCAGCTCGTTCTCCGAGCCCCAACCGGCGGCTTCCATGGCGGCAACCGTGTCGGCGTCGCCCTGGTTGAAATAGGCGATGCGTCCGTCGCCGTTCTTGTCTTCCCAGCCCAGAAGGCCGGTCTGCTGCCAGGTTGCCATCCAGTCATAGGCCGGATCGCTCTGGATGGTTTCCAGCGCGACGGGCTCTGCATTGGTGCCGTTGGGCCAGAACTGCTCGGTGATGTTCAGGCGGGCCATGGCACCGACGGCGGGGGCCGTGAGGTACAGAAGCGCGATGAAGACCAGCGCCCAGCCCGCGGACCAGCGGGCGTCAGCCACGCGGGGCACGGTGAAGAAGCGCATGATGACATGCGGCAGACCGGCGGTGCCGATCATCAGCGACAGGGTGAAGAGCACCATGTTGAAGGTGTCGCCGTTGTGGGCCGTGTACTCGTTGAAGCCCAGCTCGCGGACGATCTGGTCCAGCTTGGCCAGCAGCGGCTCTCCGCTTGCCTGATGGTCGCCGAACAGGCCCAGGCCCGGGATCGGGTTGCCGGTCAGTTGCAGCGAGATGAAGACGGCGGGGATCGTGTAGGCCAGGATCAGCACGACGTATTGTGCCACCTGCGTGTAGGTCACGCCCTTCATGCCGCCGAACACCGCGTAGGCGAAGACGATCACGGCGCCGATCAGCAGGCCGGTGGTGCTGTCCACCTCGAGGAAGCGGCCGAAGGCCACGCCCACGCCGGTCATCTGGCCGATGACGTAGGTCACCGAGGCGATGATCAGGCAGATCACGGCCACCAGGCGCGCGGTCGGGCTGTAGAAGCGGTCGCCGATGAACTCGGACACCGTGTACTTGCCGAACTTGCGCAGGTAGGGTGCCAGCAGCAGCGCCAGCAGCACGTAGCCGCCGGTCCAGCCCATCAGGTAGGTCGAGTTGTCATAGCCGGTGAAGGCGATGAGGCCCGCCATAGAGATAAACGAGGCCGCCGACATCCAGTCGGCCGCCGTGGCCATGCCGTTGGTGACGGGATGCACCCCGCGCCCGGCGGCATAGAATTCCGAGGTCGAGCCCGCGCGGGCCCAGATCGCGATGCCGATGTAGAGCGCGAAAGACGCGCCCACGAACAGCAGGTTGATGGTGAACTGATCCATGACGGGTTACTCCTCACCCACGCCGAATTCTTTATCGAGCTTGTTCATCCGCCAGGCGTAGAAGAAGATCAGCGCCAGGAAGACGATGATCGAGCCTTGCTGCGCGAACCAGAAGCCAAGGTCGGTGCCGCCGACGCTGATACCCGACAGGGCAGGGCGCAGCAGGATGCCGAAGCCGAAAGACACCAGCGCCCAGATCACGAGGCTGATGATGATGATGCGCACGTTGGCGGACCAGTAGGCCTTGTCGCCCTCCGCCCTGTGCGAGACTTGAGATGTTCGATCCGCCATGTCGCGGGTCCTCCTCTTTCCTCCTGATGCCCCCCTTGCGGAGGGCGGTGGCCCCGTTGCCGGGGCCGGGTCCTCCTCCGCTTATGCGGTGGCTGTTCTCACGATCGCCGACAGCTTGTCGGCGATGGTGTCGATCTCGCCCATGGCGTCGATGCGGATGAGCGCGCCCCGGTCGGCGTAAAAGCCGATCAGCGGGGCGGTCTGGGCGTGGTAGGCCTGAAGGCGGCTGGCGACGGTCTCGGCATTGTCGTCGGCGCGGCGCTTGAACTCGGTGCTGCCGCAATTGTCGCAGGTGCCGGCAACCTTCGGCTGCTTGAAGCTGTCGTGCCAGCCCTCGCCGCAGCGCGCGCAGGTGTAGCGGCCCGAAACCCGCTCGACCATTGCGGCGTCGTCGACGTCCAGGCTGACGGCGGCATTGACCTTTTGCCCGGTCTCCTCCAGCAGCCGGTTCAGGGCCTCGGCCTGAACGGTGGTGCGCGGAAAGCCGTCGAGGATCACGCCCTTCGCCGTATCGGGCTGCGCCAGCCTGTCGCGCAGGATCGCGATGACGATTTCGTCGCTGACGAGGTCACCGGCCTGCATCACCGCCTGGGCCTGCCTGCCCGCCTCGGTGCCCTTGGCGACGGCCTCGCGCAGGAGGTCGCCGGTCGACAGCTGAACGAGGCCGAATTTCTCCTCCAGCATGCGGGCCTGCGTGCCCTTGCCGGCGCCCGGAGGCCCCAGCAGGATCAGCACGGCGGCGGGGGCGGGTGTCTGTGCTCCGTCCATCATCGTCACCCCTTGTTCATGCGGTTTTCGATGAGGTCCTCGACGACGGAGGGGTCTGCGAGTGTGGAGGTGTCGCCGAGGCTGCCATAGTCGTTCTCGGCGATCTTGCGCAGGATGCGGCGCA
>JAFKDC010000026.1 GCA_017255395.1 Enemella evansiae | reverse complement strand
ACATAGACCTGGCTGGCCGGGTCTTCGCCCACCAGCACCACCGCGAGGCCGGGCGTGATGTCGTGTTCCTGCTTCAGCCGCGCCACATGCTCGGCCACCTGTCCCCGCACCGTGGCCGCGAAGGCCTTTCCGTCGATGATCGTCGCTGTCATTTCTGTCTCCCGCCCGGACCCGGCATGGCAGATCCGCAATACTTAAAGAATCTCTTCCTCAGCCAGAGCACCGGCAGCAGGAAAAGCAGTCAGCCCGCAGTTTTGCGAGGCTGCGGGGGCGAGGGGCGCTGGCGCGCCCCCCGCCTGTCTTCCGCCGGACAGGATCCTGCCTTCGGCGGGACCCGTCTTAGAACAGGCCTTCGATCTGGCCCGCGTCGTTCAGGCGGATGTTCTCCGCCGAGGGCACGCGCGGCAGACCCGGCATGGTCATGATCTCGCCGCAGACCACGACGATGAAGCCCGCACCCGCCGAGAGACGCACTTCGCGCACCGGCACCGAGTGGCCCGTGGGCGCGCCGCGCCGGTTGGGGTCGGTGGTGAAGGAGTACTGCGTCTTGGCCATGCAGACCGGCAGGTTGCCATAGCCCTGCTCTTCCCAGAGCTTCAGCTGGTCGCGGATCTTCTGATCCATCAGGGCCTCGTCGGCGCGGTAGATGCGCTTGGCAATGGTCTGGATCTTCTCGGCCAGCGGCATCTCGTCGGGGTAGATCGGCGAGAAGTTCGCCTGACCGGCCTCGGCCACTTCGACAACCTTGCGGGCCAGATCGGCAGAGCCTTCGGAACCCAGCTCCCAGTGGCGGCTCAGCACCGCCTCGGCGCCGTGCGTCTTGGCATATTCACGGATCGCCTCGACCTCGGCATCGGTGTCGGTGACGAAGTGGTTGATCGCCACAACCACCGGCACGCCGAAGGATTTGAGGTTCTCGATGTGACGGCCCAGGTTCGGGCAGCCCTTCTTGACCGCCTCGACGTTTTCGGCGCCCAGATCGGCCTTGGCCACGCCGCCGTTCATCTTCATCGCCCGCACCGTGGCCACGCAGACCACTGCCGACGGGGCCAGACCCGCCTTGCGGCACTTGATGTTCATGAACTTCTCGGCCCCCAGATCGGCGCCGAAGCCCGCCTCGGTGACCACGTAGTCGGCCAGCTTCAGCGCGGTGGTGGTGGCGATCACCGAGTTACAGCCATGAGCGATATTGGCGAAGGGACCGCCATGCACGAAGGCCGGGTTGTTTTCCAGCGTCTGCACCAGGTTCGGCTGCATCGCGTCCTTCAGCAGCACGGTCATCGCGCCTTCGGCCTTGATGTCGCGGCAGAAGACCGGGGTGCGGTCGCGGCGGTAGGCCACGATCATATCGCCCAGGCGCTGCTCGAGATCCTTGAGGTCCTTGGCAAGGCAGAGGATTGCCATGACTTCCGAGGCCACGGTGATGTCGAAGCCCGCTTCGCGCGGGAAGCCGTTGGCCACACCGCCCAGCGAGGCGGTGATCTGGCGCAGCGCGCGGTCGTTCATGTCCACGACCCGGCGCCACTGCACCCGGCGGACGTCGATTTCCTGCTCGTTGCCCCAGTAGATGTGGTTGTCGATCATCGCCGACAGCAGCGAGTGCGCCGAGGTGATGGCGTGGAAGTCGCCGGTGAAATGGAGGTTCATGTCCTCCATCGGCACGACCTGCGCCATGCCGCCCCCGGCGGCGCCGCCCTTCATGCCGAAGTTCGGCCCGAGCGAGGCTTCGCGGATGCAGATCATCGCCTTCTTGCCGATGTGGTTCAGGCCGTCGCCCAGACCCACGGTGGTCGTCGTCTTGCCTTCGCCAGCGGGCGTCGGATTGATCGCGGTCACAAGGATCAGCTTGCCGTTGTCATTGCCCTGCACCGAGTTGATGAACTCCTGGCTGACCTTGGCCTTGTCGTGGCCGTAGGGCAGCAGGTGATCGGTGGGAATGCCCAGCTTGTCGCCGATTTCCTGGATCGGCTTCTTCTTTGCGTCGCGCGCAATCTCGATGTCGGTTCTATAGGCCATGATTGGATGTCCCTGTTGCTTGACGTGGCTTATTCGGCTGCGGTGTGGGTGATCGCCTCGACGCGCACCGCAGAGAACTTGAATTCGGGGATCTTGCCGTAGGGGTCGATCGCCGGGTTGGTGAGGACGTTCGCCGCCGCCTCGACATAGGCGAAGGGCACGAAGACCATGTCCTCGGAGACCGCCCTGTCGGCGCGGGCCATGATCTCGATGCTGCCGCGCCGGGTGGTCAGGCGGATCATCTCGCCCGGGCTGACGCCAAGCGCGCGCAGCGTCTTGGGATGCAGCGAGCAGTTGGCCTCGGGCTCCACCGCATCCAGAACAGAGGCGCGGCGGGTCATCGACCCGGTGTGCCAGTGTTCCAGCTGGCGCCCGGTGGTCATGATCATCGGGTAGGCTTCGTCCGGCGCCTCGTCCGGCGGGATCACCGAGGCCGGGGTGAACTTCGCCCGGCCCTCGGGGCGCGGGAAGCCGTCGCCGAAGACCACGGCCTGCCCCGGATCGGTTTCCGACAGCGAGGGATAGGTCACCGTCTCGGTCTCGAGCCGCTCCCAGGTGATATTGTCGAGCGAGGCCATCACCTGCTTCATCTCGGCAAAGACCTCCGAGACGTCACTGTAGTCCCAGGGCAGGCCCAGCCGCTGCGCCAGTTCGACCGTGATCCGCCAGTCGACGCGCGCGTCGCCCGGGGGCGGCACTGCCGGGCGGACCCGCTGGACCTGCCGGTTGGTGTTGCTGACCGTGCCGTCCTTTTCGTAAAGCGCCGAGGCGGGCAGGATCACGTCCGCGAAATAGGCGGTCTCGGTCAGGAAGATGTCCTGCACGACAAGGTGTTCCAGCTTGGCAAAGGCGTCGCGGGCATGTTCCACGTCCGGGTCGGACATCGCCGGGTTCTCGCCCTGGATGTACATGCCCTTGATGTTCCCGGCATAAACCTGATCGACGATCTCGGTCACCGTCAGGCCCTTCTTGTCGGACCAGTCCTCGTCACGACCCCAGACACCGAAGATATCCTCGCGCACCGCCGCATCCTCGACAGAACGGTAATCCGGCACGAACATCGGGATGAGGCCCGCGTCGGACGCGCCCTGCACGTTGTTCTGGCCGCGCAGCGGGTGCAGGCCCGAGCCCGGACGCCCCACCTGCCCCGTCATCAGCGCAAGGCTGATCAGGCAGCGCGAGTTGTCGGTGCCGTGGATGTGCTGGCTGACACCCATGCCCCAGAAGATCATCGCCGCCTTGGCACCGGCAAAGGTGCGGGCGACGTCGCGGATCACCTCGGGGTCGATGCCGCAGATCGGCGCCATGGCTTCGGGGGTGAAGGCCTTCAGGTGTTCCTTCTCGGCCTCCCAGTTCTCGGTGTAGGCGTCGATATACTGCTTGTCGTAAAGCCCCTCCTCGACGATCACGTTCATGATCGCGTTCAGCATCGACACGTCGGCGCCGGGGCGGAACTGCAGCATCTGGTAGGCAAAGCGCTTCATGCCCTGCCCGCGCGGATCCATGACGATCAGCTTGCCGCCGCGCTTGGTGAACTGCTTGAAGTAGGTCGCGGCGACCGGGTGGTTCTCGATCGGGTTGGCGCCGATGATGATCGCGACATCGGCGTTCTCGATCTCGTTGAAGGTCGCGGTCACCGCGCCAGAGCCGACGTTCTCGATCAGCGCCGAGACCGACGAGGCGTGGCACAGCCGCGTGCAGTGGTCGACGTTGTTGTGCTTGAAACCCTGACGGATGAGCTTCTGGAAGAGATAGGCCTCTTCGTTGGTGCATTTGGCAGAGCCGAAGCCCGCCACCGACTGGCCGCCATGGGCCTGCCGCAGCTTGGCAAGCCCGCCCGCCGCCGCCTGCATCGCCTCTTCCCACGAGGCTTCGCGGAAGTGGGTCATCAGGTTGCCGGGATCGACGTTCATGCCCTTGGGCGGCGCGTCCTCGCGGCGGATCAGCGGCTTCGTCAGCCGGTGCGGGTGGTGGATATAGTCGAAACCGAAGCGCCCCTTGACGCAGAGGCGGCCTTCGTTCGCGGGGCCGTTGATGCCCTCGACGTACTTCACCTTGCCGTCCTTGACTTTCAGCGAAACCTTGCAGCCGACGCCGCAGAAGGGACAGACGCTTTCGGTCTCGCTGTCGAAATCGGCGCTGTCGCCCTGCTGGTTCTCATCGACCACGGTGGCGGGCATCAGCGCGCCGGTCGGGCAGGCCTGCACACATTCGCCGCAGGCGACGCAGGTCGAGGCGCCCATGGGGTCGGCGAAGTCGAAGGTCGGCCAGGCGTCGTGGCCCCGGCCCGACATGCCGATCACGTCGTTGACCTGCACCTCGCGGCAGGCCCGCACGCAGAGCCCGCACTGGATGCAGGCATCAAGGTTCACCGACATCGCCACGTGGCTGTCGTCGAGCAGCGGGATGCGGCCCTCTTCCAGCTTGGGGAAGCGGCTGACGTCGAGGCCGGTTTCCTCGGCCATGTCCCACAGGTGCGACGACCGGTCATGCGCCACCTCGCGCTTGGGCTGGTCGGCAAGCAGCAGTTCCATCACCATCTTGCGGGCGCTTTCGGCGCGCGGCGTGGCGGTCTTCACCACCATGCCCTCGGCGGGTTCGCGGATGCACGAGGCGGCAAGGGTGCGCTCGCCCTCGATCTCGACCATGCAGGCGCGGCAGTTGCCGTCGGGGCGATAGCCGGGCGCGGGCTTGTGGCACAGGTGCGGGATCTTCAGGCCCCGCCCGTTGGCGACTTCCCAGATGGTCATCCCCGCCTCGGCGGTGACATCCTCGCCGTTCAGGTTGAAGGTGATTGTCTCGCTCATGGCTCAGATCTCCTCCGGGAAATGTTTGATGGTCAGGCGGATGGGGTTCGGCGCGGCCTGTCCGAGGCCGCAGATCGAGGCGTCGACCATGGTCTGGCTCAGCTCTTCCAGAAGGGCGGTGTCCCAGCGGTCGGCCTGCATCAGCTTGACGGCCTTCTCGCAGCCCGCCCGGCAGGGCGTGCACTGGCCGCAGCTTTCATCCTCGAAGAAGCGCAGCATGTTCAGCGCAGCCTCGCGGGCGCTGTCGCGGTCCGACAGGATCACCACGGCGGCGGAGCCGATGAAGGTGCCGTGCGGTTGCAGCGTGTCGAAGTCCATCGGCACGTCGTTCAGGCTGGCGGGCAGCAGGCCTGCAGAGGGACCGCCCGGCTGGTAGGCCTTGAAGACATGGCCGTCGAGCATGCCGCCCGCCGCCTCGATCAGGTCGAGGATGGTGGACCCGGCGGGCAGCAGATGCACACCGGGGTTCCTGACCCGGCCCGAGATCGAAAAGGACCGCAGTCCCTTGCGCCCGTTCTTTTCCACGCCGTTCAGGATCTCTGGGCCCTCGCGCAGGATGCGCGCCACCCATTTCAGCGTCTCGACGTTATGAACCAGCGTCGGACGGTCGAAGATGCCGACCTGCGCCACATAGGGCGGGCGGTGGCGCGGGATGCCGCGCTTGCCTTCGATCGATTCGATCATCGCCGACTCTTCGCCGCAGATATAGGCCCCTGCCCCGCGCCGCAGGTCGATATAGCCCTTCTCGACCAGACCCGCCTCTTCCAGCGCCGCGATTTCCAGCCGCAGGATATCCAGCACCGCCGGGTATTCGTCGCGCATGTAGATAAAGCACTTCTCCGCCTCGACGGCCCATGCCGCGATCAGCATGCCCTCGAGGAACAGGTGCGGCGTGCGTTCAAGGTAATAACGGTCCTTGAAGGTGCCCGGCTCGCCCTCGTCGCCGTTGACGGCCAGGTAGCGCGGGCCTTCGGCGGCGCGCACGAAGCTCCACTTGCGGCCCGAGGGGAAGCCCGCACCGCCCAGACCGCGCAGCCCGGCCTCGAGCATGGTGTCCTGCACCGCGTCCACGGTCTGGCTGCCGCCGCGCAGTGCCTCGAGCGTGTCGTAGCCGCCGCCCTTGCGGTAGGCCTGAAGCGTCTCGTAGTCGGGCAGGTGGGCATGGGTCTCGCCCCGGGCGATGGCCGCGTGGACCTTGTCCGGCGTTGCGTGGTCGATGTGGTTGTGACCCAGTTCCAGCACCGGCGCCGTGTCGCAGCGCCCCATGCAGGGCGCGCGCAGAACCCGCACCTGCGCCGGGTCCAGCCCCTCTTCCAGCGCGCTTTTCAGCTGCGCCGCACCGGCCAGTTCGCAGGACAGCGAGTCGCAGACGCGGATAGTAAGCGCGGGGGGCGGCGCCTCGCCTTCCTTGACCACGTCGAAATGCGCGTAGAAGGTCGCGACCTCGTAGACCTCGGCCATCGACAAGCGCATCTCTTCGGCCAGTGCGCGCAGATGCGCCGCCGAGAGGTGTCCGTAGCGGTCCTGTATCAGGTGCAGGAACTCGATCAGAAGGTCGCGGCGGCGGGGCGAGTCGCCAAGAAGGCCGCGGATGTCGGCAAGCGCCTCATCGTCGAATTGGCGGCCTTTCGGTGTGCGGCGGCCCTTGCCACGGCCCGATTTCCAGATCCCGACGTCGTCCAGCGACATGCCATTTGTCCTTTCGCGTTCAGTGCGTCTGCCTTTTCCCTATAATCAATTTCTTTTCCTAACAGTCAACATTTGATTTTGCTTGACTGGCTGACTTCCGTGGCTTCGGGGGTGCTTACAGGACGCGATTCTCCACCATCGGCGCATCCTGTGCGCAACAGGAAAGTCGATATCCCGCCTTTCCATCGGTCGGCAGAGCCAGACCCTTGTGGTCGCCATACACCGCGCAGCCCGGACCTGGACCTGGCACCGGTGTCACGTGGCGCCTTAATATGAGGGTTTCATTATAACGAAGTCAGTGGCTTATGTCGGCGAACAATTTTCAGCTCGACGCTTGACTTAAGGTCAAGGCATGTTGCGTGTCGCCCTGCCTTGAGATCTTCGCGCTGAATTTCAACCGGTGCCGAACTGCCAAGGTCGACCTCCGTTCCAATAAGATCGACGAAGACCTCTGGAACGCGGTGTCAGGCCGGGCCGCTGCTATCCGAAGTTTCCTGAGAGAGAATCCCGGCCGGGCAGCGGCAGCCGACCGTGCACGCCGCCCGGAAGAGCAGGATCCTGATACCGCCTTCGCCTATAGGCCGCTCAAGCGGCTTCGTGAGGGCGGAATCGTGGAGACGCGGTGAAGCGCGCGCGGGGAGGTCAGCGACATAGGCCGCATGAAACCCGGCCGCTGCCTTCAGCGATCTCAGCTTGCAATCGCAACCCGGACGAAATTCGTCGAACCCGCCACGCTGAACGGGATTCCCGCTGTGACGACGATTGGTTTCTTCGGCATTACGAAACCATTGCCAACCGCTGCCTTTCCGGCTGCGAGCACTGCACCCGCTTCATCCTTTGGCTGTTCAATGACGGTGCTCTGTGTTCCCCAGGAAAGGCACAGGCGCCGCGCTGTCAGCATGGTGGGCGTCAGCGCGAGAATGGGGACGTCGGGCCGTTCCCGGGCAAGCAGCCGGGCCGTGGTCCCGGATTCGGTATACGCGCAGATCAATCCGAGTTGCGACCTTGCGGCCATGCGACAGGCCGCTTCGGCGATGCCGCTCGCGATGGTGGCCGCGTCATGCAGCTTGCTGCTGGTCATGATCTGGGCATAGGCCGGATCGGCCTCCACGCGGCGGGCGATGGCGTCCATCATCGCGACGGCCTCGACCGGGTGGGAGCCTGCGGCGCTTTCGGCAGAAAGCATGACGCAATCCGCGCCTTCATAAAGTGCGGTGGCCACGTCCGAGACCTCGGCCCGCGTGGGAACGGGGTTCTGGATCATGCTTTCCAGCATCTGCGTCGCGACAACGACAGGCTTGGCCGCGGCCCGGCAAGCCCGCACGATGCGTTTCTGGCAGGGTGGCACGTCCTGGACGGACAGTTCGACACCCAGGTCGCCCCGCGCGACCATGACGCCCTCAGCACTCTCGATGATGGCATCGAGGTTCTCGACCGCAGCGGGTTTTTCGATCTTGGCCATGACCGCTGCGCGACCCGCCACAAGGGCCCTGGCCTCGTCGACGTCCTGAGGTCGCTGCACGAAGGAAAGCGCCAGCCAGTCGATCCCGAGGTCGCAGGCGAATTCGAGATCGGCCCGATCCTTCTCTGTCAGGGCCGCGATAGGAAGCACGACTCCGGGCACATTGACGCCCTTGCGGTCGCTCAGCGTTCCGCCGACCTCGATGCGGCAATCGGCCCAGTCAGGGCCGCTCGTCTCGACCCTGAGCTGGATTCGCCCATCGTCGATGAGAAGCGATGCTTCGCTCTCCAGCGCGGCGAACACTTCGGGGTGCGGCAGCGGCACACGCCGAGCATCCCCGATGGCATCGCCAAGAACAAGGCGCAGCCTCTTGCCGGCCTGCAAGGATACGGAGCCACCGGCCATGCGACCGATCCGCAGCTTTGGACCCTGAAGGTCCGCCAGTATCCCGATGGGTCGGCCCGCCGCGGCCTCGACGTCCCGGACGATGCGGTGAAGGTCGGCGATTTCCGTGTGGCTGCCATGGGACATGTTCAGCCGGAACACATCCGCGCCGGCCTGAACCAGACCGCGAATGATGTCCGGCCGGTTGCTGGCGGGGCCGAGCGTGGCGACGATGCGGATCTTGCGGTCGCGTCGTGAAGGCATTTGAGCGTGGTCTCCTTAGAGGAAGTCTTCTGGGTGGCGGGGGGGCATGCCCCCCGCGATAGCGTCAGACCAGGTGTGTTTCCTGTCCGTGCACGATCTCGATCACCACGCCTTGCGGGGCATCGAGATCGTGCAGCGTGGTGCGGTCAAGGCCGCGCAGGATGCCCCGCAGAACGATCAGAACGACCTTGTGGGCCACGATGATGGACGGCCCGGTGAGGTCAGCCAGAAAGCTGGCAACCCGAGCCTCTACCGCGTCGAGGCCTTCGCCGCCGGGGGCCCTGTCATAAAGGTTCAGATCGCTTTGGCACTTTGCCACGAGATCCGGCCAACCGGCGGCGCGCTCTTCGGGGTTTAGCCCTTCCCACGCGCCGCAGGCGATCTCGGACAGGCGCGGATCGACGATGTGCGCCTGTCCGGGCAAGGCGATCCTCGCGGTCGACCTTGCCCGTTCAAGTGGGCTTACATACAGGGGCATGTCGGCAAGACCGGGGTTCAGCCGTTCAAACACACGGCCCTGCCGTTCGGCATGCTCCCGGCCAAGCGCGGTGAGCGGAGAGTTCTTGCTGCCCTGAATGCGACCGGCGCGGTTCCACTCGGTCTCGCCGTGCCGGACAAGAAAAAGCCTTGGCGCATCCTGCATCGTCGTTACGCCTCTTTCCCGATGAGAACCGCATGTCGGGTGTTGGCGGCCAGATGCACGCCTTGACCGGTTTCCAGCCAGGTCTCGCCAGCCCGGTGGGTCTGATCGACAACGATATCGGTTCCTGCCGCCTTGACGAGATAGCGGACCTGACTGCCCAGAAACTCGCGGTGCATGATCTCGCCCGGAAGCGTGCCTTCGCCCGCGACCTCTTCGATGCGGATGTTCTGCGGCCGCAACACGATGGACGAGGGACCCGACGCGCCCTGCGCAGGCAACGGAAGGCTGTCGCCCGTGGCAGTCTGAAAGCGGGCGCCGCTGCCATCGACTTCGACCCGCCCTTCAAGGATGTTCGCCGTCCCGAGGAACCGCGCCACGAAGAGGTTGACGGGGGTGTCATAAAGATCCTGCGGGGTGCCGACCTGCTGGATCACGCCACCATCCAGAACCGCCATCCGGTCAGAGGTGGTGTTCGCCTCTTCCTGATCGTGGGTCACGAAGATCGTGGTCAGTCCCAGCTTGCGCTGCAGGGCCAGAAGCTCGCGCCGCATCTGGACCCGCAGCGAGGCATCGAGGTTCGACAGGGGCTCGTCCAGAAGCAGTACCTTGGGCTCGATCACCACGGTCCGTGCCAGTGCGATGCGCTGCTGCTGGCCACCCGACAGCTGGTTGGGCATCCTGTCGGCCAGATGGGACAGGCCCACCAGCGCCAGCGCCTCGTCCACGCGCTTGCGGATTTCCGACGAGGACACCCGGCGCTCGCGCAGGCCGAAGGCCACGTTCTCGCGCACCGACATATGCGGCCAGAGCGCATAGGACTGGAACACCATGCCCACGTTGCGTTTCCAGGGCGGCAGGGTGGCAATCTCGCGCCCGCCGATCAGGATCTCGCCCCGGGGCAATGGCCCGAACCCGGCGATTGCCCGCAGCAGCGTGGATTTACCGGACCCCGAGGGGCCGAGGAAGGCGAAGAACTCACCGGGCTGGATGCTGAGGTTGATGCCGGTCAGGACCTTGGTGTCGCCGAAGGACAGATGCAGGTCGCGGATCTCGATTCCGGCCATTTCGGTTTTCATGAGATGTCTCCTTGTCTTTCTTATGCGTCGCGGCCAGAGGTGCGAAGTTTCTTGTCCCGTTCGATGATGATCTGCGACAGCACGGTGCCGATCGCCACGATGATCACGGCGAGGATGCCCAGGGCAGCGCCCGCTCCGCGCCCCGACGGGGTCTGCATGAAGAGGTAGATGCCGTAGGCCAGCGGGCTGTCCTTGTCCGAGGACACCAGCATGATGGTTGCCGACAGCTCGACCGCTGCCGTGGCAAAGCTGGTGACGAAGCCGGCAAGGATACCGCCCGACATCAGCGGCACTACGATGCGCCGGATGGTGCGGAACTTGTTGGCACCAAGGCTTTCGGCGGCTTCTTCCAGCGCAAGGCTGACCTGTTGCAGGGCGGCCATGCAGGCGCGCAGCGCATAGGGCAGGCGCCGGATCATCAGGGCGATCGCGATGATGACCCACCAGCTCGCCAGAGGCTTGTCGATGAACGGGACATTGACGTCCTGGAAGGTCCGCAGGTAGCCGATGCCCAGCACCACCCCCGGCACCGCAAGCGCGGCCGTCGCCATGTAGTCGAGCCACTTGCGCCCCGCGATCCCGGTCCGCAACACGATGTAGGCGATGGCCGTGCCGATGATGACATCGAAGGTGGCGGCCAGACCCGCATAGAGCAGGGTGTTCAGCACATACTGCTGCGAGCCTTCCCACATGCGGATGTAGTTGTCGAAGGTGTAGGCGTCGGGCAGCGGTGCGAAGGACCAGATCGTGCCGAAGGACAAGAGCAGCAGACCGATATGCGGCGACAGCACGACCAGAAGGATGAAGATCACGACACCGTAGGCCAGCACCTTTTCGCGCAGGGCCAGGTCGCGCTTGGCCAGACCGCCGCCGCCTTTCTGAACCGTCGCATAGTCCTTGCCGCGCATCACCAGGAACGAGGCCCAGAGCGACAGGATCGAGAAGGCCACAAGGATCACCGAGATGACGTAGCCCATCGGATCGTTCAGCCCGACCGAGGTGATCCGCAGGTAGGCCTGCGGCGCCAGCATGTTGTTCACGTTCAGAAGAAGCGGCGTGCCGAGGTCGTCGAACACCTTGATGAACACCAGCGCCGCGCCGGCCACATAGCCCGGTGTCGCCAGCGGGAAGACGATCCGCCGGAACAGGCGCAGACCGTGCGCGCCGAGGTTCTGCGCGGCTTCCTCCATCGAGCGATCGATATTGCGCAGGCTGGCCGAGAGGTTGATGAGGATAAAGGGGAAATAGTGGATCGACTGCACGAGGATCACACCGTTCAGCCCGTCCATGAAGGGAATGGTAAAGCCGAAATGGTCACGCAGAAGCAGGTTGACCGAGCCGTTGCGCCCAAAGATCAGCTGCATCGCAACCGCGCCCACGAACGGCGGCATGATCAGCGGGATGAAGCCCAGACTCTGGATCAGGATCGAGCCGCTGAAATTGAAGCGCGTGGTGATATAGGCCAGCGGCAGGGCGATGACCGTGGCCACGATGACGGACATGGCCGACACGTAGAACGAGTTGAAGAAGCTTTCCCGGAACAGGGCGGTTCCGAAGAAATCCCCGAAATTCTGAAGCGTCAGATCCCCTGTCGAAGGATTCACGAATGCGACGTAGATGACCTGAAGCACCGGGAAGATCAGGAAGCCGAACAGGAAAATCGCGATGAAAAGGCCCGCCATGGCGATCGGGCTCAGGTTTGGAAAGAGGAACGAGGGAAGCCGGTCGGCGAGGCTCGCTGGCTTGCCCGTCGGTACGGGGGCTTGGGTCATGGTCAATTCCCGGCGTTGAGGGCGAACGGGAGCCGTCGCGCGAGCGCGTTGTCAGCCTGTCCGTCCTGTCTGAAGAGTTGCTTGGTCTTGCGCCTGGCCGCTGCGGTTGCGGCGGCTCAGGCAGAGCGGCAAGGGGGTCCGAAGACATGGACCGCCTTGCCAGCCCGGGCCCGAGGGCAGGCCCAGGTATATTGGGCGGCGCTACATCGCGGCCGCTTTTTCCGCCAGTTCGCGGGCGCGGGCGTAGTTTTCCACCACGAAGGCATCCCACTGCTGTTCCAGCTCTGCCTGGCGCTGCTCGACCTGGTCTCCCTGCTTCTTGCGGACGGCCGAGAAGGCCGCCGTGAAGGCAGGGTCAAGGCTTTGCTCTTCGGTGATCGGCATGGCCTCGATCAGGCCGCGCGCCTCGTCGATCAGGGCCTGTGCTTCGGCGTTGCTGCCATCGGCATGCCGTTCCTCGGCCAGTTGCACCGCACGGACCGCCGCGCGCAGATCATCGAGGCGATAGGTGATCATGACGTCGAAGAGCGAGCTGACGACATAGTAACGCGCGCCGGACTTATCGACGTCAAAGAGGACTTCCTTGCCGATCGAGGAATCCTCGAAGGGGTTGGGCAGGCCCTCGGGGGCCTTCGCATAGGCGGCGGGGTTCACCGGCAGACGCATGATCGCCGGGTCGAACAGCACTTCCTGCCCGGCGGGCGACAGCAGGTATTCGATGAAGGTTTTCGCCCCTTCCGGGTTGGCGGCGTTGTTCACGACGGCCACGTTGGCAGGCACAAGGGCGGTGACGGTCGGATAGGCGAAGTCGACCGGATAGCCGGATGCCCGCGACGAGAAGCCGAAGAAGTCGATCACGACCCCGAGGCCGAAGTTGCCGGTGTTGACGCCGTCCGGCACGCCGAACGAGCGTTCCGTGACGCTGGCGAAGTTGCCGGCCATCCATTTCCATTCGGACCACCCGGCGTCCCAGCCTTCGCCCTGCAGGACGGTTTCAACCGTCAGATGCGTGGTGCCAGAGCGCGACGGTGCCGACATGCCCACATGGCCGAAATATTCCGGCTTTGCGAGGTCGGACCATTGACGCGCGGGTTCCAGCCCGTTGGCATCGAGGTAGCGGGTGTTCCACATGATGCCGTAGCCCGAGGCGGCGAAGCCGTAGTAGTAGCCGTCGGGATCGTTCACCGGATAGGCGCCGATCTGCTCCGGGATACCGTCGGCGGCGATCTCGGCCTGCGAGAGAAGATCGCCCGCTTTCAGGACTTCGAAGGCATCCGGCGCCGAGGCCCAGAAGATGTCGGCGGTGTTGTTGCCCGCGATTTCCTGCACGTATTTCACGCCGGACGACGTGCTTTTGTTCAGGATCTCGATATCGTATTCCGGATGGGCCTCTTCGAAGGCGGCTTCGATAACGGATGTCATGTCTTCGGGGAACGATGTGACAACCACGATGGGCCCTTCGGCCCAGGCAGCGGTCGATGTGGCTGCAAGAACGGTCGCTGCGACCGTCCCCTGTACTGTCTTGCGCATGTGGTCTCCTCCCTTATGCGTCGACGTTGTGGCCACATCGCTAAGCCATGGCAGGAAACCGCGCAAACATTTGAGAATAAGGAAATAAACCGGGAAAAACGGGTCAGTTCTGACACGCGGTATGGGTCAGTATTGCCCCGTTTCCGACAGGCCGCAGGCCTTCATCCTGAGGTAAAGCCGCTTGCGCGGGATGCTCAGCGACTCGGCCGCTTCGGCCTTGCGACCGCCCGTCCGCTTGAGGGCCGATAGCAGCAGGTCCGTCTCAAACGCGCGCATTGCTGTATCGTAATCCAGGATGTCGTCCGCCGAGGACGATGCCTCCTTCAGTGAAACCCTCAGCCCGATCACCAGCCGTTCCACAACGCTTTTGAGTTCACGCAGGTTCCCCGGCCAGCCATGGGCGTGCAGGCGGCGCAGTTCGGTCGGGGCCACGGACGGAAAGGGGCGCTTGTGGCGGGCGACGGCTTCGCGCACGAAATGCTCGAAGAGGAAATAGAAGTCGTCGTCCCTTTCGCGCAGCGGCGGCACCATGATCTCGGCCAGGTTCAGCCGCAAGAGCATGTCCCGAAGCGGCCCGGCCACCTCGTCCAGAGTAGCCGAGGCGGCGATCCGGAACCTGTCCGCGCCAGAGCCCTGCGTCAGCAGCAGCAGCAGGCGCGACGCCAGCGGTTCCCCGACCGCCGCCAGCCTTTCGACGTAAAGCGTCCCGCCTTTGGCAAGATCCAGGATGCCCGCCCTGTCCCCGCTGCCATGCATCGTGGCATCGAAATTGGCCTCGGTCAGAGCCGAGCCGCTGAGCGTGACGAAATCGCCGGTCGCGCCCGAAAAGTCGTGGATCACGCGGGCGATGCTTTCCCGTTCGGTTCCGGGTTCTCCGACCAGCAGCACATCGATGGCCGTATCGGCGACCGCCACGACCTCGCGCCGCAATGTCTTTACCGGCTCCGACCGGCCCAGGATGCGGGCGCGAATGTCCGTGCCGCGCGCGATACGCGCCCGGAGCCGCCGGTTTTCAAGCACCAGCCGGTGTGCCTCGAGCGCGCGCCTGACGGTGGCGATGACCAGCTCCGGCGGTGCAGGCTTTTCCAGAAAGTCGAAAGCGCCACCGCGCGTCGCGGCGATGGCCGCAGGAATGTCGCCGTGACCGGTGATCAGGACGAAAGGCAGCGACGGCGACAGCTTGCGCACCTCGGCCAGAAGTTCGAGACCGGAAAGCCCCGGCATCCGCAGGTCCGACAGGATGATCCCCTCGGTCTCGGAATCAATGGATTTCAGCAGTGCGCGCGCGTCCTGGTAGCCCTGCGCATGGAAGCCCGCCTTGAGCAGGAGTTCCAGCATCGCCTCGCGGAAATCGCTGTCGTCGTCGACAACGTAGACGTCTTTAGACATGGTTATCCTCCCCGGCTGCCATCGGCAGACGGAACCTTGCGACGGCTCCGGGACCGTCTTCTCTTGCGGCCAGCGACAGGTCGCCACCCATGTCGCGGGCGATGTTGTAGGAAATGGACAGGCCCAGCCCCATCCCGCGCCCGGCTTCCTTGGTAGAGACGAAGGGCATCATCGCGGCATCTGAATCCAGGTCGCCCAGACCGACGCCGGCATCGCTGATGACAAGCGTCCAGCCCTGCCCCCCGGCTTCGGCGGCAGCATGGATCCGGCGGCGGTCGGGCGTGGCGTCCGGCCCCAGATCGACCACCGCGTCGATGGCGTTCGTCAGGATGTTCAGGACGACCTGTTCGGTCAGGATCGGATCGCCCGTCACCCTTGCGGCGTCCAGCGACGGATCGCGGACAAGACGGACACCCGTCTCGCGCAGGCGCGGGTCCAGCAGTTTCTCGGCATTGCCGACGATGTCGGCCAGCAAAAGGGTTTCCCGCTCGAAGCGGCCTCTCCGGGCGAAGCGGCGCAGGTGCTGGATGATGCGCTGAATCCGTTCCGACAGGGCGCTGACCAGCTCGGCCTGTCGGATGACCTCGGGCAGGTCCTTTGCCTTGGCGGCCCCTTCCAAAAGAGACATGCGGTAACTGATCGCCCCCAGCGGCTGGTTGATCTCGTGGCTGATCCCGGCGGACAAAGCGCCAAGCGCGGCCATCTTCCCCGCCTGCACAAGATCGTCCTGCGTGCGCCGCAGGTCCGCGATGGCTTCGTCCCGTTCGGCAATGGCCCGCTGGAACTCGCCGACGGCAAAGGTCAGCCGTTCGAGGTCGTCGCCGCCCTGTGGACCAGAGCGCGCCTCGGCTGTGGCCATGAGCCGGGCGCTCAGCGATCGCATCGGCACGACGATCCGCGTCCGGATCAGGCGGTCGATCCCCAAAGCACCGATGGCAACGACAAGAGAGGTTCCGCCGATCAGCCAGATGGCCATTGCCTTGACCCGGTCGGCCGCCGCCTCGATCCGGAGAAGGACCGCCTCGTGTTCCGTTCGCGACAGGACGCTCAGGCGCGTCTGGATCGCGTCGATCTTCGTCAGTGTCACCGTGATCGCGTCATAGGCACGGTCTCTATGCATGATCCACTGCCGCCGGTGCTCGATCAGCGAGGCGTCCCCGTCGAACAGAGCGAACAGACGGTCCAGGGATTGCCGCAGGGTCACAAGTTCTGGCACATCGGGCAACGCCAGAAGCCTCTCGCTCAGCCGCGCCCGGAAATCGTACAGCAGCGTTTCCAGCTGGCCCAGCCGCTCGGCGTCGTCGGCGACGGCGACCTGCACCACAAGGGTCATTGCGGTCGCGGCGTCGGACCCGATTTCCGCAAAAACGTCGCGCCTGGCCCGCTCTTCCGCGATGACCGCCGCCAAGGCCGCGCGCCTGTCGGCGGCATCGGCCTGCTGAAGTTCCAGCATCCGTGACGCGATGTTGTAATCCAGATCGCGGAGGACAGGCTCGACCTCGTCCTGGATGTCGACGTTGAGCCAGCGCAGGGCATCCACCTGCGTATCGATCCGGGCAGAGAGGTCGACCTGCGCCTGCGCGGCGTCCAGAACCTTGCGCAGGGTGCGGCCAAGGCCGTCGCCGCCGATCAGGTCGTAGGCGTCCTGCCCCGCCGGGCCGCGTGCCGCGAGGATCGTCCGAAGGCCTTCGTCGATGGCGGCGGTTTCCGCCACAAATGCCCCGTCCCCCGCCTGCCCCGACAGGACCGATGTCGCAAGGGAAGCCAGATCCGCCGAATAGCGCGACAGTTCCCCGACAAGGACCAGCCGCGGCACCTCTGTATCGACAAGCGTCCGATAGTTCCTTTGCGCGTCCCACAGCAGGTAGATGGCCACGGCCAGGTTGGCCCAGAGAATGAAGACGATGAACCCGACCAGCAGCAGCAGCCGTTTCCATACATTTCTGACCCAACCCGTCATGAAGCTCATGGGCGCCGGCCTTCCATGGCGGCGATCGCCCCCTCGACGGCAGCAAGCTGGCCCGCAATGCGTTCTTCCCAGTTCCGGATCACCGCGCGCTGCGGTCCCGGCAGATCGGTCAGTTCCATGACACGGCTGACCGCTGGCCCGCGTTCGAGGTTCAGAACTTCGTTCTCGGTGATCGGCAGCCGCTTGAGCTGCGACGCGATCCGGTCGATTTCCAGAACGGGGGCCACGCCGCGCAGGGCCTCTAGCCGGTTCCACAGCGCGCGGCGTTCGTCCAGGCGGTCCGTTATAGCAAGGTCGAACAGCACGTTCACCGCCCAGAAACGGTCCGAGGCAAGGCCCGCATTGTATTCCAGCCAGCGCGTCCGCAGCGCCGTGGTGATCTCGGACGGGATGAGGTCGCCGGCCTCCTGCCGGATGGCCTCTGACACCGGGATGCGGCCGATGTCGGGTTCGAGCAGAAGGCGTTGCCCCTCGTTCCCGACAACGAGCGACACAAAGGTGCAGCCGAGGCTCGCGTCACCCGCGCCGGTAAGGACACCGATCTGTGCCGGAAACAGCATGGCGGGTCGGCCATAGTAAAAAACCAGTTCCGGCTGCGACGTCCCGGCGAGGAAATCGATGGTCAGGCCAACGCCGAACCGGCCGCTGCGAACCCCGTCGGTCACGGCAAAGCTGCGCGACGTGACCGTCGAAAGGTTGCGCGACAGGGTCAGGAAAAACGCCCAGCCGTCGTCCCATCCCCGGACCTGAAGAAACCGCTCGGCCAGCATATGCATCGTGCCCGAACGCGACGGCGGCGCCATGCCGATCTGCCCTTCGTAGGCAGCGTCGAGCAGATCGTCCCAGCGCGACGGAACAGCCAGCGAACCGGTCGCACTGACCGTCCACCCGATCGAGGAAATGGCGAATGGCGCGTATCCAGAGGCACCGGCGGCGTCACAGGCGTTGCCGGATGCGAAGCCATCGGCCCGGGACAGGATTTCAAACGCCTCGGGTGCCGAGGCCCAGAAGACATCGAAGGATCGCGCATTGCCGCGCAACAGTTCCTCGACGGCGGCGACCGTGTTCTTGTTCAGAACGAGGACTTCAAGCCCGGGGTTCTGCTCTTGCATGGCCTGCACAAAGGGATCCGTCGTGGCTGGCGGAAGCGATGTCAGGATGCGCAGGACATCCGCCGCCGCCGGTTGAGAAATCAACGATATCCAGAAGGCAAGGAAGGACGGCGCAAATCCAAGAAGCCTCTGAAAGATGGAAACGACAGGCCGTGCCAACGGTGCGGGCCGTTTTTCATGGTTCAAATCGGAACAATCCTGCACGCTTACGGCCCCCAAGTTTCGCCGGGCGCAGCCTATCATTTGAACGACACTCTAAGCAGGGAATGTGGAGCGCAAGCGGAAATGTGTCACTTTTGACACGCTGCTGCCTGGCTTTTTATGGCGGGCAGTTCAGTGCCGCCATTGTAAGCGGCGCGCGGGGCCGGGAAACACGGGCTGGGGCAGCCAGTTCGGCAACAGTGATGACTGGTATCGCGCGGACTGATCGCTTGGGGTCTGTGCGCGCCAAAAAGGCCCCGGGCATCGTGCCCGGGGCTTTTCGCACCCTCAGCGGGCGTTGGCCGTCAGCGCCTCGGGCAGCCATGTGACGAGGCCGGGGAAGAGGGCGAAGAGGATCAGCACCGCGACCTGGATCAGGAAGAAGGGGATCACACCCCGGTAGACCTGCCCGATGCCGATGCCCTCGGGCAGCACGCCCTTCAGGTAGAACAGCGTATAGCCGAAGGGTGGCGTGATATAGGCCATCTGCGCCGTGATCATGAAGAGCACGCCGAACCACAGCGGATCGAAGTCCAGCGCCGCCACGATGGGCAGGAAGACCGGGACACAGAGCAGGATGATGCCGATCTCGTCGAGGAAGAGCCCGAGGAAGATCAGGATCAGCACCATGGCGCCAAGGATCAGCCAGCGCGAGGCTTCGAGCGTTTCCACGAAGGACAGCAGGCTGTCCGCGCCCCCGGTCGCCACGAAGGTCGAGATGAAGGCCCGCGCGCCGATGGTGATCCAGAGGATCATCGCCGTCACCCGCAGCGTGTCCGTGGCGCTTTCCGACAGCATGGACAGCGAGAATTTCCGCGTCACCAGCGAAGAGGCGGCGGCGCCCAGCACACCCACGGCGGCGGCCTCGGTCGGCGTGGCGATGCCCGCGTAGATCGACCCCAGCACCCCCACCACCACGAAGGCGGGCAGGATCAGCGCCTTGGTCTTGGCCAGCTTCTCGCGCAGCGGCACCTCGGCGATGTCGTCGGGCTTGGGCGCCAGCGCCGGGTTCAGCCATGTCCGCACGAGGATATAGGCGATGTAGCTGCCCGCAAGGATCAGGCCGGGCACGATGCCCGCCGCGAACATCTTGCCGATCGAGATCTGCGCGGTGATCGCGTAGACGATGGTGACCACCGAGGGCGGGATCAGGATGCCCAGCGTCCCGCCCGCGCAGATCGCCCCCAGCGCCAGCGGCGGGTAGTAGCCGCGCTTCAGCATCGAGGGCAGCGCAAGGATGCCCATGGCCGCCACGGCGGCGCCGACGACCCCGGTCATGGCCGCAAGGATGGTGCAGATCGCGATGGTGCCCACCGCAAGCCCGCCGTTGACGCGCGCGAACCACGTCTCCATCGCGTCATAGAGCGCGTCGATGATCGCGCTCTTCTGCAGGATCGAGGCCATCAGCACATACAGCGGGATCGCCATCAGGCTTTCCGAGGTCATGGTCTCGAAGGTGTTCAGCACCGCCACGATCAGCGCCGAAGGCCCCCAGAGCAGGATCGTCGAAATGAACGCGATCGCGCCCAGCACGAAGGCCAGCCCCGCCCCGCTGAGCATGAAGATGACCAGCGAGACGAACATGAAGGCGAGGATCATCGAGCTTTCCATCACGCCGCCTCCGGGCCTGCAAGGGTCGTGACCATGTCCGCCAGCGCCTGCAACAGCAGCAGCGCCGCCGCCAGCGGCAGGAAGGCCTTGGCGGGCCAGACCACCGGGTTCCACGCGGAATAGCTGGTCTCGCCGTAGCTGAAGCTTTGCCAGACCAGCGGCGCCGAGAACCACAGAAGGATCGCGCCGAAGGCCGCCGCCAGCACCAGCCCTGTCAGCCGCAGGGCGTGCGCCGCGCCCCCCGTCGCCTTGGCCGAGACGATGTCCACCGCCACATGCCCGCCGATGTGCAGAAGGTAGGGCCCGCCCAGCAGGAAGAAGGGGCCGAAGACCAGCGTCGCCATCTCCGGCGCCCAGCTTGTGGGCGCGGCCAGCGCATAACGCGACAGAACCTCCCAGAGCATCAGGAGGACGATGGCATAGACCAGCCATTTCGCGGCGGAAAAGAGCGCACGGTTCACCGCCGTGACGCCCCGGGACAGGGTAAGCATGTGGGTCTCCGGCAAGGGTCCGGGCCGCGCGTCGGGCGCGACCCGGCAATGGGGCTCAGAGCAGGCGCATTTCCTGCATCAGGGCGACCTGGCTCTCCATCATGCGGGTCGAGAGGTCGTCGCTGGCCGCCTTCTTCCAGCTGTCGATGGCCTTGGCGCGGTTGTCCGCCACGTCCTGCGGATCGAGGTCGACGATCTCGACGCCCGCTTCCCGGAACTTGGCGATGTATTCGCCGTTCGCCACGAGGATGTTCTGCCGCAGAGAGCCGGAGATCTCGCGTGCCGCAACCGCCAGCGCCGCCTTCTGCTGGTCGTCCAGCGCGTCGTAGGCGCGGGTGTTGGCCACGTAGGAGGTTGCCGTCGAAGGCTGGTGAAAGCCCGGCAGGACGAGGAACTTGGCGACCTCGTGCAGGCCCTCTTCGTAGTTGGCCTTGATGTCGCCCCGGTCGGCGATATCCACCAGCCCCTTGTCGAGCGCCGAATAGACCTCGGAGGTCGGCAGCGGCGAGACAGAGACCCCGAAATCCGCCATGACCGCAGAGGCCAGCCCGACGAAGCGGCCCTTCAGCCCGTTCAGGTCGGCGATGGTCTTGATCGGCACGCGCGAATGGATCGGCTCTTCGCCGTAGACCGTGGGCGCGACATAGGTCAGGCCCGCCGGCGCGTAGCTTTCACGCGCCAGTTCCAGACCGTCGCGCTCGTAGAACCATGCCTCGTACTGGTCCGCCTCGGGAAAGCCGAAGGGCACGGTCGAGGAAAAGCCATGCGCCGGGATCTTGCCCGCCGTGTAGCCGTCGAAGGTCTTCATCATCTCGAAGGCGCCGCCGCGCACCGCGTCGAAGGCCTGTGCCGCGGGCACGATCTGGCCGCCCGCGAAGGGCGTGATCTCCAGCGTGCCGCCGGTCAGTTCCGTCACGCGGGCACAGAACTTTTCTTCGTAAAGCTGCGGCGTGGTGCCGCCGCCCCAAAGCGCCTGCATCCGCCATTTCGTGACGCCCTGAGCGCGCACCGAGGTGGCAGAGACGATGGCAGGGGCCGCGAGGGCGGCAGCCGCCGTCAGGCGCAGGGCATTGCGCCGGTTGGTGATGGTCATTTGTCTTTCCTCCCTTGAGATGTGGTTCAGGCGCCCTCCAGCACCTGTTTGGCGCGGGCGACGCTGACGTCCCCCGCCGCGACGATGGCCTTGGCCACCCGGTCGATATCCGCGCCCGCAGCCCCCGCCGTGATGGCGATGTTGCGCGCGTGCAGCGCCATGTGTCCGCGCTGGATGCCCTCTGTCGACAGCGCCCGCAGCGCCGCCATGTTCTGCGCCAGCCCGACGGCGGCGGTGACCTCTGCCAGTTCCTGCGCCGAGGTGATCTTCATCAGGCGCAGGGCGGCCTGCGCGGCGGGGTGGGTGCGCGTCGCGCCGCCCACGATCCCCAGCGCCATGGGCATCTCCAGCACGCCGACAAGCGCCCCGTCGCCCGCCACTTCCCACCGCGTCAGCGAGGTGTAGCGCCCGTCCTTGGCGGCCCATGCATGGGCGCCCGCCTCGATGGCGCGCCAGTCGTTGCCGGTGGCCACCACGACCGGGTCGATGCCGTTCATGATGCCCTTGTTGTGGGTCGCGGCGCGGTAGGGATCGACGATCGCCAGCGCGCAGGCCTCGACGATGCCGCGCGCCACGTCCGCGCCCTTCAGCGACTTGGTGGTCAGCGCCTCGGCGGGGATGCGCACGCTGGCCGTCACCACGCGCCGGTCGGCGAGGTTCGACAGGATGCGCAGACGCACGGTGCCGCCGGTGATCTCTTCGACACGCGGGGCCAGCATCTCAGCCATCGAGTTGACCGTGTTCGCGCCCATGGCGTCGCGCACGTCGACCAGCAGATGCAGCACCACCATCGGCCCGATGGGCGTGTCGTCGAAGACATGCACCTCGATGTCCTTGCAGCCGCCGCCCAGCCCCACCAGCACGGTGTCCTTGGCATTGGCCCGCGCGATCAGGTCCTCGCGCTCGGCCAGCAGCCGTGCCCGCGCGCCATGGGGATCGGTCAGGCCGAGGATCTGCACCTGCGCCCGCATGATCGGCGTCGTGCAGGAAGCGGTGAAGCCGCCACCCGCCCGCGCGAGTTTGGCCATGTAAGAAGCGGCAGCAACCACCGAGGGCTCCTCGACCGCCATCGGCACGAGGTATTCCCGCCCGTTGACGACAAAGTTGGTGGCGACACCCATGGGCAGCTCGAAGGTGCCCACGACGTTCTCGATCATGCCGTTGGCCATGGTCAGGGGCAGCGCACCCGCACCGGCGAGGATATCGGCGTCCGAAGCCTCCAGCCCGGCGGCGGCCACGACGGCCTTGCGCCGCGCCTCCGGCTCCATGTCGCGCATGCCTTCGATGCGCGATCCCTGTCCGCCCGCCTGCGGGGTGCCAAAGGCCTCTGCCATGTCGTCTCCTCCTGAACTTGCCTGCACCCTACGCATTCCGCTTCGGATGTCGTGGTACAGTTCGGGAAATTATCCCTGTACTGTACCCATGCCATTTCGGGTACATTGCCCGTCATGGCACAGACCAAGACCGACCGCATCTTCGACCTGCTCCACCAGAGCATCCGCGACGGCGCGCTGGCCGAAGGCGCGCGGCTCGCCTCCCTTCGGCAGGCCTGCCAGCAATATGGGGTGTCCAAGAACGTCATGGTGACCGTCTACGACCGTCTCGTGGCGCATGGGCTGGTGACCTCGCGGCATGGCGCCGGGTTCTTCGTGGCCAAGCCCCCCGCCAGCATCGCCGAGCCCGCCAACCTGCGCGAGGCCAGCGACATCGTCTCGCTGCTGCATGCCCAGCTCGACCGGCCCTACCGGGTGCTGGTGGGCGACGGGCGCCCGCCGGAAAGCTGGCTGCTGAACGCCGTGCCCGGCGTGACCCTGCACAGCGGCGAAGGCGGCTATGGCACGCCCCACGGCCTGCTGGCCCTGCGCGAGTGCATCGCGGCGGCGCAGGCCGCCTCTGGGGTCGACGTGACGCCCGGGCAGATCGTCACGACCTTCGGCGCCAATCACGCGCTGGATCTGGTGATCCGCCGCTTCACCCGGCCCGGGGATACGGTGCTGGTGGACGATCCCGGCTATTACCCGCTGTTTGCCAAGCTGCGGCTGGCGGGCGTGACCTTCGTCGGCGTGCCGCGGACCCCGCGCGGCCCCGACCCCGAGGCGCTGCAGGCGCTTGCGACGACCCATCGCGCGACGCTCTTCTTCACGCAGTCGCTGGTGCAGAACCCGACCGGCTGCTCCATCGACCTGCCCACCGCCCATGCCATCCTTCAGGTCGCCGCGCGGCGCGACATGCTGGTGATCGACGACGACCCCTTCCTCGACCTGCCCGGCGCCACCGGCACGCGGCTGGCGCAGCTCGACCAGATCGACCGGGTGATCCAGATCGGCAGCTTCTCCAAGACGCTCTCGCCCGCCTTCCGCTCGGGCTACGTGATCGCCCGCGCGGGCATCGCCGCCAGCCTCGCCGAGCTGAAGATGATCCTCGCCGTCAACACCTCGAGCCACACCGAGCGCGCCATTGCCGGGCTGATCCGCGCCCGGCGCTACCACAAGCAGGTCGCGCGCATGGCCCGCCAGCTGGACGAGACCCGGGCCGAGGGGATGCGGCGCCTCCGGGCGCTGGGGCTTCCGGCCTTCGGGACACCGGACGGGGGGCTGTACGGCTGGGTCGCCCTGCCCCCCGGCACCGACGACATGGAGATCGCCCGCCACGCGGCGGCGCAGGGCATCTTCCTCGCGCCCGGCAGCCTCTTTCGCACCGGCGACGACCCGCAGCCCCGGCCCGGCATGCGAGTCAACTGGAGCCGTATCAACGACAGCCGCTTCTGGTCCTTCCTGCGTGGGATCGGCTAGCGGGGCGCGCGGTGACGGGGGGGCTGTGCGGCAGAGGGCGCAGGCGCCTTTGCCGACGGGGGTCAGCTTTCGACCGGGTTGCGGGCCAGTTCGTCGATGGCATCGGTCCGGATCGAGGTGATGTGCTTGCCCAGCACGTCATGCACCGTGGCCCAATCATCGCGTTTCAGCCCGTCCACGATGGCGACGTGCTGGTCGAAACTGTCCTCGCGGCGTTGTTTGAAACGGGCATTCAGCGCCGTGCGGATTGTGGCGATGCGCGCCTCCACGAGGTCGAAGGCATTCTGCACCAGCCGGTTGCCGCAATGGTCGAAGAACAGGTTATGGAACTCCGTATCGATCCGGACATAGCCCATCTCGTCGCCCGCCCGCATCCGCTCGCGCATCCGGTCCAGCGTGTTGTCCAGCGCCGCGAGGAACCCCTCGCGGTCGGCGGCCATCGACAGCCGCAGCGCCTCGCGTTCCAGCATGAGGCGGTAGTCGCATATCTCGGCGACCTCCTCGCCGGTCGGGTTGAAAACGAAGCTGCCGCGCTTGGGCCTGATCGTCACCAGCCCGGTGAACTGCAAGGCGTTCAGCGCGTCGCGCACCGGAGAGCGGCTGACCCCGAAGGCAGTGGCAAGCTTGTCCTCCGAGATGTTCTCGCCAAAGGCATAGTGCCCGTCGATGATCGCTTCGCGCAGGCGCTCCACGACGATCTCCGTCAGGGTCTTGGGCTGTTCGATCTGCATCCCGGATTTTGCGGGCATCTGTCAGGCATTCCCTTTGCGGCGGTCGGGCGGTTCTATCATGCGGCTCACCCCCGGAGAAGCACTCCGTCCGGGGGCGGGCCCGGGTCAGTAGCGCGCCACGGCTTCGGCCGGTGCGGCCTGCGTGCCCAGCAGCGTATCGCGGTCGCGGGCAGCGGCGCGGGCGGCCTCGATCAGGAACGAGACGTCGTTCACCCCCGCGACAAGGTCATAGCCCTTCTCGCGCAGGATCGCCCAGTCGCGCCCGCCGCCGGGCACGGTGGCCAGCAGCTTGCCCGCGCCTTTGACCTTGGCTTCGACCTCGGCATAGGCGGCCAGCGGCGTGGCGTGGCCCATGTCCTCGATGTGACCCAAAGTGGCCGCGAGGTCGTTCGGGCCGAGGAAGATGCCGTCGATGCCCTCGACGCCCGCGATCTCTGCCAGCGTGGCGACGCTTTCCGGGGTCTCGCACTGGACGAAGAGCAGCACGTCGTCATTGGCGGACTGCACGGCATAGTCGGGGCGGGTGGCATAGTCCGAGCCGCGCACGATCGGGGCCGCATAGCCGCGCCCGACGCCACCCTTGCCCCGCTGCGGGTAGCGGCAGGACGCGGCGATCTGCGTCGCCTGCGCGACGGTGTTCACCATCGGCACGATGATCGAGCGGAAGCCGCGGTCCATCGCCTTCTTCAGCGTCGTGTCAGAGCCATCGGGAACGCGCAGGATGACCTCGCCGCCAGCCGCCTCGACCGCACGGGCCACGGCGACCCATGTCTCGAGGTCGCCGATGCCGTGCTCGCCGTCGATCAGGACGGTGGGCCAGCCATGGCGAACGAGGATTTCGGCGATATCCGGGTGGCCCAGCTCGGCCCATGCGGCGGTGACGAAATCGCCAGACAGCAGGCGGGATTTCAGGGAATTCATGAGGGATCTCCAAATGAGGTGTCGATAACCTTGCCCGGGTTGAGCAGCCCGGCCGGGTCCAGCGCGGCCTTGATGCGGGCCATCAGCGCCAGTTCTTCGGCAGAGCGGGTATAGGGGAGGTATGGCTTTTTCAGAAGGCCGATACCATGCTCGGCGGACACCGTGCCGCCAAAATCGCGTACCGTGTCGTAGACGATACCGCCGATCCGGCTCATCGGCTGGTCCTTCACCGCGCGGTCCAGCGCCACGATATGCAGGTTGCCGTCGCCGATATGGCCGTAATACACGCTGAGCGCCTCCGGCATCGCCTCGGTCAGCCGCGACCGGCAGGCCTTGGCGAAGGCGTCCATGGCGGTGACGGGCAGGCCGATGTCGAAAGCGCAATGCGCTCCGAGGTGCGTCGTGAACTCGGCGCAGGCATCGCGCACGCCCCAGAAGCGCTGCACGTCCGACAGGCTTTGGCTGATGGCGGCGTCCTCGACGATCCCGGCGTCGTAGACCCTCTCGATCCACGACATGAAGCGCGGCCCGTCGATGTCCTCGGCCAGCCCCTGAGTTTCCAGCAAGACGTAGAAGGCGTGCTGCCCCGCAAGCGGGGAGCGCGTGCCCACCGTCTCGGTCACCACCTGCCAGTAATCCGGCCACATGACCTCGAAGGCGGACAGCATCGGACCCAGCCCGCGCCGCGCCTCTGCCAGCAGCCGGACCACCGCGTCGTAGGAGCCCAGCCCGCAAAGCGCGGCATTCACGCAACCGGGCTTGGGGTGCATCCGCAGCACCGCGCGGGTGACGATGCCCAGCGTGCCTTCGGAGCCGATGAACAGCTGTTTCAAGTCGTAGCCCGCGTTGTTCTTGATCATCTTGTTCAGGCCGGTGATCAGGGTGCCGTCCGGTAGCACGTATTCGAGCCCGAGGATCATCTCGCGCGTCATGCCGTAGCGGATCACGCGATTGCCGCCCGCATTGGTGCCGATGTTGCCGCCGATCAGGCAGGACCCGCGCGCGCCGAGATCGAGCGGGATGAAGAACCCGGCCTCGTCCGCGGCCTTCTGGATCACCTCCAGCGGCGTGCCCGCGCGCACCGTCATGGTGGAACTGGCGGGGTCGATCTCTTCGATACCGCTGAAGCGTGCGAGCGAGATCATCACCGCGCCGTCGATGGGATGCCCGCCGCCCGCAAGCCCGGTCAGCCCGCCCTGCGGCACCATCGGCACGCCCGCCTCGGCGCAGATCCGCACCGCCTCGGCCACGGCCTCGGGCGTATCCGGGCGCAGCACCGCCAGCGGCATCACATCCGCGAGAAACGAGGTGTCGTGCAGGTTGCGCGCCGGGATGTCATCGCCGGACAAAAGGGCCGGACCCGGAAAGGCCTGTGCGAGGCGGACAAGGAAAGAGGCGGTGTCGAGCGGCATGAAGGTGCGATCCTTGGATAGGGGTGGACCGGCCCGCGCGGGAGCAGCGCGCACCGGTCCGGTCAAACCCCGGAGGGCTTAGTTGCGAATCTTGGCCAGCTCTGCGGTCAGCCGGTCAAAGTTCTCCTTGCCGACCGAGTCCATCGAGGTCTCGTAGACCGGCGCCACCAGGTCGCGCAGCTTGGCCATCTCTTCGGCGGGCATCTCGGCGATCTCCATGCCCTCGGCGGTCAGCTTCTCGGCGGATTCGCCCACCGCGGCGCGCGAGCGCTCGATCTGGGCGTCCCGGGCGCTTTCGGCACAGGAGCGGATCAGCGCCTGTTCGTCGGCGTTCAGGCCCTCCCAGACGCCCCTGTTCACCAGAACCGGGTTCGGCGAGTAGGCGTGGCGGGTCAGCGTCAGGTATTTCTGCACCTCGTAGAACTTGGTGGCCTCGATCAGCGGCAGCGGGTTTTCCTGCCCGTCCACCGCGCCGGTTTCCAGCGCGGTGAAGACCTCGCCGAAGGCCATCGGCACCGGGTTCGCGCCAAGACGGCGGAAGGTGTCGAGGAAGATCGGATTCTGCATCACGCGGAAATTCAGACCCTCGAAGTCCGAGACGGCCATGATCGGGTGCTTGGAGTTGGTGGCGTTGCGGAAGCCGTTTTCCCACATCGACAGCATGATCAGGTCATGCTCGGGCATCTTCTCGGCGACATAGTCGAAGAAGGGGCCGGTCATGATGGCATCGACCTCGGCGTCGTTCTCGAACATGAACGGCAGGGTGAAGACGCCCATGGCCGGCTCGATGCCCGCGATGGCGGCGGAGCCCGTCACCACCATGTCGATGGACCCGGACCGCGTCGCCTGCGTCGCGTCGGCATCGTCGCCCAGCTGACCGGAATAGAAGCCGCGCAGCTTCATCCTGCCGTCAGAACCCTCTTCCATGCAGGTCGACATGGCCTCGATGCCGGTGGCGATCGGGTGATCCTTGGCCGCGCCGCTCGAAATCTTGAACGTGTGTTTGCCATAGTCGGCGGCAAAGGCCGGGGTGGTGAGCGCGGTGGCCATGGCCAGAGCCGCGAGGGTCTTCAGTGTCATGTTCAGTCTCCTCCTTGTTAAATCGGTCGTCCGTGCGCTCAGCGCAGCCACTCCAGCGGTGCGAGAACGAGTTGCGGGAAGATCACCAGCAGGGCCAGCACGATGATCTGCGCGAAGAGAAACGGCGCCGCCCCCTTGGCCACCTTGTGCAGCGGCACGCCCGAGACCCCGGCCGAGACGCTCAGCACGATGCCCACGGGCGGTGTCACAAGGCCGATGGCGCAGTTGATGACAAAGAGCACGCCGAAGTAGATCGGGTCGATCCCCGCCTCTTCGACCACCGGCAGCAGGACCGGCGCGAGGATCAGGATGGTCGGCCCCATGTCCAGCATGGTCCCGATCATCAGCACCAGCGCCATGATGACGATCAGCAGCAGCCTCGGGTTGTTCACCAGCGGGCCGACCAGCTCCAGCACGATGCCCGACAGGTCCGCCAGCGTGATGAACCAGGCCGTGGCCAGGGCGGCGGCGGCCAGCATCATCACCACCGCCGTCGTCAGGGCCGCGTCTCGGAAGACGTGGAACATCTGGCTGATCTTCAACTCGCGGTGCACCACCATGCCGACGAAGATGGCGTAGACGGCGGCGATCACGGCGGCCTCGGTCGGTGTCACCACGCCGAAGCGGATACCGCCGAGGATGATGACCGGCATGCCCAGCGACCAGAGCGCCTTGCGCGTCTCGCGCAGCCGCACGTCCCAGCCCTGCCGCGGCTGCGGCTGCACGTTGTCCCGCCGTGCCACGATCAGCCATGCGACAATGGCGCCGAGGCCCATCATCACCCCGGGCACGATGCCCGCGAGGAACAGCTGGGTGATCGACAGGTTCGTTGCCACGGCAAAGATGATATAGGCGATCGAGGGCGGAATGATCGGGGCGATGACGCCGCCCGAGGCCATCAGGCCCACCGAACGTGCCTCGTCATGGCCGGATTCCCGCATCATCGGCAGCATGATCGCGATCAGCGCCGCCGAGTCCGCCGCCGCCGAGCCCGAGAGCGAGGCAAGGATGATCGCGGCGAAGATCGCCACCACGCCCAGCCCGCCGCGCACATGCCCGACAAAGGCCATGGCAAAGCCGATGATCCGCTTGGACATGCCGCCGGCGTTCATCAACTCGCCCGCCAGCAGGAAGAAGGGGATCGCCAGAAGGGAAAAGTTGTTCGCGCCCACGACCATGCGCTGAGAGATCACCTGCGCATCGAAGAGGTCCATCTGAAGACCCATGACGGCGGCGCAGATCAGCAGGGCGAAGGCGACCGGGACGCCGATGGACAGGGTCAGGCCGAGGGTGAAGATGAAGAGAAGCAGCGTCATTCCGGAATACCCCGCCCCGAGGTCGGGACGCCGGTCAGGCGGCCCGTGGCATAGCCGATCATCCGCAGTCCGGCCATCACTCCAATCAGCGCGGACATCGGGATCAGCACGCCGAAGACCCAGGCCATCGACATGCGCGTGACCGGCGCGATATTCGTCGCGTTGACGTGGAATTGCGACAGCGTCCCCCACAGCACCATGAGGCAGACCGCCAGCACCAGCCCGTTGGCCAGCGTCAGAAGCACGCGCCGCACCGGCTCGCTGGCGCTGGTGACGACAAGGTCGAAACCCATGTGCATGTTGTGCCGCATGGCGACGATGGCGCCGAGGAAGATCAGCCAGACGAAGAAGAAGCGCGACAGTTCTTCGCTGATGTCGATGCCCGAGCCGAAGCCGTAGCGCAGCACCACGTTGGCAAAGACCATGAGCGTCATGCCCGCCAGCAGGAAGACAAGGATCACTTCCAGCGCCCTGAAGAAGTAGTCGACCAGTTTCACCGCCGTCCTCCCGCGATCCGAATGATTTCGCCCGTGACATAGGGGGCGTCGAAGAGCAGCCAGTCCGCCGCCCGCGCCACCTCGTCCGCCGTGCCCATGCGTGCCATGGGGATGCCCTCGGCCACCCTGTCCCGCGCGTCCGGCGCGGTCAGGATGGTGTCCTGTATCGGTGTATCGATGATCCCCGGCGCCAGCGCGTTGACCCTGATGTCGGGCGCGAAATCCCGCGCCATGGCCCTCGTCAGCGCCATGATCGCGCCCTTCGAGGCGCCGTAGGCGGCAAAGCCGGGTCCGCCGCCGTTCTCGCCCGCGATGGACGACATGTTGACGATGGCGGCCGTCGGATGCGCGACCCGCGCCTGTGCAAAGGCCTGCGTGACCAGCATCAACCCGATGACATTGACGTCGAAGATGGCCTTCAGCTGGGCCGCGTCGAGGCCGGTCCACTCTACCTTCTGTCCGAGGATACCGGCGTTGTTCACCAGATGCGTCACGCTCTCCAGATCCGCCGAAGCCACGGCCCCGGCGTCCGAGACGTCGACCACGGCGGTGCGGGCCGCCGCCCCCAGTTCCGCGCGCGCCGCGTCAAGCGCCGGGCGCGATACGTCCCAGAGGATCGCATTCGCGCCGCGCGCCATCACGGCCCGCGCGGTGGCAAGCCCGATGCCAGAGCCTGCGCCGGTGATGAGGACGGTGGCCGTCATTCGCCGTGCCTGTGCGCGAAGGCCTGATGCCCTGCCAGATCCACGACCTCGCAGAACTCGGCATAGGTGAGCGCGCGGGCAGAGGCCGGGCGGCCCTGCGCCTTCAGCGCGGTCAGCGCGTCCTGTGTCGCGCGGGCGGCGGCGAACAGGGTCGTCACCGCGTACATCACCACGGAAAAGCCCAGTTCGCGCACATCCTCGACCGTCAGCTGCGCCGCATCGGTGCCATCGACAAGGCTCAGGACCTTGGGCCCCTCGACTCGCTTCGAGATGGCTTCGACCTCGGCGCGGGTTTTGACGCCATCGACGAAGACAAGGTCGGCGCCGGTGTCGCGATAACGCGCGGCCCGCGCGACCGCCTCATCCATGCCCATAGCGGGCAGCGCATCGGTGCGCCCGATGATGACCAGATCGCCGGTGCCGCGCGCCTCGACCGCCGCCGAAAGCCGGGCCGCGCCCTCTTCCGGTGACACCAGCCGCACGCCGGCCAGCTGGCCACAGCGCTTCGGAGAAACCTGATCCTCGAGGTGTAGTGCCGCGACACCCCCCTGCATGTATTCCCGCACGGTCCGCGCGACGTTCAGCGCGCCACCATAGCCGGTGTCGGCATCCGCGATCACCGGGATATCGACGGCGCGCACCATGCCGCGGGCGTGATCTGCCATTTCCGTCTGTGTCAGCAGGCCGAGGTCGGGCTGACCCAGCCGCAGGGCGGTCGCACCGAGCCCGGTCATGTAGACCGCGTCGAAACCCTGCGCCTGCACGATGCGCGCCGTCATCGGATCCGGTGCCCCGGGCGCGACGGTCAGAAGCCCACGGCTCAGCCGGTCACGCAATGCGTTTTCAATGGTCACGTCTTGTCCTTCCCGGCCCGGGACGCCGCATGGCAGCGCCTGACCCTCCGTCACCTGACGTGTAACATGTAACATGTAAGTTTTGTCAAGCCTTCGCGCGTTGCGCCGCCTGCGAAAAGGGGCGGCGCGCCCGGCGACAGGCCGCAGAAGCGCGCGGCCTGCTGGCGGTCAGCGGGCGGAAAGCGGGCGGAAAGCGCGGATTCGGCCGTCTCTGGCGGTCAGTCTCCGGCCAGCAGGTTCTCCATGAACCGGCGGCTCGTGCCGATGAAATTCTCGGCGGCCTGGCTCAACGGCACCTCGGCATTCGAGGCAAAGGCAAAGCGGTCGGCGATTGCCGGGCTGATCGGCCGGACCGTGATCGGCAGATGATCGAAATCCCGCGCCATCAGCCCGTTGACGATGGTCAGGCCCAGCCCCTCGGCCACCAGTGAGCAGGCGGACATGACGGAATGCGCCTCGATCCGGACGTTGGGTGTCTGGCCCGTCGACCAGAAGGCCGCGTCCAGCTCTCGGCGCGGCGCGCGCATTCGGCCCAAGAGGATCAGGGGCTCATGGCGCAGATCCTGCATGGTCACCTCGTCGCGGTCACAAAGCCGATGCCCCTTGGGCATGACGCAGACACTGCGCGTGGCGATCACCGGCGTCACCACCAGCCCCGGGCGCTGCACCGGGATACGCAGAAAGCCCAGTTCGGCGCGGTCGTCCATCAGCATTCGCTCGATGGTGTCATAGGGGCCGCTGTGCAGTTCCACCTGCACGCGGTCGTTTTCCTCCAGAAAGCGCTTCAGGATACGCGGCATGATCGTCAGCGTCAGGCTGGCAGGCACCGCCACCCGCAGGCGCAGCGCCGGAGAGTTTCCGCGCCGCAGGTCCCGCGCAAGGTGCCGCAGCTGCTGACCCCGGTCGACCATGCCGAAGATCTGCCCCTGCAGGGCCTGGCATTCGCGCGTCGGCACCAGACGGCCGCGATCCCTGAGGAAAAGATCCAGATCCAGCTCGGCCTCCAGCTGCGCGATGCGCCGCGAGACTGCGGACTGCGTGACGCCGAGGCTCGAGGCGGCGGCGAGGGTGGACCCCTGCTCCAGCACCGCGCGAAAGGTCTCCAGAAGGTTGAGTTGCATCGGCCCTCCAAGGGTATGCTCATCACGCATATAATGCGGTGCATTTTTCATAATGTTGCATAGTCACGAATCGTCGCGCAAGCTTTGCCGAAACGGGGACACAGCCAACGCCATGCCACACGACACACCGCCTGCCGGCGCCGAAAGGCCGGCGTCATGACGGTCTTCATTCTCAGACGGGTGCTTCAGGCCATCCTTGTGCTGCTGATCACCTCGCTGGTGGTCTTCCTTGGCGTCTATGCCATCGGTGACCCGCTGGAGATCCTGCTGCCCGCCGATGCCTCCATGGCGGAACGCGCGCAGGTCGCCGAATCCCTGAACCTCAACGACCCGCTGCCGGTGCAATACTGGACCTTCATCTCCTCGGCGGTGCAGGGCGATTTCGGACGCAGCTTCGTCTACAACCGCCCGGCGCTGGATGTGATCTTCGAGCGCCTGCCCGCCACGCTGGAACTGGTGACGACCTCGCTGATCCTGTCGCTGGTGATCGGCATTCCGCTGGGCCTGATCGCGGGGGTCAAACCGCGCTCGCTGACGGACGAATCGATAATGACCGGCTCGATCCTCGGCTTCTCGCTGCCGAACTTCTGGCAGGGCATGATGCTGATCATGATCTTCGCGGTCTGGCTGGGCTGGCTGCCCTCGACCGGGCGCGGAGAGACCGGGACCTTCCTTGGCATCCGCACCAGCTACGCCACATGGGACGGCTTCGTGCACCTGATCCTGCCCGCGACGAACCTCGCGCTGGCACAGATCGCGCTGGTGATCCGCCTGACCCGCACCGGCGTGCAGGAGACCATGCCGCTCGACTTCGTGAAATACGCCCGCGCGCGCGGCATTGCGGAGGGGCGCATCCTCTTCGTGCATGTGCTGAAGACCATCCTCATCCCCATCGTCACCGTGCTGGGGATCGAGTTCGGCTCGCTGATCGCCTTCGCCGTGGTGACAGAGACGATCTTCGCATGGCCCGGCGTCGGCAAGCTGATCATCGACAGCATCCAGATGCTCGACCGGCCCGTGGTGGTTGCGTACATCCTCGTGATCGTCGCCATGTTCATCGTCATCAACCTTGTGGTCGACGTGCTTTATTCGCTGCTCGACCCCCGCATCCGGGCGCAGGCACAATGAGCGCCCTTCGTCCCGAGAGCATGGCCTCGCGCATCCTGCGCGGCATCCTGAGCAGCCCCAAGGCCACCATTGCCGCCGTGATCTGCGTTGTGCTCGTGGTCTCTGCCGTCTTCGCGCCGCTGATCGCGCCGCAGAACCCCTACGACCTGACAGAGATCGACTTCTTCGACGCCAAGCTGCCGCCCATGTCCGAGGGCTATACCGGCATGACCTACGTGCTGGGCACCGACGGACAGGGCCGCGACATGCTGTCGGCGATGCTTTACGGGCTGCGGACCTCTCTGGCGGTCGGCGTCACGGCGGGGGTGCTGGCGATGCTGGTGGGCACCGCGCTGGGGCTGCTGGCGGCCTATCGCGGCGGCTGGATCGACACCTTCGTGATGCGCTTCGTCGACCTGATGCTGGGCTTTCCGACGATCCTCGTGGCGCTGATGATCCTCGTGGTCTTCGGGCAGGGCGTGGACAAGGTGATCCTTGCGCTGGTCTTCGTGCAATGGGCCTACTTTGCCCGCGCCGTGCGGGCGACCGCGCTGATCGAGGCGGGCAAGGAATACGCCGAAGCGGCGCGCTGCCTTGGCATTCCGGCGTGGCGGATCATGTTCGGGCACATCCTGCCCAACTGCCTGCCGCCGCTGATCGTCATCGGCACCATCCAGGTCGCCAGCGCCATCGCCGCAGAGGCCACGCTGTCCTTCCTCGGCATCGGCCTGCCGATCACCGAGCCCTCGCTGGGGCTGCTGATCGCCAACGGCTATCAGGTCATGCTGGCGGGGCTCTACTGGATGTCGGTCTACCCGGGCCTTCTGCTGCTGGCGCTGGTCTTCTGCGTCAACATCGTCGGCGACCGCCTGCGCGAAATCCTGAACCCGAGGCTGGCCCAATGACCCAGACACTGCTTCAGGTGCGCGGATTGCGCACATGGTTCGAAACGCCCGGAGGCACGGTCAAGGCCGTGGACGGCGTCGACCTGACCGTCGGGCGCGGCGAGATCCTTGGCCTTGTCGGCGAAAGCGGGTCGGGCAAGTCGATCACCGGCTTCTCGCTCTTGGGTCTGGTCGATCCGCCGGGCCGTGTGGTCGAGGGCGAGATCCGCTTTCACGGCGAGGACCTGCGCGCCGCGTCGCCGCGCCGCCTGCGCGACCTGCGCGGCAACCGGATCGCGATGATCTTTCAGGACCCGATGATGACGCTGAACCCGGTGCTGCGCATCGGCACCCAGATGATCGAGACGGTGCAGGCGCACGCCCGCGTGTCAAAGACCGAGGCCCGCGCCATGGCCCGCGACGCGCTGGGACAGGTCGGCATCCCGCATCCCGACGAGCGCATCGACGCCTACCCGCACGAGTTCTCGGGCGGGATGCGGCAGCGCGCGGCCATCGCCATCGCGCTTCTGCACAAGCCCGACCTGATCATCGCCGACGAACCCACGACCGCGCTCGATGTCACGATCCAAAGCCAGATCCTGTCCGAGATGCAGGCCCTGACCCGCGACATGGGGCTGGGGATGATCTGGATCAGCCACGACCTTGGCGTCGTGGGCCAGCTCGCCCACAAGATGGCGGTGATGTACGCGGGCCGCATCGTCGAGCGCGGGTCCGTGGACGAGGTGCTGGATACGCCGCGCCACCCCTACACGCGCGGGCTGATCGACAGCCTGCCGATGGAGAACGACCGTGGCCAGCCGCTGCGCCAGATCCCCGGCAACGCGCCGCCGCCGCTGAACCGGCCCGAGGGCTGCCCCTTCCGCCCGCGCTGCGCCCACGCCACCGAGGCCTGCCTTGCGGAGCCGGAGGAAACCGGCACGCCGGACCGGGCTTGGCGCTGCTTTCACCCGCTCGACTCGCGCCTGACGGAGGTCCCCGCATGACCGCCCCCATGATCGAAGTCTCGGACGTCACCCGCCATTTCCGCCGCAAGCCTGACCTTGCAGAGCGTCTGGCGATGCGCGCGGGCCTCGCCTCGCCGCCGCCCACGGTCCATGCGCTGGACGGCGTTTCGCTCAGCATCGACCGGGGCGAGGTCGTGGGCCTCGTGGGCGAATCCGGCTGCGGCAAGTCCACGCTGGGCCGGATCGTGGCGGGGATGCTGCCGGTGACCTCGGGCACCGTTTCGCGCGAGGGGCGCGACATCGCCACCCTGCGCGGCGCCGAGGCGCGGGCCATGCGGCTGGCCACGCAGATCATCTTTCAGGACCCCATGTCCTCGCTCAACCCGCGCAAGAAGGTGGTCGACATCATCGGCGAGGCCCCGCGCCTGCACGGACTTGCCAAGCGCCGCGACGTCCGGGCGATGGTCGAGGGGCTGATGGCACAGGTCGGACTGGACCCGGCGATGATCGATCGCTACCCGCACCAGTTCTCGGGCGGGCAACGGCAGCGCATCGGCATCGCCCGCGCGCTGGCGGTGAACCCCGATTTCCTGATCTGCGACGAAAGCATCGCGGCGCTGGACGTGTCCATTCAGGCGCAGGTCATTAACCTTCTGGTAAAGCTGCGGCAGGACCTGTCGCTGACGCTTCTGTTCATCAGCCACGACCTTTCGGTGGTGCGCTACATCTCTGACCGGGTGGTCATCATGTACCTTGGCCGCGTGGTGGAAACCGCGCCCACGGACCGTATCTTCGCCGCCGCCCGCCATCCCTACACGCAGGCCCTGCTGGAAGAGATCCCCCGGATCGACCGCCGCGGCCACCGCTTTTCCTCGGTAAAGGGGGAAATCCCCTCTCCGGTGAACCCGCCGCAGGGGTGTCATTTCCACCCCCGCTGCCCGCTTGCCATGGACCGCTGCCGGGTCGAACGCCCGGTGCTGACCAAGGCCAGCCCCGACCACGCCGTCGCCTGCCATCTGGACGGCGGCACCGGTCGGCCCCTGACGAACGCCGGCGTGAAGACCGGCGAACCCGAACCCACCTCATGACCCAACAAGGAGCCCCAAAATGCGCCTGACCAGAACCGCCGCCCTCGCGGCCCTGCTCTCCACCACCTTCCTCATGCCCGCGCTCGCCGCCGACCTGACCATCGGCCGCGCGTCCGAGCAAAGCTCGATCGACCCGCAGTTCTCGCGGACCGGCAACAACCAGATGACCTCGACCATGTTCTTCGACCGTCTGGTGAACTTCGACGAGAACCTGCAGGTCTCGCCGGGGCTGGCCGAAAGCTGGACCAACGAGGACGACACCACCTGGACGCTGAAGCTGCGCGAAGGCGTCACCTTTCACGACGGGTCGCCCTTCACCGCCGCCGACGTGGTCTATTCGCTGGAGCGCGCAGACGAGGTGCCGAACTCGCCCGCGCCCTACACCGACATGGTGTCCTCGGTCGCCGGGGTCGAGGCGGTGGACGACCTGACCGTCAAGATCACCACCAATGTGCCGAACCCCGCCCTGATGGAGGACATCGGCCGCGTCTTCATCATCTCGAAGGCCGCCGCAGAGGGCAAGACGAGCGAGGACTTCAACGCCCCCGCCACCGCCGTGGGCACCGGCCCCTACATCCTCGACGAATGGCGCGTCGGCGAGACGCTGACCATGCACGCGAATGAGGCCTACTGGGGCACCGTGCCGGAGTTCAACGAGGTCGAGATCCGCTATATCTCGAACGACGCGGCGCGGGTCGCGGCGCTGCTGTCGGGCGCGGTCGACGTGATCGACGCGGTGCCGCCGCAGGACGTGGCGCGGCTGGACGGCACCGATGGGATCAACGTCTTCTCGACGCCCTCTGGCCGGGTGATCTACCTCGGCCTGTCCATGCGCGGCGATCAGGCCCCGGCGGTGACCGACCTGTCCGGCAACCCGCTGGAAGAGAACCCCTTCAAGGACGCCCGCGTGCGCAAGGCGATCTCTCTGATGATCGACCGCCAGTTGATCGTGGACCGCATCCTTGGCGGGTCGGGCGTGCCGGCGGGCCAGCTGGTGCCCGACGCGCTCGGGGGCCACAACCCCGACGTCGCCCCCGATGCGGTGGACGTCGAGCAGGCCAAGGCCCTGCTGGCAGAAGCGGGCTACCCGGACGGCTTCGGCCTGACACTCTACAGCTCGAACGACCGCTTTCCCGGGGACGCGGATATCGTACAGGCGCTGGGGCAGATGCTGGCGCGCGGCGGGCTGAAGGTGAACGGGGTCGAGGCCCTGCCTTACTCGGTCTATTCCAAGGCCGCCTCGGCCGGTGACTACGGCGCCTTCGTCTTTTCGCTGGGTTCGTCCACGCCGACCTCGGCGCCGAACCTTCAGGCGCTCTTGGGCACCTACGACAAGGAAGCCGGCAAGGGCGCGTTCAACCGCGTGCGCTTCTCGTCGGAGGCCTTCGACGCGGCGCTGGCCGATGCCTTGCAAGAGTTCGACGCCGAGGCGCGCCTGACCAAGCTGCGCGACGCCACGGCACTCGTGTTCGAGGAAACGCCCATCGTGCCGCTCTACTGGCAGAAGGTGCACTGGGGCCTGAAGGACGGGCTGACCATTGACGCGGGCCTGTCGGAACAGACCCTGCCGCAGAAAATCACCTCGACCGAGTAAAGACCATGACGACCACCTCCATGACCCGCACCACCGACACGATCGCGCTGACCCCGGCAGAACCGGTCAGCGAGGGGGTGGTCGTCCACCGCAACTGCATGGTGGCGATGCGCGACGGCGTGCGCCTTGCCACCGATGTCTACCGCCCCGCCGGGCCGGACGGGCAACCGGACCCGACCCCGCGCCCGGTGGTGTTCGAGCGCACGCCCTACGACAAGGCGGGCACCCCCCGCACCGAGCTTTCGGTTGCCAACCCGGTGTCGCTCAGCCGCCCCGCCTTTGCGGCGCGGCTGGTGGCCGAGGGCTACGTGGTGATCTGGCAGGATTGCCGGGGCCGCTACGACTCCGAGGGGAGTTTCACCAAGTACCTCAACGAGGCCGAAGACGGCTTCGACTCGATGCTCTGGATCGACGCGCAGGCCTTTTCCAACGGGCGCGTCGGGACCATGGGGCTCAGCTACGACGCCCATGTGCAGATGGCGCTGGCCTGCCTGAACCCGCCGGGGCTGGCTTGTATGGCCATAGACTCGGGCGGCTTTTCCAACGCCTTCACCTGCGGCATCCGGCAGGGCGGCGCGCTGGAGATGAAGCAGGCGACATGGGCCTACAATCGCGCCATGGAGGCCCCCCTTGCCAAGTCCGACCCGGCCGTCCTGAACGCGATCCAGGCCGAGAGCCTCTTTGACTGGATGAAGCACACGCCGTGGTCCAAGGGGCGCTCGCCGGTGCGCTGGGACCCGGATTACGAGGCCTACCTGCTGGACCAGTGGCAGAACGGCACTTTCGACGGGTTCTGGCAGAAGACCGGGATCTGGGCGGCGGGGCATTATCACGACTTCCCCAAGGTGCCGATCATCTTCATGTCCAGCTGGTACGACGCCTATGTCCAGACCACGCTGGAGAATTACGAGGGCCTCAAGGGCGACGCGGATCGTCCGCTGACGCTGATCATGGGGCCGTGGACCCATGGCAACCGCTCTCAGCGCATCTTCGGCGACGTGGATTTCGGACCCGAGGCGGCCTTTGACGGACAGGTCGACAGCGACTGGCTGGCGTTCCGGATGAAGTTCTTCGCCCGCTGGCTGAAGGACGAGGCCCCCGACCTGCGCGACGAGCGTGTGCATCTCTTCGCCATGGGTGGCGGGTCGGGCCGCAAGACGGCAGAGGGCCATCTCGACCACGGCGGCCAGTGGATCGAGGCCAGCGACTGGCCCATCCCCGAGGCCGAGGCCCTTAGCCTCTACCCCGCCCCCGACATGACGCTGTCAGAGGTGCCGCAGGACGGCGCGCTGTCCTACAGCTACGACCCCGCGGATCCGGTGCCGACCATCGGCGGCTCTCTCACGTCCGGCGAGCCGATCTTCACCGGCGGCGCCTTCGACCAGACGGAAGACCTGCGCTTCTTCGGCTGCACGACGCCGGGCCTGCCGCTGATCGCGCGGCGCGACGTGCTGTCCTTCCAGACCCCGCTGCTGCCAGAGGACCTGCTGGTCGCCGGGCCGGTGACGATCCGGCTGCGGGTCTCGACCGACGCGCCAGACACGGATTTCACAGCCAAGCTGGTGGACGTCTACCCGCCGTCAGCGGACTACCCGCGCGGCTACGCCATGAACATCACCGACGGCATCTTCCGGGTGCGTTATCGCAAGGGCTACGACCGCCCCGAACCCGTGGCAGCGGACGAAGGCGCCTTCGACATCACCATCACGCCCTTCGCCACCGTGAACCTGTTCAAGGCGGGCCACCGGCTGCGGCTGGACATCTCTTCGTCGAACTTTCCCAAGTACGACATCAACTTCAACACCGGAGAGCCCGAAGGCACCGCCCGCGCCAGCCGCGTGGCCCTGAACACCGTGCATCTGGGCGAAGGCACGGCGCTGGAGTTGCACATCCTGAAGCGGTGATCCGGTCACCCGCACCAGCGATACGGTCACAGTGGCGGGCGCTGACAATCCGCCTGCGGGTGGAATGGGGGCACGCGCCCCCGCACAGCACGGTCCCTCAACCCGCTCGCCCCCCTTTATGGCCCGTGCATCAAGCGGGCCCGCACTGCGGTTTGGCGAAAACCCCGCCGCGATAAGGGCGTTGTCAACGGTCGCGCAGGCTCGCCCGGGCGGGCGCTTCAACCGTCCACGACCTGCCGGACGCTGGCCGACAGGCCGCCGTCCACGACGATCTCGGTCCCGGTGATGTAGCCCGCGCGGTCCGACGCAAGGAAGACCGCCGCCTCGGCGATGTCCCATGCGCTGCCCATGCGGCCCATGGGGCACTGCCGGGCGCGGGCGGCGCGCATCTCGGCCTCGGTCTGGCTGCCGTAGCTTTTGGCCAGCGTCACGCCGATGCGCGGCGTGTCAATCAGCCCCGCGACGATGGCGTTGACGCGGATGCCCTCGGGCGCAAGTTCGACCGCCAGCGCACGGGCGAACTGGTTCGCGCCCGCCTTGGTCGCGCCATAGGCCAGATGTGGGTAGCCGACGTGCCGGATCGACGCGATCGAGGAGGTCACGGTGATCACCCCCCTGCCCTGCCGCCGCATCGCAGGCAAGGCCGCCTGCGCCGCCACGTGCAGCGAGGTCAGGTTGGCATCGCTGATCCGGCGCCAGTCGGCGGCACTGGTCTGGTCGGACGGCCCGCTTTTGCCGAGGCCCACGTTGCATTGCAGGATGTCGATGCGGCCCCGGTCGCGGTCCACACCCGCAATCAGCCCGATGAGGCTGTCGTCGTCCAGCACGTCCACCAGCCGCGCCTCGGCCTGCCCGCCCTCCTCGCGGATCAGGGCCACGGTCTCTTCGGCAGAGGCAAGGCTGGCATCGGCGGCCACCACATGCGCCCCGCCCCGCGCCAGCGCGATGCTGATGGCCCGCCCGATGCCGATGCCCGTGGCGATGGCCCCCGCACCGATGACGATCGCGGTCTGCCCGTCGAAGTCGCGGGCCGTCATGCCTGCCCCTCGCGCAGCGCGCGGCGTTTCGAGCGCGTGCTGCGCACCTCGCGGCGGACCCCCACGAAAAGCGAGAAGAGGGTGATGGCGATGAAAATCCAGCAGATCGGGCTGCGGAAGAAGATGCCGATGTCCTCCGAGATCAGGAAGGACCGCCGCAGGTTATCCTCGAACAGGGGGCCCAGGATGAAGCCCATGAGGAAGGGCGCGGCGGCCATGTTGATCTTCATCATCAGGTAGCCCAGCACGCCGAAGGCCAGCATCACGCCCACGTCGAACATCTGGCTTTGCACCGCGTAGCTGCCGAAGACGCAGAACAGCAGGACGATGGGCAAAAGGATGTGACGCGGGATGTCGGCGATCTTGGCAAAGTAGCGGATCGCCAGCTTGCCCGAGCCGAACAACACCAGCGAACTCAGCATGATGCCGATGAAGATGGCGTAGATGATGGTGATGTTGTCCTGGAACATCAGCGGGCCGGGCGTGAGGCCCTGCAGCATGAAGGCGCCGAGGATCACCGCCGTCACCACGTCTCCGGGAATGCCGAGCGCCAGCAGCGGGATCAGCGTGGCACCGGCGACGCCGTTGTTGCCGGCCTCGGATGCCGCGACGCCCTCGATATTGCCCTTGCCGAAGGTCTCGGGCGATTTCGACGTGCGCCGCGCCTCGCCGTAGGACAGGAAGGCCGCCGCCGTGGCGCCCGCGCCGGGGATGGTGCCGATGATGACCCCGATGAAGCTGCCGCGCAGGATCGCGGGCAGGCTGCGGCGGAACTCGTCGCGGGTCACGCGGCTGCGGTCGGCCGGCTTGACGACATGCGGCTTGATGCGGCGCATGTAGAAATCTATGACCTCGGGCAGCGCAAAGAGGCCGATCAGCAGCGGGATGTAGCTGACCCCCGCCATCAGGTTGAAGTTGTCGAAGGTGAAGCGCTGCGTGCCGTAGACCAGATCCAGCCCGATGGTCGAGGTCAGAAGCCCCAAGAGGCCGGAGATCAGCCCCTTGGTCAGGGAAGACCCCGAGATCGAGATCACCACGGTCAGCGAGAAGCAGATCAGCCAGAAGTATTCCGGCGGCCCGAAGGCCAGCGCCAGCCCGGCGATCATGCTGGCGAAGAAGATCAGCGAGAGGTTGGACAGGAAATCCGCGATGCACGACGCATAGAGCGCCATGTTCATGGCCTTGCCCGCCTGTCCCTTCTGCGCCAGCGGATAGCCGTCGAGCAGCGTGCAGGCGGCGGCGGGGGTGCCGGGCGCGCGGATCAGGATCGCGGTGATCGAGCCGCCAAAGACCCCGCCCTTGTAGACGCCCACCAGCAGCAGGATGCCGGTGACCGGGTCGAGGGCAAAGGTGAAGGGCAGCGCCAGCGCGACCGCCATGGTCGCGGTCAGGCCCGGAATGGCCCCCACCGTCACGCCAAGGCAGACGCCCACGGTGATCGCGAGGATGTTCTGGACCGTCAGGAAGAGGGTGAAGCCGGTGGCGATGTTTTCCCACATATCAGAACCACTCCTCGAAGAGACCCTCGGGCATGGGGACCTGCGCGACGTGCACGAAGAACAGGTAGACCACCAGCGGCACGGCGATGCCCACGCCCAGCAGGATCTGCGGGCGGCCTTCGCCGCCCATGGCCATCAGGACGATGGTGACGAGGATCGCGGTCAGCAGCATCCCCAGCGTCTCGGGCAACAGCAAGTAGACCAGCAGCAGCCCGGTCAGCGCCGCAAGGCGCAGCGGCCAGCGCGGGTGCGGGTCCGGCGCCTGCGCGTCCTCGTCGGGGATATGCGGCGCAAACAGCGCCTCGGCCAGATGGACCAGCGCAAAGACACCCACGGCGATGGTCAGCAGGTAGGGCAGGAAAACCGGCGAAAGCGGCAGATGCTTGACAGAGGCCGGTTGCGTGACCCCCGCCGGGATGACGAACAGACCGAAGAGGATCGCCGCCAGCAGGGTCAGCGCGGCAAAGACGATCTCCCTCTGGCGGCCCCGGCGGTGCGTGGTGTCCGATGTGCTCATGTCCGCTCCTCCCTGTCCCGGACGGTCGATCTGGCGGACGGCGACCCGGCGGGGGCCGCCGTCCTGCCTGGCTTACTCCACGGTCACGCCCGCCTCGTCGACGACGGTCTTCCAGTTCGACAGTTCCGAGTCGATGTAGGCGGCGAAGTCCTCGGGCGAACCGCCCTCGATCTGCGCGCCCCGCGTGGCGGCGAAGCTGGTGAAGCCCTCGGTCGCGATCACCTGATCCAGCGCCTCGGACAGGGTCGCGACGATCTCGGGGTCGGTGCCTGCGGGGGCCAGCAGGCCGAACCACGACCGCGCGGCAAAGCCGTCAAGCTCGGAGATGTCGAGTTCGTCCAGCGTCGGCACGTCACCCAGCTGGTCCGACCGGGCGGGCGTGGTCACCGCCAGTGCGCGCAGGGCACCGGACTGAATGTGCGGCATGGCCGAGGGCAGGTTGTCGAACATCACGTCCACGTCGCCCGCCAAGAGCGCGGGCACCGCCTCGCCGCTGCCCCGGAAGGGCACATGCGTCATCTGCGCCCCGGTGCGCGCCTTGAACATCTCGCCCGACAGGTGGATCGAGCTGCCGACGCCGGACGAGCCGAAGGTCTTGTTGCCCTCTTTCGCCGCGTCGAGGAACTCGGCGGCGGTCTGGTAGGGGCTGTCCTTGTTGACGACCATCACGTTGGGGATGGAGATCAGCAGCTTGATCGGCGCGAAATCCGCCACCGCATCGTATTGCAGGTTCTTGTAGACGGCGGGCGCGATACCGTGGGACGAGACCTGCCCCATGAACAGCGTGTAGCCGTCGGGCCGGGCCTTGGCGGCCATGGTGGTGCCCAGCGTGGCCCCCGCGCCGGGGCGGTTCTCGACCGTCACGGTCTCGCCCAGCACCTGCGTCATGCCGTCGGCCACCTGCCGGGCGAGGATGTCGGTGGACCCGCCCGCACTGTAGGGCACGATGATGGTGATCCGCTTGGTCGGATAGTCGGCGGCCATGGCGGCGCTGCCGAGCGAAAGCATCGACACGGCGGCCAGCGCCCCGGCGATCTGTCTTCTGGTCATGGTCATTTCAGTCTCCTCCTTGGTGTTTCCGGCCTTGGCGCCGGTCCTGGCCCGCCCGTCAGGCGGAGCCGATTGTCATGCCTCCGCAGACGTAGAGCACTTGCCCCGTCACGAAGCCCGCCCCCTCCGAGCAGAAGAAGCCCACGGCTTCGGCCACGTCCCCGGGCGTTCCCGTGCGCTTGACCGGGATGGTCTGGACGATCTTCTCGGTGCGCGGGTCGCCGGGGGGGTTCACCGCGTTGAAAAGTTCCGTCGCGATGGGGCCGGGGCCGACCGCGTTCACGGTGATGCCGTGGCGGCCGAGTTCCAGCGCCCATGTCTTCGTCATGCCGTGCAGCCCCGCCTTCGAGGCGGCGTAGGCGGTGCGCAACTCCTTCCCCAGCGCAACGCGGCTGGAGATGTTAACGACGCGGCCCACCCCCGCGGCCTTCATCGCGGGCAGGACCGCCTGCAGGCAGACCAGCGGCGCGCGCAGGTTCACCGCCGCGACGGCATCAATGGACAGCGGGTCGGTCTCTTCGACCGGGGCGGGCAGGACGATGCCCGCATTGCTGACCAGCCGCGTGACCCGCCGGCCCTTGCAATAGCTTTCAAGGGCGGCGCGGGTGGCCCCGGCATCCGACAGGTCGACCTCGATGGCCTCTGACAGGAAATCGTGTTCCGGCGCGAGGCGGTCGACCACGGCCACGGAAAACCCGTCGCGCGTCAGCCGTTCCGCGATCGCCGCGCCGATGCCGCGCGCGCCGCCGGTGACGATGGCGTGATCGGTCATGACCTCACTCCTCGAAGGGCACGGCCTTGTCGACCGTTTCCCAGATGTAGCGACCCGAGGGCTTGCGCTGCTCTTCGGCGATATGCGCCACCAGCCCCGCCGCCCGCGAGACGACGGCAAAGCCGCGCATCAGGGCCACGGGGATGTCCATGTCACCCAACAGAGCCGCCGTGGCCCCGGTGGCGTTGATGGTGATGTGGCGCCCGAATTCGGCGTCGACCGCCTGCGACAGCGCCAGAAGCGCGTCCACGTGCCGGGTCGAGGCGGCCTCGGCGCGGCCGATTTCGATCAGCTTCAGCGCGCGCGGATCGTCGGGCCGGTGCAGGTGGTGGCCAAAGCCGGGCAGATGCGCCTTGCGGGCGCGGTGCTCGCGCACGATTTCGGCGGCCCGGTCGGCCTGCGCCTGTCCCTCCAGCGGGGCCAGCTCGGCCAGCAGGCGGGCATTGTTCTCGATGGTGCCGACGAACTGGCTGCCCACGGCCAGAAGCCCCGCCGCCACCGCGCCCTGAAGGTTCTCGGGCGCGGACATATAGACAGACCGCGTGGCAATGGCGCTGGGGGTCAGCCCGTGCTCCATCATCACGATCAGGATCGCGTGCATGACCCGCTGTTCGGCGGCGCTGACCGCGCGGCCAAGGATATGGCCCATCATGACGCTGACGAAATCCGCGTCGCCTGCCATGAGGTCATCGACCAGATTGCGGTTGCGGTAGAAAATCTCGGTATCCGTGTAGCGGCAGAGCGAGGTCGTGGGGGTGGCGGCGGTCATGGTCATCCTTCCCGTGCTGCGACCGCCGGGGCGGTCTTGTGTCGTGCGGCAAGCTCTGCCTTCTGGAGCTTGCCGATGGCGTTGCGCGGCAGGTCGTCCATGAACCGCACCGATTTCGGGGTCTTCACCGGACCAAGCCTTTCGCGGACAAAAGCGATGATGCCCGCCGAGTCGGGGGTGGCCCCGCCGCGCAGCTGCACGGCCGCATGGACCGCCTCGCCCCATTTGTCGTCCGGCACGCCGTAGACGGCGCAGTCGACCACGTCGGGGTGTTCGCCCATCACCGTCTCGACATCCGCCGGGTAGACGTTGAAGCCGCCGGTGATGATCATCTCCTTGGCGCGGCCCCGGATGAAGACGTAGCCCTCCGCGTCCTTCATCCCCAGATCGCCGGTATGCAGCCAGCCGTCCTTCAGCGCCTGTGCCGTGGCCTCGGGCTGGTCCCAGTAGCCGGTCATCAGAAGGTCGCCGCGAATGACGATCTCTCCGGTCTCGCCGGGGGGCAGGATGCGGCCCTCCGGGTCCATCATCTCGACCCGGCTCAGCAGCGTCTCGCGCCCGACCGAGGTCCGTTTCGCGGGGTCGGCCAGTTCCGACGCGCTGATCATGGTGGCGATCTGCGGCGCCTCGGTCTGGCCGTAGGTCGAGGCGAGGCAGGGGCCGAAGATCTCCTGCGCGCGGGCAATGGCCTCGGGGCGCATGGGCCCGGCGCCATAGATCAGGTTGCGCAGGTCCGGGTAGCTGCTGTCGCGGACCGTCTCCAGCTCCATCAGCATGTAAAGCACGGTGGGCGGCACGAAGGTCGTGGTGATGGCCTGCGTCTGAAGCGCCCTCAGCGTCTCTTCGGGGCGGGGCCGGTCGAGCAGCACAAGCGTGCCCCCCGTCGCCAGCGTCGGCAGGATATAGGTCGAGGTGCCATGTGTGATCGGCGCCGCGGCAAGGTAGCGCTGGCCCGCGTCCAGGGACCAGGCGGCGATCTGCGTGGCGATATTGGTGTTCCACGCGCGATAGGGCTGCATCACGCCCTTGGGCCGCCCGGTGGTGCCGCCGGTGAACTTGATCGCCTGCGTCGCGGACAGAGGCAGGGCGCAGGGCGCAGGCGCCTGCCCGGCGTGGTCGCGCTCCAGCGTGGCGGTGGTGCCCTCCCCCGCCTGGGCCGTGGCCATGACGAAGCGCGCGGAGGCGCCCGCCAGCTTGGCCGCCGTCTCGGGCTGGACGATCACAAGGCTTGCGCCGGTGAAACTGATCGCGCGCAGCAGCTCGTCCTGCGCGTTCATCGGCTGCAACGGCACCCAGACCTTGCCCGCCGCCAGCACCGCCAGCCAGCTGACGAGGTGTTCGATCGAGTTGTAGCAGCAGACCCCGACCCGGGAACCGAACGCGGGGTCCAGCGCCTGCAGGCCGCTGGCCAGAGCCTGAACGCGGGCGTGCAGCGCGGCATAGCTCAGCGTCTCGGCGCCGCATTCCACCGCCGTGGCCTCGGGCCAGAGGCGCGCCGCGCGGTCGAAGAAGTGGATGGGGTACATGTCGTCAGTCCTCAGATCGTAAAGCCGGAACGGGTCAGCGCGGTGCTCATCGCCGCCACGACCTCTTCGCAGCGTTCAGGGGTCAGGCGATTTTTCAGCGCAGCGACCGACAGCGCGCCCAGCAGGCGGTGGGTTTCGTCGAAGATCGCCACGGCGACCGCCCCCACGTCGGCGATGATCACCGAGCGGTTCACGAGGTAGCGGTGCCGTTGCCAATGCGCGACCATGTCCCGGACGGCGGCGGGTGTGAGCTCGCCATAGCGGCCATAGACCTCGCGGTTGCCGGCCAGGACCCTTTCGCGCCGCTCTTCGGGCAGGGCCGCCAGCAGCACGGCGCTGCCTGCGCCCACCCCCAGCGGACGCCGGGAACCGACGTGCAGGGTGTTGGTCGAGATCGGATAGGGCCCGGTCTCGGTGTCGATACACAGGGCCTCGTCGCCATGGGGCACGGTGACATAGACCGTGTCGCCGGTGACGGCGGCGGTCTCTTCGACCGCCGGGCGCAGGCGCAGGCGCAGACCGTCGAACTGCCGCGGCGACCCGGGCGCACCGGCGAGGTCGAAGAGGCCGATGCCCAGAGTGTAGATCTTGGAATAGGGATCGAAGCTGAGCAGCCCGCCGTCCACGAGCCCCTGCAACAGGCGCCGCGCGGTGGCGGTGGTCAGACCCGCCTTGCGCGCGATGGTCGACAGGTTGACGCCGGTCGCGTTGCGTTCTGCCACGATTGGCAGCAGGCGGATCGCCTTGGCCAAGGAGGTCTCGGCCCCGCGCGTGTCCCGGTTTTCCGTGTTCACCCCCGCCCCTCCCCTGGCTCGAATGCTCCGTATTTCGAGATCAGGATGAGAGGGCGATGACCGTATGGCAAACCTATCTGCTCAATATATGACGTTAGTTTATCGTATGTTGATAAAATGACCTTGGGGAAAAGGCGGGGAAAAGCTCCCCGGCCTTCGAAACAGCGAGTCAACCGGGCCCGCAGGCTCCGCAGAATCGCTTGTGGGGCCACAAGTGCGCCGTGTTCAGAGCGCACCGGCCATCGGCGCCGCCCGCCCCCGGCGCGGCTTGGGCTGGACCCCGTCCGGCTGGCTGCTGTTCCCCTTCCGCCGGTCCGTCACCCCGCGGGCATCGTTCCCGGTCCGGGCAAAGGCACGCCCTGCGCCAGGGGGCACGCGACCGTCCGGGCGACGGCTTCTCATCCGGCCGATTGCGGACCCGTTCTGCTGCGGACCTCTGGCGAGGCAGGGGTCGGCTCAGGTGTCGCGGGCAAGGGCCTTTCGGGCCTGCCGCCGCCGCAGGAACGGCATCACCACCGTGACACTGACGAGAACGATCGCCGCTGCGAGAAGAATGGCGCTGATCGGACGCGTCCAGAAGATCGACAAATCGCCCCGCGACATGGCCAGGGAGCGGCGCAGCTCGCTCTCTGCGATCGGCCCCAGAACGACGCCGAGAATGATCGAGATGAGCGGGAAGCCGATCTTTTCGAGCAGGAAGCCGACCAACCCGAAGCCCAGCATCAGCCAGACATCCATCATCGAATTCTGAACCGAATAGGTTCCGACGATGCAGCAGATCACGATGATCGGCCCAAGCACCGAATAGGGGATATCCAGAAGCTTCGCGAGAATCGCGATAAACGGCTTGGACAGGCACAGGATCAGCACATTTACGATCAGCAGCCCGACGAACACGGCGTAGATGAGATCGCTGTTGCCGGTCATGAAGGTCGGACCCGGCGTCAGGCCATGAACGATGAATGCGCCGAGTATGATCGCGGTGGTGCCCGATCCGGGAATGCCAAGCGCGAAGAGCGGGACCAGCGCGCCCATCGCCGCGGCATTGTTCGCCGCCTCGGGGGCGGCAATGCCCTCGGGCGCGCCTTTGCCGAACCGCTCGCGGGTCTTCGACCAGCGGACCGTTTCGCTATAGGCAACCATTGCGGCTGTCGACGCACCGATGCCCGGCAGGATGCCGATGACGGTCCCGATCACCGAGGACCGGGCAATGGCGCCCCGAACCTGACGCAGCAGCGGCCAGTCGAAAATCCGGATGGTGAATTTCTTCGTCGAGAGATGCATATCCGCTTCCTGGCAACGCTTGAGCACCTCGGAAATCGCAAAGAGACCGATAATCACCGGGATCAGGTTGATGCCGCTCATCAGGTGCAGGCTGCCGGCGGTGAAACGTGCCGTTCCGGTCAGCGGGTCCAGCCCGACCGACGCGATGAGCAGGCCGATGCAGACCCCGATCAGCCCAAGCAGAAGATTGCCGCCGAGCGAGGCCACCACCGTGAGGCCCAGTATCGCCAGCGCGAAGAACTCGGGCGAGGAGAATTGCAGGGCGATATCGGCGAGCAAGGGCGTGGCCACGATCAGGACAACGGTGCCGAACATGCCGCCCACGGCAGAGGAGAAAATCCCGAGGCCAAGCGCTTTGCCGGCCTCGCCCTTCTGGGTCATCGGGTAGCCATCGAGCGCGGTCATCACCGCCTCTGGCGTGCCCGGAGCGCGGTATAGGATTGCCGTGATGAGGCCGGAGAATACGCTTGATGCGTAGATCGCCGTGAGCAGCATGAACGCGCCCGTGGGTTCCATTGTGTAGGTGACCGGCAGAAGGATCACGACAAGGATGACGCCACTGATCCCGGGCAGCGCGCCGCCGATGAAGCCAATCAGCACGGCAGAAGCGAGGATCAGTAGGTTGACGGGCTGAAGCACCACGCCAAAGCCGCCGATGAGATCTTCAATCATTGCGAGTCCTTTCAGGCCGCAGTGCCACCGTTCAGGGCAGCGGTATGTTCAGCAGGCGGTCGAAGACCACGGCGACGAGGGCGACGGCCGTGCCGGTGGTCAGCAGGATGCGAAGGGGTTTGCGCTCTCCGAGAAGGACCGTGGCAATCGCCGCAAAGACTGCGGTGGCCAGAAGGTATCCGGTATAGGCCATGGCAACCGTGTAGGCGATGGTTGCCGCCAGCACCGCAATGTGGCGATAGGCGAAACCGCCGCTGTCGTCGCGGGTTACGGCCCCGTCGACCATGTCCGCGGCGGCGGCGTCTTCGTCCTCGCGTTCGATGAACTGTGCGGGGCCCCGCAGGGCCAGCAGGACGATCATCAGCGCCACGAGCCCGAGCATCGCCAGGATGATGCCAAGCGGCCAGGTGCGCGGGCCGATCAGCGTGGTAACTTCCGCGCCGCCGGGCAATTGCAGCGATAGCCACAGCAGGACAAGGCCGGCGGCCGCGGTCAGGCTTGCAAATGTATAAAGGCGGGCTGTCATGCGACGCTGTCTTTCACAATGTTGCGGCACGGGGGGCGGCTGATGCGCCGCCCCTGCCATCCCCCCACCCGTTTTCAACGATATGGGTAGATGGCCCTTGGTGGTTTACTGATTTGCCAGGAGGCTTTCGAAATAGGCGAGGTTCTCTTCCAGCACCGCGCGGTATTCCTTGCTTCCCAGCCAGCCGGGGCGGACGTCAAGATTGGCCTTGGCCGCATATGCCTGATATTCCTCGGAGTCGAAGACTGCCTTGAACGCGGCCTCGATGGCGGCGATCGTTTCAGGCGGGGTCTGGGCGTTGACGAAGACGCCGCGCTCGTTGCCGAAGGTCAGGTTCCAGCCGTTTTCCACCGTGGTGGGCAGATCGGGATAGGCCTCCAGCCGCTCGTCCGCCAGGGCAAGGATCGGCTTCATGTCGCCGGATTCCATGTATCCCTGGATCGCGCTGATCTCGTTCAGCATGCCATCGACATTGCCGCTGATCAGGTTGGCGGAGGCGCTGCCTTCGTTGTCATAGGGGATGAAGGCAAGATCGAGCCCGGTCGCCTCGTTCAAACCCAGAAAGGCCATCCGGTCGACGCTTGCGGCGTGCACGCCGCCGATCACCACCTTGCCCGGGTTCGCCTGTGCATAGGACACGAAGTCCTCCAGCGTGTCATACTTCTCGGGGTTGACCACCAGGGTCATGACATCGGACTGCATCCGGGCAACCGGCGTGAGTTCGTCCAGCCCGACGGGGTTCTGCCCGGCGGCGCGGCTGGTGATGAACGTGGAAGAGGCAAAATCCAGCGCCTCTCCATTCGGCTCGCTCTGGGCCGTGCGCTGGTGTGCCAAGGCCCCCGAAGCGGAAGGCAGGTTGATGATCGTGATGCTGGTGTCGAGCCGTTTTTCCAGCATCGGCTGGATCGTGCGGGCGAAGTTGTCGGTGCCGCCGCCCGCGCCGGCGGCGACGAATGCGGTGATCTTCTCGGGCGCGTAGTTCTGGTCCTGCGCGACAACCGGGGCGGCGAACGCAAGCGCGGCGGTCGCAGATGCCAGAATGGTGGAACGTAGGGTGATATGCATGAAGTCCTCCCTTGGATCTGAAGCATGTCGGTGGTTGTGTCCGGGGCACCTCCCGCGCTCCGGATCGGGTGGTATGGCGAATTCAGGCGATCCGCCGTGTTGCGGCGAAGCGATGGTCCTGGTCTTCACGCAGGCGCAGCAATTCGCTGTCGCCTGCAAGGTCGAGATCGGCCATGCGGATCGGGTCCCCGGCGCGCACGTTGCGGATCAGGGTGCGGTTCGCGGCGATGTAGAATGGGGCGGGCGTCTGCGCACCAAGCGCCGCGCCGGGCACCATGCGCGACGAGACGCCCTCGATGGAATGGTGGTGTCCGCCCATCTCCAGGCGGGTGCCGGCGGTGAAATCCCGGTCGGCCACGGCGATCAGGTCCGCGTGGTGCCCGGGCTTCTCCGCGCCAGAGGATACGCCCCGCAGGGCCATTTCGAAGACCGTTGTCGCCGCCTCCATCCCCAGAAGGTGCCGCGGGATGTAGATCATGGCGGTGTCGCCGTCCCGGCTGAGCACATGGCCCTTGCCGCGCAGAAGGTCCCATGTCTCCGTGTGGCCACAGCGCACCACGACGAAGACGCCCCCGGCAAAGCTGATCTCGTCGGGACCGCGCAGGCAGTGGAACACGTCAAGCACACCCGCACCCGACAGGATGCCGCCCCTGGCCCGTTCGCGCAGGATCGTCGGCACCTCGTCAATGCGCGCGATCGGACAGTGCAGGTCCGGGCGGTCGGGCAGCATGTTGCAGGCATTCGCGACGATGGTCATTTCGCACAGGTCGGGCACTGCCCGCTGCGGCAGCGCGGATGTGGCAGCGGCCCGGCGCGCGACCATTTCGGCCGCATCCGCATCCCCCAGCCGGTCGAGCGCGGCAAACCCGGGGACATCGTAGACCGTCCCGTTGCATTCGATTGTGCCTGCCGCACCGTCGTGGACGAAATCGTATTCGCTGGATTTTCCGGCGCATATGATTTCGAGGCCCAGCATCTCGGCCCAGGTCACCAGGCCGATCAGCAGGCTCGGCTGGTCGCCGTCGACCGGTGACACGATGACCCCCGCCTCGCGCGCCATCTCGGCCAGACCGGGCCCTATGACGCTGTCGACTTCTTTCGACACCATCGCGACGTGCCGGCCGTTCCCGATGGCGCGGCGGGCGTGGCGTGCCCCGACCTCCGGGGCGCCGGTGGCTTCGACAACCACGTGAACAGGAAGCTCCGCAACCGCGTCGTAGCTGCCGCTTGCGATGAAGCGGCCCTCCGCCCAGGCTCGCGCGGCCTCCGGCGCGGTGTCACAAAGGCTGATATCGCTCTCGACGATACCCACGGACCGAAGGCTTTCCGCCGCGATCTCGGCGTTCAGGTCAACCGCGACACGCACCGAGAGCCCCGGTACGACAAGGCCCTGAGCGAGGAAGCTTCGCCCAAAACCGCCGGTGCCGATGATGCAGCATTCTACCGTCCGGTCGCCGCGCGCAAAATAGCCATGGTAGTTCATCTGATAGTTGTCCCGCACGGTTTGCATGCAATGTGCGGAGAATTACCGAGTCCGCTATCGCAAATTGCTGAGTTTCGATGAAGTTTGCATGCAAAAACCCTTCTGTCAAACCATTCGTCGTGTTTTTTGTTGCGACCCGACCGTTTTGCATGCAATTCGAGAGGATGACGGCGCAGGTTTCCCCCATCGATCCGCCACGCGGCACCCGGTCAGCCTTTGTGACAGAGTGTGTGCGCGACATGATCATTATCGGCGAGTTGAAGCCGGGCAGCCGGATCAACGAGCGGGTTCTGGTCGAAAGGCTCAATATTTCGCGCACGCCCCTGCGAGAAGCGTTCAAGATTCTCGAGCGCGAGGGCCTGATCTCCATACGACCGAATGTCGGCGCAACGGTTGTAGAGTTCACCATGGATGACGTCGAGGCGTCGATCGACGTGCTTATCGGACTGGAAAGCATCGGCGCGGAACGGGCCGCCGAACAGGCATCCGACGCCGAGATTGCCGAGATCGCCGACCTGCATGCCCGCATGGTTGCGGCCCATGAGGCAGGTGATCTGATGCCGTATTTTCACCTCAACCAGGAAATCCACCAGAAGATTATCGACGCCGCGCAGAACCCGGCATTGTCGCGGGTCTACGCCGCCGAGTCAGCGCGCATTCGCCGCTTTCGATTTGCAGGCAATCGCGACGGCTCGCGCTGGTCCCGGGCGGTGCATGAGCACACGCAGATCCTTGAGGCCTTGCGCCGCAGGGAGGGTCCGTTGCTGCGTGAGATACTACGGGCCCATCATCTCGCGGGGTGGCGCGAAACCCGCCGCGCGCTGGAAGCCGAGGCGGCGGAGGCCAGCGGCACAGATCCGCGGGCCGAGCCATGAACTCTCGGAAGGGCGTGAAGCCGATGCAGGATGGGGCCGGCAGCGCCGACCCCCGGCTGCGGTCTTGAAGATCGAGCGCGCCATCGAACCGTGCCGTCTGCTGGATCGAGAGCGTCGTTTCCATCTGCGCACAACAAGGTTCTGAATCTCATCCTGAACATAACTTGAACCTGGATGAGGATGAAGCGCGTTTCAGGAACTCGGGTGTTTCCGCAACATGCCGCCGGTCGACCGCAGGCCCGGTCGATCCGGCGGGCAGTCACTTCCGCCGTCGCGGCATCTCGGAGGGTTGATAGAGTGAAACGGTTTGTCCGTCAGGATCACGAAAATCGGCGAACCAGCCACCGGGGGCCTCGGAAACCGGGGTCACGATCTCGATATTGGCCGCCGCCAGCTGCTCGATGAGCGTATCGATGCCACCGTCGTCCAGCCCGAAAACCACGCCGGGCGTGTTGCCGGGCTGCGGTGTTCCCGGAAAGACCATAAGCTCAACCTCATTGCCGATCTTGGCCATCAGATACGCGCTGCCGTCTTCTTCGTCGTGGCGCTCGAACTGAATGCCGAGGTGCTCACTATAGAACGCGCGTGTCCGCTCGATGTCGGCAACGTTGAAGATGATTGCTACGGTGCTGATTTTAAAAGTCATGGATAGATCTCCTTGGTTACACGACTCAGTTGCCGTGGCCGCCCGGACTGTGATCGCCCCGCGAAAAGAAAACCGGCATTCCATCCGGGTCCCTGATGGCAAAGGCGCGCGGGGCTTCGGTGCGTAACGACTGCTTCAACGCGCGCCGCGCGGGACCACTGTGCCGGGACACCAGCGGCGTCGCAGAAAACTCGACATCCGCGCCCCGGGCCTTGAAGGCCCTGCGCAGCCCGGAAAGACGTTGACGGAAAGCGGCGTCACGCAATCCGAGAAGGTGCATGATCTCGGCGCGGGTCAGTTCAAGATTAACAAGATGCGCCACAATGCGCAGCGCGGGCGGCAAGGTCGTCAGGAAGGCGGCCGAGAAACGCGGCAGCGGTCGCGGCGCCGCGCAGGGCGCCTCCCAGCTCGCTTCACGCCTGCGCCGTCGGCCTGCTGTCCTGGCCACGAAACGCGCATGGTTGCGCATTGCGCCCCGTGCCCAGGCCTCAAATCCCGGATCGGTGATCGCGCGGCCTTTTTCTATCGCCAGGACAAGAACGTCCTGCAAGAGATCGTCCGCCTCGTAGTCGACCCGGCTGTGCCGGTATGCACAACGCCGCAATGAGGCGAGGATCGCATCCTGTGTCATATCACCCGACACCGAGACCAAGGGCCCGGGCGGGCAATGCAATGTCCAGCAATTTCGCGGTGTTGCTCAAAGTACGTTTTATCGTCGTGTCTGTTCCAAACAGGGTCTTGATAGATCCATCACCGGGCCACTGCAATTTAGATCCTGAGAAGGGTACCGCTTGTGGCCCTCGGCGGTGCCCCTGGATCTGCAAAGGTTTTGCGTCCTGATGTCGAGACGGCCAGGGACACTTCTCCGGAGATCCAGGAAGGGACGGAAACCCCGATCTGCCCTGTGCCGATCTCCAAGGGCGCGCGGTCGTGAACGACGAAACCCGGCGGCATTGCTCCTAGCTTAACCCGCCAGGCGGTACTCGACGAGCTTGCGGGCGAGGTCGCGGGTTTTCTGCTTGGCCGCAGCGACGGATTGATCGTGCCGCCGGTCCTTGAACTCCTGATATTCGATGACGACGGTCTGGATATCACCGGCCGCCACGCCAAAACAATGCGCGCAGGCCGCGATCGCAGGGTCGAGCATGTTCAAATGGGCCCGTACCCCGCCGGGTTCAAAGCCGAACTCCCCGCGCGATGACAGGACAACCAGTTGCTTGCCTTTCAGGATCGGCTCGATCGGCATATCGCCACGGGACAGGTCAAAGGAAAACGTCCGCCCGATCCGGACGATGTGGTCAATCCATCCTTTCAGGGCGGCAGGCATCCCGTAGTTGTACATCGGGGCGCCCATGACGATGATGTCCGCCGCCTCGATCTCGTCAATCAGCCTGTCGGACAGGGCCAGCCGCTCGGCCATCCAGTCTTCGCGGTCTTCAGGCGGGGTAAAGGCGGCGTGGATAAACCGGTGATCGATCGCCGGAATCGGGTCACGTCCGATGTCGCGGGTGATCACGGTGGCCTCCGGGTTGGCTGCCAGAAATTCAGTCGTGAAGAGCGTCGTCAGCATACGTGTCAGGGAGCGATCTTCCAGTTGGGCGCTGGCGTCGATACGAAGCAGGGTCGGCATGGGTTTCTCCTGTGTGGGGTGCGGTGTGCCCCCGTCACGGCAAGCGGTAGCAATCGCGGAAATTTTTGGCCAAAGCGAATATCTCAGGCATAAGGTGAATGAGATTCATCCAGCGAGGCACCCATGCGCAAATTGCCGCCGTTGCACGCCCTGCGCGCCTTCGAGGCTGCCGCCCGGCATCTGCATTTTGCCAATGCGGCAGAGGAACTGGGCCTGACGCCGACCGCGATCAGCCATCAGGTTCGGCAGTTGGAAGAGATTCTGGGGGTGGCGCTGTTCCATCGTTTTCCCCGGCCCGTGCGGTTGACGGCGGCAGGGGAAAAGCTGTTTCCGGTTCTGCGCCAGGCGCTGGACCAGATTGCAGGCACGATCGACCAATTGTCTGTCACCACAGCCGATAAACCGCTGCGCCTGTCGGTAACCATGGCCTTTGCCAGTCGCTGGCTCATGGCCCGCCTGCCGCGCTTGCGTGCCGAGACGGGGCTGACCATCGCCGTCGAAGCCGCCGACCTGCCCGCCGACCTGCATGTCTCGGGCATCGACATGGCGATCCGATATGCCGCGCAGCCGGATGGCCGGGCGGAATGGCACCGGTTGTTTGCCGATGCGATTGTCCCGGTCTGCGCGCCTCAGGTGGCCGGGGACACAAGGCTGACACCAGAGAGCATCATGGTGCTGCCTTTACTGGACTACCGCTGGAAGTCCGTCTCGCGCGATGCGCCCAGCTGGCAGCGCTGGCACGCGCTGGCCGGTGTCCGGGCGCCGCTGCCCGCGATCACGCAGAGCTTCTCCGAAGAAATCCACGCGATTGACGCGGCGGTGTCGGGACAGGGCGCTGTTCTGGCCTCGCAATATCTGGTGGCGGATCTGCTTAAGGCGGGGCAGCTGGTGCAATTGTCCGATATCGCATTGCCGGGGCTGACCTGTTGGGCAGTGTTCCTGTCCACCCACCCCGACCCGGAGCGGCTGGCGCTTTTGTTGGACTGGATGCGCCAGCAAAGCCGGGAACTGGTGGCGCCGCCGTCAGGCGGCTGACCTTCAGCCGGTCGCCAGACGCGATGCGGTAATCCTTTCAGCGGAACGCGACGGTCTCGGCGTCTGCGCTGATCGGGCCATGGTTCGAGATCGTCACGCAGTGAGTGTAGCGGCTCAGGCAGGCCAGCACCGCCTCGGGGCCACCGAAGGGCGGTTTGGCGTAGATGACCCTTTCGACCTTGCGGAATGGCTTGAGCCAGGCGGCAAGGCCATCTCGGCGGGGTTTTCGTGCAGATCGCTATGCAGCCCGGTCCCGTGGCCCTCAGGCCAGCATCTGGCCGTCGCCGCAGACCGATATGGCCTGACCGGAGATCGTGCGCCCGCGCGCGCTGGTCAGGAACAGGATCTGGTCGGCGATCTGCTCGGGCATCACGTAGTCCTTGATCGAGGTGTAGGAAAAGGCCTCGGCCTCGACCTGCTCGAAGCTCAGGCCCCGGCGCTGCGCCTTGGCCTCCAGCACCCGGCGCTGGCGGTCCCCCGCGACGATGCCGGGCAGGATGGCGTTGCAGCGGATGCCGTCGCGGCCCAGCTCGATCGACAGCGACTTGGTGAAGCCGATGACGCCCCATTTCGCCGCCGCGTAGGGGGTGCGCATGGCAAAACCCAGCCGCCCCGCCAGCGAGGACAGGTTGACGATCGAGGCATTGGCGCTGTCCCGCAACGCCGGGACCGCGTGGCGCACGCAGTGGAACTGCGCGGTCAGACAGATCGCCAGCGTCGAATCCCAGTCCGCCGGATCCAGTTCCTCGACCGGGGCGGTCGGACCCGCGATGCCCGCATTGTTCACCAGGATATCGAGCCCGCCCAGATGCGCCTGCGCCGCCGCCATGAAATCCGCGATCTGTCCCGCGTCGCCCATGTCGGCGCGCTGGCGAAAGACCTCGGCGGGCAGCGTGTCGAGCGCCTCCTCGTCGATGTCGCAGGTCGCCACGCGGGCGCCCTCGGCCAGATAGGCCTCTACGATGGCGCGGCCGATGCCCTGCGCGCCTGCGGTCACGATGACGCGCGCGCCTTCCAGGTCCAGTTTCATGTGATGATCCTCCTCCGATTGTCGTCCGTCTCGACGCCGCCATGGGCGCGGATAAGCTCTGATGCGACGCGGATGTCTTCCGCGATGGCCCGGGCCGCGGTGTCGCCGTCGCGGGCGCGCAACGCCTTGCAGAGCAGGCGGTGATGGGCGCGGGAATGGTGGCTGCGCGACCGCTCGGCGTCTTCGCTTTCGCTGGCGCCGGTGTCGACGCCGATGTCGAAGTTGATCACCGGCCCCGCCTTCAGCCAGAGCACGCCGATGACCTCCATCAGCGCAGGCGACCGCGCCGCGCGGTAGACGGCGAAATGCAGGTCCTTGTTGGCGGCCACCGCCGCCGCGCTGCCATAGGCCTGATCCAGCACCTCTTCGAAGCGCTCTGCCAGCGCGGCGATCTGGGCGACCTCGGCCCGGCCCGCGCGTTCCGCCGCCAGCCGCGCCGCCTGCCCCTCGTTCAGCATGCGCACCATGGTCAGGTCGGCGAATTCCTCTGCCGTCATCAGGGGCACCATGACCGCGCGCTTGGGCGAAACCTGTAGCGCGCCGCTGGCGGCAAGGCGACTCACCGCCTCGCGCACCGGCATCATCGAAACCTCCAGCCGTTCCGACAGATCGCGCAGGGACAGCCGGTCGCGGGGCCTGAGGGCGCCCGACAACAGCATCTCTGACAGCGTGTCAAACACCTGTTCCGAAAGGGTTTGTCGGCGGGCGGGTTCTATGCGGTCAAGCGGCTGGGTCATGATCTTTCTTAACGTCTGTTGACACCTTCACGGCCAATCTGCAACTGTGATCTCAGATCACAGTAGATCGGTCTCTACTGCAAGTCCTGATCCACCGGCGGAGGAGGAAAGTCAGCCGGAAAGGTCAGGGGACCGGTCGGGTGTGGTTCTCGGGCACATGTTCCAGGGAGGAATACCATGAAAACGACCATGACGAACCGCAGGGGATTCCTGCGGGCGGGGGCGGCTGGCCTTGCGCTGGGTGTCGCGGCCCCGGCCTACCTGCGCGCGCAGGGCGCACCGCTGAAGATCGGCCACCTGACGCCGACCACCGGCTTCCTCGGGCCGCTTGGCGAATATGCCCAGATGGGCATCAAGCTGGCCGTCGACCACATCAACGCCAACGGCGGCGCCGGGGGCCGTCAGGTCGAGCTGATCATGGAGGACAGCGTCAACCCTCAGACCGCCTCGACCAAGGCCGAACGCATGTTCGAGCGCGATCAGGTCGACATGATCATCGGCGAGATCTCCTCGGCCTCGTGCCTGACCATTTCTCAGGTCGCGGCGCGCTACGGCAAGGTCTTCGTCAACACCGGCGGCAACTCTGACAGCCTGCGCGGGCAGGACTGCAATCGCTACATGTTCCACGTCGAGACGCAGAACTCGATGTACGTCAACGCCGAGGGCCAGTATTTCAAGACGCAGGACATGGTCGACGGCAAGAACTGGTACATGATGACGGCGGACTATGCCTTCGGGCATGACCTGCTGGCGGCGGCCAAGGCCTTCCTCGATACCAACGGCGGCCAGATCGCGGGCGAAGACCTCGTGCCCACCGATGCCACCGACTTCTCGTCCTACATGCTGAAGATCCGTCAGGCCCAGCCGGACGTGGTGGCGCTGAACCTCGCGGGCACGCAGATCACCAACTTCTTCAAGCAATACGGCGAGTTCGGGCTGGACTTCACCCTTGGCGGCTTCGGCTTCGACACCGTGTCGGCCTGGGCTGCGGGCGCGCAGAACTTCCGCGGCACATGGCCGAACGTCTGGAACCACCTCGTGCAGAACGATGCGAGCCAGGCCTTCGTGCGGGCCTTCACCGAGGCCTACGGCAAGCCGCCGGAGAACCAGGCGTGGGGCGATTACAACGCGGGTCTCATCATGGCCAAGGCCGTGGCAGAGGCAGGCGACGCGGGCGGCGATGCCCTTGTCGGCTACCTCGAAAGCGACGGGGCCAAGTTCGACCTGATGAAGAACCGTCAGGGCTATTTCCGCCCCTCGGATCACCAGCTGATCCAGGAGATCTACGCGATCACCGCCCTTCCGGCGGACGAGGTGCAGAACGAGTACGACATCTTCACCACCTCCGAGCCGCTGCCGGGGTCCGATGAGCCGCTAGAGACGCTGGCGCAAAGCGTCACCGGCGGGACCTGCTCGCTCTGAACCATCCGGGCGGGGCGTCTGCGTCCCGCCCGCCTGACCAAGAACAAATGGGGGGAGATGCACCGCCATGCTGGGGCTATTCATCGCGCAGGTTCTGAACGGGTTGCTGGACGGCACCTATTACCTGCTCATCGCGCTGGGACTGTCGCTGATCTTCTCGCTGGGCGGGATCATCAACCTTGCGCACGGGGCCTTCTTCGCCATCGGCGCCTATCTGGCGATCGTCATCACGCCCTATGTGGGCTTCTTCGGCGCGCTGGTGCTGGTGCCGCTGATCGTGGCGGGGCTGGGGATGCTGACCGAACGGACGCTCTTCACCCGCTTTTACCGCATCGACCCCCTGTATTCGCTGTTGCTGACCTTCGGCCTTGCCATGGTGATCGAGCAGGGGCTGCGCTGGATCTTCGGCGCCTCTCCGCAGAATTACAACATGCCCGACATCCTGCGCGGTCAGGTCTTCATGGGCGACTTCATCTACTCGCGCTATCGCCTCTTCCTCATCGCCGTGGCGGTGACGGCGGTCGCCGCCCTGTGGGTGCTGCTGAACAAGACCTCTTTCGGGCGGATCGTGCGCGCAGGCGTGCAGAACCCCGAGATCGTGGGTTCCTTGGGCATCTCGCTGCGCCCTTACCTTTCGGCCATCGCGGGCATCGCCATCGGCCTTGCGGGGCTGGCGGGGGTGCTGCTGTCGCCCATTCACACCGTACACCCGGCGATGGGGGCCGAGATCATCGTGCTGGCCTTCGTCGTGGTGGTGATCGGCGGGTTGGGGTCCTTCTGGGGCGTCATCCTTGCCGCCGTGCTGGTCGGCCTGACCAAGGGCCTCTTCGTGGCGGTCGGATGGTCGACATGGTCGACCGCCGCCATCTTCCTTCTGATGTTCGTGGTCCTGCTGGTGCGCCCGCGCGGGCTTCTGGGCGAACGCATCCTCCGGTTCGAGTGACGCCATGATCCGCATCCATCCGCTTCTGATCGCCGCAGCGGCGCTTGTCGCCCTGCCCTTCGTCATCATCGCCGCGGGCCTGACCTATACCTCGGCCACCGAAGTCGTGGTCTACGGCCTGGCCTGCATGGGCCTGAACATCCTTGCGGGCCGCACGGGGCTCGTCAGCTTCGGCCACGGCGCGTGGTTCGGTCTGGGCGCCTACCTCGCCGGCCTGACCTCGCTAGCCATGAGCGGCGCCTTCTTCGTGCCGCTTCTGGTCGCGGTGATCGCCACCGCCGTCGTCGCCACCGGCTTCGGCGCGTTGATCCTGCGCCGCCGGGGAGTCTATTTCTCGCTGATGACGCTGGCGCTCTCGGCGCTCGGCTTTTCCATCGCCTTCCGCTGGACCGAAGTCACCGGCGGCGAGAACGGCCTTGGCGGGATCGAGCGCCCGGCCTTCGCGGGCCTCGATTTCAGCATGTCGCAGCCCTATTACTGGCTGGTCGCGCTGATCGCCTTCGCCGTCATGGTCCTGCTCTGGCGCTTCAACAACTCACCCTTGGGCACCGTCCTTCTGGCCATCCGCGAGAACGAGCAGCGCGCGCGTTTCCTTGGCTACAAGGTCGACCGCTACAAGCTGGCAGCCTTCGTGCTGTCCGCCACCATCACCGCACTGGCGGGGGTGCTGCTGCTTTACAAGAACCGCATGACCTCGGCAGAGCCGATGTCAGTGATCTTCTCGGGCGAACTGCTGGCTATGGTCGTCATCGGCGGGATGCGCAGCTACCTTGGCCCGGCACTCGGCGCGCTCTTCTACATCCTCTTTCGCGAGTACCTGTCGATCTACACCGACAACTGGCTCTTGTGGTTCGGCCTCGTCTTCATGGGCTTCGTGCTGTTCGCGCGCGAGGGGCTGATCGGCATTCCCGGCCAGATCCGCCGCTATCTGAACCCACCGGCAGAGACCGGCGCCGCCATGGCGGGCCGCAAGGCCGGGGTGCATCCCCTGCCCGACTTCCTGAAGCCCGCACAGCACAGCGACGGCCCCCTGCTGGAGGCCAAGGGCATCTCCAAGGCCTTCGGCGGGCTGAAAGCGGTGAACGCGGTGGACATCTCGGTCCGCGACCGCTCGCTTCATGCCCTGATCGGCCCCAACGGGGCGGGCAAGACCACCGCCTTCAACCTGATGTCCGGCCTTTACAAACCCGACGCGGGCAGCGTGACCCTGATGGGCCAGCCGCTGTCGGGCCGCACGCCAGAGGAGATTTCGGCGGCGGGCATCGGGCGCAGCTTCCAGATCACCAACCTGTTCCCCTCGCTCAGCGTGCAGGAAAACATCCGCCTCGCGGTGCAGGCAGGCGACGCGCAGCGCATGAATCCGCTGATCCGCGCCCGCAATCTGGATCAGGTCAACGCCCGCACCGCACAGATCATGGAATACGCTGGGTTGTCCGGGATGGAGGACGCCGAGGCCGCCTCGCTCTCTTACGGCGGGCAGCGGCTTCTGGACCTTGGCCTCGCGCTGGGGAACCACCCGCGCATCCTGCTGGCGGACGAGCCGCTTGCGGGCCTTTCGGTGGCAGAGCGCGAGCGCATCGGCCACCTGCTCAAGGCGCTCTCGGCGGATATCCCGGTGCTGCTGGTGGAACACGACATCGACCGCGTCTTTGAACTGGCCGACCACGTCACCGTCATGAACGAGGGCGAGGTGCTGCTGGACGGCACCGTGGCCGACGCGCGCGGCGACAAGCGCGTGCAAGAGGTCTATATCGGCTCGGGCACCTCTGCGGTGGCGGGCAAGGACCGCACCAGCGCCGTGCAGAACAAGGTGCTGCTGTCGCTGGACAAGGTCAACGTCAGCTATGGCAAGAGCCACATCATCCACGACGTCAGCTTCGACCTGCGACAGGGCGAGATCCTCGCGCTGCTCGGCCGCAACGGCGCGGGCAAGTCGACGCTGCTGAAGGCGCTGATCGGCATCGCCCCGGTCAGCAGCGGCGAGATCCGTCTGGATGGCATGCCCATTCACGGCCTCAGTTCGGCGGCCATGGCGCGCGCGGGCATCTCTTACGTGCCGCAGGGGCGCGGCCTCTTCGCGGGCATGTCGGTGCGCGACAACCTCGAACTGGGCCGCATCCGCCGCCAGACGGGCGCGGGCATCCACTGGAACGAAGAGCGCATCCTGTCCTACTTCCCCCGCCTGAAAGAGCGCATCGACACGCCCGCAGACTATCTCTCGGGCGGCGAGCAGCAGATGGCCGCCGTGGCCCGCGCGCTGTCCGGCGACACCCGCGTGCTGCTGCTGGACGAACCCTTCGAGGGGCTGTCCCCCGCCATCGTCGAGCAGCTTTTCGAGACCTTCGACCGCTTGCGTGAAGAGGTGTCCATCATCATCGTGGACCACAACCTCGACCTCGCGCTGACGCTGTCGGACCGCACCGTCGCACTGGAGCGCGGCAGCATCATCCATGACGGGCCCTCCGCCGCGCTGGCCCATGACATCGACCTGCGCCGTCAGGTCCTGTGGTTGTAACGAAAGGGCCCTGACATGACCGAGACAGTCGCCATCATCGGCGCGGGCCTGATCGGCCGCGCATGGAGCGCGCTCTTCGCACGCGCCGGACACAGCGTGCAGGTCTGGGACGCCGATGCCGCCGTTCTGGACCGCTTCGCCGCCGACATGGCCGTACTCTGCGACACCCTGCTGGCCGAGGGCCTCTTGCAGGACCGCGACGGGACGCTGGCCCGCATCCGCACCTGCCCCACGCTGGAAGAGGCGGTCGCGGGCGTCACCTTCGTGCAGGAGAACGGGCCCGAGAAGATCGAGGTCAAGACCGACCTCTTCGCCCGGCTGGACGCGGCCACCCCGCCCGGCGCCATCATCGCCTCTTCGACCTCCGCCATCGTCGCCTCGCGCTTCACCGAAGCGCTGGAGCATCGGAACCGCTGCCTCGTCGGGCACCCGGTCAACCCGCCGCACCTTGTCCCGGTGGTCGAGCTTTGCCCCGCGCCATGGACCACGACAGAGACCATGGACCGCGCCGAAGCGCTCTACCGCGACATCGGACAAGTGCCCGTCCGCATGACCCGCGAGCGCGACGGCTTTGTCCTGAACCGCCTGCAGGGCGCCCTTCTGGGCGAGGCGTTGCGCCTGCTGGGTGAGGGCGTCGTCAGCGTCGAGGGGCTGGACGCCACCATCAAGGACGGGCTGGGCCTGCGGTGGGCGCTGATGGGGCCGATCGAGACCATCGACCTGAACGCCCCCGGCGGCATCACCGATTACGCCACCCGCTACGGCGGCTTCTACGCGCGTCTGGCCGAGGAACCGGCAGGGCCGGAGGTCTTTTCCGTGGAGAACGCCGAGAAGATCGCCGCCACATGGCCGCAGGACCGCAGTCCCGAGACCATCCGCGCCCGGCAGGACAGGCGCGACGCGCGCCTTGCCGCCCTGCGCCGCCACCTTGCATCCGAACAATCCTGAAGGAGCCCCAGACCATGGCGAAACCCCGCAAGGTCATCATCACCTGCGCCGTGACCGGCGCGATCCACACGCCCTCGATGTCCGAATACCTGCCCGTCACGGCCTCGGAAATCGCCGACGCCGCCATCGGCGCGGCAGAGGCGGGCGCGGCCATCGTGCACCTGCACGCCCGCAACTCCGAGGACGGCAGCCCCGACCAGTCGCCCGAGGCCTTCGCGCCCTTCCTCGGCGTGATCAAGCAGGCCTCGGACTGCGTGGTGAACATCACCACCGGCGGCGCGCCCACCATGACCATCGAGGAACGCGTCCGCCCCGCAGAGACGCACCGCCCCGAGGTCGCCTCGCTCAACATGGGGTCGATGAACTTCGGCCTCTTTCCGATGCTCAAGCGCTTTCCGAACCCAAAGCACCAGTGGGAACGCGACTACCTCGGCAACAAGAACATCATCTTCAACAACAGCTTCGGGCAGATCGAGTACATCCTGACGACGCTCGGGCCGCTCGGCACGCGCTTCGAGTTCGAATGCTACGACACGGCGCATCTCTATAACCTGAAGCACTTTCTGGACGCGGGTCTGGTGAAGGCGCCGCTCTTCATCCAGACGGTCTTTGGCCTGATGGGCGGGATCGGCGCGCATCCCGACGACGTCATGCACATGAAGCGCACGGCCGACCGGCTGTTCGGCGACCAGTACCAGTGGTCTGTCCTCGGCGCGGGCAAGAACCAGCTTCCCATCGCGGCGATGGCGGCGGCCATGGGCGGCAACATCCGCGTCGGGCTGGAGGATTCGCTTTGGGCCGGACCGGGGCAACTGGCGCGCAGCAACGCCGAGCAGGTGACGAAGGCCCGCCAGATCATCGAGGGGCTGGGTCTGGAGCTGGCAACCCCGGACGAGGCCCGCGAGATCCTGCACCTGAAGGGGGCGGATCAGGTCGGCTTCTGACCGGCCCTGGCCCTGAGGGGCCGGGTCGTGTCACGGTCGATCCGGCCCACCGGAATCCGGCGCTGGACACCTAGGTGTTTGATCCCACGGTTTGATGGTGTGATCCTTTCGAAGGAATGGAAGGAAGCCCTATGGGACAAGTTCGTCACGGCAGCGCCACGACCACGCACGCTATCCGAGCTGCAATACAGCGA
>JAFKDC010000025.1 GCA_017255395.1 Enemella evansiae | reverse complement strand
CGGAAGTCGCCGAAGTACTTCGTGATCGCCGCCGTCAGCGTCGTCTTGCCGTGGTCGACGTGACCGATCGTGCCGATGTTGCAGTGCGGCTTGCCGCGTTCAAACTTTGCCTTTGCCATCTCTCAGACGCCTCGCGATTGACTGGGCCATAGCCTCGGCCCACGGTTTTCATCGCGGGCCGTTTAGAGAGTCGGCGCGGGAAAATCAAGCGCTTGATGCAGGTCGGGCAAAGGCCGCCTGCCCCTGCGCTCACTCTGCGACGACCACCTCGGCCACGACCTCGGTCGGCGTGGAAGGCTCTGGCGTGGGCTCCGGCAGCCCGCCGAACCAGCCTTCTTTCTCCTGCTGTTCGCGCAGCCAGCGCTCGACCTCCAGCGCGCCGGTCTCTGCCAGCCGCTGCATCTGCTGTTCGCGGGTCAGTTGCAGGCGCGATTCGAAGACCTGGATGACGTTCACCACGTAGGGTTCGGCGTTCATCTTGGCCCGGGCGCTGGCCTGCCCCTCGGGGGCGTTGCGGGCGGCCTCGTCGTCCCAGACCGTCACCAGAAGTTGCAGCGCAGACTTGCCCGGCACCACCGGCGGCGGCAGCGAGTAGGCCTCGACCTTGATGCCGAGATGGTAGAACTTGTCGCCCTCGAAACGGCGAAAGCGTTCCTCGAAGGCGCTGTCGACGGTCGCGACCCACTCTTCGGGCGTGGCCGAGCGCGACACCAGCAGCTGCTGGGGCGCCGGCGCCACAACCTCGGCATGGCCCAGCTTGAAGGTGCCAAGCGGCTCTGTCGGACCGGCAAGGTCCTTGGTTGCATCTGTGCAGGCCGCAAGGCCAAGGGCCAGCGACAGGATGGCGGCAATACGGATCATCTCGGTCCCCCCGGGGTCTCGATCGGGGGCCGGGATACCCCGGCACCGGGTGCGGCGCAATCGCCCAAGGGCTTTGCCCCCGGTGCCCCTGCGCCTATCTTTTCAAACGTTGCAAGGGAGCCACCCGATGACCGACCCCAGCCCGCCGCTCCATGACCGCACCCCCGTCCGGGTGCCGCTGAACACCCGGCCCATGGGGGTCTGGGGCAGCCTTCAGGCCACGCGCCGCAACGTGCTGTCGATCATCCCCGAGATCGCGACCCGCCAGCCCATGCTGTCCGGCAAGACCGGAACACGCTGGCACATGGTCATGGACCCCGCCGCGATCCGCAGGATGCTGCTGGAGAACCTCGACAATTATCCCAAGTCGCGGGTCACCAAGAACCTGCTGCGCCCGGCCATCGGCGAGTCGCTGTTCATCGCCGAGGGCGCGCACTGGCGCTGGCAGAGGCGCGCCGCCGCGCCGGTGTTCTCGCATCGCAACGTGATGAACCTCGCGCCGGTCATGTCGCGCGCCGCCGAACGCGCGGTCGCGCGGATCGCGGGGGCCGGGCCACGGGCGGTGGATCTCCTCGAAGAGATGGTGACAACGACCTTCGACGTGATCTCCGACGTGACCTTTTCCGGCGACCGCGCCTTTGACCGCGACGGGGTGCACAAGGCGATAGACGGCTACATCAGCGAGGCCGGCAAGATTTCCATCCTCGACCTGCTGGGGGTGCCCGACTGGGTGCCCCGGCCCATGCGGATGCTGTCGGTGGGCGGCGTGGCACAGATGAAGCGCGTCGCCGACAAGGCGGTCGAGGCCCGCGCCGACCGCGGCCCCGAGGGGGTGCCCGACCTGCTCGACCTGCTGCTTGCGGGCGAAGACCCGGAAACGCAGCGGCGGATGTCGGTGCCGGAGTTGCGCGACAACCTGCTGACCTTCATCGTCGCGGGCCACGAGACGACGGCGCTGACGCTGGCCTGGTCGCTCTATCTGCTGGCCTTCGACCAAAAGGCGCAGGAGCGGGCGCGCGAAGAGGTCCTCTCGGTCGTCTCGGGCGGGGTGGCAACGGGCGAGGACGTGGACCGCCTGCCCTTCGTGCGCCACGTGGCCGACGAGGCGCTGCGGCTTTACCCGCCCGCCGGGATGATCTCGCGCACGGCACAGGCGGCGGATACGCTGGGCGGGCGCGAGATCCGCAGGGGCGATACGGTGATCATCCCGATCTACGCGCTGCACCGCCACCATATGCTGTGGGAGGCGCCCGACGCCTTCCGTCCCGAACGCTGGGAGGGCGGGAAACCCGAGCGCTACGCCTACCTGCCCTTCGGCGACGGCCCCCGCATCTGCATCGGCGCCAGCTTCGCCCTGCAGGAAGCGGTGATCATTCTCGCGACACTTCTGGCCAACTTTCGCTTCCGCGCCGTGCCGGGCCGCAGCCCGTCCCCGGTAATGATCCTCACCCTGCGCCCCGAGGGCGGCGTCTGGCTGGAAGCCGATCCTCTGTGAGCCTGAAGGCCCTTCGAAGGGCCTTTCTGAACGCTCTGCGCAGAGCGTTCCCGAACCGGCTTCGAAGCCGGTTCATCAAACCGCTTCGAAGCGGTTTTCCGCCTCAGGAGTGGTTCGCTCCCGCCCGCTGGGCCGGGGCTTCGCCCTCCCGGTCGCCAGACCGTCCCCCGGACGGTCCGCCGCGCTACGCGCGGTTCGCTCCCGCCCGCTGGGCCGGGGCTCCGCCCTCCCGGTCGCCAGACCGTCCCCCGGACGGTCCGCCGCGCTACGCGCGGTTCGCTCCCGGGACCCACAAGACGTCGGCCTTGCCGTTGTCGTTGGCCACACGGGCCGCGACGAAGAACCAGTCCGACAGGCGGTTGAGGTATTTCACCGCCGCCGGGTTGACGCTTTCCTCCGCCGACAGCGCCACCGCAAGCCGTTCGGCCCGGCGCGCCACCGTGCGGCCCATGTGAAGATGCGCAGACAGCGCCGACCCGCCCGGCAGGATAAAGCTGCGCAGCGGTTCCAGCCCCGCGTTCATGTCGTCGATTTCGTTTTCCAGCCGGACCACCTGCGCGTCGGTCACCCGCAGGGGCGGGTATTCCGCCGTGGCGTCCTTCTCCATCTCGGGGCGGCAGAGGTCGGCGCCCAGGTCGAACAGGTCGTTCTGGATGCGCGACAGCATGGCGTCCACATCGCCGCCGGCGGACAGCCGCGCCACCCCCAGAACCGCGTTCAGCTCGTCGACCGTGCCGTAGGCCTCCACCCGGCCCGCGAACTTCGGCACCCGCGTGCCATTGCCCAGGGCGGTGTCGCCCTTGTCACCCGTGCGCGTGTAGATCTTGTTGAGCACAACCATGGATCAGCCTCCCCGGCGAATGAAAACGAACAGCAGGATCAGGCAGACCGCCGCGAACTGCGCGATGATCCGCCAGCGCATCGCCTTGTTGGCGTATTTGCGATTGAACGCCCCGCCCTTGGCGAAGCTGCCAATGCCGAAGAGCAGGATCGCCACGACACCCAGCATGGCGAGCGCGACGACGATGAAGAGCGGGTCCTGTAACATGGGGGTCTCCAGTGCTTTGCCTGCCACATAGCGGAGGCGCGGGCAAAAGCGAACCGCGCTTGGCGTCGCAGGCTCAGCCCTTGGCGATCAGCCAGTCGAGCCCCCGGGTCGGCAGCAGCCGCCGCGCCGCCCCCATCAGGTGCGTGGCCCGGGTGACGTAGTAGCGGGGTCGCGGGGTCGGGCTGTCCAGCGCCCGCAGCAGCTTCGCCGTCACCGCAGAGGGCGGCAGTTCGAAAAGGTCCGGGCCGCCACGGCTTTCGTAGAGACGCTTCAGCAGGGTTGCCTCGTATTGCGCGCGGCGCGGCGAGGCGCGCCAGTCCACCCAGCGCTCGAAATGCGGGATAGAGTTCTCCCGGATCTTCGTGGTCACCGGCCCGGTGTTCAGCGTGACCACATGGATCGGCGTGTCGCGCATCTCGATCCGAAGCGTGTCGGTCAGCCCTTCCACCGCGAACTTCGAGGCATTGTAGGCCGCGCGCCACGGCATCACCACCAGCCCCAGCACCGACGAGTGGTTCACGATCCGCCCGTGGCCCTGCGCCCGCATCACCGGGATCACCCGGCGGGTCAGCGTGTGCCAGCCAAAGACATTGGCCTCGAAGATCGCGCGCAATGCGTCGGTGGGCAGGTCCTCCAGCGCGCCCGGGGTCGCATGGGCGCCGTTGTTGAACAGCGCGTCCAGTCGCCCGCCCGTGTGCTCCAGCACCTCGGAAAGGCCCGCGCCGATGCTCGCCTCGTCCGTGTAGTCGATGCGCGGGCTGACGAAACCCTCGGCCCGGAACCGTGCGCAGTCGGCCTCTTGCCGGCAGGCGGCAAAGACCTGCCAGCCGCGCCCGGCCAGGGTATGGGCGGCGTCGAAGCCGATGCCCGAGGAACAGCCGGTGATGAGGATGGAACGCGTCGTCATACCCTTCCCATAGGCGCGCAGCGCGGCGAAGGAAAGCCGCCGTCGCGTGCCTGCCGGGCGTCGCAGGGCCATGCGACGCCGACCGACAAACCCCGCCCCCCGGGGGCGCAGACCGCCATGCCGCAACGCAGGACAGCCTGGCGCGCCCCACCGGGCCTGCCCCCTTCCGCCCCGCGCCGCCGACACCTCCCGGCGCAGGCCTCCACACCCCGCCCGGCGAATCCCGTTGACGCTTTGCGGTGTTGCGACTACCCAAGTCGGGACCGGTCCCGGCGGGGGTCATCCGCGCCGGGGGAAAGAGGGAATGCCGTGCGGCCCATCCGGGCCAATCCGGCAGCTGCCCCCGCAACTGTAAGCGGCGAGCCGGGCCAAGACGCCACTGGAGCAATCCGGGAAGGCAGGCCCAAGGTGACGACCCGCAAGCCAGGAGACCTGCCGGTCGGGCGCCCCTTCGGACGGGGCGCTGCCACCGGACGCCGGGGTGCGCGTCTGGCCTGGATCGGTGCCGGGCGCCCTCGCCCTTTCCTTCCGGGTCACGGCCCTCTCTGGCGTTCAAAAGCCATGCGCCGGGTGAGGCGCCAGGAGAGACCGACCCGATGAAATCCCTTATGCTGGCCGCTGCGGCCGCCCTTCTTCCCGTTGCCGCGCAGGCGCATTTCCTGCTGCAATACACCACCGACACCATGATCGACCGCCCCGGAGACGTGCCGGTCAAGCTGATCTTCTGGCACCCGATGACCGTGGGCCATGTCATGGCGCTGGACAAGCCGCAGGAGTTCTACGCCATCCACAACGGCGAGAAGATCGACCTGATGGATACGCTGACCCCCTCGACCTTCAATGGCGGCGAGAACGAGAACCCGGCTTTCATCGGCTCGGTGCCGGTCAAGCGCTCGGGCGACTACGTGCTGGTGACGGTGCCGCAGCCCTACTACGAGGAAACCGAGGATCTCTTCATCCAGCAGATCACCAAGGCCTACCTGAACCGCAACGGGCTGCCCACCGACTGGGACCAGCCGCAGGGCCTGAAGACAGAGATCCTGCCACTGAACAAGCCCTACAACGTCATCACCGGCTCGACCTTCACCGGGCAGGTGCTGTCCGAGGGCGAACCCGTCGCGGGCGCCGAGATCGAGATCGAGTACATGGCCGCCGAACCCTCGTTCGAGACCAATGCCGCCAGCGATCCGCAGGCCAAACCCATGCCCGGCGGGGCCGTCGTCGCGATCAGCGATGCCAATGGCTATTTCACCTTCGGCGTGCCCAAGGCCGGGTACTGGGGTTTTGCCGCGCTTGGCAGCGGCCCGGACACCGAACACGAGGGCAAGGAACTCAGCCAGGATGCGGTGATCTGGATCCGCGCCTGGGACATGGAATAACGCCATGCATATCGTGGACGGAGCCCTTGCCAACCCGGTCGTCATCGGCGGCGCCGTTCTGGCGGCCGGGGGCGTGGCCATGGGCCTGCGCGCGCTGACGCTGGAGCGCATTCCGGCTGCGGGCGTGCTGTCGGCCAGCTTCTTCGTGGCCTCGCTGATCCACGTGCCGATCGGGCCCTCCTCCGTCCACCTGATCATGAACGGCCTAGCCGGGCTGGTGCTTGGCTGGGCCGCCTTTCCGGCGCTTTTTGTCGGGCTGTTGTTGCAGGCGGTCTTCTTCGGCTTTGGCGGGCTGACGGTGCTTGGCGTGAACGCGCTGAACATCGCGCTGCCCGCTGTGCTGGCCGGTCTGCTGTTCGGCCCGATGATCCGGCGCGGCAGCCCGCTGTCGGCGGCACTCTGGGCCGGGATCGGCGGCGCTTTCGCCATCGCCGCGACAACCACGATGGTCGCGGCCTCGCTGGCGCTTTCGGGCGATGCCTTCATCGCCGCCGCGCATCTGGTCTTTGTGGCGCATATCCCGGTCATGGTGGTCGAGGGCTTCCTGACCGCCTTCGCGGTGCTGCTGGCGCGCCGGGTGAAACCGGAACTCTTCACCACCTTCGCGGAGACCCGGACATGAGACGCCTTGCCCTGACCCTTGCGCTCTGTGCCCTGCCCCTGCCCGCGCTGGCCCATAAAGTCATCGCCTCGGTCTTTCCCTCGGGCGATGCCATCGAGGGAGAGATCGGCTTTTCCAACGGCGCCATGGCCGTCGGCGAGACCGTCACGGTCTTCGGCCCGGACGGCGCGGAACTGGGAACCGCGGTGACGGATGCGGACGGCTTCTTCGTCTTCACGCCCGCACAGCCCGTGGCCCACAGGTTCCACGCCAATCTCGGCGCCGGTCACGTCGCAGACGTGACCATGCCCGCCGAAGAGGTGGCGGCGATCCTCGGACAAGAGCCGCTGATACCCCGGACCCCGGACGCGGCGGCAGAGACCCCGGCGCCCGGCGCCACGCTGAGCGACCAGCAGCGCGCCACCCTCGCCGGGATCGTGCGCGACGAGATGCGCCCCCTGCGCCGCGAGATCGCCGCCTACCGCGAGAAGAACGACCTTCAGTCGATCCTTGGCGGCATGGGCTATATCGCGGGTCTCTTCGGCCTTGGGTTCTACCTTGCCGCGCGGCGCAAGCTGAAGGAGGCCGCATGAGCCACAGCTTTTCGCAGGCTGCCGCTCCGCTGGACCCGACCACCCCGCCCGGCGGCTTTCCCGCCGTGCTCGAACGGCTGGACCCCCGGATGCGGATTGCCGTGGCCTGCCTCTTTGCGGTGGTCACGGTGGCCCTGTCGGGCCTGCCCGCCCTGACGGCGGCGCTGGCCTGCGCGCTGCTTCTGCTGCTCATGGCGCGGCTGCCGGTCCGGCGCACGCTGAAGCGGGTGGCGATGATGGACAGCTTCATCTTCTTCATGCTGGCGCTTCTGCCCTTCACCGTGCCGGGCGACGCGATCTTCACGCTCTGGGGCTTTCCGGCCACATGGCAGGGCCTTGCCCGCGCGGTGGAGATCGGCCTGACCGCGAATGCCGTGGTGCTGGTGCTGCTGGTGCTCGTCGGCACGCTGGAGCCGGTGACGCTGGGCCACGCGCTTTACCGCATGAAGGTGCCCGAGACGCTGGTGCACCTGATGATGTTCAATATCCGCTACGTCGAGGTGCTGCGGCAGGAATACCTGCGCCTGCGCGCGGCGATGAAGGTGCGCGGCTTTCGCCCCGGCACCAACTGGCACAGCTATCGCAGCTTTGGCTACCTCGTCGGCATGATGCTGGTGCGCGCCATCGACCGCTCGGAACGGGTGCTGGCGGCGATGAAATGCCGGGGCTTCACCGGGCGCCTGATGCTGCTGCAGGACTTCCGGCTGGGCGCCGCCGACTGGCGCTTTGCCGCCCTCGCGGGCCTTGCCTGTGCGGCGCTTCTGGGACTGGACATGACATGGCGCTGATCGCCCTCGACGACATCCGCTTCGGCTATCCCGGCCAGCCGCCGATCCTCGACGGCGCCAGCCTTGCGCTGGCCGAAGGGCAACGGCTTTCCCTGGTCGGCGCGAATGGCGCGGGCAAGTCGACGCTGCTGCTGATCGCGCTCGGGCTGCAACGCCCGAATGCCGGGACAGTCACGGCCTTCGGTGCGCCCCGCCGCGCCGAGGCCGACTTCCACGAGGTCCGCCGCCGCGTCGGGCTGGTGTTTCAGGACGCCGACGACCAGCTCTTCTGCCCCACGGTGGCCGAGGACGTGGCCTTCGGCCCGCTGAACCTCGGCAAGAGCCGCGACGAGGCGCTGGCCCTCGTCGACCGCGTGCTGGGCGACCTCGACCTGCGCCACCTGCGCGACCGGGTGACCTACAAGCTGTCGGGCGGCGAGAAACGCCTGGTGACGCTGGCCACGGTGCTGGCGATGGAGCCCGAAGTGCTGCTGCTGGACGAGCCGACCAATGCGCTGGACCAGAAGAACGAGGCCCGGCTGGTGGAGATCCTGCAGGCCCTGCCGCAGGCGATCCTGCTGGTCAGCCACGACCCGGCCTTCCGGCAACAGATCGCGCCCGACGCCTTGCGGCTGGAGGCGGGCCGGATCGTGCCCGGATAGGTCGGACAAGGCTGCGGCCCCGGGTTGCAGCCCGGGATGGCCACGGCACGCGCGGGCCGGGACCCTGCGGCACCGCAGGAGGGGGTCTTATCCCACCTCCCGCCGCAGCAGGTAGGTATCCATGATCCAGCCATGCCGCGCGCGCGCCTCGGCCCGCGCCCGGACAATGCGCGGCCCGGCATCGGCCAGCGGGCCGCTTTCCAGCAGCTGCTCCGCCATGCCAAGGAAACCGCCCCACCAAATCGTCAGCCCCGAAGGCTTCAACGCCTGAAAGCTGCATTCGCCGTCCAGCATCACCACCACCGTCTCGGCGCCGTCCGGCCAGCCATGGTCGCGCAGCCGCCGCCCGGTGGTGACCGTCACCGCCCCGTTCACCGTGTTGAAGGGAATCGCATGGGCCGCTGTCAGCGCCTGCAGGGCCGTCACCCCCGGCACCACCCGCACGGCGGGCGCAGGCACCAGCCGCTCCGCGATCCGCAGGGTCGAGTCGTACAGCCCCGGATCGCCCCAGACCAGCAAGGCCACCGGCCCCTCGGGCGCACCCTCCAGCGCCGCGCTCCAGCGCCGCGCGATCTCGTCATGCCACGCCGCCACGCGGTCCTGATAGGGCAGCGCCGGGTCGCGGTCCGGCATGTCGAAGGCGATGACCCGCGCCTCGGCCCCCGCCGCCCGCAGGATCGCCAGCCGCAGCGCGGCAAGGTCGTCCTTCGCGGCCCCCTTGCGCGGGATCAGCACCACCGCCGCCTCGCGCAACAGCCGCATGCCCTCCAGCGTCACATGCTCGGGATTGCCGGTGCCGATGCCGATCAGCCAGAGATCCCTCACGCCGCACCCTCGTCGAAGCCCACGCCCATCTCGGCCAGCGGCCCGTAGAGGATCAGCGCCGGGCGCGTGCCGGTCTCTCCGGCCAGCCGCTCGGCCAGCCCGGCCACGGTCGCGCGTGTCAGCACCTGTTCCGGCGTCCAGACCGCCTCGGCAAGGATCGCCGGGGTCGTGCCGGGCAGCCCCTCTGCCATCAGCGCGGCGGCCAGCGCCGGGAAGGTGCGCTTGCCCATGAAGACCACGGTGCAGGCCAGCGGGTCCGCCAGCGCCTTCAGGTCGATATCCTCGGGCAGCGCGCCCGAGGCATCGTGGCCGGTGACGAATTGCACCCGCCGCGCCGTCAGCCGCCGGGTCAGCGGGATGCCGCAGGCCGCCGCCGCCCCCACGGCAGAGGGCACGCCGGGGATGATCTCGTAGGGGATGCCCGCCGCGCGCAGGGCGACCAGTTCCTCCTCCAGCCGACCGAAGAGGCCGCTGTCGCCGGATTTCAGCCGCACGATCCGCCCGCCCTCGCTGGCGTAATCCACCAAGAGACGGCTGACGTGATCCTGCTTGGGCGAGGGCCGCCCGGCCCGCTTGCCCACACCGACCAGATCGGCACCGGGCCGCGCATGCGACAGGATCGGCCCCGAGGACAGGTCGTCGAAGAGCACCGCATCGGCCCGCTTCAGCCGGTCCACGGCCTTCAGCGTCAGAAGCTCCGGGTCGCCCGGCCCCGAGCCGACGAAGCTGACGAAGCCGGTCATGAGGCCTCTCCGGCGATGAGATGGAAGAAGGTGCCGGTGACGCCGCCGCGCACCGATCCGGTCTCGGGCACAGGGGTGCCATCCGCATCCGCCACGGCGGCCAGCGGCGCATCGGGCTGGTCGAGGATGGTCGAATAGTGGAACTCGTGCCCCCGCAGCGCCGCGCCCGCCTCGAAGCCCGGCATCGGCGCCGTCAGGACCGCGCGCCTGTAGCCAAGGTGGAACTTGCGCTTTTCGTAAGAGGTCACGAGGCCCAGAAGCCCCAGCATCCGGTGCCGCAGGCCCTCCTTGTCGATCAGCGCCTCACCCAGCGCCATGTAGCCGCCGCATTCGCCATGCACGGGCCGCGTCTGCGCATGGGCCAGCATACCCGCCCGAAAGGTCTCCGCCGCCGCCAGCCGCCCGGCATGCAGCTCGGGGTAGCCGCCGGGCAGCCAGACCAGGTCGGCGCGCGCATCGGGCGCCTCGTCGGCCAGCGGCGAAAAGGGCAGAACCTCGGCCCCGGCGCGGCGCCAGCCCTCCAGCAGATGCGGATAGGTGAAGGAGAAGGCCGCATCCTGCGCCAGCGCGATGCGCTGCGCGGGCGGCGGCGGCAGATCGCCCGTGACCGCCCCAAGGCCGCGCGCCGCCGCCCGGATCGCGTCCAGGTCCACATGCTCGCGCAGGAAGGCGGCATAGCCCGCAATCGCCGCCTCGAGGTCGGGATGCTCCACCGCCTGGATCAGCCCCAGATGCCGCTCCGGCAGGGTCAGGTCGCCGCGCCGCGGCAGCACGCCCAGCACCGGCAGGCCCGCCCGCTCCATGCCCAGACGCGTCAGACGCTCGTGGCGCGGCGAGGCCACGCGGTTCAGGATCACCCCGGCAAAGGGCAGCTCGGGCATATAGCTGCGGAACCCCAGCGCCGTCGCCGCCGCCGACTGCGCCTGCCCGCCCACGTCCAGCACCAGCACCACCGGCCAGCCCATGCGCCGCGCGGTCTCGGCGCTGGATCCGTACCCGGCACGCCCCCGCGTCGCCACGCCGTCGAACAGCCCCATGGACCCTTCACCGACACAAAGATCGGCCCCCGCCGCCTGCCCCGCCACGGCATCCAGCAAGCCCTCGCCCATGGCCCAGGTATCAAGGTTGAAAGACGCCCGCCCCGAGGCCGCCCGGTGAAAGGCCGGGTCGATGTAATCCGGACCCGACTTGAACGGCTGCACCGCCAGCCCGTCCTCGGCAAAGGTCCTGAGAAGCCCCAGCATCACCGTGGTCTTGCCCGTCCCCGAGGACGGCGCCGAGACCATCACACCCGGCGCAAAACTCATCGCGACGCCCCTGTTTCTTCTGTCTGGAAATATCCCGGGGGGAATTGGCCGCAGGCCAAGGGGGGCAGCGCCCCCCTGTCCCGCATCGCCACCTCAGCCACCGCGTCGTCAGGCATCCCCGCGCCGGTCACGCCCGCGTCAGTCATCGCCATGGCGCCACTCCGACCAGGGGCTCTCCGCCGTCTGCGGACGATAGCGCCGGTCGTAATCCGCCGCATACAAACGGCTCTCGGCAAAGCCCTCCGCCGCCAGCGCCGGTCCCACGAGGATCAGCGCCGTGCGCGAGATGCCCGCGTCGATGTCCGCTTCCAGCCGCGCCAGCGTGGTGCGGATCACCCGCTCGTCCGGCCAGGACGCGCGGTAGACCACCGCCACCGGGCAGTCGGCCCCGTAATGCGGCACCAGCTCCGCGACCACCTTCGGCAGGTTCCCCACCGAGAGATGCAGCGCCAGCGTCGCGCCGGTGCGGCCAAAGTTCTCCAGCGTCTCACTCGCGGGCATGGCCGAGGCGCGCCCCTGCGTGCGCGTCAGAACAACCGACTGGCCCAGCCCCGGCAGGGTCAGCTCCTGCCCCAGCGCGGCGGCGGCGGCGGAAAACGACGGCACGCCCGGCGTCACCGTGTAGGGGATGCCAAGGGCCTGCAGGCGCCGCACCTGCTCGCCCATGGCCGACCAGACCGACAGGTCGCCGGAATGCAGCCGCGCCACGTCCTGCCCGGCCTCATGCGCCTCGGCCATGCGCGCGATGATCGCGTCCAGATCCATCGGCGCTGTGTTTACCACCTCGGCCCCCTTGGGGCAGTGCCCCAGCACCGCTTCGGGCACCAAGGACCCGGCGTAAAGGCACACAGGGCAGGCGGCGATCAGGTCGCGCCCGCGCAGGGTCAGCAGGTCGGGCGCACCCGGTCCGGCACCGATGAAATGGACTGTCACAGGCTCTCTCCTCTTCCCGGCCCCTCGGCCAATGCGCAGGTCGCGCTCCGGTCGCTGGAGACCACGCGCGGCGCCATCAGCCGCCCGCCTTCTCCGGCAGCGTAAAGCGCGGCGGCCTCGGCCACGCTGCCCACGCCCCGCTCTTTCAGGCTGGCGCGGGACTGCGTCTCGACCGCCTGCGCCTGCAGCGCCGCCTGCGGGACGGCCACCACCGGCAGTCCCACCCTTTCGGCAAGCGCGACGAAGGCCGTTGCACCGGCCTTGTCCCCCGCCGTGGCGATCTTCTCCGCACGCAATCCGCCCGCCAGTTCCAGCGCCTCCATCAGGGCCTCTTCCGAGACCTCCGAGCGAAATCCGAACCCCGCCACGATCATGTCGTCACACTCCATTGAACCACGGGGTATGACGCCTTCCAACCGCGTCGCGTTCCAAGGGCGCCCGCCTCGGCCAGCTCGATGCGCAGAAGTGTGCCGCCCAGCCGCGCCTGCCATGCGGCCAGCAGCGCCTCGGATTCCAGCGTCACGGCATTCACCACCAGCCGCACACCGGGCATCGCGGCCAGCTGCTCCAGAAGGGCCTCGGACAGCCCGCCGCCGACGAAGACCGCATCCGGGCGCGGCAGGTCCGCCAAGGCCTCCGGCGCGCGGCCCTCGACCACCTGTAAGCGGTCGACACCCAGAGCGATGGCGTTGGCGCGCATGCGGGCGGCGCGTTCGGGGCGCACCTCGACGGCCACGGCCTGCGTGGCGGGATGGGACAGCAGCCACTCGATCCCGATGGAGCCAGAGCCGCCGCCGATGTCCCACAGCATCTCGCCCGCCTTCGGCGCCAGCGCGGACAGCGTCAGCGCCCGCACGGGCCGCTTCGTAAGGGCCCCGTCGCTGTCGAAGACAGCATCCGCCTGACCCGAGGCGCGGTGCAGCGCCGCGCCTTCGCCCGAAACCTCCACGGCGACACAGACCGGGTGGCCGAAGCCCTCCAAAGCGCCCCCCGCCCGCGCCCGCGTCACCCGTTCGCGCGGGCCGCCAAGCGCCTCCATCACCGTCAGGGCAGAGGCGCCGAAGCCCAGGCCGGTCAGGCAGGCGCCAAGCTCCGCCACCGCCGCGCCGTCGCGCAGCAGCGCGATCACCCGCTGGCCCCGCGCCAGATGGGGCCTGAGCCGCGTCAGAGGCGCCGCGTGCAGGCCAAGACAGAGCGTGCCCTCCAGCCCCCAGCCCATCCGCGCCGCCGCCAGCGAGAAGGTCGAGACGCCCGGCAGCGCCCGCCACTCATGGGCCTCGAACTCCCGCGCGATCACCGAGCCCGCGCCGAACCAGAAGGGGTCGCCCGAGGCCAGCACCGCCACGCGCCGTCCCGCCAGCCCGCGCAGCAGCGCCAGCCCCTCCGAGAAGGGCACCGGCCAGACGATCCGCTCGGCGCCGCTGTCGGGGATCAGCGACAGGTGCCGCTCGGGTCCCATGACGACCTCGGCCCCGTCCAGCGCGGCACGGCTTGCGGGCGGCAGGCCTTCCGGTCCATCTTCGCCCAGCCCGATCACGGTCAGCCACGGAGCCTTGCCCATGTCACCCAACCTCCTGATCCTTGGCGGCACCACAGAGGCGCGCCGTCTGGCGGATGCCGTGGCGGCTGCGGGCCACCAGGGCATCGTATCCTATGCCGGGCGGGTCGAACGCCCCTATCCCACCGCCCTGCCGCACCGCATCGGCGGCTTCGGCGGCACCGAGGGCCTTGCCACCTACCTGCGCACGCAGGAAATCACCCATGTCATCGACGCCACGCATCCCTTTGCCGCGCAGATGAGCGCCCATGCGGTCGAGGCCGCGCAGGCCACCGGCGTGCCGCTGGCCGCCCTCACGCGCCCGCCGTGGCAGCCCGGTCCGGGCGACAACTGGCAGGCCGTCGCGGACATCCCCGCCGCCGTCGCGGCGCTGAACGGCCCGCCGCGCCGGGTCATGCTGGCCGTGGGCCGGATGCATCTGGACGACTTCGCCCCGAACCCGCAGCACTTCTACCTCTTGCGCCTCGTCGATCCGCCCGAGGCCGCGCTGCCCTTCCCGGATTGCGCCGTCGAGGTCTCGCGCGGGCCCTTCACAGAGTCGGACGACCGCGCCCTGATGGAGCGTCACGGCATCGACCTTGTGGTGTCCAAGAACGCGGGCGGCAGCGGCGCGCGGGCCAAGCTGGACGCGGCACTGGCGCTTGGCCTGCCGGTGGTGATGATCGACCGCCCCGCCCTGCCGCCAAGGACCGAACTGCACGAAACCGCAGAGGTTCTGGACTGGATCGCTCATGCCGGAGTGAACCTCGGCGTGTAGACGAAGGGCGCGCCGTCGCGCGGGATCACCCGCGTGCGCGAAGATCCCACCAAGACGACGGTCCGCATGTCCGCCATATCCGGCGTCGCGTCCTTCAGGGCGACCACGCGGATCGCTTCGTCCGGGGTCGAGACGGCGCGGGCGAAGATCACCATCCGCTCCGGCTCGCAGGTCTCGCGCAGGACTGCCAGCGTGCGCACGAAACCCTCGGGCCGCGAGGCGGAGCGCGGGTTGTAGAAGCCCATGGCGAAATCGCCCTCTGCCGCCAGCCGCAGGCGCTTCTCGATCAGCGCCCATGGCTTGAGGTTATCGGACAGGTTGATCGCGCAGAAGTCGTGGCCCAGCGGCGCCCCCGCCCGCGCCGCCGCCGCCAGCATCGCGGTGATGCCGGGCAGCACGCGGATGTCCAGCGCGGCGAAAGCGGGCTCGGCCTCGACCGCCTCGAAGACCGCCGCAGCCATGGCGAAGACGCCGGGATCACCGGACGAGACCACGACCACGCGCTTGCCGCCCTGCGCCATCTCCAGCGCGTGGCGGGCGCGGTCCAGTTCCACGCGGTTGTCGCTTTCGTGCAGGGTCAGGCCGGGGCGCGGGGTCACGCGGCGGACGTAGGGGATGTAGCCCACGATGTCGGTGGCCTGCGCCAGCGCGTCAGAAACCTCGGGCGTCACCAAGGCCTCGGCCCCGGGGCCGAGGCCCGCGATCACGACCCAGCCGCTCATGGCCGCCGTCCTTTGGGCGCGGCACAGGACGGACCCTCCGCCGCCGTCCCAGCCAACACGCGGTTCGGGACGGGCAGACCCCGGCCCGCCATCTTATCGGCAGCGCCCTGCGGCATGGGCCAAAGGCCCGCCGTCCCCGGATGCCTGTCCAGAACCCGGCTCATGGCCGCCGCCCCTGCCCGTGCACGATCACGATGGAGAAGTAGGGCGACACCCGGTCAGAGGCCTGCGCCAGAGGCATCACGGTCTGCCCCTCCATGCTGGCGTATTCCACCAGCCACGCGCGATCCATCTTGCCCGCCGCCGTCAGCGCCTCGCGGATCTTGGGAAGGTTGCGCCCGATCTTCATGACCACCAGCGCGTCGGCGTCCAGTGCGCCGCGCGTCAGTTCCGCAAGGGGCAGCGTGCCCATCAGCACCGACAGGATGTCGTCGCCCCATGTGACCGGCATCCCCGTCGCCGTCCATGCCGCCGACATGCCGGTGATCGCGGGCACGACACGCACGTCGGTGTCATCCTTGAGCCGCTCGTAGAGGTGCATGAAGGAACCGTAGAAGAACGGGTCGCCCTCGCAGAGCACCACGACCTCTTCGCCCTGCGCGGCCAGCGCCCGCAGGTGTGCCACGCAGTCGGCGTAGAAAGCCGAGAGGATCTCGTTGTAGCGCGGATCGGACAGCGGGATTTCCGTCGTCACCGGGTATTCCATGGCAAACTCGACCGCCTCGGGGTGCAGCATCCCCTCGACGATGCCGCGCGCGCGGCCCGCCCGTCCGGCCTTGCGGAAGAAGGCGATGTGGCGGGCGTTGCGGACCAGCCGGTCGGCGCGCACGCTCATCAGGTCGGGATCGCCGGGGCCAAGGCCGACGCCGTGGATCACGCCGCTCATTCCGCGCGGCTCGCGATGGCGTTGATCGCGGCGACGGTGATGGCAGAGCCACCCAGCCGCCCGCGCACGATCAGCGAGGGCACCGGCAGCGCCTCCCACAGGGCGTCCTTCGACTCGCGCGCACCGACGAAGCCCACCGGGCAGCCGATGATCGCCGCCGGGCGCGGGCACGCCGGGTCTTCGAGCATCTCCAGCAGGTGAAACAGCGCGGTGGGCGCATTGCCGATGGCCACCAGCGCGCCTTCCAGCCGGGGGCGCCACAGCTCCAGCGCGGCGGCAGAGCGCGTGGTGCCCAGCGAGGCCGCGAGGTCCGGCACAGAGGGGTCGCGCAGCGTGCAGATCACGTCGTTGTCGGCGGGCAGGCGTTTGCGCGTCACCCCTTCGGAGACCATGTAGGCGTCGCAGAAGATCGGCGCGCCGGATTCAAGCGCGGCGCGGGCGGCCCCCACCATGCCGTCGGACACCGCGACATCGCGTTCCAGCCCGACCAGACCGGCGGCGTGGATCATCCGCACCACCACCTGCTCGGCATCCGGGGCAAAGCGGTCAAGCTCCGCCTCTCGCCGGATCGTGGCAAAGGACTCGGCGTAGATGGCAGCGCCGTCTTTCTCGTATTCGTAGGGCATTCAAAGGGTCCGGAGGTCGAGGGTGTCGGGGTCAAGGCCAGGGTGCGCAGGGTCATCCCACGGGGCGCCGCCCCGGACAAGATCGAATGCGCCGTCGCGGCCGGTCAGGGTCAGCGGCGCGGGGCCGGGCAAGGCGCAGCCCTTGGCACAGCCAGAGACATGCAGCGGCAGCGGGGTGACGGCGGCAAGGCGCCGGGCGAGCGGGCGGGTTTCGACGCTGGCCTGCGGGCAGAAGGGCGCGCCGGGGCAGGCGGTGACCCGCAAGAGCGGATCGGCGGGGTCGGTGATCAGGTCCGGGTGCGCCGGGGCCTGCGCCAGCCCGGGAACGAAGAGCATGCGGAAGGGTGTGACGCGGATCGGCTGGCCTGCGTCCAGCGCCCCGGCCAGTGCACGCAGGCTGTCGGCCGAGAACTGCCCGAAGGCGGCGGCGATGCACAGGCCCTCATGCAGCGCACCCGGGTGCGGCGCGGACGGCGCGTGAACCGGGGCAACTGCTCCGGCCAGATCGACGGGCAAGGGGTGCGCCGCGACATGCCGCGCCATGCGCCCGCGCCCGTCCGCGCCGATACCGCCCGAGGCGATGAACCACCGCGTCAGCGCAAGCGCGGTGCCAAAGGCCGCGTCCATGTCGGCCACGGCGCGTCCCACAGGCTGCCCGTCGGCACGCACGATCAGCCCCTCGGCCGCGCGTTCGATCCGGATGTCGCCGCTGACACCGGCCAGCCGCCCCGCCTCGGCATCTATGACGAAGCCGAATTTGCCGGGCAGCGCGGCGAACTCCGCGCCTTGAAGCGCCTCGGACAGGGCCATGGCCAGCCGCGCCTGCGCGGGATCGCTGCGGAAGGGGTCCAACACGATGTTGCGATGCGCCTCGGCCTCGGGCGTCTCGCCCAGCAGACCCAGCGCCGACAGGCCCTCGATCACCGCCGGATGCGCCGCGTCGGTGATGCCGCGCAATTGCAGGTTCGCGCGGCTGGTGACGTCGATCACCCCCGACCCGTGACGCTCTGCAAGATCCGCCAGACCCAACGCCTGCGCGCGGTCGATCTGCCCCAGCCAGGGGCGCACCCGAACCACCAACCCGTCGCCCGAGCGCATGGGCCGCCACGCGCCGGGGCACCAGCCCTTGATCTCGGGCGCGCTCATGGCGTCACCGGGTCCGTACCGCGTGCTTCGCGACAAGACCGGCTATATCGACGCGCGCTCATTCCGCCGCCTCCAGCGCCGCGCGGATGGCGTTGCGCCGGGTCTGCCACAGGCCCGCCGCGTGCAGGGCGGCGAAGCGGTCCTTCATCGCCTGCAAGGCCTCGGGGTTGGCCTCTGCCATGAAGGCGCTCAGGTCGTCGTCGCCCAGCGTCGCCTCGTAATAAAGGTCGAAGAGATGCGCGGGCACCACCCCGGCCAGCTGCGCGAAGGCGGCCATGTTCTCCAGCGTCGCGGCGATCTCGGCGGCGCCGCGAAAGCCGTGACGGCGCATGCCCGCCAGCCAGCCCGGATGCGCCGCCCGGGCCTGCACCACGCGGGCAATCTCTTCGGACAGGCCGCGCGCACGGGGCCGCGCCGGGTCGGTGTTGTCCAGATGCCAAAGCCGCGCGCTGCCGCCGGTCACCATCTGCGCGGCGGCAAAACCCGCCTCGTGGCTGGCGTAGTCCTCGGACAGCAGCAGGTCGGTCTCAGGCAGGTCCTGCGCGTGGACAAAGGCCTCGGCGCCGCGCACTCGCGCCCGCAGGCCTTCGGGATCGCGCACCGGGTCCGCGCCGTCCAACGCCCAGGACGAGGCCGCAAGCCAAGCCTCGCCCGCCGCCTGCCGTGCCTCCGTGGTGTAGCTGTCCAGATGCGCGCCCATGGCCACGCCGTACTGCCCCGGCGCCGGGCCGAAGACCCGCGCGCCCTTCTGCGCCACGTAGGGGTTCCAGTCTTCCGCCTCGTCGCGCTCGGTCAGCACCCGCACCGCCTGCCCGAACAGCGCGGAGAGCCCCGGAAAGACGTCGCGGAACAGCCCCGAGACCCGCAGCGTCACGTCCACCCGGGGCCGGTCCAGCTCTGCGATGGGCAGCACCTCGAGGCCCGAGACCCGCTCTGCCCCCGCGTCCCACACGGGCCTGACACCCATCAGGTGCAGCGCCATGGCGAAGTCCTCTCCGGCGGTGCGCATGGTCGCCGATCCCCAGAGATCGACCACAAGGGACCGGGGCCAGTCGCCCTCGTCCTGCAAATGCCGACGCACCAGTTCCTCGCCCAGCCGCACACCCTGCGCGTAGGCACTGCGCGTCGGCACGGCGCGCGGATCGACGGCAAAGAGGTTGCGGCCCGTGGGCAGCACATCCGTGCGGCCCCGATAGGGCGACCCCGCCGGCCCCGGCTCGATCCGGTGGCCGTTCAACGCGTCCAGCAGTGCGCGCCGCTCGGACGCGACAGAGGCGGCGGCATCGAAAGCCCCCTGCCCCTCGGGCATCCGCCCCCAGACATGCAGCCCGTCGCCGAAAACGCTGTCCTTCACGTCGCAGACGAAGCGGTCGATCCGCGTGATCGCCTCGGCCAGAGAGGTGGCACCGTCGAGCCCCAGATCGTCCTCGACACCCAGCGCCTGCGCCTCGTCGCGAATGTCCTGTTGCAGCCGGTCGCGCCGACGCGGGTCCAGCCCGTCGGCGTTCGAGAACTCGTCGAGCAGGCTTTCCAGCCGCGACAGCCGGTCCGGCGTGCCCGAGGTCTTCAGAGGCGGCGGCACATGGCCCAGCGTGACGGCCCCGATGCGGCGCTTGGCCTGCGCGGCCTCGCCCGGATCGTTGACGATGAAAGGGTAAAGCACCGGCAGGGCGCCGGTCAGCGCCTCGGGCCAGCAGGTCTCGGACAGGGCGACGGATTTGCCCGGCAGCCACTCCAGCGTGCCATGCGCGCCGATATGCACCAGCGCATCCGCATGGCGCTGAAGCCAGAGGTAGAAGGCGACGTAGCCATGGCGCGGCACGCGCGACAGGTCGTGGTAGTCGTCGTCGCGGGTCGCGGCCTCGCCGCGTTCCGGCTGCAGCGCGACAAGCGCATGGCCCAGCCGCAACACCGGTAGGGCAATCCCCTCGGGCGTCGCACTTGCATCGTCCTCCGGCGCGCCCCATGCTGCGCGCATATCCGCGCGCAGCGCCTGCGGAAGGCGCTCCAGCGCCGCCGCGTAGTCCGCGAAGGGCCAGACCAGCCGAGCTGCGGCCAGCGTTGCCTCGTCCAGCCCGGTTTCGACCGCATGGCCCGCGGCCCGCAGATCCTCCAGCATCGCCCGGGCCGAGGCCACGGCATCCAGACCCACCGCATGGGCCATCTGCCAGTCGCGCCCCGGGTAGGTCGACAGAACCAGCGCCACGCGCCGCGCGTCTGCCGGGACAGCGGCCAGCCGCCGCCACCCCGCCACCCGGTCACAAAAAGCCGCGACGCGCCCCTCATGCGCCCTGTGGATCACGCGGGCGCATTGCAGGTCGGGGTCACGCTCTCCCGCTTCCTTGAAGGACAGGACGCCGCCAAAGATCCGCCCGTCCACCTCCGGCAGCACGACGTGCATGGCAAGGTCGGCGGGCGACAACCCGCGCTCCGCCTCGTCCCATGCCGCCCGCCCCGAGGTCGCCAAAGCCGCCTGGAACACCGGCACGCCGCCCGCATCCAGCGGAGAGGCCCCGCCCCCCGCGCGCCCGGAAAAGGCGGTCAGGTTGACGATCACATCCGGCGCCAGGGCCGCGACCTGCCGCCCCAGCCATCCCGCCGCCTCGGGCGCCTTAAGCGAGGGCACGAAAAGCCCGGCCACCTCGAAGCCCCGCGCCCGCAAGCCCGCCATCACCGCCTCGACCGGCTCCAGATCCGCCGCCACGAGGTACGAGCGGTAGAAGACCACCACCGCCCGGGGCTTCTTTTCTGCAAAAATACTCTCGGGGGGGCTCGGCTTGTCCGAGCGGGGGGCGGACAGCCCCCCCCCGACGCTGCCTCCGACGACGCCCCCCGCCGCAAACGCCACCGCCGGACAGGACACGCCGTCCTCCGGCGTCCATGCGCCCACCTGCGGCAGCCCCTTGGCGCCCCGCACCGGCCCGGCGTAAAGCCCCGAGGCCAGCGCCATCTGCGCCAGCGCCGCCTGCGCCGCCACTGCGCCGCCGCTGTCGCAAAGATGCTGCAGGCGGCGCAGCGTGGAGACCGGCAGGGTCGAGACCGCGTCCAGCCGCGCGTCCTCGCGCCCGTCGGCGGGCAGCACCGCCAGCGCGATGCCCTGCGCGCGGCACAGCGCCTCGACCTGCTGCAACCCGTAGGCCCAGTAGGGCACGCCGCCGATCAGGCGGATCAGAACCCCCTTCGCACCCGCCAAGGTCTGCTCGACATAGGTGTCGACCGAAAGCGGGTGTTTCAGGGCCGCAAGGTTCGCCAGACGCAGCGAGGGCATCCGCCCCGCGCCGCCGCCGCGATGCCACCCCGCCGTAAAGGCGCCAAGGTCCGAGTCCGAGAAGGACAGCACCACCAGATCGCCCGGGTCCTGTGCAAGGTCCCGGGGGGTGTCGGCCTCGTCCAGCCCGTGGCTTTCGCGAAAGATCACATGCATCGGCGTGCGGCGGGCCCAAGGCCCACCCTACATCAGGCGGCGACCGGCGCCGCGCCAAGGATCGCGCGGATCGCCTCGGGCTTCACGTCGTCATGTTCCGCGATGACCACGACCTTCGAGACCCGCGCCTCACCGGGCTTCCAGGGGCGGTCGTATTGGTGACGCACCCGCGCCCCCACCGCCTGCACCAGAAGCCGCATCGGCTTGCCCTTGACGCTGGCATAGCCCTTCACCCGCAGGATGTTCAACTCGTTCGCCAGCCGCTCGATGGCGGTGACAAGCTGCTCGGGGCTGTCCAGTTCCGGCAGGTCCACCACGATCGACTCGAAGTCGTCGTGCTCGTGGTCGTCGTGCCCGTCGTGGTGCGAGGGGCGCGCGTCCATGTCGTCCTCGGCGGCGGCCTCCAGCCCGAGGATGACGCGCGGATCGACCACACCCTCGGCGACCTCGACCACCGGCAGCACGCGCGGCGCCTCTGCGGCGATGATCGCCTTGGCCTTGGCCACGCCCTCGGGTCCGGCAAGGTCGGGCTTGGTCAGCAGGATGATGTCGGCGCAGCTGATCTGGTCCTCGAAGACCTCGCTCAGCGGCGTTTCGTGATCCAGCGAGTCGTCGGCCAGCCGCTGCGCATCCACCCGCGCCACGTCGGGGGCAAAGCGGCCCGCCGCCACGGCCTCTGCATCGGCCAGCGCGATCACGCCGTCCACGGTGATCTTGGAGCGGATATCGGGCCAGTCGAAGGCCTTCAGCAGCGGCTTGGGCAGCGCGAGGCCCGACGTCTCGATCAGGATGTGATCAGGGCGCGGGTCCAGCGCCATCAGCGCCTCGATGGTGGGGATGAAATCGTCGGCCACGGTGCAGCAGATGCAGCCGTTGGCCAGTTCCATGATGTTCTCGGCGGGGCAGTCGGGAATGGCGCAGCCCTTCAGGATCTCGCCGTCCACGCCGACATCGCCGAATTCGTTCACGACGACCGCAAGGCGCTTGCCGCCCGGGTTCTGCATCAGGTGGCGCACCAGCGTCGTCTTGCCGGAGCCGAGGAAACCCGTGATCACGGTGACGGGCAGTTTCGAAAGGTCGGTCATTCGGCAGGCTCCTGCGTTTGCGGGGTCAGGGGTGGGATGCGCGCGATGCAGTTGCGCTTGAAGTGCTCGGGACGCTGGCGCCACGGGATCAGCCCGTCCGCCGTCTGGTGATAAAGCGAAGCGCCCTCGAGCAGCATGTCGGAATGCGACGCCTCGTCGACATTGCCGAACACATAGGTCCAGCGGTCGCCGCCCCGTAGCGCGACGGTGCAGCCGAGATCGCAGTTCTGCAGGCATTCGACGGCGGTGACGCGCACGCCCTCGGGCGCATCCCGCGCGGTGATCTCGTCGTAGAGGCGCTGCCCGGGGCGGCGGTCGTCGGCGGGCACGTCCATGCCCTTGCGGCACTTCACGCAGACAAGCAGTTCGGTGGGCGGGGCTGGCGCGGTCATCGTCTCTCCTGTCAGGGGGGATGACGGGCGCGGCCCTTCGACAGGGACCAATCCCGACACCGGCACACCCCGTCCGGTCTCAAAAGCTCTTCTCGCTGGCAGGTCTCCCGGCTTGCGGATCTCGGGCCTTGCGGCCCAGCGGTCCCCGACCTTCCCGGCGCGATGCCAGTGGCGATGGGGCCCTTTCCGGTTCACGGTCGCGGGGGCGGCTGCGCCTGACCCCGCACGGGGCTGCACATTCCCTTTTCACCTGTTTACACAGGCACCAGCAGGGTGCGAGATGCGCCCATTCGCCCCGAGTTGTCAAGGAGAAGCGCCATGTCCGACACGGTCACACCCGAAGAGCAGGCCCGCCACGCCGAGAAGATGAAGAAGATCAAGGCGGCGCGCGACCGGATGATGGAAGGCAAAACCGGCGAAAAGGGGCTGATCATGGTCCACACCGGGCCGGGCAAGGGCAAGTCCTCCTCCGGATTCGGCATGGTGATGCGCTGTATCGCCCACGGCATGCCCTGCGCGGTGGTGCAGTTCATCAAGGGCAACTGGATCACCGGCGAGGCCGAGATGATCCGCGGACGCTTTGCCGAGGAATGCCGGTTCTTCGTGTCCGGCGAAGGCTTTACATGGGAAACGCAGGACAAGGCCCGGGACGTCGCCGCCGCTGAGGCCGGGTGGAAGATCGCGAAAGAGCAGATCCTCGACCCCGAGATCCGCTTTGTGCTGCTGGACGAGATCAACATCGCCCTGCGCTACGATTACCTCGACATCGACGAGGTGGTCGATTTCCTGCTGCACCAGAAGCCCGAGATGACCCATGTCTGCCTGACCGGCCGCAACGCCAAGCCCGAGTTGATCGAGGCCGCCGACCTGGTGACAGAGATGACGCTGGTCAAGCACCCGTTCCGCGACGGGATCAAGGCGCAGAAGGGCGTGGAGTTCTAGGCTCCCACTGTTCCTAGCGCGGCGTTTCGCGGACCGGGCAAGGCCAAGCGGGTCGTCGCGCCCCTGGATCGTTTTGCACCAAGGCGCGCAGGGAATCGTCCCGCGCGATCCGGTGACCTTGCTCCCGGGTCGGCTCTCCCGGCGGCGCTGCCCACACGATCCGGTGGCCATGCCGGAGCGTTGTCTCTGCCGACAGCCCCGTCCGCCCGTCATCTCTCCCGACGGCCCTGCCCCTGCGTTGCCTCCCCCGCGCGTCCTCCCGTCCGGCGGCGCTGCGCTTGCGTCGCCCCGTCCGACGGCGGCTGGACGCTGAAGGCAGTCCCGCCTCCCACCGCGCCCCCGGCCCCATGCCGGGATGCGGTGAAGGGCCCGGGATGCGCGGCGGTCAGATGTCCTTCATCAGCCTCAGGGCGTCGTAGATCGCCGCGTGGGTGTTGCGGGCGCTCACCGCGTCACCGATGCGGTAGAGCGCGAAACCCCCGTCCGGGTTGCGCGTCACCTCCTGCGGCTGGCCGTCGATCAGCGCGTCGTAATCCACCGCGCCGCCGTTCGAGGACAGCGGCTTCAGTTCGAAATACAGCTCGTCCATCGGCAGCGTGCCGTAGTTCACCACCACCTGATCGTAGGTCTTTTCCGTCTTCAGGTCGCTGTAATCGGTGCCGATCACGGCCTTCAGCCGGTTGCCGTCGCGGGTCACGTCCTTGAGGCGGCGGGTGACGGTGAAGGTCACGTCCTTGTCCTGCAACGCGCGCATGTAGGGCACGAGGTTCATCGCCATGATGTCGGGCGCGAAGGTCCGGTCGGGGGTCATGATCTCGACCGTGCTGCCCGCATTGGCGGCAACCTCGGCGGCCATGACACCGGGGTGATCGCCGCTTTCGTCGTAGATCAGGACGGTCTGGCCGGGCTTCACGTCGCCCGCGATGATGTCCCATGCGGTGACGACCAGATCCTGCTCCTTGCCGCTCTCGAAGAGTTCGGTGTTGGGCAGGCCGCCGGTGGCCACGATCACCACGTCGGGGTTCAGGGCGGTGACGTCCCCGGCCTCGGCCCATGTGTTGAAGCGGAATTCCACGTCGCGCGCCGCGCATTGCGCCATGCGCCAGTCGATGATGCTGATCATCTCGCGGCGGCGCGGGTTCAGCGCGGTCAGGCGCACCTGCCCGCCGGGATCAGGCTGCGCCTCCAGCACCGTTACGGCATGGCCGCGCTCTGCGGCGACGCGCGCCGCCTCCAGCCCGGCGGGACCGGCGCCGACGATCACCACCCGCTTGCGGGTCGCCGCCGGTTCGATGGTGTGCGGCATGGTCAGCTCGCGGCCCGTGGCGGCGTTGTGGATGCACAGCGCATCGCCCGCCTGATAGATTCGGTCGAGGCAGTAGGTGGCGCCGACGCAGGGGCGGATATCGTCCTCGCGCCCCTCCACGATCTTCTTCACGATATGCGGGTCGGCCATGTGGGCGCGGGTCATGCCCACCATGTCCAGAAGCCCCGCCGCAACCGCGTGACGCGCCGTTGCCACGTCGGGGATCTTGGCCGCATGGAAGGTCGGCATGCCGGTGGCCTGCTTGACCCGACCGGCGAAATCCAGATGCGGGGCGTTCTTCATCCCCTGGATCGGGATCAGGTCGGTCATCGCCGGGTCGGTGTGGATCCGGCCCCGCACCACGTTGAGGAAATCGACCATGCCCGAGGCGGCAAGCCGCCTGGAAATCTCGATGCCGTCCTCTTCGGTGATGCCGCCGGCCTCGGCCTCGTCCGCCGTGTAGCGCAGGCCCACGATGAACTCGTCGCCCACCCGCTTGCGGATGCCGCCCAGCACATCCATCAGCAATTGCATCCGCGTGTCCAGCGTCTGACCGCCATAGGGGCCATCGAGGTCATTGGTCAGCGGCGACCAAAACTGGTCGAGCAGGTGGCCGTAGACCTGCAACTCGATCCCGTCCATGCCACCCGCCTTCATGCGCTCGGTCGCATCGGCGAAATCGGTGATGATGCGCTCGATGTCCCAGTCCTCCGCCCGCTTGGGGAAGGCCCGGTGCGCCGGTTCCCGGTGCTTGGAGGACGACACCGAGGGCAGCCACGCCCCCTTGTTCCACGCCGTGCGGCGGCCAAGGTGCGTCAGCTGGATCATCACCGCGCAGCCGTGGTCGTGGCAGGCACCGGTCAGCTTGCGGATCCACGGCACCACCTCGTCGCGATAGGCGAGAATGTTGTTGAAGACCGGCGGGCTGTCCTTGGACACCGCCGCCGACCCCGCCGTCATCGCCAGTGCAACGCCGGCCTTAGCCCGCTCGGCGTGATAGGCCGCGTAACGCTCCTTGGGCATGCCGTCCTCGGGGTAGGCCGGTTCATGGCTCGTGGTCATGATCCGGTTGCGCAGGGTCAGGTGCTTGAGCTGGTAGGGCTGAAGTAGCGGATCGCTGGACATGGCTGTGCCTTCTTGCTGGATGGCGGCACCATTCGGGAAATGTTCACTTGTGTCAATTAAAAGATCAGGTGTGTCTATTTCCTTGTGAAAGGGCGGCCTAGGGGCTAATCATCGCGGCCATGACGACACAGGCAGAGCCCACCCACCCCGAGGAAAAGACCAGCGGCTGGCGCGGCTCACGCGAGGTGTGGTTGCAGGCCGCGCAGGCGGCGCTGATCGCGTCGGGGGTCGATGCGGTGAAAATCCAGCCTCTGGCCAATGGTTTGCAGCTGTCGCGCACCAGCTTTTACTGGTTCTTCAAGGATCGAAAGGCCCTCTTGGATGCGCTGCTGGAGGAATGGGACGCCAAGAACACCGGCGCCTTCGTCGAGGCCAGCACCGCCTATGCGGAGACGATCTCCGAGGCGGTGCTGAACCTGATCGCCGTCTTCCTCGACGAGACAGTCTTCGAGCCGCAGCTGGACTTCGCGATTCGCGGATGGGCGCATAAGTCCGAGGTGGCCGCGGCAAGGATCCACGCCGCCGACGAGGTCCGCATCGACGCGATCCGGGCGATGTTCGCGCGGTTCGGCTTTGCCGAAGACGAGGCAGAGGTGCGCGCCCGCACCGTCTACCTGACCCAGATCGGCTATATCTCGATGCAGGTCTCGGAAAGCCTCGCCACCCGGATGCGGCGCACGCCCGGCTACGTGAAGACCTTCTCCGGCATGGCGCCGACGGCCAGCGAACTGGCCCGCTTCCACGCCCGGCTGAGGTTCGACCCGGCGGCGCCCTGACCACGGCGGACCCTCCGTATCGCGTCGCCCGTGGCCGTGATACGGCCAGACGGTGCGGCGGACATGGGTCGGACAAGACGGCGCGCACTGCTGTACCACCGCCGTGACGCATGTCCTTCAACACGCTGCCGTCCCGCGCTATAGATTCGGTCCAGACCGCAAACCGCGAAGGACCCACCTCATGCCTAAACGCCTTCTGACCGAGTTCGGCATGGGCACCTCGCTCCGCCGGCAGGACTATACGCAGGCCGCCTGCCGGGGCGTCGAGAACGCGCTGTGGCACAACTCGATCAACCTCGCCGAGCTGTTCGGCAAAGAGAAGGCGGATATGCACATCACCGTCGACGTGGGCGTGCAGCAGCCCGAGCGCGTCGACGTGGCGAAGGTCGCGGCGGTCTTTCCTTATGGCACCGTCTCGGTCACCGTGACGAAGGGCGGGCTGGACGTTCCGCGCCCCGATGGCGACGGCCTGCCGACCGTCATGGCGAATGTCGCGATCTCGGTCGCGCTGGAGGGCATCTGATGCAGCGCTTCATCATCGAGATGGGCATGGGCAACGACCTGCACGGCATGGACTATTCCAAGGCGGCGGGCCGCGCGATCGAGGATGCGCTGCGGCACTCGTCGATCCCGCTCTTCGGCGCGCTGGGGCTGGACCATGCCGAGATGCGCGTGCAGGTGATCGTCGCCGTGCAGGAGCCCGACCGCGTCGACTGCGCCGCCCTGACCGCCCGCCTGCCGCGCGGCAAGGCCGAGGTCCGCGCGGTGCACGGCGGGCTGAACGTGACCAATCCCGACAGCAAAGAGGTCACAGTCATCGCGCAGGCCGCCGTCGAGGCCTTCCTGCCCAAGCAGGTCTGAGCCGTGATGCCCGCACTGATCGTCTGGGATTTCGACGGCGTCCTGAACGCCAACCTGCGCGGCGGTCGGACCTTCTGGGCCGACAACATGAAGGCCGATCTGGGCATCGACCCGCGCGGCTTCAGCCACGAGATGTTCACGGCGGGCGACTTTCGCGACATCGTGCGCGGGCGGCGGGACCTGCTGCTGCATGTCTCGGACTGGCTGGCGCGCCACGGGCATGACCTCAGCGGCGAGGATTTCCTTGCCTACTGGTTCGAAAAGGACGCCCATCCCGACGCCGAGGTGCTGGGCTGGCTGAAGGCGCATCCGGCGCGCCATGTCATCGGCACCAACAACGAACACCGGCGCTGCTGTTACATCGAGGAGCAGATGGGCTATGCGGCCCATGTGGACCATGTCTTTTCATCGGGCCGGATGGGGGCGGCAAAGCCCGACCCCGGCTTCTTCGCACAGATCGAGCACTGGTCGGGGCTGGCGCCGTCGCGCATCCTGCTGGTGGACGACGTCGCCGCCAACATCGCCGCCGCCACGGCGCGCGGCTGGCAGGGGTTCCACTTCACCGACGCGACCCGCAGGGCGCTGCCCGAAAGGCTGGGTCTGTGAGCGCCCCCGCCATCGTCACCCGCTACCGGATCACCGCGCGCCGCGATGTGCCCACGCCGCGCCTGAGGGTCGCGCTTTTTGCCGACCTGCACGCCTGCCGCCCCTTCATGGACCTGCCCCGCATCCGCGCGCTGGTCGCGCAGACCAATGCACTGGGCGCCGACATGATCCTGCTTCTGGGCGACTACGCGGGTCATGTCTATGGCGGCCGCACCCTGCCACCAGAGCCGGTGACCGAGGCGCTGGCGCAGCTGAGCGCGCCGCTGGGGGTCTTCGCCATCTTCGGCAACCACGACTGGAAGGACGACCGGCAGGCCCGGGCCACCGGCGACCCGACCAGCTGGCACCGGGCCTTTGCGGCGCGCGGCCTGCCCTGCCTGAACAACGACGCGCTGACCATCGAGGCGCCCGGCGGCGCCTTCACGCTGGCGGGCCTCGATTCGCAGCGCGCCTTCCGCAGCTTCTGGCACCGCGACGCGCCGGGGGCGGACCGGCTGGACCAGGTGCTGCCCAAGCTGGACCCGGCCCGCTTCACCCTGCTGATGGCGCATGAGCCGGACATCTTCCCCGAGCTGCCCGGCCATATCGACCTGACGGTTTCCGGCCATACCCACGGCGGCCAGATCCTGCCCTTCGGCCAGCCGCTTGTGGTGCCCTCCCGCTTCGGCACGCGCTATGCCTACGGCCATACCGAGGAAGAGGGGCGGCAACTGGTGGTCTCGGGCGGGCTGGGCTGTTCCGGGCCACCGTTCCGCTACCGCAGGCCGCCGGAACTGGTGCTGCTGGAGATCGCATGACCGCGCTGATGATTCAGGGCACCGGCTCGAACGTCGGCAAGTCGATGCTGGTCGCCGGGCTGTGCCGGGCCGCCCGTCGGCGCGGACTGTCGGTCGCCCCCTTCAAGCCGCAGAACATGTCGAACAACGCCGCCGTGACGGCGGATGGCGGAGAGATCGGGCGCGCGCAGGCGCTTCAGGCGCTGGCCTGCGGGCTGGCGCCACATACGGACATGAACCCGGTGCTGCTGAAACCGGAAACGGATGTGGGCGCACAGGTCGTGGTGCAGGGGCGGCGCATCGCCACCGTGAAGGCGCGCGACTATGCCGGGCTGAAGCCCGGCCTGCTGGCTTCCGTGCTAGAGAGCTTTCGCAGGCTCAGCGCCGCCCATGACCTCGTGATCGTCGAGGGCGCGGGCAGCCCAGCCGAGGTGAACCTCCGTCAGGGCGACATCGCCAACATGGGCTTTGCGCAGGCGGCGGGGGTGCCGGTGATCCTCTGCGGCGACATCGACCGGGGCGGGGTGATCGCGCAGATCGTCGGCACGCAGGCGGTCATGGACGCCGAAGACAATGCCCGCGTGGCGGGGTTCCTGATCAATAAGTTCCGGGGCGACCCCTCGCTCTTCGACGACGGCTACGCGCTGATCGAGCAGCGCACCGGCTGGCACGGCTACGGCGTCGCGCCGTGGTTCCCGCAGGCGTGGAAGCTGCCCGCCGAGGACGCGCTCGACATCGGTGCACCGGCGCGCGACGAGGGGCTGCACGTGGTCTGCCTGCGGCTGTCGCGGATCGCCAATTTCGACGACATGGACCCGCTGGCGCAGGAAGAGGGCGTGCGCCTGACCATGCTCGCGCCCGGAGAGGCCCTGCCCGGCGACACCGACGTGGTGATCCTTCCCGGCAGCAAGTCGACGCGGGGCGACCTCGCCTTCCTGCGGGCGCAGGGCTGGGACGGGGACATCGCGGCGCATGTGCGGCGCGGCGGCCATGTGCTGGGCATCTGCGGCGGTTTCCAGATGCTTGGGCAGTGGATCGACGACCCCGAGGGCATCGAAGGCCCCGCCGGGCGCGACGCGGGCCTTGGCCTCTTGCGCATCGGCACGGTGATGACCGGCGACAAGCGCCTGACAGAGGTGCGGGCCGTGCACGCGGCCTCGGGCACCGGCTTCGATGGCTACGAGATCCACATCGGGCGCAGCGAGGGGGCGGACCGCGCGCGGCCCTTCGCGCTGCTCGACGGCGCCCCCGAGGGCGCGGTCAGCGCCGATGGCCGGGTGGCGGGCAGCTACCTGCACGGCATGTTCCGCGACGACGGCTTTCGCGCGGCTTGGCTGGCGGGCTTCGGGGTGCAGGCCTCGGGTCGCTACGGCGAAACGGTCGAGGCGACGCTGGACGCGCTGGCCGACCACATGGAACGGCATCTGGACGTGGCGGGCCTGCTGGCGGCGGCGCGCTAAGCCATCGCCCGCGTCAGCCAGCGCCACTCGGCCTCTGTTCCGGGCAGGCCGAGGCGCAGCCATTGGTCGGAGTAGGGAAAGCGGCGGGTCCAGACACGCGCCTGCGCCAGCCGGTCCTGCGCCCTGGCGGCGTCGGGCGTTGCGTAGGTGCGAAACAGCGTCGTGCCGCCCACCAGCGACCAGCCCGCCTGCCCGGCCAGCCGGTCCATGCGCTCGGCATCCTGCGCCAGCCGCGCGGTGGTGGCGGCCTGCCAATCGGTGTCCGCATAGGCGGCCTGCCCCGCCGCAAGCGCCGGGCCGCAGACCGCCCATGGCCCCGCCATGCGGCGCATGTCGTCGACGATGGGTCCGTGGGACAGCGCAAAGCCCAGCCGCAGACCGGCGAGACCGTAGAACTTGCCGAAACTGCGCAGCACCACCGCCCGGGCGCCCTCTGGCAGGCGCCCCCAGTGCGGCAGGATGGACAGTTCGGGCGCGGCATCGGCAAAGCTTTCGTCCACCACCAGAAGGCCCACGCGCCCGGCCACCGCAAGCAGTGCATCGGGATCGTGCCGCTGACCGTCCGGGTTGTTGGGATTGACCACAACCGCCACGCCGCAACCCTTCAGCGCGTCCAACGTCGCGACCTCCTCGACCGTCCAGCCCATGGCGCGCAGGGCGGCGGCATGTTCGTTGTAGGTCGGCCCCAGCACGCGGGCCAGCCCCGGCGCCCGCAGGCGCGGGACAAGCTGGATCGCCGCGGAGGCCCCCGCCAGAGCCACGCACTCACAGCCCTGCGGGGCGCCAAAGGCCGCGCGCGCGGCCTTTTCCACCGCCGCGATGTCGCGCCCCAGCGGCAGGGCGGTCAGGGCCTCTGGCGCAAGATCGGGCATCGGATAGGGCACGCGGTTGATGCCGGTGGACAGGTCCAGCCAGTCGTCGCCGCCGTAAACCGCGCGCGCGCGGTCGAGATCGCCTCCGTGATCGCGCATCACCCCTCCGTCACATCATCCAGAGCAGCGCCAGCAGCCCGGCCCCCAGCACCATCGTCCGCCGGTAGAGCGCCAGCCCGCGCCGCAGGTCCTGCGGCTCCGGGTCCGGGGCCGCGGCGTTCACATATGGCTCATCGGCGACGGTATTGCCATAGACGCGCGGACCGGACAGCCGCCGGTGCAGCGCCCCGGCCATCGCCGCCTCGGGCCAGCCCGCGTTGGGCGAGCGGTGGTGCCGCGCATCGCGGCGCATGACGGCAATGGCACGGCCCGGCCGCCCCGAGGCCAGCGCGAAGAGCAGCCCGGTCAGCCGCGCGGGCAGAAGGTTCACCAGATCGTCCAGCCGCGCGGCGGCCTTGCCGAAGTCCTCGTAGCGCTCGGACCTGTGGCCGATCATCGAATCCATCGTGTTAATCGCCTTGTAGACGGCCAGCCCCGGCAGCCCCGCCACCACACCCCAGAACAGCGGCGCCACGATCCCGTCCGAGGTGTTCTCGGCCAGGCTTTCAAGCGCCGCGCGGGCGACACCCCGGGTGTCCAGCCGCGCCGGGTCGCGCCCGACGATCATCGCCACGGCCCGACGCGCACCGGCGAGGTCTCCGGCAGCGAGGGGGCGGGCAACAGCCCCGACATGCTGATCCATCGACCGCACCGCCAGCAAGGGCCAGGCCGCCAGCGCGCCCACCAGCAGGCCCAACCAACCGCCCGGCAGGACCGCCTGCACCCAGAGCGCGGGCACGGCCACCGCCGCGCAGACCAGCGCCACGGTCAGCGCCCCCGTGGCGCGGCGGCGCCCCGGCGCGCCCGCGTTCAGCCGCGCCTCCAGCATCGAGATCAGCGCGCCGATCCAGACCACCGGGTGGCCGATGCGCCGGTACAGCCGGTCGGGCCAGCCCACCGCCGCGTCCAGCGCCATGGCCAGTAGCATCATCCCCGCGACGCTCATCCCCGGCCCCCGGTCGTGAAGTGGCACAGGCCCGTCAGACCCGCCTCTGCCATAAGCTCGAACAGGCCCACCGGCACCGCCCCGGGGGCGAAAATCAGCGCCCGGGCAGAGCCTGTGTGCGCGCGGGCGTAGCCCAGTGCGCCCAGGGCTGCGGCAAGCGCCTCTGTCGGGTCGTCCGAGGGACCGCGCAGGGCGGTGCAGCGCCGCGCGGACTCTGATGCGATCCCTGCGGCCTCGGCCAGCCCCGGCGCCCCGCGCCACGCGGCAACCAGATCGGCGACATCGGGGAAGGCCAGGTCCGCCGGATCGGTGCGCAGCGGCGGACCGAAGAAGCCGCCCACCACCTCGGCGCGGGGCGGCGGCGGCACATTGTCCAGCACCCGCGCCTGACGCGGCGCCCAGAGCACCGCGTCAGGCGCGAGCAACATCAGCGGATCGGTGGCGCCTTCGACCGCAAGGCAGGCCTCTGCAAGCCCCTCGGGCACGCCCGCTTCGCGGGCGATGGCCACCAGCGCCGCCGTCGACATGCCCGCGCCGCCGCCGACCGGGAAGGCGGCGCGCAGGTCCCATGCCCCTTCGGCATCGCGACCGATCCGCTGTAGCAGCGCGCGGACCAGAGGCTCTGGCAATACGGCATCGCCGGTCAGGGCAAAGGGTCCCGCCGCGCGCTCGCGGGTCACGCGCACGCCCCGGTTCGGGCAGGCCAGCGTGACCAGCGCCAGCGGCCCCTCCGGACCGAGGCGGCCCTGCAACCACTCGCCGAAATGTCCGGCAACAAAACTCATCCCGCCGCCCGGTTGGTCTGGACGATCGACCAGCCCCCGGCGTGGCGGCGCAGGCGGGTCAGGGACAGCGGCGCGACCTCGAAGGAGAGGCCCGCGGCGATGTCGCCCAGCGCATGGCCCAGCGCGGCGCGCACGGTGCCCGCATGGGCGACGACCGCAACCGGCCCCTCTGGCAGGTCCGCCAGCGCGGGCAGCACGCGGGCGGCCATCTGCACAAAGCTCTCGCCGCCCGGGTAGGCCTGTCGCGCCAGTGTCTCGCGCGGCATCGGGCCAAGATCCGGCAGGCTGTCGACGGGCCTGCCGTCCATGATGCCGAAATCCTGCTCCCACAGGCGCGGATCGGGGACCGGGGCCTGCCCGGGCCAAAGCGCGCTCGCCGTCTGCACGCAGCGCAGGGCGGGCGAAACACGGATCTGGCGCACCTCCGCCAGAAGGCTGCGCAGCGCGGCAGTTCCGGCCTCTGGCAGGCATGCGGGCACGTCGGTCCGCCCGCACAGGCGCCCGCCGTGGTCGGCGGGGGCATGGCGGATCAGCAAAAGCTCGTTTGTCGCAAACAGGGCCATGCGGTCTTTCCAATCGCGTCGGAACCTGCTTTTTCACGATCCCATGACAAAGTCGATCCTCATCACCGGCGGCGCCCGGTCCGGCAAGAGCACTCTGGCGGAACGCATGGTCGGGGATTTCGGCCTGCCCGCCACCTATATCGCCACGGCGCAGGCCTTCGATGCCGAGATGGAACGGCGGATCGCGGACCATCAGGCGCGGCGCGGCGCGGGCTGGCACACGGTGGCCGAACCGCTCGACCTGCCCGGCGCGCTGGAGGCCGCCGACCCCGCGCGCCCGGTGCTGATCGACTGCCTGACGCTCTGGCTGACCAACCTGATGCTGGCAGAGCGCGACTGGCGCGCCCCCGCCGAGGCGCTGGCTGGGTCGCTGGCGCGCGACAGGGCGCCGGTGGTGATCGTCACCAACGAGGTCGGCGCCGGTATCGTGCCGGAAAACGCCCTTGCGCGGGCCTTTCGCGATGCCGCAGGAAGCCTGAACCAGACCATCGCGCAGGCCTGCGACGAGCTTTGGCTCGCGGTCGCGGGCTACCCTTTGAAAATCAAGTGAACACGGTGACTTGCCCATGACGACTCTCCCCCTGAAGCGCCTCGACGACGTGGCGGCGCTGGACCTTCCCTCCTTCGACGCCGAGGCGGCCCGCGCCGCCGATGCGCGCCAGATGACCCTGACGAAGCCGCCCGCCTCTCTGGGCCGCCTCGAAGAGATCGCGGCCTTCATGGCGGGCTGGCGCGGCGTGGCACAGCCCCGGATCGACAAGGCGCAGGCGCTGGTCTTCGCGGGCAACCACGGCATCTGCGCGCGCGGCGTGAACCCCTTTCCGCAAGAGGTGACGGCGCAGATGGTCGCCAACTTCAAGACCGGCGGCGCGGCGATCAACCAGCTGTGCCAGGTCTCCGGCGCCGATCTGGAGGTGGTGGCGCTGGACCTCGACCGGCCCACGGCGGATTTCACCGCAGGGCCCGCCATGACCGAAGCAGAGACGCTGGAGGCCATGGCAGCAGGCGCGGCGGCGGTCGACACAGGTGCCGACATCCTGCTGCTGGGCGAGATGGGCATCGGCAACTCCACCGTCGCGGCGGCGCTGGCTCTGGGCGCTTTCGGCGGCAACGCGCAAGGCTGGGTCGGGCGCGGCACCGGGTCGGACGCCGATGGCATGTCCCTGAAGGCGCGGGTGATCGCCGAAGGCGCGGCGCGGCATGACACCCTGTCCGCCATGGGCAAGCTGGCGGCGCTGGGTGGCCGCGAACAAGCGGCGATCTGCGGCGCGGTGCTGGCGGCGCGGATGGCGCGCATTCCGGTGATGCTGGATGGCTTCATCTGCTCGGCCTCGGTGGCCCCCCTCTTCTCCGCCCGGCCCGAGGCACTGGACCACTGCCTGATCGCGCATCGCAGCGCCGAGCCGGGGCATCGGCAACTGGCCGAGAAGATGGGCAAAGCGCCGCTTCTCGATCTTGGGATGGCCCTGGGCGAAGGCTCTGGCGCGGCGCTGGCACTGTCGGTCGTGCGCGGTGCTCTGGCCTGCCACAACGGCATGGCGACCTTCGCAGAGGCCGGAGTTTCGGGCGCGTGATCCGGCGCCGCCTGTCAGAGATACAGGTGGCGGCGATGCTGCTGTCCCGCCTCCCGGCGGGACAGCTGGGTGACGGGTTTCCCTCGATGAATGCCGCGCGATGGGCCTTTCCTCTGGTCGGCCTTCCGGTGGGCCTGCTGCTCTGGGTCGTGCTTGCGGCCCTGCCCGACGGCCCGGTGGGCGCGGCGCTGGCCCTTGGCGCGGCGGCGCTGGTCACGGGTGGGCTGCACCACGACGGGCTGGCGGATTTCGCCGACGGCATGGGCGGACAGAGCCGCGCGCGACGGCTGGAGATCATGCGCGACAGCCGCGTCGGCAGCTATGGCGTGATCGTCCTGATCTTCACGGTGCTTCTGGGCGGTCTGGCGCTGGCCGAGGTGGGCGCCGACCTCTGGGCGATCCTCTTCGTCAGCCTTCTCAGCCGCCTGCTGATGGTCTGCACGCTGGACCTCTTGCCCCCGGCCCGGACCGAGGGGTTGGGGCAACAGGCCTCTGGCACGACCTCCCCCACCGCATGGCTGCCCGGGGCGGCACTGGCGCTGGCCTGCGGCGCGCTGTCCGGCAGCGCTGCGGTCTGGGGCGCCGGGGCCGTCATGCTGGGCACCGCCGCGCTGGTCGGATGGCAGGCCCGGCGCCGCCTGGGCGGGCAGACCGGCGATGTGCTGGGGGCGGTGCAGCTGGCCTCGGAGACCGCGGGCTGGGTCGCGCTGGCGGCACTGCTGGGCGCGGGCTGACAGGCAGGCCCGCCCGCTGCCCGCCTCCGTGCACAAAGGCGTACGGGGTCCACCCGGGCGAAAGCGCTTTGCCGCATCGGTGGCCCCAATCCCCCAGGCTCCGCAAAAGCACGGTCCACACCCGGCCAGCCAAGGGCGCGCCGGGTGCGATGGGGAAAGCGCTTTGCCGCCGCGCTGATCCCCCTCGCCCGAGACCTCAAAAGCGCTTTCGGCGCCGCTCTCGGCCACAGGCGCGCCGGTTGCGGCGGGGAGAAGCGATTTGGACCCGGGGCGGTCCGGTCGACACACAGCCCGAAAAATCGCTTCCCCGCGCCCGGTCTAGAAGGCCTGTGCCGCCTCGACCGCGCGCTTCCAGCCCGCGTATTTCGCGTCGCGGCTTTCCGCCTCCATCGCCGGGGCGAAGCTGCGGTCCAGATCCCAGGTTTCCGAAAAACCGGCCATGTCGGGATAAAGTCCCGCCCGCTGGCCCGCCAGCCATGCCGCACCCATGGCGGTGGTTTCCAGCACCGTGGGCCGGTCGACCCCGGCACCGATGATGTCCGCCAGGAACTGCATCGCGTAGTCCGAGGCGCTCATGCCCCCATCCACGCGCAAGACCGACTCGGCCTCGGCTTTCCAGTCGGCGCGCATCGCGTCCAGCAGGTCCCGGGTCTGGTAGCCCACCGATTCCAGCGCCGCGCGGGCGAATTCCTCGGGGCCCGAGTTGCGGGTCAGCCCAAAGATGGCGCCCCGGCAATCGGCGTTCCAGTAGGGCGCGCCAAGGCCCGTGAAGGCGGGCACCAGCACCACCTGCTGGGCATCGTCGGCGGCCTCGGCCAGCGGCTGCGTCTCCCTGGCGTCGCGGATAATCTTCAGCCCGTCCCGCAGCCATTGCACCACGGCACCGGCGATGAAGATCGAGCCTTCGAGCGCATAGGTCGGCTTACCGTCCATCTGGTAGGCGATGGTCGTCAGCAGGCGGTTCTGCGAGACCACCGGCTCCGCCCCGGTGTTCATCAACGCGAAGCACCCGGTGCCATAGGTCGATTTCAGCATGCCCGGCTGGAAACAGGCCTGCCCGATGGTGGCCGCCTGCTGGTCGCCCGCCACGCCGAGGATCGGGATCTCTTCGCCGAAGAGGTCGGCGCGGGCCATGCCGAAGTCGGCGGCGCAATCCTTGACCTCGGGCAGCAGCGATTGCGGAATCCGCAGCATCTCGCACATCTCGTCGGACCATGCGCCGCGCCGGATGTCGTACAACATCGTGCGCGCCGCATTGGTGGCGTCGGTGACATGTTCGGCACCGCCGGTCAGGTGCCAGATCAGCCATGTGTCCACAGTGCCGAAGGCCAGCTCTCCGGCCTCGGCCCGGGCGCGCGCGCCCTCGACGTTGTCCAGCAGCCAGGCCAGCTTGGTCCCCGAGAAATAGGGGTCCAGCAGCAGGCCTGTGGCCTGTGTCACCGCCGCCTCGAGGCCCTGCTTCTTGAGATCGGCGCAGACGGCAGAGGTGCGGCGGTCCTGCCAGACGATAGCATTGTGCAGGGGTTTGCCGGTCTTGCGATCCCATAGCAGCGTCGTCTCGCGCTGGTTGGTGATGCCGATCCCGGCGATGTCGCCCGCGCGCACGCGGGCCTTTTCCATCACGCCCCGGCAGGTGGCGGCAACCGTAGTCCAGAGGTCAGAGGCCTCGTGTTCCACCCAGCCGCTGTCGGGGTAGTGCTGGGCGAACTCCTCTTGCGCGACGGCCGCAACTTTCATGGCCTCGTCGAAGAGAATGGCGCGACTGGATGTCGTGCCCTGGTCGATCGCCAGAATATAGGGCATGGGGTCTCCTCCCGGTTGCGGGGTCTTGCCGCCCCGACGCGGATCACACAGTGGCCCGGAATGCGCCGAAAGGTCAAACGGATGCGCGGGCGGCGGCCTCGAAATTCTCTGGCCATGCGCCGGGCCGCCGTGTGAAGGTGACGGCGCAGCCGCTGGGGGCGCAGCGCGAACGCGAGGGGAAGCGTGGCCAAGATACTGATCCTGGAAGACGATACGGTTTTTGCCGGCCTTGTACGGCGCGATCTCGAAGAGGCCGGTCACACGGTCTCGGTGGCCGCGACGGGACACGAGGCGCTGGAGCTTGTGATCGCCAAGGCCTTCGATGCCGCCATCGTCGACGTCTACATCAAGGTCGACGGGCGCCTGACCTCGGACGGCGGGGTTCTGTTCATCTCGCGGTTGCGGACGCTTCTGGCGGAAACCGGCCATGCCACGCGCACGGATATCCCGGTGCTGGCCATATCCGGCGCGGCGCGGGCGGGCATGCCCTACGACATTCTGGGCACCACCCGGAAGCTGGGCGCGGACGACGTACTGCCCAAGCCCTTCGCGCCCCAGATCCTGCGCGAGAAGCTGGACGCGCTGCTGTCCGGCCAGCGCGGGCATGGCAGGGCGCCGTGATCGCCCTCTTTCGGCCCCTTGCTGTCGCATTGCCCCTGCTTGGCGCGGCAGGCACGGCCACAGCGCAGGACGCGGCGCCGCTCGTCTCGGGCTGGACGCCGACGCCGGGGTTCTTCACGCCAGTCGAAGGGGATGGCCCGCCGTCGGGATTCTTCGGCGATATCGGGCAGGAGATCGCCGCGCGCAGCGGGATCGACATCGCGTTCCGCAAGCTGCCGGACGTCACCTCGATCATCCGGCAACAGGCCAGCGGCGAGGCGCAGATCCTGCCCGGCGCCGCCCGCATCCCGGCCCTGGCGGACAGCAACGTCTTCTCGGCGCCGGTGGCGGAAAGCGAGGTGCATCTGTTTGTCCGCGCCGACACCCCGCCCGAACGCAGCCGAGACAACTTTGACGGCCTCAGCCTTGGCGTGGTGGACCGCACCGCAGGCGCCGACATGGCGCAAGGCATCGGCGCGGATAACACCGTCATCGCCTATCCCGACTTCGGCGCCGCGCTGGGGGCCCTGCTGTTCGGCCAGATCGACGGGCTTGTGGCGGTCTATCCCGGTGTGATGGGCGTGTTGCGCGCCAACGGGCTGGAAGCCGAGGTGCGCCGCCTTGGCCCTGCCCTTGCAACGAGCCGCCACGTGGTCGCCCTGCACGACTCCCGCGCCGATCTCATGCCGCGCGTGCAAGAGGCGCTGGACGCGATGGAGGCGGACGGCACGCTGGCGGCGCTGCGCCGGAAGTGGGCCATGGACGTGCCCGCGCCGCCGCCGCAGGTCTACGTGGTCGGGGTGCCGGACTTTCCGCCCTACCAGATGCAGGCGGAGAGCGGGCGCTTCACCGGCTTCGGCGTCGAGGTGCTGCGCGATCTGGCGGATCGCGCCGGGATGCCGCTGCGCTTCGTCCCGATCACCAACGAGCAGTTTGCCGAAGGGCCGCGCAGCGGGCAGATCGACCTGATCTCTCTGGTCGGCTTCAGCGACGACCGGCGCAACCGGATGGATTTCACGCTGCCGCTCGATTCGGCCTCTTTCTCGCTCTTCGAGCGGCGTGGCGCGGCCCGCGTCCTTGCCGAGGGCGAAAAGGCCACGCTCGAGGCTCTGGACGGGCTGCGCGTCGGCATCGAGGGATCGACCGTGGTGCGCGCGCTGATCCCCGAGGCGGCGGGGCTGGATCTTGTGACGTTCGACGGTCACGAAGCCCTGTTTCGCGCGCTTGTCGACAAACAGATCGACGTGGCGCTGTACCTGACGACGACGGGCACGCGCGCCCTTGGCGATCTTGGTCTTGACGGCCGGATCACCCTGCGCCAGCCGCCGCTGCTGACCTCGGAAGGCGGCATCGCGCTGCGTTTCGGCCTTGCCGGCACACGCGAACGGCTGAATGCCGTGATCCCCGGCTACCTCAGCTCGCCGCGCTACGAGGCCCTGCGCCGGGAATGGTACGGCGCGCCGCAGTTCTGGACGCCCGAGCGCATCCGCATGGCCGGCTATGCCATCGCCGCGGCCGCCGTTCTGTCGGCCCTGTCCATTGCATTGGTCAGCCTGCGCGGACGGCGGCAGGCCGAAGCGCTGAACCGGCAGATCGCCATGGCCCATACCCGCATGGGCGCGATCCTCGACGCCACGCGCGGCGCCGTGCTGGGGCTGGCGCGCGGCGGCGATATCCTTGTGGCCAACCCCAGCGCGCAGGAGATGCTGGCCCTTGGTCCCGGCGATCTGCCGAAACCCTGGCCCGACGCGGTGACCTTTCTGGACCGCGAGGACCTTGCGCCGCTGGAAGCCTCGCACGATCCCATGCAGCGCGCGCTGGCCGGGCAGGTCCTGAAGGGCGAAGTGGCCCTGTTGCAGGTGCCGGGGGCGCGATCGAAGCGCTATGTCCGCGTCTCCAGCGCGCCGGTGGGGGCGGACGATCCGGGTGGCCTGCATTCGGTGCTGATCCTCGACGACGTCTCGGAGCAGGAGGCCAATCGGCAGCAACTGGAGCGCGCCACGCGGCTGGACGCGCTGGGGCAGCTGACCGGCGGCGTCGCGCATGACTTCAATAACCTGCTGGCGACGATCGAATACGCGGTGCAGCTTGCCGCGCCCGAGGCCTCGCCGCGCGCGCAGGGGTTCCTGGATACTGCGTTGCAGACGATTCACCGCGGCGCCGCGTTGACCAAGCGGCTCCTGGCCTTCGCCAAGCAGCAGCCGGGGCTGGCGCGGTCCTACCCCGTCGAAACCGTGCTGAAGGATTTCGAGGCGCTCTCGCGGCCCTCGATCGAGAAGAGCATCACGCTGGAGTTCACGATCGACGAGCCGGACCTGTATGTGCACTGCGATGCGCTGCAGCTGGGCAACGCGCTGCTGAACCTCGTGTTGAACAGCCGCGACGCGATCCTGCGCAGCGGCACCGGCGACCGGATCACCGTTCTGGCCCGCCCCGCCCTGCACAGCAAGGCCGCGCCGCTGGCGCCCGTGGAATCCGCCCGCGTCGTCACCACCGAGGGGCTGAAGGCCGAGGGCGCGGTCACCGAGACCGGCAAGGTCTATCGCTACGTCGAGTTCTCGGTCAGCGACAACGGCCCCGGCATGACCGACGAGGTCAAGCGGCGCGCCGTCGACCCCTTCTTCACCACGCGCGAAAGCAACTCTGGCACCGGGCTGGGCCTGTCCATGGTCTACGGCTTCGTGCAGCAGTCGAACGGGGAACTGCGGATCTATTCCGAGGTCGACAAAGGCACCAGCGTGCGCATCCTTCTGCCGCGTGGCACGGCAGAGGGCGGCGGGCGCGAGAAGCCGGTGCCGATGGACGACCCCGAAGAGGGGCGCGGCGAAACCCTGCTGGTTGTCGAGGACGACGAGGGCCTGCTGCGGATGATCCGCGACATGCTGGAACAGATGAACTACCGGGTGATCTCTGCCGCCTCGGGCAACGAGGCCATCGCGATCATTGACGAAGGCGTGCCCTTCGACCTGATGCTGAGCGACGTGGTCATGCCCGGCCGGATCGGCGGCTTCGAACTGGCCCGGCACCTGCGCGACAAACGCCCGGACATGCCCATCGTCTACATGTCGGGCTATACCGGCATCGCGCGGACGGAAATGGGCGAGGTCCCCGCCCCGCTGGTGCAGAAGCCCTGCCCGCGCCGGGTTCTGGCCGAAGTCCTGCGCCGCCAGCTGGACAGCCCCGGGACGCAATAGCCGAAGCCTCCGGGCCGCCTGCGGGAAAGCGGGCGGCCTGTGCCGCCGGTCACAGGCCGCCCCCCGGCACCGGGGTATTCTTCGCAGCGGTCGCGACGCACGGGACAGCGCGCGGGACGCGACCGCCCCCCGACCCGCCGGATCAGGGCGCGCGTTGCAGAGTGATCGTCAGGCCCTGAAGGATCTTTTCCTTGATGAAATAGGGCGTGATCCGCATCTCTGTCTTCTCGCCCTTCAACTGGAAGACCTCGCTGCGGCTTTTCTGCCGGGTCAGCACGTCGTGGCAGATGTCCACCAGCGCCGGGAAAGGCGTTTCGGGCAGGAAGACCTGGCTGATGTGACCCAGATGCGCGCCGCGCTCTGTCAGGGAAAACAGTTCGATGGCGTTCTGCGAGGCGCTCTTGATGTTAAGCGAGGTGTCCAGCACCAGAAGCGGCAGCGGCAGCGCCACCTGGATCGCGATCTTTTCGGCCACCAGACGGTTCAGCTCGTCCGAGTTGATCAGCAGTTCCTCGTTGACGGTGATCAGTTCCTCGTTGGTGGACTGCAATTCCTCGTTCGAGGTCTCCAGTTCCTCATTCGTGGACTGAAGCTCTTCGTTGGTGGACTGTAGTTCCTCGTTGGTGGATTGCAGTTCCTCGTTCGAGGTCTGCAACTCCTCCATGGTGATCTGAAGCGCCTCGCGCGAATCCGCCAGTTCGTTCTCGACATGGGTGAGGTAGCTCGACGCCTCCTCGCTGCCCCGGTCCAGTTCGGTGCTGCCGTCGACCATCGTCGTGTCGATGGACAGAAGCGCCAGCCGCCCGTGGTTGCCCGGGTCGATGTTCAGCGGATAGGCCCGCAGCCGCACGCGGTTGAAATCCGGCCCCTTGACGTCGCGCCACAGCCCGTCGCGCGGGCGCCCGTGTTTCAGGCAGAGCGGGATCAGACTGCTGGCATCGGCGGCCAGCTCCGCCTTCAGCACCATGGTGTTCAGCCGCCCCCTCAGGTCGTCGGTGACCCGCGTGAAGGGGCTGATGTCGCCGAAGATGCGGATGATGTCCTTGTGCACGTTCACCAGCACACCCTGAGGCGCCACGGATTCCGCCAGCGCCTTGAAGGTCTCCGTCTCCAGCACGTCGCTGCCGGCCCGCGCCTTGTCCGGGCGCTGGCGCACGCCGTCGGTGATCTTGGAATTGCCGAACCGCACCAGCGCCTTGTGGTCGAAGGTCGTGTCCAGCCGCTTGCGGAACAGCCGGGCGCCGTCGCGGACGCGGTGGAAGTAGGGCTCCATCGCGCCGATGCTTTCCGAGGCGCCAAGGAACAGGATCCCGCCCGGCCTCAGCGCGTACAGCAGGCGCGACATGACCTTTTCCTGCAGGGGCGTATCGAAATAGATCATCGTGTTGCGGAAGCTCACGAGATCGATGTCGCTGAACGGCGGGTCCTGAAAGACGTTGTGGCGCGAGAACAGCACCTGATTGCGGATCTCGGGTTTCACCCGCAGCACATCGTCCGACAGAGTGAAATACTTCTGCTGCACCGCATCCGGGATGCCCGAGGAGGCGGCGGCCGGATAGGCCCCGTTGCGCCCGCGTGTCAGCGCGGAATCGTCGAGATCGGTGGCGAAGATCTGCACCGCCCGGTCGCGCGGTATGCCCCGCCGGTCCATCAGGTCGTTCAGCATGAAGGCGATGGAATAGGCTTCTTCGCCGGTGGCGCAGCCCGGCACCCAGATGCGGAACGGGCGGTCCTTGACGCCCTCCACGTAGTCCGCCAGCTCTGCCTCCAGCGCGTCGAACTGTTCGGGGTCGCGGTAGAACCGTGTGACCGAGATCAGCAGGTCGCGATAGAGCGCGTCCAGTTCCTCGGGGTTGTCGCGGCAGAACTCGACGTAGCGGGCGTATTCCTCGAACCCCAGCGCGATCAGGCGGCGCTGGATGCGGCGGCTGACGGTGTTTTCCTTGTAGTGGCGGAAGTTGACCTTGGTCCGGGCCTGAAGCTGGTGGAACAGGTCGTCGTATTCCGTCGGCTGTTCGAGGATCGCCTGCAAGGCCGTGAAATCACGCGGGCGCGACAGGATATTGGACAGCTGCTCGCCCATCTGGCGCGGCGACAGCACAAGATCGACGCAGCCGGTTTCCACCGCCGAGGCGGGCATGGTGTCGTATTTCGAGGATTCCGAATCCTGCGCGATGGTGATGCCGCCGACCTCGCGGATCGCCTGCACGCCATAGCTGCCGTCGCTGCCGGTGCCCGACAGGACGATGCCCATGCTGCGCTCTCCATAGGTTTCGGCGATCGAGGTGAACAACCGGTCAGCCGAGGGCTTGGGCTCTGCCGGACGGCCAGAGGGCTGCTTGACCACCACCCGGTCGCCCTCGACCACCAGATCGGTCTTGGGCACCGGCACATAGATCGTGTTCGGAACCAGCACTTCCTCGCGTTCCACCGCCTTCACGTCCAGCCGCGTCTCATGCGACAGAAGCGTCGGCAGCACGCTGGCGTGATGCGGCGACATATGCTGCGCCAGCACGTAGACACAGGGCAGGTCGTTCGGCAGATGCCGCGCAAGCAGCGACACCGCCTCCAGCCCACCGGCCGAGGCGGCAATCCCCACGACGGTCATTTCGCCCTCTACCCGGGTCTCCCGGGTATCGGCTTGCTCGGCATCCTTCGCGTTCATCCCACCTCACACGCATTGGCTGCGATCTTAAGACATTATTCACCAATATGGTTTACAGACTCTTAACGACCGATGGAACGGCTGCCTGCATCCCGCGCGGTCGATTGTGTCTGCAAGCGCCTATCCAGCCCGAGGTCCCTTCAAGAATCTGGCCGGTTCTAGCGAGATGTGGCTGAACCGGCAGGAGGGCAGCCGGACCTGTGGTCCTGCACGACGCCCGGCGGATGCTGTTCGATGCCCGCCTGTCGTTTGGCGATGCGCTGGTGGCGCCGGTGCTTCAGGACCTGCTGCATCCCACGCTCGAAGTCTTCGACCACATCCGGCAGAACGGCGCTTCGAAGGACAACGCCCGCCAACTGACAGCGCGCGGCGAATGGCCGGAAGGGGCCAAAATGCGTGATGCTGCAAAGCAGCTAGACGATCCTTTGCTCCAATTCCGCAGGATCAGCCACATCGACATGCCAGAAATCTCGCGCTTCATCCGGGAGGCCCGCCAGCACGCGCTCGAAATCTCTGCCGTTGGTACAGCGCCGGACGGCCCAGGCCGTCGCCTCAATCGCGTTATCCGGTGTCAGGTTGTGGTTCACACGTATCTTTTTGACCTCGGAAACGAGTTTCTCCCGGTCGTCAAAAGTCGCGCGAGGCGCGGTAACATCCCAGTTGTGAACAAAAATCGCACGAAGAACGCTGGGCAGCACGCTGGCAAATTCCAGACCTTCCCGAGCGGTCAAACGACGCCGGAACACCTGCAAGACGGCATCGACCGCTGTGTAAGCCATGTTGTCGGACTCAAGGCACATGCGGTCTTTCACGTCATCGAGGAAAGCGCGCCATTCTCTGGATGAGTGCCGGTATGTCCACGGCATTGGCATGGCTATCTGCCTCCTTTGACGAGAATAAACACTGATATCCTTATCTGTCGCCAAGAGCGTTGCAAACAAAACCGGCGTTGGAAAGCCCGCAGAGCCGACGCCCGGGGCCGTCGCGACGCAGGTCGGCTTCGGCGTAACCCGCCCGGTCAGGGGCAACGCCTCTGACACAAGGGCAGACCCATGTGGTGCTGTTCAAGAGGGCAGCCGCCGAGGACCACGGCAAGGGCAGGCCCCGGCCGGCGGGCGGGCTGCGCCGCAAAACCCTGCGGGGCGGATGTTCTAACCGGCACCTCTTGACATGTCACCGTGTTAGGGCTGCTCTCGCGAGCGCCCGGACGAAGGCTTTCTTCCGTCCCGGCGCCTTACCGGACGCGACAGGAGGACGCCCCGCCATGGATTTGCCCGTCAACCGCTTCAAGGCCGCTCTTAAGGAAGGCCGCCGTCAGATCGGTGTCTGGAACACCATCCCGGACCCCTCGGTCGTGGAACTGCTGGCGGGTTGCGGCTATGACTGGCTGCTGACCGACACCGAGCATTCTCCGACAACCGACGTGATGACCCTGCCGCTGATGCAGGCGGCGGCCCCCTACCCGGTCACGCAGATCCTGCGCCCGGGCTGGAACGATCCGGTCGAGATCAAGCGCCTGCTCGACAGCGGCGCGCAGACGGTGCTCGTGCCCTACGTGCAGACCGCCGAAGAGGCCGCGCAGGCCGTGGCGGCCTGCCACTACCCGCCAAAGGGGATGCGTGGAGTCTCGGGCATGACCCGCGCCAGCCGCTACGGTGCCATCGCCGATTACGGCCCTCGCGCCGGAGAGGAGATCTGCGTGCTGGTTCAGGTCGAAACGGTTGCGGCGCTGGACCAGATCGAGGCGATCGCGGCGGTCGACGGTGTGGATGGCATCTTCGTCGGGCCCGCCGACCTTGCGGCCTCCATGGGCCTGATGGGCCAGACCTCTCACCCGGATGTGCTGGAGGCCGTCACCGGCGCGATCCGCCGCATCCGCGCGGCGGGCAAGCCCGCGGGCGTGCTGTCTGTCAGCGACGCCTTCCTGCGCCCCTGCGAAGAGGCCGGCGCCGTCTTCATCGCGGTGGACATCGACGTGGCCATGCTGCGCCGCCTAGCCGTCGCCCGGCGCGAGGAGTGGCGCGACTGAGCGCCCTGGCCTGTCTGCGAGAACGCCCCCCGCAGCGGATTGCGGGGGCGTTCTTGTTCTTCGGCGAGGTGGCTACAGGCAGTCCGGCCAGAGGGGCAGCCGGACCCCACGGCGAAGGACACAGTCAAGCGACAATGCCACCTGGTAGCGGTGAGTCGCCGCAATGGGGTGACCTTCAAAGCGACGGCCCCCAAAGCCGTAAGCTCCCGAAAACAATGAACAGCGCCAAGGCGATGGGCCGCCCCAAAAGCGATGAGCCGCACCATCGCAGGGCCGTGGTCCGGCGATCTTCAGCTTCAGGATGGCACTTTATCCCTGCAAAATCCGCGAACCCTAATTCAGGTCGCGCGGCCGTCAGCCAAATCGCCGGCCCCCCGGACGGCCCGTCATGTCGGAGACATGCCTCTGGCATGACGGTGCGGCGGCCTGCGGCCTTGATTCCGCACCGGGAGCCGTCAGGACTGTGGCGCAGGGGGCGAGACGGACTGGCCGGTGCGCTGGCACAGTCAGACGGCCAGCGCACCGTCGACCCTCAGCCCATCCGCTCGGAAACCAGCGCCTCCAGCTTCTTGTGGTCGGCGTCGAAGTTGCGGATGCCTTCCGCCAGCTTCTCGGTCGCCATGGCGTCGGCGTTCATCTCCCACCGGAAGGTCGCCTCGTCCATCGCCACCTTCGGCGCGCCGCTTGCCTTCTCCGGCGACAGCACGCGCGGCAGGTCGCCCGTGTCCTTCGCCAGCTCGTCCAGCAGCTTCGGCGAAATCGTCAGGTTGTCGCAGCCCGCCAGCGCCTTGATCTGGTCGATGTTGCGGAAAGAGGCCCCCATGACCACCGTCCCGATGCCGTTCGACTTGTAGTAGTCGTAGATCCGGCGCACCGACTTCACGCCCGGATCCTCGTCCGGCGCATAGCTGTCGACGCCCTCGGCTTTCTTGTACCAATCGGTGATCCGGCCCACGAAGGGCGAGATCAGGAAGGCGCCCGCATCGGCGCAGGCCACCGCCTGCGCCATGCTGAACAACAGCGTCAGGTTGCAGTCGATGCCGTCCTTTTGCAGGATTTCGGCGGCGCGGATGCCCTCCCAGGTCGAGGCGAGCTTGATCAGGATGCGGTCCTTCTCGATCCCGCGTGCCTTGTAGTCGGCAATGATGGCGCGGGCGCGGGCGACAGAGGCCTCGGTGTCGAAGGACAGCCGCGCGTCCACCTCGGTGGAGACGCGCCCCGGCACCAGCGTCGTCAACTCGGCGCCGACAGCGACGGTCAGGGTATCCACCACCTCGGCGGCGGATTTGCCCGACTTGCGGCCCGCCTCGATCTCGCGCGCGATCAGCGCCTCGGAGGCCGGGTCCTTGATGGCGTTCAGCACCAGCGAGGGGTTGGTGGTGCAGTCCACGGGCTGCCAGGTCTTCACCGCCGCCACCTCTCCGGTATCGGCAACGACGGTGGTCATCTGGCGCAACTGATCGAGAACATTGGTCATGGCAACAGTCCTTCGCTGGGGCATGGGTCTTTGGGGAATCTGGCCCTTGCCTGACAGGAAAGCGCCGATTGGTCAATGTCATGCCGTTAGCGGTAACTTTCCCGGGTGGCAGCCGCCTGCGGACGGCCCGTCGCGCGACTATAAGCTATAGCGATAACTTATGCACGCCGGATGGTTTTCTAATTGAACCGCCGCCCGCCACCATGAGACATATAGCGCCGACTTACCGAGGAGTTCCCCCATGTCCGCACCCAAGACGGCGCTTGTCCTGTCCGCCCATGCCGCCGATTTCGTCTGGCGCTGCGGTGGCGCCATCGCGCTTCACGCCGAAATGGGCTACGAGATCACCGTGGCATGCATGTCCTTCGGCGAGCGTGGCGAAAGCGCCCGCCTGTGGAAAGAGGGCAAGACGCTGGACGAGGTCAAGGCGATCCGCCGGGCCGAGGCCGAGGCCGCCGCAGAGGCGCTTGGCGTGCACCGGCTGGAATGCTTCGACCTTGGCGACTACCCGCTGGAACTGAACCGTGACGACAAGGGCAGGCTGGTGGACCTGATCCGGCAGGTGCAGCCCGCCTTCATGCTCAGCCATTCGAAATACGACCCCTACAACACCGACCACATGTACATGACGCAGGTCGCGCTGGAGTGCCGGATGATCGCGCAGGCTTGGGGCCACAATCCCGGCGAAAAGGTGCTGGGCGCGCCGCAGCTCTATCTGTTCGAGCCGCACCAGACCGAACAGATGGGCTGGAAGCCCGACACCTTCCTCGACATCACGCCGGTCTGGGACAAGAAGCGCGCCGCGATGGAGGCGATGAACGGGCAGGTCCACCTGTGGGACTATTACACCCGCGTGGCCCAGCAGCGCGCCAACCACTTCAAGCGCAACTCGGGCGGCATGTCCGGCGGGCGCGATTGCAAATATGCCGAGGGCTTCGAGTCCGTCTTCCCGCGCACCGTCGACGCATTGTAAGCCGCAAGGGCCTTCGAAGGCCCTTGCAAGCGGTTTCCAAACCGCTTGCCCCCGCCGTCAGCCACAGCGCGAAGGAACCGCCATGCATATCGTCAGACAGACCATCGACCGCGCCGACCCCGCCGTCATCGAGGCCCTCGGCCGCGCCGGGGTGGCCACGGTCCACGAGGCGCAGGGCCGCATCGGCTGCCTCGCCAGTCACATGCGCCCGATCTACGCGGGCGCGCAGGTGGCGGGCTCCGCCGTCACGATCTCGGCGCCCCCGGGCGACAACTGGATGGTCCACGTCGCCATCGAGCAGCTGCAGGAGGGCGACATCCTCGTGCTGGCCCCCACCTCGCCCTGCGACAACGGCTATTTCGGCGACCTTCTGGCCACCTCGGCCATGGCGCGCGGCTGCCGGGGTCTGGTGATCGACGCGGGCGTGCGCGACGTGCGCGACCTGACCGCCATGGGCTTTCCCGTCTGGTCCAGGGCCATCAGCGCGCAGGGCACGGTCAAGGAGACCCCCGGCTCGGTCAACGTGCCGGTGGTCTGCGGCGGTCAGGCCATCGAGGCGGGCGACGTGATCGTCGCCGATGACGACGGGGTCTGCGTGGTCCGCCGCTCCGATGCCGCCGAGGTGCTGAAGAAGGCCGAGGCCCGCCTTGCCGCCGAGGACGCCAAGCGCGCGCGGCTGGCCGCCGGAGAGCTCGGTCTCGACATCTACGACATGCGCGAACGGCTGGCCGCGAAGGGCCTGAAATACGTCTGAACCGGAGGGTGACATGAGCAACGAGGGGATTCCCTGCCTCTGGATGCGCGGCGGCACCTCGAAGGGGGCCTGTTTCCTCGCCTCGGACCTGCCCGCCGATCCCGCCGCGCGCGACGCGCTGCTGCTGGCGATCATGGGCTCGCCCGATCCGACGCAGATCGACGGCATCGGCGGGGCGGATCCGCTGACCTCGAAGGTCGCGGTGCTGTCGCCCTCGACCCGGGCGGATGCGGATGTCGATTACCTCTTCCTGCAGGTCTTCGTCGATCAGGCGCTGGTCAGCGACAAGCAGGGCTGCGGCAATATCCTCGCCTGCGTCGGCCCGGCGGCGATCGAGCGGGGCTTGGTGGCGGCTTCGGGTGACGAGACGCCCGTGCGCATCCACATGCGCAACACCGGGGAAGTCGCGGTCGCGCGCATCGCCACCCCCGGCGGGCGCGTGTCCTACCGGGGCGCGGCGCGCATCGACGGCGTGCCGGGCCACCATGCGCCGGTACCGCTGATGTTCCAGAACATCGCCGGGTCGATGAGCGGCTCGCTTCTGCCCACCGGCAAGGCCGTGAACCTGATCGACGGCGTAGCCTGCACCCTGATCGACAACGGCATGCCCTGCGTGATCCTGAAGGCAGAGGACTTCGGCATCGACGGCAGCGAAAGCCGCGAGGCGCTGGAGGCCAACGAGACCCTGCGCGCCCGGGTCGAGTCCATCCGCCTTCAGGCCGGGCCCCTGATGAACCTCGGCGACGTGTCCGACAGCACGGTGCCGAAAATGACGCTGGTCTCGCCCCCCCGCGACGGCGGCGTGATCGGCACCCGCAGCTTCATCCCGCACCGCTGCCACGCGACCATCGGCGTCTTCGCCGCCGTCTCGGTGGCGACGGCCTGCACGCTGCCCGGCTCTCCGGCGGCGGAGGTCTGTGTGCTGCCAGAGGGCGAGAGCTTTGCCGTGGAACACCCGACCGGCGCCGCCGAGGTGCTGCTGGAGCGGGACGCAACCGGCGCCGTCACCCGCGCGGGCACCCTGCGCACCGCGCGCAAGCTGTTCGACGGGCGCGTCTTTCCGCGCTAAGCCGGGCGCCGGCCGGAGCGGCAGCTTACGCCGAAGCCGCCTCGCAGAACGCCCTGCCCGAGACGGCATCCGCTCTGGCGATGCCCTTTGACGCGTCAGCCCTTCCGGCCCGTCAGAGCATCCGGCCCGATGGGGCTGTCACCGCCCGGACCACAGATCGGTCACGCCGGCATAGATCAGCCGCGCCGAGAGCAGCAGAAGCACCGTGTCCAGCGCGTAGCGAAAGCGCCTGTCGTCGATGCGGTGCAAGAGTTGCAGGCCCACGGTGGTCCCGGCAAAGCCCGCCAGCATCATCGCGACGATAAAGGGCCACCATTCGGCAAAGGCAAAGCCCAGCAGGCCGAAGGTCACGCTTTTGACCCCGTGCTGCACGGTCATCAGCGTGGCATGGGTGGCGACATGGGCATGGCGCGGCAGCTCTTGCGACTTGGTGTAGGTGGCCACGAACAGCCCCGTCGCCCCGAAGAACATGGTCAGGAAGCTCGATACCGCGCCCACCAGCAGCGGCCAGTCGCGCACCCCGCGCGGCGGCCTGCCCAGCACCGACCACATGACGAAGGCGCCGATACCGATCTGCACCCATGCGGCGGGCAGGTTCACCACCACCGCTCCGCCCGCAAGCGCGCCCACCAGAGAGCCCAGCGTGAACATCGGCAGGGCGGGCCAGAAGATGTGGCGGAAGGTCATCGCCGCCCGGCCGAGGTTCGACGCCACCTGAATCACCCCGTGCGTGGGGATCAGCGCCGAGACCGGCACCAGCGTCGCCATGACCGCCAGCAGCAGGCCGCCGCCGCCGATGCCGAAGGCCACGGTGATCAGCGACCCGAGGAAGCTGGTGGAAATCAGCGCGAGGAAGACGAGATCCGTCATGCCCTCGGGCAGCAGCAGGTCCGGTATGGCGATCAACGGTTTGCCTCCCTCGGGGCTTGGGATAGGGTCCGCGCGCAATAAGCGAAAGGGCCCTGTCGATGCGGGTGGATTATCTGGGGCTCGAAGCCTTTGTGGCGATTGCCGACTACGGGTCGTTCCAGCGCGCGGCAGAGGCGCTGCACCTCAGCCAGGCGGCGCTGAGCCACCGTCTGCGCAAGATCGAGGACGACCTCGGCAATGTCCTGCTGACCCGGTCCAGCCGCGAGGTGTCCCTGACCGCGCTGGGACAGGGCCTGCTGCCCGAGGCCCGGCGCCTCTTGAAGGAATTGCAGGACACCTACGAAAGCGTCCGCGCGGGCGCGCAGCGGCAGGCCAAGCGGCTGTCCTTCGCCTGCCTGCCCTCGATCGCCAACACGATCCTGCCCGCCGTGCTCTCCGACCTGATGGCGGAACGCCCCGACATGGGCTTCCACATCCTCGATATCCCGGTGACGCGCATCGCCGAGGCGGTGCGCAGCGGCAAGGCGGAATTCGGCATTACCATCGTCTCGGCGGAACTGTCGGATCTGCGCCTGCGGCCGCTTTTCGTCGAGGACTACGTGCTTTTCGTGCGCCGCGACCACCCTCTGGCGCAGAAGGGGAGCGTGGCGCTGACCGACCTGCTGGGCGTGCCCATGGCGCGGATCTTCTCGCAGTCGCGCAACCGGCAGCTGCTGGACGTGGCGATGGGCGAGATGAAGGACAAGATCCGCTGGCACTTCGAGGTGCAGAACGCGATCATGGCGATGCGGCTGGTGAACGCGGGCGCGGCGCTGACGATCCTGCCGCGCTCCTCGATCACCATGGCCCCGGCGGACCTTGTGGCCGTGCCCTTCGAGGGCATCCGGCTGGACCGCACCATCGGCATCGTCTCGCGCCGGGCGGTGCCGCTGTCGACCAATGCGACAGAGACCCTTGCCCGGATCGAGGCGGAGCTTCTGAACCGCTTCGCCGATCATCTGGAATTCAACACCGAGCCCCAGTCCAGACCCCGGGGTTGATCATGTGGATCGGCGTCCCGTCGGCATAGGCGTTGATCTGGTCGTAGATGTCGGCGAATTGCAGGTCCAGTTCGTCCTCGGTGACGTAGCCGATATGCGGCGTGCCGATCACCGCGGGGTGGTTGACCAGCGGGTCGGCGGCATCGGTCAGCGGTTCCGTGTCGAAGACGTCCAGCGCAAGGCGTCCGGGACGGCCCGCCGCCAGCGCCTGCTCCAGCGCGCCCCTGGCCACCAGACCCGAACGCGATGTGTTCACAAAACTGGCCGAGGGCTTCATGGCCAGCAGGTCTTCGGCGGTGACGATGCCGCGCGTCTCGGGCTTCAGCCGGACGTGCACAGAGACGAAATCCGCCTCTGCAAAGAAGGCGTGGCGGCTGTCGGCGACGGTCTCTCCGTCCGCCTTGGCGCGGGCGCGCCCCGCCTCGGAGGCCCACCAGACCACCCGCATCCCGAAGGCGCGCGCGTAGCCCGCGACCTGCCTGGCGATGCGCCCGTAGCCGTAAAGGCCCAGTGTCCGCCCCGCCAGCGTCTGGCCGACGCCCATCTGCCAGCGCCCGGCCTGCAAAGAGGCCATCTGCTGCGGGATCTGCCGCGCCGAGGACAGGATCAGCGCGAAGGTCAGTTCCGCCGCCGCGATGGAGGGCGTGTCGGAGTGCATGTTGGAACACAGCAGCACGCCGTTCGCGGTGCAGGCGGGCACGTCCACATGCGGGTAGACGCTGCGCTGGGAAATCAGGCGCAGGTTCGGCAGCCGCTCCAGCAGCGGCGCGGTGATCGCCGTGCGCTCGCGGAACAGCACAAGGCAGTCGGCGGGGGCAAGGCGCTCTGCCAGCGTATCGACGTCTTCGCTGTGGTCGGCCCAGACGGTGACGTCATGGCCCTTCAGCAGGTCAAAGCTGGGCAGGGTCCGAAGGGTGTCGAACCAGTCGTCGAGGATATGGATCTTCATAGCAGCTCCGTGATGTCTACGGGATGTTCGGTGCCGATGTGGCCGCCCGGATGGGCGCGGCGCACGACCGGGTTGGCGACCTTGTCGGAGATCGGGAAATCCCAGACCGCAAGGCCGCCCCTGTAGCCCTCCACGAGATCGGGCAGCGCCGAGAGGTCGTCGACGCGCGCGCCTTCTCCGCCAAAACCCCGGGCGATGGCGCCAAGGTCGACATGGCCGAAGACAGCGCCCTCGGTCGACAGGCCCTCGTCGCGCAGCTTGTGGATTTCAGAGCCATAGGCGCCGTCGTTCAGCACGCAGACCACGATGTTCAGCCCATGGCGGCGCATGGTTTCCAGCTCTTGCACATGCATCAGCAGGCTGCCGTCTCCGTCCAGCAGGACCACCGTCTCGCCCGGGCGCGCGGCGGCGACGCCCATGGCGTAGGAGGTGCCGTTGCCGATGGCGCCGAACTCGCGGATCGTCAGGAATTTCTCGAAGGGGCGGCGCATATGGGCGAAGTAGAAGGAGCAATGCCCGGAGGAATTGACCATCTGCCAGTCGCCGGGCAGCGCCGCGTCCAGCGCGCTGACCACGTCGCGCGGGTCGAGAAGCCCCGCCTCGGGCGGGAAGGTGCAGGTGTCAGAGGGCGCCCCGGCGATGCGGCGCGCCATGGCCTCGGTGCGCCAGCCGGCTTGCGGCGGCAGGCGGTCGAGCAGCACCTCGACGCTCAGCTTCGCATCGCCGCGCAGGTGGTCGGTGGCCACGGCAAGGCCCTGGTTCATGGCACGCATGGCGGTGTCGATCTGCAACACGCGCGCTTTGGGGAACAGCTTGCCCTTGTCCATATTGTGCTGCGTCAGGCTGCAGCCGACGGCGATCAGCAGGTCGGATTCGGCAAAACAAGCACGGGCGAAGGTGCTGCTGAACCCGCCGCAGACCCCCATGTCGAAGGCATCGCCGTGAAAGATGCCGCGCGCGGGAAGCGAGGTCGTGACCACCGCGCCGATGCGCTCTGCCAGCGCACGGCAGGCCCCGGCGGCGCCAGAGGCCTCGGCCCCCAGACCGCCCAGCACGACGATGCGCTTGGCGCCCGCGATCAGGTCGCAGGCCCTGGTCACGTCTTCGGGGGGCGGCGGCATCGGCGCGGGGCGCGGCGCCAGATCGCGCGAGGGCACCGGCTGCTTCAGGGTCTCGGGCGCGATCTGGCCCTGAAGGTCGAAGGGCACGCCCACGACCACCGGGCGCCGGGCCTCGCGCGCCTCGACAAAGGCATCGCGGATGGCGGCGGGCATCCGGGCCACATGGTGCAGGCTGTGGTAGCTGGCGCCGGTCGCCTCGACAAAGGGCGCCTGATCGATGGCCTGATTGTACCACGCGGCCCCCAGCGGCGCCTCTCCGGCGAAGATCACCAGCGGGATGCCAGCGCGCACGGCGGCGGGCAGCGCGGTCAGCACCTGCGTCAGGCCCGGCCCGCAGGTCACGGTGGCCACCCCGATCCTGCCGGACTTGCGGGCATAGGCGGTGGCCGCCGCGACGGCGCAATGTTCGTGCCGGACGTAGACCATCGACGTCCCCAGCCCCGCCAGCGCCGTGGCCCAGTTCATATTGGCATCGCCAAGAAGGGCAAAGCAGGTCTCGACCTGCTCATTCGCGACAGTCTCTGCAAGGTGTTCGAATACATGTCTGGTCACGGGCATCTCCTCTCTCGTCGCGCCCCGTCAGCGGAGCGCTCGCGGCACGCCCGACCGCCCCTGCGGGCCGCCGCCTCCGGCGTGTCGCCATCTGTATCCCCGAGTATACAATTACCCGGGGCAAGAGAAAGCCCGCCGAAGCGGGCTTTGCATCATTATGGGGCGAAGACCCGGGTCGGCACCATGACCTCGCCCCGGGCAATCAGGCGCGCGGTGCGCTCCAGCCCGGCGGATTTGATCTGCGGGCCCTCGGGGGTGGCGTCGAAGTCGATCAGCACGTCAAGCAGACCGGCGGGATGTTCGACCTGCACCAGAAGCGGCGCAGCGCCATCCACGCCCCGCGCAAGGCCGTCGGCCACGGTGCCCGGGGTGATCGCGCAGGCGGCGATGCACTGGCCGCCGGTCACCGCCATCGAGGGGTGGCAGGCCCAGGGCATGAAGTAGCGCGAGCCGATGGTGCCGCCCTGCGAAGGCTTGGCAAGGATCGCGATCTTCGGCGTCACGGACTTGGACACGTCGCCAAGGCCCATCAGTTCGCCCGCCTTCAGGCGGATCGCCTCTGCGCGCTCGAAGAAGGCGGTGTTGGCGTCAAGCTCGGCGGCGGTCTCGGTGGCGGTCAGGCCGAAATCCTCGGCCCGGGCCATCATCACCGGCATGGCGACGTCCATGCAGGTGACCTCGACCCCGTCGATCACGTCGATCTTGTTGCCGGTCGGGAACAGCGCGCCTGTGACCGAGCCCACGGTGCCCATGAAGGCCAGCCGCACCGGCGCCGCGGTGCCGGGCACACCGGCGATGGCGGTCTCGCCCTCGTAGCTGACGGCGCCCTCGGGGGTCTGGATCACCGCCTCGATCACCGCGCCGGTATTGACCGCGTGGATGCGCACGATGGTTTCCGGCCCGGTGATCGGCACGAGGCCCATCTCGAGCGCGGCGGGGCCGACACCGCACAGGATATTGCCGCAGGTCGGCTTGAAGTCGACCTCTTCCTTCTCCACCGCGACCTGCGCGAAGAAATAATCGACGTCGCAGTCGTCACGCTCGGACTTGGACAGCATGGCGACCTTGGTGGTCACCGCATTGCCGCCGCCGATGCCGTCGATATTCAGCGGGTGGCCCGCGCCGACGGCGGCAATCAGCACCCGGGCAAGGTGGGCGCGGTCCTGCGGCAGGTCCTCGCGGCGGAAGTAGGGCCCGCGCGACGTGCCGCCGCGCAGGAACAGGTAGGGAATGCCGGTCTGGGACATGGCTATGGGAAACCTCAGGTAAAGGGCCAGGGCAGGTCGATCAGCGTCTGCAGGTAGCCCGGCGGGAAATCACGCCCAAGCAACGCCGCAAGACCCATGATGAAGGCCAGCCCGATTGCGGTGGAGAGGATGGTGGTCTTCCAGCCGAACCGCCCGCGACTGCGGAAGAAGGCGACAAGGAAGAGCACCAGCGCGATGATATAGCCGAAGACAAAGGTCATCACGACCAGAGAGGCGAACCACCCCAGCGTCGTCCACAGCCCGTGCGGCGCCTCGCCGTCCTCGCCCTTCTCAAGATCGATGAAGACGTCGTCGGTGGCCGGTTTCACCGCCATGCGGATCAGCAGCACCACGGCGCCGACAAGGGTCACGAGGCCCACGGTCAGCGGGAAGATCTTGTCCTGCAGGCGGCCCACACCCCAGGCGTCGAAGATCGACACCACGAGGTACAGCGTGATCGCGCCGAGGAAGATCGCCGGCGCGGTCTTGGACACGGCGGGCGCGTCCATATTCTCGCGGATGTTCTTAGAGGCGCGGATGCCGACGACCACCGAGATGACGGTCAGGATCAGCAGGCCGATGGTGATGGGCGACAGGATGTAATCCCAGCCCGCCTCTGCCGAGCGGCGGAAGCGCGCCCCGGCGATCTGCACCGCCTGGTTGACGAAGATTTCCGTCTGCGTCGACAGCACGAAGCCGATCAGGAAGGCGGGCCGCGAGTAGTCGAAGCGGCGCAGCAGGATGCCGAAGATGCCGATGGCCACCAGCGCGGCGAGGTCCAGCGCCGACTGGCGCGACTGGAAGGCCGCGAAGCCGATCAGCATGAAGAGGAAGGGCGCGAGGATGGTGAAGCGGATCGTCGTCAGCCGGGCGATCTGGTTCGACAGCAGGATGCAGAGGCCTGCGCCGAAGATGTTGGCCAGCGCCAGAGACCAGACGATGGTATAGGTGATGTCGAGGTTGTTGCGGACCATCTGCGGTCCGGGCGTCATGTTCAGCAGCGCGAGGCCGCCGAGGAAGATCGCCATGGACCCCGAGCCGGGGATGCCGAAGATCAGCGTCGGCACGAGGCCGCCGCCTTCCTTGGCGTTGTTGGAGGATTCCGGTGCGATGACGCCGCGGATGTCGCCCTTACCGAACATCGAGCGGTCCTTGGCGGTCTGCACGGCGGAGCCATAGGCCAGCCAGTCCACGACCGACCCGCCGAGGCCCGGGATGATGCCGACGACCACGCCGATCACGGCGCAGCGCAGCGACAGCCACTTGTTGCGCCACCAGTCGCTGACGCCCTGCGACCAGCCGTCGCCCAGCGAGCCGCCCTCGGCAATCGGGCGGTCCCGGCGCAGCAGCGAGGTGATTTCCGGGATCGCGTAGATGCCAAGGCCCACGATGACCAGTTGCAGCCCGTCCACGAGATACGGCAGTTCATAGCTCGACATGCGCAGCGACCCGCCCGCCGGGGCAGAGCCGACGGTGCCGACCATCACGCCAAGCCCGGCGGCGACGACGCCCTTCAGCGGCACGCGGCCCGCAAGGATCGCCACGACCGACAGGCCCAGCACGGTGATCATCAGCATCTCGGGCAGGCCGAAGGCAAGGATCAGCGGGCGCGCGGCCAGAATAATGAAGGTCAGGATGAAGGCCCCGAAGAGGCCACCGAAAAGCGAAGAGGTGAAGGCCGCCGAGAGCGCCCGCGCCGCGTGGCCTTGTTTCGCCAGCGGAAAGCCGTCCAGCACGGTGGCCTGACTGGCGGAAGAGCCGGGAATGCCCAGCAGCACCGAGGAGAAGGTGTCCGAGGTCGGGATGACCGCGATCAGGCCGACCATCAGGGCAAGGCCCGCGACCGGGTCCATGCCGTACATGAAGGGCAGAACAAGGGCGAGCCCGGCGATGCCGCCAAGCCCGGGAAGAACGCCGATGGAGAGACCGAGAAGCACGCCTCCGAGAAGGTACATGATCTGGGCTGGCTGGAAGATGAGGGCAAAGGCCTCTCCCAGCTCGGGCAGGGCGTGCGCGAACATGGCTGTCTCCGTTCGGCTGGAATTGGGAAAATCCCGTCCGGCAAGCGGGCCGGACGGGACGAGGTGTCCCGGGGGACGGGGTTACTGGACGGAGATGCCGTAGTCTTCCATCAGCCAGTCAAGCACGTACTGCTTGGCCTCGTCAGAGATCGAGGTCGCCTGACGCGTCGCTTCGACAGCGGCAGCACCGGTCATCTGCGGGTAAACGCCCAGCGTGGTCTCTGCCTCTTCGGCGAAGCCCTCTGCGCTGACCACCGCCTTGGCGGCAGCGACATAGGCGTCATAGACCTCCTGGCTGGCCGACTGCGGCAGGAAGATCGTCTTCTGGTTGGCGAAACCCGCCACGAAGAAGGCCTTCCACGCATCCCATGCCACACCCGAGGTTTCGCAGCCCTCGGTGGCCTCGCAGACCTCCTTGAAGGTCGGCATGTCCGGGAAGGTCGGGTCGCGCACGATCACACCGTTGTCGTCCAGCGAACCCCAGGTGAAGATCGGCACCGCAAGGCCGTCATCCACCAGCGGCTGCACATTGGCGAGATAGGCCGAGGAGGTCTGATAGTCGATATTGGCTTCGCCGCGCTCGAACATCAGGCGGCCGTCGCCGCGCCCCTCGACGCCGAAGACCGGGTCGACCTGCATGCCAAGCATCTTGAACGCCAGCAGCGGAACGAGGTCCAGCGTCGTCGCGCCCTGCGAGCCGTAGAGGTAGAAGGGATCCTTCAGGTCGTCCATGTCGCCGTCGAACTTCTCGCCCAGATCCGGCGGCAGGTAGACCACGCCGCCGGTGGCCGAGGCCACGACCGGCTGCCATTCCTCGTACTTGTAACGAACCCGCGGGTCGCCCAGCAGGTAGGGGAACTTGGTCGAACCGGAGTCGCCAAAGATCAGCAGGCCGTCGCCTTCATCCTGCTGGCTCTGGAACCAGTTGGCGCCCTCGGTCGAACCGGCGCCGGGGCGGTAGCGCACCACCATGGTCGGGCTGCCGGGCAGCGCCGCCGCCAGCTTGGGCGCGTAGAAGTTCGCCCATTTCGCCGAACCGCCGGATTCCGAGAAGGGGATCACGTACTCGATGGTTTCGCCTTCGTAGGATTGCGCATGCACCGCCGACGCGGCCGCGACCGCACCTGCCGCAAAGGCCCCGGTCGACAGAATCGAAGAAAATTTCATGGATGTCCTCCCGTTGTTCATCCGCCCGGAGCGTCGGTCAACTGTACAGCGAACCGACACAACCGGGCTGCCCGTTGAAAATGTCACCCGGCGCCAAGTTAATCAAACTCATTTATGGAATGGTCGAATGCAAAATTTTCATTCTACTTTTGCATGTCTCTGCCGCCACCGCTCACCTTGAAGAACGCCGCGAAGATCGGGGCGCCAAGAATGACGAGAACGATCCGCGTCAGGTGATGGACCACGATAAAGCCGAGGTCAGCGCCCGCCACGATGGCCAGCACGGTCATTTCGGCCTGCCCGCCCGGCGCGAAGGACAAAAACCCCTCGACCGGATTGGCGAAACCAAGTACGACCACGATCTCTGTCACCATGACGGCGAGCACGGCAAGGATGCCGACGAACGCGATGCCCGCCAGCACGTCCTTGCGGATTTCGTGAAGCGTCACGCCGACGTAGCCCACGCCGATCCCGATGCCGATGAAGTATTGCGCGGCAACAATGGCCTCGCGCGGGGGGCGGTGTTCGATCACGCCCGACAGCGACAGCACCGCTGTCACGATCATTGGCCCGAGGATGCTGGCCCCGAAGAGACCGATGCGCTCCCCACCCTTCCAGCCGATCAGCGCCGCCGCCGCCATGACCGCCAGTTCGACGATGGGAAGATCCGCCGCCGGGGCGCCGATGGGCTGGATCAGCGGCCGGTCGAACAGCTGTGTCAGCACGATGGGCGCGATGGTGACGATGATCAGCACCCGCGTCGCGTGGATCAGCGACAGCGCCCGCACGTCCGCCCCCGCCTCTTGCCCGAAAACGACCATGTCCTGCAGCCCGCCGGGCATCGCGGCATAGTAAGAGGTCGGCAGGTCGAAGCCGCAGATGCGGTGGAAGTAGGGCACCCCGACAAGCCCGATCACCGCGACATAGAGCGGCACGAACATCACCGATGCCATCATGTTCGGGATCTGGTGGACCACCTCCGGGGTGATCGAGGCCCCCACCGCGACGCCGAGGATCGTCCGCGCGCCCTTGGATATCGGCCCCACATCTTTCAGCGGCGTGCCCAGCAGCGCCGCCAGCAGGCAGGCCGTCATCGGGCCGAACAGAAAGGGCAGCGGCAAGGACAGCGACCAGAAAAACAGCGTTCCGGCACCGGCGATGGCCAGCGTCCCAAGCCAATGGGCCATCGGGGTAAAGCGGGGGGAAGGTGTGTCTTGACGCATTTGTATCCAAGTGTATTCTATAGGATGCATAAAGGGAACAGGAAACTTGCGGCGCCGCCGCCCCCTGCCCTGTCACGATCGACCACAGCCGCCACGGGGCGGCAAGGACGAAGGGGCCAGCCGCGGAACCCCGCAAAGGCCAGCACCCGGAGGAATGGAATGAACGCTACACAGGCAGTCGCGCGCGCGTGGGATGTCGTCATTGCAGGGGGCGGCAATGCCGCGCTCTGCGCCGCCATCGAAGCCGCCGAAACGGGGGCCAGCGTGCTGATCCTCGAAGGCGCGCCCAAGGCCTACCGGGGCGGCAACTCTCGCCACACCCGCAACTTTCGCTGCATGCATCACGGCGCGCTTGGCCCGCTGGTGGAAACCTACGACGAAGAAGAGTTCTACGACGACCTCCTGCGCGTCACCAAGGGGCAGACCGACGAGGGTCTTGCCCGCATGGCGATCCGCTACTCGCAGGAGTGCCTGCCGTGGATGCAGGACCACGGCGTGCGCTTCCAGAAATCGCTGTCGGGCACGCTGTCGCTGGACCGGACCAATGCCTTCTTCCTCGGCGGCGGCAAGGCGCTGGTGAATGCCTATTACCTGACCGCGCAGGATCTGGGGGTGCAGGTGCTCTACGAGGCGCAGGTGAAACACATCGGCATCGAGGGCCGCGCGGCGACCCATGTCGAGGTCGAGGCCGAGGGCGCCCTGCACCGGATCGAGGCGCGCGCGGTGGTGCTGGCCTCCGGCGGCTTCCAGTCCGACATCGACTGGCTGGCCCGCGCCTGGGGCGAATCGGCGCGCAACTTCCTGATCCGCGGCACACCCTACAACCGCGGCGTCGTTCTGAAGGACATGATCGACCAGGGCGCGCAATCCGTGGGCGACCCGACGCAATGCCACGCCGTCGCCATCGACGGCCGCGCGCCGAAATACGACGGCGGCATCGCCACGCGGCTCGACTGCGTGCCCTTCTCGGTCGTGGTGAACAAGAACGGCGAACGCTTCTACGACGAGGGCGAGGACGTCTGGCCGAAACGCTACGCCATCTGGGGGCGGCTGGTGGCCGCGCAGCCCGATCAGGTCGCCTATTCGATCATCGACAGCCGCTCTATCGACCTCTTCATGCCCTCGGTCTACCCGCCGGAATCCGCCGATACGCTGGACGGGCTGGCACAAAAGCTGGGCCTGCCGGTGGACCGGCTGACAGCGACCATCGAGGCCTTCAACGCCGGTTGCCGCGACGGGGCCTTCCACCCGCAGCAACTGGACGGGCTGGCGACCGAGGGGGTCGAGCCGCCCAAGACCAACTGGGCGCGCGCCATCGCGGAACCGCCCTTCTACGCCTATTCCCTGCGCCCCGGCGTGACCTTCACCTACCTCGGCCTGAAGGTCGATCAGCGGGCGCGGGTCTCGGGGCCCGAGGGGCAATATGACAACATCTGGAGCGCGGGCGAGATGATGGCCGGTTCGATCCTGGGCCAGGGTTATCTGGCCGGGTTCGGCATGACCATCGGCACCGTCTTCGGCCGCATCGCTGGACAGGAGGCTGCCAAACATGTCGCTTGACGTGACCCTGCAAACCGACCCCGGGCTGATCTCGGACGATCCGATCACCGAGGCCCGCCGTCAGGTCGAGATCTGCAACGCCTGCCGCTACTGCGAGGGCTTCTGTTCGGTCTTTCCCGCCATCACGCGCGAGAAGGTCTTTGCCGACGGGGACATCACCCAGCTGGCCAACCTCTGCCACAACTGCCGGGGCTGCTACTACGCCTGCCAGTATACCGAACCAAATGAGTGGGCGCTGAACCTGCCGCGCGCGCTGGCCGATGCCCGCGTCGACAGCTGGGAGCGGCTGGCATGGCCCGGCGGTCTGGCACGGCTGTTCCAGCGCAGCGGCTCGGCGGTGGCGGGCACTCTGGCGGTGGGGTTCGCGCTGATGATCCTTGCGGTCACCGCCCTGCCCGGCGGTGGCGAAGGCTTCTACGCCTACCTCTCGCACAACGCCATGGTGGCGATCTTCCTGCCCGCCTTCCTGTTCCCGCTTCTGTCGATCGCGGTGTCTATCCGGCGCTACTGGCGCGAGGTCGGCGGCGGGCGCGTCACATGGGGCATGATCCGCGAGGCGGGCGCCTCGGCGGCGCGGATGAAGAACCTCGACGGCGGACAGGGACAGGGCTGCAACTTCGAGAAGGAAGACCGCTTCTCGACCGGGCGCCGCCATGTGCATCAGGCGATCATGTACGGGTTCCTGCTGTGCTTCGCCTCGACCTCGACGGCAACCATCATGCACTACGCCTTCGGGATGCAGGCGCCCTACGGCTTCTTCTCGCTGCCGAAGCTGCTGGGCGTCTCGGGCGGGCTGCTTCTGGTCGTGGGCTGCATCGGCATGGTGATGCTGAAGCGCAAGGCCGATCCCGCGCTGGGCGCCCCCGGGCGCGAAAGCGGCGCTGCAGCCTTCATCTGGCTGCTGGGCTTCGTCGGGCTGACCGGGCTGGTGCTTTACGCGGTGCGCGGCACCGGGCTGACCGGGCCTTTGCTGGCGGTGCACCTGGGCGCGGTGCTGGCCTTCTTCCTGCTGACGCCGTTTTCCAAGATGGCACATGGCTTCTACCGCTTCACTGCGCTGGTGAAGGACGCGGGCGACAGGGGGTTCAAATGACCAAGATCCTGACACTGGACGGCGACGGCATCGGCCCGGAAATCACGGCAGCCACCCGCGCCGTGATGGAGGCCGCCGACAGGCGGTTCGCCCTCGGCCTGCACATCGAGCGCGCCGAGATCGGCTTTGCCGCGCTGAAGGCTTCGGGGACAACCATCCCCGAGGCGGTGATAGAGGCGGCGCTGGCGGCGGATGGCGTGGTGCTGGGGCCGGTGTCGCACAACGAATACCCGCCCGTGGCAGAGGGCGGGCTGAACCCCTCGGGCGTGCTGCGCAAGCGGCTGGACCTCTTCGCCAACATCCGCCCCGCCAAGACGCCGCCGGGGGCTTCGGGCGCCACCGGCAAACCTGTCGATCTGGTGACGGTGCGCGAGAACACCGAAGGCTTCTACGCCGACCGCAACATGGCGACGGGCTCGGGAGAACTGCTGCCGGACGCGGACATGGCGCTGGCGGTGCGCAAGGTCACCCGCCGCGCCTCGCGCCGGATCGCCGAGGCCGCCTTTGCGCTGGCCCTGACCCGCGAGGCGCGGCATGTCACGGCGGTGCACAAGGCCAATGTGCTGCGGGTCTCGGACGGGCTTTTCCTGGAAGAGGTGCGGGCGGTGGCGGCCCTGCACCCCGGCGTGGCCTATGACGAGGTGCTGGTGGACGCGATGGCCGCGCATCTGGTGCGCGACGCCGGGCGCTATGACGTTGTCTGTACGACTAATATGTACGGCGACATCCTGTCCGACCTCGCGGCGGAACTGGCGGGCGGCCTCGGTCTTGCCGCCTCGCTGAACGCGGGCGAGACGCATGCCATGGCGCAGGCGCAGCACGGTTCGGCCCCCGACATCGCGGGCACCGGGCGGGCCAATCCGGCCTCTCTGGTGGGCTCGGTGGCGATGCTCTTCGACTGGCTGGCGGGGCGCAAGGATACCCCCGCCTTCAGCGAGGCCGCGCAGGCGATCCGCGTGGGGCTGGACGCGGCGCTTGCCAGCCCGGACACCTGTACCCCGGATCAGGGCGGCCGCGCCGACACCGCCGCCATGGGCGCGGCGATCGCACGGCATGTGACCGGCTGATGCAAAAGGAAAGGCCCTGTGAAGGGCCTTTCGAAACGCTCTTCGAAGAGCGTTGGAAGCGGCTTCCCCCTCACCTCCGGCGCAGCGCCGCGATCTCGCCCACGGCGGCTTCCAGATCGCCCCCAGGGATGTCGTCCGCCAAAAGGTTGCCCATCAGCGACTGCACCCGCGCCACCTCTGCCGCCAGCGCGCCGTTCAGGCCGAGGTCGGTCAGGGTGGCAGCGCTTTCCTCCATCTCTGCCGCGCGGCGCTTGCCGTGACGCAGCGTGCGCTCGAAGTTGTACGAGACGTTGTTGGGCCAATCGAGCCCCGGGAAGCTGCCCGAGAGCGAGGCCAGCACCCGCTCGAAACAGCCCGAGGCCTTGGCGGCCAGCATCGCCTCGACGGTGATCGCCTCCAGCCCCTTCACGAAGAGCGAGCGCACCATCTTGATCGCCGTCGCCGCGCCCGGCGCATCCTCGACCACCTCACCCTTGAAGCCCGCCTCGAAGAACTCCGGCCCCAGCGTGCTGGCCTCGTGCCCCGCCAGCAGCACCGGCGTCGCGTGGCCGCGCGGGTGGACGGGCGCCATCACCGCCATGTCGATATAGCGCGCCCCGGCGGCCTCGACCTCTGCCGCCGTGGTGCGCTTGCGGTTCGGCGAGACAGAGTTGATGTCGATGTAGACCTGCCCCTGCACCAGGTGCGGCAGCACCGAGCGCGCGGCATTAAGGCTCTGGTCGGCGGTGACGGCGGCGATCACCCAGCGCGCGCCCTCAATGGCCTCGGCGGGCCTCGCGGCGGCGCGGATGCCACGCGCGGTCATGGCCTCTTGCATCCCGGCGCTGTCGATCAGGTCGTAGGCGGCGATGCTGTGACCGGCGGGCAGCAGCGTGTCGGCAAAGGCACGACCGGCCTCGCCGAAGCCGATGAAGGCGATGTTCATGGTCTGGGTCTCCTGTAGGCGGGCGGTCCTTGCGCCGCCCGGTGGTCTAGGGGGTCGGACCGCCGGACAGGCCGGCGGTCTTGAGGATCACGGATTTCAGCAGGTGCACGGCGGGCGGCAGATAGGCGTCGCGCCGGGTCATCAGGGCAAAGTTGCGCGGCATGGTGACCTGCGGGCAGGGCAGTTCCACCAGCGCGCGCCGCATGTAGCGGCCGCAGAAGGTCAGAAGCTGCATCTCTTCGACCATCCGGTGCAGCATGATCATGGAATCGGATTCGATCAGCGGGGTCGGCGCCGGAAGCCCATGGGTGATAAAGGCGGCGTCCAGCCAGGCCCGCAACGAGAGAGACTGCGACTGCAGTGCCCAGCGGGCCTCGGCCAGGTCCTCTATCCGCAGCGTCCCGCGCTGCAGCAGCGGGTGGCGCGGGCTGGTGGCCAGGATGACCTCGTCGCGCAGCACCACCTGGGTGTCGAACTCGGTCTCGTCCTCGCCGTGGCAAGGCGAGACGATGATGTCCAGCTCGTCCCGCCGCAGCTTGTCTTTCAGCGCGTCGGCCATGCCGATGGACAGCTCGAAGCGCACGCCCGGCGCCTGCTCGCTCAGAGTCCGGAAGGCGGCGGGCAGCAGATTCTCGACCGAGGTGGTACCGCCGCCGATCCGCACCACGCCCGCCAGCCCCTGCGCATGGCCACGCACCTCGCGCTCGATATCGCTGACGGTCAGGCGCAGGCGGCGCGCGCGCTCCAGCAGCACCTCGCCCAGCGGGGTGATCGCCTTGCCCCGCCCCTCGCGCAGGAAAAGCGGGCCGCCCAGGTCCTGTTCCAGCCGCCGGACAGCCTTGGTCAGCGCCTGCTTGGTCAGGCCCAGCCGGTCCGCCGCCTCTTCGTAGGTGGCGGTGGTCGCGATGCTCTCGAAATAGCTCAGGTCGCGCAGATCCATGCTCGACCTCCTTTCCGCAGCCCCCGGGCGGGCGCGGTTAAGAACGGCGCGGAAGGCGGCAACCGCCCACAGGGGCGCGCGTATGCTGCATGCATGGGCTTCACCTCCCGAAACGACCGCTGGGACGGGCCAGGTGGGCATGCCTATACAGCGCGACCTTCAAAGTGTGAACTGGAGTTGATAGTTTTTTATTATTGTAATATTATAGTTGTCAATTGGTGCACGACAGACCCGGAGCCCGCCACTGGAAGGGGGGGTACAACCCACGAGACGTCCCGCCACCCTAGCCAGGGACAGACGCGCCGCGAAGCGACCAGCCAAAACCGTCGTCACCGCGCCACAACACTCTTTTTACCCTGCCCCTTTCCGCCGCCCCGTGCGCCTGTCGGAAAAATTTTACATTTCCGCTTCGGGGGGCCTTGCGGACCCCGGAGGAATACAATAGGTCACCCAAACATTGGCGCGGGGTGGAGCAGCCCGGTAGCTCGTCAGGCTCATAACCTGAAGGTCGTAGGTTCAAATCCTACCCCCGCAACCAACGATAATTGCGAAAGCCCCGCCCCACCGGCGGGGTTTTTGCTTTGTACCGAAAGCGTAAGGATTCCAGCGAGATCGCCGCGCACATCGATCTCCACCTTGCCATCCACCGGTGTCAGAACGATGTCCTCAACCAGAGTCCTGATGATATCGGCCGCTTCCGTGCGCCCCCCCTCGCCTTCGCCTTGCAAATGGCACCTGCGACAATCGCGTCAACATCTGGCGCGATGAGCTGGAGTCCCGTGTCCTGAACGCCTTGCGCACCCGGCTCGTGGACACGGCGCTATTCGCCAAGTTCTGCAAGGTCTTCACGCAGGAGGTCAATCGCCTGCGCATGGAGGGTCGGGCCAACGTGGCAGTTGCAAAGGGCGAGATAAGGAAGATTGATCGCGAGTTGGACACCCTGCTCGACCTCATCCTCAAGGGAGGTGCGGCCGACAGGATCAATGCGAAAATGGTTGGCCTGGAGCAGCGCAAGAAGGAAGTTGAAGCCTTCCTTGGCGGCATTCTCCGCCAGGGGCATGGCCTCGACAGTTACTACACGGCCCCGACCTCTGCGCTTTACGGCGGTTTCGCGAGCTACATGACGCTCTGGGAGGACTTCTGGCCCAGCCGCTGAGCCGATACGAGCCGCTGAGGTTCGTTTCGAGATGAGTTGCAGACAGGTACGAGGAACGCGCGGGCAGCACGCCGGCCTACGCCGGAAAGCTCCTGCGCAGCCTTTCGGTCCTCATGGCGCACGCGGAGCGGATCGGCTGGGCCCTGCGGGCAGCAACCCCTGTCTAAACATGGGCACGCCCGGCGCCGTGGCGCGCGAACGCTATGCCAGTTGGCAAGAGCTGGATGCCCTGGTCTCGGCCGCAGACAACCTGGGCTGGCACGCCATGGGCACGGCCATCGTGCTGGCGGTGTTCAGCGGGCAGCGCCAAGCCGACATCATCGCGGCCGCGCCGACCGACTTCGTTTCGGTCGACATCGAGCAGGACGCCGAACCGATCATCGTCTGGATGATCGAACGCTCGAAGAAACAGAACCGGGGGCAGATCCCGCTGCACCCCGAAGCATCCGCCCGCATGCGCGACTGCCTGCCCGACGATCCCGGAAGCTGAGCTGCTCCCCATCTGTTGGACAGGATCTGGCGTGCTTTAAGCTACTCCTTGCACCTGCTGATCGGGTTGATTGATATCATTTCTCTGCCAGTAGACCAGCGCGGGAGGCTGGCCGC
>JAFKDC010000024.1 GCA_017255395.1 Enemella evansiae | reverse complement strand
TCGTGCTCAGCCAGGATGCCGATGATCTGTTCGTCCGTGAATCTCGTTCGCTTCATTGTCCGTCCTCAAGTTGGGTCGGACCCTAATCGACGGTGGAGGAAAAATCCCGTGGCAGGTCAGTTGAGCGGCAGAAGATTTCAGATACTAGGGACCTAGGGGCGCTGAAAATTCGCGATCTCAAAAACCGTGCCTTTTAATAGCGCCTCTGCTGCTTGATCATGGGTTTCAATCTTAATCGTTACCATCCTTCGCCCATTCCCAGCACGCATGCCGCTGCCTGCGGAGGTACATGAGCGAGGTGTCGGCGCCAGTATCCAAGCCCTCGGCCTTGGCCCCCTCAAAGTGCCCCTCTGCGGCCTTCAGCCCCTCGGCATCACCATTGGCATGCACAATGGAACTCAGTACAGGCCAGCTCCTAGACTTACATTCACGCTGAACGCCCTGCATGTAGTTTCGGATTGCAGTGCCTGGGAAGCGTTTGGTGGTCACCTGAGCCCACAGATCCGTGTAGGTAATCAGCTCCCCCGTAGAGGCGACCTTGCGCAGCAACTCAACTGCCAAGTTGACGTCCCAGTCGGCGCGCTCATCGAGCAATGCTTTGGTCCGCTCGTACACCGCCTTGGCCTCAGAGTTTTTGTTTAGTTGCCGGTAGGCATTTTCATTGATGCGCTGCAGGGTAGGAAGGGGCATTTCTTGGAAGTTCATTGTACTCTGCTCCTTGGCTGTAATACACTATTAGTAAGTAGCGTCCGAGGACGCTACCCGCTGGGTGCTTTGGATTAAGGTGCGACCGACGACAGCTTTGTCCGCTCCTCGAAGCCGCGCCGCTCTGTGCAAGGGTCGAGCCGCACGGCAGAGAAGGGCATTTTGCTATTGCGACAGATGGCCAACCTCGAAATCAAACGGTGCTTGAAGCCAATCGCGCAAAACTCCGGTCTAAAACGCGACCCGTTTCCCAAGTTGGATCTTGACGCCGCCGCCTTCGTCAATTTCATATGAAATAACCTCATAAACAGCAATTAGCTTGCCAGACCCGAACAATTTTTGATTCTCATCTTTCCCACCATGTCGGACAATGGCGTATTCGCTCGTTTTCAGTGCCCCTATGAACTGCTCGTACTTTTTTGAGAAGCTGTGCCGAGGTCCTTTGAAAGGATCTTCATAGACTTGGTCAGCATCAATGCGCGCACTGTGCAGCACCGGAGCGTTGCTAATGTCGAGGCCTCGGCCCTTTGCGTATCCAGTCCACGAAGAACGATAAGCAAAGCCTGAATTCAATTCTCTCATCTTGATCATGGAAATGATCCCACCCTAGAACGGTCGTCGGTTGGGTCTAACCATACGTAGTGTTTCACTTGCCGACCACTTTAATCAGCGTCATGGCAGACGAGCGGCTGGTATGACGCGCTGCAACGCGGTGCCTTCACCGCTTTCAAATGACCGCTTCGGGCCGAAAAGGGTCATTGTTGGGCCTCAAAACCCTGATCTTTCATCCTGTGCAGTACGTTCATGGCATGCTTTGCTTGAAAATCCGACGGAATCCTTCGCGGCATCGACATGCATATCTGCAGGATCTGCAGGTCCTTGGGTGACAGCTTCCGTTCGGCTTTCCCCCAATTCATCACCTTGGTCCAGAACTCGGACCCAAGGTTGACCACTTCGGTCTGGGCGTTGATGCCTTCGGTCAGTGCCTTCTTCGCTCTCGCGTCCCGCACCGCGGTTCGGACGGACTCCACCAGCGTCAGGCAGCTGGCGAAATCGTCGTCATAATCGAGCGTCCTCCCCTTCAGGCCGTTCCAGCACGCCTGCTGCTTTGCCCACTCGGACATGTTCCGGACCCCGGCCGGTGGGTGCGTGATGACATCGTTGGCCTCGGCCGCGGCGACAAGCAGCGCACGCAACAAGGCGTCCGAAACCGCTTGACGCCGCCAGATGGCATCGACGTCCAGCACCTGCTTGTCACTGGCTGCATCATGGAAAACCTTCGCCATGGCGTAGGTCACGATGTTCGCGCGGTAGCCGCCTTCGTACCAAGGCTGTTTCGGCACCTCGGTCTCCAGCTTCCTGAAAATGATGGCCTTCGCGATCAGCCGCCGATACCAGAGTTCATCGTATCGGGCATCGCTCCTCGCCCAAGCCTCACCGATCTCCTTGGCGAATTCTGCGAAGTTCTTCTGTGCGCCTTTCGAAACCAAGTCAGGATGGCCTGCAGCCGAATACTCGAACTTCGCAAGGTCGGTCTTGCTGAAAAGCTGCGCCTTGGGGAACTCGAGGTCGAACTTTTTCTGCTGGGCAGGTGTCAGGCGCCCACGCGCGTTGATGAACTGACCGCGGGACCGCTCGTAGAACCACTTGCTGTCATGGCGCTCGCCTTCGCGGGCCGTGAAGATCACACTACGCGAGAACTGTTCGATGCGGATATGGAACGGGTGGTTCGAGAAGAAATCTGCCGCGTTCACCTTGTTCTGGGTGTTCGCGAACTCGGAAATCTTCGGCACGATCTCCTCCGACCGGTCGGGCGGCACCACGGTCAGCTTCATCTGGACGAAAACCTGCGGAAGCTGCTCGCGGGCGTTCTTCAGCCCGGTGTGGATCGATCCGGTCGTCTGGGCACCGTTCACGATCTGCAGATTGCTGATCGACGCGATTGCAAGTCCGTCATCCGTGCGGACGCAAGTTACGTCGTCCGCCGTCGCGGATAGCCCGTTGTTGTAGGGGAAGAATAGCTCCGGCTCTTCCTTGATCGTCTTCTGGATGCCCTTGTTGGTCTTGGCGCGCGCCTGGAGGAACGAGCGCACATTGGCCTCGAGCAGCCGTGCGCCCCAGCGGTCGTAGATCGAAGCCAACTGTTCGCCCGGCACGATCAGGAGGTAACTTTCGAGTGCTGCGCCGGTTTGTGAAGCCTTCAGTGCCGGCAATGGCCCCCCGAAATCCTTGGCGAAGTCGATCACCATGTCTTCGCGTGCTTGACCGGAACGGTCGAAACGCTCGAAACGCGCCAGGTCCCAGACCGACCATGTGATTGGAACATTTTCCAAAGTGCCGAGGGGCACGGCATCGTCCCTGCCGACATAGTGTCGGTTCGAAACAAGGATCAGCTTGACCTTCGTCACATGCGACCATGTCGCGATGACAAGGTCCGAAACTTGAAATGCCGGATTTTCTTCGTTCAGCGCGTCCCGAAACTTCTCACTTCTTGCCTTTTTCAGAAATCTGATAAGCGGATTAAGAATCGGCGTGACATCTGTCTTGCCGAAGGTTTGCACCGCATCACTGTCGGCAAAATCACAGATTATCAGCCCGAGAACACCCTCGCTATCTCTAGGATCTCCAGCATAACCATCGATGCGCAGTTTCTGGGCACCCTCACCAAACTGATAGTGAGCTGGGTCTGTGGTCTCCAGTTCCCCCGCCTCAGTAAGGCGATCTGTCATCAATTTGAAAAATGCTTCCAAGGGGAAAATGCCGCTGGCGTCGGCCTCACGGCGGATGTCAGCCATTAGGTTCTGGTGGTATTCCTGAAGCTCGCTCATGTCTGCCCACCTTCGGTCAAGCCGACCCGCACATCATCCCAAGCTTTGAGAAAAGGCGAACACGCCGAAAGCGCCAGCGCATAAGTCACGCCGGACACGCCGAGCGGGACCGGTGCAGCGATCCGCGGAAACTCGTCTGCGACCGAAAAAAACTCGGGCGCGGAAACGATCCAGCGCCATGCCGAATAGTCATGTAGGGCATCATAGCCGACATCCGCGAGGTGCAGGTCCCAATCCATGACCGAAGATGGTTCGGCACGCTCCAGGAGCTCCGTGACCGTATCCACATGTTCGGTCAGGGTTCGCCCATGCGGCGGCTGCACCTTGTCGACGGCCAGCACAGCCAGCCAGATCCGACGATCGGGGACATCGGCCAGCTGATGCTCGCTGGTGATCTTCACGAAAGGCTGGGACGCGCCGCGACGGGCCTTGACCTCGATGCAATCCGCCTTGAGTTCGAAGTCCTTGGGCGCGCCGGAAGGTCCCATCCATGCGGAAAGCGCGGGCTTCGGCCCAAGCTCAGCGATCAGAAGCTTCAGGACCTCGATCTCGCCGATCAGGCCTTTCTGCGCCTCCTCCGACAACACTTCCAGCTTGCCGCCGCGCAAAAGGTAGTGCCACCGGAAGGTGCGCCCGATGGCGCGCTCCAGAGCCTCGGCCTCGGTCTCAGCCAGTTCCCCCGCCGCCATCACGTCGCGGCAGAGCGTCTCGAACAGCTCCATCTGGGCGTTGTCCTTCAGTCGGATGTAGAGGATCGGGCCGCCGGGAAGGGTCTGGAAACGGATTTCAAGGTTCTTGAGCTTGGGGAGGTCCGGGACGGGGCGCGGCAGATCACTGAGCTGCAGCACCAGCGTTGCATCTGCTCGCGGCATCACGGCCCAGAACCAGTTCCAGCGTGCCGCGGCATCCACCCGCCGCGTATCAACCTTTCCTGCCTCGAGGCCGGACCAAGGCGTGTCATTCGGAATCACCAAGCGCCTCCTCCTCGATCTCCTCCTCGCCAAACATCTCGCGCATGCGGATCGTGTTCACGACGTATTCGACGGTTCCGCCACCGATCCTGCTGGACGGGAACGAGAGGCCCCACACAAGCACCCCTTCCGGCATGATCGGGTCGTCCAGCTTCGGCTTGACGAGACGGAGGATCAGCAACGGGCGGCGACCGGGAACTTGGCGGTAGATCCTCGGGTTGACGGTCTTGGGCAGCTTCTGATCTGGCCGGGAAAGGCGGAATGCTTCACGCGCATCGGCAATCTGCGTTGCGGTCAGGCCTTCGGTTTCGTCCTCGGCAGAGCCAATCCGACGGCTGGAACCGCTGAAGGCAAGAACACCGCCCTTTGCGAGGTCCGGATCAACGGAAAGCTCATAGGGCACGATATCGAGCCCTGCTAAGGGTATGGGGTCCATGTCCTTGCGGGTGGAGCTGGCGATGAAGACATCCCATTTCGCAAGCTCATCATCGGCCCGCGCTTCGATGTAATCGTTGATCAACTTGGGATCAGTAAGCGGATTTACCGGACGAAGCCCGGGTTCTGTTCGGTATTTCCGAAGGAAATCCCTGATCGACTCAACGCTGACCCCGGAGAGCAGGTAGCCCCTTGGCCGCTCGGAGCGAGGTACTCCCATACTGGCGGCGACGGACAGGAGTTCCTCGCCCGCACGCAGGTTCGCATCAAGCTGTGCCTTGTCGAGAACGATCCGCGTGGTCTCGATAAGGTTCTCGGCAAGCCCGACCTTGACCGGCAACTCCTTTCCCGTCCCCATCTTGTTGCGCGCCGTCACGATCAGCGCCTCGGGGTGGCTGCGCACGGCAAGGCCGAATTGCGCTGGCGTTGCCTTGGCAAGCTCCATCCGCTTCAGCTGGGTCTGCAGGTCGTCCATGGCTTCGTGGATATGAGCATACCAGCCGACGCCATCCGCAGGCATCCAGACGCGGCACAGTTCCTCGTAGCCCGGGCGGTAGCCGAACCAGCGGCCCATCTGCATCAGCGTGTCGTACATCATGGAATTGCGCAGGAAGTAGCTGACCGTCAGTCCTTCGAGGGTCAGCCCCCGTGAAAGGGAGAAGCCACCGACCGCGATCACCGTGATCCCGTGTTCCCCCACATGGTCATAGTCCAGCGCCTGGGCTCGCTTGGAGGCGTTGACCTCGACCACGCGGGCCGCCACCAGCACCTCCTGCAATCGCGCCTGCACCGATGGCCAGTCGGCCCCCTCCGCATCGGCAAATTCCCGTTTCCATGTCGCGTGCAGCGCCGCGATCTCGGGGTTCCGCAGCGCAGCCGGACCCTTTCCGGCGTCGACAGCCACAGCGTCACGGATACGCGCCACCACATCGGCGATCTGTGACCGCAAGCGCCCCTGCACATCCGTGAACCGCGAAGCATTGACCAGCATCGACGCATGGCCAGCCTGCTGCCCGCGCGCGTTCCGGATCGCTCGGGCCACGATGAAGGCGCGCACCGCCTCGACCAGACTACCGGGCAGCACATCGACCGGATGGTCGATCTTGTGCTTTATCGGCAGCACGTCCTCGTTGTCGTCGATGAGCCGGATGTGCTGATCGCGCGCGTCGAGGAAGATCTTCTGCGCCCCGAAGTAATTCGACGGCGCATCCAGCCCGATGATGAAATCCCGGGGAAACAGGTCCTGTTTCAGCGCCTCGTCATCGGTGTCGGGATCGATGAAGATGTTGGCGAAGGGCGTCGCGGTATAGCCGACGTAGCAACTGCGATGGAACAGAGACAGCAGCTCGCGGATCTGGCTGTTGATCCGCGTCACCTCGTCCCGCTGATAAGCCGTGTTGATCGAGGCGTTGTCGGCCTCGTCATCGATCAGCAGCATGGGCTGGCTGACCATCTGCGTGCTCTGGTGAACGGAATGTTCCTTCAGCCACTCCAGCAGGTTCTTCAACGTGCTGGAGTTCTTCTTGATCACCAGCACCACCGGCACGTTGATCTGGCTCAGCTGCGCGGTGAAGGTCGTGGCCGTCGCCTTGTTGAAATCGCGCAGGGTGTTGGTCAGCGATACGGGAAATTCGCGCTGATCGAACTGTCCGACGCCGATGATCTTCTGTCGCTGCGCCTTGTTAGCATGGGCCAGCCGCCCGGTATCCCGCCCGATGAAGCCTTCGTCGATCCGCGCCTGGGTCTGGTTGCGCAGGTTGTTGTGGATGCCCGCGATGACCACGATCAGCCGGTAGCCCGCATCCGCCGCCTTGCAGATCAGGCCGGTATAGTTCGCTGTCTTGCCGCTCTGGACATGCCCCACCACCATGCCCCGGCGGCTCCAGGGGCTCAGGTTGTTCGGGTTGCCCAGGCGGTCCAGCACCTTGTCCGTGACCTCGTCGGTTCCGTCGATCACCGATTTTGGCAGCCCCTTCAGGCCCAGAAGCCTGCGATACCGCCCCCAGTAGAAATCTCCCACCTCGCCATTGATCCGAGCGTCGTGCAGCCAGGGCTTGAAATCTTCGGCATCCACGATGGCGCCAAGACCCATGCTGATCCCGTACTTCTCCTCGATCAGCCGCGCCAGTTCTTCGGCGTCCTCATCCTCGATCTTGCCAGCGAACATCGGGGTTTCGCGCAGTTGAGCGATGATGTCCCGAATGGATTGTGCAGTGTGAGGCCCTGCTTGGGACGCCATGTACATGGACGTCATGCCCTCAAGACTGCTGAGAAGCGGCGTCATTGCTGCTCCTTTTCATCAAGCGTCGTCGCGATGATGCGCTGCGTATCGTCCCAAGCTGACCGAAACGGATCAACGTCCTTCATCAAGGCCATGATTTCCTTGATATCCTTCCGCGCACCCATGAGAACGGAAAGGGTCGCCTGAACGGCCTGTGCGAGGGTGTCCTCGTCCACCCGATCAGGGACGATATCTTCGGCCGTCCCGGCCATATCGGCGTGCAGCGTTTCAACCGGCAGGGACGCACCGACCAGAGCGATGCAATTGAAGAAGCCGCGCCGCAGGTCCGGCGGCAGGCTCTCGGCAAAGTCGGCAAAGGCCGGGTGCTCGACGTTGGGCCGGTAACGGATTTGCCCCTCGGCCTGGATGCGATGCCACATGGGCAGGCGCTCGTGATCGACCAGCTTCTGGCCGCGCTTGCGGTAGGTGCGCTTCGATCCGTCCTGAATCCGCTCGATGACCTTCTTGAGTCGGTCCCTGACGATGGGGGGCAACTGCGCCGAGGATTTCTTGACGTCGATCTTCCAGTCGGCGTCCATGCTGTTGGGAATGTCGATCCTGACCCGAGACAGCTTTGTCAGTTCCGACTGGCGGCACAGGCCGAACCAGGTCCCGTACAGGATCAGCCTCTTGCCGCGATAGAGATAGAAGCCTTGCGACTTCAGATGCCCCTCCGGCCCGGCAATGTCTTCCCAGTCCGTCTTGCCCATCTGCTTGTGGTGCGGAAGGGTGAAGCTCTGGATTTCGACATCACCCCGGATCAGCGAAAGCCGCTCCTCGGGGTCGGGAATGGTTGCAGGGTTCTTTCGGGCGAATGGATCGAGAGGCGGAAGGCCCCGGCCATTCAGCGAAATCGAAAGCGGTTTCGCATCTTCCATGAAACGGTGGAAGACGAGGCGCAGGTGCCGTTCCGTTTCGGCAATGCGCTGATTGATCACCTCGGCCCGCTTTGCGGCGTTGTGGGCGTAACCACCGGACAAACGATCAAGCTTTTCCCAAAGAACGACGGTTCCGGTTTCTCCCAGCTTGTCGACCTCGGGAATTCCGGCGATGTCACCCGGCAGTTGCACCGCCCACTCGTTCCGTTCCGCGACATCGTCCAGATCCCAGACAGCTGCCGATGTACTGCCATTCCTCCGCGACACGACTGTCAGCCGACGACATTGTGAAAAACTTGCGCTCTTCATGCCGAGACCAAAACGGCCAAGGTCGGGTTCATCCCGTGATGCAAGGGGATTGCGGCTACCTGGTCGCATGGCCGCGATCAATTCTTCTTCCGTCATCCCCGCGCCATCATCGATGATGGCGATATGGGGTTCGTCCGCGAACGTCTCGGTCACGATCCGGATGCGCCGCGCTCCGGCAGTTATCGAATTGTCGATGACATCGGAAATTGCGGTCTCAAGGGAATAGCCGATATCCCTCAAACCCTCGATCAATGATGCGGCATGCGGAGTTGCATCGGCGCGACGTGTCGAAACAACTTCCTGCATGCGATCCTTCGTTTCTCCGGGCTTTCCAACAACTTGGCAGGAGGAACTCGATATTGCAAGGATTTCAGGGCTGTAGTTTGCCCTTGTTTGTCAGCGCAGCATGGACAAGACCCGCGATCTGCCGTGCGAGGAACGGCGGAACGGCGTTCCCGACCTGAACGTATTGCTGTGTGCGGTTGCCGAGGAACAGATAGTCGTCGGGGAAGGTCTGCAGGCGCGCAGCCTCGCGCACCGTCAGGCTGCGGCACTGAAGGGGATCAGGATGAATGAAGTAGTGACCATCCTTCGAGATGTGACTGGTAACGGTCGTGGAGGCCTCGCCCGCCAATTGGACCCGGAACCGGTCGTTGAACTTTCCGCTATCCCAGTTCTTGTGGTCCGGGCTGATGAGATAAGGGAAGTCGGCGGCCTTCGGGCTGTAGCCATGCACGTCGCCGAACACGGCCGCGAAGAGGTAGCGGCCAAGGTCCGGCGCCATGTGCCCCCGCGTCTCGTGCTGCGCCAGCCCGCGCAGTCCCGGCCTTTCCAGCCACCGCAGCAGAGCGTCGTTGGCGGTGCCATAACCTTCGGGCAATCTTGACGCCGAGCGGACCGTTGGCCCTCCCACCTTCAGCCGTTTCGCGACTTCCTTGAAGGTGCCCCTGATCTGCGCATTGTCCTTACCGCCATACAGCTTTGCCAGCAGCCGCGCGGCGTCGGTCACGACCGCACGCCAGTCGTCCGGATCATCCTGCCCCCGGCTGATCCCGCTGCGCAGCATCGGCATGTTGCCGATCACGTCATCGACCGTGCGGGCGACATCCGACACAGGAATCTCGGCACCGCTTGCGCCCTTGGCTAGGTCGGAGCGGATCCCGATGATGATGACGCGGTGACGGCGCTGAGGCACGCCGAAGCGCTCAGCCCGCACGATGAAGTCGGATGGCTGCACAGCCTCGCGCAGGTTTGCCCTGCCATCTTCGACATGGATCGCACGCAGTTCATATTGGTGGCCCTTGCTCGTGCCGAGCGATGTCAGATCCTCCATCAGCATCTCGAACACCAGACGGCTTTCGATGGTCGAGGACAGCATGCCCTTGACGTTTTCCATGACGAAGGCCGCCGGGCGCAGGCGGTCGAGAACGCTGATGTATTCCCGGAACAGGTAGTGCCGCTCGTCCTCCTCGGGTACATAGCCGACCTTTCCCTTCGAACGGGCGCGGCCGACCAGCGAATAGGCCTGGCAGGGCGGCCCACCGATCAGGATCGTGTCATCGTAATCCCTGCGCAGGCTCGCGATGGCCGCATCGATGGCCTTGCTTGTGTCCTCGGTCCCGAGTTCAAGACAGCGCGCCTCGGCATCGGCCTGCGCCCACGCCTCGGCATCGACCTCGTGCCAATCCGGTTCATCCGAAAGCCCTGCATGGAAATCGACGAAGGCTTGCGGCAGCTTTCCGTGACGCGCCTGATGTTCTCGCAGAAAGGCCCGCAGCCTGAGCGTTCGATGCGCCGAGGCTTCCTTTTCGACGGAGATGCCGATGTGAAAGGGCGCGTGGTCATCGATCCTGAGGCAAGAAAAACCCTCGCCGAGTCCGCCAGGACCGGCAAACAGATCGACAATGCCGAATTTGGCTGGCAAATCAGGAACCTCTCATCACAGGACTGTTGCCTGTATACTAGGTGGGCGAGGCGATGCCAGGAGGCAAATGGCAGATATTGTCAACAAGGAGACCCGATCCCGGATGATGTCCGGAATACGTGGAAAAGATACGCGGCCCGAGCTCTTGTTGCGCCGCGCCCTTCACGCGCGCGGGTTCCGCTACCGGCTTCACCCCAAGACCGTGAGTGGTCGACCGGATCTGGTCCTGCCCAAGCACAAGGTCGCCGTCTTCGTGCATGGATGCTTCTGGCACCGGCACATAGGCTGTCGGTTTGCATCGACTCCTGCCACGCGCCCCGAATTCTGGGCAGCGAAATTCATGGCCAATGTTCGGCGCGATGAGAAGGTCGTGGCAACACTGTCGGACGAGGGTTGGCGGATCGCGATTGTCTGGGAATGCGCGCTGAGAAGGCAGGCCGATGTTCATCACGCTGTTGAGCAATTGGCAGATTGGATCCTCGAAGGCGGATCAATCATTGAAATCGGCGAGAAGGATCCGGGTTCCTGAGCGGTATCAGCGCATAATTCTTGATTGACCCTCTCAATTCGTCAGATCCGTTCCAACCGCCCCCGAAAATACCGCTCTATCCCGACCGCCAACGCAAAGGCAGGAGCACTCAGCACCAGAACAACCGCAGCCACCGCTGCCACGACAACCATCGCCATGGCCTCAGCCCCCAGCACCATCACCGCCGCCCAGCTCGCCAGATACGCCACCCCGCACATCCCCACCGCCCGGATCACCGGATGCGTCAAGCGCGCCAGATTCCGCTGTATCCGCTCTACTGTCGCCAGCTGGTGCCGCTGCCACGCTTCGCTCTTCTCGATTTCCATGATCACTCTCTCAACAATTCGATCCAGGTGAGGACGTCGTCCATGGGGATTTCCTTCCCCTCGAGGAACGACCGATACCAACGCGCCACGATCGCCCCGCGCTTCTCGCTTTTCAGGCGGATGCCCGTCGCGCTCAGGTGGCGGTCGAGCGCCGTCTCGAATCCCTCCAGCGCGGCCAGATCATGGCCGAGGCGCGCCGCCTCAACCCCCAGCAGGATCCAGTTCAGGTCCACGCCGAACCGGCGGTGCATGTCGACCAGCGCCTCTACCGGCATCGACCGCTTGCCGGTCTCATAGCTCTGATAGGCCCGCTGCGATATGCCGAGGGCGTCGGCCATTCGGGCCTGCGACAGGCCAAGCTCGTTGCGCGCGATCGCCATGCGCGCGCCGAGGCCGCCGAGGTAGGTATCCGGACGATTCACCATTATTGAAATCAATCAGCTTGTCATGATGCATTAATGTATATAGGCGCACGTTTGTGCGTTATTGCCAGCGTTTCACTATCGAACCACGGCCCGGCACCGCATTCAATGCGTTTTCGTCCATTTGCAGGAAAGGAGAGGGGTTTGTCACAGGAAAAACTACTGTCGCCCAAGGAACTTGGCGCCCGTGTGGGGCTTAGCACGGCGCAGATTCGTGCCTTGATGAACGACGGGCGGCTCGAATTCGTCGAGATCACGCCCAAGACCCGCCTGCTGACCATGACCGGGTGGGAACGGTTCCAGAAGCGCGCCACCAGACTGCGCGGGGACGAGAGGGAGAGGGATGGTTCGGTGTCGAGTGTGAATTGATCAGGGGGAGAGCCGATGGGCACGACCAATCTCAACATCAGCGTGATCGACAAGCGCATGCTGAAACAGTCCGAGGCTGCCAGCTATACAGGCCTTGCCATCAAGCACTTCAAGGCGAGTTGCCCGGTGCGGCCTGTCGAGCTGGCGCGCGGCACCCTGCTGTGGGACCGGCGCGACATCGACCGCTGGATCGACACGATGAAGGCAGACCATGTCGAGATGACACGCGACGATATCCTGGATCGGCTGTGATGACCCATGTGCGCGTCAAAGGGTTCAAGATATTCAAGGATCGTCACGGCCGGATGCGCTGCTACCACCGTGCGACGGGGCACAAGATCGACCTGACCGAGGCCCCGCTGGGGTCGGCCGAATTCCTCGCCCAATGCGAGACGATCCGCGCCATAGCCGTGGCGCAGAAGGAAAAGGGCCCCCGCGCGGGCACCTTGGGCGGGCTGATCAAGGCCTATTTCGAGACCGGGCATTTCGCCAATCTGGCCGAGGCCACGCGCCGCGATTACCGCAAATGCGCGGATTTTTTGGCCCCCATCCGCGACACGCCGGTTCATGTGATCGACACGCCGCTGATCGCGGGCATCCATGACAAGGCGGCGAAAAAGATCGGCTGGCGGCGGGCCAACATGGTGCGCACCCTGCTGAGCGAGGTGTTCCGCCATGCCATCCCCCAAGGGCTGATCGCCGCGAACTACGCCAAGGACGTGATCCCCAAGCGCCGCCCACGCGACCGGGCCTATGCCAACCGGCCCTGGACCATCGAGGAGCGCGACATTGTCCTGTCCCGCGCCAAGCCGCATGTGCGGGTGGCGCTGGCGTTGATGATGAACACCGGGCTCGACCCGTCAGACGCGCTGAAGCTGCGCAAGGACCAGATCGACGGCGACACGATCTGGGGCGTGCGCGGCAAGACGGGCGAGGAGGTGGCGATTCCCGTCAGCCCGACCTTGCAGGCCGCCCTCGACAGCATCCCCGCGCATGAGGCCGCCACCGTGCTGGCCAGTTCGCTGGGCGCAGCATGGACCTATAACGGCTTTTCGACCGTTTGGCACCGCTTCAAGACCGCGCTGGAGAAGGAGGGGCTGATCGCCCCGGGCCTGACGCTGAAGGGCCTGCGCCACACAGTGGCGACGACGCTGCGCGAGGCAGGGCTCGATGAACGGCGGATCGCGGACCTGTTGGGGCAGAAAACACCGTCGATGGCGCGGCACTATTCGCGGTCTGCAAATCTCGCCGAGAAGAACCGCGAGACGATGGCGACACTGGAAAAAGAGAACGCGAGACGCACGAAGATTGTCAAACCTTCTGCCGAAAAGCGTCAAACCCGATCCGAATGAGGACCAGACATGACCACAAAAACCAACCATTTCAGATTGTTAAGTGGTGCCCGGGGGCGGAATCGAACCACCGACACGAGGATTTTCAATCCACTGCTCTACCCCTGAGCTACCCGGGCACGGGTGAAGGTCTGTCCTTCGGGTGGAGGCGGTCTAGCCGAGGCGCTCGGTACTGTCCAGAGCAATTGCACGACTTTTTTTCACCCATCGCATCTTGGCAAAGTTGCGGGTTTCCCAGGCCCCGATCCGGCGGTACATGGGATCAATGATGTACCGCCCGAAAAGCCTCGACGACCTCTTCAATCATGGCTTCGACAGCGTGATCGACGTGCGTTCGCCTTCCGAGTTCGCAGAGGATCACCTGCCGGGCGCAATCAGCCTGCCGGTGCTGGACGATGCCGAACGGGCGCGGGTCGGGACGATCTACAAGCAGGACAGTCCCTTCAGGGCACGCAAGATCGGCGCCGCGCTGGTCTTCCGTAACGCCGCCCTTCATATCGAAGGGCCTCTGGCGCATCATGAAGGCGGGTGGCGACCGCTGGTCTACTGCTGGCGGGGGGGGCAACGCTCGGGCACCTTCGGGTGGCTGCTAAGGGAAATCGGCTGGCGCGCCGGGGTGATCGAAGGCGGCTATCGCAGCTACCGGCGGGCGGTGACCGCGGCGCTGTACCAGACGCCGCTGTCCCATCGGCTGATCCAGCTGGGCGGCTATACCGGCACGGCCAAGACGGAGCTTCTGCCGCTGCTCGCCCGGCGCGGTGTGCAGATTCTGGATCTGGAAGGGCTGGCGCGCCATCGCGGGTCGCTGCTGGGGCAGATGCCGGGCGGGCAGCCCAGCCAGAAGGGGTTCGAGACGGCGCTGGTCGCGGCGCTGCACCGGCTTGACCCGGCACGTCCGGTTCTGGTCGAGGCGGAAAGCAGCAAGATCGGGGATCTGAATCTGCCGCCGTCGCTGTGGGAGGCGATGAAGGCCGCCCCCTGGATCGAGGTCGCGGCGCCGGTCGCGGCGCGGGCGCGCTATTTGGCCGAGGCCTATGACGACATTCTGTCGGACGGGGCGAGGCTGAAGACGCTGCTGCACCCGCTGCGCTTTCATCGTGGTCACGCTCTGGTCGACCGCTGGGAGGGGCTGATCGAGGCGGGCGAGCGGACTGCCCTGTGCCGGTCGCTGGCCGAGGACCACTACGATCCGGCCTATGACAAGTCCTGCCGGGCGGTTTCTCCGCAGGTTCTGGCGCGCTTTCCGACCGAAGCGCTGGACGCCGCGGCGCTGGAGGTCCTGGCGGACCGGATCGCCGGTTTCCTTCAGACCACCTCGATCCGCCCGGATGCGGCGGTGACCTCTCCGATCTCTGCGGCGCGGTAACCGGCGGCGCGCAGGGCCTCGATCAGCCCCGCCGTCTCCGGTACGGCGGCCAGCAGGCCGCCGGCGGTTTGCGGGTCGAGCAGCAGGTCATGTGCCGGGCTGCGGGGCAGGTCGGGGAAGGCAAGCCGGTTCTCGGCGAGCAGGCTGGAGTGCACGCCACGTTCCGCCAGCGCCAGCGCGCCGGGCATCAGCGGGACCCGGTCCAGCCGGATCCGCGCGCCGGTGCCCGAATTCAGGCAGATGTTGCGCAGGTGGCCGAGCAGGCCAAAGCCGGTCACGTCGGTCATCGCCCGGGCCGCGCCCAGGAGGGTCGCCGCGTGCAGCTGGCTTTGCGTCATCAGTGCCAGCGCCTCTGCCACATCGGCGCCCGGGGCCTCGCCCGCCATTTCTGCCGCCATGACCACGCCGCTGCCCAGCGGTTTGGTCAGGATCAGCCGGTCCCCGGGCTGTGCCCCGGCCAGCGTGATCGGCCTGCGCGCGCAGCGGCCCAGAAGGGTGAAGCCGACGGTCAACTCGCTGCCCTGCGAGCTGTGCCCGCCGACGATCTCGGCGCCGGCCTCGGCAAGCACGGCGCGCGCCGCCTGCATGAGCTCGGCAAGGGTGCGGCTGGCAAGTTCGGGCGACAGGCGCGGCAGGATGACGGTCGCGGTGGCCGAAACCGGCTGCGCTCCCATGGCAAGGATGTCCCCCAGCGCGTGATGCGCGGCGATCCGGGCCATGGTGACCGGGTCGAGCACCATTTCACGCAGGTGGTCCGTGCTCATGACCGTTGTCTCGCCGCCGATGGTGAGGATCGCCGCATCGTCGCCGGGCAACCCGCCGGGGCCGGTGGCCTGCGCAAGCACCGACTGGCCCAGTTTCGCCCCGCAGCCGCCGCAGAGCGGCTTGTCGCCAAGGGCCTCGACCAGCCCGGCGCTGTGATGGCGCGGCAGATCCGGCGCCGGCATGGCGGGCAGGGCGTGGAAACGGTCCATGAAGCGGCGGTCGATGCGGTCTTTCCAGCGCCAGACCCATGGGCCGGAGACTGTCAGGCCGAAGCGGCCCCCGATCGCCGATTTCCGGCCCAGCGAGATCAGCTTGAGGTAGTCGCCCTGCGGGCGGTAGCGTCGCAGGGCACCTTGACCGGCCAGGGTTGCGCGCAGATTGTCGAACAGCGCGGGCGCCTGCCGGACCGCGTAGACCCCGGCTTTGGGACGCGGGGTTTCCACCATATGCGCGCAGTCCCCGGCGGCAAAGACGCGCGGATCGGAACACCGCAGGTCGGCTGTGATGTCGAGGAACCCCTCGGTCGTGCTCAGGCCGGACCGGGTCAGCCAGGGCTGGGCACGCGCCCCGGCGGCGGCGCAGACGAACCCCGCTTCGATACGGCCGCGGTTGGTCAGGACGCCTTCCGCGTCGATGCGCACCGCTTCCGTCTGTTCGTGAATCCCGATGTCGGCGGCCTGCAGCGCCGCGCGCAGGCCAGAGGCCTGCGCCGGATGCAGGCCAGAGAGGATGCTGTGACGCTCCAGCAGGTGAACCCGGGGCCTGCGCTCGCGGGCCTGCAAGGCATGGGAGAGGGCGAGCGCGATCTCGGCCCCGGCGATCCCGCCACCGATCACCGCGACAGAGGCGGGGCCGCTGCCTTGCAGATATCGGGACCAGGCCTTGGCAAAGGGAGCCAAGGGTTTTGCGGCGACGGCATGTTCGGCAAAGCCGGGCAGATCCGGCAGGTCGCTGGTCACACCGATGTCGACGGACAGGACGTCAAAGGCCACGTCCGGTCGTCCTGGAACCTTGACGTGGCCCCCGGCGAGGTCGATGCCCTCGGCCCGGCCGAGGATCAGGCGCGCGCCCGCGAACCGCGCCAGACGCACGAGGTCGATTTCCAGCGCATCCCGCCTGTAGTGCCCTGCAAGGTATCCGGGCAGCATGCCGGAATAGGGCGTTGTGGGGGCCGGATTGACAAGGGTCAGCCGGGCCCCGGGCAGGGGCGCCATACCCCATTTGCGCAGCACCAGCGCATGTGTGTGCCCGCCGCCGATCAGCACGAGATCACGCGTGGCGGGAAGCTGTGTCTTGTCCATTCCGCAACCTCCGGACTGTCGGACCCGGGGGTAGCACGCGGCCCGGCGAAGGCCCATGCCCTTCGCGCGGTCATCAGAACAGCGTGATCTCCGGTGCTACGGGTTTCGGTACGGGGGCCGGGCGTTCGACCGGCGCGGCATCGGGTGCCACCAGCAATTGCCGGACCCGGCCAGAGACCGGCCAGAATTTGACCCTTCGGGCCGAGCGCCCGCCAACGCTCTCGGCGGTGCAGGGGATTCCCTCATCCCGCAGGAATTGCCGGGCAAAGGCGGAATTGGAACCGCCAATGTCACGCAGGTTGCCCATCATGCTGGCGCCGCCGAACATCTTTGCCTGCAATGCAGCCCGGTCGGCGCCCTTCTTCAACAGGCCGTTGATCAGCAGCTCCATCGCGTAGGCGCCGTAGCGTACGTTCTCACCCTCTGCGCCTTCGCGGCTGGGCAGCAGGAAGTGGTTCATGCCGCCGATCCCGGTATCGGGGTCGTACATGCAGACCGCGATGCAAGAGCCCAGAACCGTGGACAGGACAGCGTTGGGATCGCGCGAAATCACGTAGTCCCCCTGGATCACGTTGATCAGCTGTTCCCCGGCGTCGATCATCTGGCTATCTCCTGTCTGGGGGCGCCTGCGGTCCGGCGCAGAAGCGCGGGGCCGATCCGGTTCAGCGGCAGGATGTCCTGCGCGGCGCCAAGTTCCGCAGCGGCGCGTGGCATTCCGTAGACAACCGAGGTCGCCTCGTCCTGAGCCATGGTGGCAGCGCCGGACTCTCGCAGAGCGAGCAATCCTTCCGCGCCGTCCCGTCCCATGCCCGTCAGGAGCGCGGCAGAGATCCGGCCCCCGAGTGCCGTGGCTGAGCGGAAGAGCATGTCTACCGATGGGGTATGTCCCGACACCGGACCGCCCTCTTGCAGCCGAAATCCAGTGTCGCCACCGGGTGCGATCACCAGGTGGGCTTTGATGCCGGCGCCGATTGTAACGACACCCGGCGCTAACTGGCCGTGGCCGGTGGCAAGTTGCACACGGGCCCGGCATTGCCGGTCGAGCAGCCCGGCGAGGCTTTCACCGAAACCGAGGCCGGTGTGCTGCACGATCAGGGTCGGCGGGCAGTCTGACGAAAACGTCGACAGCACCGTAAGAAGGGCGTCCACACCGCCGGTGCTGCTGCCGATAAGGATGACGTGTCCCCTGAATCCGGGTAAGGGTGGGTGTTGGGCAGGTGCGTGTTGCGGGGAGGGGGTTGGCCGACGAGACATGGTCGTCTCGCGGCCCGGCAAAGGCTGCGATGCGTAAGGCGTTTGCGGTACGGGGCGCTTGGCCGGGGGGCGGGGGGATAGAGCCGTCCGGGTCAGGCTCAGAAGCTGGCGGGCAATGTCCTCCTCGGTTGCGCCGGCGGGGACGGCAAAGAGATCCGAACCGCGGCTCAGGGAATTCGGTCGCAAAGCGGGTCTGTTCGGCGTGGTGGCCACGAGCCAGCGAATGTCCAGCGTCGAGAACAGGCCGCGCATGACCTCGAACTCTGGCAAGTCGGCGAGGGCATCGGCGATCAGGACAGCCTTGGGCAGTTTGTCTTCGACCTCATTGTAGGTGTTCATAAGATCGCCCGCACTGCCAATGACGCTGAACCCCGGCATCTGGTCGACCAGCTTGCACAAACGCGCGCGCTCTCGTCGGTCGGGAGTTGCCACAACCACACTCTTGGTCAGCATCTCAATCCTCCGTCAGTCCTGTATTCCGGCCCGTCCTGTCCAGCCACCCGCCATCAGAAGAGTTCGGCATGGCCGGTTTCAGCCTCGGCGGCATTGCTGCCCGACAGGCGCGCAGCCATGTCACGAAGCGGCACGGCGTTGATGGCGGCAGTCGTGTCGACCAGCCCGGTTCCGTCCGTTATTCCAGCCACGTGGTCGATGTAATCGGCCAGGGCGCCAATCGACTGCCGTAACATGTCCATTTCCTGAATCATGCCCATCGTCTGTCCTTCAAGCCCCTGTGTTGTATGCTCGAACACGCTCTCCAGCCCGATCTCCAGGCGTTCCAGCCGGGCATGCAGCGCCTCGAGTTCTGCCGCGATCCGGGTCGCGGCGACCTTGAGCGGAAGCCGTTGCGGCAATGGGATTGTCATAGGCGCCCGACCACGCTTTCGATGCACTGCTTCATCGAGGCGGAGGTGAACGGCTTCTTGATCATGTTGTTCAGGCCAAGCTGTTTGGCCTGTGCCACGATCTCTGGCGTCGGCTTGCCCGTCACGAGGATGAAGCCGATCTTCTGGGTTGCGGGTTGCGTGCGCACCGCCTTCAGAAGCCCGAGCCCGTCGAGGCCCGGCATGTTGTAGTCCGACAGGACCAGATGAACCGGGTTTGTGGCCATCCGCTCCAGCGCGCGGCGACCGTCGTTCTCGGTCAGGTAGTTCTTGACACCGATTTCATCCAGAGCCTGGGTTATGAGGCCACGGCTGGTCGCCATGTCGTCGACCACCATGATTCTCAGCGAGTCTTTCAAGCTCATTAGCCTTCTCCTACTGTGCGGACGTTCCCGAGGGGGCGAGCGTCTTTCGATAGCTCGTGATACCCACGCCGGAGAGTTGCTGTGTCGCGGGGCCAGTGATGCGCTCGGAGTGCCCGATGAAGAGGTATCCCCCGGGTGTCAGCATCTGGCAAAAACGCTGCCACAGATTCTGCTGTGTCTGCTGGTTGAAGTAGATCGCGACATTCCGGCAAAAGATGACATCGAAAGGCCCCTTGAACGGCCAGGGGTCCATCAGGTTCAGTTCAGCAAAAGTGATCAACTGGCGCAGCGGCTCGCCCATGGTGATGCGTCCGTCGCCGTCGGACCTACGGACCCACTTCGTTTGATAGGGGGCGGGAATGCCCGTCGCTTCCTCGCTGGGGTAAGAACCTGTACGGGCTCTGCCGACGATCTGCGGATCTATGTCGGTCGCGAGGATACGAAGGTCGTGGCTCGCGGCTTCGGGAAACTGGTCCAGCACGGACATCGCGATCGAATACGGCTCTTGACCGGACGAGCATCCGGCCGACCAGAGGCGTACGCGTTGGCGCGCACGTGCCCCCGCCGCGAGCGCTGGCAGGCATTCGGACTTCAGTGTCTCGAAATGATGGGTCTCGCGGAAGAAGCTGGTAACGTTCGTTGTCAAAGCTGAAATCAGTTCCTGCCGCTCGTCTGTCTCGTCTGCCTGATCCAACAGCTTTAGGTATTCAGGGAAACCGTTCAGGTTTCGGGCTTTGAGGCGCTTTGACAGGCGTGAGTAGACAAGAGGTTTCTTGCTTTCGGCAAGATTCAACCCGAACCGTTCCTGCGCAATCTTCGCAATCGCCCGGAATTCCGCATCGGTGAAGGCGATCTCTGTCGCTGTCGCATCCATCGGGATCGATGTCATGGAGCGACGCCTTTGTCGGCTTCGAGAACGGAGTCGAGGTTGACGACCCGCACCATCGTTTCGTCGACGGAAATCATGCCAAGGATGCTGTGGCGCGTCGATTCGGACTTGATGTCCGGGGTTTCCTGAATGGCGGTCTTCTCGACCGAGAGAATTTCGGAGACCGATTCCACCAGAAGGCCGATGGTCGTGCCGTCGACCGCCGCCACAATCACCACGTTTCGCTCGTTGGCAGGCGTTGTGCCAAGACCGAAACGGGCGGCGAGATCAAAGATCGGGATCACCGCGCCACGCAGGTTCATCACGCCCAGCACATCCCGGGGGGTATGGGGCAGGGCAGTGACCGGCGTCCACCGCCGGATTTCACGGATCTGCGTGATTTCCAGACAGAAATTCTGGCCGCCTGCCGAAAAGGTGATGAACTCGAACTGTGAGTCCGCTCGGACTTCTGCTGTCTCAGGCATGACGAAGCTCCATTCTGGTGTGCTGTGCAAAGAGGTCGGGGGCGGCGTTGTGGCCCAGCTTGATGAGCTCTTCCGGGTCGAGGATCAGGGCGATCTTACCGTCGCCGAGGATGGTCGCCGCCGAGACGCCGGGAATGGCGGCATAGTTGCTTTCCAGGCTCTTGATGACTACTTGCCGCTGATCGTGGATGGCCGTGACGCGCAGGGCGGTCAGGCCCTGTATCTCGGTGCTGACCAGAAGCAGGATCCCGGTCCCTTTCCGAACTGCCCCTTCAAGACCCAGGCTGTCGGCGACGTCGACAATCGGCACGTAGGACCCGCGGACACTGACGACTTCGCTGTCGGTGCCGACGATGTGGATGTCCCGCGGATTCGGGCGGATCGTTTCGAGGATCGACGCAATCGGGATGACCATGGTTTCCTTCGCGACCGAGATCACGAAGCCGTCCATCACCGCCAGGGTCAGCGGCAGGATGATTGAGAACGTCGTTCCCTTTCCGGGGGTGGAGTTGATGGAAACCCGGCCCCCGAGCGCCTGCACGGCATTCTTGACCACATCCATGCCTACTCCCCGGCCGGACAGGTTCGAGACCTGGCCAGCGGTTGAGAAGCCCGGCAGGAACAGGAGGTTGTCGATCTCGGGGTCTGACAGCTCTGCTTCTGGCGCCACCAGCTTCTTTTCGATCGCCTTCGCGAGGATGCGCTCGCGGTTGAGGCCCGCCCCATCGTCGGAGATTTCGATGAAGACACTGCCAGAGCGGTGCGCGGCAGACAGGCGGATGGTCCCGACCGCATCCTTGTCGGCCGCCTCCCGGGCCTCGGGTCGTTCCAGCCCGTGGTCCACGGCGTTCCGGATCATATGGGTCAGCGGGTCCGCCAGCCGTTCGATCACCGTCTTGTCGACTTCGGTCGAGTCACCCACGGTGACAAGCTTAGCCTTCTTCCCGGTCGCATCCGAGGCTTCGCGCACAATCCGCGACATCCTTTGAAAGAGCGGTTTCACCGGTTGCGCCCGGATCGCCATGACGCCTTCCTGAATGTCCCGGGCTAGCAGTTTGTAGGCTTCGAGTTCATTGGTCAGATGCGCAACGGTGGGAAGATCCAGTTCCTCGATCCGCTGCGAGATCATGGCCTGGTTGATGATCAGTTCGCCGACGGTGTTGATCAGCCGGTCGACCCTGTCGAGATCGACGCGCAGGGTCGGTTTCGGACCGCGGCTTTCCTTGGGCGAAGCCTCCGGGGCCGATGTCGCGCCCGGCGTGGCCGACTTGACCTCGGTGGCTTGGGCGTCCGTACCGGGGGCCGGCGCCGGGTCTGAGGCTAAGGCCGGAGCGCTTTCTGCGACGGGCGAGGGTACCTCGGCTGGCGGGGGGGCTTCGCCGACGGAAATCTCCAGTTCGCACAGGCCTTCGACGAATTCGAGGATCTCGTGGAGCGTGGTCTCGCTTTCGGTTGTGTACAGCCACAGGGACCACGAGAGTACGGAGTCCGTCGGGTCGAAACTGTTGAACTCGGGGATCGCCGACACGTCCGCCTCGACCCTGAGGTCGCCCAACTCCGCGAGGGCGTCGAAAATCAGCAGCGGTTCATGGCCGTTTTCATAGAGCGCCCGGTCGGGTTTGAAGCGGATCGTGAACAGGCGGGTGCCGGGGGTCGTATTCGCCCCGGCGGGAATGTCGATTGTCGGGCCGTCGAAATCCAGCGTCAGGGCGTCGAAGCTGAAGTCTTCTTCGCTGCCGCTGTCGCCGAGATAGCCCTCCAGCTCCTTGATCAGGCGGGTCTCTGCGCTGGGGTCGAGTTCGGTCTCGTCCCGGGCAGAGGACACGAGGTCCGAAAGCTGGTCGCCGGAGCGGTGGAACAACGCCATGAGCTTTTCGTCGACCGTGAGTTTACGGTCCCGGACCATGTCCATGACGGTCTCAAAACTGTGTGCGAAGGCCACAAGCCGGTCGAGCGCGAAGGCCCCGGCGCCGCCCTTGATGGAATGCACCGCGCGGAAGACGGCATTCACCACCTCCTTGTCCTCGGGCGTTTCCTCCATCTGTGAAAGCCCTTCGACAAGCGCTTCCAGCAGTTCTTCGCATTCCTCGAAGAAGGTATCTCTGATCGAGTTTCCAGACATCAGCCCACGTGCCCCGTCAATCTGCGCAGCACTGAGACCAGCGATGCATCATCGAATGGTTTAACGATCCAGCCCGTTGCCCCGGCCTGACGTGCGCGCGCCTTCAGGTCGTTCGAACTTTCGGTGGTCAGGACCAGGATCGGGACGTTAGTTCTGTTTGGCCCGCTGCGCAGGGAATCGATGACCCCGAAGCCGTCCATATTTGGCATGTTGATGTCGGTGATCACCACGTCCGGGTCGACGTCGGGAAAGATGTCGACCCCCTCGACCCCGTCGCAGGCAGAGTGGACTTCGAATCCCGCGCCTTCCAGCGAGACGCGCAGCAGGTTGCGGATGGTGCGGGAATCGTCGATGGCCAGAACCTTGGTGGTCATTGCGGCGCCTCCTTGTCGAAATGGTGCCTGGGCAGGCCCAGCCGCGCCAGCCCCTCGCGGAAGCCGGGCGCCATGTCGATGAGTTCGAACCCGACGGCGTCCACCGCCCATTGCTTCTGAGCGACCAGCAGCAGTTGCAAACGGTGAGCATCGAGCCGTGGCACGTCGCGGGCGGAAATCGTGACCGGGGAGTTGCGGGCGTTCAGCAGGAAGGCCACGAGCGGATCTTCCCCAGAGCGGGTCCGTGCGGCCCCTAAGGCGTGAAAATTGACATCTGGCATCGTGAAGCAGGATCCCTCGTGGCGCTGGCCGTGTCTCAACTCGGCATGACTGACGCTCAGGAGGAATACGCACGCTGTCTTAACAAACGGTTCTGAAAGATCGGCTTTGTGCGGATTGCTTGCGCCAGAGGTCGCATCGGGCGCGCGGGACCGCCGTCGCCGGGCTGGCGGCGCCGGTATTAAATCATGTGCAATCAGTCTGTTGCGCTACTTTTCCGCTGCGACAGTGAGCGGCCTGACGAAGCGGCGACAATTGTGTGAAACGGGCGCAGAACCGGGAGGGCGGGCAGGACCAGCCCGAAAAAGCCGCGCCACAGGCTGACGCAGTGCTGCTTTCGCGTGTGCCGCACGGCCTTTTCGGGCTGCGCCCCGGCTTGTCGTGCGGGGACGAAGGGTGCAGCAGGCAACGATCTGCCCCCCCTGTGTCTTTCTGTTGGTGCGCGGCGCTCTTTCCGAACCCGCCGACCCCATCGCTGATCCTGCGCGCCGGGCCGTCTCGTGATCCTCGCCGGGTGCAAGAGTGTGTCGGGTTGGCGCCAACCCCCGGGCGGCGCAATGAAAAGGGGCGGCCGAAGCCGCCCCTGACCCTTAGGCCGCCTGAGCGCCCTCGCCGCCGAAGCGGCCGTAGAAGCTTTGGTTCTTCGCGGCCATTTCGCGCAGCACTTCGGGGCAGGCGAAGCGCGGGCCATGCGCCTCGGTCAGCTGGTCGCAGCGTTCCGCAGCGTAGGGCGCGCCGATCATGTCGAGCCAGGACAGCGGGCCGCCCGACCACGGCGCGAAGCCCCAGCCGAGGATCGCGCCCACGTCACCCTCGCGGATGTCCATCAACACGCCTTCCTCCAGCGCGCGCACCGCCTCCAGCGACTGCACGAATAGAAGGCGGTGCTGCACGTCGATCAGCTCGGGCTGGTCCGCCGACTGCGGGTACTGCTGGGCCACGACCGAGGACAGGCCCGTCCGCTTGCCCTTGTCGTCATAGTCGTAAAAGCCCGCGCCCGCCTTGCGGCCCAGACGACCCTGCTCTTCCATCCAGAAGATCACCTCGTCGACCTCGCCATCGGGGTAGGCATCCCCCATGGCCGCCTTGGTCGCCCGTGCGATCTTGGCGCCAAGGTCGATCGACGTCTCATCCACCAGTTGCAGCGGTCCCAGAGGCATGCCCACCAGCTTCGCCGCATTCTCGATCAGGGCAGGGGAGACGCCTTCCTTCACCATTCGGATGCCCTCGTTGATGTAGGGGATGATGCAGCGATTGGCGTAGAAGAAGCGCGCGTCGTTCACGACGATGGGCGTCTTGCGGATCTGGCGCACGAAGTCGAGCGCCTTGGCCACGGCCCGGTTGCCGGTTTCCTTGCCCCGGATGATCTCGACCAGCATCATCTTCTCGACGGGCGAGAAGAAGTGGATGCCGATGAACTGCTCCGGGTTCTTCGATGCCTTCGCCAGTTCGGTGATCGGCAGGGTCGAGGTGTTGGTGGCAAAGATGCAGTCGGCATTCGTCACCGCGTCCACGGCCTTTGTCACCTCGGCCTTGATCTTGGGATCCTCGAAGACCGCCTCGACGATCAGGTCGGCATCGGCCAGCGCGGCATAGTCGGTGGTCGCGGTGATGCGGCCCACCATCTCGTCGGCCTTGTCCTGCGTGATCTTCTTGCGCGAGACACCCTTGGCCGCGTAATCGGCAGCATAGGCCTTGCCGCGATCCGCGGCCTCCTGCTTCTGGTCGATCAGCACGACCTCTATCCCTGCCTGAGCCGAGACCAGCGCAATGCCCGCGCCCATCATGCCCGCGCCCAGCACGCCGACCTTCTTGACGCGCTGGTCCGGCACGTCGGGGCGGTTCGCGCCCTTCTCCAACGCTTCCTTGTTGATGAAGAGAGAGCGGATCATCGCGCCCGAAGAGGGGTTCATAAGGACGTTGGTGAACCAGCGCGCCTCGATCTTCAGCGCCGTGTCGAAGGGCACCAGCGCGCCTTCGTAGACCGCCGAAAGCAGAGCCTTGGCCGCGGGATAGACGCCCTTGGTCTTGCCGTTGACCATGGCAGAGGCGCCGACGAAGGTCATGAACCCCGCCGGGTGGTAGGGCGCGCCGCCGGGCATCTTGTAGCCCTTGGCATCCCACGGCTTGAGGATGTCGGCGTCCTTGGCCGACAGCACCCACGCCTTTGCCGCCGCCAGCGGATCCTCGACCACCTCGTCCACGATGCCCGCGCGCATCGCGCCCTTGGGATCGTTCAGCTTGCCTTCCAGCAGCAGCGGAGAGGCCGCCATCGCGCCCATCTTGCGCACCAGACGGGTGGTGCCGCCCATGCCCGGGAAGATGCCGACCATGATCTCGGGCAGGCCGATCTTGGCCTTTGGGTTGTCGGCGGCAAAGATGCGGTGGCAGGCGAGCGGGATCTCCAGCCCGATGCCAAGCGCGGTGCCCGGAAGCGCCGCCGCCACGGGCTTGCCGCCCTTGTTGGTCTTGGGGTCCATGCCCGCGCGCTCCAGCTTGCGCAGGATGCCATGGGCATTCATGATCCCCTCGAAGAGGCCGCGGGCCGGATCGTCGCCCGCGCTTTCCTTCATCTTGGCGATCACGTTCAGGTCCATCCCGCCGGCAAACGAGTCCTTGCCGGAGGTGATGACGATGCCCTTGACGGAGTCATCCGCCAGCGCCTCGTCGATCAGGCTGTCGAGCAGGGGCCATGCCTCCATCGACATGACGTTCATCGACTTGCCCTTGACGTCCCAGGTGATCACCGCGACGCCGTCGGCGCCCTTTTCCATGGTGAAATCGGTCATGTGTGTCTTCCCTTGTTCTGCGGCGCGGCCCGCCGGGGGCCGCGAAATGGCTCAGACGCGCTCGATGATCGTGGCGGCGCCCATGCCGCTGGCGATGCAGAGCGTGGCGAGGCCGGTGCCCTTGCCGCTGCGCTCCAGCTCGTCGAGCAGGGTGCCGATGATGATGGCGCCGGTCGCCCCCAGCGGGTGCCCCATGGCGATGGAGCCGCCATTCACGTTGACCTTGGAATGGTCCACGTCGAAGGCCTGCATGAAGCGCAGGACGACAGAGGAGAAGGCCTCGTTGACCTCGAAGAGGTCGATGTCGCCGATGGACATGCCGCTGTCGGCGAGGATCTTCTCTGTCGCTGGAACCGGGCCGGTTAGCATGATCGTCGGATCGGTGCCGATCTTGGCGGTGGCGCGGATGCGGGCGCGGGGCTTCAGCCCATGCGCCTCGCCGAAGGCCTTGGAGCCGATCAGCAGCGCCGCCGCACCATCGACGATGCCCGAGGAATTGCCTGCGTGGTGGATGTGGTTGATCCGCTCGAGATGCGGATACTTCATCAGCGCGACCTTGTCGAAGCCGGGCATGGACTCGCCCATGTCCTTGAACGAGGGCTTGAGCGCGCCGAGCGACTGCATGTCGGTGCCGGGACGCATGTATTCGTCGCGGTCGAGGATCGGCAGGCCGTTCTGGTCGCGGATCGTCACGATGGACTTGGCGAAACGGTCGTCCTCCCAAGCTGCGGCGGCGCGCTTCTGGCTTTCGACGGCCAGAGCGTCGGCGTCGTCGCGGCTGAAGCCGTACTCGGTGGCGATGATGTCGGCGCTGATGCCCTGCGGCACGAAGTAGCGCTCCATCGCGATGGAGGGATCGACGGCGATGGCCGCCCCGTCAGAGCCCATGGCGACGCGGCCCATCATCTCGACCCCGCCTGCGATATAGGCCTCGCCAGCGCCGCCGCGCACCTGGTTCGCGGCGAGGTTCACCGCCTCCATGCCCGAGGCGCAGAAGCGGTTGATTGCCAGCCCCGGAATGCGCTCGTCGAGGTCGGATGCCAGCACGGCAGAGCGCGCAAGGCAGCCGCCCTGTTCGCCGACCTGCGTGACATTGCCCCAGATCACGTCCTCGACGGCGTGGCCCTCGAGGCCGTTGCGCTCCTTGACGGCGTTCAGGATCTGCGCCGACAGTCGCAGCGAGGTGACCTCGTGCAGGCTGCCGTCCTTGCGGCCCTTGCCGCGCGGGCTGCGCAGGGCGTCGTAGATATAGGCGTCGGTCATGGGGGACTCCTTTGGTCTTTTGGTCTCAGGCCCAGTCGGCGGGCGAGCCGGGCATCAGGTCATAGGGGGCCTTCCAGCCGTCGAGGCCTTCGATGTTGGACAGCCAGCGGTCGATCTCGGGGAAGGCCTTACGGTCGAAGCCGAAGGGCTCGGGATAGTAGAGGTAGCCGCAGCAGGTCAGGTCGGCATTGGTGGGCGCCGCGCCGACGATCCAGTCGCGGCCCTTCAGATGCGCGTTGAGGATGCCGTAGGTGGATTTCAGCCGTGCCTGCATGAAGGCGATGACCTCGGTCGGGCGCTTTTCCTCGGGGAGGAAGTTCATCAGGAAGCGGCAGGGCCCGGCCATGCCGGAAAGTTTCTGGTTGTCCCAGATCACCCAGCGCAGCACCTCCAGCGTCTCGGAGGCATCCCTGCCGCCGAAATGGCCGTAGGTGTCCGAGAGATACTGCTGGATGACGCCGGACTGGCTGAGGCGGGTATCGCCGTCCACCAGCACCGGGCATTCGCCCATCTCGTTGACATCCCGGCGGAAGTCCTCGGAGCGGGTCTCGCCGTTGAAGAAGTCCACCTTAACCGGCGCCCAGTCCAGACCGGCCAGCTGCAGTGCCAGCGCCGCCTTGTAGGAATGCCCGGATTCCCCGAAGCAGTAGAGTTTCATCGTCATGCGCTCTCCCTTCCGTCGGCGCTTGCGGTCACTGCGGGAGGGGGGGCTACGCGCCCCCGCACCCCCGCGAGGGTATTTGGACCAAGAAGAAACATCGGTCGGTCCTGGTAACCGGGCGTTAAGGTTAATGGGTGCATGGTGTCTGCGCGGTACAGGCTGAGGAGCCGATGACCGCCCAAGGAGAAGCCCCGGGACTGGGCAATGGCCCGGGCATGGCAGGAAGGTCGATTGCTGCCCGAAGGCTGGGCTCGATACGCGACCTTCCTGTTTCTTCTTGGTCCAAATACCTCAATGAGACCTCTCCCCGCGCGGTCCGTTCACAATCCACGCGCAATCAGCTCTTTCATGATCTCGTTGGTGCCGCCGTAGATGCGCTGCACCCGGGCGTCGGCCCACATCTCGCCGACCGCGTATTCCGTCATGTAGCCGTAGCCGCCATGCAGTTGCAGGCAGGCATCCAGGACCTCTCCCTGCGTGTCGGTTAGCCAGTATTTCGCCATGGCCGCCTTTTCGACGGTCAGGGCGCCGACGAGGTGTTCGGCAATGCAGGCGTCGAGGAAGGCGCGCGCCACCGTGGTCTTGGTCTTGCACTCGGCCAGCACGAAGCGGGTGTTCTGGAACTGCGTCAGCGGGCCGCCGAAGGCCTCGCGCTCCTTGCAGTAGGCGACGGTGCGGGCGAGTGCGCCTTCCATCGCGCCCACCGCGCCGCAGCCGATGATCAGCCGTTCCTGCGGAAGCTGCTGCATCATCTGGTAGAAGCCCTGGCCCTCGGCCTCTCCGAGGATGTTCTCGGGCGGGATCGCTACAGCGTCGAAGAAGAGTTCCGAGGTGTCAGCGGCGTGGCAGCCGATTTTGTCGAGGTTGCGCCCGCGGGTGAAGCCCTCGGCCTCGTCGGTCTCGACCGCCACCAGCGACACGCCCTTGGACCCGGCGGAGGGATCTGTCTTGGCGGCGACGAGGATCAGGTTGGCGTGCTGGCCGTTGGTGATGAAGGTCTTCTGACCCGACAGCCGATAGCTGTTGCCGTCCTTCACCGCCTTTGTCCGGATCGCCTGCACGTCCGAGCCGGTCGAGGGTTCGGTCATGGCGAGCGCACCGACCAGTTCCCCCGAGACCATCTTCGGCAGCCAGCGCCGCTTCTGGTCCTCGGTGCCATAGGCCAGCACGTAATGCGCCACGATGCCCGAGTGGATGCCGTGGCCCCAAGAGGCGAGGTTGGCCTTCGCGGCCTCCATCAGGATCACCGCCTCGTGGCCGAAATCGCCGCCGGCGCCGCCGTATGCCTCGGGCACCGAGGGGCAGAGCAGACCCAGTTTGCCCGCCTGCGCCCAAGTCGCGCGGTCCATCTGGCCCGCCTTGCGCCAGCGCTCGAACTCGGGCGCCCACTCGGTCTCGATGAACCGGGCGCACATCTCGCCCAGCATCGCGTGTTCCTCCGTCATCCAGCCCATGGGACCGGCTCCTCCCTACCGCTTGCGCGCCTCCAGTTCGGCGTTGAACAGGCGCAACCTGTGCGACAGCGCGTCCTCGTCCGTCACGCTGTCGAAATGTTCGAACAGAAACGAGAGCGCCTCGCCCTCGTCCAGCCCGGCGTCATGCGCGAACCGTTTGAGGCCACGGTAGCCGTCTTCGGTCATGGCGACAGGAAAACGCCGCGTCAGACGAAACCGTTTGGGCATGGGGCACTCCTTCTGGCCTTGGGCAGGGTGGGTCCGAAGACCCACCGCCACCTTCGCTTCAGAATGCCTCGGCCTCAAGCGCCATGACGGTGCCGGCCCCGGACTGGATGCGCGCCAGATGCGTCGCCGTCATCGGCAGTTGCCGCGCCATGTAGTAGCGCCCGGTCGCCAGCTTGGTCTCGTAGAAGGCGGCGTTGCCCGCACCGACGGCCAGCTTCTCCTGCGCCACGCGGCCCATGCGCGCCCACATCAGGCCAAGGCAGACGTGGCCGAAGAGGTGCATGAAGTCGTAGGACCCCGCCAGCGCCTCGTTCGGGTTCTTCATGCCGTTCTGCATGAAGAACATCCCCGCCGCCTGCAGGTCCTTCGACGCGGCCTTGAGCGGTTCGAGGAAATCGCGGTCGAAGGCCTCGTCCTTGCCCTTGTTCTCGGACGCGAAGCTCTTGGCCATCTCGAAGAAGCCCATGACGTGCTTGCCGCCGTCCTGCGCCAGCTTGCGGCCCACGAGGTCCAGCGCCTGCACGCCGTTGGTGCCCTCGTAGATCATGGTGATCCGGGCATCGCGGACGAACTGCTCCAGCCCCCATTCGCGGGTGAAGCCCGAGCCGCCCAGTGTCTGCTGCGCCAGCACCGTGGTTTCGAAGCCCTTGTCGGTCAGGAAGCCCTTGATCACCGGCGTCAGCAGCGAAATCAGCCCCTCTGCGGTCTTGTCGCCCGAGCGGTGCCCCTTGTCGATCAGCGAGGCCCCCCAGAGCGTGAAGGCCCGCGCACCTTCGACGAAGGCCTTCTGGTCCATCAGGTTGCGGCGCACGTCGGGGTGCACGATGATCGGATCGGCGGCGCCTTCGGGGTTCTCGGCCCCGGTCACGGCGCGGCCCTGCACGCGGTCCTTGGCGAAGGCCAGCGCGTTCTGGTAGGCCACCGCGCCCTGCGCGTAGCCCTGAAGGCCCACGCCCAGCCGGGCCTCGTTCATCATGGTGAACATGGCGCGCATGCCCTTGTGCGGCTCGCCCACGAGGAAGCCCGTCGCGCCGTCGTAGTTCATCACGCAGGTGGCATTGCCGTGAATGCCCATCTTCTTTTCCAGCCCGCCGCAGGACAGCGCGTTGCGCTCGCCCAGAGAGCCGTCCTCGTTCACCATGAACTTCGGCACGATGAACAGTGAGATGCCCTTCACGCCCTCGGGCGCATCCGGCAGTTTCGCCAGCACGAGATGAATGATGTTGTCGCACATGTCGTGCTCACCGGCAGAGATCCAGATCTTCTGGCCGGTTATGCGGTAGCTGCCGTCCTCCGCCGGCACCGCCTTGGTGCGGATCAGTCCAAGGTCGGTGCCGCAATGCGGTTCGGTCAGGTTCATGGTGCCGCCCCACTCGCAGGTCACCATCTTGGGCAGGTACATCGCCTTCTGGTCGTCAGAGCCATGGGCGTGGATGGCGTTGTAGGCGCCGTGGGTCAGACCCTGGTACATGTTGAAGGCCATGTTGGCCGACGAGAACATCTCGCCCACCGCCGTGGCCACCACGTAGGGCAGGCCCTGTCCGCCGTATTCGGGGTCGCAATCCAGCGCCGTCCAGCCGCCCTCGCGCACCTGGTCGAAGGCCGCCTTGAAACCGTCGGGCGTGCGCACCACGCCGTTTTCCAGCGTGCAGCCCTGTTCGTCCCCGACGGGGTTCAGCGGCGCCAGCACGTTCTCGGCCAGTTTGGCGGCTTCGCCGAGGATCGCGTCCAGCGTGTCGCGGTCCAGGTCCCCGTAGCCGGGAACCTCGCTGGCGCCGATCCTCAGCACCTCGTCCAGAACGAAAAGCTGGTCCTCTGTGGGGGCGGTATAGATGGGCATGGCGTCTCCTCTCTCCCTGAGACAGGCCGCCGCGCCTGCGCTATTCGGCGGCCTTCCGGTTCTTCATCGAGGACAGCATCCGCTCTCCCCAGGTCATCTGTTCCTCCAGCTCGGCGATGGCCGAGTCGAGGTCGGTGCGCTGCGCCTTCAGGTCGGTCAGCCGCTGCTGAGCCACCTCGTAGGCCGCCGCAATCTGGGTCTGCTGCTCGTCGCCGACATCGTAGAGGTCAAGCAACTGCCGGATCTCCTCAAGGCTGAATCCGAAACGCTTGCCGCGCAGGATCAGTTTCAGGCGGGCCCGGTCGCGCCGCGTGAACAGGCGTTTCTGTCCTTCGCGGATCGGGAACAGCAGCTCCTTCTGCTCGTAGAACCGCAGCGTGCGCGGCGTCACCTCGAAGGCGTCGCACATCTCGCGGATCGTCATCAGTTTCTCGTCACTCATCATGCAGTCCTCGTGTCGGTCCGTAGCTGAACGCCCGATCTGAGGTTTGCGTTGCCATCCTACAATGGGAAAATGGGGTGACGTAACTCGTACGTCACGTAACTTTCTCCCTGACGTAAGATAAAGCAACGTAAACCAATATCGGGCGAAAGTTTATTTCAAAGCGCTTTGACAGATATAGGGCTGTAACGTCAACCCGGCCACTGTGGCAGCAAGCTTTTGCCGATCAGGAGGGCAGGGATCCGGCGGTTTCATCGCGCAGCGCCTGCAACTCGGCCATGGCCTCTTCCAGCTGCGCCTTCTGCTCGGCCAACTCGCCAAGCTGCCGGTCGGCCATGTCGATCCACGCGCGCATCTGCGCTTCGGTGCCGTCCTTCTCGTAGATCAGCAGCCACTGGCGGATATCCTCCAGCTGAAAGCCGAAGCGCCGCCCGCGCAGGATCAGGGTCATCCGCGCCACCTCGCGCGGGCCGTAGAAGCGCGACCGTCCTTCGCGCTCCGGTTGCAGAAGCTCGATGTACTCGTAGTACCGCAGCGTCCGCGGCGTCACCTCGAAGCGCGCGCACATATCCTTGAAACTCAGGCGGCTGGCCGTCATCGCTGTTCCTCGTCCTCCCGGGCAGCAGGGTATCCCCGCGATCCGGGGCTGACAACCGCTTGCGCGGGGGGCGGGGGGCTTTCATAGTCGGGCCGACTCGAAAGGACCTTCATGACCGCCGACAAGACCGCCATTGCCCGCCAGTTCATCGAGATGATTCCCCATACCCGTGCCCTGAACATGGCGGTGACAGAGATCGGCGACGGGCTGGCGCAAATCGAGATGCCTTATGACGCCCGCTTTGTCGGCGACCCGGAAACCGGGGTGATCCATGGCGGCGCGGTCTCGGCGCTGATGGATACCTGTGGCGGGGCGGCGGTCATGAGCCACCCGAAATCGCCCGCCGGAACCGCGACGATCAACCTGCGCATCGACTACATGCGCCCGGCGACGCCCGGCCAGACCATCGTGGCACGGGCCGAATGCTACCACATCACCCGCTCCGTGGCCTTCGTGCGCGCCACCGCCTGCGACGACGACGCGGCGCACCCGGTGGCCACCGCCACCGGCGCCTTCACGGTCGAGGGCGCGTGATGGCCCGCCCGACGCCCGAACCCGTGCAGGTGGTCAAGCAGCGCCGCGATGCCGCGCTCTCGGCGCTGGTCAGCGGGGTGCCTTACATCCAGTATCTCGGCGTGAGCTTTGACCGCAGGGGCGACGAGCTGACCGCCGTGCTGCCCTTCGACAACAAGCTGATCGGCAACCCGCAGCTTCCGGCGATCCACGGCGGCGTGACGGCAGCCTTCCTCGAGATCACGGCGATGATCACCCTGAACTGGACATGGCTCTGGTCCGACATCGAAACCGGCGCGCTGGACCCCTCTGCGCTGAGCGAGGGCAAACTGCCGCGCCTGCCCAAGACCATCGACTTCACCGTGGACTACCTGCGCTCGGGCCTGCCGCGCGACGCTTATGGCCGCGCCCGGGTGACGCGGCTGGGGCGCCGCTACGCCTCGGTGCAGGCCGAAGCCTGGCAGGACAACCGCGACCGCCCCATGGCGCAGGCCACCGCGCATTTTCTGATGCCGCGCTCGGGCGCCTGACCCGCGCCGCAACACCGGGCAAGGCACAGCCGCAACCCGCCCACAGCCGACCTCGCCCAAGCGGCCACACCCGTGTCCCCGGGCGCCTGCGCTTCCTCGGTCTGACAAATACCTCGGGGAGGGAAGGCCGCAGGCCGGGGGGCAGAGCCTCCATCGCCCCAGGCCACCGGGCACGGCATCCGGCCGGTTCCTCCGGCGTCCCGGCGTCAGGAATTCCATGCTCCGGGCATTGACCTCGGCGCCGGTCCGGTATCAGGTCGCCGCGCCTATCTGCCGGAACAGACCCCATGACAGCCTCCACCACCGAGACCCCGATTACCCATTCCCGGGTGCTGAAAATCGCCCTGCCCATCGTGCTGTCGAATGCCACGGTGCCGCTTCTGGGGGCCGTCGACACCGGCGTGGTCGGGCAATTGGGAGAGGCGGCGCCCATCGGTGCCGTGGGCATCGGTGCGGTGGTTCTCTCGGCGCTCTACTGGGTCTTCGGTTTTCTCAGGATGGGCACCACCGGACTTGTTGCGCAGGCGCTGGGGCAGGGCAACCGGGCCGAGACGGCGGCCCTGCTGACCCGCGCCCTGATGATCGGCTTCAGCGGCGGGCTGGCGATCGTCCTGTTGCAGGGGCTGCTCTTTCGGGCTGCCTTTGCCATCGCTCCGGCCTCGGAAGAGGTCGAGGCCCTGGCCCGTCACTACATGGCCATCCGGGTCTGGTCGGCGCCGGCGGCCATCGCGCTTTATGGCATCCTCGGCTGGCTCATCGCCGCCGAGCGCACCCGCGCGGTGCTGGTCATCCAGATCTGGATGAACGGGGTCAACATCCTTCTGGATCTCGTCTTCGTCCTCGGGCTTGGCTGGGGTGTGGGGGGCGTGGCCACCGCGACCTTCATCGCCGAATGGAGCGGTCTCGCGCTGGGGCTCTGGCTGTGCCGCGAAGCCTTTGCGGTCCCCGCGTGGCGCAACTGGCCGCGGGTCTTCGACCGCGAGCGCCTGATCGGCATGGCCCGCGTCAACTCGGACATCCTGATCCGGTCGCTGCTGCTCGAAACGGTGATCCTGTCGTTCATGTTCACCGGCGCGCGCTTCTCGGACGTGACGCTGGCCGCCAATCAGGTGATTCTGCAGTTCCTGCAGATCACGGCCTTCGCGCTGGACGGGCTGGCCTTTTCCGCCGAGGCGCTGGTCGGGCAGGCGGCCGGAGCGCGCGCCCTGCATCGCCTGAGACGTGCGGCCCTGGTCAGCATGTTCTGGGGTATCGTGCTGAGTATCGGGCTGGCGCTGACCTTTATCGTCTTCGGCCCGCGGATCATCGACCTGATGGCGGCCGACCCGGAGGTCCGCGCCGCGGCCCGCGATTTCCTGCCATGGATGGTGGCGGTTCCGGTGCTGGGGGTTGCGGCATGGATGCTCGACGGCATCTTCATCGGCGCGACCCGCACGGCGGATATGCGCAACATGATGGCGGTTTCGGTGGCGATCTACGGGGCCGCGGCGCTGCTGCTGGTGCCGGCCTATGGCAACCACGGCCTCTGGGCGGCGCTCTTGGTCAGCTTCGTGGCGCGCGGCGTCACGCTGGGCCTGCGCTACCCGGCGCTGGAGCGGTCGTTAGCACCATCTTAACCGGAGTCATGTGCCATGAAGACATGGCGCAGATTCCCGACTACCTCACAGCGGAGATGTGGTTGCAGCAGGTCTTCGGCTCTGCCGAGGCGCTGAAGGGCGGCGTGGTCAAGCGGCAGATCCGCGATGTCGAACGCCTGGTGGGGCGCGAGGCCTTCGCCCGCGCGGTCGCACGGCGCGGATTTCAGGCGGTGGAGAACGGGCGGCATTTCGTGATCTTCTGCAATGACAGCCCGATCCGACGCCTGCGGTGAAAGGGCCTTCGAAGGCCCTTTCGAAAGGCGCTTCGAAGCGCCTTTCCACCGCCCCAAATCGCCTCTGGCCTTACCCGCCCGAAATGCCGTATCCAGACCCCTGCACCAACAAGGGGAGACGCGCCATGGACGACCTCGTCAACAGCTTCATGAACGGGCCGGATGAGAAGGGCCGCTTCGGCATCCACGGCGGACGCTTCGTCTCGGAAACCCTGATGCCGCTCATCCTCGCGCTCGAGGCCGAGTACGAGAAGGCCAAGACCGACGACAGCTTCTGGGAAGAGATGCATTTTCTCTGGAAGCACTATGTCGGCCGTCCCAGCCCGCTCTATTTCGCCGAGCGCCTGACCGATCACCTCGGCGGCGCCAAGGTCTACATGAAGCGCGACGAGCTGAACCACACCGGCGCGCACAAGATCAACAACGTGCTGGGCCAGATCATTCTCGCCCGCCGCATGGGCAAGACCCGCATCATCGCCGAGACCGGCGCCGGGCAGCACGGCGTTGCCACGGCCACGGTCTGCGCCAAGTTCGGCCTGAAGTGCGTGGTCTACATGGGCGCGCATGACGTCGAGCGCCAGCAGCCCAACGTCTTCCGGATGAAGCTGCTGGGCGCAGAGGTTATCCCCGTGACCTCCGGTCGCGGCACGCTGAAGGACGCCATGAACGACGCCCTGCGCGACTGGGTGACCAATGTGCGCGACACCTTCTACTGCATCGGCACCGTCGCCGGTCCGCACCCCTATCCGGCCATGGTCCGCGATTTCCAGTCGATCATCGGCAAGGAAACCAAGGAGCAGATGATGGAGGCCGAGGGCCGTCTGCCCGACACCATCATCGCGGCCATCGGCGGCGGGTCCAACGCCATGGGTCTGTTCTTCCCCTTCCTCGACGACAAGACCGTGAACATCATCGGCGTCGAAGCGGGCGGCAAGGGCGTGAACGACAAGATGGAGCACTGCGCCTCGCTGACCGGCGGGCGCCCGGGCGTGCTGCACGGCAACCGGACCTACCTGCTGCAGGACGAGGACGGCCAGATCCTCGAGGGCTTCTCGATCTCGGCGGGGCTGGACTATCCCGGCATCGGGCCGGAACACGCATGGCTGCATGACGTGGGCCGCGCACAATATGTCTCGATCACCGACAAGGAGGCGCTCGAAGCCTTCCAGCTGTGCTGCGCGACAGAGGGTATCATTCCCGCGCTGGAGCCCTGCCACGCGCTGGGTCACGTCATGAAGATCGCGCCGACCCTGCCCAGGGACCACATCATCGTCATGAACATGTGTGGCCGGGGCGACAAGGACATCTACACCGTCGCCCGCCACCTCGGCGTGTCGATGGACGGCGACGTGGGCCGCGACGCGAACTGACGAGACGGGGCGCGTTCCGGCGCGTCCCAAGTGGGCCTGGGGCGCCTTCGGGCGCCTCACACGGCAGAGGCGCCTCAACGCGCCTCGGGGCGCACCGCACGGGACAGGGTCGCCTTCGGGCGCCTGGCTGTCCCGCTCAGCGCGTCAGGTAAAGGATGTCAAAGCGGCTTTCGAGGATCGGGTCGGGGAACAGCACGCGCGCGTGCGTCTGGCTGATCTGCTCCACGATCCCGGGCTGAGCCACCGTCTGGCCCGGCTCGACCGCCGTCTGATCGTCGGGCGGCAGTCCGGCGTAATCCACCGAGGGCCCGCCCGCGACATAGCCCACGCCGTAATAGGTCAATGTGCCACCCGGGCCCGCCACGAGGGCGCCCTCGGTGCGCTGAGAGCCCGTCAGCTTCTGCATCTCCCACCGGCCCGGTCCGGCCTCGGTGATGCGGCAATCGAAGTTGCCGTAGACGACCAGCGGAGAGATCTCGCCCAGCTTCAGCGTGCGGCAGCGCCACTCCCCGGCGAGCCCGGCCACCGGACCGGCTGCGCCTGCCATGGCCTGCGCCAGAACGGCGATGTCTTCCGGGGCGCCACCCGCAAGGGCTTGCCGCATCGCGGCCCCGAAATGGGCGTCGAGCGCGGCCATGCGGGCTTCGTCAGCCGGGCGCAGGCTGGCGGTGTCCTGCGCTGCCCCTGGGGCGGCCAGAACCAGAGCGGCGAGGGCCAGAGCGCGGCGCCTCATGATCCTTCCACCGGCATGGCGTGTTCCTGCAGGACGTTCAGCGGCACGATTTCCGTGGCGCGCCGATGCGTGGCGGAGAGGTGAACCTTCGGCGCGCAGCCCTCGTCATGGGCCTGCAGGAACCGCCCGGCGCAGAGGCACCAGCGGTCGCCCGGGTTCAGCCCGGCAAAGCCGAACTCGGGCCGGGGCGTCGACAGGTCGTTGCCGACGTATTTCGAATAGGCGAGGAATTCGGCGGTCATGATGGCGCAGACCGTGTGGCTGCCCTGATCCTCGGCGCAGGTGTTGCAATGGGCATCCCGGAAGAAGCCGGTCAGCGGCGCCTCGGAGCAGGGTTGAAGGGCGTCGCCCAACACATTGATTGCGGGATCTTTCTGCATGGTCCGTCTCCTTTCCCCTGTAACCCTCAACTAGGGTCGCGCCGCACCCTGCAAAGGCCGATCAACGAAACTTGTCCGCCAGCCGTTGCAGCGGGTTACGCGTATCGGGCACTTCGGGCTCTGGCGTTGGCTGCGGGGCGGGTGCGGGCTTCTTCGCGGGCTTGGGGTCCGAGGGCGCCACACGCGCCGCCACGGCGTTCTGAAAGCGCGAGCGGTCGCCCTCCACCAGATAGGGCGCCCCGTCAGAAAGCCCGCGCAGCACGTCGTCCAGCCAGCCCTCGTCCGCCTTGGCGAAGTCGTGCAGCACGTAGGCCGCCACCAGTTCCTTGCGGCCCGGGTGGCCGATGCCGAGGCGCACCCGGTGGTAGGCCTCGCCGATATGCGCGTGGATCGAGCGCAGCCCGTTGTGGCCCGCGTGCCCGCCGCCGGTTTTCAGCCGCACCTTGCCGGGGGCGAGGTCCAGTTCGTCGTGGAAGACGGTCACGTCGCCGGGCTCCAGCTTGTAGAAGCGCATGGCCTCGCCCACCGACTGGCCCGAGAGGTTCATGAAGGTCTCGGGCTTCAGCAGCAGCGCCCTGTCGCCGCCCAGCCGCCCCTCGGCGATCTGGCCCTGAAACTTGGCCTTCCACGGGCCGAAGCCATGGTCGGACGCGATGCGGTCAAGCGCCATGAAGCCGATGTTGTGGCGGTTGGCGGCGTATTTCGCGCCGGGATTGCCCAGTCCGACAAGGATCTGCACGCGCGCCTCCTGTGTTGCGTCGCGGCCTGTCTAGGGCCTTGCGCGGCGAATGTCACCCGCACAAGCAAAAGCCCCCGCCGGGTCGGGCGGGGGCTTCGTGTTCCGTCAGGGAGGCGGCGATTACTCGACCGTCTCGTCCTTCTGGTTGATGACCTCGGTCTCGGTCACTTCTTCCTCGTCGTCGGCAGAGGCGGCAAGGCCCGACGGCGCCGAGATATTGGCGATCACGAAGTTCCGGTCGATCGTCGCCTTCGTGCCCTCGGGCAGGGTGACGTCGTTGATGTGAACGATGTCGCCGATGTTCAGGCTGCCCAGATCGACGGTGATCTTCTCGGGGATGTCACCGGCGGTCACGACCAGCTCGACCTCGGGGCGAACGACGGTCAGAACGCCACCCTTCTTGATGCCGGGCGCGGTTTCCTCGTTGATGAACTCGACGGGGATGAACAGCGCGACCTTCGAGGTGCGGCGCAGGCGCATGAGGTCGAGGTGCGTCGGCAGGTCCTTGACGACATCGCGCTGGACGTCGCGGCAGATCACGCGCACATCCTCGTGGCCTTCGACCTTCAGGTTCCACAGGGTGGACTTGAAGCGACCGTCCTTCAGCTTCTTCAGCAGGACGTTGAAGGGCAGTTGGATTGCGAGGGGGTCCTTTTCGCCACCGAAGACGATGCCGGGAACCATGCCGTTACGGCGTGCTGCGCGAGCGGCGCCCTTGCCCGTCCCCGCACGTTCCTCGGCTACAAGATCAGGGATCTCACCAGCCATATTGATTCTCCATAGGTTAGGGCGGGGTGCCTCCAAGGCTGTCACCCCGCGTGAAGCGGTGCCTATAGGGGAGGTCGGGGGGGATGGCAAGGGGGGACGCCACTGTTCTGATGAAACCTTAGTGGAATAGAATATTTATCCGGGAGCAAGCAATGTTATCAAAGTCTTGAATTAAGTTTTGGATGGTTGAGATTTTTATCTCCCACGCATGGCGAGGGAGTTTCATACTCATCGTATATTTATGAGCAACTTTGCCTCGATCTTCACCTAGTGAGTTCAAGGTTTGAGATAGAATGTGATCAATCTCAAAGATTCTGCAACCTGTCGGAATTAATAGATTGTCTTGATCTTTTGTTTTAATGCCATTGTTTCCGGTTACAGCTTTGTAATGTTTGCTTCGAGCTTCTTCAAATAAAGATTCCAAGACTGCCTTGGCTAGTGTTGCGCCGGAAGGAGTTGTGTGAAGTGATAGCTTGTCGGAGGAGTTGTAATAGCTTATCGCTGAGATTATAGGAAGCCTAAGCTGTCCGTCCCTTTTGTATAAGGAGAACGCCTCCTTTAAGATGAATAGCGACAGGGACTCAAGGTATTCTTCTATGGCTGCGTGGCAGAGGAAGCTATACGATCTCAAAAGTAAATCCGATTTTTCATCCGGAATATCATATTGTGGAAGGTCGCGGACTATCGTGCTTGCGCCGGCAAGCGCGCAAGCCAGTCGATGAAAGTCGGGAGAAGTATTACCCATCGTCCCGGAATTTAGGAATGTTCAATTTAATTCCAGATAGACTTCCACTTGGTCGTACCAAATTTCGAATCGACCTTTTGTCGCTTCTATTGTCTTGGTGGTCGCCTCAATATGACGAACAAATTCTGGATTCTCGCATGTGCTCTCAAACGCCGTTTTCATTTCACCAGGTGTGCTCTCAACATATTCCCGAACATCAGGCGAAGCCAAACTGCCACCTAAGCAATCAAAGATGGCACGGTTGAATGGACGCTCATACCGTCTCTCTTTCGGCAAAAATTTTCTTGAGAAGTTTTTTGTCGAAAACTCTTTTAAACCACATCTTATTGCAAGCTCAAGAGTGTCCAGTTCTTCAATTTTTTGGTTTTCTTCAAAATCCTTGTTTCGAAGCTTACAGTATTCGTCCAAAAAAACTTTCAGATTTCCTTTGTACGGAACGCTTCGATCATGGAATGCCATGAAGCGCACAGCAATTTCTACATCCTTCATCCGCTTGTCTGCGGATCGAAGGTTGAGCGCCTTTTGTAAGTTCTCGCACTCCGAGGATTGACGAATTACATCTCTAACAAACGGGCCGCGAATGAGAGACATCCGCAGTTCCATTGGGGAAAGGCTCACTGAGCCAGAGTTAAGGCGGTAGAAGATTTCATACAGTACATCTTCATTTCTCCACCCTCTGATGATCGCTGTACGAATCGAGCAAGCCTCAATAGCACGCGCTTCTCTTGGGTGGTGGTGCTCTAGATCTCGCCACGTTTTACCGTTCAGTTCCTCCATGTCGTCCAAACCTTGAAGTTTGAAAGGACTGCCGTCTTCAAACTTACCTTCGAAAAACTCTCTTATTGTGGACAGGCGTTGTTTCCCATCTAGCACAAGGTAGCTATTTCTTTCTTCCGACTCCTCAGCGAGGAGGATTTGAGGTATCGGAATGCCCAGTATTAGTGACTCAATAAATCTCGATTTTGATTTCTTGCTCCAAACGCTTCTGCGTTGGAAAGCCGGCGAGAGATCGATAACACGATCTAGTTCCCTCCTTAAAGTGGATACAGTCCAATCTACTGGAATGATGTACGTTTCTTCGAAGTCCTTTGGGGATACGCGAAAATCATCACCACCTTCAGCAGACGGATCATCATCGAAGAAATCTTGCTGTTCTCGCGCCAACTGGGAGCCTCACATTCCTCGGTAGATAACCATGCAAAAGACGAGCGAACAAGTTAGTTGCGCGTTAGGTGGAGAACTCACCCCCAATCCCCCGAAAAGCCCTTGGGCACCATAAGGATATCGCGGTCCACGCCGCGCACGTCGCGGTGGCCACAGAGCGCCATGCTCATGTCCAGCTCCTTGTGGATGACCTCCAACGCCTTGGTGACGCCCGCCTCTCCCATGGCGCCAAGGCCGTAGACATAGGCGCGGCCGATCCAGCAGCCCTTGGCGCCCAGGGCCAGCGCCTTCAGCACGTCCTGACCCGAGCGAATGCCGGAATCGAGGTGCACCTCGATCTTGTCGCCGACCGCGTCCATGATCGGCTCCAGCGCGCGGATCGAGGACAGCGCGCCGTCCAGCTGGCGGCCTCCGTGGTTGGACACGACGATGGCGTCGGCGCCCACGTTGCAGGCCTCCAGCGCGTCGCGGGGGTCGATGATGCCCTTGATGATCAGCGGGCCGTCCCACATCTTGCGGAACGCGCGGATACGGTCCCAGTTCAGCGACTGGTCGAAGCTCTCGTTGGTCCAGTTGCCCAGCGAGGAGGGGTCAGAGACGCCATGCGCGTGGCCGACGATATTGCCGAAGAAGCGGCGCTTGGTCTGAAGCATCTCGAGGCCCCAGGACACCTTGGTCATCATGTCGGCGATGGACTTGGCGGTGAACTTCGGCGGGGCGGAGAGGCCGTTCTTGAGGTCCTTGTGGCGCTGGCCCAGCAGTTGCAGGTCGACGGTGATCACGGCGGCAGAGCAATTGGCCGCCTTGGCGCGGTCGAACAGCCGCGTCATGTAGTCGTCGTCCTTCAGCGTGTAGACCTGCATCCAGAAGGGTTTCGTCGTGTGCTCGGCCACGTCCTCGATGGAGCAGATCGACATGGTCGAGAGGCAGTAGGGCACGCCAAACTTCTCTGCGGCCTTGGCGGCCTTGATCTCGCCGTCCGCGCTTTGCATGCCGGTCAGGCCGACGGGGGCGAGGGCCACGGGCATGGACACGTGCTGTCCGATGAGCTGCGATTTGGTCGAACGGTTGGCCATGTCGATGGCGACGCGCTGGCGCAGGTAGATCTTGTCGAAATCCGAGGTGTTCTCGCGGAAGGTCTGTTCCGACCACGATCCGCTTTCGCAATAGTCGTAGAACATCTTGGGCACGCGGCGGCGGTGGATGCGCTTGAGGTCGTCGATATTGGTAATGACGGGCATGGCGGACTCGCTTTGTGCAAATTGGTAAGGATCGATTACCAATTTAGCGCGGCTGACGCAATGCGCGATTAAGGCGCCGTTCATGCCCCCGGGTTTAGTCTGCGGCAGATGTTGCAGGAGGGTTCCCGTGAAGGGCATCGTGTTCACCGAATTGCTGACCATGGCAGAGCAGGCCGTGGGCGAAGCGGCCGTCGATGCGATCCTCGACGAGGCAGAGTTGAGTTCTGGCGGGGTCTTCACGGCGGTGGGCTCTTATCCCTGCTCGGACCTCATGGCCATCGTCGCCGGGCTGTGCCCGCACACGGGGATGAGCGTGGAGGCCCTGCAACGGGCCTTCGGTGGCTGGATGCTGCGGTATTTCGTGGCCCACTACCCGGGGGTCTTCGCCAGTAAACCCGGCCCGCTGGAGATGCTGGAGTCGGTCGATGGCGAAATCCACGTCGAGGTGCGCAAGCTGTACCCGGACGCCGAACTGCCCCGGTTCCAGACCACGCGCGCGGGGGCGGGGGAGTTGCAGATGATCTACACCTCGGCGCGGCCGCTGACGGCCTTCTGCCACGGCCTGATAGAGGCCTGTGTCGTGCATTACGGAGCGGTGGCCCAGGTCCGCTGCACCCCGCGTCCGCCCGACGGCGCGGTCTTCTATATCCGGCTGGAGCGGTAGCGGATGGCAGAGCGCGTGGCCGATCAGGGGGCGCCGCCGGGCGGTGTCTCGCGCCGCCGTTACGAGCGCGAGCGGCTGGCCCGGATCACGGCAGAGCAGCTGTTGGAGGAGAAAGCCCGGGCGCTTTTCGAGTCGCAGCAACGGCTGGCCACCCATGCGGAGTCGTTGGAAAAGGCCTTTGATGCGCGGACGGAACAGCTGAAGGCTGCCATGGTTGCCGCCGAAAGCGCCAATGCCGCCAAGAGCGGCTTTCTTGCCATGATCAGCCATGAGATCCGGACGCCCCTGAACGGGGTCCTGGGCATGGCGACGGTTCTGGCGGAAACCGAGCTGAGCGCCGAACAGATGGAAATGGCGCAGACCATCCTGCACTCCGGGCAGTCGCTGCTGTCGCTGCTGAACGACGTGCTGGACCTGAGCAAAATCGAGGCCCGCAAGATGGAACTGGAGGCGCAGGATGTGGATCTGCGCCTGTTGTGTCACGAGACGCTCAAGCTGTACCGCGACCGGGCAGAGCGCAAGGGGCTGTCCTTCGCGGTCGAGGTCAATGGCAGCGCCCGGCGCTGGGTGCGCGTCGATCCGACCCGGGTGCGGCAGGTTCTGGGCAACCTTGTCTCCAATGCGATCAAGTTTACGCAGGAGGGAGGCGTTCAGATCCATGTGCGCCAGACCGGATCAGAGCTGGAGGTGCGGGTGCGTGACAGCGGCCCGGGTGTGCCCGAGGAGCGCCGCGACCGGCTGTTCGAGGTCTTCTCGCAGACCGACGAGACGATCACCCGACGCTTCGGGGGCACGGGTCTTGGCCTTGCGATCTCGCGTCAGATCTGTCGGTTGATGGGCGGCGATCTGGCCTATCGCCCGGTTCCCGGGGGCGGAAGCTGCTTCGTCGCCACCCTGCGGGTCGAACGGGCCGGTGGCGCGGCCAACCGGCAGGCCCGCAATGCCTGCAGCGCCGACAGCGTCCTCAGGTCGCGGTCATGGCGCATTCTGGTGGCCGAGGACAGCCTGACGAACCAGAAGGTTCTGCGGCTGCTGCTGCGCAATTTCGAATTGGATATCGAGTATGTGGGCAACGGGGCACAGGCGGTCGAAGTGCATTGCCAGGACCCCTTCGACCTGATCCTGATGGATGTGAACATGCCGGTGCTGAACGGGCTGGAGGCGGCGGCCATGATCCGCCAGAGCGAGGCGGCGCTGGGGCAGAGACGGGTGCCGATCATTGCCCTGACCGCCAATGCGATGACGCATCAAGTGGCGGACTACCTGCGGCAGGGTATCGATGCCCATGTGGCGAAGCCGGTCCGCCGCGAAGACCTCTGCGACACCATGGCCCGGCTGTTGTACGACCGGACCGCCGGGCCAGAGGGACCGGGGCAATGATCCCGGGTCAGGGCCTGCGGGGACGGCGCGGCGACCGCGACCGCCAATCCGCCGCCACGTTCCGGCAGTGGCGGGCGCTGCTGTCGGGCGCCGCCCCCGGGGGGCTCAGGCGCTGTGGGCGCCGCTTGCAAGGCCCTCGACGAAGGCAAGGATCTCTGCGGTCGGGCGGCCCTTTGCGATCTCGCCGACGATGGCGGACCCGACCACGCAGCCGTCCGCGACCGATGCGATCTCGCGCGCGGTGTCGGGGGTGCGGATGCCGAAGCCCACGATCACGGGCAGGTCGGTGCCGGCCTTGATGCGGGCGACCTCGGGGCCGACGTCCACGGCCTGCGCGGCGGCGGCGCCGGTGATGCCGGTGATCGAGACATAGTAGACGAAGCCGCTGGTGTTCTGCAGCACGCGGGGCAGGCGGGCGTCATCGGTTGTGGGCGTGGCGAGGCGGATGAAGTTCAGCCCGGCGGCCTGCGCGGGCAGGCAAAGCTCTTCGTCCTCTTCGGGGGGCAGGTCGACGATGATCAGCCCGTCGATCCCGGCCTCTTTCGCCTGGGTCAGGAAGGTGTCCACGCCGCGCGAATAGATCGGGTTGTAATACCCCATCAGCACGATGGGCGTGCTGTCGTCCCCGGCGCGGAAGTCGCGGACCATCTGCAGGGTGCGGTCCAGCGTCATGCCGTGTTCCAGCGCGCGCTGACCGGCCAACTGGATCGTCGGGCCGTCGGCCATGGGATCGGTGAAGGGTAGACCCAGTTCGATGATGTCCACGCCAGCGCCCGGCAGGCCCTTCATGACCGCAAGCGAGGCGTCGACGTCCGGGTCTCCGGCCATGATGTAGGAGACGAAGGCCTTTTTCCCCTCGGAGCGGAGGCGGGCAAAGGTGGCGTCGATGCGAGTCATGTTGGTCCTTCCTTCGGCAGGGGCCTTGCCGTGTTGCCGGATGCGCGCGGGAAAAGCAATGGCGGGGCGTTCGTGCTTGCGCAGATCGCCCCGACCGTCGTTCCGCGGCGGCGCTTTGATACGGGTCAAGGCGCGGGCGGTCGGGATGTGACAGGACAGCGACGGCCAAAGAAGGAGAGACGATGCAGGACGCCAGCGGCACACCCCGGACAGAACCCCTCGTCGAGATTGCAACGGATGCCCCGCCGGCGGCGGACATCCCGGTCGCGCCCAGGGCGCCGGCCCGGCACCAGCCCACGCCGGCCGAGATCCGCCACGCTTTCGAGAGCGGCACCTACCCCTATGACGTCAAGCTTTCGCGCCGCAGTTACGAGCGCGAGAAGGCGCGGTTGCAGGCCGAGCTTCTGAAGGTCCAGCTCTGGGCGCTGGAGACCGGGCAGAAGTTCGTGCTGCTGTTCGAGGGGCGCGATGCGGCGGGCAAGGGCGGCACCATCAAGCGCTTTACCGAGCATCTGAACCCGCGACACGCCCGCGTCGCCGCCCTGAACAAGCCCACCGAGGAAGAGCGCGGGCAGTGGTATTTCCAGCGCTACGTCGCGCATCTGCCCACCGCCGGAGAGATCGTGCTTTACGACCGCTCGTGGTACAACCGGGCGGGGGTCGAGCGGGTCATGGGCTTTTGCGAGCCGGCCGAGTACCTCGAGTTCATGCGTCAGACGCCCGAACTGGAACGCATGCTGGTGCGGTCCGGCATCCGGCTTTACAAATACTGGTTCTCGGTCACGCAGGACGAACAGGCCGCGCGTTTCGTCAGCCGCGAGACCGATCCGCTGAAGCAGTGGAAGCTGTCGCCGATCGACAAGGCCTCTCTCGGGCGCTGGGACGACTACACCGAGGCGAAGGAGGCGATGTTCTTCTACACCGATACGGCGGATGCGCCCTGGACCGTGGTGAAGTCGAACGACAAGAAGCGCGCACGGCTGAACTGCATGAAGCACTTCCTGTCGACGCTCGACTATCCGGGCAAGGATCCACGGGTCGCCCGGGCGCCCGATCCGCTGATCGTCGGCGGGGCGCAGCATGTCATTCACCGCTCCGACCATATCCTTGGCGGCACGCTGCATCCCGGCCCGGCCCCGGAAAGCTGATCGGTCAGGTCACCTGCGCCAGCCAGTCCATCAATGGTCGGAACGCCGCGAAGCGATCCTTCAGCGTCTGTTCCGGGTCGGCGGTCAGCGCCTCTTCCAGCCCGTCGGCCCATGCGATCAGCCCGCGCTGGCGCAGCAGCGCCGCGCGGGGGTGGTCCGCCGGGTAGGGGGCCGGCATTCGCGTCATCTCTGGGTCATCGACGCGCCAGCCCCCCGCGCTCAGGATCGCCTCCAGCTCTGCCCCGGCGTCAGAGGCCACGGCCTCGCGCCAGCGGCGTTCCTGCTCCCTCTCGAAGCGCATGATGCCCGCGCCGGTCGTCGCGTAGTCGGGCGCGATCCCCAGCATCCAGCTGCGCCCGTCGGGCAGGAACCACATCATGTGAAGATGCGTGTGAAAGGGGGTCTTGTCCTCGGAGAAGCGCACGTCGCGGTGCGGGCGGAAGAGTTTCGTGCGCGGATGCAGGTTCAGCTCCTGCGCGAACCAGGCGGCGATCTCTGTCAGCAGCTTTTCCGAGGGGCGTTTCAGCGCGCTGTCGTATTGCGCCTTGTTGGCGTTGAACCAGTCACGGTCGTTGTTTTCGGACAGGGCCTTCAGAAAGGCGCGGCTGTCCGCGAAGAAGCCTGACAGGTCGATGGGATCGGCCATGAGCGCCTCCGCGCCGGGTGGGGTCGGTGCAATTCTAGCATAAAACGACCCGGCTGGCATGTGCATGCTGACATCGGCAGGCGGCAACCGGTGCCGCCATGGCTTGCTCTTTCGCGGGGCCGGGCGTAAGCGCGAAGCATGGGACAGGATGTGATGAATTTTCGGGCACATGCCCGGGCCACGCTGGCGCTGGGTCTGCCGCTGATCGGCGGGCACCTTGCGCAATTCGCCATCGGGTTCACCGATACGCTGATGATGGGCTGGTACGGGGTGCCGGAACTGGCGGCCCTGACGCTGGCCTCGTCGCTGTTCTTCACGCTGTTCCTGTTCGGTTCGGGCTTTGCATGGGCGGTGATGCCCATGGTCGCGACCTTCGCGGCGCAGGGGGATGACGTGTCCGTGCGCCGCGCGACGCGGATGGCGCTGTGGCTGTCGGGGCTGTATTTTGCCGTGGTCCTGCCGGTCCTGTGGCTCTCGGCACCGATCCTGCGCGGCCTTGGACAAAGTCCGGAGATCGCGGCGCTGGCGCAGACCTACCTGCGCATCGCCTCGCTGGGCATGCTGCCCGCGCTGGGGGTCATGGTTCTGAAGAACTACCTCGCCGGGCTCGAGGATACCCGCGTCGCCATGGTCATCACGCTGGCGGCGGCGGCGCTGAACGTGCCGGCGAACTATGCGCTGGTCTTCGGCAACTGGGGCGCGCCGGAGATGGGGATCGCCGGGGCGGCGGTCGCCTCGGTGCTGGTGCAAACCGTGTCCCTGTTGCTGGTGGTGGCCTACGCGCTGCGCAAGCGCCCCGAGCACCAGCTGTTCGTGCGTTTCTGGCGGGCGGATGGCGAGATGTTCAGCCGGGTCTTCCGGCTGGGCCTGCCGATCGGGCTGACCACGCTGGCCGAGGTGGCGATGTTCGCCGCCGCCGCATTGCCGATGGGCTGGCTGGGCAATGTGCCGCTGGCGGCGCATGGGGTCGCGCTTCAGATCACCTCGGCCACCTTCATGATGCAGGTCGGCCTGTCGAACGCGGCCACGGTGCGGGTCGGCAATGCGCTGGGGCGGCGCGACCTCGGGCACCTCTTGGCGGGCGCGCGGGTCGTCGTGGTGCTGGGCGCGGTGGGCGTGGCCCTGTCGATGGCCCTGTTCCTGCTGCTGCCGGAAACGCTGGTCGGGGCCTTCGTCGACCCGGAGGATCCGGCGCGGGACGAGATCATCGCCACCGGCAAACGCTTCCTGTTCTTCGCCGCGCTGTTCCAGCTGGCGGATGCGGCGCAGGTTCTGCACCTCGGGCTGCTGCGCGGTCTTCAGGACACGCGGGTGCCGATGATCATGGCCTCGGTCGCCTATTGGGTGATCGGCCTGCCCGCGACGCTGCTGTTTGCCTTCCCGCTTGGGCTGGGCGGGATCGGAGTCTGGTTGGGGCTGACCCTGGGGCTTGCCGTGGCGGCGGCGCTGCTGATCTGGCGGTTCTGGACGCGCGGCGCCGCACTGGCAGAGGCGCAGCTTTCGGCGGCCTGACGGCGAAACCCGGAAAGGCGAAGGCGGGGAAGACCACGTGCGCCGCGCGGTTTCGGCCTTGAAATGTCCCGCGCAGAGTGGGGAAAACCAGCATTGTCCCAAGCCCGGGTGAAATGGTTAACTCTGTCCTGAACCCGCGGGCGGCACAGGCCCGGGGCAAGACACCAGAGATTTGCAAAGGGACATGACCATGGAAAGCACGATGGGTAACGACGGATACACCGGCGGTTCGGCCTACAGCCGCGAGGTCGGCTATAGCGAGGCGCTGAAGCTGTTCTTCGCCAATTACATCAAGTTCGAGGGCCGCTCGAACCGGGGCGAATACTGGAAGGCGGTCCTGCTGCTGATCGTGATCAACATCGCGGTCGGAGTGGTCGACACCATCCTCACCGGCTCTGGCGGCGTTCCCTTCCTGGGCATGATCTTCTCGCTGGTGACGCTGGTTCCCAGCCTCGCCATCGGCGCCCGCCGCCTGCATGACATCGGCAAAAGCGGGTGGTGGTTGCTGATCGGCCTGATCCCGCTGATCGGCGCGATCATCCTGATCGTCTGGTTCGCCAAGAAGCCCGACCCGGCACCGAACCAGTACGGCTGATCTCTGCCGCACCAGTACGGCTGATCTCTGCCGCTTGAAAGACAGGGGGGCGGCGCGAGCGGATCGCGCCGCCCCCCTTTTGGTGTCAGCCTTCGTATTCTTCGGCCATGACCATCCAGCGGGTGCCCCATTTGTCGGACAGCGTGCCGAAGGCCGGGGTCCAGAACATCGGCATCATGGGCATCCGCACCTCTCCGCCCTCGCTCAGGGCGTCGAAGACACGTTGCGCCTCCTCCGCCGTCGGCAGCACGATATTGACCGAAGACCCGGCCATGGGCGTGAAGTCCGGCCCGACCTCGTCCGAGCCCATCAGCCTGCCCGACCCGATGTTCAGCGAGGCATTCATGACCGCGTCGTCCGCAACGCCCGGCATATGGGCCTTGTCCTCCTCCGGCAGATCGGCAAAGGCCATGATCTCGGGCGCCTCGACGCCAAGGATCTCGGCATAGCGGGTCATGGCCTCGCGGCAGGTGCCGGGGAAGAAGAGGTAGGGGATGATTTGCATCGCGCGTTCTCCAAGTTGCGTTGATATCAACGTATCCGCCCCGGGGCGCCCGCGTCAAGCGGCGTGCTTGCGCTTTGGCCATGCTCTGCCTAGAAGGCGCCGGAACCGCAAGCATGGGAGCGCGACATGGGATTTCGCATGGGCATCGTGGGTCTGCCGAACGTCGGCAAGTCGACCCTCTTCAACGCTCTGACCAGAACCGCCGCCGCGCAGGCGGCGAATTTTCCCTTCTGCACGATCGAGCCCAACGTGGGTGACGTCGGCGTGCCGGACCCGCGTCTGGATACGCTGGCCGGGATCGCCAAGTCGCAGAACATCATTCCCACGCGCATGACCTTCGTGGACATCGCCGGTCTGGTGAAGGGCGCCTCGAAGGGGGAGGGCCTCGGCAACCAGTTCCTCGCCAATATCCGCGAGACCGATGCCATCGCGCATGTGTTGCGCTGCTTTGAAGACGACGACGTGACCCATGTCGACGGCCGCGTCGACCCGGTGGCCGATGCCGAGACCATCGAGACCGAACTGATCATCGCCGACATGGAATCTCTGGAAAAGCGGCTTCAGAACATCGTCCGAAAGGTGCGCGGCGGCGACAAGGAGGCGGTCCAGCAGGAACGCCTGATGAAGGACGCGCTGGCCGTGCTGGAAGAGGGCAAGCCCGCGCGTCTGGTCGAGGTGGCCGAGGACGACCAGAAGGCCTGGCGGATGCTGCAATTGCTTAGCGCGAAGCCGGTGCTCTACGTCTGCAACGTCGATGAAGGCGAGGCCGCAGAGGGCAACGCGCTGTCGGCCAGCGTGGCGGAAATGGCTGCGGCGCAGGGCAATTCCCACGTCGTCATCAGCGCCAAGATCGAGGAAGAGATCAGCCAGCTCGACGCCGAAGAGGCGCGCGAGTTCCTCGACGAGCTGGGGCTGGAAGAGGCCGGTCTCGACCGGCTGATCAAGGCGGGCTACGAGCTCTTGGGCCTTCAGACCTATTTCACCGTCGGCCCGAAAGAGGCCCGCGCCTGGACGATCCGCAAGGGCACTCTGGCGCCGCAGGCGGCGGGCGTGATCCACGGCGATTTCGAGCGCGGCTTCATCCGGGCCGAGACCGTGGCCTTTGACGACTACGTCGCCGCCGGGGGCGAGGCGGGCGCCAAGGAGGCGGGCAAGATGCGCGCCGAGGGGAAGGGCTACGAGGTCAAGGACGGCGACGTCCTGCACTTCCTCTTCAACACCTGATCCGTGACGGCGGGCGCGGGGGCTGTTCTCTGCGACCCCGCCGCACTGGGAAAAGGCCGCGCCCCGTCAGCTCCGGCTGCCTTGTCAGGCCAGCGCGCGCCCACTCCGCCTTGGCGGGCCTGCGCGCACCGCCGCGCATCAATGGCCAGCCCGGTAGACATTCGCGCCGCATAGGTCCCCCCCGCGTCTATGCCCGCGCGGCCTTCTGCGCCGCCACGGTGCGCGTCACGAGACCCTTGTAGAGCGTTCGGATGCGTTCTGTGACGGGCATTGACCCGTCGCCCACCGGCTTGCCGTCGATGCTGGCCACCCGGGTCTGCGCCCCGAAGGTGCCGGTCAGAAAGACTTCTTCCGCGCCGTATGCCTCGTAGAGGGAAAAGTTCTTCTCGAAGACCGGGATGCCGTTTTCGCGACACAGCGCGATGACATTGGCGCGGGTGACGCCGTTCATGCAGTAGTCGCCGGTCGAGGTCCAGACCTCACCCCGGCGCACCACGAAGAGGTTGCAGGCATTGGTCGTGTTCACGAAGCCATGCGGGTCCAGCATCAGCGCCTCGTCGGCGCCCGCCGCCTCGGCCTGAAGGCAGGCGATCACGCAGTTCAGCTTCGAATGGCTGTTGAACTTGGCGTCCTGACTGTGCGGCAGGCCCCGCACCTGCGGCACGCTGGCTAAGCGGATGCCGCGGGCCAGCCCGGCGGCGGGTTTCGAATGCTCGACGATGGCGACGATGGTCGGCCCCCAGCGCGACAGCGACGGATGCTGGAAGGGCTTGGCCTTGCGCCCGCGCGTGATCATCAGGCGGCAATGGGCGTCGCCGGTCATGCCGTTGGCGGCGGCGGTCTCGTCCAGCAGGGCGCGGATCTCGGCGCGGGTCTTGCCGATGTCTAGGCTCACCGCCTTGCAGCTCTCGAACAGCCTGTCCATATGCGCGTCGAAGAAAGCCCACTCGCCGTCGTAGAGCCGCATCCCCTCCCACATGCCATCGCCCAGCATGAACCCTGAATCGTAGACAGAGACGACGGCCTCGTCCTTGGGCACCAGCTGCCCGTTGACGTGGATGAGCAGGGCATCGTTGCGCGGGTCGTGCTCGGCGTCGTGGGTGGTCTGGCCGGTTGGGTCGATCATGGTCTCAGCGCCTCCGCGCGCATGCGGTCGTAGTAGGGCAGAGCCTCCGCGCAGACTTCTGCCAGCGCGCCGTCCAGCACGGGCATAGGGCCTTCGGGGCCCGCGAAGCCTGTGGAGCGGTGGACGGCATCGTACCAATGCGACGCCCAGACGCCGTCGTCCCTGTGGCCGCCAGCGGGCCAGCGGGTCATGGCCGGGTCGTAGGCCAGGCCAAGCGCGGCGCAGAGCGCGCGCAGCATGGGCTCGGGCGCATCGCGGACGTCGGCGCTGTCGATCACGGTGACGGGCAGGCCCTGCGCGCGGACCGCGTCGAAGATTTCGGCCTGCTGGCGAAAGCCGATGTCGTCCGGCGTGGCGCGCTCGCGCTTCTGGTCATAGCTGGCAAGCACGCGCGCCGGATGGCGGATCAGGAAGACATGCGCGACCTCAGTGAACCAGTCGCGGGGCACGCCCGGCACCATGTGGTGGGTCATGTGCTTCTGGTAGAAGAGCGGCTTTTCCGCAGGCGCTGTACAGCGGGCGGCGACCAGGGCCGGGTCCGGCTCTCCGGCGGCGATGATGGCGTCGCGCATCGGATGGTCGAGGCCGGTCAACGCGAGGTAGGCGGCGTAGAAGGGTTCGTCCCAGACGGCACAATCCGCCCGCGTACCGAAGGCATACATCATGGCCGTCGACAGGTTGCGCGGCCCGGACCACATGGCGATGTTGAGGGACATGGTGGCCTCCTGCTTCTGCGCGGTCAGAAGACCGGAGGTGATCCGGATTGGCAAGCGGGGCCGAAGTCTTTCAAAGACTTCGGGCCGGTTTCTTTCGAAGAAACCGGCGCGCCCTACGTCACCGGCGCGGGGTTGAAGAGCGCCAGCGCATTGTGCGTGCCGTGCCGTTCCGCCCATGTCCGGCGGCCCGAGGCGGTGTCGAGGATCAGCTCGAAGAGCCGTTCGCCCATCTCGTCCAGCGTGGCCTCGCCGGTGGCCACGGGGCCCGCGTCGAGGTCGATCAGGTCGTGCCAGCGCCGCGCGAGGTCCGACCGCGTGGACAGCTTCAGCGTCGGCAGCGCCTCGAGGCTGTAGGGCGTGCCGCGCCCGGTGGTGAAGACGTGGCAGGTGGCCCCCGCCGCCAGTTGCAGCGTCCCGCAGATGAAGTCGCTGGCGGGCGTCGCGGCGAAGTTCAATCCCTTCACCCGCGCGCGTTCGCCCGGCGGGATCACGGCGGCGATGGGGGCAGAGCCGCTTTTGACGATGCTGCCCATGGCCTTTTCGACGATGTTCGACAGCCCGCCCTTCTTGTTGCCGGGCGAGGTGTTGGCGGAGCGATCGACGCCGCCGCGCTCAAGATAGGCGTCGTACCAGCCCAACTCGCGGATGATCTCTGCCGCCACCTCGGGCGAGGCCGCGCGCGCGGTCAGTTGCGCGATGCCGTCGCGCACCTCGGTGTTTTCCGAGAACATCACCGTGCCGCCCGCCCGCACGATCATGTCCGAGGCGATGCCCACGGCGGGGTTGGCCGTCACACCAGAGAAGGCGTCCGATCCGCCGCATTGCATGCCCACGGTTAGGTCCGAGACCGGGCAGGCCTCGCGGGTGCGGCGGTTCAGACGCTCCAGATGCGCCTCGGCGGTCTCCATCAGGCTGCGGACGATGGCTTCGAACCCGGTGTTGTCCTGAAAGCGGACGAGGTCGGGGATCTCCAGTTCCGGGAACAGGCGCTCGGGTTGCAGCTTTTCGCAGCCCAGCGAGACGGTCATGACCGCGCCGCCGAAGTTCGGGTTTCGCGAGATGTTGCGCAGGGTGCGGATCGGGATGGCGGCATCGGTGGCGTCGATGGCGACGCCGCAGCCGTAGGTGTGTTCCAGCGCGACCACGCCGTCGACATTGGGGTAGCGCGGCAGCAGTTCGGCGCGGATACGCTGCGCGGCATGGCCCACGATGCCGGATACGCATTGCACCGTGGTGGTGATGGCCAGCAGGTTGCGCGTGCCGACGGTGCCGTCGGCGTTGCGGTAGCCGTCGAAGGTCCGGCCCTGCAGGGGCGCAGCCTCGGGCGCCTTCACGGTGGCCATGGGCAGGCCCGTCAGGCCCGGAGCCTCGGGCATCGTCGTGCGGTGCTCGTTGATCCACGATCCGGCGGGCAGGGGTTCTGCCGCGTAGCCGATGGTCACGTCGTAGCGCCGGATCGCATCGCCGGTGGCGTGGTCTACAAGCGCGACCTTGTGGCCCTGCGGGACGGTCTCGCGCAGGGTCGGGCCTCCGGGCAGCACCGCCCCGGCGGGCAGGCCGCCGTCGTTGGCCACGATGGCCACGGTGTCCGAAGGGTGGATGCGGATGGCCCGGGGGGCGTCCCTGCTGCGGGTGGGGGCTGGCGTATCGGTCATGGTCGGGGCCTTCGGACTAGGATCGGCTCGAAAGCCGGAGGGGTGGCGGGTTGGGCGGGGCAGGCAAGAGCCTTCGTCGTTACGCCTGGCAAAGCCCTCGCTCGTTCGCGCGGTCGGGTCTGCTGCCTGCCAGGCGGTGCGTTACAGGGCGCGTGATGCGGGGGCGGATCGATCCGGTTGGGATCGGGTCAGCCTTGATGCACGATGTCGATGACCGCGTTCCGGGCGATCCCCAGAGACCGCGCGATCCGCACGGTCTTGTTGCGGATCACCTCGCCCCTCACGGCGCCCCTGTGGGTCGGGGTGACGTGGATCGCCATGGGACTGGTGCGCTTGGACGGTCTGTAGCCGCCCTTTCCTGGTTCTGGAACAGCTCCGGCAGATTCTGAAGGCTGGTCTGGCGGCGAGCCCCCAGCGCAATGCTCCGGCGTCAGACCAGTCCCCCCGTTGCAACCTGTCCAGATAGCGCGGCTGGTTCCCTTCTGTGTCGAGCTGCCAGAAGCGCGGGATCGCCCTGCACGCGTGGTGGTTCTGCATGTCTTTATCGGTTTTCTCACGTTTCTTCGGGTGCCGGGTGGTGCGACTCGACGCCCGCAGCCTTGAATTTTCGGGGCGTGTTGTAAAACACAATTTTACATGTTGTAAGGTTCGCAGGAGTGCTGCGGGGGCTTCATGACAGGGATCGAGGCAGGCGGGCCAGAGGCCGGAAAGCCGGTGAAGGATCGGGCCGGGATGCGGCTGGAGGACTATGTCTTCGGCAGGCTGCTCGACGCGATCCGGGGCGGCACCTACAGCCTTGGCGACAGGCTGCCCTCGGAAATGGAGCTGGCGCAGGAATACGGCGTGTCGCGCCCGGTGCTGCGCGGCGCCCTGTCGCGGCTGCGCGAAGAGGGGCTGATCGTGTCCCGGCAGGGCGCCGGATCCTTCGTCAGCAGCGGGCTGCAGGCCTCGGGCGAGGGCTTCGGGCCGCTCGATTCGGTCGAGGACATCGCCGCCTATTTCGCTTACCGCAGGCTGCTGGAGGCTGAAACCGCGGCCCTTGCGGCCCTGCGCGCGACCCCGGCGGATCTGGCCGAACTGCGCGGTCACATGGCGGACATGGCGGCGCTTGTCGAGGTCGGCACCGCGACCATTGAACCGGACCTGCTGTTCCACCAGAAAATTGCCGGGTTGTCGGACAACCGCTTCCTGGTTGACAGCGTCGCGATGCTTCGGCCTCACATGGTCTTCATCGGTCGCTTTGTGCGGTCCCTGGGCAGCACCGGCTACGCGCGTGGCAAGGCTGCGATGTCGGATGAGCACGAAGACATCGTCCGGGCACTGGAGGCCGGCGATGCAACAGCCGCGCGAGCGGCGATGGTCGCGCATATCGACCGGTCGCAGCGGCGCGTCTTCAAGGGAGAATGAGCATGGATCTGAAAATCACCTGTGTCGCGCCGACGCGCAGCACGGTCGGCGAGGGCGCCGTCTGGGACGACCGCGAGAACGTGCTGTGGTGGGTGGATATCCCGGCGGGCATCGCCTACCGCTACGATCCCGCGACCGGCGAGAACCGCGCGCATCAGGTGGGCGAACCGGTCGGCTGCCTCGCCCTGCGCGAGGCGGGGGGCATGGTGCTGGCGACGAAGTCGGGCTTCTGGTTCTGGGACCCGGAGACCGGCGAGAAGACCGCGATCCACGACCCCGAGGCGCATCTGCCGGAAAACCGCTTCAATGACGGCACCACGGACGGGCAGGGACGGTTCTGGGCCGGCACCATGAAGGACGGCGGCGACCCGCAGGCGCGCGGCACCTTCTACCGGCTCGACCCGGACCTGACGGTGACGGCATGGCGCGGCGGCATCTGGACGACGAACGGGCTGGCCTTCAGCCCCGACGGCAAGACCATGTACCACTCCGACAGCAACGCCCGGGTGCGCACGATCTACGCCTGCGACTACGACGGGGAAACCGGCACGCCGGGGGCCGTACAGGTCTTTCGCGACACCAATGGCCTGCCCGGGCGCCCGGATGGCGGCACGGTGGATGCCGAGGGCTGCTATTGGCAGGCGGGCATCGAGGGCTGGCAGTTGTACCGCTATTCGCCCGAGGGCGCGGTGATCCTGACCGTTGACATGCCCATCGAGAAGCCCTCGATGCCGATGTTCGGGGGCGAAAAGCTGGATGTGCTTTACGTGACCTCGCTGGGCGTGCCGGACGACCCGAAGCAGCCCGAGGCGGGGTCGCTGTTCTCGGTCGAGGGGCTGGGCATTCGCGGCGTGCCGCAGACCCGCTTCGCAGGGTAACGGCCCATGAAGATCACCGGTCTGCGCAGCTTCATGGCCCGCGACGGCAACCGCCCGCGCGTCATCGTGGCGCTGGACACGGACGAGGGCATCACCGGCTGGGGAGAGTGTTACAACCACGGCCCCGACCGGGCACTGCCGCCGCTGCTGGATTACCTCTTCGGGCAGATCGAGGGCGAGGACCCGCGCCGGATCGAGCGGATCATGCTGAAGCTCTACCAGCACACGCGCTTTCCCCCCGGCGCGCTGGGGCTGGCGGCCATGTCGGCCATCGACCACGCGCTCTGGGACATCTCGGCCAAGGCACTGGGCGTGCCGGTGTATCAATTGCTGGGCGGCACGGTGCGCGACCGGGTGCGCGTCTACCTCGGCGTCTATTCCGCGCCCGGGGCGGAACAGCTGCGCGACCACTGTGCGGCGGCGCATCAGGCCTACGGGCTGAACGCCTTCAAGCTCTCGCCCTACCGCGCCGACATCCATGCCGAGCCATGGGGCAGGGTGATCACGCAGACGGTGGACTGGGTGGAACAGGTCGCGGACCTCTGCCCGGACTGGGAATTCGCCTTCGACGCGCACGCCCGCCTCTTCGAGCCATGGCAGGCGCAGCAGTTGGGCAATGCGCTGGCGCCCTTCCATCCGCTCTTCTTCGAGGAACCCATCCGCCCCGAGCACATCGAGGCATGGGGGCGGCTGAAATCGCAACTGACCGTGCCGCTGGCCACGGGCGAAAGCCTGTACTCCAAGTTCGAGTTCCTGCGGCTTTTGCAATGCGCGGGCGCCGACATCATCCAGCCCGACATCTGCGCCGTCGGCGGCCTCTTGGAGATGCGCAAGATCGCCACGATGGCAGAGGCCTTCTACGTCCCGGTCGCGCCGCACAACCCGATGGGCCCGCTGGCGACGGCGGTGAACCTGCACTTCGCCGCCGCCTGTCCGAACTTCAAGATCCTCGAATACCGGCTGCCCGGGACCTCGGCCTTCCTTGGCCGCGAGCTGGCGCAGGTCGACGAGGCAGCGGGCTACGTCAAGGACCCCTACCTGCCGGTGGACGGCTACCTCGAAATCCGCCCCGACCGGCCCGGCTGGGGCGTCGAGATCGACGAGGACTACCTGAAGACCGACCGCTACATCCACTGGGAACGCAAACTGCCCATCCGCCCCGACGGATCGACGGGCTACACATGACCGAGGCCGATGCCCTGCGCGCGACCCTGCGCCGCCTGCTGGCGCTGGAGCCCGAGGCCCTGCCGCCCGAGCACAGTTTCCTTGTGCCCGAGGGCGAGGGTCCCTTTCCGGCGGTGCTTTATGCACATCTGCACGGCGGGCACTACCACCTCGGGCGGCGCGAGCTGACCGAGGGCTGGCGCTGCCTGCAAGGCCCCTACGCCCCGGACCTTCTGGCGGCGGGCTACGCGGTGCTCTGCATCGACATGCCCGGTTTCGGCGCCCGGCAGGGCGAGGGCAACGAGGGCGCGCTGGCCAAGGCGGCGCTCTGGCAGGGACGCACGCTGATGGGCCGGATGCTGGGAGAGTTGCAGGCGGGCTTCGACTGGCTGGCGGCGCATCCGAAGGTGGACGCAGGCAGGATCGCCACGCTGGGCCTGTCCATGGGCGGCACCCACGCCTATTGGCTGGCCGCGCTGGAGCCACGCGTGGCCGCCGTGGCGCAGTTGTGTGTGCTGGCCGACATCGGCCCGATGATCCGCGACGGGTCCTTCGACAAGCACAACCACTACATGACCGTGCCGGGGCTCTTGCATCATGCCGAGATGGGTGACGTGGCCGGGCTGGTCGCGCCGCGTCCTCAGCTTGTCTGCCACGGAGAGACGGATGCCCTGACGCCCGAACCGGCCCGCGGCCACGCGCTGGCACGGGTGCGCGCGGCCTATGGCGGGTCCGACGCGCTGGAGCTGTTCACCGCGCCCGGCACGGGCCACGAAGAGACACCGGACATGCGCCGCAGGTTGCTGGATTTCTTGTCCCGGACCATCGGGCGGGAGTGAAACGAATGGGAGGAACCATGCTGAACCGACTTCTGATCACCGGGGCCAACGGTAACCTCGGGCGCGAGATGCGCACGCGGCTGACGCATCTGGCCAAGACTATCCGCCTGTCCGACCGGGGCGACCTTGGCGAGGCGCAGGCGCATGAAGAGCTGATGCCCTGCGATCTGGGCGACAAGGACGCCGTGCAAAAGCTGGTCGAGGGCTGCGACGGCATCCTTCACCTTGGCGGCCAGTCGGTCGAGGCCCCGTGGGAGGTGATCCGCAGCGCCAACCTCGACGGCATGTTCAACCTCTACGAGGGCGCGCGCAAGTCGAGCGTCACGCCGCGCATCATCTTCGCCTCGTCCAACCATGCCATCGGCTACCACAAGCAGACCGAGCGGCTGGACGCCAAGTCCGTGACCCGGCCCGACGGGCTCTATGGTGTGTCCAAGGTCTTTGGCGAGGCCATCGCCAGCATGTACCACGACAAGTTCGGGATCGAGACGGCCAGCGTGCGCATCGGCTCTTGCTTCGCGGAGCCCAAGAACCACCGGATGCTGTCCACATGGATGAGCCACGAGGACTTCGTGCACCTGATCGAGCGGGTCTTCATCGTGCCGCGGCTGGGCTGCCCGATCATCTACGGCGCCTCGGCCAATGCAGCGTCATGGTGGGACAACCGCGAGGTGGCCTATCTGGGCTGGACCCCGCAGGACAGTTCCGAGCCGTTCCGCGCCAAGATCGACGCCGAGATGGACCCGCCGAAGGGCGACGATGCGAACGCCCTCTACCAGGGTGGCGGCTTCTGCGCCGACGGCATCCACGAAGACTGACCCTTTCCACACACCGACCGATTCAAGGAAGATACGACCCATGATTGCCCCGACCGAACTGCGCGACATCATCCGTTCCGGCCTGCTGTCCTTTCCCGTCACGCCCTTCGACAGTGACGACAATTTCAATCCGACCGCCTTTTCGGCCCATCTGGAATGGCTGAGCCCGCACAAGATCGCGGGGCTGATCGTTGCCGGCGGCACCGGAGAGCTGTTCTCGCTGTCGCCCGCCGAGGTGGTCGAGGTGGTCAGGACCGCCCGCGCCGCACAGCCCGGCCAGCCGGTGCTTGCCGGCTGCGGCTATGGCACGAAGATGGCCTGCGACATGGCCCGCGCCATTGAAGAGGCGGGCGGCGACGGCATCCTGTTGCTTCCGCACTACCTGATCGGCGCGCCGCAGGACGGGATCGAGGCGCATATCCGCGCCGTCTGCAAATCCACCAGCATGGGCGTGATCGTCTACAACCGCGGCCAGTCGGTGTGTTCGGCGGATACGCTGACGCGGCTGGTCGAGGACTGCCCGAACCTGATCGGCTTCAAGGACGGCACCGGCGACATCGACACCGTCAAGCGGATCACCGTGGGGCTGGGCGACCGGCTGGCCTATATCGGGGGCATGCCCACACACGAGCTTTTCGCGCAGGCCTTCCGGGGTGCGGGCGTGGACACCTATTCCTCGGCGGTGTTCAACTTCGTCCCCGAAACCGCGCTGGCCTTTCACGCCGCCTTCAAGGCGGGCGATGACGCGACCTGCGAACAGATGCTGCGCGACTTCTATTACCCCTTCGCCAGTATCCGCGACCGCAAGACCGGCTACGCCGTGTCGGCGATCAAGGCGGGCGTGGCGCTGCGCGGCTTCGACACCGGGCCGGTGCGCTCGCCCCTGACCGACCTGACTGGGGAAGAGCGCGGCATGATGATGGCGCTGATCGGGGATCGGAACTGACGTTTTGAAACACGGTTTCGCCTCGCTTGCGCGAGGCGACCGGCGGGGGACCTTGCCCCCGGACCCCCAAGGTATTTGCAGGAGCAAAGAAGGATAGGGGTGCAGTCCCTCCGTTTCTTTGGTCCGAAAATACCTCGGGGAGCGCGAGGGCCGGAGCCCCTCGTTCCCCAGGTCGCCCCGGGGGCGCTCGTGGTGCGGTGGCCCTAGCCGCGCGACGATCGCCAGCGTTCGAAGTCCCTTTGCGCGGCTTCCAGGGTCTCTATGTTCAGCGTTCTGGTGACCAGCGCGCGGTTCAGGGCGCGCACGCGCTTGTTCAGCGGCCGGTCGGTCTCGCAGTCGTCATCCACACCCAGCTTGTCGTAAAGCGCCAGAAGCCGGTTCTGCACCGTGCGCAGGGACATGCCGCGCCGCTCGGCGATGTGCTTGTCCTGCAAGCCGATCGAGAGGTCCAGCAGGACCGCGTATTCGCTGTCGTTGAGCGCGTTGCGCGGGGTGGCGGCGCGGCGTTGCAGGCGGTGGATCTCGCGGTCCACCATGATCTGGCCCTCGACCAGCACCGCGCGCAGCGCCAGTTTCAGCCGGTCGCGCGGCGCGGTCTTGAGCACGTAGCCATAGGCGCTGTCCTCGGGCACGATGGCGGCGATGCCGCGCAGGTAGGCCTCGTCCGCGTAGTTCGACCAGAACAGGATGCGTGTCTCGGGGCGTTCCTGCCAGAGCGTGCGCGCGGCCTCGATGCCGTTGCGGCGGGCCATGCGCAGGTCCATGACCACCGCCTCTATGCCGATGGTCCGCGCCTCTTTCTCGGCCTCTTCGCCGTGCAGCGCGTGGTAGATCTCTGTCACCTCGGGCAGGGCCTCGGCCAGCGTATCCTCCATGTAGGAGGCGTGGAACTGGTCGTCCTCGACAAGCAGGACCTTCATTGCGGCGCCTCCAGCGTGACCGTGACGGTCGTTCCGCCATCGCCGGTGATCTCGAGCGTCGCCGAGATCAGCCGCGCCCGCGTGCGCATGTGCGACAGGCCCGACTGCCGGGCGGGCGTTGGCGGGATGCCGCAGCCGTCGTCGCGGATCGTCACCGCAAGCGCGCCGGGGGCGGGGCGGTCCACGGTGACGCGGATGTGCGCGGCGCCGGCGTGCCGGGTGGCGTTGTTGACCGCTTCCTGCACGATGCGGAAGAGCGCGGTGCGCACGGTGGGGTCGAGCCGGTCGGGCGCGCCATCGGTGCCGTCGTCCACCGCGGTCTGCGCCCGACCCGAGGCGGCGCGTTCGAGGTGAACCCGGACCGCATGGGCAAAGCCGAAGAGGTCCAGCAGTGTCGGCACCGCGGTGTCGATGATCCGCCGCAGGTCGTCGATGGTGTCGCGCAGCCTCGCCGCAAGCTCGGAGGCGGGCAGGGGCGTGTCGCCGGTGGCCTCGCGCAAGAGCCGCGAGAGATCGGCAAGCGTCTGGTCGTGCAGGTCCATGCCGACGCGCTGCCGCTCCTGCTCCAGCCGCTGGGTGAGTTCCAGCGCGCCCTGTCGCAGGCCCTCGTCGCTGGCGCGCGCCAGTTCGATGGTGCGGGCGCCGCGCCGGATGCGTTCGGCCTGATGCAGGGCGTGCACATGCGGCGCCAGCGTGTCCGCGATGTCCCGGGCGCGGGCCACGGTTCCCGCGTTATAGAGCCCCTGCGTCGAGTGCGACAGGTTCAGGGTTCCGATCAGCTGCCCCTGTATGCGCATCGGCACGTTCACCCGGGCGCGCAGGGCGTGGTTCAGGATGGGTTCGCAGGAGGCGCCGGGGTAGGTGTAGCGCGGGTCCGTGGTGGCGTCCTCGGCCAGCATGACATCGCAGGCCCCGGTCAGGATGTCGCGGATCGGCGCGTGATCGACCCGGCCCGAGGCGCGCGACCAGCGGGTGCGGATGCCGGTCTCGTAGCTGACGACCCAGCCGGGACGGTCGAGCAGGCAGATGTCCGCATGGGTGAAGGGGATTGCCGAGGCGATCTCTGCCGCAACCGAGTCGAGCGCCCGGGTAATGCTGCTGCGCCGGTCCAGCGCCCTGTCGATGCGCGCGCAAAGGCCGTCCTGCGGCAGGGTCAGGGTATTATCGGCCATGTCTCCTCCGGGCGGGTCGCGGGGGGCGGGTTGCGCGTTCCTGCAACTTTGCCCCCCGAAGGGCGGAAAGGGAACAGCCGAACCCGCAAGCTGCTTGCGGGAACCCGCAAGCGTTCTGCGGGTCGCTGCCTTTACAGCCGGGGTCCGGGCGCTTCACGATTGCCGCGTCGCAGGGGCCTGCCGGGAAGCCGGTCGCCCGACGACACAGGAGGAGGCGCGGCACAGGCGCCGTCGAACACGGGCGTGCGCGGCGCGCTCGTCCGAAGGTCGCGCGGCAGCGTGCGGCCGACATTCTGCGCGGAGACGCGCAATCGCTATGCCGCGCGGGAGAGGCGCGGCGCACATGATGCGCGGAGACACGCGCAAGGGAGGAATGACATGAAAAGGCTCTTTCTGAGCGCGGCGACTCTGGCCCTGACGGCCGGCGCCGTCTCGGCGCAGGACGCGGACACCAGCGGCAAGCGCATCGCGCTGTCGAACAACTATGCGGGCAACTCGTGGCGGCAGGCGATGCTGTCGACCTTCCAGGAGACCGCCGATCAGGCCGTCGCGGATGGCGTCGTCGCCGCCGCAGACCCCTACACCACCTCGGAAAATCAGGCGACCGAGCAGGCCGCGCAGATCCAGAACATGATCCTGCAGGGCTATGACGCCATCGTGCTGAACGCCGCCTCTCCGACCGCCCTGAACGGCGCGGTCAAGGAGGCCTGCGACGCCGGTCTCATCGTCGTCAGCTTCGACGGCATCGTGACAGAGCCCTGCGCCTGGCGCATCGCGGTGGATTTCGCCGCCATGGGCAAGGAAGAGGTGGAGTATCTCGCGGGCCGTCTGCCGGATGGCGGCAACCTGCTGGAGATCCGCGGCCTCGCGGGGGTCTTCGTGGACGACGAGATTTCCAAGGGCATCCATGAGGGCGTGTCCGAGAACGACCAGTTCGAGATCGTCGGCTCGGTGCATGGCGACTGGGCGCAGGATGTGGCGCAAAAAGCCGTGGCGGGCATCCTGCCCTCGCTGCCCGAGGTCGTGGGTGTTGTGACGCAGGGCGGCGACGGCTACGGCGCGGCGCAGGCCTTCGAGGCCGCGGGCCGCGACACGCCGCTGATCGTGCTGGGCAACCGTCAGGACGAGCTGAAATGGTGGGCCGAGCAGCGCGACGCCAACGGCTATGAGACGTTGTCGCTGTCGATTGCGCCGGGCGTGGCCTCGCTGGCCTTCTGGGTGTCGCAGCAGATCCTCGCCGGTGAAGAGGTGCCGAAGGACCTGACCGTGCCCTTCCTGAAGATCACGCAGGACACGCTGGACGAGGCGCTGGAATCGACGCCCGAAGGCTCCGTCGCCAACGTCTCTTACACGCTGGAAGACGCGCAGCAGGTCATCGCGGACGCCAAGTGAGCCGGGACGGCAAATTTCAGCGATGAAATTTGCAAAAGGTGTCCACACCTTTTGACACCGCCCCTCGCGCGCAACGCGCGGGGGGGCACGCGACAGCCCCTGAGACGAGCGAAGACCATGACAGCGACAGAGGTCGCGCCCATCGTCACATTGACGGGGGCGGCGAAGCATTTCGGCCCGGTGCGGGCGCTCGACGGCGTGGACCTGACGGTCCGGCCCGGCGATTGCCTTGGCCTCGTCGGCCACAACGGCGCGGGCAAATCCACGCTGGTGAACATCGTGAACGGTTCTCTGCCGCCCTCGGGCGGGACGGTGGACTTCCCCGGCGGGCCGGAGGGCGTGCGCAGCGTCTTTCAGGAACTCTCGCTCTGTCCGAACCTGACCGTGGCCGAGAACCTGCGAATCTCGCATCCCGCGTTGAAGGGGCCGGGCTGGCGCCGCCCCGCGCGGGCCGAGATCCGCGCGGCGCTGGATGCGGTCTTTCCGGGACATGGCATCGACGCGGACGCCGAGGTCGACACGCTGTCCATCGCCGAGCGCCAGATGGTTGAGATCGCCATCGGCTTCGCGCCCCGGGGCGGGGCTGCGCGGCTGGTGATCCTCGACGAGCCGACCTCCTCTCTCGACGCGGGCATAGCCGAGCAACTGCTGGCGCATATCCGCCGCTTCTGCGCCGGGGGCGGGGCGGTTATCTTCATCTCGCACATGCTGGGAGAGATATTTTCCGTGGCCAGCCGCATCGTCGTGTTGAAGGACGGCAAGGTGGTCACAGAGCGCCCCACCGCCGAGTTCACCCGGCAGGGGCTGGTGGATGCCATGGGCCATGTCGCCACCGAGGAAACCGCCCGCGCCGCCGAGGCCCGCCCCCCGCTGGGCGCGGTCATCCTGCAAGCCGAGGGGCTGGAGGCGCGCCGGGGCGAGGTCGTGGGCCTTTCGGGCCTCGCGGGCCATGGGCAGGCCGCCGCTCTGGCGCGGCTTTATCTTGCGCAGACCTCGGACTGGCGCGCGGGGAAGACCGCGCGCGCGGTCTTCGTCGCCGGCGACCGCCCGCGCGACGGGGTGCTGCCGCTCTGGTCCATCCTGCGCAACATCTCGGTCTCCGTTCTGGGCCGCGACGCGACGCGCGGGCTTGTCGACCGCGAGGCGGAACAGCGCGTCGCCGAGGACTGGAAGCGCCGCATCGGCATCCGCACCGGGAACCTCGACAACCCGATCCTGTCGCTGTCGGGGGGCAACCAGCAGAAGGTGCTCTTTGCCCGCGCGCTGGCCTCTGACGCGCCGGTCGTGATCATGGACGACCCCATGCGCGGCGTCGACGTGGGCACGAAACAGGATGTCTACGCGATGATCCGGGCCGAGGCCGCCAAGGGCCGCACCTTTCTGTGGTACTCGACAGAAACCGAAGAGGTCTGCCAATGCGACCGGGTCTTCGTTTTCCGCAACCACGCCATCAGCGCCGAACTGACCGGCGCCGACATCACCGAAGAGAAAATCCTCGAAGCCTCCTTCGAGATGCAGGAGGCCTCGTGAATTTCCTTGCCCGCCACCGGATCATCCTTCCGGTCGTTTCCCTTGCCGTGCTTCTGGCGCTGACCTTCTGGATGCAGCCCCGCGCCATGAGCTATTTCGGCCTGAACCTGCTGTTCAACCTCGCGGTGCCCATCGCGCTGGCGACCATCGCGCAGATGTGCGTGATCATGGTCAACGACATCGACCTGTCGATCGGCGCCTTCGTCAGCCTCGTGGCCTGCGTCACCGCGACCTTCCTGAACGACACTCCTATGCTGGGGATGCTGATCCTCCTGGCGCTGATCCTGTCCTACGCGATCATGGGCGCGGTGATCCACGCGCTGGACCTGCCCGCCATCGTGGTCACGCTGGGCATGTCCTTCGTCTGGGGCGGGCTGGCGCTGTTCATCCTGCCGACGCCGGGCGGCGCGGCGCCGGGCTGGATCCGCACGTTGATGACGGTCAAGCCGCCCGTGGCCCCCATGGCCGTGGTGGCGGCGGTTCTGATCGCGGCGGTGACGCATATCATGTTCATCCGCTCCGGCCTTGGCACGGTCCTGCGCGGGGTCGGCGGCAACATGCGCTCGGTCCAGCGGGCCGGGTGGAATGTCCTCTACCTCAAGGCACTGGCCTACGGGCTTGCGGGCCTCTTCGGCGTGCTCGCGGGCATGACGCTGGTCGGGCTGACCACCTCCGCCGATGCCAATATCGCCCTGCGCTACACCTTGCTCAGCATCGCGGGGGTGATCCTCGGCGGTGGAGAGTTCATCGGCGGCAAGGTCTCTCCGGTGGGGGCGGTGATCGGCGCGCTGACGCTGACGCTGGCGGCCTCCTTCCTCTCCTTCATGCGGCTTTCGCCCGACTGGCAGATCGGCGCGCAGGGGGCGATCCTGATCCTCGTGCTGACCGCGCGCCTTCTCTTTGCCCGCAAAGGAGCAGCGGCATGAGCACCCTGACCGCGAACCCGCTTGCCGCCCTCGCGCGGCCCTGGCTCTGGGCTTGGGTCGCCGCCGGGCTGGCCTTTGCCGCGACGCTTGGCCTGACCTCCGGGCGCGGCGCCGGGGAACTGGCCTATGCCGCCCTCAGCTTCGGCGCCTTCGCCGCCATCGTCGGCATGGGGCAGATGCTGGTGATCACGCTGGGGCCGGGCAATGTCGACCTCTCGATCCCCGCGACCATGACGCTTTCTGCCACGCTGGCGCTGAAGGTCATGGCGTCCGACCCCGGCACCGCCATGCTGGGCCTCGCCGTGGCGCTGGCCACCGGGCTGGGCGTGGGGCTGGCGAACTTCGCGCTGATCTACCTGCTGCGCCTGCCGCCGATCATCGCCACGCTCGCCGCCTCGCTGATCTACCAGTCGCTCGCGATCTGGTCGAACCGCGGCCTGCGCATCAAGCCGCCCGAAGGCCTCGCGGATTTCGCCACCGGACGCTTCCTCGGCCTGCCCAACGTGGCATGGGTGGGTCTGGTGCTGGCGCTGGTGACGTGGGTCGTGCTGGAACGCTCGGTCGCCGGGCGCTGGTTGCTGGCCTCGGGCCAGAATCTGCGCGCCGCGCGGCTGGCGGGCATCCCCGTGCAGGCGGTGCGCGCCGTGGCCTATGTCACCGTCGCGGTCTTCGCCGCGCTCGCGGGCTACCTGCTGGCCAGCTTTTCCGGCGGCGCGGCACTGAACATGGGGGCGGAATACCTGCTCATGTCCATCGCCGTCGTCGTAATCGGGGGCTGCTCCATCGCCGGGGGCAACTCCAACGTGCCGGGCATCTGGGGCGCCGCGCTGTTCATGTTCCTCGTCGTCTCGATGCTCAACAGCTACGGCGCGGGGGCGGGCGTCCGCAACATCCTCACCGGCGCCATCATCATCGCCATCGTCATCGCCGCCAGCACCCGGAGGTCCCGCCCATGATCACCTTCCCGCCGCACCTTCAGGTGCACGACACGCGCTTCATGGAACTGGTCCACCCCATGGCCAAGCTGGAAAAGATCGCCGAGGGCTTCACATGGACCGAGGGCCCGGTCTGGTTCGGGGACCGCGATTGCCTGCTGTTCTCGGACATTCCCTCGCGCCGCATCCTGCGCTGGTCCGAGAGCGAGGGCCTGTCGACCTACCGCGCCGAGAGTGGCTTCAACAACGGCAACACGCGCGACCGGCAGGGGCGTCTGGTGGGCTGCCGCCACGGTGCGCGCGACGTGGTGCGGACAGAGTATGACGGCAGGCTGACGGTTCTGGCGGATCAATTCGAGGGCAGGCGGCTGAACTCGCCCAATGATGTGGTGGTTTCCTCGGACGGCGCGGTCTGGTTCACCGATCCGACCTACGGCATCCTGTCGAACTTCGAGGGCTACCGCGCCGACCCCGAGCAGGCAGCCCACAACGTCTATCGCCTGTCTCCAGACGGCGACCTGACGGCGGTCGTCAGCGATTTCAACCAGCCGAACGGGCTGTGCTTCTCTCCGGACGAGAGCCTGCTCTACATCGCCGAAAGCGGGTCGAGCCACGACGATACGGTGCCTTCGCACATCCGCGTCTTCGGCGTGGATGGCGGGCGGCTGGTGGATCGCGGGGTCTTTGCCACCATCGACAAGGGCCTGCCGGACGGGATGCGCTGCGACGTCTTGGGCAACCTCTGGTCGTCCGCCGCCGACGGGGTGCATTGCTTTGCGCCCGATGGCACGCTTCTGGGCAAGATCCTCGTGCCTGAGGTCGTGTCGAACCTGTGTTTCGGAGGCGCGGACGGGCAGCGTTTGTTCATCACCTCCACCACCAGCGTGCATCGCATCTATGTCGACGCCATGGGCGCCGAGCGCTGGACGCGAGGTCGTCAGTGCCGGTAGCCCGCAGGCAGAATTCGGGATCAAAAAGAGCGATCAGAAGCTCTTGCGTCCCCGGTTCTGCTTTGCTAACTAGCCGCACGATCCGAATGGGTGTACTGTTCGGGTTCCGGTGCCGCCTTAGCTCAGTTGGTTAGAGCGCCTGATTGTGGATCAGGAGGTCCCCCGTTCGAGCCGGGGAGGTGGTACCATTCTACTCCCCCCGGATCGTTGCCGAAAACCGTTTCCGCATCGTGCAGATGCGGCGCAAGATCCTCTTGACCATCCCTTCGGCTTCTTCGTACCGTCGTCATTGTAAAATTTGCGCGCGATAAGAAATTTGGCGCTGATCGGGGTAGGGCTTGCGGGTCTGCGGGTCGATCTGAAGCGGGAGGCGGGATTATGGCGGGGCGGCGCATACGCAACATGGAGGAATTCGCGGAGGTCAGCGGGATTTCGCGTCCGACCGTGTCGAAGTACTTCCACGATCCCGACTCGGTGCGGAAATCCACCCGCGCCCGGATCGAGAATGCGCTGGAAGAATACGACTACACCCCCAACATTTTCGCCATCAACCAGAACCGCAAGCTGACCAAGAATGTCGGCATCATGGTGCCCTATCTCGCGGACCCCTTCTTTGCCGAGATCGCCCGCAATATCGAGGGGATGGTAATCGAGGCGGGTTTTCGCCCGATCCTGATGTCGTCCCACGGCAGCGCCCGCCAGGAGATCGAGAACATGGAGTCCCTGCGCTCGATCAAGCCGGCCGGGGTGCTTCTGGCACCGCTTGGCCGGTCCTCGGACCATGCCGCTGTCGAGGCCTTCTGCAGGGATGTGCCGTCGATCCTGTTTGACAGCAATATCAGCGGCTTGGGTGATGCCTTCGTGGGGCATGATAATATTCAGGCGACGACGCTGATCTGCGATTACCTGTGCCGGACGGGCGAGTCCCCGGCGTTCTTCGAGATGCGCACGCCCACCAACCCCAACGCCTATCGCCGCCGCAAGGCTTATACGGATGCGATGGAGCGCGAGGGGCGGCCCGTGCATCTCTTGCAGATCGAGGGCGATGGCTGGGATTTCGAGAAGATCGGCTACGAGGGCGGCAAGAAGCTGATCGAAGAGCGCGGCCTTCCCGGCGACACCATCCTGTGTTCCAACGACCGCCTTGCCATCGGGCTCTTGGCGGCGGCCTATGAGAAGGGGCTGCGAGTCGGGCGGGGCGGTGGCACCGCGCTGCGCGTTGCGGGCCACGACGACCATCCCTTCGCGCGCTATACCTGTCCGTCGCTAACCACCGTCGCGCAGGACTATGCCGCGATCGCGGAACGCAGCGCCGACCTTCTCATCAAGCTGATAAGTTGTGGAGAGCGGGCCGAAATCCGCACCGATACGCTTTTTGAGGGCAAACTTGTCATGCGCAACTCCGCGTAAAGTTTCTGCGCTGCGGAAAGTAAAAAGTTTACGCCAGTAAAGAAATTTGTTGACTGGCTGCGACCGATGGTCTTAGCTGCCTCCCAATCCAATCCAGGAGACCAAGGGAGGAAGTTGGATGAAAGTGAAGAGCGCGCTCTACGCAGTGAGTGCCCTCGTGTCCGTTGCCGCCACCGCGGCCACGGCCGAGACGCTGACCATCGCCACGGTCAACAACGGCGACATGATCCGGATGCAGGGTCTGACCGCCGATTTCACCGAAAAGACCGGCCACGAGGTCGAATGGGTCACGCTGGAGGAGAACACCCTCCGCACCCGTGTGACGCAGGACATCGCCACCAAGGGCGGTCAGTTCGACGTCATGACCATCGGGATGTATGAAACACCGATCTGGGCCGCCAACGACTGGCTGGTGGCGCTGGACGACCTCAGCGAAGACTATGACGCCGACGACATCCTGCCCGCCATGCGCGGAGGCCTGAGCCACGACGGCACGCTTTACGCGGCGCCTTTCTACGGCGAAAGCTCGATGATCATGTACCGCACCGACCTTATGGAAGCGGCCGGTCTGGACATGCCCGCAGAGCCGACCTGGGACTTCATCAGGGAAGCCGCGGCGGCGATGACCGACAAGGACGCCGAAGTCTACGGCGTCTGCCTGCGCGGCAAGGCCGGCTGGGGCGAGAACATGGCCTTCCTGACCGCCATGTCGAACTCCTTCGGCGCACGCTGGTTCGACGAGGACTGGACGCCCCAGTTCGACAGCGACGCATGGTCCGAGACGCTGACCTTCTACCTCGACCTGATGAACAACTACGGCCCTCCGGGCGCCTCGACCAACGGCTTCAACGAGAACCTCGCGCTGTTCCAGCAGGGCAAGTGCGGCATGTGGATCGACGCCACCGTCGCCGCCTCCTTCGTGACCAACCCCGATGACTCGACCGTCGCGGACAAGGTCGGCTTTGCGCTGGCCCCCGACGCGGGCAAGGGCAAGCGCGGCAACTGGCTCTGGGCCTGGGCGCTGGCGATCCCGGCGGGCACAGAGAAAGAGGCCGCCGCGAAGGAGTTCATCGAGTGGGCGACCTCGAAGGACTACATCGCGCTCGTGGCCGAGAACGAGGGGTGGGCGAACGTGCCCCCGGGTGCGCGCACCTCGCTCTATGAGAACCCCGAGTACCAGAAGGTGCCCTTCGCACAGATGACGCTGGACTCGATCAACGCGGCAGACCCGCAGAACCCGACCGTGGATCCGGTGCCCTATGTGGGTGTGCAGTTCGCGGCGATCCCGGAATTCGCGGGCATCGCGACGCAGGTCGGGCAAGAGTTCTCGGCGGCCCTCGCCGGACAGCAATCCGCGGAAGAGGCGCTCGAGAAGGCGCAGGCGCTGACCGTGGACGAGATGGAAGCCGCAGGCTACTGAGCCTCTCCTCCCGCCGGGGGGCGGTTCTTTCCTGCCGCCCCCCGGCACCTCCGGAGCGTTTCCGGACCAGTCGGCCAAACCCGCCGTCAGCCGTTTCCGGCTCTGGCGCACAGGGGGCGAGGCCGGTGCCGGGAACGCTCCATCCCGCGACGACCGTTTTCCGCGCGCAGGGGCTCGAATGGCCCCGCATCAGAGGAGGTGTGTCATGGCCACACAGCATTCCCGATCCGCCGCGCGTCTCATGATGGCACCCGCTGTTGTCCTGCTTCTGGGCTGGATGCTGGTGCCGCTGACGATGACGCTCTATTTCTCCTTCAAGAAATATCTGCCGCTGCGCGGTGGCGATCTCGGCTGGGCCGGGTTCGACAATTACCTTCGCTTCGTGACCTCCTCGGCCTTCTGGCCCTCGGTGCAGGCGACGCTGATCATTGTCGGCGGCGTGCTGGCGATCACCGTGGTCTTCGGCGTGCTGCTGGCCATGCTGCTGGACCAGCCGATGTGGGGGCAGGGGATCGTGCGCATCCTGGTGATCGCACCCTTCTTCGTCATGCCCACGGTCTCGGCACTGGTCTGGAAGAACATGTTCATGGACCCGGTGAACGGCCTCTTCGCCCACCTCTGGCAATTCTTCGGGGCGCAGCCGGTGGAATGGCTGTCCAACGCCTCGCTGACCTCGATCGTGATGATCGTCTCGTGGCAATGGCTGCCCTTCGCGACGCTGATCCTGCTGACCGCGATCCAGTCGCTCGACAGCGAACAACTCGAAGCGGCAGAGATGGACGGCGCCCCGGCGCTCTCGCGCTTCCGCTACATCATCCTGCCGCATCTCGGCCGGGCCATCACCATCGTCGTGCTGATCCAGACGATCTTCCTGCTCTCGATCTTCGCGGAAATCTTCGTCACCACGCAGGGCTCCTTCGGGACGAGAACGCTCACCTACCTGATCTTCCAGCGCGTGCTGGAAAGCCAGAACGTGGGTCTCGGCAGCGCGGGCGGCGTCTATGCCATCATCCTCGCCAATATTGTCGCCATCTTCCTGATGCGGATCGTGGGGAAGAACCTCGATGCCTGACCTCGCCCAAACAAACCCGCTCCCCCGCTTCTTCTCTGTCCAAATACTCGCGGGGGTCCGGGGGACGCAGTCCCCCGGCCGGGCGGGGCGCGCCACCACCCCAAACAACCCAAGAGCCGCG
>JAFKDC010000023.1 GCA_017255395.1 Enemella evansiae | reverse complement strand
TCGCTGTATTGCAGCTCGGATAGCGTGCGTGGTCGTGGCGCTGCCGTGACGAACTTGTCCCATAGGGCTTCCTTCCATTCCTTCGAAAGGATCACACCATCAAACCGTGGGATCAAACACCTAGAGCCCGGCCCGCCGCGCCCGGCAAGCCCTGACGGTGCCACCCGGCGAACCGGGCAACACCGTCAGGGCGGGCATGCGATCCATCGCCCCGGCGCGATCAGGCCTGTCCCGCCAGAAGCGCCGCATTGCCCCCGGCTGCTGTCGTGTCGATGCAGACGTGGCGCTCGGCGCGGGTGTGGCCCCGGTCCGGCAGGCCGGTGATCAGCGGCAGGATCGGCCCCGCGCGCCCGGCCAGCGCGGCGCGGAAGGCCGCGCCGGTCTTGGCGTCGCCCCACCACAGCACCCCTGCGATGCCTGTCAGGGACCCGAGCACCTCTGGCGGCAGGCTGCCGGTTGCGGTGACTGCGGTGCCGCCTGTGGCGCGGACGGCGCGGGCCTGAGCCTCTGCCGCCGCCGCTCCCGGCCCAAGACACAGGAGCGGCGGACGTGCCATGTCGGTCAGCTGGTTGGCCTCGCCGGTCGGGCCGGGAAGCTCGGTGCGGGCGGGCGGTGCGCCGGCGGGGGAGCGGGCGATCAGGGTCTCCAGCGCCTGCGGGTCCATGGCGTCGGTCCAGCCCGCCTCCGCGCCCGGCGCGGGCTGCTGGCGGAACCGGTCGAGGTAGAGCGGCCCGCCCGCCTTTGGGCCGGTGCCGGACAGGCCCTCGCCGCCGAAGGGCTGGCTGCCCACGATGGCCCCGATCTGGTTGCGGTTGACGTAGAGGTTGCCCGCCTGGACCCGGTCGGTCACATGCTGCACGCGGTCGTCGATGCGGGTCATCAGGCCGAAGGTCAGCCCGTAGCCGGTGGCGTTGATGGCATCGATCACCGCGTCCAGCCGCGCCGCCTTGAAGGTCGCCACATGCAGCACCGGGCCGAAGATCTCGCGCTCCAGCGCCTCGATGCCGGGCACGCGGATCAGCGTTGGCGGGACGAAATGGCCCTCGGCGGGGGTGCCCGTCGCGTGCAGCACGCGCCCCTCGGCGCGCGCCTGCTCGATATGGGACAGGATGCCCGCGCGCGCCTCGGCGTCGATCACCGGGCCCACGTCGGTGGCCACCTGCCAGGGGTCGCCCGTTTCCAGCGCCGACATGGCGCCCTTCAGCATTTCAAGCACGGTGTCGGCCACGTCCTCCTGCACGTAGAGGCAGCGCAGCGCGGAACAGCGCTGGCCCGCCGACTGGAAGGCGCTTTCCACGATGGCCTGCACCGCCTGTTCCGGCAGCGCGGTCGAATCCACGATCATCGCGTTCAACCCGCCGGTCTCGGCGATCAGCGGCGCGCCGGGGGCAAGGTAGGTGGCCATGCTGCGGTGGATCGCCTGCGCCGTTTCTGTCGAGCCGGTGAAGGCCACGCCGTCCACCGCGCCGCAGGCGGTCAGTGCCGCGCCGATCTCGCCCGCGCCGGGTAGCAGTTGCAGCGCCGCGCGCGGGACACCGGCCTCATGCAGCAGTTCCACGGCGCGGAAGGCCACCAGCGGCGTCTGCTCGGCGGGCTTGGCCAGCACCGCGTTGCCCGTGGCCAGCGCGGCAGAGACCTGCCCCGTGAAGATCGCCAGCGGGAAGTTCCAGGGCGAGATGCAGGCGAAGGTGCCGCGCGGCGGGGCGCCCTCGGCGCGGGCGGCGTAGTAGCGCAGGAAGTCCACCGCCTCGCGCAGTTCGGCCACCGCATCCAGCAGGGTCTTGCCCGCCTCGCGGTGCAGGATCGCAAAGAGCTCGTCCCTGTGCGCCTCGTAAAGATCGGCGGCGGCGTTCAGGACGCGGGCGCGGGTGGCTGGGTCGGCCTGCCAGGGCTGCGCGGCCTGCGCGGCGGCGCGGGCGCCCTCGGGTGTGGCCAGCGTCACCGCGCCGACCCTGTCGGAGGGATCGGCGGGATTGGTGAGGGGTTCATCGGCGCCCTGCGCGGCCTCGACAGCCAGCAACGGCCCGGCCTGCCAGCGGTGCGCGCGGAAGGCGTCGCGGCCCTTGTCCAGCGCGTGCAGCGTCGGGCGGTGGCGCAGGTCATGGCCCTTTGAGTTCGGGCGTTCGGGCTGGAACAGCGCGGCGCCGGTCGGCAGGCTGCCGGGCCGGGCGGTGTCGAAGGGGTCGGCGGCCACCACCTCTGGCGGCACTTCCTCGCCGACGATCTGGTTCACGAAGGACGAGTTCGCGCCGTTTTCCAGCAGCCTGCGCACGAGGTAGGCCAGCAGGTCGCGATGCGCACCCACGGGGGCGTAGATGCGGCAGCGCGTGCCCTCGCGGTCCTTCACGAGGCCATGCAGCGTCTCGCCCATGCCGTGCAGGCGCTGGAATTCGAAGGCGTCCCTGTCATCTGCCATGTGCAGGATCGCCGCGACCGTATGGGCGTTGTGGGTGGCGAACTGCGGGTAGATGCGGTCGGTCATGGACAGCAGCTTGCGGGCATTGGCGATATAGCTGACATCCGTGGCGGTCTTGGCGGTGAAGACCGGGAAGGCGTCAAGCCCCGCCACCTGAGCGCGCTTGATCTCGGTGTCCCAATAGGCGCCCTTGACCAGCCGCACCATGATGCGCCGGTCCAGCCGCGTCGCCAGCGCGTGCAGCCAGTCCAGCACCGGGGCCGCGCGCAGCCCGTAGGCCTGCACCACCACGCCGAAGCCGTCCCAGCCCGCCAGCTGCGGGTCGGACAAGGCCGCCTCGATGATGTCGAGGGACAGCGCGAGGCGGTCGGCCTCTTCCGCGTCGATGTTCAGGCCGATCCGCGCATCCTTTGCCTGCTTGCAGAGCGCCGTCAGGCGGGGGACCAGCACCGCCATGGAGCCCGCGCGCTGCAACTCGTCGTAACGGGGGTGCAGGGCGGAAAGCTTCACCGAGATGCCCGGATTGTCGCGGATGTCGCGGGCCTTCGCCGCCCCGGCGATAGCCCCGATGGCCCGCGCGTAGGCGTCGAAGTAGCGCTGCGCGTCTGCCTCGGTGCGCGCGGCCTCGCCCAGCATGTCGTAGGAGTAGCTGTAGCCCTTTGCCTCCATCTTTGAGCCGCGCGTCATCGCCGCCCGGATCGTCTCGCCCAGCACGAATTGCGAACCCATCTCGCGCATGGCGCGGCCCACGGCGGTGCGGATCACAGGCTCGCCCAGCCGCTTGATGGCGCCGCGCAGATGCCCCACCGGCCCCGGAGGCGTGTCCTCCAGCACCTTGCCGGTCAGCATCAGCGCCCATGTCGAGGCGTTGACCAGCGGCGAGGTCGAATGCCCCATGTGCCGCCCCCAGTCCGAGGGCGCGATCTTGTCCTCGATCAGCGCGTCGATGGTGCGGGCGTCGGGCACGCGCAACAGCGCCTCTGCCAGACACATCAGCGCGATGCCCTCCTCGGTGGACAGGCCGTATTCCGCAAGGAAGACCTCCATCAGGCCGGGGCGGGTGCTGCCGCGGATGTCGCGCACCAGCCGCGCGGCATCCTGCGAGATGGCGCGGCGGTCGCTTTCGCTCAGCGCGGCCAGCGTGCGAAGGTCGGAAAGGACCTGCGCCTCGGGCGCGTAGGTCAGGGCGTCGATACGGTCGCGCAGGTCTGTCATGGTGTCCTTGGGCAAAACATGGGGCTCCGGAGGGTATTCCGACCATGGTACCGCAATCCCGTCAGTCGGATTGACCAAGTTTGTGAATACGGCTTATCGTTTCGCCTGAAAGATGGGAGAAAAACGATGCAAAGTGAAACTGCGGATCTGGATGGCTTCGACCGGGCGATTCTGGCGACCCTGGCCAGCGAGGCGCGGATCTCGGTCACCGAACTGGCGCGGCGCATCGGCCTGTCCAAATCGCCGACGCAGGCGCGGCTGAAACGGCTGGAGGAAAACGGCATCATCCGGGGCTACCGGGCCTCGCTGGACCCGATCCGGCTGGGCCTCGACCATGTCGCCTTTGTCGAGGTGCGCATGATCGACACCCGCGAACCGACGCTGGCCAAGTTCAACGCCGCCGTCGCCGCCATTCCCGAGATCGAGCAGGCGCATCTGATCGCGGGCAATTTCGACTACCTGCTGAAGGTGCGCACGGCGGATATGCCCAGCTACCGGCAGGTGCTGGCGGACAAGATCTCGACCCTGCCGGGCATGGCCTCGACCTCGACCTATGTGGCCATGGAGGCGGTCAAGGACGACGGTCTCGCCGAAGTGACTTGACCCTGGGGCAGGAGGAGCGGCACGCTGTTGGGCATGAGACTGGCCGCCGCGATGAGTGTTCTTGCGCTGCCCGCGCTGGCGGATGGCTGCCCCGAGGTGCCGGATATCTCGGAGGCGATGGCGCCGCTCTATGACAGCCTGCTGACGGCCCCGGACGAAGGGACGGCGCGGCTGATCGTCAACCGGATGTGGGCGCTGTGGGACGACGCGCCCGACGAGCCAAGCCAGATGATGCTGGACGAGGGCATGCGGGCGCGGGCGGGGTATGATTTCCTGCGCGCGCTCGATCGCTTCGACGCGCTGGTGGGCTACTGCCCGCATTACGCCGAGGGCTACAACCAGCGCGCCTTCGTGAACTTCATCCGGCAGGAGTACGCGCAGGCTTTGCCCGATCTCGAACGCGCGCTGGAACTTCGCCCGCGCCATGTGGGCGCGCTGTCGGGCTATGCCCTGACGCTGCTGGCTTTGGGCCGCGAGGCAGAGGGGCAGGCGGCCCTGCGCGCGGCGCTGGCGGTGAACCCCTGGCTGGCGGAACGCGCGCTTCTGAAACCGGCACCGGGCGAAGAGCTCTGATCCGAGCGCCGGGCCTGCCCTTGCGGGGGCCGGTGCCGTTTCCCCGCGGTCGTGCAGCCTGCAGGGCGCGGCGCCGCCGCGCCGTTGACCGTGGCGCCGCGTTGCTGTTCCCGCTCGGCGTCTTGCTGTCACCTTTGGGGCCGTGGCGACGCCGAAGCCGGTATTCCCGGGCCGTCGCCGCAGCGTGGGCCCCCTTGCCGCTGCCCCAGTCGTTCGGTTGCCGGGGGCGGGCAGTGAGCCGCCGGGAGGGCGGATTCCGCCTGTTCCTCTGCGCATGTGCTTGCTAGAGAGTTCCCGCTGGCCCGCGTGGTGGAATGGTAGACACAGGAGACTTAAAATCTCCAGGCCTTGTGCCGTGCCGGTTCGAGTCCGGCCGCGGGTACCAGCGCGCCCGAGAACACAGGCAAAGGCAAGCCATGTCCCATCCTCTTCTGATCGGCATCGACGGCGGCGGCACGACCTGTCGCGGCGCGGCGCTTTACGGGGGCAAGCGCGTGACCCGCGCCGTCCCGGGGGCCAATGCGACCTCTGATTTCGAGGGCGCGGTGGCCGCGGTGCGGGCTGTCGTGCAGGCGTTGGCAGAGGCGCTGGACCTGCCGGTCGAGAGGCTTGCGCAGGCACCGGCCTATCTGGGCATGGCCGGGGTCGTGGATGCCCGCGTCGCAGAGCGCCTGCGCAGGGCGCTGCCCTTTGCCCGGGTGGTGATCGAAGAGGACCGGCGCGCCTCCGTGGTGGATGCGCTGGGGGCGCGCGACGGCGCCGTGGCGGTGATCGGCACCGGGTCTTTCCTTGCGCGGCAGACGGGTGGCGCCATGCGCTTTCTCGGCGGCCACGGGCTGGCTCTGGGTGACGAGGCCTCGGGCGCGTGGCTGGGCCGCGAGGCCCTTGCCGCGACGCTGCGGGTCTCCGAGGGCTGGGGCGCCGGGTCCGACCTGACGCGCGGGCTGTGGGACGAGATGGGCGGGCGCAGCGGCATCATCGCCTTCGCCACGCGGGCGCGGTCGCGCGATCTGGCCGAACTGGCGCCGGGCGTGGTGGCCGCCGCCGAGGGCTGCGACGCGCAGGCCGTCGACCTGATCACACGCGGCGCCGGATACATTGCCGGGGCTCTGACGGCACTGGGGTGGCAAAGCGGCGAGGCGCTGTGCCTGACCGGCGGGCTGGGGCCGGTCTATGCCGGGGCCCTGCCGACCGCCATGCGCGCGGCGCTGACGAAGCCGCAGGGGGCGGCGCCCGACGGGGCACTGGCGCTTGCGGGCCGGATGGCCGAAGGGTGCCTGCCATGACCGGCCTGCCGGGACAGGGCGGGGCGCGCTGCGCCGGCATTGGCGCGCGCGGTGTGGCCGGGTGTGGGCCGTGGCAGGCGGGCCGATGGCCGCGCGGCTGGGGTGCGGCAGCGGAGCCTTTTCTGCTTCGACAAGTGTGCAAGGGAGGCTGATGTGAGAGATCTGACCCTGCGCGCGCCGCGTGTCTTCGACGGCACGGATTTCGTCGGGGCCGAGGTGCGGATCTCGGGCGGCCGGTTCGGCGGCGCCGGTGGCCCGGTCGAGCCGCTGGACGAGGGTGTCCTGCTGCCGGGCTTCGTCGACCTTCAGGTCAACGGCGGCGGCGGTGTCATGTTCGACGCGGCGCCCACGGTCGAAACCCTGCGGTTGATGTCGCGGGTGCATGGCAGGCTTGGCGCGACGACGATCCTGCCCACGGTGATCTCTTCCGGGCCGGAGGTGGTGAGCCGCGCCATCGGTGCCGTTTCCGATGCCCTGCGGGCGGGCGTGCCGGGCATCGCCGGGCTGCATCTGGAGGGGCCGCATCTGGCGCCCTCGAAAAAAGGCGCGCACGACGGGGCCCTGATCCGCCCGATGACCGGGGCGGACCTTGCCGAGCTTTTGGAGGCGGCGCGCGCCTTGCCCTTCCTCATGGTCACGGTGGCGCCCGAGGCGGTGACCAATGCGCAGATCTCGGCGCTGGCCGGGGCGGGGGTGGCGGTCTCTCTGGGCCATACCGATTGCTCTGCCGAGGCGGCGCGGGCGGCCTTCGACGCGGGCGCGCGCCATGTCACGCATCTGTTCAACGCCATGAGCCAGATGGGCGCGCGGGCGCCGGGGCTGGTCGGCGCGGCGCTGGATGCGGAGGTTTCAGCGGGGGTGATCGCGGACCTCCTGCATGTCGACCCGGTGGCGCTGCGGGTGGCGCTGGCGGCCCGGGAGAGCGGTATCCACGCGGTGTCGGACTGCATGGCGCTGGCGGGCTCGGAGGAGCCGGGCTTTGCGCTGAACGGGCGCCGGGTGCTGCGCAGCGAGACCACGGTGGCGCTGGCCGGTGGCGCGGCGCGGCAGGATCGCCTGACGCTGGAAGACGGCACGCTGGCGGGGGCCTGCCTGACGCTGGCACAGTCGGTGCGCAATCTGGTGGGCATCGGCGTGCCGGAGGCCCGCGCGCTGGCCATGGTCACCGGCATCCCCGGCGCGCATCTGGGGTGCGGACGGATCCGGGACGGCGCGTCGGCGGATCTGGTCTGGCTGGGGGCGGACTGGTCCCTGCGGGGGGTCTGGCGCGCGGGGCTGCGTCTGGCCTGACGCTGCGTGCGGGAGCAGGCCGTTGGCGGAGCGGTTGGCTTGGGCGGGGCGGTTGCCTTGCGGAGCGCCTGCGGCGCGCATTCCCTCTTGGGGGCGGAGCCCCCAAACCCCCGTTGGGGCGCTGCCCCAAGCCCCGAGGTATTTCGAGACCAAAGAAGGGCGGGCGGTTCGGGCCTGCCGCCGGATGCCGGGGGCAGGGGGAGCGGTCAGCTTTTGCGGCGCAGGCGGATGACCACGTCGACGGAGGCGATTTCGGCACCCTCGGGGGCTTTGGGCAAGCGCGAGATCACCAGTTCGTCCGAGGGCGCGTCGGTCAGGTGCGCGTCGTCCTCCCAGTAGAAATGGGGGTGGTCGTGGGTGTTGGTGTCGAAGTAGCTGCGCGAGCCGTCCACCGTCACCTCTTGCATCAGGCCGGCGTCGCAGAAGGCGCGCAGCGTGTTGTAGACTGTCGCGAGGGAGACCTGCTCGCCCTGATCCTGGGCGGAGACGAAGAGGCTTTCGGCGGTGACGTGGCGGTTCTGGCCGTCGCCGACCAGCAGCGCGGCGAGGGCGACGCGCTGACGGGTCGGGCGCAGGTCGCTGTGCGCCAGCCATGCCTTGCCGCGTTCCATTGCCTGGGTCATCGCCTGTCCATGCCGTCTGCCTTGGGTCTTTGTGGAATATAGGGGCTTGGGGGGGGCGAATTCAAACAGATTTCGCCGGGACGGCCCGCACCCTTGCGCCGCGCCGCCACCCGGTGCTAGAGGGGGCCGGATTTTTCCCGGTCACGGGAGACCAGCAAAAGGGGCGTGCCGACATGGCCGACTATCCGACCAGCTTCGGCAAGGAAGACCTTCTGAAATGTGCACGCGGCGAGCTTTTCGGGCCGGGCAACGCCCAGCTGCCCGAGCCGCCGATGCTGATGATGGACCGGATCACCGAGATTTCCGGCGATGCGGGGCTGCACGGCAAGGGCCATGTGCGGGCCGAGTTCGACATCACGCCGGACCTGTGGTTCTTCGAGTGTCACTTTCCCGGCAACCCGATCATGCCGGGCTGTCTTGGCCTTGACGGGCTGTGGCAGCTGACCGGCTTCAATCTGGGCTGGCGTGGCTGGACGGGGCGCGGCTATGCGCTGGGTGTCGGCGAGGTGAAGCTGAAGGGCATGGTGCGGCCCGACCGCAAGATGCTGACCTACAAGGTGGATTTCACCAAGGCGGTGCAGACGCGCCGGCTGACCATGGGGGTGGCCGATGGCATCGTCGAGGCCGATGGCGAGGTGATCTACGAGGTCAAGGACATGAAGGTGGCGCTCAGCGAGAACTGAGGGCTGCCGGGCCTCGACCGGGGCGGACTGTTGCGGGCCGGTGCCTTGGGCGCCGGCCTTTTGCATTGCAGCGCCTGAGGTTCTGGCTGCGGCGGGGGCTGCCGACGCGGGTCAGCGCAGGGCGCGGCGGTCCTTCAGCGGGCTTCTGCGGACGGCGGCGCGCTGGATCGGGACAAGGTGGCCAATGGCGGGGCGGAAAGCCTCGTGCGCAGGGCTGCCGTCGAGATAGTCGAAGATCCGCAGCAGGTTGACCGGATGGGTCTGGACGAGACGCTCCAGCAGGCGGATGGCGTCTTCGGTGGCATGGGCCTCGATGATCGCGCAGGCGGCCTGCGTGGGGGTCAGCACGGCGTAATCCGTGGGGGCGCGCACCGTATCGCGTAGCGCGTCGAAGGGCGAGGCGCCGAGGGCGCGGAACTTCGGCATATGCAGGCGCAGGCCCGTGACCGGACAGTCCAGGCGCGACCCGCTGCCTTGCCGGACGCCCAGCGGGGCAAGCGCGGCGACGAGTCGCCTGCGCATCGGGCCGTTCAGCATGTCCATGTCGGCGCGGTCGTAGCGCAGATCGTCGAAGACAGAGACCAGCCGCAGGCCCCGATCCGCAAGGCAGAGGTAGGGATCGCGGTCCAGAACCGCCGCGAGGGCCTCTTCGGCCTCGGGGTCGGGCGGATGGCGGGCCGGTTTCTGGGGCGGTGACATCCAGCGCGTCAGGCGGCGGAACACGGGCGGGCCTCTCCAATGTCTCGGGGCGGTCGACGGCGGCGCGTTCGCCGCTATCTGTGCAAGGAAGAGAGGCCATGCGAACCGGAGGTCAAGCCCGTGCTGCAGGACAAGCGAAGCGATCTGGATGCGGAGAAGCGCAAGCGGCTGCTGGAGCGCCTGATGCGTGATCTCAGCGCCTCGGACCCCGAGTTCTACTATCGTTCGACAAGCGAGGTGGCGCAGGGGATCGAGCAGAGGGTGGCGCGCGGCGAGGGCCTGAACGCCGAGGAGCGGGCGCTGCTGGCACCGCTCAGCCGTCGCGACATCCAGGTCCTGCTGAGCCTGCATTGAGGTCCGGGACCGGCGGGCCGGATGCGCCGTTGGCGGTAAAGGCCCGGCGTCCCCCGGGGCAGGGGCTGCGTATTTCCTGCCCCAGAAGCGACGGATCGTCCCCCCATGCGGGGGATAAGCGTGTCGGTCCGGCCCTTCCCGCCTTGCGCCACCCGGCCCGCGTCCCTTAGTAAGGCCCAAGCAAACGCAAGGGAGGCCGTATGCGCCGTGTCGTCGTCACCGGGCTGGGGATCGTGTCCAGCATCGGGAACAATGCCGAAGAGGTTCTGGCCTCTCTGAAGGCCGGAAAGTCCGGGATATCCGCATCCGAAGAGATGAAGGAGCACGGCTTCCGCAGCCAGATTTCCGGCCAGCTGAAGATCGACGTGACCGAACATGTCGACAAGCGGACCCTGCGCTTCATGGGGCCGGGGGCGGCCTATGCCCATATCGCCATGCAACAGGCCATCGCCGATGCAGGGCTGGACGAGAGCGACATCGTGAACCCGCGCACCGGGCTGGTGGCGGGCTCTGGCGGGCCTTCGACAAGCGCGCTGCTGACCGCGCACGAGACGGTGCTGAAGACCGGCGCGACCAAGCGGGTCGGCCCCTTTGCCGTGCCCAAGGCCATGTGCTCGACGATCAGCGCCAACCTCTCGACCGCCTTCAAGATCAAGGGCATCAACTATTCGATCACCTCGGCCTGCTCGACCTCGCTGCATTGCATCGGCAACGCGGCGGAACAGATCATGCTGGGCAAGCAGGACTTGATGTTCGCGGGCGGCGGCGAGGAACTGGACTGGACCCTGTCCTGCCTCTTCGACGCCATGGGCGCCATGTCCTCGAAGTACAACGACACGCCCGAGAAGGCCTCGCGCGCCTTCGATGCGGGCCGGGACGGCTTCGTGATTTCCGGCGGCGGCGGCATCGTCGTGCTGGAAGAGCTGGAGCACGCCCGCGCGCGCGGCGCGAAGATCTACGCAGAGGTCACCGGCCTTGGCGCGACCTCGGACGGCGCCGACATGGTGGCGCCCTCGGGCGAGGGCGGCGAGCGCGCCATGCGGCTGGCGCTGTCGACCCTGCCCGAGGGCCGCAAGGTCAGCTATATCAACGCGCATGGCACCTCGACCCCGGTGGGCGACGTCGGCGAGATCGAGGCGGTGCGTCGGGTCTTCGGCGCGGGCGACACGCCGCCGGTGTCCTCGACCAAGTCGATGACCGGCCACAGCCAGGGCGCCACCGGCGCGCAGGAGGCGATCTATTGCCTGCTGGCGCTGGAGCACGATTTCATCATCCCCTCGATCAACGTGGAAACGCTGGACCCGGCCCTGAAGCCGGCAGAGATCGCCACCGCGCTGGTCGAGAATGCCGGGCTCGATTCGGTCATGACGAACTCTTTCGGGTTCGGCGGGACGAACGGGTCGATGGTGCTGTCGAAATTCCGGGACTGACGCGGGGCGTTTGAGATGACGATTTCCTTGGAGGGCAAGCGCGGGCTTGTCATGGGTGTGGCGAACGAGCGTTCGATCGCCTGGGGCATTGCGAAGGCCTGCGCCGAGGCGGGGGCCGAGCTGGCCTTTACCTATCAGGGCGAGGCCTTCGGCAAGCGGCTGGAGCCGCTGGCGGCCTCTGTCGGGTCGGATTTCATGGTCGACGTGGATGTCACCGACGATGCCTCGCTGGATGCGGCTTTCGAGAAGCTGGGCGCGCGCTGGGACCGGCTGGACTTCGTTGTCCATGCCATCGCCTACAGCGACAAGTCCGAACTGACGGGGCGGATCCTGAACACCTCGCGCGGGAATTTCCGCAACTCCATGGACATCTCGGTCTATTCCTTCATCGACGTGGCGCGGCGGGCGCATCCGCTGATGACGGCGGGCGGCACGCTGCTGACGCTGACCTACATGGGTTCGACCCGGGTGACGCCGAACTACAACGTCATGGGGGTCGCCAAGGCGGCGCTGGAATCGACCACGCGCTATCTGGCCAACGACCTCGGCACGGACGGGATCCGGGTGAATGCGATCTCGCCGGGCCCGATGAAGACGCTGGCCGGTGCGGCCATCGGCGGCGCGCGCAAGACCTACAAGCACACCGACATGAACGCGCCGCTGGGCGCAAATGCCACGCTGGAGGCGGTGGGCGGCACGGCGGTCTACCTGATCTCGGAGGCAGGCGCCTGCACGACCGGAGAGATCATCCGCGTCGACGGCGGTTATCACGTGCTGGGCATGCCGCAGTACGATCACCTCTGAACGCGGAGGATGCTGCGCGCGGGACGGCCCGGCGCGCGCCCTGAGCCCGCCTTGATGTCACAGGCCCGGCCCCGAAAGGAGCCGGGCCTTTTCCTGTCATGGTTTGGCGGGCAGGGCCTGACGCGGGGCGCGACGCCCCGTGCGGCGGCTGTGGCAGCAGCTGGTCCGGTGCGCCTGAAGGCCGGTGCGGGGCCGCGGATCTGGGGGGCGTTGATCGCGGCACCGCGGGGGCCGGATCGGGCGGCGCGGGGCTTGGCGCTGCCCCGTGCCGGTCGCGAAACCTGCTTGCCGGGCAGCGATGAGCAGGACGGTTTCCGTTGCGAAAGCCGCGTGCTAGCCTTGGTCTGCCAAAGTGGAGTTGTCTCATGAAACCAGTTGTCGCCCTTGTCTCTCTTTGCCTACTTGCCGCCTGTGCCGGTGGCGGCGGCCCGCGCGCCGAGGCGCCGGGGAACGACGGCGTGGCGGAGCGGCTTGCCATTGGCGCGACACAGGCCGATATCGAGGCGCAGCTTGGGCTGGAGCGCGGGTTCGAGCGCAATCCGGCGGATTTCGACGAATCCTGCGTCAGCTTCGTCTATGCCGGCGACGGGCAAGAGCGGTTCGTGCACGCGATCTTCCGCGACGACCGGCTGGTCCGCGCCACGGATGGGCACGGGGTGCTGTGCACCTACGGATCGCGGGCCTCCAAGGAGGTCTGAGGAACCGCCGGGGCATCTGTGTCGTTCGTCGGGGAACGGCAAAGAGGACCCCATGACTTACAGGATCACCCTGAAGAGCACAGAGCCGGTGACACATGACACCCACCGGCTGACCTTCGAAAAGCCCGAGGGGTTCGATTTCACCCCCGGACAGGCCACGGATTTCGCGCTGGACCGGGACGGGTGGCGCGACGAACGGCGGCCCTTCACCTTCACCAGCCTGCCGGGCGACGATCATCTTGAATTCACGATCAAATCCTACCCCGATCATGATGGGGTGACGAAGCGGATCGGCCAGATGACGCCCGGCGACACGGCGCTGATCGCGGACCCCTGGGGCGCGATCGAGGACAAGGGCGACGGGGTCTTCATCGCGGGCGGCGCCGGGGTGACCCCCTTCATCGCCATTCTGCGCAACAAGCTGGCCAAGATGGGATCGTTGCAGGGCAATACGCTGGTCTTCTCCAATACGACCGACCGGGACATCATCCTGCGGCAGGAATTCGAGGCCATGCCCGGACTGAATTGCTACTGGACCGTGACCGACCAGCCGGGCAGCCCGCTGGCCCACGGCCAGATCGACGCAGAGCTTCTGTCGACGCTGGTCGTGCCGGGTCGGGATACCTGCTATATCTGCGGACCCGATCCGATGATCGACGCCATGCAAAAGGCGCTGGACGCGGTCGGCGTGCCCAAGGCCCGGATCGTGACCGAGGATTTCGGCTGACCATCCCGCGCCCGTTCCGAGGCGCGGGCCGGGATGCGGGGGAGGGGTGTTGCGCCCCCGGGATGCCCGCCCACGCATGCGGGTCCGTCCTGCGGTGATGCGAAAAGCGTCCCCGTCCCTCTGGCGTCGGGGCGCCTTGGCCTGTAAGGGCCTTGCGGATGACCGAGGCGAAACGCGACAGACTGCGCAGGCTCCTGAAGGCCGGTTTCGGCGTGGCCCTTGTCGTCACGCTGTATTTCGCGTTCCAGCTTGGCCAGACGGCCTTTCACTGGGATCAGACACGGAACCGGCAGGATCTGGAGCCCTGGATGACGCCGCGCTACGTGGCGCATTCGCGGCGCGTCCCGCCCGAGGTCATCGGCGCGGCGCTGGGGCTGTCGCCTGATGCGCCGCCCCGGCGCATGACCCTGCGCGAGGTTGCGGCGCTGCGCGGCGTGCCCGTCGAAGAGGTGATGCGCGATCTCGACGCGGCCATCTCGGTCTACCGGGAGGCGCAGCGATGAGCCCGGATGTCGTGCAGCTTCTGGCCGATTACGGGCTTTGGGCGATCGCGATCGCGACCTTCACCTCTTGTCTTGCGGCGCCGGTGCCCTCGACCTTCCTGATGCTGGCGGGCGGAGCCTTTGCGGCCTCGGGCGACATGAGCCTGACCGCGATCTGCGTCACCGCCTACCTGGGGGCCTTGCTGGGGGACCAGGTGGGGTATTTCATCGGACGCCGGGGTGGTTCGGGCTTGGTGGCGCGGCTGCGCGCCCGTCCCAAGATCGGGCGCAGCGTGGGCCGCGCGCAGGATGCGGTGGCGCGCTGCGGGGCCATCGCGGTCTTCCTGTCGCGCTGGCTGGTGGCGCCGCTGGGGCCCTATGCCAACCTGATCGCCGGGGCCGGGGGGCTGGCCTGGGCCAAGTTCACGCTGGGCAGCGTGAGCGGCGAGGTGATCTGGGTCGGGATGTATGTTTCTCTGGGCTATTTCTTTTCCGCCGAGATTGCCGAGATCGCCGAGCTGGCGCAGGAGTTCGGCGGGCTGGTCGCAGGGGGCGTCGTGGCGGCCTTCCTTGGCTGGCTGCTGTTCCGGCGCCGCGCGGCGGAGCGTGCCGCGGCGGAATAGGGCGGGGGCGATCCCGCGGAGCGCCTTCGGCGCGCTCTCACTTCCGGGGATTGCATCCCCGGACCCCTGTTGGGGCTCGGCCCCAAACCCCGTGGTATTTTCGAAACCTATGAAGCAGGGGCGCGCCTGAGCGGGGCGGCGGTTCAGTGCATGGTCCGGGTGATCCGGGGGCCTGTGGCGCCGGGTCGGGGGTCCGGCGCCTGCCTCGGTGGCGACCCGTTCCGGGCGCCCGTCAGAACCACTGGCCGGGCTCCATCAGGCCGAGGTCCAGCAGTTGCCGGGAGTGCCATTCGAAGGGTGTGGAGTTGTGCCAGCGGAAGCTGCGGATGTCGTATGTGCTGCCCGGGTTGTGTTTCAGCGCCTTGGCGGTGCGGAAGGAGGCCACCGCCGCGGTCAGGTTGTTGTGCCAGGGGCAGGCATAGGTGTTGTATTCTTCGTCATCGAAGGTGTGGTCCTCGCGCAGGTGCAGCCCAGGTCTGGCGCGGAACAGGCTGATGCGGTCGATCTTGCGGCGGGCCAGCGGCACGTGTTCCTCGTGGCGCCAGCGCAGCCCGCCGAAGAAATCGAGTTGCCGTTCTTTCGGGTGGTTGTGGTTGGCCGGATCGGGTCGCGCCAGCGCGTAGTAGCCCGAGCGGTCGAGCCATGCGTCGTCCAGCGAGACGGCGCCGGGCGACCGGGCGAGGTCCCCGGCGTAGAGGTCGACCACATAGGTCAGCATTGCGTCGCGCCGTTCCTCGGTGTGGAAGGCGAGCATTTCGCCCACGGTGCGCGTTTCGCAATAGGGGTAGAAGAGGTATTCGGCGTTGTAGCAATAGTAGAACCACTGGCCCGGGGCGGCGGCGATCAGGGTGTTCACCGCCGCTTGCAGCACGCCCTCGGCGGTCATGTCGGTGTCGATGCGATGAACCTTGTCCCGCAGGTCCGGGGCGATCTCGAATCGCGGCGGCGAGAACAGCAGCACCGTGCGGAAGCCCGAGTGGCGGTGGTGCCGGAGCGTGGTGTCCAGCTCTGCCGCGTCTTCGGCAAAGACAAGCGCCACCGGCCCGGTTTGCAGCGCGGCGCGGGCGCGGTTCAGGAAGTCCTTGAGATCACGGTACTGCATCGCGGGCCTCTTCACGGGCGTCATGTCGCATGATTCGGTGAAAATCTCGCGCATTGCAAGCCGGGTGGGTTGTGCTGTAGTGCAGGCCCCTGATCCGTGACCGGAAGGAAGCAGGCGATGACCGCGAAGAAGCTTTTCATCAAGACCTACGGCTGCCAGATGAACGTCTACGACAGCGAGCGCATGGCCGAGGCCATGGGCGGCGAGGGCTACGAGGTCACGGACCGCCCGGACGACGCGGACATGATCCTTTTGAACACCTGCCATATCCGCGAGAAGGCGGCGGAGAAGGTCTATTCCGAGCTGGGCCGCTACAAGGGGCTGAAGGCGGCGCGTCCCGATCTGAAGATCGGCGTGGCGGGCTGCGTGGCGCAGGCCGAGGGCGAGGAGATCATGAAGCGCCAGCCCATGGTCGATCTGGTCGTCGGCCCGCAGAGTTACCACCGTCTGCCCGAACTGACCGCGCGGACCCACAACGGTGCCAAGGCCATCGACACGGATTTCCCCGAAGAGGACAAGTTCGCCCATCTCAAGGGCCGGTCCAAGGCGCGGCGGGCTCCGGCGGCCTTCCTGACCGTGCAGGAGGGCTGCGACAAGTTCTGCGCCTTCTGCGTGGTGCCCTATACGCGCGGGGCCGAGGTTTCGCGGCCCGCTGACCGGGTCGTGGCCGAGGCGCGCGATCTGGTCGAGCGCGGCGTGCGCGAGATCACCCTGCTGGGGCAGAACGTCAACGCCTACCACGGCCATGAGGGCGGGCTGGCCGGGCTGATCCGGGCCCTGGACAAGATCGACGGACTGGCGCGTATCCGCTACACCACCAGCCACCCCAACGACATGGACGACGCACTGATCGCCGCCCATGGCGACTGCGAGAAGCTGATGCCCTATCTACACCTGCCGGTGCAGGCGGGATCGGACCGGGTGCTGAAGCGGATGAACCGCCAGCACACGGCAGAAAGCTATCTGCGGTTGATCGAGCGGCTGCGCGCGGTGCGGCCCGATCTTCACATGTCCGGCGATTTTATCGTGGGCTTCCCGGAAGAGACCGAAGAGGACTTCCGCGATACCCTTTCCCTGATCGAGGCGGTGGAATACGGCAGCGCCTTTTCCTTCAAGTATTCCGAGCGCCCCGGCACCCCCGCCGCAGAGCGCCCGCAGGTGCCGGAGGACGAGAAGGACGACCGCCTGCAACGGCTTCAGGCCCTGCTGACGAAACAGCAGCGCGCGCTTCAGGATGCCATGGTCGGACGCGAGGTTCAGGTCCTCTTCGAAAAGCCCGGACGGTTGCCCGGGCAGATGGTCGGCAAGTCGGAATACCTGCACGCTGTGCATGTCGAGGCCGAGGATCTGGCCGCCGGAGACCTGGCGCGAATCCGAATCGTTTCCTCGGGGCCGAACTCTCTGAAGGGGGTCGTGGCAGGGCGCTAAGACCGGCGCGGAACTGATTGTTTCGCAATCATCATCTCAAATATCCACAATAAACACGTGCGTTTGCGGGAATTGTTTCCGAATTCGTGACAGTACCGCGTGCTTTTCCCTTCACAGGCGAAGCACATTTGCTAATGTGTTGATTATAGTTAATTTGCGCGGCCCGCTGCCAAACGGGAGCCGTGCAATTGGGGGAACCATGATTAAAGGGAAAGAGGCTGTGGCAAACCGCATCACCAAGGCCATCGGAGCGATGGCTCTGGCCGCTCTTGCAGGTCTGTCGGCCACGGCGCCGGCCTTCGCTGACCAGACGGTGCAGAACGACGCATTCATCTCGACGCAGAACACCCGCACGATCCGGGGGGAACAGTATATCCCGGGCATCTGGGTCGATCCCGACGGCTGCGAACACTGGGTCATGGACGACGGTGTCGAGGGCTACATGGATAATCACCTCGATCGCAAGGGCATCCCGGTCTGCCGCCGCCAGAACACCTGCGGCGTGCTGAACACCGACCAGTTCTTCGCCACCGACAGCTACAAGATCTCGCCGCATGGCAAACAGCGCCTCGCCGAGTTCTTCTCTAATGCCACGGCCATCGCCTATGTGATCGCCGGCCACACCGACAGCCGGGCCTCGGATGCGTACAACATGAAGTTGAGCTACAACCGCGCCGTCGCGGTGGCCAGCATCGCGCGCGGCATGGGCAAGAACGTGACCGACATCCGCGGCTACGGCGAGCGCATGCCGGTGGCCTCGAATGCCACGTCGCAGGGCATGGCCAAGAACCGTCGCGTCGAAATCATCTGCATTCGCTGAGGAACCAGGACATGACCATTCTCAAACCGATCCTCGCCCTTGCCCTTGCCGGCAGCCTTGCGGGTTGCGCCGACGTGCCGATCGGCCCGGACAAGAGCCAGGACCGCAACACCTTCGACCGCGATGACCTGTCGCAGATGCGCGCGGGCATCTGGGTCGATCCCAACGGCTGCGATCACTGGATCATCGACGACGGTGTCGAGGGCTACCTCTCGGGCCGGCTCGACAAATACGGCAAGCCGGTTTGTTCGGGCGTTGCCCCGCCGACCATCGCCACCGGCGACTTCAAACAGGGCTCGACCAGCATCATCGGCGACCCGCTCTAGGCGGAAAGCCACCGACAGGCGGCCGCGCAGGTGCTTCCTGCGCGGCCGTTTTCGTTTCAGGCTCGTGACATTCGGCCCTCAAGTCTTGCGTCCCGCCGCCGGGGTTGGCACCATATCTGTACAACCAGGTGTGGAGACGTGCGTGACCACGGGCATATTGAGCGAAACCGTTCTCGAATTCCCCGACAACAGACTGCTGATCGACCTTTGCGGAGAGTTCGACCGCAACCTGACCGATATCGAATCCCGGACCGGCGTGCAGATCCTGCGCCGCGGCAACCAACTGGCGATCCATGGGTCCGAAGAGGCCCTGGCGGATGCCACGCAGGTGCTTCAGGCGCTCTACCAGCGGCTGGAACAGGGTCGGGCGGTGGGCCATGGCGACATCGACCGCGAATTCCGCATGGCGGAGGATCACAGCGACCCGGACGAACAACTGGAAATGTTCACCGGCGGCAAGGTCGAGATCAAGACCCGCAAGAAGCTGATCGAGCCGCGCACCGACGCGCAGAAGGCCTATGTCCGGTCGCTCTACCAGAACGAGATGGCCTTCGGCATCGGCCCCGCGGGCACCGGCAAGACCTACCTTGCGGTGGCGGTGGGGGTGAACATGCTGATCACCGGCGCCGTCGACAAGATCATCCTTTGTCGCCCCGCCGTCGAGGCGGGCGAGCGTCTGGGCTTCCTGCCCGGCACGCAGGAGGAAAAGGTCGACCCCTACATGCAGCCCCTGATGGACGCGCTGAACGACTTCCTGCCCGGCAAGCAGCTGGCGAAGATGCGCGAGGAAAAGACCGTCGAGATCGCGCCGCTGGCCTTCATGCGCGGGCGCACGCTGTCGAATGCCTTCGTGGTGCTGGACGAGGCGCAGAACGCCACGACCATGCAGATGAAGATGTTCCTCACCCGGCTGGGCGAGGGCTCGCGAATGGTGATCACCGGCGACCGGACCCAGATCGACCTGCCGCGCGGCGTACCCTCGGGGCTGGCCGATGCGGAACGGTTGCTCGACCACATCCCCGGCATCTCGTTCAATTACTTCAGTTCGAAGGACGTGGTGCGACACCCTCTGGTCGCCGCCATCATCGAGGCCTATGAGAAGGACGCAGAGGGCGCCTGACGTCCCTGTTTCTTCTTTGTCCAAATACTCTCGGGGGTCCGGGGGCAGAGCCCCCGGCGCTAACCATCATGCTCACCGATCCGATAATCGAGGACGACCGCTGGCAGGCCGCGGGCCTCGATGCGCTGGCCGAAGAGGCGGCGCGCGCCACGCTGGCCCATCTCGGCCTCGCACCCGGGGATTTCGAGATCGCCGTTCTGGCCTGCGACGACGCCCGCATCGCCACGCTCAACGCCGATTTTCGCGGCAAGCCGCGCCCGACCAACGTGCTGTCCTGGCCCGCGCAGGATCTCGCGCCCGAGGCGCCCGGCGCCGCGCCCGCGCCGCCGGAACCCGAGGACGATCCGCATCATCTTGGCGACATTGCCCTGGCCTTCGAGACCTGCGCGGTCGAGGCAGAGGCTGCCGGCAAGAAATTTTCCGCTCATGTGACGCATCTTGTCGTTCACGGGGTGTTACATTTGCTTGGTTACGACCATATCCGTGACGAGGATGCCACGGTGATGGAGGGTCTGGAGGTAGCCATACTTGGCAAGCTCGGGCTGCCGGACCCATATTCAGAGGATGACGGGCCGGATGGCCTATGACTGGAACGGATTGATGGGCGATACAGAAGGCTCGTCTACGGCGGCGCAGAGCGCGCAGCAGACGGGATATACAATTGACGAAGAGGACTCTCCGGGGCTGATCCGGCGGGTCATGGGATGGCTCGGCGGCTCTGAGGAGGGCAGCGGAGACGACACCGATGCCGGGCGCGGGGGCAATACCCTGCACGGGATGATGAACCTCCGCCGGATGCGGGTCGAGGATGTGGCCATTCCCAAGGTCGAGATCGTGGCCGTTCCCGACACCATTTCCAAGGACGACCTCGTGAAGGTCTTCCGCGAAAGCGGCATGACGCGGCTGCCGGTCTACTCCGGCACGCTCGACACGCCGGTCGGCATGGCCCACCTGAAGGATTTCGCGCTGGCCTATGGCTTCAACGGCTCGGGCACCCGGTTCAACCTGAAACGGATGCTGCGCCCGCTGGTCTACGTGCCGCCCTCGATGCCGATCGGGGTGCTGCTGACCAAGATGCAGTCCGAGCGGCGGCACATGGCATTGGTGATCGACGAATACGGCGGCGTCGACGGGCTGGTGACCATCGAGGACCTGATCGAACAGGTCATCGGCCAGATCGAGGATGAGCACGACACCGAGGACGAGGCCAACTTTACGCGTGAGAAGGCGGGCAGTTACCTCGCGCTGGCGCGCACGCCGCTGGACGAGTTCGAGGCCGAGATCGGCCTGCGGCTGACCGAACACGACGACATTGACGAGGAAGAGATCGACACGCTGGGCGGTCTCGTCTTCATGCTGGCGGGCCGCGTGCCCGCGCGCGGCGAAGTCGTGCGTCACCCCGAGGGCATCGACTTCGAAGTGGTGGACGCCGATCCCCGCCGCATCAAGCGCCTGCGGGTGCGCCTGCCCGGGTCAGGGCGCGCCACCGCGCCGCGTCCGGCGCAGGCCCTTGCCGAGGTCGGCGCGCAGGCCGGACCGGACGGCACCGGCGGTCATGCCTGACAGCTCCGGGGCGCCGATGCCAGGCGCCGGACGCCGCCACCCCGATCCAGCGCCGCCGCCGGGCCGGGGCGGTTGTCTGCCGCGCTGGATGCGCCTGCCGCTCGCCGTGGCGGCGGGTGTGGTTATGGGGTTGGGACAGGCCCCCTATGACCTCTGGGTCTGCGGGCTTGCCGGGCTGGTGGCGGCCTTCTGGCTGTTCCGCGTCAGCCCTCGCGGCGGTCTTGCGGCGGGCACCGGCTGGGCCTTCGGGTTGGGGTATTTCGGCTTTTCCATGGGCTGGATCGTCGAGCCCTTCCTCGTCGATGCGGCGGAAACCGGCTGGATGGCGCCCTTCGGGCTGATCGGTCTGGCGGGCGGGCTGGCGCTGTTCTGGGGGCTGGCCTTCTGGGGCGCCGCCCGGGCGCGCCGCTATGCGCCCGCGGCGCTGGTCCTGTCCTGGACCGCGGCGGAACTGGCGCGCGGCTACGTGCTGACCGGCTTTCCCTGGGCCAATGTCAGTTATCTTTGGCTGCCGACGCCGGTTATGCAATGGGCCGCCCTTGTCGGCCCCTATGGCCTGACCGCGCTGACGCTGGCACTGGCGGCGCTTCTGGCCGAGGCCGTGCCACCGGCGCCGCGCGTGCGTGCCGGGCTGGCGGGTGGGGCCCTGGGCGCGGTGCTTCTGGCCGTGGGCTGGGCCCTGCTGCCGCCGCTTCAGGCGCTCGAGGGCCGCCCGGTGGTGCGCCTGATCCAGCCCAATGCGCCGCAGGACCAGAAGTGGGACCCGGACATGGTCCCGGTCTTCTTTAACCGTCAGGTCGAATACACAGAGGCGCCCCCGGCTGCGGGGCAAGAGCCGCCCGCGCTGATCCTGTGGTCCGAAACCGCGCTGCCGATGCTGTTGCACAACGCCGGCGACGCGCTGGGGTTGATCAGCCATGTCGCGGGTGCGGCGCAAGTCGTCGTGGGCATCCAGCGCGAAGAGATGGGCCGCTGGCATAACTCGCTTGTGTTGATGGACGCCGAGGGCGACCTCGCGCAGGTCTACGACAAGCACCATCTCGTGCCCTTCGGGGAATACATGCCCGCCGCCGGCCTCTTTGCGCGCTGGAACATCGCCGGGCTGGCCGCGCGGGCCGAAGGCGGCTACAGCGCCGGGCCGGGGCCGCAACTGCTGGATCTGGGTCCGCTGGGGACGGCGCTGCCGCTGATCTGCTACGAGGCAGTTTTTCCGCAGGACGTCCACCGCGCGCCCGCGCGGCCCGAGATGCTGATGCAGATCACCAACGACGCCTGGTTTGGCCAGTTTTCCGGGCCGTATCAGCACCTTGCGCAGGCGCGTATCCGCGCCATCGAGCAGGGTCTGCCGATGCTGCGGTCTGCCAACACCGGCGTTTCGGCGGTGATCGACGGGGCGGGGCGGGTGCTGGCCTCGCTGCCGCTGGGCGAGGCGGGTTTCCTCGATGCGCCGCTGCCGCCGCCGCTGAGGTTGACGCCCTATGCGCGGACCGGCGACCTGCCGGTGTTCCTGCTGATCGTCCTCGGCGCGGGGTGCGCTGTATTTAGCGCTTGGAAAGGGCGTGCCCGCAAACCCCATTGACCCCCCCACAACCCGGGCGTAGGGGCTATGGGATAGAAAACCGTCACAACGGCTTCCTGGCGTGGCGGATAAACCCGAATGGAGCAATTTCCCATGTCCCGGCAGAATTACACATTCACATCCGAGTCCGTCTCGGAGGGGCATCCCGACAAGGTCTGTGACCGGATCTCGGATGCCGTCCTCGACGCCTTTCTGGCCGAAGACCCGCTCGCGCGCGTCGCCTGCGAGACCTTCGCCACAACCAATCGCGTCGTCATCGGCGGCGAGGTCGGCCTGACCGATCAGGCCAAGCTGGCCGAGTACATGGGCCGTATCGAGGACATCGCCCGCGCCTGCATCAAGGACATCGGCTACGAGCAGGACAAGTTCCACCACGCCACCTGCGAGGTGACCAACCTGCTGCACGAGCAGTCGGCGCATATCGCGCAGGGCGTGACCGGCCAGCAGGGTGACGAGGGCGCAGGCGATCAGGGCATCATGTTCGGCTACGCCACCGACGAGACCGACGCGCTGATGCCGGCGCCGATCCAGTACAGCCACGCGATCCTGCGTCGCCTTGCCGAGGTCCGCAAGGACGGCACCGAACCGGTGCTTGGCCCCGATGCCAAGTCTCAGCTTTCGGTGCGTTACAAGGACGGCAAGCCGGTCGGTGTGACCTCGATCGTGCTCTCGACCCAGCACATGGACCCGGACATGACCAGCGCCGACGTGCGCGCGGTGGTGGAGCCCTACATCCTGCAGACCCTGCCCGAAGGCTGGGTGACGCCTGAGACGGTCTGGCACGTCAACCCGACCGGCAAGTTCGTCATCGGCGGGCCGGACGGCGACGCGGGCCTGACCGGTCGCAAGATCATCGTAGACACCTACGGCGGCGCGGCCCCGCATGGCGGCGGCGCCTTCTCGGGCAAGGACCCGACCAAGGTGGACCGCTCGGCGGCCTATGTGGCGCGCTACCTGGCCAAGAACGTGGTGGCGGCGGGCATGGCCTCGCGTTGCACGGTGCAGCTGTCCTATGCCATCGGCGTGGCCAAGCCGCTGTCGATCTACGTCGACACCCATGGCACCGGAGAGATCCCGGCGGCGAAGATCGAGACGGCCATCCCCAAGGTTATCGACCTGACGCCGCGCGGCATCCGCACGCATCTGGACCTCAACCGCCCGATTTACCAGCGCACTGCGGCCTACGGCCACTTCGGCCGCGCGCCCGAGGCGGACGGCGGCTTTTCCTGGGAACGCACCGACCTTGCCGAGGCACTGACGAAGGCGGTCTGACCGCTCGCATCGGCCACGGTTCGAAGGCGTCCCCCCGGGGGCGCCTTTTCTTTTGGTCTCGCGGTCTCCGGGTCTGCCTGACGGCAATGGCCTGACCAGAGGGGGAAATGCCCGGGGGGCCGCGGGACCATGCCTGTGGCCGGTCTGCCGGGCGCCGTGCAGGGGGCGAAAGACGCCGCCCTTGCCCGGCAGGGCGTTGCGCGCTTTGATGGGGGCAGTCGCGCCCCGGAGGAATCGCCAGCCATGCTTTGCCGCATCGTTCTGACCTGTATCGCGGTCCCCTTTCTGGCCGAGGCCGAGGCCGACAGGCAGCCCGAGAACGGCAAGTTTCACGTCGAAGGCCCGGTCCTGATCTACGACACCGAGGCCGCGCCCGATCCCGACGACCGGGAGATTCAGAACGGCGATCTGGACGACCTGCTCGAGATCCTGCGCGGCACCGAGGGCATCCGCAGCTTGCGGCTGAACAGCACCGGCGGCAGCGTCTGGGCGGGCAGTGAAATGGCCCGCGTGGTGATCGATTTCGAACTGGATACCGTGGTGGAGGGCGAATGTTCGTCTTCCTGCGTGTCGATTTTCCTTGGCGGCACCCGGCGCGAACTGGCGCGCGGCGGCAAGCTGGGCTTCCATCAGCGCAGCTGGTCGCCGGGCGCGATGGAGTCCTATTACGACAAATACGCCGGGGAAGAGGGCTGGGAGACGCCCTTCGACTTTGCCTCCTGGGTCTATGAGGACACCCAGTCCGAGCTGTTCAAGGAGATGAGCTTCATGCAGTCGCGGGGCGTGGCGCTGGAATTCGCGATCGAGACGAAACGGCTGCGGAGCACGACGTGGTTCCCCTCGCGGCGGGAACTGGTGCAGGCTGGGGTGCTGACGGATTAGACGGGGCCGGGCGGGCTGAAGCGCGCAGAGCCTCATGAGCCGGGGGTAAGGGCCTTTTGCGCATGGGGCGTGGGCCGCACCGGCGGCGGTAAGGCCCTTCGGTCGCGCGCGGCGGCGCCGTTGCGCTTGATGCGGGCGGGGCTTGGCGCTATGGGCGGGCGCCATGACGACATCGAACAAGCATCCCGGCGCGCCGTGGCGCAATTTCTACGGGCGGGTGAAGGGCAAGACCCTGCGGCCCGCGCAAGAGACCTACCTCGACGAGGACCTCGCGGCCCTGTCGCCCGGCGCGGTGGACTGGGAGGTCAACCCGGAGCGCCTGCCGCTGGACCTGACGGCGCGCTTCGGCGACCGTCCGGTCTGGCTGGAGGTCGGCTTTGGCGGCGGCGAGCACCTGGTGCATCAGGCGGCGCAGAACCCGGATGTGGCGATCATCGGCTGCGAGCCCTTCATCAACGGCGTCGCCATGCTTCTGGGCAAGATCCGGGCGGCGGGGGTGACCAACCTCGCGGTCTACCCGGGCGATGCGCGCAACCTGTTCGATGTGCTGCCGGGGGGGTCGATTGCCAAGGCTTTCCTGCTCTATCCCGACCCCTGGCCCAAGAAGAAGCACCACCGGCGGCGTTTTGTGACGCCCGAGCATCTGGACCCGCTGGCACAGGTGCTGGCGCCGGGGGCGGAGTTCCGCGTGGCGACCGACATTCCCGATTACGTGCGGCAGACGCTGGTCGAGGTGCCGAAGGCGGGCTTCGACTGGTTGGCGGAGCGGCCCGACGACTGGCGCGCGCCCTGGGGCGATTGGCTGTCGACGCGCTACGAGCAGAAGGCCCTGCGCGAGGGGCGCGTGCCGCATTACCTGACCTTCCGGCGGCGGTAGCGCCTGCCGGTCGGGCGGGGAGGGGGCTCTGCCCCCGCCGCCGCGCGGCCCCCCGAGGTATTCGGAAGACCAAAGAAGCAGGGGTCCCGGATGGTCGGCAGCGGGGTGCCGGCGGCACGCGCTGGCGTGGCCGGACGGCGGCCATGGGGCGCAATCGGGGGGCTGGCGGGCGTCAGCGGGCGTGGCTGGAAGGTGGCGGTTCGGGCGGGCGTCGGCGGCGGTCGCGGGGCCTGTGCCGGGGGCCTCTGCGCGGCCATCGGCGGCCGGGCATGGACAGGCCCGGGGGCTTCCTCTATCACCGCCGCGACCCTGCCCGAGGAGAGCGCTATCATGTCAGCCCATGGCACCCCGATCCCGATGAGTTCCGAACGTGGAGGCCCGCTGAAGGGCGAGGCCCATGTGCCGGGCGACAAGTCGATCTCGCACCGCTCGCTGATCCTTGGCGCGCTCTCGGTCGGTGAGACCAAGGTGACCGGGCTGCTCGAGGGGCAGGACGTGCTGGACACCGGCAAGGCCATGCGGGCCTTTGGCGCGGAGGTCGAGAAGCGCGGCGAGACATGGCATGTGCACGGCGTGGGTGTCGGCGGATTTTCCGAGCCCGATAATGTGATCGACTGCGGCAATGCGGGCACCGGCGTGCGGCTGATCATGGGCGCCATGGCGACCTCGCCCATCGTCGCGACCTTCACCGGCGATGCCTCGCTGAACAAGCGGCCCATGGCGCGGGTGACCGATCCGCTGGCGCTGTTCGGGGCGCGCGCCTACGGGCGCTCGGGCGGGCGGCTGCCCATGACCATCGTCGGCGCGGCCAGCCCGGTGCCGGTGCGCTATGCCACGCCCATGCCCTCGGCGCAGGTCAAGAGCGCGGTGCTGCTGGCGGGGCTGAACGCCCCCGGCGAGACCGTGGTGATCGAACGCGAGGCGACCCGCGACCATTCCGAGCGGATGCTGACGGGCTTCGGGGCACAGGTCTCGACCGAGGACACGCCCGAGGGGCGGGTGATCACGCTGGTGGGTCAGCCCGAGCTGAAGCCGCAGACCATCGTCGTGCCGCGCGATCCCTCGTCCGCCGCCTTCCCGGTCTGCGCCGCGCTGATCGTCGAGGGCTCTGACGTGCTGGTGCCCAACATCGGGCTGAACCCGACGCGGGCGGGGCTGTTCTTTACCCTGCAGGACATGGGCGCGGACCTGACCTTCGAGAACATGCGCGAAGAGGGCGGCGAGCCGGTGGCGGACCTGCGGGCGCGGTTCTCGCCGAACCTCAAGGGCATCGAGGTGCCGCCCGAGCGGGCCGCCAGCATGATCGACGAATACCCCGTGCTGTCCGTCGTCGCGGCCTGCGCCGAGGGCATCACCCATATGCCCGGCGTCAAGGAACTGCGCGTCAAGGAAAGCGACCGCATCGACGCCATGGCCACGGGCCTGCGGGCGGCGGGTGTGGCCGTGGACGAGGGCGAAGACTGGTGGACGGTACATGGCTGCGGCCACGGTGCCGTGCCGGGCGGCGTGACGGTGAAGACCCATCTCGACCACCGCATCGCCATGTCCTTCCTTGTTCTGGGCATGGCCTCGAAGGCGCCGATGACGCTGGACGACGGGGGCGCGATCGCGACCTCCTTCCCGATCTTCGAGGGGTTGATGACCGGCCTCGGGGCGCGGATCACACGCGGCGCGACCGAGACCGCCTGAGCAGGGGCACCGCCCGGGGCCTTGTGCCCCGACGCCTGCGGTGCATGCTGGGGCCGGGCCGCGCGCCGGACAAAGCAGGAGAGCAGGACGCATGAGCTTTACCATCGCCATCGACGGGCCGGCGGCCTCGGGCAAGGGCACGATCAGCCGCGCGCTGGCGGCGCATTTCCGTTTTGCGCATCTGGATACCGGGCTTCTCTACCGGGCCGTGGGCGCGCGCCTGCTGGAGGGCGAAGAGCCCATTGCAGCGGCCCGCGCCCTGCAGGCCGGCGCGCTGGAGAATGACGCGCTGCGGCTGCCCGCCGTGGCAGAGGCGGCGTCGAAGGTGGCGGTGATCCCCGAGGTGCGCGCGGCGCTGGTGGACTTCCAGCGCGCCTTTGCGCGGCGCGCGGGTGGCGCGGTGCTGGACGGGCGCGACATCGGCACGGTGATCTGCCCCGAGGCCGAGGCCAAGCTCTTCGTCACCGCCTCGCCCGAGATCCGCGCCGAGCGGCGCTTTGCCGAATTGCGCGACAAGGGGGTCGAGACGGATCTCGCCGCCGTGCTGGCGGACGTCCGGGCGCGGGACGAGCGCGACATGGGCCGCACCGACGCGCCGCTGCGCGCGGCAGAGGACGCGGTGGAGATCGACACCACTGCGCTAAGCATCGAGGCGGCGGTGGCCCGGGCCGTGGCCGAGGTCGAACAGCGCGGCGGTCGGGCGGGCTGACGCAGCAGGGTGGGCCTGCGACCTGCTGCTCCCTTGGCACGACGGCACGCGGGCCGGGCATCGTCCCGGTTTCGCCCCGGCGCTCAGTCCGGGCGCAGCCACCCGTCTTCGAACCGCACGCTTTTCAGTCCCGCGAACCGCGCCACGCGCGTTAGCTCTGCCTCCAGCCGTGACTGGCGACCCTCGCCCCAGCGCAGCCCGGCCTCTGGCCAGAGGGCGCTGACGACCAGCGTGCCCGTCGCGCGGTCGGCGGCCATGTCGACGCGGCCCACCAGCCGCGCGCCTTCCAGCAGCGGGAAGACGTAGTAGCCGTAGCGGCGTTGGGCGGCGGGCACGAAGATCTCGATCCGGTAGTGGAATCCGAACAGCCGCTCCGCCCGGTTGCGGTCGCGCAGGGCCGGGTCGAAGGGGCTGAGCACGCGCAGGCGTTTGGTCGGCTCCGGCGCCGCCTGCGCCGCCTCGACTACGCCCGGGAAGGCCACCGAGCGGCGCGGCTTGCCGTCCAGCCCCATGACCTCAACCGGTTCGACCTCGCCGCGGGCGAGGGCCGCCTCGACCCAGCCACGGGCCTCGGCTGGCGTGACCGTGGCCCAGAAGGCCGCCAGTTCGCCCGAGGTGGCGAAGCCCAGCCGGTCCAGCGCCGCGCGGCAGAGCCAGTCGATGCTCTCGGCCTCGGTCGGCAGCCATGCGCGCGCCTCGGGCGGGATCACCCGCTCTGTCAGGTCGTAGTTCTTGCGAAAGGCCTCGCGGTGGCAGACCGCAAGGTCGCCGGACCGCCAGAGGTATTCCAGCGCGGTCTTGGAGGGATGCCATTCCCACCAGCCACCCTTGGAGCGCTCCTCGCCTTCGCCCACGTCAGAGGAGGAACAGGCGCCGGTCTCGCGGACCTGTTGCATGACCTGCGCCACCTGCTCGGAAAAGCCGGCCGGGCGCTGCCGTTCCCAGCGGCTTTCCAGCCGCGCGCGGTCGCGGGCGAAGCGCAGGCGCCAGTGCGGGTAGAACGCCATGGGAATCAGCGCCGCGTCGTGGGTCCAGTGCTCGAAGAGCAGCCGGTCGCGCTCCATCAGGGGCCCAAGGTGGCGCGGGCGGTAGGCCGGACGCCGCGCGAAAAGGATCATGTGATGCGCGCGCTCGACCGTGCGCACGCTGTCCAGCTGGACGAAGCCCAGACGCGTGATCAGGTCGTGCAGGTCGGCGCCCTTGCCGGGACCGGCGGGCGCCTCTGCCAGCAGGTGCCGGTGCAGGAACAGCCGCCGCGCGGCGTCGTTTGGCAGCCGTACCACGGGCGTCCTAGCGACGCTTCAGCGTGTCGCCGTAGCTGATCCGGGGTGTCAGTTCCATGATGCGCTCGATCTCGGCCTCGGGGTTCTCGACCCGCGCGGCGATGACCTGGGCCGCCTTGGTGCCGATTTCGGTCCGGCAGGCGTCCATGGTGGCAACCTGCCGGGGCAGACCGTCGAGCAGTTCGACCCCGTTGAAGCCCGCGATGCCGATCTGACCGGGGATGTCGATGCCCTGATCGAGCAGTTCCATCAATCCGCCCGCCGCGATCATGTCATTGGAGTAATAGAGGAAATCCAGTTCCGGCTCGCGCTCCAGCATGGTGCGGGTCATCTCGCGGCCCTTGGCCAGCGCCGAGCCGCCGGAATAGAACTCCTGCGTGACGATCTCGACGCCCTCTTTCGCCAAGGCTTCTGTGAAGCCCTCGAACCGCTTCCGCGCGCGGTGGTCGAGCGGCATCTTGGTGCCCATGAAGCCGATGCGCTGATAGCCCTGCTTGAGGATCGCGCGCGCCATCTCGCGCCCTGCGCGGCGGTGGCTGATGCCGACGGCGCAGTCGATGGGCTTGCCGTCGGTGTCCATGATCTCGACCACCGGGATGCCCGAGGCCTTGAGCATGGCGATCGAGGCCTCTGTGTGTTCCAGCCCCGCGACGATCACACCCGAGGGCCGCCACGACAGCATCTCGTAGAGGACGCGCTCTTCCTTCTCGGGCATGTAGTCGGTGACGCCCACGACCGGTTGCAGGTCGGTGTTTTCCAGCACGCCGCTGATGCCGGCCATGACCTCGGGGAAGACCATGTTGCGCAGGCTGGGAATGATCACCGCGACAAGGTTCACCCGCTGGCTGGCCAGCGCGCCCGCGATCTTGTTGGGCACGTAGCCAAGGGTCTTGGCGGCTTCCAGCACCCGCTCGCGGGTGGAGTGGCTGACGTCGCCACGGTTGCGCAGCACGCGGCTGACGGTCATCTCGGACACACCCGAAGCCTCGGAGACATCGCGAAGGGTAAGGGGGCGGGGATCGTCGCTGGCCAAGGGCAGAACCTCTCTTGTTTGCCCGGAGGTTACTCCAACCCCAGAAGGAGGCCAAGACGCATGACAAGGGGCGGTCGGGAAAAAGGTCGCGGGCTGGCGGGACACAGCGGCGGCAGGCGCGGCGAGGCAATGGCAGACCCCGCCGCCCGGTTCGCCGCAGCCTGCGGCTGGGGCCTTACAGGCGGCTTGTTGCCGTGGGTGGTGCGCCGGTGCCGCAGCATGGCGCGCTGGCAGAACAGGGCATGACAGCGGCGGCGATCCGGGTTAAGACCGCCCCCGCGCGGTCCCGTGGCTCAACTGGATAGAGCAGCCCCCTCCTAAGGGGCAGGTTGCAGGTTCGAATCCTGCCGGGATCGCCAGCCTTCGCGTTTCAGATCACCTCGATCACGCCCTTGTCGATGGCCAGCACATAGCCGCGCCGGGCGATGTTCTTGACCAGCAGTTCCGACACCATCTGGTTGCCCAGCCCGTCGCGCAGGCGTTTGATGCGGGTGGCGCCGGCGGCCTCTTCGCAATCCATCTCGGGCTTGCCAGAGATCATCGATTCGATCTGCGCGCCGGACAACATCTCGTCGTCCAGCCGCGCCTCTGCCAGCACCGACAGCGTCTCGATCATCGCATCCGTCAGCTTGAACCCCATGGTGTTCAGGTAGACGGTGTTCTCCTCGCGCGAGATGATCAGCGAACTGACCTCGATGCCTGACCGCTCGATCTGCGCCATACGGCGGTTGAGCGAGATCAGCAGCACCAGAAAGACCAGCGCGGCCACCAGAAGCGCGGTGGCGAAGACCAGCAGCACGAAGATCACCACCCGGTAGCTGGCCAGCGTGTCGGAAAAGGCGGTGCCGGATTGTGCGAGGATCTCCAGCAGCGCGACCTCGGCCTGACTTTGCAGGTTGTCGTTCTCGACGAAGATCCGTTCGACCCGCGCGTTGAAGGCATTGCCGTCGGGCAGGGTCAGCAAGAGCAGCGCACCGGCCACCGCAAGGATCAGCACGATGGCGGTGATCCCTGCGGCGACGATGCGCGCGCCGGAGCGGCGGCTGTCGCTAGCGGTAATAGTGTGATCCGGCACTGCTGATTTCCGATGCGGTGGGCGGCGACTGCGTCACCTTTGTCACGTTCAGGAGAGACCAGCCCGCGGAAGAGATCCGCGAACTGACGGCCCCGGCCGGGGAGCCGGGGCAAGAGCCGGAAACCTGCACGATCCCGTAGTGCAGTCTCAGCGGGTTGTCCCGCTTGGCCTTGTAATGGATGAAACAGTCTGCGGCGGCGGCGCCGGGCAGGGCCGCAAGCGTCAGGATCAGGAGGGGGATGGCGAGTGAGCGTCTCATGCGTGCAGACTGTGGGTGAACGAGCGGAAATTCAATAACAACAGGGCGGTGCGGGGCCGGTTATCCAATAGCCGGAGGCTGATATTGCCCGGATTGGCGTGGCGGGTCGAGGCTGTCGGGGCAGGGCGCCTGTCCCAAGGATAGAGCGCCTCCACCCAACCCGAAAGGAGAATCCCATGTCCGCCAGATTCATCACCGCGATCCTTGCCGTCGGCGCCCTGATCGCAACCGTCAGCGCCGCACCCGCCCGGGCCGACAACGAGGGGCTGAAGCGTGCTGTCGGGGCCGCGGCGACGCTCTACCTTCTCGGTCAGGCCCTTGAGGGCGGCAAGGTCGAGGTCAACCATCGCCAGTACGGTCATCAACGCGAGTACGGTCATCGGCGCCAGTATGGCCACCAGCGCCAGTGGCATGGTAACCAACGGGGCCACGGCAAGTACAAGGGCCACGTCAAGAAGCGGTGGCAGCCCGCAGCGCTGCCGCGTCACTGCGTGCGGCAGGTCGGTGGCCGCCACAAATCGCGGTACGCGCTGTCGGCCCATTGCCTCGACCGCAACTACCGGGGCAAGCTGCCGCGCGCCTGCGCAAGCCGAGCATGGTACAAGGGCAAGGCGCGCCCGGTCTATGGCATCGGCTGCCTGAAGGGCCGCGGCTACCACCTGGCGCGGCGCTGAAGGGGGGCGGCCCCATCGGTCGGGTCATGGCCCGCTTCTGATGATCGCCATCCATCACGCGCTCCGGCGCTGACCTGCCCCCGCCCTTGCTTCTTTGGTCTTCCAATACCTCGGGGGCCGCGCAGCGGCGGGGGCAGAGCCCCCAACCCGGTCGCCCGCTGCAAGGCGGGCGACATCAGCAGACCGGAACCCAGAACAGAAAAGGGCCGCGCGATCCGCGCGGCCCTCTCCGGTTTCATCCAACCAGTGCCTTACTCGGGCGCCGCCTCGCGGTGGTCCCAGGCCGTGTGGTCCAGATCGAGGTCGGGGAACTTCGTCGGGTCGAAGCGCGGACGGTGTACGCCCGCCGCCCGTTGCTCGTCGAAATCGCGCAGGATGCGGCGCAGGATCGGGAAGAGCATCATCAGCGCCAGCAGGTTGACCAGCGCCAGCACGCCCATCATCGGGTCCGAGAAGAAGAAGATCGCCGTCGCGCCAGGCGCCACCGCGCCGACGAAGACGATGGCCATCAGGATCAGCTTGAAGACCAGCGAGGCCTGCGGGTTCTTCGTCAGCACCGTCAGGGCGTTGTCGCCGAGGTAGTAGTTGTAGATGATCGACGAGAAGGCAAAGAGCAGCACCGCCAAGGTCAGGAAATAGCTGGTCCATGTGCCAAGGTGCGAGGCCAGGCTGTCCTGCGTCAGCACCACGCCGTCGATCTCGGCTCCGGGTACGTAGACGTCACCCAGAAGGATCATCAGCGCGGTACAGGTGCAGATGACGATCGTGTCGATGAAGACCGAAAAGCTCTGCGTGATGCCCTGGCTGACCGGGTGCCGCACGTCGGCCGAGGCCGCGACGTTGGGGGCAGAGCCCAGACCGGCCTCGTTCGAGAACAGCCCGCGGCGCAGGCCCTGCGCGATGGCCGCGCCCATGCCGCCGCCGACCGCTTCCTCGAAGCCGAAGGCGTTCGAGACGATGTCGATCAGCACGCCCGGCACGTGGATGATGTTCACCACGATCACGATCAGCGCCATGGCGATGTAGCCGAAGGCCATGATCGGTACGATGATGTCAGACGCCTTGGCGATCCGTTGCATCCCGCCGAAGACGATCCAGCCGGTGCCCGCCGTCAGGACGATGCCGGTGATCCAGCGGTTCAGGCCAAAGGCGTTCTCTGCCGCGCCCGCCACGGTATTGCCCTGAAACGCCGGAAAACCGATGCCGAAGGCGGCGATCAGGCAGATCGCGTAGATCACCGCGAGCCATTTGTAATCCTTGCCGAGGCCGTGGATGATCATTCGCGCCGGACCGCCGCGGAACGACCCGTCCGGCTGGCGGCGTTTGTAGGCCTGCGCCAGAGTGCATTCGACAAGGCTGGTGGCCATGCCGACGAGCGCGATGGCCCACATCCAGAAGACCGCGCCCGGACCGCCAAGCGTGATGGCCACCGCGACCCCCGCGATATTGCCGCCGCCGACGCGCCCGCCGACCGACACGAACAGCGCCTCGCGTGCCGAGATGGTGTTCGGGTCCGAGGACTGGTTGTCGCCCTTCAGGACGCGAAACATCCGCTTGAAATATCGGAACTGAACGAAATTCGTGGCGATGGTCAGGAAACAGCCGAAGATCACGAGGAAGGGGATCAGCGCCCATCCCCATGTGAGGTCTCCGATCAGACCGAAGAAAGATTCGATGAAAGACATGTGCCCTCTCTGTTTTTCTCGTTCTTGGAGTGCGCCCGTCTGTCGGGGTGCATCCCCGAAGGGTGCCGCAAATCCACCGATTGTCCACAAGAACCCGGGTCGTATTGCCCAAAAAAGCGACATTTTCCGGGACAGAGCGGGGGGCGGCAGCGGGGATGGCGCTGCGGTGGGCGGATTTGGGAGGGAAGGGGCGGGCGTGCCTGAAGGGGACGAGGGGCTGAAAACCGTACAGGAGCCCCGCGCATTGCCTTCCGGGCACGATCCACCACCAGTGCGGACACATGGCGAAGCCGCCGTGCATCGCCGTCCCGTCCCGGGGGCGGCGATTGGACAAACGAAAGCGCGACCTGACCGAGGTCACACGGGTTTGGCCGGGATAAACTGCCACCCCGAAGGCAAGGATCGCCGGATCACGGCCCGGCGCGGCGTCACTTGGTCGTGCCGCAGTATGGATGGATCGCGGGCCGCCCGACCCGCGATCCTGTTGTGTCCGGCCTTATGCCCGCTTGGGCTCTAGCGCCACCGACCACAGTTCGCTGTCGGCGCTGTCCATCAGGCGCACGGTCATCACGCCGGTGTCGGCAGAGATGTCCACCTTGCCGAAGAACTGCAGCCCGTCGGACGGCGGCAGGTTGGCCTGACCCTCTTCCGGGTGCTTGGCATAGCGCACCTCGGGGCCGAAGGTGTTATCGTAGTCCGAGGGACCGAAGGTCCCGGCGTGCAGCGGACCCGAGACGAACTCCCAGAAGGGCTCGAATTCCTGAAACTGCGCGCGCTCGGGCGAATAGTGGTGTGCGGCGGTGTAATGCACGTCCGCCGTCAGCCAGACGGTGTTGAGGATGCCCGCCGACTTGATGAAGGACAGCACGGCGGCGATGTCCTTCTCGCGGCCCAGCACCGGGCCGTCGCCATTGGCGCCGTTCTCCATCGCCTCGGCGCCGTCGCGGACCATCATGCCGATGGGCATGTCGGCGGCGATCACCTTCCAGGTGGCGGTCGAATTGACCATCTCGCGCTTCAGCCATGCCAGCTGCTCGGGGCCGATGAAGGGCGTGCCCTCGGCCTCTGTGTTGGCGGTGTTGTCGCCACGGTAGGTGCGCATGTCGATGACAAAGATATCCAGCAGCGGCCCGTAAGAGACCTTGCGATAGACCCGCATCGGCTCTGCCAGCGACTGGCGCGTCGGCATCATCTCGTGAAAGGCACGGGCGGCACGGGCAGAGAGCGTCTGCATGGACTTGACCGTGTAGCGGTCGTCGGCGTCCAGCATCTCGTTCGGGTACCAGTTGTTGGTGACCTCGTGGTCGTCCCACTGGGCGATCATCGGCACGGCGGCGTTGAAGGCCCGGACGTTGCTGTCCATGTAGTTGTACAGGTGCTGGCCGCGGAATTCGTCCAGCGTCTCGGCAACCTTGCGCTTGGCGTCGGTCATGACGTTCTTCCAGAGCGTGCCGTCCGCCAGCTCGACCTCTTCCTTCAGCGGGCCGTCGGCATAGACCGTGTCGCCCGAGTGCAGGAAGAAGTCCGGCGCGTGGCGCAGCATGGTGCCATAGGTGGTCATGCCGCCGCGATCCTCGTCGATGCCCCAGCCCTGACCGGCGGTATCGCCCGACCAGACGAAGCTGATGTCGCGATTGCCCATGGGCGCGGTGCGGAACTGGCCCTGCACCGGCTCCGAGGCGGTGCCGTCGGCCAGATCGGTCATGGTGACGCGGTAGAAGATGTCCTGATCCGAAGGCAGCCCCTCCAGCGCCAGCTTGCCGCTGAAGTCGGTGGGTGTGCCGACCGCCAGCGCCGGGACGGCGCGCGCGTCGGTCATGGCTTCGGTCGTGGACCATTCCACCAGCATCTTGGCCTCGCGGTCGGCGCGGGCCCAGATGACGGCGCCGTCATGGGCGACGTCGCCGGACATGACGCCATGGGTGATCAGGGGGCGCGACTGGGCGCGCGACAGCGACGGCGCGGCGAGCGTGACGCCAAGGGCGGCGCCGCCAAGCAGCGACTGGCGACGGGTAAAACGGATGCTGGGCATGGGAGACCCTCCTTGCTGGCTGAGATGCCGGGAGGGATCGATGACCCGCGTAACGATTGCGGGTCGCTTTTGCGACGCTCAGGAGAAACTTCGGTGACAATACAGCTATGACGCGTGTGTCCTGCGGCCCTCCAGAGGGGGCAGGATCACGGCACCCGGTGGACCCACGACAGGCCGCGCGGGCCGCGCCTCAGCGCTGTGCGGCCTCGAGGGCGATCTGCACCAGCCGCTCGTTCTGGCACTTGGGATAGGTGGCGCCCGAGGTGCAGGCCTCGGCGATGGAAACCGGAGAGCGCCCGCCACAGGCCGCCACAGCCATCACGGCGGCCAGTGCCGCCATCGTCAAACCCCTGTGCATCGCCCGTGTCCCCCGTGCTGCGCATTCCCGGCGGCTCTGCATGGCCGGCTGCCGCAAGGATCGGCCCGCGTGGTGCCGGCTGTCAAGCGGCAAGACCCCGATCCCGTCCGAGCGCCAGCGCCCCGGGCGGCCCCGCAGCCCATGAACGGGTCCCGGCGCCCGCCCCTGACTTCCAGGGGCCGCCGCCTGTCCCGCGTCCGGCCCCGGGCTTCTTCTTGGTCCAAATACCCTCCGCCGGAGGCATCCGCAGCCGCCCCCGGCACGGTGTCGCCAGCGTCGCGCGGGGCCGCGCCTCAGACGAGGTCCGGCTCGCGGCCCACCCGGTTCGCCAGCCGCCCGATGGTCAGCCCCTGCACGATGATCGAGAAGACCACGATCACATAGGTCACCGTCAGGATCAGCGGCTTCCATTCGCTTTCGGGCAGCGACAGCGCCAGCGCCACCGAGATCCCGCCCTTCAGACCGCCCCAGGTCATGATCGGCAGAACCCCCCGCGCGAAGCTCTGGAAAGGCCGCAACAGGGCCAGCGGCACCGCCACGGCGGCCAGCCGCCCCAGCAGCGCCAGCGCGATACAAAGCACGCCGGTCCAGAGGTAATCGACCTCCAGTTGCACGGCAAAGATCTCGACCCCGATCAGCATGAACAGCACCGCGTTCAGGATCTCGTCCACCAGCACCCAGAACTTGTCGACGTATTCGCGGGTCTCCTCGGACATCCCGTGCTTGGCTCCGATATCGCCGATCAGCAGCCCGGCGCAGACGGCGGCGATGGGGGCCGAGACATGCAGCCAGATCGCCAGCTCGTAGCCGCCGAAGGCCAGCCCCAGCGTCAGCAGCACCTCCAGCGCGTAATCGTCGATGTGGCGCATGACGCGGAACACCAGCCAGCCCGCGATCAGCCCCAGCGCCGCGCCGCCCGCCGCCTCCTGCAGGAACAGCATCACCGCGGCCATGGCCGGATCGCCTTCGCCGCCATGCGCCGCGTGGTCGGCCGGAAAGGCCAGCCCCACCAGCACGAGGAACACCACGTAGCCCACGCCGTCGTTGAACAGGCTTTCCCCGGCGACCTGCGTTTCCAGAGACTTTTGCAGGTTGGCCTCTTTCAGCACGCCCATGACCGCCACCGGGTCGGTCGGAGAGATCAGCGCCCCGAAGACCAGCGCGATCAGGATTGGCGCCCCGGTCAGCCAGTGAAAGCCGAAGCCGATGACGGCGGTGGACAGGGCCACGCCAATGGTCGCCATCAGCAATACGGTCGGCCAGACCGCCCTGAGGTCCGAGAGCTTGACGTGCAGCGCCCCCGCAAACAGCAACAGCCCCAGCATGCCTTCCAGAAGAGCGTCGGAAAAGTCGATGTCCAGGACAAGGGCCCGCAGGTCCTCTGCCAGGGTCAGGGAGGGCACCGAGGCGTCTATGACCAGCGCCGCGATGGATGCCAGCAGGGCCACCACGAGGATGCCGATGGCCGAGGGTAGCTTGAAGACGAAATAGTTGATCGCACCGAAGGCACCAGCCAGCACGATAAGCAGCGAGGCAATTTGAAGAAAATTCATGTCCGTTCCGAAATCCGCGTGTTTTCCGCCCCCCCTAGCACGGTTCATCCCCAAAGCAGCCCCAAATCTGCGCCGCATGGACCGCTTTCACCCGCCATCGTGACGAGGCGGCGGCCCCCCTTTGCTTCTTTGGTCTTCCAAGTACCTCGGGGGAGGCCGCAGGCCGGGGGCAGAGCCCCGGGACCGCCCGCCACGTCAGGCACTGCCCACCAGCGAGTCTATCCCGGCCTCCCGCCAGCATCGGCGCGGTCCACCGGCAGATCGTGCCGGACCCACCGGCATATCTTGCGAGGGCCGCGCCGGATCGGGCCAGACCCGCCAACGGACCCTACCAGACCCGCCGCCAGATCACATCAAACACGCCGACAGGGCGGCAAGGCGGCGCCCCGCAGGGGCGCCGCCCCCGGGCGACGCGCGCAGCGCGGCGCAATTCCTCTGCCTGCCGCAGCTTCAGTCCCGGACGGTCAGGATTTCCTCCAGCGGCTTCTTCAGCGTGGCGGCCCGGGGCACGGTGGCGCCCGGTGCCGCGTGGCCAGTGGCGAGGATCATCACCGGCTTTTCCGCCTCGGGCCGCCCGAGCAGCCCGTTGAGGAAGCGCATGGGGTTCGGCGTGTGGGTCAGGCTCGACAGCCCCGCCTCGTGCAGGGCGGCGATCAGAAAGCCGGTGGCGATGCCCACGCTCTCGGGCACGTAATAATGCTTGTAGCGCGTGCCGTCCGCGAACTGCCCGTAGCGCTGGGCGAAGATCACGATCAGCCATGGCGCCTCTTCGAGGTGCGGCTTCACCGGGCCGGTGCCGATGGGCTCCAGCGCCTTCAGCCAGGCATCGCCCGCCGCGCCCTCGTAGAAGCGCGCCTCTTCCTCTTCGGCGCCCGCGCGGATCCGCGCCTTCAGCGCGGGGGCAGAGACCGCGACGAAGTGCCATGGCTGGTGGTTGGCGCCCGAGGGCGCATTGCCCGCGGCCCGGATGCAGGCCTCTATCGCGGCGCGTGGCACCGGCCGCCTGTCGAAATCGCGCACCGTGCGGCGGTTCGCCATCCGGTCGCGAAACCCTTCGGCGCCCGCCAGTACGCGGCTGTCGGGCCAGTCGCCGCGCGATGCCAGCGGCAGCGCCCGGTACGTCAGCTCCTTGCGATCCACCATGACCCCTCCTCTGTCCCGGGTTTTTCGGCCTGCCCGGCCCCGCCTGTCAAGCACCGCCCCGCGACAAGTCTTCCCAAGTGGTCGAAATATGTGTATGGCGCCCCCATCTGAGACGTGACGCCATGGCCCCGGCGCATGACATGATGAAAGGGGTCGGCGGCAATGGGGCCGTCATCGAAACGGAGGACCCGGCAGGGGTCGGGAGTGCCTCCAAGAGGATATCTGATGTTCAAAGAAGTGAAAAAGACACTCCAGTGGGGCGAAGAGACGCTGACGCTGGAAACGGGCAAGATCGCCCGTCAGGCCGACGGCACCGTCATCGCCACGCTGGGCGAGACCTCCGTCATGGCCAACGTGACTTTCGCGAAACAGCAGAAAGAAGGCCAGGACTTCTTCCCGCTGACCGTCCATTACCAGGAAAAATACTATGCCGCGGGCAAGGTGCCCGGCGGCTTCTTCAAGCGCGAGGCCCGTCCGACCGAGAAGGAAACGCTGACCGCGCGCCTGATCGACCGTCCGATCCGTCCGCTCTTCGTCCCCGGCTTCAAGAACGAAGTGCTGGTGATGTGCACCGTGCTGAGCCATGACCTTGTCAACGATCCCGACATCGTCGCGATGATCGCGGCCTCGGCGGCGCTGACCATTTCCGGCGCGCCCTTCATGGGCCCCATCGCCGGTGCGCGCGTCGGCTTCGAGGATGGCGAATACGTGCTGAACCCGACCGTCGACGACATGCAGGGGCTGCGCAACAACCCCGAGCAGCGTCTCGACCTCGTCGTGGCCGGCACCAAGGACGCCGTCATGATGGTGGAATCGGAGGCCTACGAGCTGACCGAGGACGAGATGCTGGGCGCGGTGATGTTCGCGCACGAGCAGATCCAGCCGGTGATCGACACGATCATCGAACTGGCCGAAGAAGCCGCGAAAGAGCCCTTCGACTTCACCCCCCCGGACTACTCGGCGCTCTACGAGGCCGTGAAGGCCGCGGGCGAAGCCAAGATGAAGGCCGCCTACGCGATCACCGACAAGCAGGAACGCGTCGCCGCCGTCTCTGCCGCCAAGGAAGAGATCAAGGCCACGCTTTCGGAAGAGCAGCTTGAGGATGCGAACCTCGGGTCCGCCCTGAAGAAGCTGGAATCGGTGGTGCTGCGCTCTGACGTGGTGAAGAACAAACGCCGCATCGACGGCCGCGCGCTGGATCAGGTCCGCCCGATCGTCTGCGAAACCGGCCTGCTGCCGCGCACGCACGGCTCGGCGCTGTTCACCCGTGGTGAAACGCAGGGTCTGGTCGTGACCACGCTGGGCACCGGCGACGACGAACAGTTCATCGACGCGCTGCACGGCAACTTCAAATCCAACTTCATGCTGCACTACAACTTCCCGCCCTATTCGGTCGGTGAAGTGGGTCGCGTGGGGTCCCCGGGCCGTCGCGAAATCGGCCACGGCAAGCTGGCATGGCGCGCCCTGCAGGCGGTTCTGCCGGCCTCGACCGATTTCCCCTACACCATCCGTCTGGTCTCCGAGATCACCGAATCCAACGGCTCTTCGTCGATGGCATCCGTCTGCGGCGGCTCGCTGTCGATGATGGACGCAGGCGTTCCGCTGAAGGCGGCTGTGGCCGGTGTGGCCATGGGTCTGGTGCTGGAAGACGACGGTGACTATGCGGTCCTGACCGACATCCTCGGCGACGAGGATCACCTCGGCGACATGGACTTCAAGGTCGCGGGTACGGCACAGGGCATCACCTCGCTGCAGATGGACATCAAGGTCGCGGGTATCACGCCCGAGATCATGAAGACCGCTCTGGCGCAGGCCAAGGAAGGCCGGATGCAGATCCTTGGCGAGATGGACAAGGCCCTGTCGTCCGCCGGTGAGTTCAGCCAGCACGCCCCGCGCATCGAGACCATGCAGGTGCCGACCGACAAGATCCGCGAAGTGATCGGTTCGGGCGGCAAGGTGATCCGCGAGATCGTCGAGGTTTCGGGTGCCAAGGTGGACATCAACGACGACGGCATCATCAAGATCGCCTCGCCGGACGGTGAGTCCATCAAGAAGGCCTACGACATGATCTATTCGATCGTGGCAGAGCCGGAAGAGGGTCAGGTCTACAAGGGCAAGGTCGTGAAGATCGTCGACTTCGGCGCCTTCGTGAACTTCTTCGGCAAGCGTGACGGCCTCGTGCACGTTTCCCAGATCGAGAACCGCCGCCTGAATCACCCCTCGGACGTGCTGAAGGAAGGCCAGGAAGTCTACGTGAAGCTTCTGGGCTTCGACGACCGTGGCAAGGTGCGCCTTGCGATGAAGATGGTCGATCAGGAGACCGGCAAGGAACTGGAAAAAGAGGCGAAGGAAGAGACCGCCGAGTAATCGGCGGGCGCCAAGCCTTCGAGCGATCAGAACGCCCCGCAGGAGACTGCGGGGCGTTTTTTCGTCTGATGGCCGCTGTGGCGGTGGCGGGTCGCGCTGCGCGGCGATTCGTGACGCAGCGTTAGAGCCCCAGGCGCGATTGACGGTATCTTTACCGATTGCGGCCTAAGGTGAACCTGTCAGAAGGCGGCACATTGGTCGCTACCCCTTCGAACACTCACGGGATGCACGGCAAGGGCCCTGGCAATCCAGCCAGGGCCCGACTTGTCCTCGTCACGGAGCGCGACTGTCAGGGCGCGAAAGGGCCCTTCCGGGGGCGCCCGACGGGTGGACGAAGCGTGCTGGACAGCGGTGGCGCAGGGCTGGCGCGCGTCGCTTTCGCGCCAGCCGCCAGCGGTGAACGGGCTGCCTTCTTCTGACAGGACGGCGGGGCAGCGGTGCGGGTCCGCGCTTTGGCCTCGGACGGCAGCCGCCCCGGGGCGGCTGCGCCGTCTAGCCCTCCGCCGCCGGGCTGGCATGGCGGTGGATCATCTTCCAGCCGTCCTCTCCCGCGCGGAAGATCTCGGTGATCCTAAGGCGCATCGCCTGCGGCTCTGTCGCACCGTCCAGCATGACCTCGGCCACCTGATAGCCGGACCAGTAGGCCATACCGTCGGCCTCGCCCTGATCGAGGACCTCGAAGAATGTCTTGCCGCCGGGGCCGAAGCTGCGGGCGCCGTCGCGATTGGCCTTGTTCACCGCATCGGCGCCGGTCACGACCCGGCCCGAAGGGTCGAAGAAGCTGGCCGGGCCGGAGGTGGCCGAGAGATCCAGCACAAGATCCGGGCGCCCGGTGACATAGGCGCGGGCCGCGTCCTCGCGCGCTTTCATGAATTCGGTGAAAGTCTGGACTTCGAATGTGGTTGTCATGGCGTTTCCTTTCAGCCGGGTAACGCGCCAGCGGGGCGGCGGTTTCCGCCGCCGTCTTGCGCTGGCGTCACAGGCGGACTACCCCGCTCTCATGCAGGTTTTTGACAGCATCATCCGCGACCGCGGGTCCCGATACGCGGTATCGGGCGGGGCCTGCCGCAACGCCGAAGAGGCGGCGGCCTTTCTCAAGGAACTGAAGCGGCGCAAGAAGTTCGCCAAGGCCACGCACAACACATGGGCCTGCCTGACCGACGACGGCCCGCTGCGCAACGACGACGGCGAAAGCGGCGCCGCGCAGGTCATCCTGCGGATGCTGGAGCGCGAAGAGATCCTCAACGAGATCGTCGTCGTCACCCGCTGGTACGGCGGGAAGCATCTTGGCGGCGACCGGTTCCGCCACGTGGGCGACGCGGTGCGCCACTATCTGGACAATCGCGACGGATGAAGCGCCGCCGGGGGACGTGCCGTACGACAATACCGTGCCCCGACCACAAAAAAGGCCGGGCGAGACGCCCGGCCAGGTCCAACAGGGAGGTGCATATGATGACCCGCATATGCGACGGGAACCCGTGGATCATCCTGAAGATGATTGTTTTATACTACATTATGCGCTGCCAAAAATCTCTGCGACATTTGGCTTGGGTCTGGCCGTCATTCCCGTTTGAGTTGTATTTTTTAACTTTGCGCACCTTTGGATTGATCTGTCAAGAAACCAGCCGGTAGCCGCCCGATTCGGTTACCAGAAGCCGCGCGTTCGAGGGATCGGGTTCGATCTTCTGGCGCAGGCGGTAGATATGCGTTTCCAGCGTGTGCGTGGTGACGCCCGCGTTGTAGCCCCAGACCTCATGCAGCAGGGTGTCGCGCGGCACCACGCCCTCGGTCGAGCGGTAGAGGAACTTAAGGATGTTCGTCTCTTTCTCGGTCAGGCGGATCTTCTTGTTGTCCTCGGTCTCCAGCATCTTCATGGCGGGCTTGAAGGTATAGGGTCCGACGTTGAAGACTGCGTCCTCGGACTGTTCGTGCTGGCGCAGCTGGGCGCGGATGCGGGCCAGCAGGACGGGAAAGCGGAAGGGCTTGGTCACGTAGTCGTTTGCACCCGCGTCGAGGCCGAGGATGGTGTCGGCGTCGCTGTCGTGGCCGGTCAGCATGACGATGGGCGACTTGATCCCCTGCTTGCGCATCAGGCGGCACAGCTCGCGCCCATCGGTGTCGGGCAGGCCGACGTCGAGGATGATCAGGTCGTAGACCTGCTCCTTGGCGCGGGCCATGGCGGTGGCGCCGCTGTCCGCCTCGAAGACCTCGAAATCCTCAGTCATGACAAGCTGTTCGGCCAGCGCCTCGCGCAGGTCCTCGTCGTCGTCGACCAGCAGGATGTTTCTCAGTTGCGCCATGGCGGGGCCTCCGTCGTGTTGCCTTTTCCGTGAGATGTGGACATGACGGAGGCCCGGCAAGTATTGCTGCAAGCGATCACGCGGACGTGTCCGCATCGCGCGAATGTTACAGGAACCGCGCGTCTGGCGCGGCGCAGGAGGCGTCATGGCCCTTGGACCGGATCTGAACGAGGTACTGGCGCGGGCGCGCGGCGATCTGCGCATGGGTGTGCCGGTGGTGCTGGAGGGTGCCGAGGGCGCGGTGATCTGCGCCGCGGTGGAAACGCTGGGCGCCGGGCGGCTGGAGGCGCTGCGGGCGCTGGGGGCGCCGGACCTCGTGCTGACGGCGCGCCGGGCCGAAACGCTGAAAGCGCGGGCCTATGACGGCGACGTGGCGCGGGTGGTGGTGCCCGATGGCGCGGGGCTGGACTGGCTGACCGATGTGGCGGACCCGGCGGACGACATGGATCGCCCGATGAAAGGCCCGCTGGAAACCCGGCGCGGCGGCTCTGCCGCGCTGCAACGGCTGGCGGTGCGCCTGTGCAAGGCGGCGCGGCTGCTGCCCGCCGCGCTGGTGGTTCCGGTGGCGCCGGGGCTGGGCGCGCTGGAGGGGCTGGTCCGCGTCCCGGCACGGGAGGCCGCGACCGTCATGGAGGCGCTGCCGCATCTGGGCCATGTCATCGCGGCGCGGGTGCCGCTGCGCGCGGCGGAAAACGCGCGGCTGCATATCTGGCGCCCTGAGGACGGATCGGAAGAGCATTACGCCATCGAGATCGGCCGCCCGGATCGCGCGGCCCCGGTGCTGGCGCGGCTGCATTCGGCCTGTTTCACCGGCGATTTGCTGGGCTCGCTGAAATGCGACTGCGGCCCGCAGCTGAACGCGGCGCTGGCGCAGATGGGGCAGGAGGGGGCGGGCGTGCTTCTGTACCTGCAACAGGAAGGCCGTGGCATCGGTCTGGCCAACAAGATGCGCGCCTATGCGCTGCAGGATCAGGGTTTCGACACGGTCGAGGCCAACCACCGGCTGGGCTTCGAGGACGACGAACGCGACTTCCGCCTTGGCGCGCAGATGCTTCAGGCGCTGGGTTTCTCCTCGGTGCGGCTGCTGACCAACAACCCCGCCAAGATCGCCATGATGGAACGGTCCGGCATCGCCGTGGCCGAACGTGTGCCGTTGAAGGTGGGCGAGACGCCGCAGAACGCGCGTTACCTTGCGGTGAAGGCGAAGAAGTCCGGCCATCTTCTGTAGGATGGGTCTTTGACCGCCCGCCCGTTGCGACGGGCCGCCGCGCGCATAGATAGAAGACCGAAAGGAGAGCCGCCATGCATTATTCGCTGCTCGATCTGGCACCGGTCCCCGAGGGGCACGACGCCGCGCAGGCCCTGAAGAACACCGGGGACCTTGCCGTCCATGCCGAGCGCTGGGGCTACCACCGCTATTGGCTGGCGGAACATCACAACATGCCCGGCATCGCCTCGGCGGCGACGGCGGTGCTGATCGGCCATGTGGCCGGGCTGACGCGCACCATGCGCGTCGGCGCGGGCGGGATCATGCTGCCGAACCATGCGCCGCTGGCCGTGGCCGAGGCCTTCGGCACGCTGGCGACGCTGTACCCCGGACGCATCGACCTTGGGCTTGGCCGCGCGCCGGGCGGCGATCACGCGGTGATGCGGGCGCTTGGCGTGCATCACGAGCGGGCCGAGAACTTCCCCAACGAGGTGGCCGAGCTGCGCGATCTCTTCGGTCCCGCGCAGCCGAACCGCGCCGTGCGCGCGCTGCCGGGCGAGGGGACGGAGGTGCCGCTCTGGGTGCTGGGGTCTTCGCTTTACGGGGCGCAGGTGGCCGCCGCGCTGGGGCTGCCCTACGCCTTCGCCTCGCATTTCGCCCCCGCCGCACTGGAACAGGCGCTCGAGGTCTACCGCCGCCATTTCCGCCCCTCTGAAACGCTGTCCAAGCCGCATGCGATGCTCGCCATCAACGTCTTCGCCGCCGATACGGAGGCCGAGGCGCACCGCCTGCGCACGACCATGCAGCAGGCCTTCTACCGGCTGCGCACCGGCAAGCCGGGTAAGCTGCCCGCGCCGGTGGACGATCTGGCCTCGGTGGTGCCTGCGGGCGCGATGCCCGCGCTGGACGAGGCGCTGCGCATCAGCGCCGTGGGCACGCGCGCGCAGGTAAGGGAACAGATCGGGCGGCTGGTCGAGACGCACCAGCCGGACGAGGTGATCCTGACGGGCCAGATCCACGATCACGCGGCGCGGCTGCGCAGCTTCGAGATCGCGGCAGAGGTGCTTCAGGGCTGCGGCGCGGCGGTTCCGGCGTGAGGTTCGGCCCGCAGGATCTGATCCTGACGCGCAGCGGGCTGCGCTTTGCCGGGCGCCTCCTGCCCTGCACGGTGGGGCGGGGCGGCATCCGCACCGACAAGCGCGAGGGTGACGGCGCGACGCCCGCGGGTGTGCACCACATCACCGCGCTGCTCTACCGCCCCGACCGCATGGCGAAACCGGCATGGTGGGCGCTGCCGATCCGGCCCGGCGACCTGTGGTCGGACGACCCGAAGGATCCGGCCTACAACCAGCTGGTGCGGGCGCCCTATGCGCCCAGCCACGAGCGCCTGCGGCGGGGCGATCCGCTGTATGACCTCGTGCTGCTGACCGACTGGAACTGGCCCGAGGCCGAGCCGGGGCGTGGCTCGGCGATCTTCCTGCACCGCTGGCGCCGCCCGGGCTTCGGGACCGAGGGTTGCGTGGCCTTCGCGCCGCATCACCTGCGCTGGCTGGTCGGGCAGATCGGCCCCGGCACGCGGCTGATCGTGCCGGAGGCCTTCGCGGGCCGTCAGGGGTAGCTGCGCCGCGCCGCCGTGCGGGCGAGCACCTTGTTGCCGTTGCGCGCCGTGGCGGTCCATTCGTAGGTGTGGCTGCCGGAGGGCGGGCAGGGGCTTTTGTACTTGAAGGCGCCGAAGGGCAGCTGGCCCGACTGGCCGATTTTCAGCTTGGCGCCGCCGTGCTTGTACTGCGGCACGTCGAGGTCGGTCAGCTTGAACTCCACCGAAGTCGTCCCGGCGGGCAGGTCGCGGATCACGAAGGCGGGCGAGCCCACGGTGTTCGGATTGCCGGTCGTGCAGCGCGGAATGTTGCCCCAGTCGAAGGCGATCGAGAACTCGGCAAGGGCGGGAGAGGCGGTGGCGCAAAGCGCGGCAAGGCTCAGGGCAAGTCGTGTCACTTTGGAAATCTCCTGAAACGATATGCGGTGACGCTACAGCGTTTCAGGCGCTTTCCAAGCCTTTATTGCGGGGCGCCGGTCGGGCGCTCGTGGCGGGTGCCACATCGCCCCGCCCGCCGTCCCGCCGGGCCGCTCAGGCGGTCAGCGTCCGGCCCAGCCCCTGCAACATCTCGAGACATTGCGCCATCTGATCGCGTGAGACGAATTCGTCCGGCTTGTGGGCCTGCGCGATGGCGCCGGGGCCGCAGACCACCACGCTCATCCCCATGCCCTGAAAGAGCCCTGCCTCTGTGCCGAAGGGCACGACCTCGCAGGCGTTCTGCCCGGTCAGGCGCCGCACGAGATCGCGCGCCGCGTTGTCCTTCATCGGGTCGAGTCCCACGACCTCGCCGATGACCTCGGTGGTGATCGAGGCCGCGGGAGCGACCGCGCGCATGGCGGGCAGCAGTTCTTGCTCGACCAGCCGCGTGATGGCGTCCTTGACGAAATCCGCGTCGGACCATGCGACGGGGCGCATTTCCCACTCGATCTCGGCCTTGCCGGGGATGACATTATGCGCCACGCCGCCCGACAGCCGCCCGACATTGACCGTGGTCCAGGGCGGGTCGAAGCGTGATCCGGCGGGCGCGCGGGCCTTCAGCGCTTCGGCCAGTTCCAGCAGGCGGGCGACGTAGCGCACGGCATAGTTGACCGCGTTGACGCCGTGGTCGGGGGCCGAACCGTGGCCTTCCAGCCCGGTGAAGCGCACGGTGTATTCGCAGCAGCCCTTGTGGCCCTCGATGATGCGCATGCTCGTCGGTTCGCCGATGATGGCAATGGCGGGCCGGATGCCGCGCGCCTGCAATTCGGGCACCAGAGCGCGGGCACCGAGGCAGCCGACCTCTTCGTCATGGGTGAAACAGAAATGCAGCGGGCGGCGCAGGGTCTGCGAGGCATAATGCGGGGCCATGGCCAGCGTCGCCGCGATGAAGCCCTTCATGTCGCAGGTGCCGCGCCCGTAGAGCAGGTCGTTCGACTCGGTCATCTCGAAGGGCGGGCGGCTCCAGTCCTGATCCGCCACCGGCACCACGTCGGAATGCCCCGACAGCACGATGCCGCCGTCGCCCTCGGGGCCGAGCGTGGCGAAGAGGTTGGCCTTGGTCCCGCTGGCGTCGCGGAACAGGTCGACGCGGGCGCCCAGCCCTTCCAGCCAGGCGGCCATGTAGTCCATCATGGCAAGATTGCTGTCCGCCGAAACGGTCGGAAAGGCGATCAGGTCGCCGAGGATGCGTTCGGTCTGGGCAAGAAGGGTCATGCGGGTCCTGTCGGGTGTCGCGGTCTGCCGGGAAGATTAGCTGCTCCGGGCATGAAATTCAAAGACTTGGCGGTGCAATCGGGCGGGTCTCAGCCGTTGGGGTGAGTCTCTGCCCGGGCTGTTCCGGTCCCGTTGTTACCGCCAACAGTGTCGCCCGCGGAAGGCAGAGCGCCTGAAACGGCGGTCCGATCTGATCATTTGTCCTGCCCAGTGCCGCTTTTGTGACCGAATGTGCCGGATTTGCCGGGTGATTGCGCAGCAAGGGGCGAGATGCTTGCATGTAGGGGCCTCAGCCGCTTTAGTATGAGGACAAGACAGCGGAAAAAATCCGCGGAACCATAACACGGGGAGCCTGCTTTGGCTGATGGGAACAGCGGCGATGCATTCGTCGCATTCGAACGCGTGCAGAAGAGCTATGACGGTGAAACGCTCGTCGTCAAGGATCTTAACCTCACCATGCCGAAAGGCGAATTCCTGACGATGTTGGGTCCCTCCGGGTCGGGCAAGACCACCTGCCTGATGATGCTGGCGGGCTTCGAGACCGCCACCTACGGCGAGATCAAGCTGGACGGCGTGTCGATCAACAACATCCCGCCGCACAAGCGCGGCATCGGCATGGTCTTCCAGAACTACGCGCTGTTCCCGCATATGACCGTGGCCGAGAACCTGTCCTTCCCGCTGGAAGTGCGCAAGATGGGGAAATCCGACCGCGAGGCCAAGGTCAAGCGCGCGCTCGACATGGTGCAGATGGGGGCCTTCGGCGGTCGCCGCCCGGCGCAGCTTTCGGGTGGTCAGCAGCAGCGGATCGCACTGGCCCGCGCGCTGGTCTTCGAACCCGAACTGGTGCTGATGGACGAACCGCTTGGCGCGCTCGACAAGCAGCTGCGCGAGCACATGCAGTTCGAGATCACCAACCTGGCGCACAGCCTTGGCATCACCACGGTCTACGTGACCCACGACCAGACCGAGGCACTGACCATGTCGGACCGGGTCGCGGTCTTCGACGACGGGCGCATCCAGCAGCTGGCGCCCCCGGACGAGCTGTACGAGGCGCCGCAGAACAGCTTTGTTGCGCAGTTCATCGGCGAGAACAACACGCTGGAAGGCGTGGTGCAGGAGATTCACGGCGACACCTGTACGGTCAGGCTGGACGACGGGCAGGTGATCGACGCCAAGCCCGTGAACGTCAGCAAGCCGGGTGAGCGCACGCAGGTTTCCATCCGGCCTGAACGGGTAGAGTTCAACAAGGACCGGATGCAGGAAGGCGCGCATACGCTGAAGGCGGACGTGCTGGAATTCATTTACATGGGTGACATCTTCCGCACCCGCCTGCGGGTCGCGGGCAACGACAACTTCGTGGTCAAGACGCGCAACGCCCCGGATCAGGTCCGGCTTCAGCCGGGCACCCAGATCGAGATCGGCTGGCTGCCAGAGGATTGCCGCGCGCTGGATGCGAAGTGATCCGTCCGGCGTCGCGCCGGACAGGGATGCCGCCGCCGGCCCGCAGGGCGCAGGCGGCCAGAAGATCCGGACCGGACCGTCAATCCGGGCCCGGCAACAAGCAAGTGTTCATCAGGGAGACACACGCATGACACTTCACAAGACGCTTCTGGCCTCAACCTGCCTGTCGCTTGCGGCGGGGGCGGTCGCAGCGCAGGACATGGCGAACGAAATGACGATCGTCAGCTGGGGCGGCGCCTACCAGAACAGCCAGCTCAAGGCCTATGCAGAGCCCTACATGGAAGCCAACCCGGGCGTTTCGATCACCTGGGACGAATCCTCGAACGAGGCCGTGGCCAAGCTGCGCGCGCAGTCCGAGGCCGGCAATATCACCTGGGACCTCGTCGACGCGGAAGGCCCCGACAGCCAGCGTCTGTGCGACGAAGGCCTGGCGATGGAGATCGACTTCGAAGAGATGCTGGCCCCGGGCGACGGCGGCGAGAGCGTCGAGGACGATTTCGGCCCGACCCTGATCAACGACTGCTTCATTCCGCAGATCGTTTTCTCGACCACCTTCGGCTATCGCACCGACGTGGCAGAGTGGAACGGCGAGACGCCGGGCGATCTTTGCGCGCTCTTCGACCTGGACACCTTCCCGGGCAAGCGCAGCCTTGAAAAGCGTCCCAAGAAGAACCTCGAATGGGCGCTGCTGTGTGACGGTGTCGCTCAGGAAGACCTGTACGACGTGCTTGACGAGGATGGCGGCGTGGACCGCGCCCTGGCCAAGCTCGACACCATCAAGGACCAGGTGGTCTGGTGGTCGGCGGGCGCCGACACGCCGCAGCTTCTGGCCGATGGCGAGGTCGTGATGGGCTCGACCTACAACGGTCGCCTGTTTTCTGTCATCGTCGAGCAGGACCAGCCCGTCGCGATGCTGTGGGACTGGCAGGTCTTCGATTTCGACGGCTGGGTGATCCCCGCCGGTCTGCCGGAAGACCGCCTTACGCGGGTGCTGGACTTCGTGAAGTTCGCCACCGACACCCAGCGCCTTGCGGATCAGGCCAAGTACATCAGCTACGGCCCGGCGCGTGCATCCTCGCAGCCGCTGGTCTCGACCCATGCCGACCTTGGCATCGAGATGGCGCCGCATATGCCGACGAACCCGGAAAACCAGAAGAACTTTCTGGTGAACAACATCGAATGGTGGGCTGACAACCAGGACGACGTGGAAGCGAAATTCCAGTCGTGGCTGGTCAAGTAAGACCCATTTCGCATGCGGACAGGGCGGGTTTCTCCCGCCCTGTGCCCTTTCCTCCGAAAGGGCGGGCAAACGAGACCCGTAACCCGGCCTCCGCGCAGATATCGGGAAAACAAGGGAGACAAGAATGAAACTGACAACGACTTTGCTGACAACCTCGGCCCTGACCCTCGCCGCCGCATCCGCGCAGGCGCAGGAGATGTCCAATGAGATGACGCTGGTCAGCTGGGGCGGGGCCTACCAGTCCTCGCAGCAGAACGCCTATGTGGAACCCTACCTCGAGATGCACCCCGAGGTGAGCGTCGCATGGGACGAAAGCTCGAACGAGGCGGTGGCCAAGCTGCGCGCCATGAACGAGGCGGGCAATGTGACCTGGGATCTCGTGGACGTGGTGGCCTCTGACGCCATCCGCCTTTGCGACGAGGGTCTGGCGATGGAATACGACCCGGACGAACTGCTCGCCGATGGCGACGACGGTTCCAAGGCGTCGGACGATTTCGGCGACCTGATCGTGTCGGACTGCTACATCCCGCAGATCGTCTATTCGACCACCTTCGGCTATCGCACCGACATGGTCCCCGAGGGCGCCGAGGCGCCGAATGACATCTGCGACGTCTTCGACCTGGAAACCTACCCGGGCAAGCGCGCACTGGAAAAGCGCCCGATCAACAATATGGAATGGGCGCTGCTCTGTGACGGCGTGGCAAAGGAGGACGTTTACGACGTGCTCGAGACCGAAGAGGGCCAGGACCAGGCGCTTGCCAAGCTGGGCACCATCAAGGACCAGACGATCTGGTGGTCCGCCGGCGCCGACACGCCGCAGCTGCTGGCCGATGGTGAGATCTTCATGGGTTCGACCTACAACGGCCGCCTGTTCAGCGTGATCGAAGAGCAGGACCAGCCGGTTGCGATGATGTGGGACGCGCAGGTCTTCGACCTTGACGGCTGGATCATTCCCGCCGGTCTGCCCGAAGAGCGTCTGGCCCGCGTGAAGGACTTCGTGCGCTTCGCCACTGACACCCAGCGTCTTGCCGATCAGGCCAAGTACATCAGCTACGGTCCGGCGCGTGCGTCTTCGGCCCCGCTGGTCGGCCAGCACGCAGAGCTTGGCATCGACATGGCGCCGCACATGCCGACCGACCCGGCCAACGCCGAGAACACGTTCCTGTATAACTACGAGTTCTGGGCCGACTACCGCGACGACATCGACGCGAAGTTCCAGGCCTGGCTGGCACAATAAAGCTTTGGGGGGCGGGGCTTTGGTCCCGCCCTCTCACCAAGACGCGCCCGAAAAGGGCCACGCACAATCGGCGTCCGTTACGGGGCGCAGGGGACAACAGGGGACGCTTGGCATGCCCAAGGGCTACATCATCGGCCATATCACGGTGAAGAATCCGGTGGCGTACAAGGAGTACGTCGAGAAGGACACGCCGATCCTGCAATCGCTCGGCGCGCGCTTCATCGTCCGGGGCGGACAGAGCACGGTCATGGAAGGCACCGTCCACGACCGCCACGTCGTCATCGAGTTTCCCAGCTATGCAGAGGCGCTCGCCGCCTACAACGACCCCGATTACCAGGCGGTCGCAGAGATCCGCCGCGCATCGGCGGAGAGCACAATCCTAGTCGTCGAGGGGGCCGAATGACCGACGCCAGCACAGATCCCGACAAGATCGGGGGGCCGACCCCCGACAACGCCCTGCGCGCCGCAGACGCGGCCGAGCATCGCGGCAAGCGTGGCGAGATGCTCGCCGCCGACGGCACGCCGCTGAAGCGCTCTCTGGCCCGCGCGCTGCGCCGCCAGAAGATCCGCGCGCTGCTGCTGATCGCGCCCTTGCTGCTGTTCGTGCTGGTGACCTTCATCGCGCCGATCGTCGACATGCTGTTCCGCTCGGTCGAGAACCAGATCGTGTCCGACACGCTGCCGCGCACCACCGAAGCGCTTCAGGACTGGGACGACACGACGGGCGAGCTGCCCGGCGACGCGGTCTGGGATGCCGCCTACAAGGACATCTTCTACGCCGCCGAGCGCAAGCTGCACACGCGCCTCGGCACCCGCCTGAACTACGAGTTAACCGGCGTCTCGTCGCTGTTCCGAAAGTCTGGCCGGGGGCTCGACGACATCGGCGAGGTCTATCAGGACCAGTTCGAGGATCTCGACGAGGCCTGGGACGAGGCCATGCCATGGGCCGAGCTGCTGGGCGATCCCGAATGGATCGGCGCGCAGGCGGAATGGGACGCCACGGATCAGGGCGACCGGGGCCAGATGCCGGACTTCGTGCTGCGCGAGGGCGTCGCGGACCTGCTGCCCGAGACGGCGGCCAGCTACCGCGAATTCGCGCTTTATACGCAGGTCGAGGAAGGCGACAGCCCGCTTCAGGAAGAGCCCTGGTCCATCGTCCACGCGATGCTTTACCAGGATCTGTCCTCCGGTGCCGATGTGGCCTCTTACACCGGGCCGCGCGCCGAGATGCTTCAGGCCGCCGCCCAGCTGGTGGCCAGCCCCGACTTCGAGACGGTCGACGTGCGCGCGCAATTCGCCGAGATCGACGAGGACTGGCACGACGTCGAGGTCTGGCAGACCATCAAGATGTATTCGCCCAACTACACCTCGGGTTACTTCCTGAACTCGGTGGATGCGCAGAAGACCCCCGACGGCGTCCGGCTGCGCGACGAGGACGAACGCATCTACGGCCTGCTGTTCAAGCGGACCATGTTCATGTCGCTGGTGATCACCTTTAGCTGCATCATGCTGTCCTACCCGGTGGCCTTCCTGCTGGCGAACCTGCCGGCGCGGACGGCGAACCTGCTGATGATCCTCGTGCTGCTGCCGTTCTGGACCTCGCTTCTGGTGCGGACGAGCGCCTGGAAGGTCATGCTGCAACAGCAGGGTGTCATCAACGACGTGCTGGTCTGGCTGGGGCTGGTGGGCGATGCCGACCGGCTGGTGATGATCAACAACCAGTTCGGCACCATCGTGGCGATGACCCACATCCTGCTGCCCTTCATGATCCTGCCGATGTATTCGGTCATGGCGACCATTCCGCCCTACTACGTGCGCGCCGCCAAATCGCTGGGCGCAACCAACTGGACGGCCTTCTGGCGGGTCTATTTCCCGCAGTCGGTGCCGGGCATCGGGGCGGGGTCGATCCTCGTCTTCATCCTCGCCATCGGCTATTACATCACGCCCGAGATCGTCGGCGGCACGACCGGCACCTTCATCTCGAACCGGATCGCCTACCACATCTCGTCCTCGCTCAACTGGGGCCTCGCGGCCGCGCTGGGGACGATCCTGCTGGCGGTGGTGCTGATCCTTTATTGGGCCTACGACAAGATCGTCGGCATCGACAACGTCAAGCTGGGGGGCTGATCCATGGCTGTTGAAACCCAAGCCCGCAAGATGCCGATCTCTTTCGCGGCGCCCACCGTGGGCGCGGCGGGGGCCTTTGCCGGGATCTTCGTCGGCGCCGCGAACGGATCGTCCCTGCTGGGCATCCTGATCGGGTTCATCCTTGCCGCCGCACTGGCATTCGTCGTGCTGGAGGTGCTGCCGAAAGAGCAGGAGCGCCCGGTGAAATGGGGCCTTGTCGCGCTCTTCGCCCTGGCGGGCTATCTGCTGGGCGGCATCCCCGGGGCGGTCATGGGCGCGCTCTTCGGCTGGTTCTTCGGCTGGTTCGCCTATTGGGTCGGCTACGGGCGTTACCGCGTGCCGCTGCCGCCCTACCTGACCAGCGGGCAGGTGCTGTGGCACTACAGCTTCCGCACCATCTGCGGGGCGATCTTCGTCTTCCTGATCACGCCGATCCTTGTCGTGATGCCGCTGTCCTTCAACGCCGAGAACTTCTTTACCTTCACGCCCGAGATGCTGCGCTTCGACCCCGAGGGCTACTCGCTGCGCCACTACCGCGAGTTCTTCAACTCGTCGGAATGGCAGCAGGCGCTGAAGAACTCGCTGATCATCGCGCCCTTCGCGACGATCCTCTCGGTCAGCTTCGGCACCCTTGCCGCCATCGGCCTGTCGTCGGAACATGTGCCCTTCCGGCGCGCGATCATGGCGATCCTGATCTCTCCGATGATCGTGCCGCTGATCATCTCGGCGGCGGGGATGTACTTCTTCTACTCGCGCATCGGCTTGCAGGGCACGCTTTTCGGGGTGGTGCTGGCGCATGCGGCACTGGGCATTCCCTTCGTCATCATCACCGTGACCGCGACGCTGGTCGGCTTCGACCGTTCGCTGACGCGGGCGGCGGCGAACATGGGCGCGGACCCGGTGCGGACCTTCTTCAAGGTGCAGATGCCGCTGATCCTGCCCGGCGTGATCTCGGGCGGGCTGTTCGCCTTCATCACCTCCTTCGACGAGGTGGTGGTGGTGATCTTCGTGGGCTCGGCCCGACAGCAGACCCTGCCATGGCAGATGTTCACCGGCCTGCGCGAGCAGATCAGCCCGACCATCCTTGCGGTGGCGACGATCCTCGTGGGCATCTCGATCCTGCTGCTGACCACGGTCGAAATCCTGCGCCGCCGATCCGAACGCCTGCGCGGCATGTCGCCGGGTTAGAGACAAATCGGAAGCACTTTCAGGGGCCGCGCGGAGGGATCCGGCGCGGCCCTTTCCGTTTTGGAAAGGGATCTGCGGCAGGGTCCGTCCGGAGTGGTGTGGAGTATCTCATGTCTGAACACGATCCCCAGTTCCTGGCCGAGGTCTGCTCGTCCGAGGCCACCTTCCAATTGCAGGAGCTGTTTTATTCACGGACCGATGAGCGGGGCGTGATACGGGCCGGAAACACCGTCTTTCAGCGTGTGGCGGGCCTCGACTGGGATGCGCTGATCGGCGCGCCGCACAGGGTGATCCGCCACCCCGACATGCCACGGGGTGTGTTCCAGTTGCTTTGGGATCGCATCCGCGCGGGCAAGCCGACCGGGGCCTATGTGAAGAACCGGCGGTCCTGCGGGCGGTTCTACTGGGTCTTCGCCTTGGTCGCGCCCTTCGAGGGGGGCTATATCTCGACCCGGATCAAACCGACCTCTGACCTGTTTCCGAAAGTCAGCGACTGTTACGCCGACCTGCTGCGCCGCGAGGCAGAGGGCCTGACACCGGCGGACAGCGCCGAGGCGCTGCGCACCATGGTGACGGGGATGGGCTTTGCCAGCTATCACGCCTTTCAGGCCCATGCGCTGGCGACCGAGCTGGAAGCCCGCGCCCGCCAGCTGGCGCGCCCGATGGATCCCCTGCAACGCCGCTTTCTGGAAATGTCGAAGGCCGTCGACGAGGTGCAGCGCGAAATCCTCGAGATGAAAGAGGCGTTCAAGGCGATCCGCACGGTGCCCCTGAACATGCGCCTGATCGCGTCACGGCTGGAAAACGCGGGCGGTCCGATCAGCGCGATCTCGGTGAACTACAGCCAGATGCTGGAAGAGATGTCGACCTGGGTCACGACATTCGCCGAGGGCGAAAGCTGCGTCTTTGCCCGTATTCGCGATGCCATCCTGAACGGGCAGTTCCTTGGCTTCGCCACGGCGGTCGAGGCCGAGATGCTGGCCGTCTTCCGGGACGAGAAGATCCGCCTGGCCGGGATCTACCCGGCCTCCGTGAAGATCGATGACGAGATCGCAGAGGTCGAGCGGCACCGCGCACAGTTCCTGAGGCAGACGGCGGACTCGCTGCGCGAGGTCGAGCAGGAGGCGAAGCGCTTCGCGCGGTCGGTGCTGGACATGAAACGCTATGTGACGGGGCTGAGTTCGACCCGGATGATGTGCAAGATCGAGAGCGCGACGCTGGCCGGGTCCGGAACGGCGCTGAGCGGCATCGTCGAACAGCTGGACAGCTGTCAGGACGAGATCGAAAGCCGGCTGGCGCGGGTGGTCGAGCTGAACTCGATCGTGCAGAACAACACGTCTATGCTGCGGTCGCTGATCTGACGGGGCGCCTTGCGGCCCGCAGGTCGGTTCGCGCTCGGGCCGCGCGGGCCTTCAAGGGGCGCTGCCCCTTGAAAATCCCCGGGATACTTTCGGACAGAAGAAGGGCGGGGCCGGGGAGGCGCCGCCCTTGTTATGCTCAGCTGCGGACGAGCTTTTCGTAGCTTTCCGAGATGTCGCGGGTCAGCGCGCCGACCTCGAAGGTGTAATCGCCGATCTGGCCCACCGGGGTGACTTCGGCGGCGGTGCCGGTCAGCCAACACTGTTCGAAGCTTTCCATCTCGCCGGGTTCGATGTGTCGCTCGTGCACCTTGATCTGCTTGTCCTGAAGCATGCCGATGACGGTCTGACGGGTCAGGCCGTTGAGGAAGCAGTCGGGCTTGGGTGTGTGCACTTCGCCGTCCTTGACGAAGAAGATATTGGCGCCGGTCGCCTCGGCCACGAGGCCGCGGTAATCCATGAAGAGCGCGTCCGAGCAGCCCTTGGCCTCTGCCGCGTGCTTGGAGGTCGTGCAGATCATGTAGAGGCCTGCCGCCTTGGCGTGGACCGGGATGGTCTCGGGCGAGGGGCGCTTCCACTTCGAGATGTCCAGCTTGGCGCCCTTCATCTTGGCGTCGCCGTAGTAGTTGCCCCAGCCCCATGCGGCGATCGCCAGCCGGACCGGGTTACGCGCCGAAGAGACGCCCATGTCCATGCCCGCGCCGCGCCATGCCACCGCGCGCACATAGGCGTCGGTGAAGCCGTTGGCGTCCAGAACGGCCTGCTTGGCGGCCTCGATCTCGTCGACGGTATAGGGGATCTCGAAGTCGAGGCACCTGGCGGAGAAATGCAGTCGTTCCGAGTGCTTGCGCGACAGGAAGATCTTGCCGTTGTAGGCCCGTTCGCCCTCGAAGACCGAAGAGGCGTAGTGCAGGCCATGGGTCAATACGTGAACCTGCGCGGCCCGCCAGTCTACCAGCTGGCCGTCCAGCCAGATCTTGCCGTCGCGGTCGTCATATGCGCCTTCTGCCATCTTCGATCTCCTTTGGCTCACGCGGTTCCGATTTGCATTTGTTGCGCTCAATTGGTCCGTAGTGGACATAAAGTTGCGTCAAATCTGAGAATCGCTAACAGTTGGTGCTTGGAATGTCAACAAGGCTGACGTAAACTGCCCTTTGAACCGGCAAAGCGACGATGGAGGCAGCGTGGCAGAGACACGACGCATTCAGGGCGAGACGCTTCTTTATCTCACCGACGAGCAGCTGAGGCAGGGGGCGGAGGCGATGTTCTTCGCCTATCGCGGCTTCACCGCCGATCCGGACCGTATTCTGGACGAGCTCAGCTATGGCCGCGCCCATCACCGGGCGCTGCATTTCATCCACTCGGCGCCCGGAACGACCGTCAACAACCTGCTGGCCATCCTCGGGGTGACCAAGCAATCGCTGAACCGCGTGCTGCGGACACTGATCGGCGACGGGCTGGTGGAAAGCCGGGTCGGCCGTGTCGACAAGCGCGAGCGGCATTTGTACCTGACCACCGCGGGCGATGCGCTGGAGCGCCAGCTTGCGGATGCGCAGCGGGTGCGGATGCGCACGGCTTTCCGCGAGGCGGGGCCCGAGGCCGTCGCGGGCTTCCGCCGGGTGCTGGAAGAGATGATGGACCCCGAGATGCGACGCCAGTATCACGCACTCAGGGAGGGCCGGGAATGAGCGAGTTTGACGCGCACCTGCTGATCGTGGACGACGATGAGCGCATTCGGGGGCTGTTGCAGAAGTTCCTGATCCGGCACGGATTCCTTGTCAGCGCGGCGCGTGATGCGGCCCATGCGCGGCGGCTGCTGGCGGGGCTGGATTTCGATCTGGTGGTGCTGGACGTGATGATGCCGGGCGAGGACGGGATCAGCCTGACACGGGCGATCCGCGAGACCTCGACCATGCCGATCCTGCTGCTGACCGCCCGGTCGGAGACCGAGGACCGGATCGCCGGGCTGGAGGCCGGGGCGGACGACTACCTGTCGAAGCCCTTCGAACCCAAGGAGCTGCTTCTGCGGATCAACGCGATCCTGCGCCGGGTGCCCGAGGCGCCGGTGGTGGAGGTGGCGCCGAAGCTTTTGACGCTGGGGCCGATCCGCTACGACATCGAGCGCGGCGAGATGTGGCAGGGCGAGGAACTGGTGCGCCTGACCGCGACCGAAAGCCAGCTGATGCGGATCTTCTCGGCCCGGCCGGGCGAGGCGCTGAGCCGGTCGAAGCTGGTCGAGGAACTGGGCCGCGACAAGGGGCAGGCGCAGGAGCGCGCGGTGGACGTGCAGATTACCCGGTTGCGGCGCAAGCTGGAAAGCGATCCGAAGCAGCCGCGCTACCTGCAGACGGTGCGGGGCGCGGGCTACATGCTGGCGCCGGACTGACGGCGCCCCACCGGCGGGGCCGTGCCAAGGGCGGGCGTCGCGCCGGTGAGTATTTTTGCAGAGAAGAAGCACAAAGGGGGGCGTTTCATGGCCACGGCACTGATCACCCATGCAGATGGGCTGGAGCATGTCACGCCGGAGGGGCACCCCGAGCGGGTGGCGCGGCTGGAGCATGTGCTGCATGCGCTGGAGGGGCTGGACCTGCGCCGCGTGACGGCGCGCGAGGCGCGTGACGCGGATCTGCTGCGGGTGCATCCGCAGCGCTATCTCGACCGGCTGGCGGCGGCGGTGCCCGATAGGGGGCTGCATCAGCTGGATTCCGATACATGGATGTCTCCGGGAAGCCTGCGGGCGGCGCGGCTGGCGGCGGGCGCGGCGGTGCAGGCGGTGGACATGGTGCTGGAAGGTGCGGTCGGGAACGCCTTTTGCGCCACCCGGCCCCCCGGCCACCACGCCGAGGCCGAGACGCCCATGGGCTTCTGCCTGTTCGGCACCGCCGCGCTGGCCGCGAAACACGCGCTGGATGTGCATGGGGTGGGGCGCGTGGCAGTGCTGGATTTCGACGTCCATCACGGCAACGGCACGCAGGACCTGCTGTGGGACGAGGCGCGCGCGCTGTTCATCGGGTCTCACCAGATGCCGCTCTGGCCCGGGACCGGGCGGGCGGATGAGCGGGGCGCCCATGACACCGTGCTGAACCTGCCGCTGGCGCCCGAAAGCGGCGGCGCCGAGATGCGCACCGCCTGGGAACCCGCCCTGTCGCGGCTGCGCGCCTGGCGCCCCGAGCTGATTGTCGTCTCGGCGGGGTTCGACGCGCATCAGGACGATCCGCTGGCCAGTCTGAACTGGGCGCTTGACGACTTCCGCTGGATCACGCGGGCGATCTGCGATGTCGCCGCGGATGTCTGCGGCGGGCGGGTGGTCTCGACTTTGGAGGGCGGGTATGATCTGGCTGCCCTGTCCGCCTCGGCGCGGGCACATGTCGAGATACTGATGGAGGCCGCCGCATGAGCGAGACAGACCGGGACGCCGATGTGGCGGAGATGAGCTTTGAGCAGGCCATGGGCGAGCTTGAGCGCGTGGTCGGCCAGCTGGAACGCGGCGACGTGGCGCTGGAGGAGTCCATCCGCCTCTACGAGCGCGGCGCGCGGCTGAAGCAACGCTGCGACCAGAAGCTGAGCGAGGCCGAGGAGAAGGTCGCCGCCATCACGCTGGACGGCGAGGGCAATCCCAAGGGCACGCAAGCGGTCGAGGGGCTCTAGGTGGTCGGCAGCTACGCGCCCCTGCCGGAGTTCCTGGTGGGGCGGCTGGAAGAGATGGAGGCCCGCGAGGCCTCTTTCGACGAGGCCCTGCAGCTGGACGCGGATCTTGCGCATGCCCATGTGGCCATGGCGCTGCACGAGACCGAATCCGAGGTGGCGCGCGCCATGCTGTACGCGGTGCAGGGCGGTAAGGGGCTGCGCGCCTTCCTGGTGATCGAGAGCGCGCTGCTGTTCGGCATCGCACGCACCCATGCCGCGCCTGCCGCCGCCGCCATCGAGGCGCTGCACAGCTACAGCCTTGTGCATGACGACCTGCCCTGCATGGACGACGACGACCTGCGGCGCGGGAAGCCCACGGTCCACTGTCAGTGGGACGAGACCATCGCGGTGCTGGCGGGTGACGGCTTGCAGGCGCTGGCCTTCGAGCTGGTGTTGCAGGCCGTCTGTCCCGCCGAGCAGCGCATCCATCTGGCCCGCAGCCTTGCCGATGCGGCGGGGGTCCGGGGCATGGTCGGCGGGCAGATGCGCGACATTGCCGCCGAAAGCAGCGACAGGGCGCTGTCGCTGGCCGAGATCACGGCGCTTCAGGCGGGCAAGACCGGCGCGCTGATTTCCTGGGCGGCCTCGGCGGGGGCCTGCATGGCTGGGCAGGACCAGGGCGCGCTGCGGCACTACGGCGACCGGCTTGGCCTGGCCTTCCAGATTGCCGATGACGTGCTGGACGTGGAGGGCGATGTTCAGGCGGTCGGCAAGGCGGTGCGCAAGGACGCCGGGCGTGGCAAGGCGACCTTCGTCTCGCACCTCGGTGTGGACGGGGCGAAACGCCGCGCCTCGGATCTTGTGGCAGAGGCCTGCGATGCCCTATCTGTTTACGGAGAAAAGGCCGAGACCTTGCGACAGGCTGCGCGCTTCGTTATCTCGCGCCGGAACTGACCCGCGGAGGACCCATGTCCGACAGACCCTCGACGCCGCTTCTGGACCGGGTTCACAACCCGTCCGACCTGTCGCAATTCAGCGATGCAGAGCTGGAGCGTCTGGCCGGCGAATTGCGGGCCGAGACGATCTCTGCCGTGTCCGAGACCGGCGGCCATCTGGGCGCCGGCCTCGGCGTGGTCGAACTGACGGTGGCGCTGCACGCGGTCTTCGACGCGCCGCGCGACAAGATCATCTGGGACGTCAGCCACCAGTGTTACCCGCACAAGATCCTGACCGGGCGCCGTGACAGGATGTCGACGTTGCGCCAGAAGGACGGGTTGTCGGGCTTCACCAAGCGGTCCGAGTCGCCCTACGATCCCTTCGGCGCGGCGCATTCCTCGACCTCGATCTCTGCCGCGCTGGGGTTCGCCGTGGCCCGCGATCTGGGCGGCGCCTGCGACACCGGCCATGGCGATGCCATCGCGGTTATCGGCGACGGCGCCATGAGCGCGGGCATGGCCTTCGAGGCGCTCAACAACGCAGGTCATCTGGGCAAGCGGCTGATCGTGATCCTCAACGACAACGAGATGTCCATCGCGCCGCCCACTGGCGCGCTATCGTCCTACCTCTCGCGGCTCTACGCCGAGGCCCCGTTCCAGGACCTGAAGGCCGCCGTGAAGGGCGCCGCCAGCTTCCTGCCGCCGCCTTTCCGCGAGGGCGCCAAGCGCGCCAAGGAGATGCTGAAAGGCATGGCCGTGGGCGGCACGCTTTTCGAAGAGCTGGGCTTTTCCTACCTCGGGCCGCTGGACGGGCACGACCTGCATCAGCTGCTGCCGGTGCTGCGCACGGTGCGCCAGCGCGCGACCGGGCCGATCCTGATCCATTGCATCACCAAGAAGGGCAAGGGCTACGACCCGGCCGAACATGCGCCCGACAAGGGCCATGCGCGCGGCAAGTTCGACGTGGTCACCGGCCAGCAGAAGAAGGCGAAGTCCAACGCGCCCGCCTATACCAGGGTCTTCGCCGAGGCGCTGATGCAGCAGGCCGCCGAAGACAGCCGCATCTGTGCCGTGACAGCGGCGATGCCGGACGGCACCGGGCTCGACCTCTTTGCCGAGCGCTACCCCTCGCGCTGCTTCGACGTGGGCATCGCGGAACAGCACGGGGTGACCTTTTCCGCCGGCCTCGCGGCGGGGGGGATGCGGCCCTTCTGCGCGATGTATTCGACCTTCCTGCAGCGCGGCTACGATCAGGTCGTGCATGACGTGGCGATCCAGCGCCTGCCGGTGCGCTTCGCCATCGACCGCGCCGGGCTGGTCGGGGCCGATGGCGCCACGCATGCGGGATCCTTCGACGTGGCCTATCTGGCCAACCTGCCGGGCTTCGTGGTCATGGCCGCCGCCGACGAGGCGGAGCTGAAGCACATGGTGGCCACCGCCGCCGCCCATGACGAGGGCCCCATCGCCTTCCGCTATCCGCGTGGCGAGGGGCGCGGCGTCGAAATGCCTGAGCGGGGCGAAGTGCTCGAGATCGGCAGGGGCCGGATGATCCGGGAGGGCAAGGGGGTGGCGATCCTCAGCTTCGGCACCCGGCTGGGCGAGGTGCTGACCGCCTGCGAGGCGCTCGAGGCGCGCGGCATATCCCCGACCGTGGCCGATGCGCGCTTTGCCAAGCCGCTGGACCGCGAGTTGATCCTGCGCCTCGCGCGCGATCACGACGCATTGATCACCATCGAAGAGGGCGCCGTCGGCGGCTTCGGCAGCCATGTCGCACAGCTTCTGGCCGACGAGGGGGTCTTCGACCGCGGGCTGAAGTACCGCTCGATGGTGCTGCCCGACATCTTCATCGACCAGGCCTCTCCGGCGGACATGTACGCGGTGGCCGGGATGAACGCGAAGGATATCGAGGCCAGGGTGCTCTCGGTCCTCGGCGTCGAGGTCATGGACAAGCGGGCCTGACCCAGGCGCCCGCCTGCGCTTCTTCTGTCCGGAAATATCCTGGAGGGGTCCGGGGAGGCAAAGCCTCCCCGCCGGTCGCCTGCGCGCCGCGCAGGCGAAACCACGTCTAGAAGATCCCGAACCAGATGCTGAGCAGGATCAGGTAGACCAGCGCGCCCTGCGCGTATCCGGCCAGCGCGTAGGCGCCGTCGCGGGTCATCAGGCCGAACATCACCATGGCCACGGCGCCCGCGCTGAACGAGGTGACGAAGGGCAGCAGCTCCAGCAGCGGCCAGGACACGGCCACCAGCGCCGTCGCCGCATAGGCCAGCGGCTTGGCCGGGCCGCTCACCAGCAGCCGCAGGCGGTTGTGCGAGTGGCGGTCCATCCAGCCGGCGGGACGGCGCAGCCATTCCACCGCGCGCAGCATGCGCGCCGCGCTGACGCTGCGGCGGCGCAGGAAACCCGGCAGCCAGAGGTGTTTCTTGCCCACCAGCGCCTGAACGGCGCAGAGCAGCACGATCATCCCGGCCAGCGTCGGCGTGCCGGGAATCCCCGAGACCGGAGAGACCAGAACGATGGCCGGGACAAGGATCACCGCCGGGAAAGAGCGGCCGCCGACGCGCCGCAGCACATCCTCCACAGAGACGCGCAGGTCGCCCTTCTCCGGGCGCATCGCCTTCAGCAGGTCGTCGAGGCTTTCCGGGCTGCGCACCTCGGGCTCTTCGGCCATGCTGCGCAGCAGGTCGCGCGGCATGCTCTAGTCCCTGCCTTCGGCTTGCAGCAGCGCGGCAAGGCCGGTGCGGTAGTCGGGATAGGCCAGCGTCACCCTCAGCTCTTCCTTGATGCGCGCGTTCGAGACGCGCTTGCTTTCGGCGTAGAAGCTGCGGGCCATGGGGCTCAGCTCGGCCTCGCCGAAGGGCACCTCGGGCGGAAGCGGCAGGCCCAGCAGCCTCGCGGCATGGGCAATGACGTCCTGCGGCGGCGCCGGATCGTCGTCGCAGACATTGTAGGCGGTGCCGGGCGAGGGCGCCTTGATCGAGGCATGCAGCACGCGGGCGATGTCCTCGACATGGATGCGCGAGAAGACCTGCCCGGGTTTGACGATGCGCCGGGCGGTGCCGCGCCGGACCTTCTCGAAGGGGCCGCGCCCGGGCCCGTAGATCCCGGCGAGGCGGAAGATGTGCAGCGGCAGGCCGGGGATGGCGCGCCACTGGGTCTCTGCCATGACGCGGGCCTCGCCGCGCCGGGTCGCGGGGGAAAGGGCCGCGCTTTCGTCGACCCATGCGCCTGCGTGGTCGCCGTAGACGCCGGTGGTGGAGAGGTAGCCCGCCCATGCCAGATGTGGCGCGCGGCGGGCGATCTCTTCGGACAAGAGGGCGAGGCTCGGATCGCCCTCGGCGGTCGGAGCGGGAGAGACCAGCAGGTGCGAGGCCCGCGACAGCGCCCCGGTCAGGGCCTCCTTTTCCCACAGCACGGGGGTCGCGCCGGTGGCGCGGATCGCCTCTGCCCGGTCCGGGTCGCGATGCGTGCCCAGCACGGTCCAGCCCTCGGGCAAAAGCCGCGCGGCGAGGGCGCGGGCCGAGTAGCCATGGCCCAGGGAAAGAAGCGTTTTCGGTGTCATGCGGCATAGATGGCGTCGGGCGTTGGGGGATGCAAGCGCGACCGAAGTGCACAAGAGGCAGGCAAACCGGGCCCGACTGCCCGAATCATGGGCCACATTCCGCTGCGTCAGGGGCGCGAGTGGCAAGGTTTTGCCTGTCGTGCCGTGCCGGACTCGCCCGGTGCGCGGCGCGGGACTAAGAGGCCATAGCCTTGGAGTGTGACCCGATGACGACTCGTCTGATATTCGCGCTGGCCGGTCTGGCCTTGCTGACCGCCTGTGCCGCGCCGAAGACGGCGCCCGATGAACAGCCTGCCATGGCGCTCGTGGAACACAGGATTCCCCTGCACCCGAACGAAACCCCGGAACTGCGCCAGAAGATCAACCGCTGGGCGGATCACTACGAGCTGCCGCGCGGGCTGGTGCATCGTCTTGCGATCCGCGAGAGCACGCATCGCCCCTGGGCGCGCAACGGGCCCTATTACGGGTTGTTCCAGATCCTTCCGGCGACCGCCCGCTCCATGGGCTTTCAGGGCCAGCCGAACGACCTGCTGGATGCGGACACAAACCTGCAATACGCGCTGAAGTACCTGAAGGGCGCCTATATGGTCTCGGACGGCGACTGGGACAGCGCCATCATGTGGTACGCAAGGGGCTATTACTACGAGGCCAAGCGCAAGGGCATGCTGGTCGCCACCGGGCTGCGCAAGGGTTGAGGCCTGCCCCGGGGCGGGTCCGCGCCCGCCCGACGCCTGCGGCGGGGCTGGTTTTTCAACCCGCCGCCGCCCCTCAGCGCGCGTAGTCCGCGCCTTCCTCGTCAAGGATCGCCTTGAGCTCGGCAAGGTGGCGGATGTCCTGTTCCGGGTAGTCCTCGATCTCGCGCGCGGTCTTTTCCGCGACCTCGTCGGACAGGAAGGCCAGCGGCTGCCCGGTCTGCAGCGCCATGATATAGGTCTGCGCCGCGCGCTCGAAGTAGAACAGGCGGTTGAAGGTCTCGGCCACGGTGTCGCCGATGATCATCACGCCGTGGTTGCCCATCACCAGCGTCTTGACCTTCGGGTCCGACAGAAGCTGCGCGCAGCGGTTGCCCTCGTCCTCGAAGGCGAGGCCGCCGTAGGCATCGTCCACCGCCACGCGGTTGAAGAACATCGCGGCGTTCTGGTCGAGCGGCGGCAGGCGCTTGTCCTTCAGGCAGGCCAGCACGGTGGCATAGGGCGAATGCACATGCATGGCGCAGCGCGCGTGGGCGCAGTGCCGGTGCAGCCCGCCGTGCAGGCCCCAGGCAGTGGGGTCGGGCGCGCCGGGGCGGTTCAGCGCCTCGGGGTCGTTGGCGTCGACCACCAGGAGGTCGCTGGCCTTGATCCGCGAGAAATGCTGCTGGTTCGGGTTCATCAGGAACTTCGTGCCGTCTTCGTTGATGGCAAGGCTGAAGTGGTTGGCCACCGCCTCGTGCATGTTCAGGCGCACGGTCCAGCGGAAGGCGGCGGCAAGGTCGACGCGTTCCTGCCAGTGATCGAGGTTGGCGGGGTTCCGGGGGGCGTTCATGGCATGTCTCCTTCTCGGGGCGCATTGCGCGCCGGATCGCGCCCGGTGTCAACCGGATCGCGGGAGGTGGTCGGGCGAGAGGTATTTGGACCAAGAAGAAGCACAGGTGCATCTTGACGGGAGCGTCGCGCGGGTGGCGGGGGCGGGACGCCTTCGGCGGGAGAGTATTTTTGCAGAAAAGAAGCCCCGGGGGCGGTTGGGTCAGGCGCCGGATTGCAGGAGGTGCAGCAGGGCTGACTCGGCCTGCCGGAGACCGCCCTGACCGGGGGCCTTCAGCAGGGCGCGGCGGTCGTCCCAGGAGGTGTCGGTCAGGGCGATGACCTGCGGGTGGATGTAGCTTTTGCGCGCGATGGCGGGGGTATTGGCAAGACGCCCGGCGGCCGCTTCGGTCATGGCCTTGATGGTGAGGTTCTCCGCCTTCAGCGCGACCTCGATCGCGGCGGCGGAGCCGTTCCACGTGCGGAAGGTCTTGGCGGTCAGGCCCTCGGTGCCGGTTTGTGCGGCGAGGAAAGCGTTGACCTCTCCGGCGGTGACGGCGCGGGCGGAGCCCTCTTCGTCGATCCAACTGGCCAGTTCCGGGCCGGGCAGGTCGTCGAGCCGGGCCAGCGTGCGGTTGAGCGTGGCGTCCTTCAGGGTCTTGCGGACCAGCTGGCCGCCCTTGGCGCGGTAGGTGAGCTTGATGTGGTCGCCGTCGAGCGTCAGGTGGCGGTGGCGCAGGGTGGTGGCGCCGAAGGTGCGGTTTTCCCTGGCATAGCCCGGGGAGCCGACGCGCAGCGAGGCGCGGTCGATCAGCGCGAGGATGGCGGCAATGGCAAAGGCCTGGTCGCCGGGTTCCGCCTGCCGCAGGGTGCGGCGGATGTGGCGGCGCAGCGCCGGCAGGGACTCTCCGAAGCTGGCGAGTTGATCGTATTTCAGGGCTTCGCGGAAGGTGCGCCAGTCCGGGTGGTAGCGGTATTGCTTGCGCGCCCGGGCATCGCGCCCGGTGGCCTGAAGGTGGCCATCGGGGCGGGGGCAGATCCAGACCTCTTCGTAGGCGGGCGGGACTGCCAGCGCCGCGATGCGGGCGCGTTCGGGGGCGGCGTCGATGCGGGTGCCGTCCGGAGCGATGTAGCTGAAGCCGCGCCCGCGCCTTTCGCGGCGGATGCCCGGGCGGGTGTCGGGGTAGAAGATAAGGCGCGGCTTTTTCTGCATGACGAAGAAACCCCGCGTCCGCCATGGCGGTTCCCGTCTTGATTGCGGGCGCGCGAAGTGAGAGTTTGCGCCGGAAAAAGGAGTCCCCATGCAGGACCACCCGCATTCCCTTCCGGTCGAGACGCCCGAGGCGCCCGCGCCCGAGATGTTCGACGATCCCAAGGCCGCCGTCGCGCGGCTGTGCGCGCTTTACGACGAGGCCGCGACCTTCCTGCGCGACCGCTTCATGGAGGCCATGGCCTCGGGGCACCCGGGTCGGCGTTACCGCGCCTTCTACCCAGAGGTGCGTTTCAGCACCGTCAGCTTCGCCAAGGTCGACAGCCGCCTGTCCTTCGGTCATGTGACCGCCCCCGGCACCTATGCCACGACCGTCACGCGGCCGGGCATGTTCAGGGGCTACCTGGCGCAGCAGATCGGCCTGCTGCTGGGCAACCACGGCGTGAAGGTGCAGATCGGCCTGTCGGACACGCCGATGCCGGTGCATTTCGCCGTCGCCAATTTCCCCGAGATCACCGTGCCGCAGGAGGGGGCGAGCGCCTTCGTGCTGCGCGATGTCTTCGACGTGCCGGACCTGGCCTCGACCAATGACGACATCGTCAACGGCGTGGCCGGGCTGGCCGCGGACGGGGCGGCGCCGCTGGCGCCGTTTTCGGCGCAGCGGGTCGATTACTCGTTGGCGCGGCTGTCGCATTACACCGCCACCGACCCGGCGCATTTCCAGAACCACGTGCTGTTCACCAACTACCAGTTCTACGTGACCGAGTTCGAGGCCTATGCCCGTGCCATGCTGGCCGATCCGGAAAGCGGGTACACCAGCTTCGTGAGCACCGGGAACGTCGAGATCACCAGCGCGACGGAAGAGATCCCGCCGACCGGCAAGATGCCGCAGATGCCGACCTATCACCTCAAACGCGCCGACAACCAGGGAATCACGCTGGTCAACATCGGCGTGGGGCCGTCGAACGCCAAGACCGCGACCGATCATATCGCGGTGCTGCGGCCCCATGCCTGGCTGATGGTGGGGCATTGCGCGGGGCTGCGGAACTCGCAGTCGCTGGGCGATTTCGTTCTGGCCCATGCCTACCTGCGCGAGGACAAGGTGCTGGACGACGATCTGCCGGTCTGGGTTCCGATCCCGGCGCTGGCCGAGATTCAGATCGCCCTGGAAGAGGCGGTTGCCGCCGAGACCCAGCTGAAGGGCTACGACCTGAAGCGGGTGATGCGGACCGGAACCGTGGCCTCGGTCGACAACCGCAACTGGGAGTTGCGCGATCATACCGGGCCGGTGCAGAGGCTGTCGCAGTCGCGGGCCATCGCGCTGGACATGGAAAGCGCGACCATCGCCGCGAACGGCTTTCGGTTCCGGGTGCCCTACGGCACGCTGCTCTGTGTCAGCGACAAGCCGCTGCATGGCGAGCTGAAGCTTCCCGGCATGGCTTCGGACTTCTACAAGACGCAGGTGGCGCGGCACCTGATGATCGGGATTCGCGCCATGGAGGCCCTGCGCGACATGCCCTTGGAGCGCATCCACAGCCGGAAACTGCGGAGTTTCGAGGAGACCGCCTTTCTTTAGACGCCATGACCCGGCGGAAACCGGCACAAAATGCGTTTTACCCATATAAACAAGGCCACGAATTGTTGTGTTTTCCCACAGTATACGGTTTTATTGCGCCTCAGAGGCCCAATGGATTGGGCATGAGGGGCTGCTGAAGCCGCGAGGGCGGGCACCGGGTGCCAGGGCTTTCGCGGTGACGGGGAACGAAGACAGTCGCGCCAGAATGCACAACGCAGGCGCTATGAAGGAGACCATTGAAATGGCGACGAAACCGATGACGAAGACCCAGCTGGTCGCAGCACTGGCCGAGAAGATGGATGCGGACAAGAAGACCGCCGGCACGGCGCTCGACTCGATTGTCGAGATCATCACCTCGGAAGTGGCCGCTGGCGGCGCCGTGACCCTGCCGGGCGTCGGCAAGATCTACTGCAAGGAGCGCCCCGAGCGCATGGTCCGCAACCCCGCGACCGGCGAGCAGTTCAAGAAGGAAGCCGACAAGCAGGTCAAGATGACCATCGCCAAGGCTCTGAAGGACAGCGTCAACGGCTGAGTCCTTCCGCAGGATTTCACGGAAAGGGTCGCGTTTCGCGGCCCTTTTTCGTTTTCGACGGGGACGGCGCTCGTGGCCTGCGCCACATCGCCCCGCCCGCCGTCCCGTCAGCGGGGCTTTGCCCCGGACCCCGGAGTATTTGGGCAGAGAAGAAGATCAGGCGTCCTGCAGGCGTTTCTTCTGCCTGCCGTCGGGGTGGAAGTTGTCCGGTGAGAGCCAGCGGGTGAAGCGGGCCTTGAGACCGGGCCATTCGCTGTCGGTGATCGAGAACCACGCGGTGTCGCGGTTGCGGCCCTTGTAGACCAGCGCCTGCCGGAAGGTGCCTTCGTATGTGAAGCCCAGGCGCTCGGCGGCCCTGCGCGAGGGCGCGTTGAGGGCGTCGCACTTCCATTCGTGCCGGCGATAGCCGAGGTCGTCGAAGACATGGCGCATCAGCAGGAACTGTGCCTCGGTCGCGGCCAGGGTGCCTTGCAGGGCGGGGGCGTAGTGGATGTAGCCGACCTCGATGCTGGCGGCTTCGGGGTTGATGCGCAGGAGGGACAGGAAGCCCTGCGGGGTGCCCCCGACCAGCAGGCTGTAGAAGAGCGGGTCTTTCGAGGCGGCCTTGGCCTTGGCCCAGCGGCGGGCCTCGGCCTCGTCCGTCCATGGCTCGTCGGCGCCGAGATAGGTCCAGCCGGAGGGATCGGTCATGGCCCTGTAGAGCGCGGGTGCATGGTCCGGCGTCAGCGCGGTGAGCGTGACGGAATGGCCTGTCATGTCGTCGTGTGGCGGCAGCGGGCGGGGCAGGGGCAGGTCGACGGGCAGCCCGATGGGCTGTCCGTAGGCGTTCAGGCGATGGTCCATGGTCTTAGCCGAAGACGCGGCCAAGGGCGCCGTCCACCGCCGAGACGATCTGGTCGATGTCGTCCTTCGTGGCGATCAGGGCGGGCGAGAAGCACAGCGTGTTGTTGTAGCCCGGCACCGAGCGGTTGGTGACGCCCACGATGACGCCCTGCGCCATGCAGTCCGCCGTGACCGCCTGCGCCTGTGCCTCGGCCACCGGTTTGCGGGTCTCGCGGTCTTCCACCAGTTCGGTGCCGAGGAAGAGGCCCTTGCCGCGCACGTCGCCGATCACCGCATGGCGGTCGGCCAGCGCGTGCAGTTGGTCGAGCATGTAGTCGCCCATGGCCACGGTGTTTTCCAGCAGCCCTTCCTCTTCGATGATGGCCATGTTCTCGATGGCCGCCGCCGGGCCCGCCGTGCAGCCGCCGAAGGTCGAGATGTCGCGGAAGTAGCTCATCGGATCGCTGGCGTCGTCCCTGAAGAGGTCGAAGACCCGTTCCGAGGTGACGCAGCAGGCGATGGCGGCGTAGCCCGAGGCCACGCCCTTGGCCATGGTCACGAAGTCGGGCTCGATGCCGTAGTGCTGGTAGCCGAACCATGTGCCGGTGCGCCCGACGCCGCAGACGACCTCGTCGATGTGCAGCAGGATGTCGTACTTGCGGCAGATCTCCTGCACCTTGGGCCAGTAACCGTCCGGCGGGACGATGACGCCGCCGCCCGCGGTCACCGGTTCCAGGCAGAGCGCACCCACAGTGTCGGGGCCTTCGCGCAGGATCACCTGCTCGATCTGGTCGGCGGCCCATTCGCCGTAGTGCTGGGTCGGCGCGCCCTGATCGGCGGCGCGGTATTCGAGGCAATGCGGCACGCGTACGAAGCCCGGCGCGAAGGGGCCGTATTGGGCATTCCGCTCTTCCTGACCGCCCGCCGAGAGACAGCCGATGGTGGTGCCGTGGTAGTCGCGGTCGCGGAAGAGGATCTTGTGTTTCTTGCCGCCGTAACGCTTGTGGGCGATCTGGCGGACCATCTTGAAGGCCTTCTCGTTGGCCTCGGACCCCGAGTTGCAGTAGTAGACGCGGGAAAGGCCCGGCATCTTGTCGATCAGCTTTTCGGCGAAGAGCGCGCCGGGGACCGACCCCGCCGCACCGGCGAAGTAGTTCATCCGCAGAAGCTGGTCGTAGACCGCCTTGGCGATGCGCTCGCGCCCGTAGCCCACGTTGACCGTCCAGACCGCGCCCGAGACCGCGTCGAGGTGTTCCTTGCCCGCCTGATTCCAGACGCGCATGCCCTTGCCCTCGACGATGATGTTCGGGTCCTTGGTATCGAAGCCCCTGTGCTGCACGAGGTGGTGCCAGACGTGGGCCTTGTCGGCCTCGACCACGTGAGAAAGATCGTTCTGCGAATAGGTGCCGTCCATGGTCGCCTCCTGCTGGCCGGTTCGGGATCTGCCCACACTGAGCCGGATTATTGGGCGACCGGCAAGGGCGGATCAATGGGGGCGGCGCGGATCGCGGGCCCCGGTACGCGGTTGTCGGCGGGATGTTTCGGAAAAATAGCCAGTTATTTCAGGTGTCTGTGTCGGATCTGATTGGTCGGACAGCGTCCCGGCGATTCTTTGCGCCCGGAGGATCGGTTTCGGGAAAAGGCTGATCCCTTGCCACCTTTCCCTTTGGGTCACGCTTGAATGTCCTGACAAAAAGGCGCGGCGCACCGGTCTCATGCGTGAAGGCAGATCATGTGGCCCGTCAGCCTGCCGAAGGCGCCGCCCGGGGGCTTTATCGGGGCAGGCGTGGCCATGGGGGAAAGGCCGCCGAACTGGTCGCTGCGGAGAAGGGGGCGGGCCTGTTCCTCTGGCGCGGGGCCGGGGATCAGTTGCCTTCGGGCGCGGGCTCTGCCGGGGGCGTGGTTTCCGGCGCTGTGGTTTCGGGCCCCTCGGTCTGGGCCTCGGAACTCATGGAATCCAGCGTTGTCAGCAGCGCGGTGACCTGCCCATCCAGCCAGTTGCGGGCCTGATCGACTGCCGTGACGTAGCTGTCGAGCAGCGGCGCGAGGGCCGGGACCCTGTCGGCGATGGCGGGGGCGAAGGCATAGAGCGCCACCGCGCCGCCGACCAGCACCACCATGGTCAGAAAGCCCTTGCCGAAGCCGCCGCCGCGGCGCGTCTCTTCGGTTTCCCGGCGCGCGGTTTCGTCCTTGGCGCTGTCCACGACGCGCGCCTCGACGCCATTGCTGCGCAGCGACTGGTTGATTTCGTCCACATCGGGCAGCAGGTCACGGCGCGATCCCGCGGCGGCGGCGGCCGCTGCGGCCATGGCCGTGCCCCCGTCCTCGGCCTCGTCCGGGCGCGGGGTCGAGGGCGCAGGCGTGTCAGAGCCGCGCATCTTCGCCATGCGCTCGCGCGCCTGCCGCGACCGCCGGGCCTGTTCGTCCTCGTCGGGTTCGGTCAGGCCCAGATCGGGCTGGCTTTCGAGCGTTTCGGCAGAGCGCCGTCGGTTTTCGTATTCACGTTCCTCGCGGAAGATCTCGGCGATCTCCGGGTCGATGCGGCGCTGCGGTTCCGGCGCGTCGACCGGGGGCGCGGGCGCTGGTTCGTCCTCGTCCTCCGGTTCCCAGGCGGGATCGGGGATGGGCTGTTCCAGGTCCTCAGCCAGGTCGGCGTCTTCGTCCGGGTGGCGCTGGAACCAGGTGTGACCGCAATTCGAACATTGCACGTCGCGCCCGGCCTCGGGGATCACATCCACGGGCACATCGTACTGTGCACCACAATTGGGGCAAATCAGCCGCATCCTGCTCGGTCCTCCGAAACGCCGTTCCTTGAGCGTCTTTCTTGACCATATGGTGTATGGCCGATGGGGAAAAGTCCATGCCCCTTCATCGCCTTGCGTTGCATGATCCGCGAGGCTCGGGCAAAACGGGGCAACACGGTATCAGGGGGCAAAGCCGACGTGATAGAGCTGGACAACGTGGCTTATTCCTACAGCGGCGACGCGCTTCTGACCGATATGTCGTTGCACCTTGCGCCGGGGGCCTTTCATTTCCTCACCGGGCCGTCGGGCGCCGGCAAGACCACCTTCCTGAAGCTCTGCTACGGCGCGCTGAAGCCGACCGAGGGCACCATCCGCCTGTTCGGAGAGGACGTGCACGGCATGTCCCGCGATGCCATCGCCATGGCCCGGCGGCGGATAGGCGTCGTGCATCAGGACTGCCAGTTCCTCGACCACCTGCCGGTGGTCGAGAACGTGGCCCTGCCGCTGACCGTCTCGGGGCAGGCCACCCCGGCGCAGACCGACAACCTGAACGAGCTGATGAGCTGGGTCGGGCTGACCGGCAAGTTCGACGCCCGCCCGCCGGAATTGTCCGGGGGCGAACGGCAGCGGGCGGCGCTGGCCCGGGCGCTGATCCTGTCGCCGGATGTGATCCTTGCGGACGAGCCCACCGGCAACGTCGACTGGGAGATGTCGCAGCGCCTCTTGCGCCTGCTGGTGGAGCTGAACCGCATGGGCAAGACGGTGATGATCGCGACCCACGACCTGATGCTGATCCGCACGGCCAAGAGCATGGTCCCCGCGCGCAACCTGCGCATCGCCAACCGGACCCTGATCGCGGCGGGGGCGGACCTGTGAAAACGCTGGTTCTGGACACCCTGCGCGGGCTGATGCGCGGCGATGCGGCGGCGGACCGGGTTGTGCCGCCCTCGGGGTTCACGGTCTGGCTGACGCTGTTTACCTCGGCGGCCATGGCCTTTCTGACGATCTTCGCGCTGGCGCTGGCGCTGGCCTCGGGGCGGCTGGCTTATACATGGGGCGAGGAACTGGCGCGCGCCTCGACGATTCGTATCTCGGCGCCGCCGGGGCAGGCCGAGGCGCAGAGCGCCGCCGCCCTGCGGGTTCTGGCGCAGACGCCAGGGGTGGCCTCGGCCCGGGCGCTGTCGGACGAGGAGCAGCAGGCCCTGCTGGAGCCGTGGTTCGGCCCCGACCTGCCGCTGGACAGCCTGCCGGTCCCGCGCCTGATCGAGATATTCGAGGAAGACGACGGTTTCGACGCCGAGGGCCTGCGCCTGCGGCTTCAGGCCGAGGCACCCGGTGCGGTGCTGGACGAACACACGCGCTGGCGCCGCCCGCTGGTGGCGGCGGCGGGGCGGCTGAAGCTGCTGGGCTGGGTGTCCATCCTGCTGATCGGCGCGGCGACGGGGGCCATGGTCACGCTGGCGGCCAATGCGGCGCTGGCGGCCAATGCGCAGGTGATCGCGGTGCTGCGGCTGGTCGGGGCGACCGACAGCTACATCGCCCGCGCCTTCGTGCGGCGGTTCACCCTGCGGACCCTGATCGGCGCGGCCCTGGGCAGCGCTATGGGACTGGTGGCGATCCTGCTTATGCCCGCCGCCGGAGAGACCGGCGGCTTTCTCACGGGCCTGCGTTTTCAGGGCCTGCAATGGGTTCTGCCGCTCTTGGTGCCGCCGCTGGCGGCGCTGGTGGCGCTGGGTGCGACGTGGATGGCCGCGCGCCGCGTGCTGGAAAGGCTGGCGTGATGCGCTGGGTACTGTCGCTGATCTTCGTCGTCCAGATGTACGCCATGATGGCGATCCTGGGGGTCCTCTTCCTGCCCTGGGCGCTGTTCTCGGCGCGCGGCGCGCGCGCGGCCTGCAAGACCTACTGTGTCTGGGTGCGCTTCACGGCGCGGGTGCTCTGCGGTCTGCGAACGGAGCTGCGCGGGGAGGTGCCGACGGGGGAGGTGCTGATTGCCTCGAAGCACCAGTCTTTCCTCGACATCATCCTGATCTTCTCGGTGGTGCCTGCGGGCAAGTTCATCATGAAACGCGAGTTGATGTACGCGCCGGTGATCGGCCAATACGCGCTGAAGATCGGCTGCGTCCCGGTCGAGCGCGGCAAGCGCGGGCAGGCCATCGCCAAGATGCTGCGCGACGTCGAGCAGGGTTCGGCCGAGCCGGGGCAGCTGATCATCTACCCGCAGGGCTCACGCATCGCACCTGGCGTGCGGGCGCCGTTCAAGGTCGGCGCCGCGCTGCTTTATGAGCAGACCGGCCAGACCTGCGTGCCTGCGGCGACCAACGTGGGCCTGTTCTGGCCGCGCAAGGGCATCCTGCGCAAGCCGGGCCTTGCGGTGGTCGAATTCCTGCCCCCCATCGCGCCGGGGCTGAGCCGGGAAGATTTCCTGAAGCGTCTGGAGCACGATGTCGAAACGGCGTCCAATGCGCTGATGCTGGAGGCGGGCTTCGACGTGGAAAAGGACCTGGCCTGAGGCCTGTCCCGCGCGGGTGGGCATGACGGCGGGCCGCCGCTCTTTCCTGCGGAAAGTCGCCCCGCCCACCGTCCCGTGGACCGGCGCGCCAAACGACAAACGGCCCCCTGATCGGCGTCAGCGGGCCGTTCCTTCGTGACGGGACGGCGATCAGGCGTGGATCGCGCCGTCGCCGCAGGCCAGCGCCGCCTCGCGCACCGCCTCGGAGAAGGTCGGGTGGGCGTGGCAGGTCAGGGCGATGTCCTCGGCGCTGGCGCCGAATTCCATGCCGACGCAGATCTCGTGGATCAGGTCGCCCGCCGAGGGGCCGATGATGTGGCAGCCGAGGATGCGGTCGGTTTCCTTGTCCACCAGCAGCTTGACGAAGCCTTCGCCCTGGAAGACGGCCTTGGCGCGGCCGTTGCCCATGAAGGAGAACTTGCCGACCTTGTAGGCCTTGCCCGCCTCCTTGAGCTGTGCCTCGGTGGCGCCGACCATGGCGACCTCGGGGGCGGTGTAGATCACGCTGGGGATCACGCCGTAGTTCACATGGCCATGCTTGCCCGCGATGACCTCGGCGGCGGCCATGCCCTCGTCCTCGGCCTTGTGGGCGAGCATCGGGCCTTCGATCACGTCGCCGATGGCGTAGATGCCCTCGACGGAGGTCTGCCAGTGGTCGTTGACCGCGATCTGGCCGCGCTTGGTCATCTCGATGCCGAGCGCGTCGAGGCCGAGGCCCTCGGTGAAGGGCTTGCGCCCGGTGGCGACCAGCACGACATCGGCGTCGACCGAATGCTCGCTGTCGTCCTTGCGGAGCTTGTAGGTGACCTTGGCCTTGCCCTTGGCGGTCTCGACCTTGGACACGGCGGCGCCCATGGTGAATGCCAGCCCCTGCTTGCCGAGGATACGCTGGAAGGTCTTCTGAACCTCGGCGTCCATGCCGGGCGTGATGTGGTCGAGGAATTCGATCACCTGCACCTCGGACCCGAGGCGCTTGTAGACCGAGCCCATTTCCAGCCCGATCACGCCGGCGCCGATGACGACCATCTTCTTGGGAATCTTGGGCAGGGCCAGCGCGCCGGTGCTGTCGACCACCACGCCGCCGTCATTGTCTACCGTCACCTCGGCGCCGGGGACCGAGGCGACCTCGGACCCCGAGGCGATGATAATGGCCTTGGCGTTGTGGGTCTCGTCGCCGACCTTGACCTTGCCCTTCTCGGGGATCGAGCCCCAGCCCTTGAGCCAGTCGATCTTGTTCTTCTTGAACAGGAACTCGATGCCCTTGGTGTTCTGGCCGATGACGTCGTCCTTGTAGGACAGCATCTGTTTCCAGTCGACCGACGGCGATTTGCCCTTCAGGCCCATCTTGGCGAAGTTGTGTTCCGCCTCGTGCAGCTGGTGGCTGGCATGCAGCAGCGCCTTGGAGGGAATGCAGCCCACGTTGAGGCAGGTGCCGCCGAGGGTCTCGCGGCCCTCGACGCAGGCGGTCTTGAGGCCCAGTTGCGCGCAGCGGATCGCGGCCACGTAGCCGCCGGGGCCCGCGCCGATGACGATCACGTCGTAGTCTGCCATGTTCAGTCTCCTGTCAGTCTTTGGGGCTGGCCGTGGAGGGGGCTCTGCCCCCGCTCCTGCGGAGCCCCCCGGGATATTTCGGGACAGAAGAAGCGGGGGCGGCCTTCTGTCCGGTGTGGGTCATATCAGGGCGAGGATCAGCAGCGTCACGGTGGCGCCGAAGCCCAGGGCCCAGATCAGCGAGCGCCAGGGTGTCCAGCCCAGCAGGTAGGCGGGCAGGTAGAGCAGCCGCGCCCCGAGATAGAGGGCGGCGAGCATCGCCGTCGTGCTGCCGGTCTTGTCGGCGTAGGTGAGGGTCAGCGTGGCGATGGCGAAGAGGATCAGCCCCTCGAAGTGGTTGGTCATGGCACGCTGCGCCCGGCCCGCGATGCCGGTCAGGCTGCGGGGCGTGTCGCGCGGGGAGGCGGCGTATTTCGAGCCGACCTGCCTTTGCGCGGTGACCGAGTAGATGGCGAAGTGCACGACCTGCCAGAGGGCGGCGAGGGTGAGGATGGTGAGTTCGGGGGTCATGCGGTCTCCAGCAGATGTGCGGCGCTGGGCGGGTGTGTGAGGGCGGTTTCTTTCGAGAGCCAGTTTTGGGCCTTGCCCTTGTCGTTGACGGTGAAGAGCGCCCAGCGGGCGGCGCCTTCGGTCCAGAGTTGAAGAAGGGTCAGACCGGCCTGACCGCGCGCCTCGGCGTCGGCGTCGAAGGCGGATTGGTCGAAGCTGTCGTATTTGAGAAGCAGTTGCGTGGTCATGCGGCCTCCAGTGCCTTGGCGATCCTTTGGGCGCGGGCCTCGAAGGTCAGCCCGCGGGCGGAGGGGTGCAGGGTCTCTATGTGGTCCACCCCCTCGGAACGTAGGACGGCGGCGGCGTCGGTTCCACAGGCGACGGGGCGGCGGCCCAGCAGTTCGTACTGCCCGACGGCTCGGAAGGAGGCGCGGCGGTCCCGGATCGGGATCACCGAGGAGCGTTTCGCGGTCAGCAGGGCGAAGACGGGGGTGATGTAGATCTGGTCGCGGCTGAGGCTGGCGAGTTGAAGCGCCCGATCGATGACCCGCATGAAGGGGTTGTCGCCGAGGTGGCCTTGGCGTTGCAGTATCACCCGGTTGGCATTGGCCGAGGGCGCGTCGAGCCAGTCCTTGGTGATCAGCATCGGCCCCGTCAGGCTGCCGCAGGTGATCTGGATGGGCGAGACATAGTCGCCGTCGAACCCCGCGTCAGCCAGCGTGACGTAGCCGGGCAGAGAGAAGGCGCGGCGGCGGGTGATGGCGTCGGTGTATTCCGAACTAGCTAAGAGCAACTGTCTATTCCATATCGTGTTCAAAAATTTCTATTTTCTCGTCCATTTCCTGACCTAGTTGAAATGAGACAGATAGACCTGCCGCAATTGCGGTCGCGCCAATGAGGGTCTCAATAATCATGAATCCCCAATCGCGTCCGTCGATTAGAGTTAAGATAATTCCGGCAGTAATGTTCATAAGCCCGCAAAGGGCTACTCCCAACATCAATTCGTTTGTACTGTCGCGCCGAAAGTAGAGCTCGGTGAGCACTTCATTCTTTATCTTTGCTATCTTGACAGACCTAATGGCAAACTTCCGTTTGGCTCTATTGCTGAGAAAGACATAGCGACCTCCCGAGATTACAATTTCACCGATAACGTAACATGCGAATATGCAGGCCAAGCCGAAAGCGAAGGCTAAGGGCCCGCTAACTTCTGAAGCGATGGATTTCAATAAATACGTTATGTCGATCGAAGGCCAATCTTGATCTCGTTCTAGGGCGCTAGAGTTGTATCCTGCTATCCAGAATCTGGACATTTCGGCCAGAACGACTGACCCCAAGCCTACCGAAGAAAAGGCCCGGGGCCAGCGTGGCGCAATAGCACCAAGAATCATCAAAGATCCATCAACAACCGGCGGGGGTCTTCCAGCGCCTCTTTCACGCGGACGAGGAAGGTCACGGCGCCCTTGCCGTCGACGATGCGGTGGTCGTAGCTGAGGGCCAGGTACATCATCGGGCGGATCTTGATCTCTCCGTTCACGACCATGGGCCGGTCCTGGATCTTGTGCATGCCGAGGATGCCCGACTGCGGCGGGTTCAGGATCGGCGAGGACATGAGCGAGCCGTAGACACCACCGTTCGAGATGGTGAAGGTGCCGCCCTGCATCTCTGCCATGGACAGCTTGCCGTCGCGGGCGCGCTTGCCCTTTTCGGCGATGGCCTTCTCGATCTCGGCAAAGGACATCTGGTCCGCGTCCCGGATCACCGGCACCACGAGACCCTGCGGCGTGCCCGCGGCGATGCCCATGTGGACGAAGTTCTTGTAGACGATGTCGGTGCCGTCGATCTCGGCGTTGACCTCGGGGACCTCCTTCAGCGCGTGGCAGCAGGCCTTGGTGAAGAAGGACATGAAGCCCAGCTTCACGCCGTGCTTCTTCTCGAACAGCTCCTTGTATTCCTTCCGCAGAGCCATGGTCTCCGTCATGTCCACCTCGTTGTAGGTGGTCAGGATCGCGGCGGTGTTCTGCGCGTCCTTCAGGCGGCGCGCGATGGTCTGGCGCAGGCGGGTCATCTTGACCCGTTCCTCGCGGGCGGCGTCATCCGCCGGGACCGGGGCGCGCGGCGCCTGGGCGGGCGCGGCGCTGGTCGAGGAGGACTTGGCCGCGGCCACGGCGGCGGCGACGTCGGCCTTGGTGGCGCGTCCGTCCTTGCCGGTGCCCGTGACGTCCGCGCGCTTCACGCCGGCCTCGGCCATGGCCTTTTCAGCCGCCGGGCCGTCCTTGATATCCTTGCCGGGACCGCCGTTGCCGGCGGGGGGCGTGGAGTACTGCGTGTCGGCGGGCGCGCTTTCGGTCCTGGCGGGCGCGGCAGAGGCGCCGTCGCCCGAAGAGATCACCGCCAGCCTGGCGTCGGCCTGCACGGTGTCGCCCTCGTTCGCGACGATCTCGGTCAGGGTGCCCGAGGCGGGTGCCGGAACCTCGACAGAGACCTTGTCGGTCTCAAGCTCGCAGAGCATTTCGTCCTGCGCGACGCTGTCGCCGACCTTTTTGAACCAGGTCGAGACCGTCGCCTCGGAGACGGACTCGCCCAGCGTGGGGACCATCACGTCGACGGTGCTGCCGCCATTGGCGGGCTTCAGCCCGGCCTCTTCGGTCTGGCTGTTCTCGGCGCGGGGTTGCGGGGTCTCGGGGCCCGCATCATCGGCAGCCGCGATATTGGCCAAGAGCGCGTCGACGCCCACTGTGTCGCCTTCCTGCGCGACGATGTCGGCCAGCTTGCCGGACACGGGCGAGGGCACCTCGACGGTCACCTTGTCGGTTTCCAGCTCGCACAGCATCTCGTCCACGGCGACGGTGTCGCCGGGCTTCTTGAACCAGGTGGCCACGGTGGCCTCGGTCACGGATTCCCCGAGCGTGGGGACTCGAACTTCGGTCATGATTTACTTCCCTTTTACTTGCCCTGCCGCTTGCGCTGCCTTGGGGCTCATCCGATGGTCAGCGCTTCGTCGACGAGCGCGGCTTGCTGTGCCTTGTGCTGGCTTGCCAGGCCCGTGGCGGGCGAGGCAGAGGTGGCGCGGCCCACGTAGACGGGGCGCCGGTGGGTGGCCTTGATGCGGCCCAGCACCCATTCGATGTTGGGCTCGATGAAGCTCCAGGCACCCTGGTTCTTAGGCTCTTCCTGGCACCAGACGATTTCCGCCTGCTTGAAGCGTTCCAGTTCCTTCACCAGCGAGAGCGCCGGGAAGGGGTAGAACTGTTCGACCCGCAGCAGGTAGACATCGTCCAGCCCGCGCGAATCCCGCTCTTCGAGCAGGTCGTAGTAGACTTTGCCGGAACACATCACCACGCGCTTGATCTGATCGTCGGGCTTCAGCTTGGTATCGCTTTCGCCGGATTCCGCGCTGTCCCACAGGATGCGGTGGAAGCTGGAACCTTCGGTGAAGTCCTTGATCTCGGAGACGCAGAGCTTGTGGCGCAGAAGCGACTTCGGCGTCATCAGCATCAGTGGCTTGCGGTAGCTGCGGTGCAGCTGGCGGCGCAGGATGTGGAAGTAGTTCGCCGGGGTCGAGCAGTTGGCGACGATCCAGTTGTCCTGCCCGCACATCTGCAGGAAGCGTTCCAGACGCGCCGAGGAGTGTTCGGGCCCCTGACCCTCGTAGCCATGCGGCATCAGGCAGACGAGGCCGGACATCCGCAGCCACTTGGATTCACCCGAGGACACGAACTGGTCGAACATGATCTGCGCGCCGTTGGCGAAGTCGCCGAACTGCGCTTCCCAGAGGGTCAGCGCGTTGGGCTCTGCCAGCGAGTAGCCGTATTCGAAGCCCAATACCGCGTATTCCGACAGCGCCGAGTCGATGACTTCGTAGCGGGCCTGCCCCTCGCGGATATTGTTCAGCGGGTAGTACCGTTCCTCGGTGTTCTGGTCGATGAAGGCCGAGTGCCGCTGGCTGAAGGTGCCGCGGGTCGAATCCTGACCGGCCAGGCGCACCGGGTAGCCTTCCAGCTGAAGCGAGCCGAAGGCCATGGCCTCGGCGGTCGCCCAGTCGAAGCCCTTGCCGGTCTCGAACATCTGCCCGCGCGCCTCGACAAGGCGACCGACCGTCTTGTGCAGCGGGAAGCCGTCCGGCACGCGGGTCAGCGCGGCGCCGATGTCCTTGGCGGTCTGTTCCTTGATCGAGGTCTTGCCGCGCTGGTATTTGCCCTGCTTCTGCTTGTCGAGGTGGCTCCACCGGCCATCCAGCCAGTCGGCCTTGTTGGGCTTGTAGCTTTTGCCGGCCTCGAATTCCTCGTTCAGATGGGCCTGGAAGGCGGCCTTCATGTCCTCGATCTCGCCCTCGGGGATCAGGCCGTCCTTGACCAGCCGCTCGGTATAAAGCGTCAGCGTGGTCTTCTGCTTCTTGATCTTGGTGTACATCACCGGGTTGGTGAACATGGGCTCGTCGCCTTCGTTGTGACCGAAGCGGCGGTAGCAGAAGATGTCGATGACCACGTCCTTGCCGAACTTCTGGCGGAACTCGGTCGCGACCTTGGCGGCGTGGACCACGGCTTCGGGGTCGTCGCCGTTGACGTGGAAGATCGGCGCCTCGACCACCAGCGCGTTGTCGGTGGGGTAGGGCGACGAGCGCGAGAAGTGCGGCGCCGTGGTAAAGCCGATCTGGTTGTTCACGACGATATGGATCGTGCCGCCGGTGCGGTGACCGCGCAGCCCGGACAGCGCAAAGCATTCCGCCACGACGCCCTGGCCGGCAAAGGCCGCGTCGCCGTGTAGCAGGATCGGCATGACCTGCGTGCGGTTGGTGTCGTTCAGCTGGTCCTGCTTGGCGCGGACCTTGCCCAGAACCACCGGGTTCACCGCCTCGAGGTGCGAGGGGTTGGCGGTCAGCGACAGGTGCACCGGGTGGCCGTCGAACTCACGGTCCGACGAGGCGCCGAGGTGGTATTTCACGTCCCCCGAGCCGTCGACGTCCTCGGGCTTGAAGCTGCCGCCCTGGAATTCGTTGAAGATCGCCTTGTAGGGCTTCTGCATCACGTTCGCGAGCACCGACAGGCGGCCCCGGTGAGGCATGCCGATGACGATGTCCTTGATGCCAAGGTTGCCGCCGCGCTTGATGATCTGCTCCATCGCGGGGATCAGGCTTTCGCCGCCGTCGAGGCCAAAGCGCTTGGTGCCCATGTACTTGACGTGCAGGAACTTCTCGAAGCCCTCGGCCTCGACCATCTTGTTCAGGATCGCCTTGCGGCCCTCGCGGGTGAAGGCGATTTCCTTGCCGTAGCCCTCGATCCGCTCTTTCAGCCATGCCGATTGCTCGGGGTCCGAGATGTGCATGTACTGTAGCGCGAAGGTGCCGCAATAGGTGCGCTTCACCAGCGACAGGATCTCGCGCAGCGAGGCGATCTGAAGCCCCAGCACGTTGTCGATGAAGATCGGCCGGTCCATGTCGGCCTCGGTGAAGCCGTAGCTTTTCGGGTCGAGCTCGGGGTGGTTCGAGGTGTCGCGCAGGCCCAGCGGGTCGAGGTCGGCGGCAAGGTGGCCCCTGATCCGGTAGGCGCGGATGATCATCAGCGCGCGGATGCTGTCCAGCACGGCGCGCTGGATGGCGTCGTTCGAGACCTCGAGGCCCTTCTCGGCGGCCTTCTCGGCGATCTTCTTGCCCGCGCCCTTCGCCTCTGCCGGAACCATGGGCATCGGCCATTCGCCAGTCAGCGCGCCGGTCAGGTCGTCATTGGGCACCGGCGGCCAGTCGGCCCGCGCCCAGGACGGCCCCGCCGCCTGTTTGCGGACGTCGCTGTCGTCGTCGCCCATCTGGCGGAAGAACTCTGCCCAGGCCTCGTCGACGGCTTTCGGGTCCGAGGCATAGCGCGCGTACATCTGCTCCAGGTACTCGGCATTGTGCCCCTGCATGAAGCTGGAGGCGTGGAACAGATCGTTGGGGCTTTGGTCGGTCATTGTGGCACCTCGTTGGGGTTGGGCCCGTATGTGTTGGGACGGGGCTGCGACAAAGGCAGAGGCAGGCCCATCGTGTTCTGGAACAGCGCCGGAGTGGCGGGAAGGGGGGCTGGCGGCAGCCATGGCAGAGGGGCGCGTCGCCACCGTCCGCAGTCACTCTCTGCCCCCAGCGCATATGCAGCTTCGTTTCGCATTCAGCCTTCACTCATAGCCAAGCGTCAGGAGAGGGGGCCGCAACCGGCCCACCGTCATGAAGCTTGTGGCGGGGCGGGCCATTACAAGCCCGCCCCGGGGAATTCACCCCTTCTTGATCGCTTCCATGACCGCCTCGCCCAGCGTGGCGGGGCTGTCTGCGACCACGATCCCGGCGGATTTCATCGCCTCGATCTTGTCCTCGGCACCGCCCTTGCCACCGGCGACGATGGCGCCCGCGTGGCCCATGCGGCGTCCCGGAGGCGCCGTGCGGCCTGCGATGAAGCCCGCGATCGGCTTCCAGCGGCCTTTCTTCTTCTGCTCGGCGATGAAGGCTGCCGCATCCTCTTCGGCAGAGCCGCCGATCTCGCCGATCATGATGATGGCCTCGGTTTCCGGATCATCAAGGAACATGTCCAGCACGTCGATGTGCTCGGTCCCCTTGATCGGGTCGCCGCCGATGCCCACGGCGGAGGACTGGCCAAGGCCCATGTCGGTGGTCTGCTTGACCGCCTCGTAGGTCAGGGTGCCGGAACGCGACACAACGCCGACCTTGCCACGCTTGTGGATATGGCCCGGCATGATGCCGATCTTGCAGGCGTCGGGGGTGATGACGCCGGGACAGTTCGGCCCGATCAGGCGGGACTTGCTGTTCTCGAGCGCGCGCTTGACCTTCATCATGTCCAGCACCGGGATGCCCTCGGTGATGCAGACGATCAGCTCCATCTCGGCGTCGATGGCCTCGAGGATCGAGTCGGCGGCGAAGGGCGGCGGCACGTAGATCACCGAGGCGTTGGCTTCGGTCACGTGCTTCGCCTCGTGGACCGAGTTGAAGACCGGCAGGTTCAGGTGCTCGGTTCCGCCCTTACCGGGGGTCACGCCGCCGACCATCTTGGTCCCGTAGGCGATGGCCTGTTCGGAATGGAAGGTGCCCTGAGAGCCGGTCAGGCCCTGGCAGATGACTTTGGTGTTCTCGTTTACGAGGACGGCCATTGTGGTGGTCTCCTTATTGGAACGCCCGCGCGGGGCGACATGCGAAAGCGCGCGGCGCCGGACGCTCCGGGCCGCGGACATGACAAGGCAGAGCGAGGGCCGGGGCCACGCTCTGCCGAGAAACAATACGATTTTCAGGGATTACAGTTCTTCGGGGCCGAGATACTCGTCCAGAACGCGCGCCACCAGCATGGCCGCGCCGCCCATCAGCAGCGACTTGCCCAGCTGATCGGTCAGATTGCCCGGCGCAAAAGAGGCCGCGCCGTCCCGCACCCGATGGGCAAAGCCCCTGCGCAACCGGCCATTGGCGGTGCGCCCGTAGGGTCTGGGATCCGGCACCTGTCCGAAGGCGGGCTTGACCCGCAGAAGCATGGCTCCGGCAGTCAGCAGGCCCGCACCGATCAGGAAGGGCTTGAGCCGGTCGCGGCTGCGCACGATCGGCAGGGCATCCTTCAGGTCCTGTGCGTCGGGCAGGTCGGATTTTCTCAGCAAGGGCATGTCTGTCACCTCCGTTGAGAAGGCAACACGCGATGCGCGACAATGGTTCCGCGCGCGTTAGCCCGCGCGGCGCCTGTCTGATGCTGAGTGTGTCGACCGATATCATGACCGTTGTCCCGGGGCTCCGCCCCTTCACGCCTCGGAGGCTCCGGTGGAGCCTCCGCCGGGGCCGAAGCCCCGGAGCGGCGTTCACCCCTTGACCGCCTTGACGATCTTCTCGGCGCCGTCGGACAGATCGTCTGCCGCGATGACGTTCAGGCCCGAATTGGCAATGATCTCCTTGCCCTTCTCGACGTTCGTGCCCTCAAGGCGCACGACCAGCGGGACCTCGAGACCGACCTCTTTCACCGCAGCGATGACGCCCTCGGCGATGACGTCGCAGCGCATGATGCCGCCGAAGATGTTGACGAGGATACCTTTGACGTTCTTGTCCGAGGTGATGATCTTGAACGCCTCGGTCACCTTCTCCTTGGTCGCGCCGCCGCCCACGTCGAGGAAGTTGGCAGGCTCGGCCCCGTAAAGCTTGATGATGTCCATGGTCGCCATGGCAAGGCCCGCGCCGTTGACCATGCAGCCGATCTCGCCATCCAGCGCGATGTAGTTCAGGTCGTACTTGGAGGCTTCCAGTTCCTTGGAATCCTCTTCCGTGGTGTCACGCAGCTCGGAGACCTCGGACTGGCGGTACATGGCGTTGCCGTCGAAGCCCAGCTTGGCGTCCAGCACCTTGAGCGAGCCGTTGGTCATGACGATCAGCGGGTTGATCTCCAGCATCTCCATGTCGCGCTCGATGAAGGCCTGGTAGAGGATGCCCATCAGCTTCACGCATTCCTTGACCTGCGACCCGGTCAGACCCAGCGCAAAGGCGACGCGGCGGCCGTGGAAGGGCTGGTAGCCGGTGGCCGGATCGACGGAGAAGGACAGGATCTTCTCGGGGGTGGAGGCTGCGACCTCCTCGATGTCCATGCCGCCCTCGGTCGAGCAGACGAAGGACACGCGCGAGGTCACGCGGTCGACCAGCAGGGCGAGGTAGAACTCGCTCTCGATGTCCGAACCGTCCTCGATGTAGATGCGGTTGACCTGCTTGCCTGCCGGGCCGGTCTGATGCGTCACGAGCGTCTTGCCCAGCATCTTCTTGGCTTCCTCGGCGGCTTCCTCGACCGACTTGGCAAGGCGCACGCCGCCCTTTTCGCCAGCGGCCTCTTCCTTGAACGATCCCTTGCCGCGGCCACCCGCGTGGATCTGGGCCTTGACCACCCAGAGCGGGCCGTCCAGCGCCCCGGCTGCGGTCTTGGCGTCCTCGGCTCTCAGGACGACGCGGCCGTCCGAGACAGGGGCGCCATAGCTGCGCAGAAGCGCCTTGGCCTGGTATTCATGGATATTCATGGGTCAACGATCCCCGTTTTGCTGCGGATTGTAGACCTGTAAGCCCCGCTGAGAGGCCGGAATAAAGTGTTATTTGCTGCAGCCCCGCAAATGCGGCGGGTTTTCCGACATTTGTGATCACACGTTTTGCGGTGTGATCACAGGGTAATCTTTTGTTAGCGCTTGGCAGAGAATCACCGGGTTTCTAAGGTGAGTCGCAAGGGACAGGACAGGATCGGCAATGCAGAAATGGGCGGTCGTGATGACGGCGCGGGAACCGGGCGCGCTGGTCGAAGCCAACGTGCGCTGGCATCTGGCGGGTGGCGCGGCAGAGGTGCATGTCTACCTCGACCGGCCCGACGATCCGGTGGCGGCAGTGCTGGCGCAGATCCCGGGCTGCCGGGTGACACTGTGCGACGCGGCGCACTGGCGGGCGCTGCGGCCCCGGCGCGGGGCGCCCGCGTCGCAGATGCGCCGCCAGAGCCTGAACGCCGCCCATGCGCAGGAGTGCTGCGCCGCCGACTGGCTGGTGCATCTGGATGCGGACGAATTCCTCTGGCAGGACAGGCCGCTGGAGGCGGAACTGCCCCTCGTGGCCGACCTGGGCGCCGAACTGCGCTTTCCGGTGATGGAGCGCGCGCTGATGGCCGGGCAGGCGCAGGCGGGGCTCTTCGACGGGTTTTTTCGCCGCACCTCTCCGGGCGGCAAGGCGCTGGATGCGGTGATCTACGGCACGCTGGCACCGCATCTGCGCGAGGGCATGTTCAGCCACGGGTCCGGCAAATGCGCGGTGCCGGTCGGGCGGGGCTTTCGCCAGATGGTGCATGAATCCTACCTCGAGACTGGGGGCAAACGCCGGCGTGCGCCGGCGTGGCGCTCGACCACCACCCGGCTTCTGCATTTCGACGGGGTGACCCCGCTGCACTGGCTGCTGAAGCTGATCCGCTACAAGGGCCAGCCGCTGGCGGTGCAGGAGCATATCCTGCCGCCGCACAGGCTGGCGCAGATCGCTTGGATGATGGAGCGGATGGGCAGCCTCGACGAGGCGCTGGAGGCGGAGGCCGCGCTGCACCGCCTGACCCAGCCGCAGACGGAGCGCCTGCGCGGTTTCGGCCTGCTGGAAGAGGGGCTGTCCTTCGATCCAGGTGCCTTGCCCGATATGCCGGACCTCTCTGTCGCGGCTTTCGACCGCGCGCTTCTGGCGCAGGACCCCGCGCTTTGGGAGATGACCGGCTGGCGTGCGGCGTGAAAGCGGCTTCGAAGCCGCTTGAGAAAGCCCCTTCGAAGGGGCTTCCCCCGCGAAACGAAAACGCCCGGGCGCGACGGCCCGGGCGTTTCCTTGGATGGTGTCGGAAGGCTTACGCCAGCGAGGTGTCGATGCCCTTGCAGGCTTCCACGAGGCCCTGAACGGCCTTCACGGAGGTGTCGAACATCTCCTGCTCTTCCTTGTTGAGCTTGATGTTGACGATGCGCTCGATGCCGCCGGCGCCGATCACGGTCGGCACGCCCACGTACATGTCCTTCACGCCGAGGTCGCCGTCGCAATAGGCGGCGCAGGGCAGGACGCGCTTCTGGTCCTTGAGGTAGGCCTCTGCCATCTCGATCGCCGAGGTGGCGGGCGCGTAATAGGCCGAGCCGGTCTTCAGCAGGCCGACGATCTCGGCGCCGCCGTCACGGGTGCGCTGGACGATGGCATCCATCTTGTCCTTGGTGGTCCAGCCCATCTCGATCAGGTCGGGCAGGGGGATGCCCGCGACGGTCGAATAGCGCAGCGAGGGCACCATGGTGTCGCCGTGGCCGCCCAGCACGAAGGCGGTGACGTCCTTCATGGAGACGTCGAATTCCAGCGACAGGAAGTGGCGGAAGCGGGCCGAATCCAGCACGCCGGCCATGCCGCAGACCTTGTTCGCGGGCAGGCCCGAGAACTTCTGCAGCGCCCAGACCATCGCGTCGAGCGGGTTGGTGATGCAGATCACGAAGGCGTCGGGGGCGTTGGCGGCGATGCCTTCGCCCACGGACTTCATGACCTTGAGGTTGATGCCCAGCAGGTCGTCGCGCGACATGCCCGGCTTGCGCGGCACACCGGCGGTCACGATGCAGACGTCGGCGCCGGCGATGTCGGCGTAGTCCTGCGTGCCCTTCAGCTTCGCGTCGAAGCCCTCGGAGGGACCGGATTCCGCGATGTCGAGCGACTTGCCTTCGGGGGTGCCCTCGGCGATGTCGAAGAGCACGACGTCGCCCAGTTCCTTCATTGCTGCGAGGTGAGCAAGCGTGCCACCGATCTGTCCCGCGCCGATGAGGGCGATCTTGGGTCTGGCCATGGATAGGATCTCCGGTCCTTCGTGAATTTGGTGGTTTGGGTACGCTCTTGCCGTCCGCGTTGCAAGGGTGCCGCGCTGCGGCATGGCCCGCGAGGGGGCTGTCATATGCCGGATGTTCGCGCTAAAGCCATGGCAACCCCGCAGTTTACAGGAGGCGCGCGTGGACCTTTTCAGCGCGGCGGTGCTCGCCGCCACCATCCCGGCGGTGATTTTCGCAGGCATCTCCAAGGGCGGTTTCGGCTCTGGCGTGGCCTTTGCAAGCTCCTCGATTCTGGCGGTCCTGCTGCCCCCGGCGGTGGCGGTGGGGCTGATGCTGCCGCTGCTGATGCTGATGGATGTGCAGGGGCTGGTGGCCTACTGGCGGCAATGGGACTGGCCGGTGTCCCGGGTCCTGCTTCTGGGCGCGGTGCCGGGGACGGTGCTGGGCGCGCTGTTCTGGGCCTCTGCCGATCCGGACATGATCCGGCTGATCATCGGCGCCGTGGCGCTGGTCTTCGTGGCCTGGCAGGCGGCGCAGCAGCTGGGGCTGATCCGGCTGGGCACGCGGTTCGGCGCGAAGACCGGGGTGGTCTCGGGCGTGGTGCTGGGCTTCACCAGCTTCGTCAGCCACGCCGGGGGACCCGCGGCGGCGGTCTACATGCTGGGCCAGGGGCTGTCCAAGACCGCCTACCAGGCGACCACGGTGCTGGTCTTCTGGGCGGTGAACCTGTTTAAATCGGGTTTCTATCTGGGCATGGGGATCTTCACGCGCGAGACGCTGCTTCTGGACCTGATCTTGATCCCCTTCGCGCTGGCAGGCACATGGGCGGGGATCAAGCTGCACCACATGGTGTCCGAGAAGGTCTTTTACGGGATCACCTATGTCGCCCTGACGCTGACCGGGGCAAAGCTGGTCTGGGATGCGCTGAGCTGAGCGCCTGCCGGGACGGGCGGGGGCCAGCCCCCGCACCCCCGGGATATTTCCCGACAGAAGAAGGGTGCGCGTCCTGCCTGTTTCTACTGTCCGGAAATATCCCGGTGAGCGCGAGGGGGCAGGCTAAGCGGATCTTGGGCAGCGCAGCCCCTTGTCTTTCCGAGGAGAAGGGCGCGCAAGACCGGCCCCCTCTGGACGAAAGCGGCGCCGCGCCCTATCACCCCGCCCGACACCTGCCGCCCAAACGCCGCCGAAGGATACACCCATGTCGCGCTATGACCCCGCCACCATCGAACCGAAATGGCAAGCCGCCTGGGACGAGGCCGAAACGTTCAAGGCCCGGCGCGAGGGCGACAAGCCCAAGTATTACGTGCTGGAGATGTTCCCCTATCCCTCGGGGCGCATCCACATCGGCCATGTGCGCAACTACACGATGGGCGACGTGATCGCGCGCTACAAGCGCAACACCGGGCATAACGTGCTGCACCCCATGGGCTTCGACGCCTTCGGCATGCCCGCCGAGAACGCGGCCATGGCCTCGGGCGGCCATCCGAAGGACTGGACCTACGGCAATATCGACACGATGGTCGGCCAGATGAAGCCGCTGGGCTTCTCGCTGGACTGGACGCGGATGTTCGCCACCTGCGACCCGGAGTACTACGGCCAGCAGCAGGCGCTGTTTCTCGACTTCCTCGAGGCGGGTCTGGTCTACCGCAAGAACGCCGTGGTGAACTGGGACCCGGTCGACATGACCGTGCTGGCCAATGAGCAGGTCGAGAACGGGCGCGGCTGGCGTTCCGGCGCGCTGGTCGAGCGCAAGGAGCTCACGCAGTGGTTCTTCAAGATCTCGGATTATTCCGAGGAACTGCTCGACGCGCTCGACAGCCTCGACAACTGGCCCGCCAAGGTCAAGCTGATGCAGGCCAACTGGATCGGGCGCTCTCGCGGCCTGCAGTTCGCCTTTTCGACCGTGGATGCGCCCGAGGGCTTCGACCGGATCGAGGTCTATACCACGCGGCCCGACACGCTGATGGGCGCCTCTTTCGTGGGGATCTCGCCGGATCATCCGCTGGCCAAGCATCTGGAGCAGGACGACGCCGCGCTGGCCGCCTTCAACGCCGAATGCCGCCGCAGCGGCACCAGCGAGGAAGAGCTGGAGAAGGCCGAGAAGCGCGGCTACGACACCGGGCTGACCGTGCGCCATCCCTTCGATACCGCGTGGGAACTGCCGGTCTATGTCGCCAACTTCATCCTGATGGACTACGGCACCGGCGCGATCTTCGGCTGCCCGGCGCATGACCCGCGCGATCTCGACTTCGCGCGCAAGTACGACCTGCCCGTGCGCTCGACCTATGTGCCCGCGATGGGCGAAGAGGGCACCTTCATCCTTCCGGAGGATGGCGGCCCGGCCTATGTTCCGCCCAAGCCCGAGACCGTGCGCTACATCGGCGGCTTTGCCGGCGAAGAGGCGCAGACCGGCGATCAGGGCATCGACGCGGCCATCGCCTTTTGCGAGGAGAACGGCGTGGGCCACGGCGTGACCAAGTTCCGCCTGCGCGACTGGGGCCTTTCCCGCCAGCGCTACTGGGGTTGCCCGATCCCGGTTGTGCATTGCGAGGCCTGCGGCGTCGTCCCCGAGAAGAAGGAAAACCTGCCGATCGAACTGCCCTATGACGAAGACGGCAAGGCGATCGACTTCTCCGTGCCCGGCAACCCGCTGGACCGCCACCCCTCGTGGCGCAACTGCGCCTGCCCGGCCTGCGGCGCGCCCGCGCGGCGCGAGACCGACACCATGGACACCTTCGTCGACTCGTCGTGGTATCAGGCGCGCTTCACCGCGCCGCGCGCGGATACGCCCACGGTGATGGAGGATGCCGCCTACTGGATGAATGTCGACCAGTACATCGGCGGCATCGAACACGCGATCCTGCACCTGCTTTACGCGCGCTTCTTCTGCCGGGGCATGGTCAAGACCGGCCACCTGCCGGAGAAATCCGCCGAGCCCTTCGATGCGCTCTTCACGCAGGGCATGGTCACGCACGCGATCTACCAGACCGAGGGCGACAATGGCCGCCCGGTCTATCATTACCCCGAGGCGGTGGAACTGCGCGACGGCAAGGCCTTCCTGAAGGAGGGCGGGGCCGAGGTGCAGATCATCCCCTCTGCCAAGATGTCGAAATCCAAGAACAACGTCGTCGACCCGGTGGCGATCATCGCCAGCTACGGCGCCGATACCGCGCGCTGGTTCGTGCTGTCGGACAGCCCGCCCGAGCGGGACGTGGAATGGACCGCATCGGGCGCCGAGGCCGCGCACAAGCATCTTGCCCGCGTCTACCGCATCGCCGCCGAGATCGCCGGGGGCGACGCGCCCTCGACGCAGGAGGACGCGGCGCTGGAGCGCGAGATGCACAGGGCGATCCACGACGTGACCATGGGCGTCGAGAGCTTCGGCTTCAACGCGGCCATCGCCAAACTGTATGCCTTCACCAACGCGCTGGCGAAGTCGCGCGCGGGTAAAGAGGTCAAGACCCGCGCCGCCAAGGTCCTTGCGCAGCTGATGTCGCCGATGACGCCGCATCTTGCGGAAGAGGTCTGGCAGATGCTGGGCGGCGAGGGGCTGGTGGCAGAGGCCGCCTGGCCCGTAGCCGACGAGGCGATGCTGGTCGACGACACGGTGACGCTGCCGATTCAGGTCAACGGCAAGCGGCGCGGCGAGATCGCCGTGCCCAAGGACATGCCCAAGGAAGAGGTTGAAAAGCTGGCGCTGGCGCATGAAGCTGTGGTGCGGGCCCTCGACGGGGGTTTGCCCAAGAAGCTGATCGTGGTGCCGGGGCGGATCGTGAATGTGGTCGTTTGATCGAAGAACCCTGCTGCTGGGCGCCCTTGGTCTGGGCGCCTGCGGCTTTTCGCCCGTCTACGGCCCCGGCGGCAGCGGCGATGCGCTGCACGACGCCGTGCTGCTGGACGCGCCCGAAACGACAGAGGCCTACCTTTACAGCCGCCGCTTCGAAGAGCGGCTGGGCCGGGCCGCCGCATCCGCGCCCTACCGGCTGTCGGTGACCTTCGAGATCGAGGAAAGCGCCGTGGGCAGCACCTCGGCGGGCGAGGATACGCGCTATCGCCTGATCGGGCGGGCGCGCTTTCGGCTGGTCGAGGTGGCGACCGGGCGGCAGGTTCACGCGGCCGCGACCAATGCCTTCACCGGCTATTCCACCACCGGCTCTACCGTTGCGACCCGCGCCTCCGAGCGCGCGGCGCGCGAGCGGCTGATGACCATGCTGGCGGATCAGACCGTCGACGACCTCGTGCTGGCGGCGGACGACTTCGTCGGATGAAGCTTTCGCCGCGCGACGCCAATGCCTTCTTTCGCAGGCCCGATCCCGCCGTTCCGGCGCTGCTGATCTACGGCGACGACCCGATGCGCGTGGCGATGAAGCGGCAAGAGGTGATCGGTGCCGTCGTCGGGCCGCAGGGCGAGGAAGAGATGCGGCTGACCCGCCTGCCGGGGGCAGAGCTGCGCAAGGACCCCTCGGGGCTTCTGGATGCGGTCAAGGCGCAGGGCTTCTTTCCCGGCGCCCGCGCCGTGCTGGTCGAAGAGGCCACGGACGGGCTGGCCAAGACCTTCGAGGCGGCGCTTCAGGACTGGCGCGAGGGTGACGCGATGATCGTCGCCACGGCGGGCGGGCTGAAGGGCTCTTCCTCGCTGCGCAAGCTGTTCGAGAAGCACCGCACGGCCCGGGTGGCGGGGCTTTACAACGATCCCATGGGCCGCGACGAGATCCAGGAAGAGCTGAAGCGCGCCGGGTTGACCGACGTGGGCCGCGACGCCATGGGCGCGCTGGAGGCGCTGGCGCGGGTGCTGACGCCGGGCGATTTCCGCCAGACGCTGGAAAAGGTGGCGCTGTACAAGCTGGACGATACGGCGCCGCTCTCGGTCGAAGAGGTGGAACTGAACGCCCCCGCCTCGATCGAGGCCGAGATGGACGAGGTCTTTCACATCCTTGCCGAGGGCCGGACGGGCGATATTGCCCGGGTCATGCAGCGGCTGGAGGCGCAGGGCGTCGCCCCGGTGACGCTGCTGATCATGGGCACGCGGCATTTCCGCCTGCTTTATGCCATCGCCTCGGCCCCCGGTGGGCCTGCGCAGGGCATCGGGTCGGTGCGTCCGCCGCTCTTCGGCCCGCGCCGCGACCGGATGCTGCGGCAGGCGCAGGGCTGGCCGCTGGACCGGCTGGAAGGCGCGCTGGGTGTGCTGATGGACACCGACCTGAAGCTGCGCTCTGCCGGGCAGCGGGCCCCGGCCATGGCGCTGGTCGAGCGCGCCTTCGTGCGCCTTGCGGTGATGGGCGCCCGGCGCTAGCGCCCGCTTGTCGCGGACCGTGCCCGCGAAACATCGAAGCCACCGGGCAGGGGGGCGGCTGCCGCGACGGTCGCCTGCGGCCTGCCATGCTGTTGCCTCCGGGCGCCGCGCCGGGACCGGGACGGCCCCGGCGGCCCCCATGCTCGGGCGCGGCCCGTCCGCCTGTCTCACGCCGGGAGGCGACAAAAGCCACCGGGCATGGGCGGCCTCTGCCCATCGCCGTGACACCGTCGTGGCAGGACAGCGTCGAGGGCGCGGCGGGCGGTTAGGGTTTCAGGCCCGGGGCCGGGCAGGTCAGCCCTTGTCGGTGACGTTTTCCTTGAAGGCCTTGTCGAAGGCGGCCTGCTTCTCGGGCCCGGCCTCTGTCTGCTGCGCGGCCTTCCAGTCGTCGTAGGGCATGCCGTAGAAGATTTCGCGGGCGTCCTCCTTGCCCATCTCGAGGCCGCGCTCGTTCGCGGCCTCCTGATACCAGCGGCTCAGGCAGTTGCGGCAGAACCCGGCAAGGTTCATCAGGTCGATGTTCTGCACCTCGGGCCGGTCCTGCATCAGGTGCTGGCGCAGGCGGCGGAAGGCGGCGGCTTCGAGTTCGGTGCGGGTCTGGTCGTCCATGGTGCGTCCTCCTTGGTGGGTCGTCTGATGGTTTTGCGCGCCCGGGTGGGCCGGGCGCCCTGTCGTCCCGCTCAGTCCCGGACCTGCGCCAGCGCGCGGGTCAGAAGGCTGGCAAGCCGTTCCCCCCAATGCGCCTGCGCGGTTTCGGTTTCGATCAGGTCGTTGCGGACCTCCAGCAGCGTGTTCAGCCGCCCGTGCTTCAGCGCGTGGCGGTCGATGGCATCGCCGGGCAGATGGCCGGGGGTAGGGCTCGTTGCGCCCGATGACCAGATCCGGCTCGGCCTGCAAGAGGGCGATCAGCGGATTGGAGAGGCGCGCGTCCCATGCGTGCAGCACGCCGACGTGCCATGGCCGCGTCGGGCGGCCCCGCAATTGTCGCGTGAAGGAATGGACCGAGACGATGGCCACGTCCTCACGCCGCGCCGCCAGCCCTTCGAGGGCGCGGTGGTAGGGGCGGTGGTAGGTCTCGATCCGCCGGGCCTTCTCGGCTGCATCCGCATGGCGGTTCGCCGGGATGACCGAGCCGTCGTAGAGCTTCATCAGCAGGGTCGGATCGTCCTCGCCCCGGTTCGGGTCGATCACGAGGCGCGAGAACTCCGACAGCACCACCGGCGCGCCAAGCGCCGCGCCAAGCGCGCGCGCCACACCGGCGGCGCCCACGTCATAGGCAATGTGGCGCGCCATATCGCCATCGGACAGCCCCAGCGTGCCGCCCAGTTCCGGCGGCACGGTGTTCGTGGCATGATCGCAGGTGATCAGGAAGCGGCTCTGCCGCCCCTCTCCCTCGACCCGGAACGGGCAATATGTCATGGTTTCTTCATCCATCGCCCGCTAGACATAAGCAAGTTGCGCGGCAAAGGGAATTGCGGGATAAACGCCGCGACGTTAGCGGTAACTCAAGGCCCGCAGGGTCTCCGGGGTGCCGCCTGACAGCCAGACGCAGAACCCGGACCGCCACAGATCACCCCGCCGCCGCACCGGGCAAGGAGACTTCATGAAACGCGACCGACACGTCAAGATCGTGGCCACGCTGGGCCCGTCCTCTTCCACCTACGAGATGATCCGTGCCCTGCACGAGGCCGGGGCGGACGTCTTCCGCCTGAACATGAGCCACGGCAGCCACGAAGAGATCGAAGAGCGGCACAAGATCATCCGGCAGGTCGAGAAGGACCTCAACAGCCCGATCGCCATTCTCGCCGACCTTCAGGGGCCGAAGCTGCGCGTGGGCGAATTCGAGAACGGCTCGGAAGAGCTGGAGTGGGGGCAGGAGTTCCGGCTCGACCTCGACAAGACGCCGGGTACGGCGAAGCGCGTGCAGCTGCCGCACCCCGAGATCTTCGAGGCGCTGGAACCGGGGTCGACCCTGCTGGTCAACGACGGCAAGATCCGCCTGAAGGTGGCGGATTGCACCAAGGATCACGCCAATTGCATCGTCGAGGCGGGCGGCACGATCTCGAACCGCAAGGGCGTGAACGTGCCCGACGTGGTGCTGCCGGTGGCGGCGCTGTCCGACAAGGACAGGCGCGATCTGGAGTTTGTCTGCCAGCTTGGCGTCGACTGGCTGGCGCTGTCCTTCGTGCAGCGCGCCCGCGACGTGCAGGAGGCGCGTGACCTCGCCAATGGCCGCGCCTCGATCATCGCCAAGATCGAAAAGCCTTCGGCGGTGCGCGAATTCGACAGCATCCTCGCGGTGTCCGACGGCATCATGGTGGCACGCGGCGATCTGGGCGTGGAACTGCCGGTGCATTCGGTGCCGCCGATCCAGAAGCGGCTGGTGCGCAAGTGCCGCGCGGCGGCGCGCCCGGTGATCGTGGCGACGCAGATGCTGGAATCGATGATCGAATCGCCGATGCCGACGCGGGCCGAAGTGTCCGACGTCTCGGGCGCCATCTACGAGGGCACCGACGCCATTATGCTCTCGGCGGAATCGGCGGCCGGTCAGTACCCCATCGAGGCGGTGCAGACGATGAGCAACGTCGCCGTATCCGTGGAAAGCGACCCGACCTACCGCGACGTGATCGAGGCCTCGCGCCACGCCGACCGCAAGACCGTGGCCGACGGGATCGTCGCCGCCACGCGCGAGATTGCCGAGACCACGGACATCAAGGCGATCTGCTGCTTCACCTCCTCGGGCAACACCGCCGTCCTGGTTGCGCGCGAACGGCCGCGGGTGCCGATCATCGCGCTGACCAGCCAGCGCGGCACGGCGCGCAAGCTGTCGCTGAGCTGGGGTGTGCAGACCGTCATGACCGGCGAGCTGGAACGCTTCAAACAGGCGGTGGTGAACGCGGCGCGGGCCGCCCGGGCCGAAGGTTATGCCGGCCCCGACGACCAGATCGTGGTGACGGCGGGTGTGCCCTTCAACACCACCGGCACCACGAATATCCTGCGCGTGGCGCCCTGCGACGAGCGTTTGATCTACTCGACCGATCCCGAGTAACCTTTTCTCCGTGGCCCCCTGGCGGGCTTCGGGACAAGGGAGCGACGGGGCAGGGATGGACAACGACGTGGCCTTGGTGACCGGCCTCGGGCTGATGGTGCTGGCGCTGCCCTCGATCATCGCCGCCTGGTCGGACGGGCGCGCCCCGCGTGTCGGGGCCGTGGTGCTTTTGGCGGGTGGTGGCCTCGTGCTTTGGGCCGCCTCGCGCAAGCCCGGCGGCTACAGGCCGGCGGAGATACCCGAGGTGCTCTACGGCGTGATCGCCCGGCTGCTGTGACCACGGGCCGAATTCTTTCAAAGAATTCGGCCCGTTTTCCGTCCCGGAAAACGCCTGCGCCTCCCGGCCGTGCCCCGCGCCAGTCCACGCCAGTCCTGCGGCGCGTGGGCTGCCTGCTTGACCCGGACGTAAGCGGCGATGTCCGCGCTGTCCGGTCGGCCCATGTCCTCGGACGCGCGCTGTCGAAGACCCGCACCTTCGGGTGCCAGTCTCCCTGTCGGGCAAAGGGCGCGGTGCGCGCGGCCTTTGCCCGAACCGCGCCTCCCCGATCCGCCCCTTGCCAAATCGCCCGCACGCCTCTATACGGCCCGCTCGAACCGCGCGTCCGGCTCAAGCGGCATGCCGAGTCGCGTCAAGAACAGGAGAACCGAAATGCCCAAGATGAAGACCAAGTCGAGCGCCAAGAAGCGCTTCAAGGTTACGGCCACCGGCAAGGTTGTCGCAGGTCAGGCCGGCAAGCGCCACGGCATGATCAAGCGCACCACGAAATTCATCCGCGACGCCCGCGGCACCACCACGCTGTCCGCCCCCGACGCCAAGATCGTCAAGGGCTACATGCCCTACGACCGCTAATCAGGAGGATCCAGCATGTCCCGAGTCAAGAGCGGAACCGTCACGCACGCGCGTCACAAGAAGGTCATCAAGGCAGCCAAGGGCTACTATGGCCGTCGCAAGAATACCTTCAAGGTCGCGGCACAGGCCGTCGACAAGGCCAACCAGTACGCCACGCGCGACCGCCGCAACCGCAAGCGCAACTTCCGCGCGCTGTGGATCCAGCGGATCAACGCCGCCGTGCGTGCGCATGACGAATCGCTGACATATTCGCGCTTCATCAACGGCCTGTCGCTGGCCGGCATCGAAGTCGACCGCAAGGTTCTGGCGGATCTCGCCGTGCACGAGCCCGAGGCTTTCGCGGCCATCGTGGATCAGGCCAAGGGCGCTCTGCCCGCCTAAGCCTTTCACGGCATGACATTCGGAAAGCCCGGGGCCTCGCGTCACGGGCTTTCTTGCGTTTCGGGGGGCGGCGTTCCGCTTGGGGCGCGCGTAAAAGGAAGGGGGCGTCACGGAAAGGCGCCGCTACCGAAGGGGGCGTCACTGAAGGCCCGGCTCGCCGGAGGGCCTGCCCACTGAAGGGCAGTGTCACCAAGGGGGCATCACGCCTGAGGCGGTCTCAGCGAAGCGCGGGGTCTGCCGCGCGGATGGCCTCTGCCACAAGCGCCGCGATCCGGCGCGAGCCTTCGGGCGAGGGGTGGATGCGGTCGCTGTCGAACATCGCCGGGTCCGAGGTCGCGATCACGTCGCCCATATCGACGAAGAACACGCCGGGCATCGCCGCGGCCATCCGCTCCAGTCGTTGCTCCATATCGGCATAGAGCCGCGCGCAGGGTGTGCCCGCGAACTTCGGTGAGGTGTAGTAGTCGGCCCAGACCACGCGAGAGCCCCGCTCGGTCAGGCCACGCACCAGGTTGGGGATCGCGCCCTTGCTGCCGTCCGGCGTGATCAGCGCCTCCAGCATGCCCTGGTTGGCGCGCCCGCAACCGATGCCAAGATCATTGGCGCCGCCGTTCACCACGACCCATGGCGCGTCCAGCCCTTCAGCCTGCCGCGAGATGTTCAGCGGCCCCGCGCCGCTCACGCCGCTGATGCTGGCATAGGGCAGGGAGACATCGCCGACCGGCACCCCAAGCGCCCGCGACAGCCCGTCCGCGACAGAACCACCCTCGACCCGGTTCCACGCCATCACCGAATCGCCGACGACGACGATGCGGGCGTCGTCGGGCACGCCGCGCCCGCAGGCCGCGACGGCGAGGGTCAGGAACAAAAGGCTGATACGCAGCATGTCGATTACCTTTCCACAGGGTCCATGGTCAAAGGTGGCCCGACCGTCCCGGGGATCAAGCGCCCGAGGCGTCCGCACAGCCTTGCCCTTGACCTCGGGCGGCGATACTTCGGCAGGCGACAGCCGAAGGAGACCCCGATGGACGACCTGCGCCAGAAATATCTCGACCTGATCGCCGGGGCCGGTGACGAATCCGCGCTGGAGGACCTGCGCGTCGCCGCCGTGGGCAAGAAGGGCGAGGTCAGCCTGCGGATGCGCGAGCTGGGCAAGATGACGCCCGAGGAACGCCAGACGGCGGGCCCGGCACTGAACGCGCTGAAGGACGAGATCAACTCTGCCCTCGCCGCCAAGAAGGCCGCCCTGGGTGATGCCGCGCTGGAAGAGCGCCTGCGCAGCGAGTGGCTGGACGTGACCCTGCCGGGCCGCCCGCAGAGGATGGGCAGCATCCATCCGGTCAGTCAGGTCATGGAAGAGATCACCGCGATCTTCGCCGACATGGGCTTTTCGGTCGCGGAAGGCCCGCAGATCGACAGCGACTGGTACAACTTCGACGCGCTGAACATCCCCGGCCACCACCCGGCGCGGGCCGAGATGGACACCTTCTACATGCACCGCGCCGAGGATGACGAGCGCGCCCCGCATGTGCTGCGCACGCATACCTCCCCGGTGCAGATCCGCCACATGGAGGCGCATGGCGCCCCCTGCCGGATCATCTGCCCGGGCCGCGTCTACCGCGCCGATTACGACCAGACCCACACGCCGATGTTCCACCAGGTCGAGGGGCTGGCCATCGACAAGGACATCTCGATGGCGAACCTCAAGTGGGTGCTGGAAGAGTTCTTCTCGGCCTTCTTCGAGACGCCGGGCATCAAGACACGCTTCCGCGCCTCGCACTTCCCCTTCACCGAGCCCTCGGCAGAGGTCGACATCCAGTGCTCGTGGGAAGGCGGCCAGCTGAAGATCGGCGAGGGCGACGACTGGCTCGAAGTCCTCGGCTCCGGCATGGTTCACCCCAAGGTGCTGAAGGCGGCGGGCGTCGATCCCAGTGAGTGGCAGGGCTTTGCCTTCGGCATGGGCATCGACCGGATCGCCATGCTGAAATACGGCATCCCCGACCTGCGCGCCTTCTTCGACAGCGACCTGCGCTGGCTGCGCCACTACGGCTTTGCCGCGCTGGACGTGCCGACGCTGCACGCGGGATTGTCGCGCTAAACGGCCGAGGCGCATCCCGAGCGCGGGGCTGAAAGCCGGTGGACTCGCCGCAGCGTCTCGGAAATTACACAGAACGCCCCCGAACGGCCTTCGGGGGCGTTTGCGCATGTGGCGTCGGGTGCGTGGACTATGCGACTGTATCGCAAATCCAGAATGCCTACGGAGACGCCATGCCCCTCTTTTCCCACAAGAACCGTGAACGCAATCCCGAGACGCGGCGCGTCTATGCCCTGTTCGAACTGGTCTATACCTTCGTCGACTTCGCGGCGGCGGTCTGTTTCACCATCGGATCGGTCATGTTCTTCTGGGACAGCCTGATGACGACCGCGACGTGGTTCTTCACCGTGGGATCGGTCTTCTTCATGGCCAAACCGACGCTGCGGCTGGTCCGGGAAGTCAAGCTGGCCGCCATGGGTGACGCTGACGATCTCGCGGACCGCTACCGGTCCTGACGCGCCGTTTTCTTTGAAAGAAAACGGCGCGAAGTCCGTAACGGACTTCGCCCCCGCCATGGGGCAAGCCGGGTGCCTCTTTCCTCCCCCGGGCGCATCCGCTAAGCACGGCGCAACACGCAGTCACCCGGGGACCGGACCCATGAAATTCACGCTTTCCTGGCTTAAGGAGCACCTCGACACCACGGCCTCGGTGGAGGAGATCGCCGAGACCCTGACCGACCTCGGGCTCGAGGTCGAGGGGGTCGAGAACCCCGCCGCCAAGCTGGCGGGCTTCACACTGGCCAAGGTGCAGAGCGCCGAGCAGCATCCCGACGCCGACCGCCTGCGCGTTTGCCAAGTGGAAACCGACGAGGGCGTGAAGCAGATCGTCTGCGGCGCCCCCAACGCGCGCGAAGGCATCACCGTGGTGCTGGCCAAGCCCGGCGACTACGTCCCCGGCATCGACGTGACCCTGTCGGTGGGCAACATCCGGGGCGTCGAGAGCCACGGCATGATGGCCTCGGAGCGCGAGCTGGAACTCAGCGACGAGCACACCGGCATCATCGAGCTGCCCTCGGGCACGGTGGGGCAGAAGTTCTCCGACTGGCTGGCGGAGCACGATCCGGCCAAGGTCGACCCGGTCATCGAGATCGCCATCACGCCGAACCGGCAGGATGCGCTGGGGGTGCACGGCATCGCGCGCGACCTTGCGGCGCGGGGCCTTGGCACGCTGGAGCCGATGAAGGAGTGCTACGTCAAGGGCACCTTCCCCTGTCCGATCACCGTCACCATCGACGAGGACACGCGCACCGACGGCTGCGAGGTCTTCGCCGGTCGCCTGATCCGGGGCGTCACCAATGGCCCCAGCCCGAAGTGGCTGCAGGACCGGCTTCGCGCCATCGGGCTGCGCCCGATCTCGGCGCTGGTGGACATCACCAACTTCTTCACCCACGACCGCAACCGCCCGCTGCACGTCTTCGACGCCGACAAGGTCAAGGGCAGCGCGCTGCGCGTGCACCGGACCGGGGGCGGCGAGACGCTGGTGGGGCTGGACGAGAAAACCTACAGCTTCGGCGCCGGACAGGTGGTGATCTCTGACGCCGAAGGCATCGAGTCCATCGGCGGCATCATGGGTGGGCTGGAGACCGGCTGCACCGAGGCCACGACCAATGTCTTCCTCGAAGCTGCCGTCTGGGACCGCATCCAGATCGCCCACACGGGCCGCGCGCTGAAGATCAACTCGGACGCGCGCTATCGCAACGAGCGCGGCATCGACCCCGAGTACAACATGCAGGCCATGGAAGACGCGGCGCAGATGATCCTCGACCTCTGCGGCGGCGAGGCCTCCGAGGTGGTGGTGGCGGGCTACGTCCCCGATACCGCGCGCGCCTACCGGCTGGACCCGGCGCGGGTGGTGTCTCTTGTCGGCATGGAGATCCCGGAATCGACCCAGCGCCAGACCCTGACCGCGCTCGGCTTCCGGATGGAAGGCAACATGGCGCATGTGCCCTCTTGGCGGCCCGACATCCTCGGCGAGGCGGACCTGGTGGAAGAGGTGGCGCGCATCGCCTCTCTGACCAAGCTGAAGGGCAAGCCGCTGCCGCGCACCATCGCGGGCGTTCCCGGCCCGATCCTGTCGCCGCAGCAGAAGCGCGAGCGCGTGGCGCGGCGCACGGCGGCGGCGCTGGGATACAACGAGTGCGTGACCTACAGCTTCATCGACCGCGACTCGGCTGCGCTGTTCGGCGGCGGTGACGACGCGACGATGCTGGCCAACCCGATCTCGTCGGAGATGAGCCACATGCGGCCCGCGCTGCTGCCGGGCCTGTTGCAGGCAGCGGCCCGCAACCAGGCGCGCGGCTTCATGGACCTTGCGCTTTTCGAGCTGGGCGCGGCCTTCCACGGCGGCGAGCCGGGCGAGCAGCACCAGTTGATCTCTGGCCTGCTGGTCGGGCGGACCGGTCCCAAGGACGTGCATGGCGCCTCGCGGGCCGTGGATCTCTACGACGCCAAGGCGGATGCCGAGGCGGTGCTGGCCGCCATCGGCGCGCCCGCCAGAATGCAGATCCTGCGCGGCGGGTCCGACTGGTGGCACCCGGGGCGGCACGGCATGTTCTGCCTCGGCCCGAAAAAGGTGCTGGGCGTCTTCGGCGAGTTGCACCCCAGGGTGCTGAAGGCGATGGACGTGAAGGGGCCGGTGGTTGGCTTCACCATCTGGCCGGACGAAGTGCCGCTGCCGCGCAAGGCCGGTGCCACCCGGCAGGCGCTGGTGCTGCGCGACCTTCAGGCGGTCGAGCGCGACTTTGCCTTCGTGGTGGATGCGGATGTGCAGGCGCTGGATCTGGTCAACGCGGCGCAGGGCGCCGACAAGGCGCTGATCGACGAGGTGCGCGTCTTCGACGAGTTCATCGGCGGGTCGCTGGGCGAGGGCAAGAAGAGCCTTGCCATCACCGTGCGCCTGCAGCCGACGGACAAGACCCTGAAGGAAAAGGACATCGAGGCGGTCGCCGCGAAGATCGTCGAGAAGGTAACCAAGGCCACCGGCGGCGTGCTGCGCGGCTGACCCCGTGCCATCGAGATGAGAAAGGCCCGGTCGATGGACCGGGCCTTTTTGCCTTGGGCGGCCTGCGGCGGTTTGCGCCGGGACAGGGCTTGCGATGCGCCTGCGGCTGCGGCGGAGGGGGCGCTGCCCCGCTGCTGCGCAGCCCCCCTGGATATTTTCGGACAGAAGAAGCCGGGGAGTGCGCAGGCGGGAGCGGAGCCGGGTCAGCCCAGAAGGCGGCGGGCGATGACCTGAGCCTGAATCTCGGCGGCGCCTTCGAAGATGTTCAGGATGCGGGCGTCGCAGAGGATGCGGCTGACCGTGTATTCCAGCGCGAAGCCGTTGCCGCCGTGGATTTGCAGCGCGTTGTCGGCCGAGGCCCAGGCCACGCGGGCGCCGAGCAGCTTGGCCATGCCGGCCTCGAGGTCGCAGCGGTGGCCGTGGTCTTTTTCCCAGGCCGAGAAATAGGTCAGCTGACGCGCGATCATCAGTTCGACCGCTATCATCGCCAGCTTGCCCGAGACGCGGGGGAAGGCGATCAGCGGCTTGCCGAACTGCTTGCGGTCCTGCGCGTATGTCATACCGACATCCAGCGCCGATTGCGCCACGCCAATGGCGCGCGCGGCGGTCTGGATGCGGGCGCTTTCGAAGGTCTCCATGAGCTGCTTGAAGCCCTTGCCCTCTTCGCCGCCCAGCAGGTTCTCTGCCTTGACCTTGAAGCCGTCGAAGCCGAGCTCGTACTCCTTCATGCCGCGGTAGCCCAGCACCTCGATCTCGCCGCCGGTCATGCCTTCGGTCGGGAAGGGGTTGGCATCGTCGCCGGGGGTCTTTTCGGCGATGAACATCGACAGACCCTTGTAGTTGTCCGTCGCGGGATCGGTGCGGGCCAGCAGCGTCATGATATGCGTGCGCGCGGCATGGGTGATCCAAGTCTTGTTGCCGGTGACCTCGTAGTCGCCCTCGGCGTTCTTCACCGCGCGGGTGCGCAGCGCGCCAAGGTCGGAGCCGGTGTTGGGCTCGGTAAAGACCGCCGTGGGCAGGATTTCCCCGCTGGCGATCCTTGGCAGCCACTTCTGTTTCTGCTCGTCCGTGCCGCCCGCGATGATCAGCTCGGCGGCGATCTCGGAGCGGGTGCCGAGGCTGCCCACGCCGATGTAGCCGCGCGAGAGTTCCTCGGAGACCACGCACATCGAGGCCTTGGACAGGCCCAGGCCGCCGAGGTCCTCGGGGATGGTCAGGCCGAAGACGCCCATCCCGGCCAGTTCCTCGATCACCTCCATGGGGATCAGCTCGTCCTTGAGGTGCCATTCATGGGCGTGGGGTTCCACCTTCTCGACGGAGAAGCGGCGGAACTGCTCGCGGATCATCTCGAGCTCTTCGTCGAGACCGGTCCGGCCCACGGTGATCTCTGCCGCGCGTTCCTGCATCAGGTCGACCAGCCGGGTGCGGGCGGCCTGGGTGTTGCCGCGCTGGGTCAGCGTCATCACCGCCTCGGTCATCAGCCCGCGCATGTCGTCCTGCGCGAGCCCCATGTCTTGAAGGCGCACGAGTTCGCCCTGGTTCATCTGGATGCCGCCGTAGACCTGCCAGAGGTATTCGCCGAAGGCGATTTGCAGGATCAGCTCCTCGACCTCGCCGAAGGTGCCTGCCGCGGTCAGCCGTTCCGCCCATTTGTGCATCTGGCGCAGCGATTCGAGGTAGGTGGCAAGCCAGGCCAGCCCGTGGCAGGCGGTCTGGTTCTCTTCCACCAGCGCGCCGGAGACCCGGCCCTCGGCGCTGACCATGTCCCGGACACGGGCGCGGGCGGTTTCGAAGACCGCTTCGACCGGGGCAATGGCCGCGCCGGTCAGGGTGAGGAGATCGGGCAGGGTCACGCTGCCAAGGCTCGGGTCTTGTCCGTCATGGGCCATGAATCGCTTCCTTCTGTTCGGGTCTTGCCGGTCCTAGCCATTTTGCAAGTGCAGCGCAACAAAAATACTCTTTTGGCGCGGCCTTTGTTCAATTGTTGCGCGACTGAAAGTTGAGGTGCTGGGCGCAAGGGCATGATATGGCGCGCGCATGACCGATATGCTGACTTCTCTGACCGCCGGGACCTGGCTGCTTGCCCTCGCAATCGCGGCATTGGGCGGTGTGGTCAAGGGCATGGTGGGCTTTGCCATGCCGATGATCCTCGTGTCCGGCCTTGGCATGTTCATCGCGCCCGAACTGGCGCTGGCGGGCCTGATCATGCCGACGCTGGTGACCAACGGGATGCAGGCGATGCGGCAGGGGGCGGCGGCGGCGCTGGCCTCGGTAAAGCGGTTCCGGGTGTTCCTCGGGGTCGGGTTGGTGACGCTGGTGATCTCGGCGCAGCTTGTGCGCGTGCTGCCCGTCGGCGTGCTGCTGGCGATGATCGGCGGGCCGATCACGGTCTTCGCGGCGCTGCAACTGGCGGGCTGGAGGCCGCGCTTCCGCAACGGGCCCTCGCGCGGCTGGGAGATCGGGATCGGCGGTTTTGCGGGGTTCATCGGTGGTATGTCGGGCGTCTGGGGGCCGCCCACGGTGGCCTATCTGACCGCGCTGGACACCGAGAAACGCGAACAGATCCGCGTGCAGGGGGTGATCTACGGCCTTGGCGCGGTGGCGCTGGCGGTGGCGCATATCGCGTCGGGCGTGCTGAACGCCCGGACGATCTGGTTCTCGCTGGCGCTGATCCCGCCTGCGGTGCTGGGCATGTGGCTGGGGGGCTTGGTGCAGGACCGCATCGACCAGGCGGCCTTTCGGAAGGCGACGCTGGTCGTGCTGCTGATCGCGGGCCTTAACATCCTGCGGCGCGCCCTGACGTGAGCGATGACACGGCGACCGCCGGCGAGGTGGCCGCGCGCGTCGAGGCAGAGCTGGCCGCCTTCGACGGCACCACGCGGGGGGCGCAGGCTGCCGGAAGATTTCGCGCGGCTCTGCGCGTGGCGCCGCGTCCGGTCTCTGTCCGGTTCAGTGGCGGGTTTGTACAGCGGTGCTCTGCGGTGACCCGGCCGAACGGCGCCTATTCGGGCTTCTACATGCCGAAGGCCGGGTATTTCTCGCTCTGCGTCGACGCCGCCTTGGCTCCGTGGGCATCGCCGTGCATGGCCCCGCGCTTGCGGTCTTCGGGGCGGACTAGGTGTTCAGTCCCGGCATCTGGTGGATCGGATCGACGATGAAGCTGTTCGGCTCTGAAGTCCAGATTTTGCAGATGTATTCGTAGGGCGTGAGTCCGCTGAGTGTTTTGAGCCGACGAGC
>JAFKDC010000022.1 GCA_017255395.1 Enemella evansiae | reverse complement strand
TCCTGGCCGGGCCGTATTCCTTCGGCGCATCACACCAGCGCAAGTCATTGCGATCGATGAAGATTGTGCTTCTGAGGGTGCGGCGGTCATCGGCACGGGGCTTGCCATGGCGCTTGGGAGAGAACGGTTTCGGACGCTCCATTCGGGCGTCCGTCAGCCAGCAGAGATTGATCATCGATCAGCTCTCCTCGCGGGGCCTGAATCACGCCAAACGCCTGAAATCGATGGATCCTAACCCCAGGGAAATACTTTTGAAACGGGTTTTAAATTCGCGGATTTGAGAATGAACAATTCGAGGCTTAGGAAAGGCGAAACTTTCCCGGGCCTACTGCTGTACCGTGGGAAATGGGGAAACAGATATCCTTGCGGGGCTGTTGCTTTGTGCGGCTTTGGCGGTCGCGCTTCTGGCAAGCGTGGCCCTGCCGCTGGCAGGTCATCCGCCTGTGCCGGGCGCGCCCGTGCTTGTGATCGCGCCGCCCTGGTCGGGCGGGGCCGAGGCGCTGGTGCGGCAGGCCGGGGGGCAACCGCTGGGCCCTGTCACGGCGCCCTTTGCCGTGCTGGCCGGCTTTCCGGACCGCATTCCCATGGAGCGCCTGCGCCGTCTTGGCGCCTGGGCGGTGTCCGATGGCCGGGTTCTGGCCTCGATCTGTGGAGTGACGTGACATGAAGACCCTGATGGCCCGGATCAATGCGGCGGAGGGCCCGGAACTGACGCGCATGATCGTCGTGGCCCTTGTGCCGCTAGCCCCGCTGGCCTGCCTGTATACCGGCGCCCCGGCCGGGCCGGTCATGGCGGCATCGGGCCTGCTGGCGCTGGTGGCCCTGGCGACCGGGCGTCTGCGGTCGCGGCTGGCCGACTACGCGCTGGCCACGGCGCTGCTGGGACAGGCGATGCTGCTGACCGCCAGTTTTGCCGGACATCCCTGGCAGGTCGACACGCATATGGTGTTCTTCGCGATCCTTGCTATCGTCGCGACCCTGATCGACCGGGTGCCGGTCGTATTGTGGTGTTGCGCGGTGACGGCGCTGCATCACCTGTCGCTGACCTTCCTGTTGCCGCAACTGGTTTATCCCACCACGGACCTTCTGGGGAATATCGAGCGCACGACGATCCATGCGGTGATCGTGGTCCTGGAAGGCGGCGTGCTGATCCTTGCAATGTCCCGCCGCCACGCGGCCCTGGCCGAGGCCGCACACAGCGCCCTGCGGCTGGAGACAGAGCGCGCCATGGCCGCCGATGCCTCGGCAGAGGCGCAGGAGGCGCGCCAGCGCGCCGACGCGGTGATCGGCCAGATGCGCGTGGCGCTCTCGCGTCTTGCCGGTCGGGATCTGACCTGCACCATCCCCGACCGGTTCCCGGACCAGTACGAGGTGCTTCGGCGGGAATTCAACCTGACCATCGACACCCTGCGCGAGGCCTTCCTTGCCGCCAACGGGCTGGCCTCTGAATTCTCGGAAACGTCGCTGACGCTGTCCGGGGCGGTGCAGGAGATGTCGCAGCGCACCGGGTCGCAGGCGGCCTCGCTGCGCGAGGTCACGGACACCGCCGAGCAGTTGGTCGCGGCTCTGGGCGATACCGCGCGGCAGGCCCGCAAGGCCGCGACCAGCGCCGGGGAGGCGCGCGACAGCGCGCTGCGCGGTGGCGAGGTCACCGAAGAGGCCATTGGCGCGATGCGCCGGATCGAGAAGAGTTCCCGACAGATCAGCCGGATCGTCGACCTGATCGACGACGTATCGTTCCAGACCAACCTTCTGGCCCTGAACGCGGGGGTCGAGGCGGCGCGGGCCGGACCCGCGGGCAAGGGCTTTGCGGTGGTGGCCGCAGAGGTCCGGCAACTGGCCAAAAGCACCTCGGAGGCCGCGAACGGGATCAAGGCCCTGATCCACGACAGTTCGGAACACGTTCAGACCGGCGCCGACCTTGTCGATGCGGTCGGTCAGCGGCTGGAAGAGATCAAGGCCCAGATCGCCCGCGCCAGCGAGCTGACAGAGACGATTTCTGTCAGGAATGTCGAGCAGGCCACGGCGCTGGACCAGTTGCATGGCATGGTGCGCAGAGCCGATGGCGAAAGCCAGCGGTCTGCCAGCGAGGGCGGAAGGCTGGCGGCGATGACGCGCCGCATGACGGTGGCCTCGAAGAAGCTGTCGTGCGACATGGCGGCCTTTACCCTGACCGAGGATGATCTGGCCTCTTGCGCCGAAACGGGCACACCCCCGGCCAGGCGGACCGGGGGCTGAGCGGCGCTCAGGCCTCCACGAGCTGTTCGATGCGGCGCAGGCGCGCCATGGTCAGTTGCGCGCAGATGGCAAAGACCAGCGCGCCCGCGACCAGTGGCAGCGGCGTGCCATCGAACAGCAGCCCGACCGGCACCGCAAGCACCACCGCGATCACCGTCGACACGGCGCCGATGATAGAGGCCGCCATGCCGGCGATATGCCCCATGGGCTCCATGCCGATGGCGTTCAGGTTCCCGATGGTCATGCCCATTTGGTAGAACAGCAGCAGTTGCCAGACGATGAAGACGACGAAGAGGCCGGTTCCCGACACGCCGCTGGCGATCAGCACCGTGGCCACGCTGCTGGCGGCAATCTGAACCCAGAGCATCGTGGTCACAAGGCTGCGCATCCCCAGACGCATGACCAGCCGTGCGTTGAGATAGCTGCTGGATGCGCCGATGATCGCGGTCAGCCCGAACCACAGCGGAAAGCTTTCGGCCCGGCCCAGTGCGGTCTCGTAGATCGGCTGGATCGTCGAAATGGTGGCGATCAGCATCGCAAAGATGAAGGCCTGCACGAGGATCGACAGACGCACCACCGGGTGCGCCATCATCTCGCGGATCGCGGCGCCGAGGGCGTTCAGGCGGAACGGACGGCGATGGGTCACCGGCAGCGTTTCCGGCAGGCGCAGGGTGAACCAGATCGCACCCACCGCCGAGAACAGCGCGAAGGCATAGAAGACCGAGTGCCAGCCGGCGGCGACGATCAGAACCGCACCGATCGAGGGGGCGAGTGCCGGGACCAGCGTGAAGACCATCATGACGAAGGACATGATCTGCGCCATGGCCCGCCCCGAATAGAGGTCGCGGACGATTGCAATCGCCACGACCCGGGGACCGGCGGCGCCCAGCCCCTGAAGCAGGCGCGCGGCCAGCAGCACCTCGAGCGTTTCGGCCTGCGTCGCCATCAGCGCGCCGGCGATATACAGCACGGCGCCCACCAGCACGATGGGCTTGCGCCCGAAGGTATCGGACAGCGGCCCGGTGAAGAAGGTGCCCAGGCCCATGCCCAGCATGAACATCGTCACCACCAGCTGCACCTTGTTCGGCGCCTCGGGGCTGAGCGCGGCGGTCAGCTCGGGCAGGGCGGGCAGCATGGCGTCGATGGAAAAGGCAATCGTGGCAAAGAGCATTGCCAGAAGCGCGATCAGCTCCGCACGGCCCGGAAGGCCGTCGGGTGCGACGGTGTCATGTGCAGGGGTCATGGGAGCCTCAAAGGGGAAGTTGCCCCCGGGACGAGGCAAAAAGCGTTTACCCTTCGACTTATCAAGGCCCGGCGCCCTTGGCCAGAGCACAGGCCGGGTTATCCCTTCGATCCTCTGTGCGCTGGCGCAGGGTGATCCCGCCGTACGGGCGAAGAGCCTGCCTAGCCCGCCTGCGCGGCGGCGGCAATCTCGGCAATGACCTGCGCCCAAAGCTCGGGCGGCTGGGCCCCGGGCACCGCGTGGCGCTTGCCGACCACGAAGGTTGGGACAGAGGTCACGCCCATGCCGCGCGCCGCCGCGTCCCGCTCGACGATCTCCTGCATGTCCTGATCGGTGTTCAGAAGCCGCAGCACGAGGCTGGCGTCCAGCCCGGCGCCATCGGCCACGTCGGCGAGGGTTTCAGTGTCGCCGATATCCCGGCCCTCGACGAAATAGGCCCGGAACAGCGTCGAGACCACGGCGGTCTGCACCCCCTCGATCTCTGCCCAGTGGATCAGCCGGTGCGCGTTCACGGTGTTGGGCGTGACCTTGATGCGGTCGAGGTTGATCTCGACACCGGCCTTCTCGGCGTGCTCAAGCACCGGCGTGTAAGCCTTGACCGCGCCGTCCTGACCGCCGAACTTCTCTTCCAGGTACTGGCGCCGGTTCATGCCGCCCGCGGGCATCGCCGGGTTCAGCATGAAAGGCAGCCAGCGGATGCGGAACGGGTGATCGGGATGATCCAGCAGCGCCCGGTCGAGATTAGCCTTGCCGATGTAGCACCAGGGACAGATCGGATCGGAAAAGATGTCGAGTTGTGTCATAGCGGGAACTCCCTTTCCCTCAGCCTTACCAAGCGGCGCGTGGAATGGCGACAGGGCTCAGCCCGGCGCGTGGTCGCGCAGCGCCCTGCGGATGACCTTGCCGTTGGCGTTGCGGGGCAGCGCCTCGACCCGGATGAAGGCACGCGGGCATTTGTAGCGGGCCAGCCGCGTGGCGGCCTCGGCCTTCAGGGCCTCTTCGTCCAGCGCCTCGGGGGCGGTGTAGAAGGCGGCTACCACGCGCACATCGGCCTTCACGGCGATGTCGGTCACTGCCAGTTCCGTCACACCCGGCAGGTCCGCCAGCGCCGCCTCGACCTCGGCGGGCGAGACACGGTAGCCGCCGGCGTTCATCATGTCGTCGCCGCGCCCCAGATAGGTCACGCGGTCGTCCTCGTCCATCTGGCCGTGGTCGCCGGTGAGGAACCAGCCCCCGCGAAAGCGCGCCTGCGTGGCCTCGGGCGCACCCACGTAGCCCAGCATCAGCCCCGGATCGCTGCGGTCGATGGCAATCTGGCCGGGGGTGCCGCGCGGGACCGGCTGGCCGTCCTCGCCGAGGATGGCGATGCGGCGGCCCTGCTGCGGCCGCCCGAGATGCGCGGCCCCGACCGGGCGGGCGGGCGCGCCCGAAATGAAGGTCGAACATTCGGACATGCCGAAGGCTTCGTAGATCTCGGTGCCGGTGGCCGCGCGCCATGCCTCGAGGATGGCGGGCGACAGCTTCTCTCCGGCGGCGAGGCCGTGGCGCAGGCGGGGCATGGGGGCCAGCGGCGCCTTGAGCAACTGCCGGTAGACGCCGGGCGCGGCGGCCAGCAGGGTGGCATCGTTGCGCTTCATCAACAGGCCCAGCTGCGCCGGGTCGGTACCGGCGGCGGGGATCAGCGCTGTCGCGCCGCGTGTCCAGGGATCCATCAGGCCGGTGCCCAGCGTGAAGGTCCAGTTGAAGGCCCCGGCATGCAACAGCCGGTCCTCCGGGGTCAGGCCGTACCAGCCCTCCATCATCATCTGCCGCGCCCAGATCGCGCGATGGGCATGGCCCACGGCGCGCGGCGTGCCGGAGGTGCCGGAGGTCATGACGATATAGGCAAGGCGGTCGGGATCGCCCAGGGCGTAGTCGGCGGGCGGCAGATCGTGCCAGCCCCGGAAGGTGTCGGTGTCGAAACAGGGCAGGTCGGTCGGCGGACAGGGAACGTCTTGTGCACGCAGCACGGCCTGCGGCGCCAGATGCGCGATGATGGCAGAGACTTCCGGCGCGGTCAGCTGCGACGAGGTCGGGATCGGCACGATCCCGGCGGTGATCGCCCCAAGGTAGGCGATGGGGAAGTCGAGGGTGTTTCCCAGCCGCATCAGCAGGCGGTCGCCGGGCTTCAGCCCCTGTTGCAGAAGGCCGGTGGCGGTGCCGCGCACCGCTGCCTCGATCCGCGCGTAGGACCAGCGTTGCGCGCCGGTGGGCTTCAGGACCGCAAGGGCAATCTTGTCGGGCGTCCGGGGCGCGGCGCCCAGAACGTGCCGGGCAAGGTTGAAGGGCGCGGGGCAGGGCGCAAAGGGCCCCTGATCGAAGATCGACAGCATACCAGCGGATTAGGCCGCGCCGGGTGGACTTGCAAGCACCCGGGCACGGACCTATAGCCAACCCTCATGACGCAGGACCCGAAATCGCTGATCCGCATCGCCCGCGAGAGTGGCGAGGAAGGGCAGGCCGAACCGCTGGACCTTGGCAGCCGCGTGCGCGCCCTGCGCAAAGAGCGGAACTGGACGCTGGAGCAGGCGGCGAAGCAGGCCGGGCTTGCGCGCTCGACCCTGTCGAAGATCGAGAACGGCCAGATGTCGCCGACCTACGAGGCGCTGAAGAAGCTGGCGCTGGGTCTGGAAATCTCTGTTCCGCAACTGTTCACGGCGCCCCGGCAGGACAAGGTGACGGGCCGGATGACGGTCACGCGCGGGGAAGAGGGCCAGCATCAGGTCACGACCACCTATGAGCATACGCTGCTGGCGGAAACCCTGACCCGCAAGAAGATGCTGCCCTATCGCGCCCGGGTGCGCGCCCGGTCTATGGAAGAGTTCGACGGCTGGGTCCGTCACGACGGCGAGGAATTCCTCTACGTCCTGACCGGCGTCGTCCGGCTTTACACCGAGTTCTACGAACCGGTGGAGATGAAGCGCGGCGACAGCGCCTACTACGACGCAACCATGGGCCATAACGTCGTCTCGCTCTCTCCCGAGGATGCGACGATCCTCTGGGTCACATCGCTGTCCTGAGAGGGGGCCGCCGGACCGCTTTGCAGCGCTTGAGGGCGGGGTGATGCGGGAAGCGGTCGTTTCCCTGCCCAGGGTGCTCTGGCAGGGGCGGCGTGCCGCAGGGTCCAGCCGAGAATGATCCGTTTGCGCTCTGGATGTTTGCCGGGCGACAGGATGTGCGCGGCCCGCCCTGACCGTTGCCCTGATCGCCCTGCTGCCCCTGCAAAGCCGCCGTCCCCCGGGCGGGCATGCCGGAACAGGTTGACCCCGGCGTGGACACGGGCCATTTCCCTGCCATGTCCACGCAGAAGATCACGATCGGGGGCGCCCCCGAAGGCTTTGACGCGCAGCTTGTCCTGCGCGAGGTTGCCCGCGCCGCGGGCCCGGTTGTCCACATCGCGCGCGATGATAAACGCCTTGCCGCCATGCGCGATGCGCTGGCCTTCTTCGTGCCCGACATGCCGGTGGTGGTCTTCCCGGCGTGGGATTGCCTGCCCTATGACCGGGTCTCGCCGAACGCCGACATCTCGGCCACGCGCATGGCGACGCTTGCGGCGCTGGTGCACGGCATGCCGCCGCGGTACATCCTGCTGACCACGCTTTCGGCGGCGATGCAGCGCCTGCCCGCCCGCGCGGTCTTGCGCGAGGCCGCCTTTGCCGCCCGCGTCGGTGACCGGGTGGATGAAGAAGCCCTGCGCAAGTTCCTTGTGCGCATGGGTTTTTCTCAGGCGCCCACGGTGACGGAGCCGGGCGATTACGCGGTGCGTGGCGGCATTGTCGACATCTTCCCGCCGGGCGATCTGGGGCCGGTGCGGCTGGACTTCTTCGGCGATGTGCTGGACGGCGCGCGGCGCTTCGACCCGGCCTCTCAGCGCACCACCGAAACGCTGGAGATGGTCGAGCTGGCGCCGGTCTCCGAGGTGATCCTCGACGATGCGGCCATCACGCGCTTCCGCCAGAACTACCGGATCGAGTTCGGCGCCGCAGGCACCGACGATCCGCTGTACGAGGCGGTCAGCGCGGGCCGGAAACATGCCGGGATCGAGCATTGGCTGCCGTTCTTCCATGAAGACCTGGAAACGCTCTTCGACTACCTGCCCGGCGTGCCGGTGCTGATGGACGACCAGACCAGCGCCGCGCGCCTGTCGCGGTGGGAAGGGATCGCCGACCAATACGGCACGCGCAAACATGCGCTGAGCCAGAAAAAGACACTTGGATCAACGGTCTACAAGCCGATCCCGCCAGAGCTTCTGTATCTGGACGACGCCGCCTGGGACAGTGCGCTTGCGGACCGCCGTCAGGTGGCCTTCAACCCGCTGCCGCAGGCCTCGGGCCCCGGTGTCACGGATGCGGGCGGGCGCATCGGGCGCAATTTCTCGCCCGAGAGGCAACAGGAAAACCTAAGCCTTTTCGGCGCTTTGGCGCAGCATGTTCAGGTAAAGATGCAGGACGGGCCGGTGGTCGTGGCCTCCTATTCCGAAGGCGCGCGGGAACGGCTGTCCGGGTTGATCGAGGACGAGGGGCTGGCCGAGGCCATCCCGATCCCGCATGGCGGGCGGATCGGCAGGCACGGGCTGCACCTAGCGGTCTGGGCGCTGGAAGCCGGGTTCGAGGCGCCCTGGCAGGACGACCGGCGCATCACGGTGATCTCGGAACAGGACGTGCTGGGCGACCGGCTGATCCGGCAGCCCAAGAAACGCCGCCGCGCCGAGAACTTCCTGACAGAGACGCAAAGCCTGACGCCGGGCGATCTTGTGGTCCATGTCGACCACGGGATCGGGCGCTACATGGGGCTGGAGGTGGTGACCGCCGCCGGTGCCGCGCATGAGTGTATCCTGCTGGAATATGCCGAGGCATCAAAGCTTTACCTGCCGGTCGAGAATATCGAGCTGCTGTCGAAATACGGCCACGAAGAGGGGCTGCTGGACAAGCTCGGCGGCGGCGCATGGCAGGCCAAGAAGGCCAGGCTGAAGGAACGCATCCGCGAGATGGCGGACCGGCTGATCCGCATCGCCGCCGAGCGCGCGCTGCGCAAGGCGCCGATCATGGACCCGCCGCCGGGCAGCTACGAGAGCTTTGCGGCACGGTTCCCCTATAGCGAAACCGACGACCAGCTTGGCGCCATCGACGACGTGATGACCGACATGCATTCCGGTCAGCCGATGGATCGCCTGATCTGCGGCGACGTGGGCTTTGGCAAGACAGAGGTCGCCATGCGCGCGGCCTTCGTTGCCGCCATGTCCGGCGTGCAGGTGGCGGTGATCGCGCCGACGACACTGCTGGCGCGGCAGCACTACAAATCCTTCGCGGACCGGTTCCGGGGCTTTCCCGTGCAGGTGGCGCCCCTGTCGCGCTTTGTCGGCACGAAACAGGCCGCCGCGACCCGCGACGGCATTTCCAAGGGCACCGTCGATATTGCGGTGGGCACCCATGCGTTGCTGGCCAAGGGCATCCGGTTCCAGAACCTCGGCCTGCTGATCATCGACGAGGAACAGCACTTCGGCGTGCAGCACAAGGAGCGGCTGAAGCAGCTGCGCTCGGACATTCACGTTCTGACGCTGACCGCGACGCCCATCCCGCGCACGCTGCAACTGTCGCTGACCGGCGTGCGCGACCTGTCGATCATCGGCACGCCCCCGGTCGACCGGCTAGCGATCCGCACCTACGTCAGCGAGTTCGACGCCGTCACCCTGCGCGAGGCGCTGCTGCGCGAGCATTTCCGTGGCGGCCAGAGCTTCTTTGTGGTGCCGCGGCTTACGGACCTGCCGGACATCGAACAATTCCTGCGCGATCAGGTGCCCGAGGTCAGCTTTGTCGTCGCCCATGGCCAGATGGCGGCGGGCGATCTCGACGAGCGGATGAACGCCTTTTACGATGGCAAATACGATGTGCTTCTGGCCACGACCATCGTGGAATCCGGCCTCGATATTCCCACCGCCAACACCATGATCGTGCATCGCGCCGACATGTTCGGCCTGTCGCAGCTTTACCAGATCCGCGGGCGCGTGGGGCGGTCGAAGACCCGGGCCTATTGCTACCTGACGACCAAGCCCCGGGTGAAACTGACGCCGCAGGCGGAAAAGCGGCTGCGGGTGCTGGGGGCCATCGACACGCTGGGCGCGGGCTTCTCTCTGGCCTCGCAGGATCTGGATATTCGCGGCGCGGGCAACCTCTTGGGCGAGGAACAGTCCGGCCAGATGCGCGACGTCGGTTACGAGTTGTACCAGTCCATGCTGGAAGAGGCGATTGCCAAGATCCGCTCTGGCCAGATGGAGGGACTGATCGAGGACGACGGCCAGTGGGCGCCGCAGATCAACCTTGGCGTGCCGGTGCTGATCCCCGAGGACTACGTGCCCGATCTCGATGTGCGGCTGGGTCTCTATCGCCGTCTCTCGGGGCTGACCACCAAGGTCGAGCTGGAAGGCTTCGCCGCCGAACTGATCGACCGCTTTGGGAAATTGCCGCGCGAGGTCAATACCTTGCTGCTCGTTGTTCGCATCAAGGCGATGTGCAAGAAGGCGGGGATCGCGAAGCTGGACGGCGGGCCGAAGGGCGCAACGATCCAGTTCCACCAGAACAAGTTCGCCTCTCCCGAGGGGCTGGTGACCTTCATCAAGGCGCAGGACGGGCTGGCCAAGATCAAGGGCGACAAGATCGTCGTCCGCCGCGACTGGCCGCGCGACAAGGACAAGATCCAGGGCGCCTTTGCCATCGCCCGCGACCTTGCGGAACAGGCGGGCGCCGTGAAGAAGAAGGCAAAGGCCTGAGGCGGATATCGCCTTGGACTGTCGGGGCTGGGTGGTTATTGCCCGGCACCCGGACCGCGCACGTCAATGGGTGCCAAGGTCCGGTACGTCGACGGGGTAAGCAATGGCCTCCCCTTGAACATGTTCAGGTTGTTTTTGGTGGCCGCCCAATCCGGCCTGAGCACGGGTTGGACTCTCTGCGCCGCGAGGCGGCAGAGTGCGAAGGATCACCCTGCAAAGCTTTCAGAAGACGTTATTTTCAGGAGGAGGGAAGGCAGTGGAAAAGCGCCCGCTGTGGTTCTGGAAAACGGAATTTTCAGAAAGACCCAGTCAGCGCCTCAATTGAGACACAGATTTGCCCAAGATTGAATCAACCATTGGGAGAAATCGGGGCGGGGAGTTTCGCGCCGACGACACCCGGCACCGGCGCCCGAAAGCGATCTCTTCGGCTTTGGACGCAAGGGCCGGACAAGGCGCCCGCGACGCTGACGCTCTACTGCGCGGACGGACCGGTCCAGCTGGCGCAGATAAATCTTACCCTGGGTGGGGGCCCGGGAAAGACGGCGCCCGGTTCCTTCGACAAGGGGGAGCCGGGCGCCGATGTTTCAGGCGCGGCGGCGCCGTCCACCGGCGCGGCGGCCACCGGCCTCTCCGGCGGGCTTGTTGAAGGCGATCCAGTTGCCGCCGCCAGAGTCCTGATTCATCAGGAAATTCGCGGCGCGGATGGCCTCCATTTCCTTGCCGGGGCGCGCCTTGGTCGACCCCATGCCGAAGAGGCTCACGAAGGTTTCGTCGTCCATGTCCGGCGGCAGCATGACGCCCGCCGCCTCGACCGCAGCGCGTTTCTCGGCAATGGCCTTGGGGCCGACGGGCAGGGCGACCGGGTTCATGATCGCGGAAGTCATGCCCGCGCCCATGGCCATGGGCAGGAAGGCATTGTTGATGCCGTGGCGGTTCGGCAGCCCGAAAGAGATGTTGGACGCGCCGCAGGTGGTGTTCACGCCCAATTCCTCGCGCAGGCGGCGGACCAGCGTGAAGACCTGCAGACCGGCGCTGCCCATGGCGCCCACCGGCATGACCAGCGGATCGACCACGATGTCATGCGCGGGGATGCCAAAATCGGCGGCGCGCTCGACGATCTTCCTGGCGACGGCAAAGCGCACCTCGGGGTCTTCGCTGATGCCGGTGTCGTCGTTCGAAATCGCCACCACCGGCACGTTGTATTTCTTGACCAGCGGCAGGACCAGTTCCAGCCGCTCTTCCTCTCCGGTGACCGAGTTCAGAAGCGGGCGGCCCTCGGCGGCGGCAAGGCCGTTTTCCAGCGCGCCCGGCACCGAACTGTCGATGCACAGCGGCACGTCCACCACCGCCTGCACCTTTTCCACCAGCTGCCGCATCAGGTCCGGCTCGACGAAGTTGTTGTCGGCGTAGCGCGGGTCCTCGGCCATCTTGTTCGAGAAGACTGCGCCGGAATTGATGTCCAGCACCGTGGCCCCGGCGGCGACCTGCGCCAGCGCGTCGGCTTCGACCCGGCTGAAATCGCCGCGTTCGAGTTCCTCGTTCAGGATCTTGCGGCCGGTCGGATTGATCCGCTCTCCGATCACGCAGAAGGGCTGGTCGAAGCCGATGATCGCGGTCTTGGTCTTCGACTCGACGATGGTGCGGGTCATTGGGCGGGCTCCTCCGTGAAGCGCTTCAGGACATCCCCGAGCGCGGGGTCTGTGTAATCTTCAAGCGTCGCGGCGGCGCCCGCCGCGCGCAGGGTGGCGTCATCGGCAGAGGACCGGATGCCCACGGCATAGGCGCCGCTGGCGGCGGCGGCGATCATGCCCGAGGGGCTGTCCTCAAAGGCGATGCAATCGGCGGGCGCGACGCCCAGTTGCTTCATCGCCTCAAGATAGGGGTCCGGCGCGGGCTTGGCGCGCGCGCATTCGTCGCCGATCACCAGAACCGCGAACCGGTCCATCAGGCCGATCGCGGAGAGCATGTGTTCGGCGTTCACGCGCGGCGCATTGGTCACCACCGCGACCTTCCAGCCCGAGGCTTCGGCCCGGTCCAGCAGGGCCGTGACGCCGGGCATGGGCGGGTGGCCGTCATCCAGCCGCTCGCGAAAGCGCGCCTCTTTCTGGTCCGACAGGGCGATGGCGTCCTCTCCCGGGAAGAGATGCGGAAAAGTTTCCAGATTATGCGTGCCGTGGATCTTCTCGAAGTAGAAGGCCTCGTCGATGGTACGCCCGCGCTCTTCGAACATCTCGATGAAGACCTGAACGTGCAGCGGATCGGAATGCAGCAAGGTGCCGTCGAGATCGAAAAGAAGTGCCTTGCCCATGTTTGTCCCTGCGTCCCTTGTGGTGTCAGCCGTTGGCGGGGCGGCCCGAGGCGCCGCCGTTCTGGATGGTCCAGTCCGCCGTGGCATTGATACCGCCCAGGGGGAAGAAGTGCACGCGCTCGATGTTGAAACCGGGGTTCGCCGCCTTGTGCGCCGCCAGCTTGGTCAGCACCTCGGTCGGCTCGTAGGGCAAGAGCAGCTTGGTCACATCCATGGCGCGCTTTTGCAGAACCTTGAGCGAGGGGCCGACGCCGCAGGCAATGGCGAATTTGATCAGGGTCTGCAGCTTGGCCGGGCCAGCGATGCCGATGTGGATCGGCAGGTCGATGCCCTCGGCCTTCAGGCGGTCGGCCCATGCGATGATCGGATCGGCGTCGAAGGCGAATTGCGTCGCCAGCGCCATCTTGGCGTCGGTGCGCTCTGCAAAGGCCTGCTTCCAGCGCAGCGCCTTCATCACCGCAGCGTCGCCGCCGTCGGGGTCGATGTCGCGGTTGCCCTCGGGGTGGCCGGCCACATGCAGGCGGGTGAAGCCGTATTTGTCGAAAAGCCCGGTCTCCATAAGCTGCATGGAGGAATGGAACTGCCCCTGCGGCTCTGCCACGCCACCGGCCAGCAGCAGCGCCTGTTTCACGCCCGCCGCGTCGCGGTACATCTGCAGCCAGTGCTCCAGCGTGGCGGCATCGGGGATGATGCGCGCGGGCAGGTGGGGCATGACGGCATAGCCCTCATTGGCGAGACGCGCGGCGGTGGCGACCATGTCCTCGATCGGAGTGCCGTCGATATGGGCGATGTAGACGCGCGTGCCCTCGGGCAGCAGATCGCGGAACGACCCGACCTTGGCCGCCGTGCGCGGCATCACCTCGATGGAATACCCGTCGAGGAAGGCCTCGAGCGCGGCGCTGCCGGGCTGGTGCGTTTCGCGCTTGCGGAAGTTCAGCAGGGCCATGAGTCTCTCCTTCAGGGTCATCGGGGCGGGGATCAGGCGTGGCCGCCGTTGGCGATCAGCGCCTTCAGGCGGTCGGTGTCGTATTCGGTGTCGAGGCGGGTGGCCTCGGTTTTGGCGGCCTCGTCGGGATCGCCGTCGACCGTGCCGGAAGCGACCTTGCGCCATTCGGCGAGGTAGGCGTCGGTCCCGGCGGCGCCGGACTTCATGGCGGCGCGGTCGATGGCCTGCTCGAACCGCTCGGGCAGCTGCACCTTGGACCCGCGACGGCCCTTGCCGACGATGACCTGCGCCGGGATGTCGCGCCAATAGACGATGGTAAGCTCTGCCATGGGGCCGATTCCGTTCCTGCTTTCAACGCTGTTTAGCGGGGCGGGGCGTGGGGGCTGTGTCGGATTTCGACCCCTGCGGTGCCGCGAGCGACAGCACGGCGCCCCGCGAAAGGCCCCTGACGGGCCAATTCCCGCCATTGTTCACCGGAATTAGGAAAATCGTCAGATTGACGCCGCATTGTTCTGCGACAGGTGGCACTACGGACGTCGGAAAGGACCACATGCCCATCGCGTTGAAGACACCCTGCGTGGCCTATCAGGCCCTGCCAAAAGCCGCCTGTTCCTCGGTCAAACAGGCCCTTGCCCAGATCGATCCGGGGGTGACACGGCCGCGCGGCGGGCTTGCCCTGAGTGAGGTGCATGACCTTTATCCCACCGTCCGCTTCCAGCGCCGCGCCTGGGACCGGCTGGCGAAGGCCTGGCGGTTCTGCGTTGTCCGCGACCCCGCAAGGCGCCTGATGTCGTGTTACACCGACATCGTTCAGGGCCGCGATGCGCTGCGCCACAGCCGGCGCCTGCGGCGGCGCGGGGACCTGCCACTGGACCCCGATGCCGACACCTTCTTTATCAATCTCGCCCGGTATCGTGTGCGATCGTCCCTTGTGAAGCATCATGCCCTGGGCGCGGAGCTGTTCCTTGGCCGGGACTTTGCGCGCAACTACAACCGCGTCTTTCGCACGTCCGAGCTGTCCTTGCTGGCGGCTGAACTGTCCGAACGCTCGGGCCGCTGGGTGGTCATGCCGCGCGCCAACCGCTCGGAAGGGGGGCTGTCGGTGCATGATCTCTCGGGGGCCGCGGTGGACGCGATCAGGCCCTACCTCGACGGTGAATATGCCCTCTTGGCGGCCTATTTTCCGAACCCGCTGGGGGCGCGCCTTTACGGCTCTTGCGCGGTGCCGGTCGCCCGCGTATCGTGATGAACAAGTAGATATCGGAAAAGGCGCATCGTCATGGCGCCAGAGCGTCCCAAGGCTGCGGGCGCTTTCCCGAAACCGGTAGAGAGTCCCGCGCCTGAACGGCCCGATCCGCATGCGTTGTATGCAGCGCTGGATCTGGGCACCAACAGTTGTCGCATGCTGATTGCCCAACCCAAGGGCAGCCAGTTTCACGTGCTGGACAGTTTCTCGAAGTCGGTCCAGCTGGGCCAGGGGCTTGAGAAATATGGAAAACTCAGTCGCGCCTCGATGGGGCGGACGGTTTCCGCGCTGCGCGTCTGCCGACAGAAAATCGAACGGCACAAGGTCTCGCGCATGCGCCTTGTGGCGACGGAGGCCTGCCGCCGGGCGCGCAACGCCCGCGAGTTCATCCGTCACGTCAAGGCCGAGACCGGGCTGAGCCTGGAAATCATCCAGCCGGAGGAAGAGGCGCGCCTTGCGGTGATCTCCTGCGCGCCGCTGGTGTCCACCAAGACAGAGCAGCTGCTGGTCGTCGACATCGGCGGCGGGTCCACCGAGCTGGTGTGGATCGACCTCAGCCGGGTCGAGCCGCGCGAACGCCCCCGGGCGATCATGCGCCTGCACGCCGGGTTCCACCCGCCCGACAGCCCCTTTCCAACCGCGAAGGTGGTGGACTGGATCTCTGTGCCGCTGGGCGTGGCGACCCTGCGCGACCAGTTCTCGGACGTGGTGGACGACGCCGGACGCTATGCGCTGATGAGCTGGTACTTCGAAGAAAACCTGGCAGAATTCAGCCCTTACCAGGATGAGCAAACGCGCGAAGGGTTCCAGATCGTGGGCACCTCGGGCACGGTTACGACGGTCGCCGCCTCGCATTTGGGCCTGCGCCGCTACGACCGGACCAAGGTGGACGGGCTGCGCATGACCTCTGACCAGATCGAGGCGGTGATCCAGGGCTACCTGGAAATGGGTCCGGCCGGGCGGCGTCAGGATCCGCGCATCGGGCCGGACCGGCACGCGCTGATCATGTCCGGTTCGGCGATCCTTCAGGCGCTTTTGCGGGTCTGGCCGACGGATCGGCTTTCGGTGGCCGACCGGGGGCTGCGCGAGGGGCTTTTGTATGCGCAGATGTCAGCGGATGGCGTTCTGGAAGATGGGCCTTTATAGAACGATTTTTCGGGGAAAATCGTTCTGGGGGCGCTGCCCCCGTCCTTCGGACTCCCCCGGGATATTTTTGGACAGAAGAAACAGGGGGCCGGGATGGCAAAGGAGCCGAAGAACTCTTCGGGACGCGGGCAACGCGATCTGAAGGTCAAGGTCAAGACCGCGCGGGGGCGCAAGACCTCGTCGACGCGCTGGCTGCAAAGGCAGCTGAACGACCCCTATGTGAAGCGTGCGCGGACTGAAGGGTATCGTGGAAGGGCGGCTTTCAAGATACTGGAAATAGATGATAAATACAGGTTTTTGGTGCCCGGCGCCCGGGTCGTCGACCTGGGGTGCGCGCCCGGTGGCTGGTGCCAGGTGGCGGTTCCGCGCGTCAACGCGCTTGGCGAGAAGAGCGGTAAGGCGCAGGGCTTTGTGCTGGGGGTCGATCTGCAGGCTGTCGATCCGATTGCCGGCGCCGAGCTGCATCAGCTCGACTTCATGGAGGACGGTGCCGACGACAAGGTGAAAGCCTGGCTTGGCGGGCGCGCGGATGTGGTGATGTCGGACATGGCGGCGGCCTCTTCGGGGCACAAGCAGACCGATCACCTGCGGATCATCTCGCTGTGCGAGGCTGCGGCCGAACTGGCCTTCGACGTCCTCGAACCCGGCGGGACCTTCGTGGCCAAGGTGCTTGCGGGCGGCGCTGAGGGATCCCTGCAACAGGTCCTCAAGCAGCGCTTCGATAAGGTGGCGAATTACAAACCTCCGGCAAGTCGTTCCGATTCCTCGGAAAAGTTTGTTGTCGCAACGGGGTTCAGGGGCTGAGGACCAGGGCTTTGGCCCTTTGACCGGCGCGAGTTTCGGGTCGCCCGCCGTATTGGATCCCTGTGCCACGGGCAAGGCCTTTGGCCTGTGTTCCTGTGCTTTGCAACATGTTCGCGGCGCCGAAAAAGCCGGGCCGGGGATTGACCATTGCCCCGGCGGGCGGTCTGTTCCGGACAGGCTGGTTCATGAAGGTTGGGTGGCGATGATACGGATGCGATGGTGGGCTTTCTGCGTCCTGGCGGGATGCACCGCGCTGGAATCGCCAAAGACCGCCGTATCGGTCCCGATGCGCAATCCGACCGCTTCGGTCGCGTCGCAATCCGACGTAACGGTCGGTCGCCTCTCCGGCCCCTGGAGGATCGTGCAGGGCGCCGGTGTGGCGCCCGGCGGCATGGTTCGGGTGGAGGCAGACAGGATCGTTCTGGACGGAGTCGCCCTGCCGTTGCGCCCCTTGGGGGAAGGCCGGTTCCGCATGGGCGACGAGGTGGTCTGGGTGCATTGGCTGGACTTCGACAACCGGACGGCGGCCCTGGGCAACCCTGACGGCTCGCGGGTCTGGATCATGGATCGCATCGGCGATCCGGGAGAGAGGCTGGACGCCGCCCGCGAAATCCTGGCCTGGTACGGCTATGACGTGTCCCGGCTGGACGGGGCGCCGCAATGAGAAAGCTGGCCTGCATCATTGGCGGCGGCGTGATCGGTGGCGGCTGGGTGGCGCGTTTCGCCGTGATGGGCTGGGATGTCCGGGTCTTCGATCCGGATCCGCGCGCGGCCGAGAGGATCGCCGCCGTCATGAAGGGCGCAGAGCGGGCCTTGCCGATGCTGTTCGAGTCCCCCATGCCCACGCCGGGACGGGTGAGTTATCACGCGACGCTTGCCGAGGCGGTGCAGGGCGCCAGCTATATCCAAGAAAGCGCGCCCGAAGAGTTTGACCTTAAAGTTACGGTACTTCAGGAGGTTCAGCGCCATTGTTCATGTGATGCTGTCATCGCATCCTCGACCAGCGGTTTTCGACCGTCGCAGCTGCGCGAGGGGCTGGAGCGACCCGAGCAGCTTGTCGTGGCGCATCCCTTCAACCCGGTTTACCTTCTGCCGTTGGTGGAGTTGGTTCAGGGTGCGAATGTCGCCCCTTATTTCGCTGATAAAGCTGATGAAATCCTGACTTCTATCGGGATGTATCCGCTACGGATCCGAGCCGAGATCGACGCCCATATCGCCGGCCGGCTGCTGGAGGCGGTCTGGCGCGAGGCGCTTTGGCTTGTGAAAGATGGCCTTGCCACGACGCAGGAGGTCGACGACGCGATCCGCTATGGCTTCGGTCTGCGGTGGGCGCAGATGGGCCTGTTCGAGACCTATCGCATCGCCGGGGGCGAAGCCGGGATGGCGCATTTCCTGGAACAACTCGGTCCGGCCCTGAAATGGCCGTGGAGCAGGCTGACGGAGGTGCCGGACCTCGATGCGGGTCTGGTGAAAACCATTTTGGATCAATCGGATGCGCAATCCGTCAATCTGGATATACGGGATCTGGAACGGGCGCGCGACGACAACCTTGTGGCGATCCTGCGCGCGTTGAAGGGGCAGGGTGCGGCGGCGGGCAAGCTGTTGAAAGAGCAGGATGATCGCCTGCGCGGCCCGCTTGGAGACGGGGTGCCGCTGGTGACGGTGCGAAGAAAGGTGCCGGTCGACTGGACCGACAGCAATGGGCACATGAATGAGGGGCGCTATGGACAGATCTTCAGCGATGCCTCGGAGGCGCTGATGGCGCATGTCGGCGCCGATCAGGCCTATATCGCGGCGGGGCACAGCTATTTTACCGCCGAAACCAACATCAAGTATCACGCGGAAACCCTTGCCGGAGAAGATGTTCTGGTCGAGACGCGTGTGGCGCTCGGCGCCGGGAAGAAGCTGCGCCTGCTGCATGAGATGAAAGGACACGGCGGCGAGACACGCGCCACCTGCGATCAGTTCTTGTTGCATGTATCGCTTCAGACGCGGCGCTCTTGCCCTCCTCTGCCGGATGTCCGAAAGAGGATAGAGGCCTTGGCCAGCCTGCATGACAGGGCGCGCTGACCAAGGGTGAGGCAACCGGTCAGAGCGGTGTTCTGGCCGGGCCGAAGGAGGAGACAACGACATGGATGACCGCGCCTTTCTGACGGGCCTGTTCGAGACGGCGGTTGCCGCTGCCGATCCGAAGAAGGCGCTGGCGCCCGTACTGCCGGAAAAACCGAAGGGGCGCACCGTGGTCGTCGCGCTTGGCAAGGGCGCGGCGCAGCTGGCCGCCGCCTTCGAAGAGCTGTGGGAGGCGCCGGTCGAGGGCGTCGTTGTCACGCGCTACGGCTATGCGGCGCCCTGCCGCCACCTGCCGGTGCTGGAGGCGGCGCACCCGGTGCCGGACGCGGCGGGGGAAAAGGCGGCGCAGGCGGTTTTCGACGCGGTCGAGGGGCTGACGGAGGATGACCTCGTGGTCGCGCTGGTCTGCGGCGGCGGCTCGGCCCTGCTGCCCGCGCCGCCGGAGGGTCTGACGCTGGAGGACGAGCAGGCGCTGAACAAGGCCCTGCTGGCCTCGGGCGCGCCCATCGGCGTGATGAACGCGATCCGCAAGCATGTCAGCCGGATCAAGGGCGGGCGGCTGGCGGCGGCCTGTCATCCGGCGCGGGTCGTCAGCCTTGTGGTCTCGGACGTGCCGGGGGACGATCCGGCGCAGGTGGCCTCGGGGCCGACGGTGCCGGACGCGGTGACCCGGGACCACGCCCTTGCTCTGATCCGTGCCCGGGGCATTCGCCTGCCAGAGCGGATCATGGCCCATATCGAGGGAGAGGGCGCCTCAGCCCCGCTACCGGACGACGCGGTCTTTGCGCGCAACGAGGTCAGGGTCATCGCCTCGGCCCGGCTGTCACTGGAAGCCGCGGCAGAGCAGGCCCGGGCTGCTGGGTTCGAGGCCGTGATCCTGTCGGACGCGATCGAGGGCGAGGCGGCGGATGTCGGCGCGGTCCATGCGGCCATCACGCGCGAGGTGGTCCTGCGCGACCGTCCCTTCACCAAGCCGGTGGTGATCCTGTCGGGCGGCGAGACCACGGTGACGCTGGGCGATACGCCGGGCCGGGGCGGGCGCAACACCGCCTTCTTGCTGGGCTTTGCCGAGGGCATCGAGGGGCTGAAGGGCATCACGGCGCTTGCGGCGGACACCGACGGGATCGACGGCAGCGAGAACAACGCCGGGGCCTTCGCCGACGGCGGGACGCTGGCGCGCATCCGGGAAAAAGGGCAGGACCCCCGGCGTTTCGTGCAGGATCAGGACCCTTACGGGGCATTCGATACCATTGGCGATATCTTTGCACCGGGGCCGACCGGGACCAATGTCAACGATTTTCGGGCGATCCTCGTGCGCGGGGCCTAGCCGTAGTCGTAGCCCAGCCGCGCCTCCAGCGTCAGGTCCAGCTGCGTGCGCAGAAAGGCGAGGTCATCCGCCGACAGCGCCTGCGGCGTCTCGGGGCGCTCTGCCACGGCGGGCCGGAACTTGGAGCCGAGGCGTTTGACGACCGGCCGAAAGGGCTGGGCCGGGGCGGGCAGCTCCAGGGCCGCGCTGACCGCCTGGACAAAGCCCTCGGGGTTGGACTGCGCCAGTTCCATCCGGCACAGCAGCACCGTGCAGCCGCGTTCCAGATAGGACAGCAGCGCCTCCAGCTTGGTCCGGCGCAGGGCGAAGAGGTTGGCGAAGGCCTGCCCGGTCAGCGGGTGGCGGTCGTGTTGCAGGGGGCGCCCGGCACCGCCCAGTGCGGCGACCTGCGGAAAATAGCGCGGATGGTCCGCGACCGTGGCCCATTCGGCGCGCAGGAACGCGTCAAAGGGCAGGCGCTGCATGGCCGCCGGGCAATGCCACGGCTTGGCGTGCATCGACAGGGCCCAGGCGCGGGCGTCGCGAAGGCAGGCCACCACCATGGTCTCCGCCGGGATCGCCGTCATCTGCGGGAAGCCGTGTTTCCAGCCAAGCTCTTCCGTCGGTTTCAGCACCGTGTTTCGCCCCAGCAGGCGCTTGACCAGATTGGTGCCCGAGGACCGCTCTCCGAAGACCTGAAAGCGGGTCGGCGCGGTGTCCGTGCGCAGGATCTGAAGGCCCTGTGCCGCGAAGGCGGGGCTGAGGCGGCTGCTCATGTCGCGTCCTTTTTCGCGCGATCCTAGGCCTTCGCCGCATGGAAGGCGATTCAGTATTGCGCTAGGCTGCGGCAAAACAAGGAGCCCTCGCATGCAATCCGACGTGGCCGCCGTGACCATGGTCCGCGACGATCCCTTCTTCCTGAAGGCCTGGCTGCGGCACTACGGCGGCCTGCTGGGCCGCGAGAACTGCACGGTCATCAACCACGGGCACGGCGCGGCGGTGGCGCGGCTGGCCGAGGGCTGCAACGTCATCGGCATTCCAGGCGATCCGCACCCGAACTTCGACATGAAGCGGTGGCGGCTGCTGAACAACGTCGTGCAGGGGCTGCGCTGCTATTACCGGCACGTGATCGTGGGCGACGTCGACGAATTGGTGGTGGTCGATCCCGAGGACGGGCGCGACCTGCTGACTTACCTGCGCGCGACGCGCGGCAAGCGCATCCTGACGCCGCTGGGGCTGGAGGTGATCCATCGCACCGACCTTGAACCGGCGCCGGTCACGGACCGCATCCTGGGGCCGCGCCGTCATGTCCGGCTGGCGCCGCATTACTCGAAGCCCTGCATCGTCAGCCATGGCGCCAAGATCGCCCGGGGCGGGCATTTCACCCAGTACGACACGCTGCACACGCCGGATGCGCTGTACCTGCTGCACCTGAAGTTCTGCGACTTCGACACCTATGTGCAGACCATGAACGCCCGCAACCGCGTCACCGAAGAGGTGGGGGCCAGCGTGCAGGAGGCGGCGATCGGGCGGCACTGGTTTACCGAGGCGCGGGGCGAGGACCGGGCGGTGTTCGACGGGTTCCACGCGCAGGAGGTCCGCGAGGATTTTGACCTTGGCTGGGTGCGCAGGCGGATGCACCGATCCTGGGCGCCGCGCGGAGAGACCGGCTACTGGGCCTTCAAGCGGCCCGATTACGCCGAACAATACCGTCTGCCCGAACGGTTCACCGGGTTGGTCTAGCGGCCGGAAGAGGCGACGAAGGACACCGTCTCGATCCGGATGCCGGGGAGGGTGTCTTCCAGCGCGGCCCCGGCCTGCGACAGGACGGTCCGGGAATGCCCGTCCAGCATGTCAAAGCCCTGGGTCCAGAGGCTGGCTGGCGTGTAGAACAGCATCAAGGCGCCAAGCGCCCCAAGCAGGATGCCGCCCGAGTTTCGCTTCTTGTTGCCACCATGGAACAGCCAGAGCGCGATATGCAGCAGGATCATCGCTGCCGAAGCGGCCAGAAGCACGGTCAGCCCGGCGAAGATCCACGGGTGATACTCTGTGGGCAGGCTGCCCTCTCGCAGCGATCCGGCGATGTGGTCGCGGCCATTGGCGATCGCGGTGACCGTGTAGATCCAGCCGAAGCCCAGCAGCGTCGAGAGGGTGCGGCGGCGTGGCGTGCGGTCCTTCGCATAGGCCGCCTCGCCGTGGGTATGGAATTTCGGGTCCACGCGGCGCACGCGCAGCATGAAATCCGAGCGGGTCTGTTTCGTCAGGGTCCGTGCCATGCCCTTGGTCTAGGGGGCGATTCAGGCAAATTCGGGGTGGATCTGGGCGAAACCGCCTTAATGCACCGCCGCAATACGCAAAGTTTTAACCTTTTGCGCGTGCCGCTGCGTAAGCCGCGGGCCGGATCGGGGTGATCACCCGACCCGGCCCGCCCGCCGTCAGGTGATCGCGTCCAGCACGCGCGCCCAGCTTCGGATGCCTTTCTGAAAGCTCTCGACGTCGTATTTCTCGTTCGGAGAGTGGATCTGGTCGTCGTCCTTGGCCCAGCCGACCAGCATGGTGTCCATGTCCAGGATGGTCTTGAAGTAGCCCGCCACCGGGATCGACCCGCCGCAGCCGGTGAAGGCGGCGTCGTGGCCCCACTCGGCGCCCAGCACCGCGCGCGCCTGTTCGAAGGCCGGGTGCTCGGTCGACATCTGCCCGGCGGGAGAGGCGCCGTGGCCGTGGAACTCTGCCGTCACATCCTTGGGCAGCTGCGCCTGCACCCAGGCGCGAAAGCTCTCGCGGATGGTATGCGGGTCCTGCTGGCCGACCAGCCGGAAGGACACCTTGGCCGAGGCCTTGGAGGGCAGCACCGTCTTGAAACCGTCGCCGGTATAACCGCCGATGATGCCGTTGACCTCTGCGGTGGGCCGCGACCAGATCATTTCCAGCGGCGTCTTGTCGGTCTCGCCCGCCGGTTGCGACAGGCCAACGCCGCCAAGGAAGGCGCCATGGTCGAAATTCAGCGCCTGCCACTGCTGCGCGATGTCCTCGGGCAGGTCGGGCACGCCGTCATAGAAACCGGGCACCTGGATGCGGCCCGCCACGTCATGCAGGTTGGCTAGGATTTTCGCCAGCACCCGGATCGGGTTGATCGCGGCACCGCCGTACATGCCCGAGTGCAGGTCCTTGTCGGGGCCGGTCAGGGTGATCTCTTCGCCCAGAAGCCCGCGCAGTTGCGTCATGATCGCCGGCACGCGGGACTCAAAAAGGCCGGTGTCGCAGATCAGCGCGAGGTCGGCCTTCAGCTCGTCCGCGTTCTCCTTGAGGAAGGGGATCAGCGAGGGCGATCCGCTTTCTTCCTCGCCCTCGAAGAAGAAGGTGATGTGACAGGGCAGGGTGCCGTTGACCTCTTTCCAGGCGCGGCAGGCCTCGACGAAGGTCATCAGCTGGCCCTTGTCGTCGCTGGCGCCGCGTCCGCGGATCACCCGGCCCCTGGGCGTTTCCTCGATGGCGGGGTCGAAGGGATCGCGGTCCCACAGTGTCAGCGGGTCCACCGGCTGCACGTCGTAATGGCCGTAGAACAGCACATGCGGGCCGTCCCCGGGCACGTGGCCCACGACCATCGGGTGGCCGGGGGTCGGGCGCTTCTCGGCGGCGATCCCGAAAGAGGCAAGGTCGGCCACCAGCCAGTCGGCGGCGCGGTCGCATTCCGGCTTGTAGGCCGGATCGGTCGAGATAGAGGGAATGCGCAACAGGGCCATCAGCCGGTCCAGCGCGGCGGGCATGTCGGCGTCGATACGCGAAAGGGTGGCGTCGAGGGTCATCATCTGCTCCGGCGTTTTGGTTTGACCGGACCCTAGCAGGGCGGCGCCTGCTGTCCAGTGGACGGTCTGTTGACGGACCGGCGCAGCCGGTGCGCAGCAGCGAGCCCCGCCGGGCGGCCCGCGCCCCATGGCGTGACAGGCCGGTGGTCCCGCCTGTGGCACGGCGCCGGGCGGCGCTGCCCCTGTCGAGAGGCGTGGTCTTTCGAATCGCGGCTGCCGGGTGGCGCGGCAATCCTGTTTCCGATATGCGCCTTTTCGTGCGGCCCCGCGCCATTGGTCGTAAGAACGGTTCTAAACACTTGACCTGGATCAAGGCTGCGACGGAAGGTCCGGGGGCAAAGAGGTGGACAGACAAAAGCCTTGGCTTTAGTTATTCACGAACCTGAATGCGGATAAACCACCCGCAGGCAAAGGGCCATTGCAGCGCAGGGGCCCGAAGAACTGGAAGGACGCGCGCGATGGACTATACGGCGAAGCTGGACGAGGCCCTGAACCGCCTGCACGAAGAAGGCCGCTACCGGACCTTCATCGACATCGAGCGGACCAAGGGTCAGTTTCCGCACGCCGTGCGCCGCAAGCCCGACGGGTCAGAGCAGCCGATCACTGTCTGGTGCGGCAACGACTACCTTGGCATGGGGCAGCACCCCGTGGTGCTGGCGGCCATGCACGAGGCCATCGACGCCACCGGCGCGGGATCGGGCGGGACGCGCAACATCTCGGGCACCACGGTTTATCACAAGGCGCTTGAGGCAGAGCTTGCCGACCTGCACGGCAAGGAATCGGCGCTGCTGTTCACCTCGGCCTATATCGCCAACGATGCCACGCTCTCGACCCTGCCGAAGCTGTTTCCCGGCCTGATCATCTATTCGGATGAGCTGAATCACGCCTCGATGATCGAGGGGATCAAGCGCAACGGCGGTGCCAAGCGGATCTTCAAGCACAACGATCTCGCCGATCTGCGGGCCAAGCTGGAAGCCGATGACCCCGAGGCGCCCAAGCTGATCGCCTTCGAGTCGATCTACTCGATGGACGGCGACTTCGGCCCGATCGAAGCGATCTGCGACCTTGCCGACGAATTCGGCGCGCTGACCTACATCGACGAGGTCCACGCGGTGGGCATGTACGGCCCGCGCGGCGCCGGCGTGGCCGAGCGCGACCGCCTGATGCACCGGCTGGACATCATCAACGGCACGCTGGCCAAGGCCTATGGCGTGATGGGCGGCTATATCGCTGCATCCGAGAAAATGTGTGATGCCGTGCGGTCTTATGCGCCGGGCTTCATCTTCTCGACCTCGCTGGCCCCGGCGCTGGCCGCCGGTGCGCAGGCCTCTGTCGCCTTCCTCAAGACCTCGGGCGGTGCGAAGCTGCGCGAGGAACACCAGACCCAGGCCAAGATCCTCAAGACCCGGCTGAAGGCCATGGGCCTGCCGATCGTCGATCACGGCAGCCATATCGTGCCGGTGATCGTGGGCGATCCCAAGCACACAAAGCTGATGTCGGACATGATGCTGGACGGCTATGGCATCTACGTGCAGCCGATCAATTTCCCCACCGTGCCGCGCGGCACGGAGCGTCTGCGCTTCACCCCGTCCCCCGTGCACGGGCCGAAAGAGATGGATCACCTGGTTCACGCGATGGATGAACTCTGGAGCCATTGTGCGCTGAATCGTGCCGAAATGGCGGGCTGACCCCTGTAAAACCTGTCATGATCCTTGCGGTGTGGTAAGCTTATCGTAATAAGCGGGCTACGCGAGTCGCTGTCCGTGGACAAGAAACGGGCAGTCACGGAAGTTGGGGAAGATGGGGCAGTCTCGCATGATTGGGCGCATGACCCAAAAACGCACCGATCCGGAAGACGCGTCACAGCAAGGCTTTGACGACTACGCCATGCGTCTGGGGGATGTCATGCGCGGCGAGCGCGCGACGCTGGGCAAATCGCTGCTCGACGTCCAGCGAGAGCTGCGGATCAAAGCCAGCTACATCGCCGCCATCGAGAATTGCGACCCCTCTGTCTTCGATACGCCCGGTTTCATCGCCGGTTACGTCCGGTCTTACGCGCGCTATCTGGGCATGGACCCGGACGAAGCCTTTGCGCATTTCTGCGCGGAAAGCGGCTTTTCCGTCGCGCATGGCATGTCGCAGAAGGCCTCGACCATCCGCAAGGCGGCTGCCGTTGACGAACCGCGTGCCCGGCCCCGCAATCCGCTGAGCGAGCCGCTTATGCCCTTCGCTCCGGCCTCCGACGGGTTTCTCGCGAACATCGAACCGCGCGCCATCGGCTCTTCGCTGGTGCTGATCGGGCTGATCGCCGGGATCGGCTACGGCGGCTACGCGGTGTTGCAAGAGGTCCAGCGTGTGCAGCTGGCCCCGGTGGACCAGACCCCCGTGGTCCTGAGCGAGCTGGACCCGCTGGATGCGGCGATTTCGCCCTCCGCCGCGCGCACGACCGAAAACTCCATGGCCGGTGTCTTCACGCCGCCCACGACAGAGGCCTTCGACAGGCTCTACCGCCCGCAGGCGCTGGACGTGCCGGTTCTGGTGGCCCGCGACGCACCGATCTCGACGCTGGATCCCGAAGGCGTGGGCGTCTTCGGCGGCTCTGCCGCCGGTCTTCCGCGGATTCAGGACAGCACCGTCGCCGCCGCCGCTCTGGCCGAGTCGCTGGTGGCAGGGGGCGCGCCGAGGGCCGGGGCAGGCGGGCAGGGTGTCATGGTCGTGGCCGCGCGTCCGGCCTGGGTACAGATCAAGGACGAAGGCGGTCGGGTTCTGTATTCCCGCGTCATGAACGCGGGCGACAGCTTTGCCGTGCCGCGCGACGCCCGCGCGCCGCAGATCCAGGTGGGGGAATCCGGGGCCGTCTATTTCACCGTGAACGGCACCACCTACGGCCCCTCGGGCAATCGCGGCGCCGTGACCTCGGGCATCTCGCTGGCCGCCGCCGACCTGACGCAGCGCTTCCGGCCCGCCAAGCCCGGCGCCGATGACGACCTGATGTCGGCGCTCGTCGCCCTGGACCTTCAGGCCCCGGCGGCTGCGTCGGTGCAGGTCGCCGCCGTCCAGCCGGTGCTGCGGATCAAGGCCCCGTCGGAACCGTCGCCCGCGCTGCGCCCGCAGCATTTCGCGCAATACGCGCCCGCGGAACCGGTGGTCCCCGTCACCCAGCCCGAGCCGTCGCCGAGCACGGCCATCGCGGCGGCGCAGCGCCCTGTTAACCCGCTGCCGCAGGTCATGGGTATCCCGGGTCGGCAGGGCGCAGCCGCGCCGCTGCCGGATGCCCCGGTGCAGCAGGCCGACGCGCGTCCTCCCGACGTCCCCGCGCAGGTGGCCGATGCGCAGCCCGAACGGCTGCCTCAGGTCCCCCAGGTCACCGCTACGCCGGCGCCGGGCATCACCGTCGTCGCCACCGCCGCCACTTGGGTCGAGGTCTCGCTGCCGTCGGGGCAGAAGATCTTCGCCGCCGAAATGCAGCCCGGCGATACCTACAAGGTGCCGCAAACCGCCGAAGCGCCCAAGATCTTCTCGGGCAACGCGGGCGGCGTGTATTTCGCGATGAACGGCCAGACCTACGGGCCTTACGGCGAAAGCGGCCAGTTCGGGCGCAACCTGCAACTTGCCTCCTCGGACATCACCCAGCGTCTTCAGGTCGCCGACCTGACCCAGAACCAGACGCTGGCCAGGGTCGTGGCGGAACTGAACCTGCAGTCGCAACTGCCGCCGCGCTGATACGCGGGGCCCTGTGTTCGGGGCAAGCCCGACACATCTGGCGCGTGACACCTTCGTGACAGCAACCCCGTGACCCCGCGCCGCGCTTGAAGCGCATGGGCGGGGCCGCTACCTATGCCGCAACGGGCGCAGCCCATTCCGACCGAGAGGACGACCTCCCATGAGCCTCAATCCCGTCCGCCCCTGGCGCAATATCTACCGCCGGAAGTCGCGCCAGATCATGGTGGGCTCTGTCCCGGTGGGCGGCGACGCGCCGATCTCTGTGCAGACCATGACGAACACCGTCACCACCGACATTGCGGGCACCATCGCGCAGGTTCAGGCGGCGGCAGAGGCCGGGGCCGACATCGTGCGGATCTCGGTGCCCGATCAGGATTCGTCCAGGGCGCTGAAAGAGATCGTGCGGGAAAGCCCGGTGCCGATCGTCGCGGACATCCATTTCCACTACAAGCGCGGGATCGAGGCCGCCGAGGCCGGCGCCGCCTGCCTGCGCATCAACCCGGGCAATATCGGCAGCCAGGAGCGGGTGCGCGAGGTCATCAAGGCGGCGCGTGATCACGGCTGTTCCATGCGCATCGGCGTCAATGCCGGGTCGCTGGAAAAACACCTGCTGGAGAAATACGGCGAGCCGTGCCCCGATGCCATGGTCGAAAGCGGCATGGATCACATCAAGATCCTCGAGGACAACGACTTCCACGAGTTCAAGATCTCGGTGAAGGCCTCGGACGTCTTCCTGGCCGCCGCCGCCTATCAGGGCATCGCGGAGGCGACGGACAAGCCCATTCACCTCGGGATCACCGAGGCGGGCGGCCTGATGTCCGGCACGATCAAAAGCGCCATCGGCCTCGGCAACCTGCTGTGGATGGGCATCGGCGACACGATCCGCGTCTCGCTGTCGGCCGATCCGGTCGAAGAGGTGAAGGTCGGCTACGAGATCCTGAAATCGCTCGGCCTGCGCCATCGCGGGGTGAATATCATCTCTTGCCCCAGCTGCGCGCGGCAGGGGTTCGATGTCATCAAGACCGTCGAGGCGCTGGAACAGCGGCTGGAACATATCAAGACGCCGATGTCGCTGTCGATCATCGGCTGCGTGGTGAATGGCCCCGGCGAGGCGCTGATGACCGACGTGGGCTTCACCGGTGGCGGCAATGGGGCGGGCATGGTCTATCTGGCGGGCAAGGCCAGCCACAAGATGACCAACGACCAGATGATCGAGCATATCGTCGAAGAGGTCGAGAAGAAGGCCGCCGAGATCGACGCCCGCGAGGCCGCGCAGGCGGCGGAGTAGGGCGGCAAGGCCCTTCGAAGGGCCTTTCGAAACGCTCTTCGAAGAGCGTTGAAAGCCGCTTCCAGGCGGCTTTGCCTCACTCGGACAGGTAGCGCTCCAGCACGAAGGCGGGCATGTGGCCCCGGATCAGCCGGTCCGACATGACGTAGGCGGGCAGATCCTCCAGGGCCAGGGCCTCGTGCAGTGCCGCAGAGGCCGGGGCGCCGGTGTCGTGCAGGGCAACCGGATGACCCAGGGCTTGCAGCTCTGTCCGGGCCGTGGCGCAGTCCGCACATCCGGGACCGACGAAAAGCGCGATCCGCTCCGCCTGCGGAAACAACACACCCGCGTGCGCCGCGATCCGGTCGAGGTCGCGCTCGCGGTCCTCGGCGTAGAGGTCGCCGGTCACCACTGGCGCCTCGGCGGCGCGCAGGGCGTCGATGCGCTCGCGCAGGCTGTCCTGCGCCGAGGCGGCCCCCGCGAGGGCCGCCAGCATGAGTGCAAGGCGCAGGATCATTCCGCGCGCAGCTGTGCCACGATCTGTTCCATGCCCTGAAGCGGCACGTAGCCCCGCACCATCTGGTCACCGAAGACGAAGCTCGGCGTGCCGTTGATCTGCATGTCGATTGCCAGTTCGCGGGTTTCGGCGATGCGGCGCTGGACCTCGTCGCTGTCCATCTCGGCGGCGATGGCGTCGAAATCCAGCCCGAGCGTTGTCGCCATGCGGCTCAGCTGGGGCTCTCCCGGCGCGCCTTCCAGTGCGATCAGCGCGTCGTGCACTGCTTTGTAGGCCTCGTCGCCGGCCACGATCTGCGTGGCGATGGCGAATTTGGACGAGAGCACCGAGGCCTCTCCGAGGATCGGGAATTCCTTCACGATCAGGCGGATGTTTCCGTCTGCCGCGATCAGCTCGTCGACCTCGGGCTGGGCCTTGCGGCAGTAGCCGCAGCGGTAGTCCATGAATTCGACCACCGTCACGTCGCCCTCGGGGTTGCCGCCCACCCAGGAATAGCCGTCATTCAGCAGCCGGTCGAGATTGTCCGAGACCAGCGAGTCGTCCGCGGCGGCCTGCTGCGCGGCCTGCTGTTGTTCCAGCGCGGCGACCGCATCCATGATCACCTGCGGGTTCTCCATCAGGTAGGCGCGTACCTGGGCGCCGAAGGCGGCGCGCTGGTCTTCGGTCATGGCGTCGAAGTCAAAGCTGTCCTGCGCGAAGGCGGGCGCGGCGAGAAGGCTCAGCGCCGTGGCGGTGGCGGTCAGGGAAGGGCGTGTGAACATGGGGGACTCCGAATGGTTGAAGGTCAGTCTACAGGGTTGACGGCGCGATCGAAATGGCCGGGCGGCGGTTCATTTCGCGCGTTTGGCGGCGAGCAGCACATCGTCGGCGCGCTGCCATGCAGACGAGCCGCGCGGCAGGGCGCCAAGCGCGCGCTTGGCGTGCAGTTCGGCATCTTCCATGCGGCCCATCAGCGCGTAGCGCTCTGCCGTCACGACAGAGGCCATGGCCAGTTGGCCGGTCTGCGCATAGGCGACCGCGAGGTCGCGCAGGATGCGGGCGTCGCGAAAGTCGCGCGCGCGGGCCTGCTCCAGCGCCTGCAGGGCGCCCTTGGGGTTGCCGGCGGCAAGATGGGCGCGGCCCAGCCCGCCGAGGATCAGCGGTTCGCGCGGGGCGCGTGCGGCGGCGGCCTGATAGACCTGCACGGCGGCGCCGAACTGCCGCGATTCCAGCAGGATCTGGCCCTTGAGGTCCAGGAAATAGGCATCGCCCGGGCGGATCGCCAGCGCCCCGTCGATGGCCCGCAGCGCCTTGGACAGGTTCGACTGCCGGTGCCAGGCGATGGCCTCGCGCATCAGCGCGATGTCGCGGCTGCCCGAGGCGTCGAGCCGCCGCAGCGTCCAGTCCGGCGCCCGTTTGAAGGCCGATAGCTTGCCGCTGGCGCGCTGGAACCAGTAGTTCGCCGTGGCGTCCCCGGGGATGCCGGTGTGGCCCGCGATCATCCCCTCGACGGCGCGCAGCCGGTCGCGGGTCAGCGGGTGGGTTCGCATGTAGGGGTCCTGCCGCCCGAGGCTCAGCGCCTCCTGCCCGCGAAAGAGGTCCAGCACCTCCTTCGCGCCGACGGGATCGGCCCCGGCCCGCAGCATGTAGCGTACCGAGGCCGCATCGGCGGCGGCTTCCTCGGCCCGGGTGTGGCTGAACAGCCGCCGCATGGCGGCGCTGTTCGAGCCGATGGCGATCCCGGCGGCCGCATCGGTCGATCCGGCGGCGGCGGCGGCCACCGACAGCAGCATGCCGAGGCCCGCGGCGGTACTGGCGTTGCGGACGTTCGACATGCGCCGGGTGATATGGCCATTGGCGATATGCGCCGCCTCGTGGGCGATCACCGCCTGAAGCTCGCGGGCGCTGCGCAGCCGCATGATCAGGCCCGAATGCAGGAAGATGTGCCGGGGGTCGGTCACGAAGGCGTTCAGGCTGCCGTTGTCGATCACCATGATCTTCACGCCCGACGACCCCAGCCCCGCCGCCGAGAGGATCGGCGCGGCAATCTGCTGAAGCGCCCGTTCCATGTCGGCATCGCGCAGAAGAACCGTGGCGGCGCGCGCGGGCAGGGTGGACAGCACAAGCAGCACCACGAGGGGCAACAGCCGAAGGAGAGACATTGACGCGGGGCTCCTGTCGCGGATAGGCGGACGGTATTCCGGCGCACAGTAGAGAGGCAGGCATGCGGAATTCAAGACGCGGTTCGGTCGATCCCTTCATCGTGATGGATGTCATGGAAGAGGCCCGCCGCCTCGAAGAGGCGGGGCGGTCCATCGTCCACATGGAGGTCGGCCAGCCGGGCACCCCCGCACCCGAAGGCGCCCGCGCCCGCGTGGCAGAGGCCATGGCGCAGGGCGCGCTTGGCTACACGGTCTCGCTGGGGCTTCCGGCCCTGCGGCAGAGGATCGCGGCGCTTTACGGCGACTGGTACGGCGTGGACCTCGATCCCGGGCGGGTGGTGGTCACCAATGGCTCCAGCGGGGCCTTCCTGCTGGCCTTCACGGCCTTTCTGGACGCGGGCGACCGCATGGCGCTTGGCACGCCGGGTTACCCGTCCTACCGGCAGATCCTGCGGGCGCTGGACATCGAGGCGGTGGAAATCCCCGCCGCCGACGAGAACCGCCTGCAACTGGTGCCGGGCGATCTTGCCGGGGTGGACTATCAGGGGCTTCTGGTGGCCTCTCCGGGCAATCCCACCGGCACCATGCTGGATCGCGATGCGCTGGCCGCGCTGATCGCCGACGCGCAGGGGCGCGGCGCCTGCTTCTTCTCGGACGAGATCTACCACGGCATCGAATACGAGCGCAAAGCCGTCTCGGCGCTGGAAATCTCTGACGAGGTCTGCGTGATCAACTCGTTCTCGAAATACTTCTCGATGACCGGCTGGCGCATCGGCTGGATGGTGGTGCCCGAGGACCGGGTGCGCCATGTCGAGCGGCTGGCGCAGAACATGTTCATCTGCGCGCCCCATGTCAGTCAGGTCGCGGCGCTCGGCGCGCTCGACTCCATCGAAGAGCTCGAGGCCAACCGCGCCGTCTATGCCGCCAACCGCAAGCGCATGATCGATGGCCTGCCCGCCGCGGGCTTCGACCGGATCGCGCCGCCCGACGGCGCCTTTTACGTCTATGCCGATGTCAGCGAACTGACCGACGACAGCCGCGCGCTGGCCAGCGAGATCCTGAACGAGGCCGGGGTGGCGGTGACGCCGGGGCTGGACTTCGACCCCGAACGCGGCGCCCGGACGCTGCGGTTTTCCTACGCGCAGGGCACGGCGGAAATCGAAGAGGGGCTGGCGCGGCTTACGGATTTCATGGCCCGGCGCGGCCCGGGCAAGGCCTGACCCGGTGCCCTGGTTGATGCGTGCATCGGCCCGTGCGGGGTGGTATCGTCGGCGCCAAATCACCGGGAACCGGGGCGGATGAGCAGAGCATTCCTTTACCTCTTGGCGCTTGGCCTCTGGGCCGCGCAGGCCGTGGCGCAGCCCGTGTCAGGCCTCGCCCGGTTCGAGGCCGGGCAGGTCAGCGACATCAGCGGCGGCGTTGCCATCGACCTGGAGCTCAGCCAGGGCGTGCCCTGGCGGCTGTTCACCCTCGACGAACCGCGGCGTCTGGTGCTGGATTTCCGCGAGGTCGACTGGACCGGCGCGGACCCGGAAGAGATGACCCAAAGCGACAGCGTCAAGGCGCTGCGCACGGGGCCCTTCCAGTCGGGCTGGTCGCGGATGGTGGTGGATCTTGCGGAACCGCTGGCGATCAGCAGCGCCTCGATGCAGGTCGACCGGGACAGCGGGCGGGCGGAACTGCGTCTGGCGCTGTCTCCGACCAGCGAAGCGGCCTTTGCCGAGGCCGCCGGGGCGACCGCGGACCCGGCCTGGGAGGGGCGCAGCCCGACCGCGCGCCGACCCGCGCCCCGGCAGCCCGGCGACCCGGTTGTCATCGTGCTGGACCCGGGACATGGCGGCATCGACCCCGGCGCAGAGCGCGACGGCGTCAACGAGGCCGACCTGATGCTGACCTTCGCGCACGAACTGCGCGAGGTGCTTCTGCGGGCCGGGAACTACCGGGTGGCACTGACCCGGACCGAGGATGTCTTTGTATCGCTGGAGGCCCGGGTGGCCAAAGCCCATGACGCGGGCGCCGACCTGTTCATATCGCTGCACGCCGATGCGCTGGCCGAGGGCATGGCCCATGGCGCGGCGGTCTATACCCTTGCCGAAGAGGCCTCGGACGCGGCCTCCGCCGCCCTGGCGGAGCGCCACAACCGCGACGACCTGTTGAGCGGTCTGGACCTGTCGGGCTCTGACGACCGGGTGGCACAGGTGCTTCTGGATCTGGCGCGGGTCGACAATACCCCCCGCTCGCAGGCCCTTGCGGAGCACCTGGTGGATGGCATCCGCAATGCGCTGGGGCATGTCCACAAGGACCCGATGCGTCAGGCGGGTTTTTCGGTGCTGAAAAGCGCCGACATCCCCTCGGTGCTGATCGAGCTGGGGTTCCTGTCGACGGCGCGCGACCTGAAGAACCTGCAGGACCCGGCATGGCGCGCGGGCATGGCTGCGGGTATTCGTGACGGCATCGCCGCCTGGGAACTGGAAGACGCGGCGCTGGCGCGGCTGCGGCGGCAGTAGCGGCGATGCGCGTCGTGAGCCGGTCGCGTCCCGGGGCCGGGCGCGTGCCGAAGCGCCGTTTCCCGGGGCCGGGCGGGGAGGGGGCTCTGCCCCCGCTGCGCTCCCCCGGAGGTATTTTGGCAAAGAAGAAGCAACTGCGACGGTACCCGGATCGGACCCGGGTTGCCTGCATCGCGGGGCGTGCAGCGGGCGTCGGCGGTCTCTTGCGTGATCGTGTTTTGACGTCGGGCGGGGCGGGATATATGCAGGCGGCAACGGGATTTCCGGGGGTTCACGCGTGACGCGATTCATCTTTTCCTTTTTCGGGGCGATCTTCGCGGTCGTAACCATGGGCGCCATGATGGTGGCGCTGACCGTCGGCGCGGTGTTCTGGATGTACGGGCGCGACCTGCCCAGCCACGAACATCTTGCGCAATACACGCCGCCGACGATCAGCCGGATCTTCAACGGCGAAGGACGGGTGATCGATGAATTCGCGCAGGAGCGGCGGCTGTTCACCCCCGCGGCGCAGATCCCCGACATGGTCAAGCACGCCTTCATCTCGGCCGAGGACAAGAACTTCTACAGCCACCAGGGCTATGACATTCGCGGGATCGTCGCCGCCGGCGTGCAGGCGGTGCAGTCGCGCGGGCGCGATGTGCGCGGCGCCTCGACGATCACCCAGCAGGTGATGAAGAACTTCCTGCTGTCCGGCGACCGCCGGGCCGAGCGCAAGATCAAGGAGATCATCCTGGCCTCCCGCGTCGAAGAGGCGCTGTCGAAGGAGAAGATCCTCGAGCTGTATCTGAACGAGATCTTCCTCGGGCAGAACGCCTATGGCGTGACCGCCGCCGCGCAGGTCTATTTTAACAAGTCTCTGGGCCAGCTTGCCCCGCACGAGGCGGCCTTCCTTGCCGCCCTGCCCAAGGCGCCCTCGTCCTTTCACCCGGTGCGCAACAAGGAGCGGGTGACCGACCGGCGCAACTTTGTCCTTCGCGAGATGTACGAGAACGGCTACATCGACGAGGCCACCTATCAGGCCGAGCGCGCGCTGCCGCTGGCCACGGTGCAGAACGGCGATTACGAGCCCTACCAGCGCTCGCTGCCGCCGCGCGACTATTTCACCGACGAGATCCGCCGCCAGCTGAGCCGCGACTTCGGCGAGGACCAGTTCTTCTCGGGCGGCTATTCCGTCCGGGCGACGCTGGACCCGGACATGCAGGAAGAGGCGGCGCGGTCGCTGCGCATCGCGCTGGAGGATTACGACCGCGGGCTGGGCCGCTGGCGCGGCACCGGCAAGACCATCCCGGTCGAGACCCTGGGCGAAGAGGCCGCGTGGCGCGCCGCGCTGGCGGATGTGCGCGTGGCGCGCGACATCGTCCTGCCGCATCCCTGGCATGTGGCCGTGGTGCGCGAGGTGCGCGAGAATTCCCTGCTGCTGGGCATCGAGGACGTGCCGCTGGACGATCCGCGCGGGATGGAACTGCCGCGGTCGGACACCAACTGGTTCTCGGGCAGCCTGTTCGACAATTTCGAGGCGGGCGACGTGATCCATGTGCGCCAGATCACCGAAGACGGCAGCGGCGGTTTTGTCCGCTGGTCGCTGCGGCAGGTGCCCGGCGTGCAGGGCGGCTTCATGGCGATGGACGTCCATACCGGCCGCGTCATCGCCATGCAGGGCGGCTTCAGCTACCAGCACTCGGTCTTCAACCGCGCCACGCAGGCGATGCGCCAGCCCGGGTCCAGCTTCAAGCCCTTCGTCTATGCATCGGCGCTGGACTCGGGCTATACCCCGGCCACGATCATCGTCGACGCCCCCATCGAGATCAACACGCCGCAGGGTGTCTGGCGGCCCAAGAACGCCTCGCACCGCTTTTACGGGCCGACGCCGCTGCGCACCGGCATCGAGCAGTCGCGGAACCTGATGACCATTCGTCTGGCCCAGGAGGTCGGAATCGACACCGTCGGCCGCTATGCCGAGAAGTTCGGCGTCTACGAGAACATGGGCCGCAACCTTGCCAATGCGCTTGGCGCCGACGAGACGACGCTGTTCAAGATGGTCGCCGCCTATGCCATGTTCGCCAATGGCGGCGAGCGGGTCGAGCCGACTCTGGTGGACCGGGTGCAGGACCGCTATGGTGCCACGGTCTACAGCCACGACGCCGCCGAGGGAAACCGGCGGGTCTGCGTCGACTGTGACGATCCCAACATCGCCCCGGGCCGCAGCCCGCGCATCGTGAACGAGCGTGAGCGCATCATGAACGCGGTGACCGCCTATCAGCTGACCTCGATGATGCAGGGCGTGGTGGAACGCGGCACCGCGCGCAGTGCGGTCAACCTGTCGGTGCCCACGGCGGGCAAGACCGGCACCACCAACGATTCGAAGGACGTGTGGTTCTTGGGCTTCACCTCGAACATCGTCGCCGGCTGCTACATCGGCTACGACACGCCCCGGCCGCTGGGCCGCGGGGCCTCGGGCGGGCGTTTCTGCGGGCCGGTGTTTCAGCGCTTCATGCAGAAAGCTGTCGCGGAATACGGCGGCGGGGCCTTCAAGGTGCCAGCGGAATGCGAGTTCATCAAGATCGACCGCTTTTCCGGTGCACGGCTGTCGGACAGCGCCTCCGGACCGAACGTGGTGTCCGAATGCTTCCGCTTCGGCGAAGAGCCGGTCTTCGGCATCCAGTTCGACGGCGGTTTCGCGATCTCCGGCAGCTTCGACCTGATCCGCCCCGAGGGCGGCAGCGCGGCGCGCGAGGTCACCACCTCGACCGGCGAGAAGGCCATCGTGGGGCCCAAGGCGGGCTTCGGCACGCTGTCCTCCGGCGGTCTGTACTGAGGCAGGTGGGGCCGCCCCCGGGCTTGGGCCCGGGGCGGGTCGGGTGCGACGGGGCAGGACGCTGGCCTGAGACGAAGGCGGTCTGTACTGGGGGCGAGGGTCAGTGAACGCCGTCGCCGCCGCTTGCGCCAAGCGCCGGGGCAGGGCGGCCCGCACCGGACAGGCCGATGTTTCGCGCACCCCATCCGACCCCGGCACATGGCAACCCGCCCCCTTGCCCGATCCACGGCTGCTCCTCAGTACGCCTCTGCGCTTGCCCGTCCGCTGGCGCCTTGGTATCACGCGGCACTCAGGACGTCTGAACAGGAACCCTCCCATGCGCGCCGAAGCCCAGAACAATGTCGAGAAGATCCAGAAATCGCTGGACCTGCTCAAGCAGCGGCTGGGCTGGGAGACGGCGCAGCACCGGCTGGAGGAATTCGACGCGCGGATGGAGGACCCCAACCTCTGGGACGATCCCGCCAATGCGCAGAAGCTGACGAAAGACCGGCAGGCGCTGGTTTCGGCGATGGAGACCTACAGCAACCTCAAGCAAGAGCTCGAGGACCAAGTCGAGTTGATCGAACTGGGCGAGATGGAAGAGGACGACGAAGTCGTTTCCGAGGCCGAGGCGGCGCTGAAGGCGCTGGTCGAGGTCGCCGCCAAGAAGGAACTCGAGGCGCTGCTGGACGGCGAAAGCGACGGCAACGACGCCTTTCTGGAAATCAAGGCCGGCGCAGGCGGCACCGAGGCCTGCGACTGGGCGCAGATGCTGGCGCGCATGTATGTCCGCTGGGCCGAGAAGCGCGGCTTCGAGGTGGATCTTCAGGAAGAACAGGCGGGCGCCGAGGCGGGCATCAAGTCCGCGACCTATCAGATCAAGGGGCCGAACGCCTATGGCTGGCTGAAGTCGGAATCGGGCACGCACCGGCTGGTGCGGATCTCGCCCTTCGGCAAGGGTACGCGTGAGACCTCTTTCGCCGCCGTGGGCGCCTACCCGGTGATCGACGACAATATCGAGATCGAGGTGAATCCCGCCGACATCCGCATTGACACCTTCCGGTCGTCCGGCGCGGGCGGACAGCACGTCAACACCACCGACTCGGCGGTGCGGATCACCCACCATCCCACCGGCATCGTTGTGACGAGTTCCGAGAAGTCGCAGCACCAGAACCGCGACATCGCTATGAAGGCGCTGAAATCGCGGCTGTACCAGCTGGAACTGGAGCGCCGCAACGCTGAGGTGAACGCCCTGCACGAGGCCAAGGGCGACGCGGGCTGGGGCAACCAGATCCGGTCTTACGTTCTGCAACCCTACCAGATGGTGAAGGACCTGAGGACAAGCTACGAGACGGCGGACACCCAGGGCACGCTCGACGGCAACCTCGATCCCTTCATGGAAGCGACACTGGCGCTTCAGGTCTCCGGCAAGAGCCGGGCCGACGCCCGTAGCGAGGACTGACAGCGCCAGGGCGGGGAAATCCTTTGGAAAGGATTTGAAAATTCCATCCATGGAATTTGCCCCGCGCCTGCGGCCTCCGTGCGTCGGAAACCACCACCGGCACGGGGCACAGCAGTCAGCTGCACGGCGGGTAAAACGCTTCCCCCTGCGCAGGCTTCCGGGTCGCGCGTGCAGAAGGCCAGCCGCTCCCCCGCCGTCAGGACGCGAAATCACGTCCGCAAGGCGTCCAGCGGCGCCTTGACATCGATATTCTGGCTGCCTGCCATGCGGACCGCGCCGGATGGGGGCTTGCCCTGCGGCATGGCCCGTTCTTTCGGGCCTGAAGGTGTGACAGCCAAACATCTGCTGACCATCGGGCTTGCGCAATGACCCTGTCCGCCTTTTACTGCCCCACGTGATGAAAACTCGTGCAGGGATGAGGCCCGATGCCCGATACGCCCAAACCCGGAGTGCCCGATCTGGGACCCGTATCATCCGCGCTTCTGCGCGAAGCCCTGCGCCGTGGCTGGCGCGATCTGATCCGGGCGCCGGGCTACGCACTTCTGTTCGCGGGCTTCTACGTGGCGGCGGGCTGGCTGATGACCCTGGTGACCTGGGCAACGGGGCAAAGCTACTGGTTGGTCTTTGCGGCTATCGGCTTTCCGCTTTTCGCGCCCTTTGCCGCCGTGGGCTTCTACGACATCAGCCGCAGGCTGGAACAGGGGCGCCCGCTGGAGCCGGGCCAGATCCTGTCTGTCGTGGCGCGCCAGTCGAAGCGGCAACTGCCGTCGATCAGCGCCATCATCATCGTGGTCTTCCTGTTCTGGTTCTTCCTTGCCCATATGATCTTTGCGCTTTTTTTCGGCCTGTCGGTGATGACCAATGTCTCCAGCAGCTTCGAGATCTACCTGACGGCCAACGGCCTGACGATGCTGGCGGTCGGCACGGCGGTGGGCGCGGGCTTTTCCGTGCTGCTCTACATGATCACGGTGCTCTCCCTGCCGCTGCTTCTGGACCGCGAGGTGGATTTCGTCACCGCGATGGTGACCTCGTTCCAATATGTGCAGGCCCATGCCGTCACCATGCTGGGCTGGGGGGCCTTCATCGCTGTGGTGACGCTGGTGTCGATGCTGCCGGGTTTCCTGGGGCTGTTCCTGACGCTGCCGCTGTTCGGCCACGCGACATGGCATGTCTACGACATGCTGGCCTATGGCACGGCACCCGCACCCGCCGGAGTGACCGCCTGAGGCCTCAGGCGAAGGGTTCGCCGACCTTCAGCAGCGTGCGGTGGTAGGGCAGCAGATCCGATGCGGCGCAGAACCCGGCGCTGCGGGCGACCGGCAGGACATCGGCCATGGCGCGCCCGAGATACTCGTAGACCAGCCGTTCGACCCGGCGCCCGGCGACGTTCTCGCGCACCGAGCGGGCGACGTAGCCGACCCAGAAGTTGTTCTCGAAACTCGGCACACGGGCGAGGTAGTTGAAGGTGGTCGTGGTCGCGCCCCTGCGGCTGACCAGCGCCGCCACACCTTCTTCCTGCACCAGCACGGCGCCGCGGAACTCTCGCGTGGCGGGCGCGATGGGCAGGCCCTGCTGCGCCATGGCGTCCCGCGCCTCGAAGCCCTTCAGGAAGGTGTGGCCCCTGTTGCGAAAAACGTAGATCAGCCCCTGCACGTAGCGCGTTTCGTCCGAGAAGCTGCGCCGTGAGAAGCGATAGAACCCCGAGGGCAGTTCCTTTTCGGGCACGTCACCGGCGGCCGGGCCCATGAAGTCGACGACAGAGGGATTGCGCAGCACGCTGTCGCCGCTGGCGCTCACATCGTCCACCGGCTCCAGCAGGATGCGGGCGTCGACGCCGAAATAGGTGCAGATGCGGTGCAGCACGTCGGGGCGCGGAAAACTCTCGCCCGAAAGGTAGCGATTGTATTGTGTCCGGTTGATGCCGAGTTCACGACACAGGGCCGAGATCGACGCGGCCCGTCTGGAAAGCTGACGCAAATTCGCACCAAGCATCGCGCGAAGATCCGCCGGGCTGGGGCTGCTGTTGTGGGAACCTGCGGCGTTCACCGGCATGACATGTACTCTTTTTGGTTGTGGAGTTACCGGATTACACAGCCTATATATTAACTTCGACCGCGTAGAGGCAAAATTGTCTCTGATTGGCGTCACTGGTGATGCTTACTGGCACCATTTTTGCGCATCAGAGACACAAAAATCAATAACTCGACGCGGAATTTGTCATACACAGCGATCGGGATTTCATTCACCTTGATCGAACAACCTTTTGGAACGGGTGAAAAATGTCGGACCAAATGATCGGCGTCGTTCTCTGGGCGGATGCCCGCGACCGCAAGGCCGTGATCTGGTGCGAGGATCACGGGAATCTGGCCTATTACACCGCACCGAACCAGACTGCACATGAGGGCGAATGCCTCGACGCGGGCGACCTGATCGCCTTCGATATCCGGGAAGAGCACGATTGCCGTCTGGCGCGGAATCCGCGCCGCGTGAATGCGGGCTTCGCGCCCTATCTGGCGCATGATCTTTCGGGCGCCCGGCGGAGCAGACCGCATATCACACGGGGCGGCAATGTCCTGCCCTTCGAGAAGCGCGCTGGCTGAACCGGGCAGGGCAGGAGCATGATCGCAGCAGCGCGCGCAAGGAGCCGCCCCGGCGCGGCATCTGCCACGCGCGAAGCCATGGCCTGCCCGGCGCCCAGGATGCGGGCGGTCGGATCGGGACTGGCTAAAGGGCCGTCAGGCTCTCGGCGAACTGAGCCGCCTTCGCGCGGTATGACGCAGCCGAGCGGCGCAATCCCTCGATGGCGGCCTCGTCCAGCGTGCGCACTACCTTGCCCGGCATCCCCATGACCAGCGAGCCATCGGGGATCTCGCGCCCCTCGGGGATCAGCGCGCCCGCACCGATCAGGCAGTTGCGGCCGATCTTGGCGCCGTTCAGGACCGTCGCACCCATGCCGACCAGAGAGTTCTCGCCGATGGTGCAGCCGTGCAGCATCGCCTTGTGGCCGATGGTGCAGCCCGCGCCGATGACAAGCGGAAAGCCCATATCGGTGTGGCAGACCACGTTTTCCTGAAGGTTCGTGCCTTCTCCGACGCGGATTTCCTCGTTGTCACCGCGCAGCACCGCGCCGAACCAGATCGAAGCGCCCGCCTCCAGCACCACGCGTCCCATGACATGGCTGCCGGGCGCCACCCAGGCATTCGCGGCGACCTGCGGCGAGACGCCGTCGAAAGCATACAGGGTCATTGGTCCCCCTCCTCGAATTCCGCCTGAAGGCTGCGGACGTGATCCAGCAGCCCGGGCTGTTGCGTCCGCCGCAGCCGGGCGGCGGTGACGATGCTTTTCAGCCGCTCTTCGGTGCGGTCCAGATCCTCGTTCACCAGAACGAAGTCGTAGGAGCCCCAGTGGCTGATCTCGTCCCAGCTTTTCTGCATGCGCCGGTCGATCACCTCGGCGTCGTCCTGCGCCCGCGCCTCCAGCCGCCGTTTCAGCTCGGCGATGGAGGGCGGCAGCAGGAAGATCGACAGCGTGTGCAGTGCCAGTTCCGAATTCGTCATCTGCTGCGCGCCCTGCCAGTCGATATCGAAAAGCACGTCCTTGCCGGCGATGATCGCATCGCGCACCGGCCCCTTGGGCGAGCCGTAGAAATTGCCGAAGACATGGGCGTGTTCCAGCATCTCGCCCTGGCTGACCGCCTTCTTGAAGGCGCTCTCGGACATGAAGTGGTAATCTTCGCCGTCCACCTCGCCGGGGCGCGGCTTGCGGGTGGTGGCCGAGACGGAGAAGTTGATCGAGGGATCCCAGGACCGCAGGCGCCGGGCCAGCGTGGATTTCCCCGCGCCCGAGGGCGAGGACAGGATGATCAGAAGGCCGCGTCGCGACGCCATGGGCTTACTCCACGTTCTGGACCTGCTCGCGCATCTGGTCGATGACCGTCTTCAGCGCCAGCCCGGTCGAGGTCAAGGCCGGATCGCCGCTCTTGGAGCACAGCGTATTGGCCTCGCGGTTGAATTCCTGGCAGAGGAAATCCAGCTTGCGGCCCACCGCGCCATCCTCGGCCAGCAGGGCGCGGGCGCGGTCGACGTGGGCGCGCAGGCGGTCGATTTCCTCGGTGACGTCGGCCTTGACGGCGATCAGCGCCAGTTCCTGCGCCAGCCGCGCCTCGTCGACGCCCTCGGCGTTCTCCATCACGCGGGCCAGTTGCGTCCGCAGCCGTTCGCGGGCCTGCGGCATGCGCGCCTCGGCGGCCTCTGCCGCTTCGTTCACCAGTCGCGCGATTTCGTCGAACTGGCCCTGCAGGATCGTGGTCAATGCGGCGCCCTCGGCGCGGCGGGCGGCGATGAACTCCGCCAGCGCGGCCTCGAAATCCGACAAGAGCAGGGCGCGGATCCGGGCCACATCGACCTCGGCGGCTTCGCTGGTCAGAACCCCACGCAAGGCGACGATATCCGCAGAGGTCGAGGGCGCCAGCGACAGGCCCCGGGCCATTGCGGCCTCTTCGATGTTGTGCATGGCGGTCAGCAAAGCCTCCAGCTGCGCGGCATCCAGGCGCTGCGCGCCCTCGGTCCCGTCAGAGGCCAGCTTCAGACCGATCTGCACATTGCCGCGATCCAGGGCTTTCGTCGCCAGCGCACGCACCTGCGGCTCCAGCCCTTCGACCCAGTCGGGCAGGCGCAGGCGCAGGTCCAGCCCCTTGCCGTTGACCCCCCGCATCTCCCAGGTCCAGGTCAGGCCAAGGCCCTGACCCTGCCGGCTGGCGAAGCCCGTCATGGATTGCCGCATCTCGTCTCCTTCGTTGCGGATGGGCCTAGCGGCTCTGCAATCTCAAGACAAGTCCATGAAGAAGGCGTTAACCTCGTCGGGACAAATGAGGCGAAAACTTGGCGCAAATCTGGTAGTAATGCTTTCGTAACGAAGTTTAAGCAGGTTGGTGGCAGTGGGGCCCGCCGACCCGCACCCAAGAGGAGCGGATCGTGTTGGGCAAAGGTGGAAACGATCATGGGATCGTCTCGATGACAGAGCGCGAAAAGAGGCGGCGGCTTGCCCCGCTGCGGCAGGTCGAGGCCTATTGGCACGGTCTGAGCGCCGAAGACCGGGTGCCGCTGCGGTCGCAGATCGACCCGCGCGGTATGGAAGACGCGCTGGAATACGCTTTCCTGATGGAACGGATCGCGCCGACCATGGCCAAGGTCCGTGTCGCCGGTTCCCATCTGAACGACCTGATGGGCATGCAGGTCGCAGGCATGCCGCTGTCGTCGCTGATCGCCCCGTCAGAACGCGACCGCTTCGGACAGGCGGTGCAGCATCTTTTCAGTGATCCGGCCATCGTGCGCCTGACCCTGACAGCCGAGGACGGCTTCGGTAAACCCGACATGGAGGCCGATATGGTGCTGCTGCCTCTGCGTTCAGATTTCGGCGATCTGTCGCGGGCGCTTGGCGCGCTGATCACCCATGGCCGCATCGGGCGCACGCCGCGCCGTTTCCTGATCACCGGGGTCGAGGTTCTGCCGGTGACGGGGCAGGGGGCGGCGGACCCTGCGCCAGTCGGGACGGATGGGGCAAAGCCCACCCCCGCATTCCGGGAAGAGGCCACGCCTTTTCGGCACCGGAAGCCTGCCGCGATGGAAACCAAATCCTTCGCGCGCCGCCAGGGTCATTTGCGGCTGGTCGTGGACAACGACGACTGAGGGGCGCCCCGTCCCCGTGTCCCGGATCGGGGCCGCCATCTGGTTGGCCCCGATCCTCGGTCTGGCGCTCCGCGAACGCGGGCATCCGGCTGGCCGCGATTGCGCAGCGGTGCCATCAGGACATCGATGGATACAAAAAGGGCGCCGGGTTTCCCCCTGCGCCCCGGCACTGTTTCCCTGTCAGCCTACTTACAGTCGCACGCCGACCTTCGCGTTCTCGGGACAAGCGGCAAGCTGCGTCAGCAGGGTGGCAGGCATAACCCGTGCCTCATGTTCGATGTCCGGCTCGTTATCGGCGAGGTCAGAGGCGTGTGGCACCCCGCCCAAAGCCGCGGCCAGACCGATCAGGGCGACCAGAGCCGCCGCCTTGCAAAGCGTGAAATCGCGATAGAATAGATTGCGTGCCATGCCTGGCCCTCCCGGGGCCCCTTGCCCAAACTGCTCTTGGGTGCAAATCACCCTGTTTCTGTGTCGTCAGGATCACAAATCCGACCCTTTCTGGCAATTCACAAACTTGAGCGCATTGTTGCAATTGACACTGTGCGCACAGGGTGCGGCGCAGCATCGCACGCGCCCGCAAAATCCCGCGCAATAATCGCAAAGAAAAAACGCCGCGCGGGACAGATTTTTCGGGCGCGCCCGGTTGACCTGCCCGGACCCCCGCCATAATGTCCTCGCGCGGAGTAAAGGAGCCTGAACAGGTGGTCACGCTAGTCGTAATCGTAGGGAACGCGCGCATGGGCCGGTAACGGTTTCCCAGATGAGGACCCATGCGCCCCCGCCAGACCGGACGGGGGCTTTTTTATACCCGCTAAACGCAGTGTCGGAGATGGAGATGAACCGATGACACGTCAGATGACCGGAGCGAAAATGGTGGTTCAGGCCCTGAAGGATCAGGGTGTGGACACGGTATTCGGCTATCCCGGCGGCGCCGTTCTACCCATCTACGATGAGATCTTTCAGCAGAACGACATCAAGCACGTTCTCGTCCGCCACGAACAGGGCGCGGTCCATGCCGCCGAGGGCTATGCCCGCTCGACCGGCAAGCCGGGTGTCTGCCTCGTGACCTCGGGTCCCGGTGCCACGAACGCCGTCACCGGCCTGACCGATGCGCTGATGGACTCGATCCCGATCGTCGTCCTGACCGGGCAGGTGCCCACCTTCATGATCGGCTCCGACGCCTTTCAGGAGGCGGATACCGTCGGCATCACGCGGCCCTGCACGAAACACAACTGGCTGGTGAAAGAGACCGACAAGCTGTCGGGCACCATCCACGAGGCCTTTCACGTCGCCACCTCGGGCCGCCCCGGTCCGGTGCTGATCGACATCCCCAAGGACGTGCAGTTCGCCAGCGGTCAGTACACCCAGAAAGCCAAGGCCAAGACCTCGCATTACATGCCGCAGGTCAAGGGCGACCCCGAGATGATCCAGGCGCTTGTCGAGGCGCTGGAAGTGGCCGAGAAGCCGGTCTTCTACACCGGCGGCGGCGTGATCAACTCTGGCCCGGCGGCCAGCCAGTTGCTGCGCGAGCTGGTCGAGGCGACGGGCTTTCCGATCACCTCGACGCTGATGGGGCTTGGCGCCTATCCGGCAAGCGGAAAGGCCTGGCTGGGCATGCTGGGGATGCATGGGCTTTACGAGGCCAACCTTGCCATGCACGGCTGCGACCTGATGATCAACGTGGGCGCGCGTTTCGACGACCGCATCACGGGCCGCATCGACGCCTTCAGCCCGAATTCGAAGAAGGCCCATATCGACATCGACCCCTCGTCGATCAACAAGGTGATCAAGACCGATTTCCCCATCGTCGGCGATGTGGCCCATGTGCTGGAAGACGTGCTGCACCTGTGGAAATCGCGCGGTCGCAAGGTCAACCGCGAGGCGCTGGCCAAGTGGTGGACGCAGATCGAGAAGTGGCAGAAGGTGGATTGCCTGAAGTACAAGCCCTCCGAAGGCGCGATCCGTCCGCAGCACGCGCTGGCGCGGCTCGAGGCGCTGACCAAGGGCCGTGACCGCTATATCTGCACCGAGGTCGGCCAGCACCAGATGTGGGCCGCGCAGTACCTCGGCTTCGAGGATCCGAACCGCTGGATGACCTCGGGCGGTCTGGGGACGATGGGCTACGGCTTCCCGGCCTCCATCGGCGTGCAGATGGCGCACCCCGAGGCGCTGGTCATCAACGTTGCGGGCGAGGCCTCGTGGCTGATGAACATGCAAGAGATGGGCACGGCGGTGCAGTACCGCCTGCCGGTCAAGCAGTTCATCCTCAACAACGAGCGTCTGGGCATGGTGCGCCAGTGGCAGCAGCTTCTGCACGGCGAACGCTACTCGCAAAGCTGGTCCGAGGCGCTGCCGGACTTCGTCAAGCTGGCCGAGGCCTTCGGCGCCAAGGGCATTCAGTGCTCGGATCCGGCGGATCTGGACGATGCGCTGATGGAGATGATCGAGCACGACGGCCCGGTGATCATGGATTGCCTCGTCGAGAAGCACGAGAACTGCTTCCCGATGATCCCGTCGGGCGAGCCGCACAACAAGATGCTGCTGGGCGACGCCAAGGCGACCAACGCGATTGCCGGCAAGGGTGCGGTGCTGGTCTGATCGGATTGGCATGAGGGATAGACGCCCGGGCTCCGGCCCGGGCGTTTTCATGTGTGTGGGGCCCGATTGGTCCAGCCGCCAGGGTCCGGTATCGACAGCCCGGGGCCGGATTTCACCTGTCTGGGATGATAGGGGGGATGACCGGCCCGCAGTGTGCGGAGACAGCTGCCCGGCGCGGTCTTTGGTATTTCTGCTCGTGCGTTTGCGGTGTGAAGGTCATCGAGACCGCTTCGAAAGCATCCACATGCGATGCGCGTTATCGGTGACTGGATTGCCTTCTGCAATAACCGCCGCCCTCATCAGGCGCTTGCCATGCGCACGCCTGCCGAGGCATTTACATCAGCGGCCTAACCTGAGCAGCTTCCGCTGGGTCGATACACATCCGGACAAGACCGCCCCCTCCCGGACTCTTCCGGCTTCACTGCCGAAAGGCCTGTCAGAGAACATCCGGTCTGGATGGACAGCGCGGCTACGAAGCGCTCGGTGGCGCTATACCTATAAATACGAAAAGAAAAGGTGTCCCACGGGCGCATCTGGCGTGGGGTTCAATCAGGCCTAAAGGCTTGTCAAATATGGGTAATGTTCTGAGGGTTGGAGCGGGTGAAGGGAATCGAACCCTCGTCGTTAGCTTGGGAAGCTACTGCTCTACCATTGAGCTACACCCGCCGCGACGATTTTCTTAGTCTTCCTCGGTGTTCGCATCAAGTGCTTGTTTGTCGGATTCGGCCAACATGAGACGACTTTTTCCGACCGTCAGTCGCCCTTGAGCCTCAATCGCTGGGACGCCCTTGCTCACGCAATATTTTGAGTACCGCTTCTCGCCACGGCGCTCGATCAGTTGTCACAAGCCTGGCACCGACCTTCTGAGAAGCGCAAGCACAGTAAACCCAACTCCGACTACCGCCACGAGTTTGGAACCTGCGCCATGTCCGCAGTCTGATCGGGGCGTGGCGTGATGACTACCGCCCCCACACGAGCCTCGACGGCTCACCCCGTGAGAGTATCACCAACGGTCGAAAGAGGGCCACATCCTGAACAGAGTCAACCCAGAAGCGCGGTGTCCAAGGGGCGCAGGTCTAGCGGGTTGGCGGCACGATCGAGCTGATCCGACCGATACATGCGGGCGGTTGGGGCGTATCGGCGCAGGCGCGATTGTGCAGCGCGCCCGCGCCGCACAATGCCTGAACATCCGGTAACGAAACCTTCACACCTGCGGATTTACCCTGCACATCCGGGCTGACGGCTTCTGACCGGGAAGGGGCTGCCGGTGCCGCGGGCGGCCCTATGGCGAAAGGCGGCGCGTCTTGGCGGCAGGGGCCGTTGCGGCCTGTTCAGGGGGCCGGGTCCGCGTCCAGTTCCCGCGCGATGTCGTCGTCCAGCGGAGTGCGGTAGGTCATCAGGAGGTAGCCGAGAACCGAGTAGAAGCCGACCGTGGCAATCAGGTCGATGACGGCGGGGCGACCGAGGACGGCAGCCAGCTCTGCCTCCTGTGCGGGGGACAGGCAACGCGCGTCCAGAAGGTCATCGACGGCGCGCACGAGTAGCCCGTCTTCATCCCCGTCTTCACCCCCGGGCTCAGCCGCGCCGACCGGCATGTCCCGGATCGCGGCGATCCGGGTGTCGGACATGCCCAGCTTGCGCGCCCGGCTGACGTGCTGCTGCCATTCGTAGGAGGACCCCAGCCGGACCCCGGTGCGGAGGATCACCACCTCGGAGCGGATAGGGCCAAGGGCGCTGTCCTTCACCACGTGCTGGCGCAGCGGCGCCCAGGCGCGCAGCAGCGCCGGATAATGGGCCATGGTGCGATAGACGTTCAACTGCCCGGCGAACCCGTCGCGCAGGGCGGCGATCTCTTCCGGCCAGTCGGCGTCTGACAGGGGCGGGCAGGGGCTGTCGGTCATGTCAGTCCTTCCCGGGGCCGAGGGTGCGGGCATAGAGGTCGGGACGGCGGTCCGCCCAGATCCCGGTGAAGCTGCGGTAGCGGGCCACTTCGGCGAGGTCGAGAGAAACCCGCAGCACGTCCTCGCGGTCATGGTCCAGGCGGCCCAGAACGCGACCGTCGGGCGCAAGGGCACAGGAGCGGCCGAAGAACCGCTGGTCGCCCTGCACCCCGACGCGGTTGCAGGACAGGAAGAAGACGCCGTTCTCGACGGCGCGGGTATAGGCGCGATGCACGAAAAGGTCCTCGTCCGCCACCGGGGCACCATCGGCGCCGAAGGACGCCCAGGCCGAGGTGACGATATCGGCCCCCTGCGCGGCAAGGGCGCGTGTCACCTCGGGAAAGCGGATGTCGTAGCAGATCTGCATCCCCAGCCGGGTGCCAAGCGCCGGAAAGACCGGCAGGGCGTCACCGGGGGTGAAGTAAAGCTTCTCGGTCTGCCATTGATGGGTCTTCACGTAATAGCCCGTGACCCCCTCGGGTGTGATCAGGACAGAGGCGTTGTGGATCACCCCCGCCAGCCGCGCGTCGCGCAGCCCGAGCCCCGCGACAAGGGTGACCTTCAGTTCGGCGGCCAGCGCGGCCAGCGCGGCGATCTCCTTGCCCCCGGGCTCGACGCAGGCGGCGCAGAGCGCTTCGCCGTAGTGCGGCGCCGCCGACACGAAGGGGCCGCCGGGCACCAGCGGTTCGACATAGCCGGTGTTGGAGAGCTCGGGGAAGAGGATCAGGTCGGCGCCCGCCGCCGCCTCGGCGCGGATGAAGTCCGCCATGCGGGCGAAGTTGCGCGCGGGGTCAAGCGGGGCGACGTCGAACTGGACCAGATGGGCGGCTATCATGCGGGCTCCGTTATGCGGCAACCTTTGGCGAAATCCCAGTCGCGACCGGGAGCGGCGTCCAGCAGGGCGCGGGTGTAGTCGTGCTGCGGGTCGGCCAGAACCTGCCCCGCCGTGCCGAACTCCACAACCTCGCCGCGCCGCATCACCATCACGTCGTCGCAGATCTGCGCCGCGACCCGCAGGTCATGGGTGATGAAGAGGATGGCAAGGTTGCGCTTGGCCTGCACCTCGGCCAGCAGGTCCAGCACCTGCGCCTGAACAGAGACGTCCAGCGCCGAGACCGCCTCGTCCGCGACGATCACGTCGGGCGACATCATCAGGGCGCGGGCGATGGCGATGCGCTGGCGCTGCCCGCCCGAGAACTGGTGCGGGTAGCGGCTGAGCGCATCGCGGGGCAGGCCGACCACCTCCAGCAGCTCGGCCGCGCGGGCCAGCGCCTCGGCGCGCGGTTCGCCCGCGTTCAGCGCGCCCTCAATCAGGCTGTCGCCGGTGGTCAGCCGGGGGTTGAGCGAGCGGTTCGGGTCCTGGAAGATCATCTGCACCGCGCGCCGGGCCGGGGCCAGGGCCTTCTGGCCCTCCAGCGGGGCGATGTCATCACCGTTGACCAGGATCGCGCCCGAGCTGGGATCCTCCAGCCGCAGCACGCAGCGGGCGACGGTGGATTTGCCGGACCCGCTTTCGCCGACGATGCCAAGGGTGCGGCCCCGGTCGAGGCGGAAGCTGACGTCGCGCACCGCCTGCACCCGGTGGCCGGGGCGGCGCATCATCTTGCTGAGGAACGAGCGGAACTCGAAGACCTTGTTGACATCGACCAGCTCCAGCGCATGGTCCGGGGCCGGTTGCACCCGCGCGGCGCGGGGCGTCAGGGCGGGCACGGCAGCCAGAAGGTCGCGGGTGTACTGCGCCTTCGGCTGGCTCAGGACCTGCTCTGTCGTGCCGGTTTCCACCACTTCGCCGTGGCGCATGACGCAGACCCGGTCGGCGATATCCACCACGACGCCCATGTCGTGGGTGATGAAGAGGACAGCCGTGTTCATTTCGTCCTGCAGATCGCGGATCAACTCCAGGATCTGCTTCTGGGTGGTCACGTCCAGCGCGGTGGTCGGCTCGTCCGCGATCAAGAGCTTGGGTTTCAGGGCCAGCGCCATGGCGATCATCACGCGCTGGCGCTGCCCGCCCGAAAGCTGGTGCGGATAGCTGTCATAGATGCGCGGCGGGTCGGGCAGGTGGACGCTTTCGAAGGCGGCGATGGCGGCGGCCCTGCGCTCGGCGCCGCGCATGCGGGTGTGGGCTCTGTAGATCTCGTCCATCTGCAACCCGATGGACAGGACGGGGTTCAGCGCGGTCATCGGCTCCTGGAAGATCATCGCCATCTCGGCCCCGCGCAGGGCCTTGGTCCGGGCCGGGGTCGCGGTGATGATATCCTCGCCGTTCAGCGCGGCACGGCCCGCCGTCACCTGCAACTCGCCGCGCGGCAGCAGATCCATGGCGACCAGCGAGGTGACGGATTTGCCCGAGCCGCTTTCGCCCACGAGGCAGAGCGTTTCGCCCGGGGCGATGTCGAAGGAGAGGCCCTTCAGGATCTCGGCAGGGCGGCGGCCCATGGTGGCGACGCGCAGGTCGCGGACCGACAGGACGGGTTGGCCGGATTGGGAAGTGCTCATCACGAACGGCCTTTCATCTTGGGGTCCAGCCGGTCACGCAGGGCATCGCCCAACAGGTTGATCGACAGGATGCACAGCGACAGGACGATGGCGGGCCAGTAGACCAGCCAGGGGTTCAGCGCGAAGTAAAGGCGCCCCTCGGCCATGATATTGCCCCAGGTCGGGGTCTCGGTGCCGATGCCGACGCCCAGGAAGGACAGGGCGGCCTCGGTCAGGATGGCGGAGGCGTAGATGTAGGTGCCCTGCACGATCAGCGGCGCAACGGTCGAGGGCAGCAGGTGGCGCCAGATCATCCGCATCGGTCGGGTGCCCAGCAGCACGGCGGCCTCGACGAAGGTTTCCGACCGGGTGGCCAGCACGCGCGAGCGCACCAGCCGCACCACCTGCGGGATTTCGGGCAGCATGATGGCGATGATCACGGTGGTCAGCCCGGCATCGGTCAGGGCGACGATGGCGATGGCCAGCAGGATGCCCGGGATCGCCATCAGCCCGTCCATGGCGCGCATCAGCACGGCGTCCAGCCCGCGGAACCAGCCCGCCAGCAGCCCCAGCGGAAGACCGATGACAATGGCGCCGACGGCGACACCCGCGCCGACCATCAGCGACACGCGCGCGCCGTAGATCACGCGGGAATAAAGGTCGCGCCCGAAGCTGTCGGTGCCCATCCAGTAGGTGCCGTCCGCGGGCTTCAGCCGCATCATGGCGTTCAGCTCGGTCGGGGCGAAGTTGGCGAGACGCGGCGCAAAGAGCGCCATGGCGACGATCGCCAGCAGCACCGCCAGCGCCAGCAAGGTGGTCCAGTGCGGCGGCGTTTCCAGAAGCCGCTTGCGCAATGCGGCGGAGGCGCTTGGGGTCTGGCTCATTGGTAGCGGATCCTCGGGTCGGTCAGCGCGTAGGACAGGTCGATCAGGAGGTTGATCAGCACGTAGGTCCCGGCGGTCAGCAGGATGATCGCCTGGATCAGCGGGTAGTCGCGGGCCAGCACGGCATCGACGACCAGCCGCCCAAGGCCGGGGATGTTGAAGACGGTTTCGGTCACCACCACGCCAGAGATCATCATGGCGAAGCCGGTGCCGATCACGGTCAGGATCGGGATCGCGGCATTGCGCAGGGCGTGGCGGAAGAGGACGATGCCCTCGGGCAGGCCCTTGGCGCGGGCGGTGCGGACGTAGTCCTCGCGCAGGACCTCCAGCATAGAGGCCCGGGTCATCCGAGAGATCAGTGCGATGTAGATCGAGGCCAGCGCGAGACCGGGCAGGAAGATGCGATGCGCGAAGGGGCCGATGCCCTCGGACAGGGCCTTGTAGCCCTGCACCGGGAACCAGCGCAGGTTCACCGCGAAGACCCCGATCAGCACGTAGCCGATGACGAAGATCGGCACCGAGAATCCGATGACCGAGACCGCCATGACCAGCCGGTCGGTCAGGCCGCCGTGCCGCCAGGCGGCCAGCACGCCCATGGGCAGGGCGATCATCAGCGTCAGGGCCATGGCCACCAGTGCCAGTGCGACGGTCGGGCCAAGGCGCTGGCCGATCATCTCCAGCACCGGTCGGTCGGAAATCAGCGAGCGACCGAAATCGCCCTGCGCCATGTTGCCGATCCAGGTCAGGAATTGCACCGACAGCGGGTCGTTCAGGCCAAGGCTGTCGCGGATCGCTTCCAGCTGGGCAAGCGAGGCCTGATCCCCGGCAATGGCCTGGGCCGGATCGCCGGGCGTGAGGCGCAGCAGCAGGAAGACGAAGACCGCGACGAAGAACATCACGGGGATCGCCATCAGCAGCCGACGCAGGAAATAGCTGAGCATCGTGGCCTCCGGGGCTAGGGGCGGCGCGGGGGCGCGCGCAGGGGGCGAAGGAATGGAAAAGGGGCGGGCGGCTAGGAAAAAGCCGCCCGCCCGGTTGGGGGTAAGGTTACTTGCCGACGCCCCAGAACAGGGTGATCGGGCCGGACTGGATGTCCTTCAGCTCGGTCCGCCAGGCGGCGACGGATTTGAACTCGCCCGCGTTGAAGTAGAAGCTGTCGTCCCAGGCGATTTGCTGGGCCTCTTCGGCGATCACTTTCTGCTCGTCGAGGGTGCCGGCGGTCAGGTAGTCGGCGCGCAGCTCTTCCATGCGGACGTTGACGGGCCAGCCGGCCCATGTGTCGTCATCGCCCGACCCGTTGATCAGCGAATGCACCAGCGGGTTCCAGATGCCCGCGACACCCCAGTATGTGAAGAAGAAGTTCCAGCCGCCCTCGCTGACCGGCTGCCAGCCGTTCTTGCGCGATTGCAGGGTCGACCAGTCCATAGAGGCAACGTCGACGGTGAAGCCCGCCTCGCGCATCCGCTCTGCGGCGACGATGGGCTGGGTGGTCAGCACGGTCAGGTCTGTGGGCTGCATCATCAGCACCGGCGTGCCGTCATAGTCGGAAGCCGCCAGCAGTTCCTGCGCCTTGGCCATCCGCTCGTCCGCCGAGCCTTCGAGGTATTCCGCGCCCGCGTCAGAGGCCAGCGGTACTTCGCAGCCGTAGATCGAGGCGCAGAGCTGGTAGTATTCGGCATTGCCGATCGCGGTCTGCATCAGGGTTTCCTGATCCAGCGCGTACATCGCCGCCTTGCGGACCTGCGGATCGTCGAAGGGCGGCAGGCGGTGGTTGAAGCGGCCCGTCACCTGCGCGCCCAGCGGGTTCAGGATGCCGGTTTCGACCTCGTCGTTCATCGCCAGCAGCGGCAGCAGGTCGATGGTGACCTGTTCGATCAGGTCCACGTCGCCCGACTGGATCGCGTTGATCGAGGTCTGCATGTCGGGCATCGCCTGCCAGACCACGCGGTCCACGTTCACCACCTTGGCGCCCGCGGTCCAGCTGGCGGGCTCTTCGCGCGGCACGTAGTCCTCGTTCTTCACATAGACCGCCTGGTCGCCGGGGCGGTAGGCCTCGGCGACGAACTTGAACGGGCCCGAGCCGATGATCTCGGGGATCTGTTCGCCCACCGGCGTGTCGGCGAGGCGCTTCGGCATCATGAAGGCGGGAATGGGCGAGGGTTTCGCCAGCAGTTCCAGCACCGGGCCGAAGGGCGATTTCATCGAGATGACCAGCTCTTTGTCCGAGGTGGCCTCGATGCTGTCGACGAACTCCATCATCGTCTTGGCGGACCCGTCGCTTTGCGACCAGCGCATCAGCGAGGCGACGCAGTCCTCGGCGGTGACCGGGGTGCCGTCGTGCCACATCAGCCCGTCGCGCAGGGTCAGGGTATAGGTCAGCATGTCGTCCGAGACGGTGTAATCGGCCATCTGCGGCTGCGGCTGATAGCTTTCATCCATGCCCAGCAGGGTCTCGAAGACCATGAAGCCGTGGGTGCGGACGATCTGCGCGGTGCTGAGGTGCGGGTCGAGCGAGCGCAGCGGCGCCTGCATGACCGCGGTCAGGGTGGTTTCGGCCAAGGCGGGCAGGGCCACGCTGCCCGCCAGAATGGCGGCCATGCCGAGGGTCTTCAGTGAGTGGAAGGTCATTGTCGTTCTCCGTGTTGGTGGGTCAGTTTCTTGTTGTTATTCGGTTGGGTCCGCCGGATCGGCGCACCAGGGATAGACCCGGCCCGTGTCGAGCTGGGTATAGGGGACCAGCCGCACGTCGGCGGGGCCAAGATCGGGGGTGTCCGTGACCAGGATCGCCGCTGCCAGCGGGGTGTAGTAATCCCGGAAATGGGTCTTCGAGCGCAGCAGGATCACGTCGTAATCCTCTGGCCGCTCGTCGAAGATAAAGAAGGGGTCGCCATCCACCGCGAAGGCGAAATGCGAGGTGATCGAGATCCGCACCGGCCCGACCTCGACAAGCGCGGTCAGGCCAAGGTCGACCGGCGCCCCCTGCTGGTAGCGGCCCGAGACGTTGAAGCGTTTCTCGCCGGTCCAGAGGACGCGGACGGTCCGCTCCAGCGGCCCGCCGGTTTCCGGCGCGCTCTTGCCGCCAAGTTGCAGCGTGATCTCTGCACCGGCGCCGGCAGCATGGGCCGCGGCGGCGCTGTCGGGGTCCAGCAGAAAGGGCACCATGACCCGGCCCAGATCGGCGTCGAGGACGGCGCGCAGCCCGTGGGTGCTGTCGTTCATCCGGTCGGCATGTTCCAGGATCACCACCGGCGCGCTGCTGCCGCGCAGGCGGGCCGCCTCGGCAATGGCGGCGTCCATCTGCCAGATCGGGATCGCATCGGACAGCGCGGCGCGGGCGGCCCGCAGCGCGGCTGAGAGCCGCGTGGCCTTCTCCTGCGCCGCCTGCTGGCCCTGCCAGTCGAGGCAGATCACCGACATGCCGGTATTGGCGCTGTCGGCATAGGCAAAGCCGCCCATGACCGAGATGTCGCAATCGCCCGAGGCTTCCTCGGCCCGGGCCATGGCAATCAGGCTGGCCAGCGGCTCCAGCGCGGTGGCCGAGAGGATCGAGGGGATGACCACGCCGGGCCGGGTCACGGCGAGACCGGGCCGTTCGCCGGTCTCGATCATCCGCAGCAGCGCGCGGGTGGCGCGTTCGCCGGTCTCGCCCATGTCGATATGGGGGGAATGGCGGTAGGCCACGGCGATATCGGCGGCGGCAAAGGTCGCCGCGTCGACATTGCCGTGGTAATCCAGCGGCACCGAGATCGGCAGATCCGGGCAGGCGGCGCGGGCGCGCTCGATCATGTAGCGTTCCACGTCCGGAAACCCCGGGGCCCAGCATGCCCCGTGCAGGTAAAGGACCAGCCCGTCCAGCGGCCCCGCGACCCGCAGGCCCTGCACCAGCTCGTCGGCAAAGGCGGTGACGGCGTCATCCGCAGCGGGGCCGAGGGCGCCCAGCAGGCTGTGGAACAGCGGCACCATTTCGGCGCCCGCCGCGTCCAGCACCGAGAGCACGCCGCCCGCCACCGTGTTGCTGCCCCGGTATTGCGCCGGGATCTCCGCGCCGCGAAAGCAGGCCCGCTCGAAATCCGCCGGGGTCGAGACCTGCGGCACGGCAGTGACGGATTCCAGGTTGAACCCGGCAAAGGCAATCCGGCGCGTCATCGGGTCAGCCTTCGGTCACGCGGCGGATGGCCCGCGCGAGGCGCTCGACGATCTGGTCGATCTCGTCCTCGGTGCAGATGTAGGGCGGGGCCAGCAGCACGTGATCGCCATGCACCCCGTCGATGGTGCCGCCCATGGGGTAGCACAGCAGGCCCTCGGCCATGGCCTCTGCCTTGATCCTGGCATGGGTCTTGCGGGCCGGGTCGAAGGGGATCTTGTCGTCCTTGTCGGACACGATCTCGATGCCCCGGAACAGGCCGCGCCCGCGAATGTCGCCGACGTGGGGGGATTGTCCCAGCGCGGCATCAAGCCCCGCCTGCAACCGCGTGCCAAGGTGGGTGACCTGATCCATCAGGCCCGGGCGGGTGAGGATCTCGACCACCTTGTTGGCGGCGGCGGTGGCGATCGGATGGCCGATATAGGTGTGACCGTGCTGGAACAGGCCAGAGCCGTCGCGGAAGGCCTCGTAAATCCGTTGCGACAGCAGCACGCCGCCGACAGGCTGGTAGCCGCCGCCCATGCCCTTCGCGATGGTCACGATATCGGGCACCACGCCTTCCTGCTCGAAGGCGAACAGGCTGCCGGTGCGGCCCATGCCGCACATGACCTCGTCGAGGATCAGCAGGATGCCGTGGCGGTCGCAGAGCGCGCGGATGCGCTGGAAGTAATCGGCAACGGCGGCCACCGCGCCCATGGTGGCGCCGACCACCGGCTCGGCAACGAAGGCCATGACCTGATCGCCGCCCAGTTCCTCGATCTTCTGTTCCAGCTCCTGGACCAGCCGCGCGGCATAGGCCTCGGGCGTCTCGTCCGGGCCCTTGTCGCGGTAGGGGTAGCAGGGCGACACATGATGCGTCTCGGGCAGGATCGGCTGGAACTGCACCCGGCGCATGGCATTGCCGCCCGCCGCAAGCGCGCCGATGGTGTTGCCGTGATAGCTTTGCCGCCGGGCGATGATGTGACGGCGCTGCGGCTGGCCGATCTCGACGTAATACTGGCGCGCCATCTTCAGCGCAGCCTCCACCGCCTCGGACCCGCCCGACACAAGGTACAGCCAGTTCAGAGGGTCGGGCGCCAGGGCGGTCAGGCGCTCGGCCAGTTCCTCTGCCGCATCGGTGGTGAAGAAAGAGGTATGGGCGTAGGACAGCCGCTCCATCTGGGCCTTCATCGCCGCCAGCACCTCGGGGTGGTCATGGCCAAGGCAGCTGACCGCCGCACCGCCCGATCCGTCGATATAGCTGCGCCCGGCGGAATCGGTGATCGTCACACCCTGGCCCGAAACGGCATGGGGCAGGGGGGCGCCGATCTTGCGGTGAAGGAGTCTGGTCATGGTCTCGTCCATACTGCGTTCCGGCCGGGGCCGGAGGGGAATCGCGGAACAGGCCGCGGCTGACACTTGGTCGCAGGACTCGCCGCTCAGTGCAACAAATGTTTCAAAAAATTACAAAACGCAACGGATGATACTTGAGTTTTGCCCATGAAACGTTCAGATCTTTCTGGTCTGGCGCCGATCCGCGTCAAACCAAAGCAGAACATTGTCTTTTCTGGCCGTCAGGCGCAGAAAGACGATGGGATCAGGATGGGGTCTGAAACGAATGTTGCAAAAGGATGCCCTGCGGGACCGGATCGTCGCCCGCTTCGACGAGATGTCGCCGCAATTGCAACAGGCCGCCCGCTACATCCTTGAGAACACGCAGGAAGTGGCGCTGGTCTCGATGCGGGAACTGGCGCGCAAGGCCGGCGTACAACCGGCGACCATGACCCGGCTGGCGAAGTTCCTCGACCTGGCCGGCTACGACGATATCCGCACCCATTTCTCCGAGGCGCTGCGGCTGCGGGCCGATGGCTTTGCCGCCCGTGCGCGCGAACGCGAGGGAGAGCACGGGCCGGCGGGCAGCGGGCTGGCGCACGACATGCTGCAAAGCCTTTCGGCGCAGATCGCCCGGCTGAGCGAACCCGAATCGCTGGCCCGGCTCGACGCGGCGGCGGACCTCCTGGGAGGGGCAAGGCGGGTCTATGTTCTGGGCCTGCGCTCCTGCCATTCGGTGGCCTGGCATTTCCATTATGTCATGACCCTACTGGGCGACCGCACGGTGCATCTGGACGGGCCCGCGGGCACCGGGGCCGACGGGTTGCTGCGCGCCGGGCCCGAGGACGTGCTCCTGGTGATCTCGATCAGCCCCTATGCGGTTCAGTCGCTGGACCTGTCGGCGCTGGCGCGCGAGAAGGGCCTGTCGGTGCTGGCGATCACCGACAGCGAGGTTTCGCCCCTGATCCCGATCTCGAACCAGGTCATCCTGTGCTCGACCGAAAGCCGCACCTTCTTCCATACGCTGACCCCGGCGCTGGCGGTGTCAGAGGTCCTGTGCGGGCTGCTCGCCGCGCGGGATCGCGAAGGCTCTCTGAAGGCGCTTCAGGCCGCCGACCAGCATCTCGCGACGCTCGACATCTACGCCAACACGATCCCGCGCCGCCGGATCTGACCCAACCCAAGGACCGCCCATGGCCCAGCCCCGCCGCATCGCCGTTGCCCGTCTCTGGCACGAGGCCAATTCCTTCAACCCGATCCCGACCCGGCTGGAGGATTTCCGGCGCCGTGAGTGGAGGCGGGGTGAAGAGGCCCTGACCGGTGCCCGGGGCACGGCGACAGAACTGGGCGGGCTGGTGCGCTTCCTCGACGCGCATCCGCACTGGCAGGTCACGGCCTCGCGCTGCACCTCGGCGCCGCCGCTTGGCCCGGTCACCACCGAAGCGCTGACGGCGATCCGCGACGAGATCCTTGCGGATCTTGCGGGCCAGCATTGGGACGGCGTCTACCTGTCGCTGCACGGGGCCATGGTGGCCGAGGACGACCTGTCGCCGGACTACAGCCTGATCCGCGCGCTGCGCGCGGCGATCGGGCCAGAGCCTCTGCTGGCGGTCAGCCTGGATATGCACGCCTGCCTTGATCCCTCGCTGACCGGGGCGGTCGACATCCTGTCCGGCTACCACACCTATCCCCATGTCGACATGGATGCCGCCGCGCACCGCGCGCTGACGATGATGGAGCGCGCCTTCGAGCAGGGCAGGCGGCCTGTTGTCGCGCTGCGCCAGCTGGACTTCGCCCCGCTGTCGCACGGGATGCGCACCGAGGCCGGACCGATGGCCGATCTGGTGGCCCTCGGGCAAGAGGCAAGCGGGACCGAAGGGGTCGCGGACGTGACGTTTTTCGGTGGCTTCACCTATGCCGATACCCCCAACACCCGGGCCGCCGTGGCGGTGACCCATGACCGGGACCTTGCGCCGGACCCGCTGCTGGATCGTCTGGCCGCCGCCTATCAGGCGCGCCGCGAGGCCTTCCGCGTTTCGCTGCCCGGACCCCGCGAGGGGCTGGCCCTTGCCTCCCGGCAGCTGGATCAGGGCGCCCGCTGGCCGGTGACCCTGGTGGATACCGCCGACAACCCGCTGTCGGGCGGGATCGGGGACACCACGGCGCTTTTCCGGGCGATGATGGAGAGCGGCCCGGATCTGCCGATGCTGTTCTGCTTCTTCTACGATCCCGACCTCGTGGCGCGGGCGCATGGGCTGGGCGAGGGGGCGGCGATCGACTGCACCCTCGGCGGGCGCATCGCCCCCGAGTTCGGGGTGCCGGTCCCGTTCCACGGGATGGTCGAGCGCCTGACCGATGGCCGTTTCCGCAACCGGGGGCCTTTCGAATATGGGCGCGAGATCGACATGGGACGCACCGCCGTGCTGCGCGCGGGCCAGATGCAGGTGGTCGTCAGCGAGACCTGCCAAAGCGCCAACGACCCGGCCTGGTGCGACCTGCACGGGATCGACCTGAGCCGCATCGCGGTCTTCGGCATCAAGGCGAAGAACCACTTCCGCGCGGGGTTCGAGCCGCTCTGCGGTCCGATCCACGACATCGACTGTCCCGGCGTGGCGCCGGCGGATATGTCCTTGTTACCCTACCGCCACGTGCCGCCCGCGTTCTACGCCTGAAGGCACGATCCGGCGACAGGCGGTGGCCGAACGGGGGCGTCGATGGCAGTGCGGGCCTCTCCGCGATCAGGGGGCAGGCTTCGTGCTATCCAATCAGGCACTGACGCGCCATGTCCCGCGCAGATCCGATCTCAGCCCGGGCAGAGCCAGGCGTTCAGCTGCGTTTGAAGCCTGTTTTCCACATCCTGATCGCTGTGAAGCGCACAAAAGCCGAGGGCGATCGAGCTGATGCAGAAGGCCTGAATGCCCTCTGACAACAATTCGGGCGAAACATCCTGCCTGAACCGGTCTCTGTCCAGCTTCTCGATCAGAATACGGTCCAGCCTGACCAGAGACTCCGCGATTTCGCCGATTTCCTCGACCTTCAGCGCCCCGGACAGGCGCAGGTAAAGGTCGAAAACATACCGCTCGCTGGATATGAACCTCAAATAGGGCATCAAGCCCGCAACCACGTCCGCGACACTCTGGAATTTCGGGGCCGTTTCCATCCCGTCAAGCAGCGCGTTCAGGCGCTCGGCGATCAGGATGTCCATCAGGGCATCCTTGTCCTTGAAATGAGAAAAGAAAGTGCCCTTGGCCATTCCCGCCGCCGAGACGATGTCTTCGACGCGCAGCGCGCCATAGCCGACGGCAGAGGTCTTTTCCTGCGCCAAACTTAAAAGCGTCTCTCTGGTTCGAATGCTTCTGGCTTGCCTGGCGCGCGTCATGGAATTTTCACTAATGCAAATATTGACCGTGGTCAACATTGCCCGTATGAAAAGTGACCACGGTCATTTATTGGATCATCATCGATGAAGAAACGAATATACGTCCTGAACGGGCACCCGGGCGGAACCTCGCTGTCCAAGCGACTGTCCGAGGTCTACGCGCAGGCCGCGATCAAGGCAGGTCACGACCTGCGGCTGACCCATCTGCACGATCTCACGTTCGATCCCGACTTCGGCGAGGGCAGCTATAAAACCCTGAAACCGCTGGAGGATGATCTGAAGGCGGTCGCCGCCGACCTGGAGTGGAGCGAACATGTCGTCCTGTTGACCCCGATGTGGTGGGGCGGTGTTCCGGCCAAGATGAAAGGCCTGTTCGACCGCGTTCTTCTGCCGGGCTTTGCCTTCGATCCGCGCCAGAAACGGCTGGGGCTGCCCAAGCCGCTTCTGGCCGGTCGGACGGCGCGGCTGATCATGACATCCGATACCCCGGACTGGTTCTTCCGGCTTGCCTATGGGCGGGCGATGGTGCGCCAGCTGCGCGCGCAGGTCTTCGGCTACGTCGGGATAAAGCCTTTGCGCGTCACGCATTTTTCAGAAGCCAGCCATCCGGCGCCGAAAGTCGTCGAGAGATGGTCGGACGCGGTGGCCGCGTTGGGGCGTGCCGCCCGCTAACCCTTTGGAAATGTTTCAGGTCCGCGCGCCGGTGTCCTCCGGGCCCCCGCGCCCTGCACAATGGAGAGACGCCTCATGGTAAAAATTGTAAAACGACTTCTGCTTTGGCTCACTGGGGCCTTGGCGGCGCTGATTGCGGTCTATTCCCTGCGCTATTTGTTTCAGGGGGCCGATGCGGTGGACGCACTGGCCGAAACAGACGCGTTCTTCAACAGCCTGTCCGGGCAAATGGGCAGCTTCTGGACCGAGTTCGCGGCCCATCAGAAGCCGCTTTACCATCAGCATGAATTTACCCTCGTCGGGCATATTGCAGGCGCCTCTATCGCCCTGTTGGTCGGGATGGTTCAGTTTGTGCCCTATATTCGGGACAACATGCCGCTGCTGCACCGCGCGTCGGGATATCTTTACACGTTTACGGCGATACTTGGATTGGGGCTGGGGGCCTATGTTTCTGCCGCTTTGCCCATGGAGGGCGGCCCCAAGGCCATCGTTGCCAATATCGTTGGCGGATGCCTGGGCATTGCCTTCATCCTGATCGCCTTCTTCCGCATCCGGCAGGGTCAGTATGAAAAGCACGGCCAGTGGATGCTGAGAAGCTACGCGATCCTGATGGCAATTCTGACGGTCTATCTTCTGGTCACGCTATTTGCCGCGATGGGTATGGACTCCATGCTTGGCCTCACGCTGGCGCATATGGTCTGTTTCCCGATCAACCTCGCCATCGCAGAGATGATCATCCGAGCATCCCCCCAGAGCTTCCGTGCAGGGGCGCGAACCCCGCAAACCGGCGCGAAGCTTGGGGTCGCGGCGATCTGAAAGGCGTAAACTGACGGATACGCGGCGCCTCGACAGGGGCCGCGCGTCCAGACATAAGGCAGAGCCTTTTCGCGAAGTTTGCCGATTTCGGACCGGAGCCGGTCAGCGTCTGGCAGGAAAGGCGTGGACGCGCGGGTTTGCCGGTTCCGGCGCGGGGGTCACTCCAGCGGCAGCAGGATGGTGACCGTCGTGCCTTCGCCCCGCGTGCTGTCCACCCGCAGGCGCCCGCGATGGCGGTTGACGATATGTTTCACGATGGCCAGCCCAAGGCCCGTGCCGCCCTGCTGGCGAGAGCGGTGGCTGTCCACGCGGTAAAAGCGCTCCGTCAGGCGGGGCAGGTGGATCGCGTCGATGCCCTGTCCGGTGTCCGCCACCACCAGCCGGACCCCGCGTCCACGCAGGCGCGGCTCGTAATCCGGGGCGCTCAGCCACACGATGACAGAGGCATCGCCGCCCGCGTATTTGATGCCGTTCTCCACGAGGTTCGTCAGCACCTGCCGCAACTGGTCCGGATCGCCGGGCACGCGCACCGGCTCGTCGGGCAGCTCCTGCACCAGCGTGACCCCGGCGTCAGAGGCAATCGTCGTCAGGCCGTGCAGCGTCGCGCGCACCAGATCGCCAAGGTCGACCGGGTCAGAGGGGCGCACGCGCTCTTCGGCCTCCACCCGGCTCAGCGACAGAAGGTCGGCGACCAGCCGCACCATGCGCTGCGCCTCGCCCTCCATGATGTCCAGAAACCGCGCCTGTCCGGCCGGGTCGTTGCGGGCCGGGCCCTTGATCGTCTCGATGAAACCGATCAGCGCGGTCAGCGGCGTGCGCAGCTCGTGGCTGACGTTGGCGACGAAGTCGCGGCGCATCTGCACGGTCTGTTCGAGATGCGAGACATCCTCGAAGCTGACCACCACGCCGGTGCCGCTGGCCAGCGGAAGCGGCACCACCAGCACCCGGTAGGTCATTTCCTGCCGCGCGTTCAGGCTCAGGAAATCGGTGCGCCGCGCGGTGCCGTCACGCAGGCAGCCTTCGATGGCGTCCAGCAGGTCGGGCTGCCGAAGGGCGGTGATGAAGTGACGCTCGACGATTTCGCGGCCCAGAAGCGCCCGGGCCGGGGCGTTGGCGGCACCGATACGCTCGTCCCGGCGGATGATCAGCGCCGGCAGCGGCATGGCCTCGAGCATATGGTCGGCGGGAACCTGCATCGGGCTCAGCCTGCCACGGCCCGCGCCGCGGCGAGGCCATCGGCGATGGTCGCCAGAAGCGCCTCGGGTTCCTCAAGGCCGACCGAGACCCGGAAGAAGCCTTCCGAGATGCCCAGCGCGGCCCGGCCTTCGGGCATCAGGGCCCGGTGCGAGGACGAAGCCGGGTGCGAGAGCGTCGTGCCCACATCGCCCAGTGTCGGCGCAAAGGCGATGCCCTGCGCGGCGGCCGTCAGCGCATTGGCGGCGGCGCGCCCGCCCGCGATCTCGAAGCTGACCATGTTGCAGCCACGTCCTTGCAGCAGCGACTGGGCGCGCGCGGCCTCGGGGTGGTCGGCGCGGGTGGGGTAGAGAACGCGGGTCACGCCGGGGGTTTCGGCCAGCATGTCCGCAAGCCGCTGCGCGGTCTCCTGCGCGCGGGCAAAGCGCAGGTCGAAGGTGGCAAGACCGCGTTCCGCCAGCCAGCAATCGAAGGGGCTGGCGGTCATCCCGGTGGTAACGGCGAAGATGCGCAGGCGCTCGTTCAGGGCCTTGTCCTTCGCCGCGACCCAGCCCAGCGTCGCGTCAGAGTGCCCTGCCAGCAGCTTCGTGACCGAATGCAGGACGATGTCGGCGCCATACTCGAAGGGCTTCACGGCGCTGGGGGTGGTAAAGGTGTTGTCCACCACCAGCAGCACACCCTTGTCGCGGCAAAGGGCGGCGATGCCGTCGAGATCGGCGATCCGCAGCGTCGGGTTCGAGACGACCTCGATCAGCACCATGCGGGTTTCCGGGCGGAGCGCCCCGGCCACTGACTCGGCGCGGGTGACATCGACGAGACTCGTCGTCACGCCCATGCGCGGCAGGTCCTCGGCCATCATCCGCAGCGAGCGGCCATACAGCTGGTTGCCGCCGATCACGTGGTCGCCGGTCCGGTTCAGGCCCAGCAGGACGGCGGCGACGGCGGCCATGCCAGAGCCGGTGACGATGCCGTTTTCGGCGCCTTCCATGGCGTCGATGCGGCGGGCCAGCATCTCGGCGTTGGGGTGGCCTTCGCGGGCATAGGTAAAGCCCTGCGTGGCGCCTTCGTATTGCGCATCAAGGCTGTCGGGCGTGTCAGAGGCATAGACGACAGAGGGCATGATGCCGGGCACCACCGGGGAAGAGACACCGGCGAGGGGCACGACGGGGCGTTGCAGGGTCTTCTTCACGGGCGGCTCTCCTTCGGGCGTGTTGGCGCATAGCTGCCGTGTCGGGAAGGCGGGCGCAAGGGGGATGCGGCGACGGCTGACCCGGAGGAGCGGAAAGGGGCGCGACGGTCAGAGGACAAGACAAGGGCTGCGTCAGCCCGTGGGCGGCGCCCACCCGTTGCGGTCTGTGTGTTGGGCTGCGCACGCGGGTTCCGCCCGACGGCAGGTCGGGCAGCGCCGTCCCGCCCCTCTGAGGCGGTGCTTGTGCGCCACCCGCGCAGGACGACGCAGCCCTTGTCGCTGATCGGCGAGGAAACGGGGCGCGGTGGATTTTTCGGTGCGCTTCGTGGCCCGCGTGCGCGCCACGACTCAGCCCGTCATGCGTTACGCGCCGCGGCTCAGCGCGGCTGGCTTGTTATGCGCCGCGGCTCAGCGCGGCGACGCCCGTCCGGGCCACTTCCATCAGGCCCAGCGGCCGCATCAGGTCGGCAAAGGCATCGATCTTGTCCGGCGTGCCGGTCAGTTGGAAGACAAAGCTCTCCAGCGTCGAATCGACCACATTGGCGCGGAAGATATCCGCCAGCCGCAGCGCCTCGACGCGCTTTTCGCCCCCGCCCTTGACCTTGAACAGCGCCAGTTCGCGCTCGACAGAGCCACCCTCGACCGTCAGGTCGTGCACGTCGTGGACAGAGACGATCCGGCCAAGCTGCGCCTTGATCTGCTCGATCACCTGCGGGGTGCCGCTGGTGACGATGGTGATGCGGCTCAGGTGGCCCTCGTGGTCGACCTCGGCCACGGTGAGGCTGTCGATATTGTAGCCACGCCCCGAGAACAGGCCGATCACACGCGCCAGCACGCCGGGCTCGTTTTCCACCAGAACGGCGATGGTGTGGGTTTCGGTCACGTCCGAGAAGCTGGGCCGCAGGTTATAGGCGGAATGCTTCGACGATCCCTTCTTGATGTTCAGTGCGGACATGTCCCGGCCCCTTCTCGATACTGGCCGGGTCCTGCGCCGCCCGGCGCCCCGGCGACGGCCTGCTTAGACCGGATCATGCGTGAAGACCAGTCTTTAAGGGGGCCGAAGAGGGCGCTTTCCCCGGATTCACCGGGTCTGCCGGTATCGTCCGACCATGCCCGGGGTCAGGGCCCCCTCGCATGGGCCGGGGATGCGCCGCCTTGGACAGAACGGGCGAAGCCGCTGCGGTATCCTGCTCTCGTCCCGGGCGGGGCGGCGGAGCGGCCTGTTGCCCGTCCTGCGCCGGTCGTGGCCGTCCTTGCGGGGCCGGACCGCTGCAAGGCCATCGGATCCGCGCCGGGGCGCATTCGGGCGCGGGGCAGGGCGCCGGGGTGTGGTCCCATGTCAGCCAGGGCCGCCCTACACCCTGCGGTGGCGCAGAGTGTTCGGGCGAAGCCACAGGGTGTACGGATTGCCACCCGAGGGGCAATCCGGGCCGCCAATCTGACGCTGTCATAAAACCGTTACGCAAGTGTCACAAAAGCTTGGTCCGCCGGGTCTAGGCGTCACACCCGGAGATCACTGGTTCGGTGATCGATTCCGAAAAGATACCTGGATGGAGTTTTCCACATGTCTGTCAAACTGACCGCCTCCGCTCTGGCGATTGCCGCCGTCGCAGCAACCTCTGCCGCTGCCCGCGACAACGTGCAGGTCGCCGGTTCCTCGACCGTGCTGCCCTATGCCTCGATCGTGGCCGAAGCCTTCGGCGAGAACACCGACTTCCCGACGCCGGTCGTCGAATCGGGCGGCTCCTCCGCCGGTCTGAAGCGCTTCTGCGAAGGCGTGGGCGAGAACACCATCGACGTCGCCAACGCCTCGCGCAAGATCCGCGAAAAGGAAATCGAAGCCTGCGCGGCCAACGGCGTGACCGACATCATCGAAGTCCGCATCGGCTATGACGGCATCGTCTTCGCCAGCCAGCAGTCCGGCCCCGCCTTCACCGCTTTCGAACCGGCCGACATCTACAACGCCATCGGCTCCAAGGTGATGAAAGACGGCGAACTGGTCGACAACGCCAACACCACCTGGGACGAGTTCAACGGCGACCTGCCCGCCGTCGAGATCGCCATGTTCATCCCCGGCACCAAGCACGGCACGCGCGAAGTCTTCGAAGAGAAGGTCCTGCTGCCCGGCTGTGAAGCAACCGGCGCCATGCAGGCGATGATCGACGGCGGCATGTCCGAAGACGACGCCGAGGACGCCTGCCTGGCCGTGCGCACCGACGGCAAGTCGGTCGACATCGACGGCGACTACACCGAGACGCTGGCGCGCATCGACAGCAACACCAACGGCATCGGCGTCTTCGGCCTGGCGTTCTACGAGAACAACACCGACAAGCTGAAGGTCGCGACCATGTCCGGCGTCGAGCCCACCACCGAGACCATCTCGACCGGCGAATACCCCGTGTCGCGCCCGCTGTTCTTCTACGTGAAGAAAGCCCACATCGGCGTGATCCCGGGCCTGAAAGAGTACGCTCAGTTCTTCGTCGCCGACGAGCTGGCAGGCCCCTCCGGCCCGCTGGCCAACTACGGCCTCGTGTCCGACCCCGAGCTGGCCGCCACCCAGGCCGCCGTCGAAGCAGAAGAGACCATGTCCTCGGGCATGTAATCCGGTCTGACGACCACGGGGGCGGCGCATTCCGCCGCCCCCGATTTCCGTTACAGACCGTTACCGAAAAGGATTACGGGGGGCATATGCCGATTTTCTGGCTCATCTTAATCGTGCTCGCGATAGCCGCGACCGGCTTTGTCATCGGGCGCAAGCGCGCCCTGCAAAGCGCCGGGGGCGACGGGCGCCGCCTGCATTCCCTGCCGGGCTATTACGGCTACAACGTCGTGCTCAAGGCCATCGTGCCGGCCTTCCTGCTGATGATCGTCTGGCTGCTGGTGCAGCCGCTGGTCGTGAACAACAGCGTGTCGGGCATGATCCCCGAAGAGGCCGCGCAGACCGCCGGCAGCCAGAGCCTGGTGATGTCCGAGATCCGCCGCCTGTCGAGCGGGCTGGACGCGGTGACCGGCATGGGGCTTCTGTCCGAAGAAGCCGCCCGCGACCCCGGTGCCGATCCCGAAGCCATCGCGCAGACGCTGCGGGACGCGGGCCAGATCGTGACCTCGGAGGTGACGACGCCGATCCTCAACGCGGCCCAGCGGTTCCGCGGGCTGAATGCGACCGGCAACCTTGCCATGACCGCGCTTGTCGTCCTGGTGGCGCTGGTCGGCGCGTTGCTGGCGATCCGAGAGACAAACCCCGAGTTCCGCGCCCGCAACACCGTCGAGCAGGGCGTCAAGGCGCTGCTGATCGGGGCTGCCTCCATCGCCATCCTGACCACCATCGGCATCGTGCTGTCGCTGGTCTTCAACACCGTCGAGTTCTTCCGGCTGTACCCCGCGACCGATTTCTTCTTCGGAACCGAATGGGCGCCCAGCTTCTCGGGCCGGGGCGGGTCGTCCCAGCTTGGCATTATCGCGCTGCTCTGGGGCACCTTCTACATTTCCATCGTCGCGCTGGCGGTGGCCGTGCCCATCGGCCTGTTCGCGGCGGTCTACCTGTCGGAATACGCCTCGCCGCGCGTGCGGTCCTTTGCCAAGCCCATGCTCGAAGTGCTGGCCGGCATCCCGACCATCGTCTACGGCCTCTTCGCCCTGCTGACGGTCGGCCCGCTGCTGATGAGCGTCTTCGGCCGCGAGGGCTTTGGTTGGATGCAGTCCGGCACCGCCGTCATGACCGCCGGTCTGGTCATGGGCATCATGCTGATCCCCTTCGTGTCCTCGCTGTCCGACGACATCATCAACGCCGTGCCGCAGGCCATGCGGGATGGCAGCTACGGCCTGGGCGCCACCAAGTCCGAGACCATCAAGCAGGTTGTCCTGCCCGCCGCCCTGCCGGGCATCGTGGGCGCCGTCCTGCTGGCCGCCAGCCGCGCCATCGGTGAGACCATGATCGTGGTGCTGGGGGCAGGGGCCGCGGCCCGGCTGTCGCTCAACCCCTTCGAGGCCATGACCACCGTCACCGCCAAGATCGTCAGCCAGCTGACCGGCGACGCCGATTTTGCCTCGCCCGAGGCGCTGGTGGCCTTCGCGCTTGGCATGACCCTCTTCGTCATCACGCTGGGGCTGAACGTCTTCGCCCTTTATATCGTGCGCAAATACCGGGAGCAGTACGACTGATGTCCGATCTCAGCCTTCACGACGGCGGCAGCGCTCCGCGCCGCTCTTCGATCCACTCTGTCAACGCCCGCACGAAAAAGCGCAACGCCTCGGAAAAGCGGTTCAAGGCCTATGGCATCGCCGCGATCTGCGTGGGCCTGTTCTTCCTGGTGGTGCTCGCCGCATCGATCCTGTCGAACGGCACGCGGGCCTTCACCCGCACCGTGGTCTCTGTCGACTTCACCCTGACCCAGGAACAGTTCGACGCCGCCGAGGGCACGCTTTTCAAGACCAAGGCCTATTCCGACTACTTCATCGCCGCCGTGCAGCAGAAGCTGCAGGAGGACGGGGTCCAGATCGCCTTTGACGAGGCCACCATCGAGCGCATGATGGGCAAGGTCGGCTCTGCCATCCGCGAGCATTACACCGCGAACCCCGGCGACCTCGGGAAGGCGGTGGCCTTCAGCCTGCCGACCTCCAGCCGCGTCGACGGCTACTTCAACGGCCGCGTGACCCGCGAGTCGATGGAGGACAGCCGTTTCCTGATGGCCGCCGACCTCGACCTTGCGGACGCGCTGTCCGAGGCGGGCGTGATCACGTCAGAGTTCAACTGGCCCTTCATCACCGGCGCGGACTCGGGTGTGGACAACCCCGGCGGCGCGGGCATCGGCGCCTCTGTCATCGGCTCGTTCTTCATGATGCTGGTGGTGCTCTTCCTGTCGCTACCCATCGGCGTCGCGGCCTCGATCTACCTCGAGGAATTCGCGCCGCAGAACAAGTGGACCGACCTGATCGAGGTGAACATCTCGAACCTCGCCGCCGTGCCCTCCATCGTCTTCGGTATCCTCGGCCTTGCGGTGTTCATCCAGTTCATGCACCTGCCGCAGTCGGCGCCGCTGGTCGGTGGCCTGGTGCTGACGCTGATGACGCTGCCGACGATCATCATCTCGACCCGTGCTTCGCTGAAGTCGGTCCCGCCGTCGATCCGCGACGCGGCGCTGGGGGTCGGGGCCTCGAAGATGCAGGCGGTGTTCCACCATGTCCTGCCTCTGGCAATGCCCGGCATCCTGACCGGCACCATCATCGGCCTGGCGCAGGCGCTGGGGGAAACCGCACCGCTGCTGCTGATCGGCATGGTCGGCTTTGTCGCCCGGGGCTATCCCGACGGCTTCCTGCAGGGCTTCGTGGAACCCAACTCTGCCATGCCCGCGCAGATCTACACATGGGCGGCACGCTCTGACGCGGCCTTCTACGACAAGGCCTGGGGCGGCATCATCATCCTGCTGATGTTCCTGCTGACCATGAACATCATCGCCATCATCCTCCGCCGTCGCTTCGAGCGCCGCTGGTAACCACCCCCAGCCAAGGGCCGCGCAGACGCGCCGTTGGTAACCCGAACCGGGAGAGGTATATGAATATGTACGACGCACCGCACACGACGGAGAGAACCGTGACGCAGAACGACGTGAAGATCGCCGCCAGGGGCGTGCAGGTCTACTACGGCGACACCCATGCCATCAAGGACGTGAATGTCTCCATCGAGGACAAGACCGTGACCGCCTTCATCGGTCCCTCGGGCTGTGGCAAGTCGACCTTCCTGCGCTGCATCAACCGGATGAACGACACCATCGACATCTGCCGCGTCGAGGGCGACATCCTGATCGACGGCGAGGACATCTACGACAAGCGCGTCGACCCGGTGCAGCTGCGCGCCAAGGTCGGCATGGTGTTCCAGAAGCCGAACCCCTTCCCGAAGTCGATCTACGACAATATCGCCTATGGCCCGCGCATCCACGGGCTGGCCAAGAACAAGGCCGAGCTTGACGAGATCGTCGAAAAGTCGCTGCGTCGCGGCGCCATCTGGGACGAGGTCAAGGACCGTCTGGATAAGCCCGGCACCGGCCTGTCCGGCGGCCAGCAACAGCGCCTGTGCATCGCCCGCGCCGTTGCCACCGAACCCGAGGTCCTGCTGATGGACGAACCCTGCTCGGCGCTCGACCCCATCGCCACGGCGCAGGTCGAGGAACTGATCGACGAACTGCGCAGCCAGTATTCGGTGGTCATCGTGACCCACTCGATGCAGCAGGCCGCGCGCGTCAGCCAGAAGACCGCCTTCTTCCACCTCGGCAACCTTGTCGAGTTTGGCGAAACCGGGAAGATCTTCACCAACCCCGAAGATCCCCGCACCGAAAGCTACATCACGGGACGGATCGGATAATGAGCGACCTGAAGCAGCATATCTCCAGCGCCTTCGACCGCGACCTCGAAGGCATCCAGGCGCAGATCATGAAGATGGGGGGGCTCGTCGAGGCCGCCATCCAGGGCGCCGCCAAGTCGCTGGACACCCGCGACCAGGAACTGGCCGAAAAGGTGCGTCAGGGCGATGCCGTCATCGACGCGCTCGAAGAGGCCCTTCAGGACGAGGCCGCGCGCGTGATCGCGCTGCGCGCCCCCTCGGCCATCGACCTGCGCGTGGTGCTTTCCGTCATGCGCATGTCGGCAAACCTCGAACGCATCGGCGATCTGTCCAAGAACATGGCCAAGCGGACCGGCGTTCTGGTGCAGCTGCATCAGGTCGGCGGCACCGCCACCTCGCTGCGCCGCATGGCGCGCGAGGTTGAGCTGATGCTCAAGGACGCGCTCGACAGCTACATCCAGCGCGACACCGCGCTGGCGGCGGACGTGATCGAGCGCGATCGCGACGTCGACCAGATGTACAACACGCTGTTCCGCGAGTTCCTGACCTTCATGATGGAAGACCCGCGCAACATCACCGCCTGCATGCACCTGCATTTCATCGCCAAGAACATCGAGCGCATGGGCGACCACGTCACCGCGATCGCCGAGCAGGTGATCTTCCTGACCACCGGCGAAAAGCCCGACGAACAGCGCCAGAAGGCCGATCTGACCTCGTCGGACCTCAGCCTTTCGCCGCAGCACGAGGCCTGACGCCTTGAGCAACGACCAACCCACGGTCCTCGTCGTCGAGGACGAACCGGCACAGCGCGAAGTCCTGTCCTACAACCTCGAGGCAGAGGGCTTTCGCGTGGCCCGTGCCGAGAACGGCGAAGAGGCGATGGTCCTGCTTGCCGAGGAAAGCCCGGACATCATCGTGCTGGACTGGATGCTGCCGAATGTCTCGGGCATCGAGGTCTGCCGCCGCATCAAGACGCGCCCCGAAACCCGCAACGTGCCGATCATCATGCTGTCGGCGCGCTCGGAAGAGGTGGACCGCGTGCGCGGACTGGAAACCGGCGCCGACGATTACGTGGTCAAGCCCTACTCGGTGATCGAGCTGATGGCGCGGGTGCGCGCCCAGCTGCGCCGCACCCGCCCGGCGGCGGCGGGGCTGCGGCTGGAGTACGAAGACATCGTGCTGGATGCCGAAACCCACCGCGTGACCCGCCGGGGCAAGGAGCTGAAGCTTGGCCCGACCGAGTTCCGGCTGCTGTCCACCTTCATGGAGAAGCCGGGCCGCGTCTGGTCGCGCGAGCAATTGCTGGACCGGGTCTGGGGCCGCGACATCTATGTCGACACCCGCACCGTCGACGTCCACATCGGGCGCCTGCGCAAGGCGCTTGGCCAGCACGGCGGCGAGGACCCCCTGCGCACCGTCCGCGGCGCGGGCTATGCCCTGGGGTAAGCATCTTGAAAGGTGCGGGGGACCTTTCAAGATGCGAACGGGCGGAGCCCCGGAATCGGGTCGCGCCCTTGGCGCAACGGTTGAGATGCGGGGAAGGCGCTTCGAAGCGCCTTCCGTCCCGCCCCATGACTCCGGTGTTTGAAAACCGGGCAGGTTGGCGAAGAGCCTGCCAGCCGGGTGCGGAACCGGCGTTTTTCTCGGAGCGCCGCCACCGACGCTTCCCCAAGGTTCGAAGAAAATCCCTCCGGATGCGTTGGGGCAGGGCGCTCGGCACCCAATTCGGCCTGTTCATGCTCATCGCCCGCGGCGCGGCCTGACGTGCAGGCGACCGGCGCGCCACGGCCTTGACCGTCCCTTTCGCCGCGTCATCTTCTGCCGAGGACTCCCGGACAAAGGCCGCCTGCATGACCCGTCTTTTCTGCGCCGCGCTGGCGCTGTTTCTTTCGATCACCGCCGCCGCCGCGCATGAGGTCCGGCCCGCCATCGCAGACCTCGAGACCGAGGGCCGCGACCTTTCTCTGGTGCTGCGGCTGACGGCGGAGCCGCTGCTGGCGGGCGTCGATCTGGAAGGGGTCGAGGACACCAACGACACCGCCGGATCGGGGGCCGTGGACGCACTGCGCGCGCTGGCGCCCGCCGATCTCAAGGCCCGTATCGAAGCGGAGGCAGACAGGCTGCTCGGCGCCGTCTCCGTCACCTCGGATGGTTCAGCGGTGCCGCTGACCCTGAACCGGGTCGAGGTGGATGACATTGAAAATACGGAGCTTCCGCGCGAGACCCGGCTGTTTCTCGGCGGCACCCTGCCGGAAGGCGCCGGGACGCTGGTGGTCACCTGGCCCGCGCAATACGGCACGCTGATCCTGCGCCAGCAGGGGGTCGAGGCGGGGTTTACCGGCTACCTGACCGGCGGCCCGTCCGAGCCGATCGCCCTTGCGGGTGGCGACGTCGCCGGCGGGATCGAGACCTTCCTCGGCTATATCCCCGTGGGCTTCGAACATATCCTGCCCATGGGGCTGGATCACATCCTCTTCGTGCTGGGCCTCTTCTTCCTCTCGACCCGGCTGGGGCCGCTGCTCTGGCAGGTCTCGGCCTTCACGCTGGCGCATACGGTGACGCTGGCGCTGGGGGCACTTGGCTATGTCACCATCCCCGGCAGCATCGTCGAGCCGATCATCGCCGCCTCGATCGTCTATGTCGCGGTCGAGAACATCTTTGCCCATGGATTGCACCGCTGGCGCCCGGTGGTGATCTTTGTCTTCGGCCTGCTGCACGGGCTGGGCTTCGCCAGCGTGCTGGGCGAATTCGGGCTGCCCGCCGGCCAATTCCTTCCGGCGCTGATCGGCTTCAACCTGGGGGTCGAAATCGGGCAACTGACGGTCATCGCCATCGCCTTCCTGCTGGTGGTGCTTGCCCAGCGGGTCGATGCCCTTCGGGTCGATCCTCGGACGGGGCAGGTGGTCTACGGCGTGCTGGCGCTGAGCTTCCTGGCGCTTGGTTTGCTGCTGGACGGCCCGGGCTTTGTCCAGAGGATGGGCGCGGGGGCACCGGTCTTCCTGTGGCCGCTGGCGGGGCTGTCGGTGCTGTGCCTGCTGTCGGCAAGCTTCGTCGACCGCCTGCATGCCTATCGCCGCTTCGTCGCCGTCCCGGCCTCTGCCGCCATCGCCCTTGTCGGGGCCTACTGGTTCGTCGAGCGGGTTTTCCTGTAGCGCCGAACGCGGCCCTCTGCGCTGGGGCCGGGGCGGAGGGCGCTTTGCCCCCGCTGCGCTGGCCCGAGGGTATTTGAGAGACCGAAGAAGCCGGGGGGCGGGACCGCTGGGGCTGCGCGAGTCCCCTGTAATACCCTGGTTCTGGGCGCCGCCCCGCTGCGCGGGCGGGATTTGCGCTTGCGTCCGGGCGCGCCATGGTCTAGTGGCGCGCTCACGAACCCCGCAGGCGGGGGCGGGCCCATTGGACAGACATCCCCAGGGGTCCACCGGTTGAGGCATAAGCCTTGATCCCCCGCCGAGGCATGAAACCGGAAAGGATAGAAGGCATGGCTCTTCCCGAGTTCACCATGCGCCAGCTGCTTGAAGCAGGCGTGCACTTTGGCCACCAGACGCAGCGCTGGAACCCCCGCATGGGCGAGTTCATCTACGGTGCGCGCAACGGCATCCACATCATGGACCTGACGCAGACCGTCCCGATGCTGGACGCCGCGCTGAACGCGATCCGCGATTGCGTTGCCAAGAACGGCCGCGTGCTGTTCGTCGGCACCAAGCGTCAGGCCGCGCAGCCGATCGCCGAGGCGGCCGAGAAATGCGCCCAGTACTACATGAACCACCGCTGGCTGGGCGGCACGCTGACCAACTGGCAGACCGTGTCGCAGTCGATCAACCGCCTGCGGCAGATCGACGAGACGATGGAAGGTGGCGCCGAGGGCCTCACCAAGAAAGAGCGTCTGGGCATGGAGCGTGACCAGCAGAAGCTTCAGGCCTCGCTGGGCGGCATCCGTGAAATGGGCGGCGTGCCGGACATGCTGTTCGTCATCGACGTCAAGAAAGAGGCTCTGGCCGTCGCCGAAGCCAACAAGCTGGGCATCCCGGTTGTCGCCATCGTCGACACCAACTGCTCGCCGGACGGCATCGACTACATCATCCCCGGCAACGACGACGCGGCCCGCGCCATCGCGCTGTACTGCGATCTCGTGTCCCGCGCGGCCCTGGACGGCATGACCGGCCAGATGGAAGCCGCCGGCGTGGACATCGGCGCCTTCGAAGAGGCCCCGGTCGAGGAAACCCTCGCCGAGACCGGCGAGACCGCCTGATCCCGCTGTCGCGAAAGCGACACATCTGCGTGACAAGGCAAGGGGGCCCGGGGCCCCTTTGCCACCCCGCAAGACAGACATGAGGAGAGCCAGCACATGGCAATCACCGCATCCCAGGTGAAAGAACTGCGCGAGATGACCGGCGCAGGCATGATGGACGCCAAGAAGGCACTGGTCGAGAACGACGGCAACATGGACGCCGCGGTCGACTGGCTGCGCACCAAGGGCCTCGCCAAGGCCGCCAAGAAGTCCGGCCGCACCGCGGCAGAGGGTCTTGTGGCCGTCGCCATCGACGGTGGCACCGGCGTCGCCGTCGAGGTGAACTCGGAAACCGACTTCGTCGCCAAGAACGCCGAGTTCCAGGCGATGGTCGGCGGGATCGCCAAGGCCGCTCTGGGTGTCGACTCGGTCGAGGCCCTTGCCGATGCCAAGGTCAACGGCAAGCCCGTCAGCGAGACCATCACCGACGCGGTCGCCAAGATCGGCGAGAACATGACCCTGCGTCGGATGGCCAAGGTCTCCGGTGAGGTTGTCGCCTCCTACGTCCACAACGCCGCCGCCGATGGCATGGGCCAGATCGGCGTTCTGGTCGCGATGAAGGGCGGCTCGGAAGAGTTCGGCCGTCAGGTCGCCATGCACATCGCCGCCGCCAACCCGGCCGCTCTGAACGAATCCGAGCTCGACGCATCGGTCGTCGAGAAAGAGCGTCAGGTGCAGATCGACATCGCGCGCGAGTCCGGCAAGCCCGAGCAGGTCATCGAGAAGATGATCGAAGGCCGCATGAAGAAGTTCCTCGCCGAGATCACGCTGGTCGGTCAGCCCTTCGCGCTGAACCCTGACGTGACCGTCGAGCAGGCCGCGAAAGAGGCCGGCGCCGAGATCGTCGGTTTCGTCCGCATGCAGGTCGGCGAAGGCATCGAGGTCGAGAAGGAAGACTTCGCAGCCGAAGTGGCCAAGGCCGCTCAGGGCTGACATCGGTCCGATTTCACGGCTAGACGACAAGGCGCGGGGGACACCTCGCGCCTTTTTCTGTGCGTGGCGGGGCAGGGCACGCGTCCCGCAACCGGGGGCAGGGTCATCCGCCCCCCCGCAATAGGACCTTCGGCGCAGATCTCGCGTGTTTCCGCCGGATGTCCGGCAGCTGCACGCGAAAAAGCGCCGCGACCGGGGTGTCGGACTGGCCGGGTGGATGGCGCCTGTGCAAGGATCGGGGTCCCCGGAACGAGACATTGGGGATGATGTCCAGGGACCCCGAGGGGATGCTGGCTGGTGGTGCGGTAATTGCACCACCAAACCAGCCCGGCTTGCACCGATGATGAGACTCCAGGGCCCGGAAATGTCGCGGGTTGGCGCCCCTTCGTTCCATGGCCAAAGCCACCACTCACGGAACAGGTTCAGATTGACCCTTTCCGCGAGTCAAAGGAAGTCTGGATTTCCTGACCAACTGGAAAAAGAGATGAATTCACGGGGGATTAACGCGGTTTGCCCGGCAAGACCTGTCATAATTAGCAGGCGTCCGGGGGGAATGGATCGTGCTGCGGCGAACCGCGTCGATCGGGACGATTCACGCCTCGATGATGAACATCTGGTTGTGGAACGCGGCCTTGGCCACGGCCTGCGCGGTGGTTTCCACGTTCAGCGTTTCCCGGGCAAGGCGCAGGTGCTTCTCGATCGTGGCCTGGGTCAGGCCCATGATCTGCGCAATGTCCTGCATGGTCTTGCCGTCTCCGACCCATTCAAGCGCCTCGCGCTGGCGCGGGGTCAGGTTCTGGTTCGGCAGCGGGACGGGCAGGGTGAGGATCTTCAGATGGGCAAGGTTGTTGCACAGCACGATGTCCTGCCCGTGTTCCTTCCAGATTGCATCCGCCTGGTCCTGGTTCATCTCGGCCCGGGTGGTCAGCGAGATCGCGCCCTTGGTGCGGTGCGACACGGATTTGAAGCTGATGGTATAGCCCGCGTGAACCTTGTGAGTCAGGTTGAAGGCCACGACCTGCTGCGCGCGCTCGTCCAGCGTGCCCTTGTTGATCTGCTCGGCCAACGCACGCCAGCTGCAATGGCCTTCGTTCTCCAGCGCCCAGCGGACCATGGGCGCATATTTATAAAGTCCGTCCTCGACAAAACCCTTGCGATAGGCCGCCGTGTGGTTCGTCAGAACGACAAAGTCGTTGGGATCGCCGAAGGAGGTCGCGGTCATGAAGCGCGTGAAGCCGTAGATCAGCCGGTCGAATCCGTAGCCGTCCATGCGCTTGCAATGCATGGCCCAGAGGTCTTCGACCGTAGCGGCATTGGTGAGCGCAATCAGGTATTCCCTGAGATCCTCGTTCATCACGCCACTCCGAGATGTGCGGCCAGCGCATCGATGGCCAGAATATAGCCCTGGGCGCCGAAGCCAGCGATGACCCCAACCGCCACCGGAGAAATGAAGGAGCGGTGCCGGAATTCCTCGCGGGCATGGACGTTTGAAAGGTGAAGCTCAACCACCTTGGCCTCGGTGCCCTTGATCGCATCCATCAGCGCGATCGAGGTATGGGTATAGGCGCCGGCGTTGAGGACGATGCCGTCATGGGTGCCGCGCGCCTCCTGGATGGCGGTCACCAGAGCGCCTTCGTGATTGGACTGGGCGCAGGCGATGTCGATGCCACGGCTCTTGCCATGGCTGCGACACATCTCTTCGACATCAGAGAGCGTGGTGTGGCCGTAGATTTCGGGCTGGCGCGTGCCGAGCAGGTTGAGGTTCGGCCCGTTGAGGATAAGGATGGATGTCATTGGAGGCTCCGGAAAACTTGGCGGGACGGTAAAGGTGGGATCACGGCACTGTCCAGCATCTAAAACCGGTCGGCTGCGGACGGTGACCCTTCAGACACGAAGGCGCTGCGGTCTGCGTTGCACGCGAGTGGCGTGAAATGGGTGCACCGCTGCGGCGCCTGAGCGACCGGAGCATGATGGTGCGCGGTGAGGTGCGAAGACGGGGCCTTGGCAGTATGGGCTTGGATCATATAATTACATAATACAGATTATAAGAAACGTGATGTAGTTGGTTCCGGGCTCACATTGAGGAAATCATTTCCCTATGAAAGCAAAATCTTACAGGGCGTCATTGACCCTTTGCCACGACCCTCGGGAAGTTATCGCAGAGCACCGGACGAAGGCAAAGTGCCGCGAAGCCAAGATCCCGCTCCCGGAGATCACGGATCGGCCTTCTGCTCCGATATGGGATCGGTGTCATAGAGGAAAAGGCATCCCCATGCGGCGCCACTGCCTTGAACTTTTGCATGTGTCCGGCGACGCGCGCCTGCCGCCGGAAGAATGCTGCCGGTAGTCCATCGCCGCGCCGCGGCCAAGGATGCAGCCGCGCCGACACGGTCCCGGACATGCGGGACAATCCAGCTGTCCCAGCGGCTGGAGCCGATCACCATGCCCGACGCCAAGGTGACGCGCACTGGCGGCCCCATCCGGCGCCTGTTTTAGGTCGCCATCGATAGTGGCGCGCGACGCGGCTCGATCCGCTGGCCCGTGGCGCTGTCGAAGACATGGGCGCGGGACAGGTCGGGCCGCAGGCCGACGGTCTCTTCCATACCCTCGACCGCGCGGCGTGGCGTGGTGACCACAAGGCGGCCCGCGTCGGTGTCGACATGCAGGGTCACGTCCGAACCGGTCATCTCCGACAGGATCACCCGTCCCGGCAGTCCCTGCCCCGCTGGCGCCAGCGCGATCATGTCGGGCCGCAGGCCCAGCGTCACGTCCCGCTCCCCCTGCCAGCCCGGCATGTCCCCGGCGAGCAGGAAGTTCATCGGCGGCTGGCCGAGGAACCCGGCGACAAAGCGGTTCGCGGGCCGGTCGTAGATCGCGGCGGGCGTGTCGAACTGTTGCAGGTGGCCGCCGTGCATGACGGCAACGCGGTCGGCCATGGACAGCGCCTCTGTCTGGTCGTGGGTCACGTAGACCAGCGTCGCACCGACCGTGCGGTGCAGCGCCTTGATCTCGGACCGCATCTCGACCCGCAGCGCATTGTCGAGGTTCGACAGCGGCTCGTCCATCAGGAAGACACCGGCGTCCCGCGCCATGGCGCGGCCCATGGCCACCCGCTGCCGCTGCCCGCCCGAGAGCGCGCCGGGCTTGCGGTCAAGGTACGGGTCCAGATGCAGCATCCGCGCCACCTCTTCGGCGCGCGCGGTGCGGGCGGCGCGTTTCATCCCGCGCAGTTCCAGCCCGAAGGCGATGTTCTCGCGCACCGTCATATGGGGATAGAGCGCGTAGTTCTGGAAGATCATGGCGATGTCGCGGTCGCGCGGCGCGATCTCGTTCACGCGGCGCCCGCCGATGGCGATCTCGCCCTCTTCGCAGGTCTCCAGCCCGGCGATCATCCGCAGAAGCGTGGACTTGCCGCAGCCCGAGGGGCCGACGATCACAACGAATTCTCCGGCGCGGATGTCCATCGACACGCCGTGCAGCACCGGGGCGCCACCGGCATAGGTTTTGCGGATGTCGCTGAGCGTGATGCCGGTCATGCCGCCGCCCCCCGGTGCAGGGCGCGGCGCGCGATGGCAAGGCTGGGCCGGTCGGTGGTGAAGACCTTGACCCCCAGGGCCAGGGCCCGGTCGATCTGTGCCGCCGTATGCGCGGCGAAACAGCCGAAATCCAGCCCGGCCTCGTGGATCTGGCGCATCAGCGCGGCATCGGCGCAGTCGATCGGCACGGCGATCTCGGGGATGGCATGGGCCTGCGCCAGCTCGATCACCCCGACCGTTCCGATCTGCCGCAGCACGGCGGGGCTGACCAGCCACAGCCGGGGCCGATCGGTCAGGCGCGCCAGCGCGTCCTGCGTCTCGATCAGGAAGGACGAGAAGGTGGTGCGGTGCAGCATGCCCTCGGCCTCCAGCACCGCCAGCGCCGGTTCGATCAGGCCCCGGTAGGCGCGGCCCTGCGCGTCGGGCTTGAACTCGCAGCGGAAATCCACATGGCTGTCGCGGTAGAGCGCGCAGAGCTCGGGCAGCGTCAGCGGGTGGCCGCCCGCGCCGAAGTCGATCACCGCGGCGCGGACCTGTGCCTCTGTCAGTTCGGCGATGGCGCCACGAGTGTCGGTGGTGCGGTCCAGCGTGGCGTCGTGGTGCACGATGATCGCCCCGTCACGCGTCGGGTGCAGGTCGAATTCCACCTCGTCCACGGCCATTGCGGCGGTGGCGCGAAAGCCCTGCGGAGTGCTGTCGCCGAATTCCAGCGTGCCGCCGCGATGCGAAGCGATGCGGGTCATGCTCTGCCCTTTCTCTTGGGTCATTTGACCGCTCCCATGGTGATGCCGCGCACCAGATGGCGCTCGACCGCAAGGAAGCCGATCAGGATGGGAAGGATGGTGATGGTCGAGGCGGCCATGACGAGCGGCCAGTTGATGACGTCCTCGCCGGGGTTCTCGCGGTAGAGCTTGGCCAGACCGATCTGAAGCGTGTAGAGATCGCTGTCGCTGATCGCCACCAGCGGCCAGATGTAGTTGTTCCACTCGGCGATGAAGATATAGAGCCCCATCGACAGGATCGCCGGGCGCGCCAGCGGCACGATCACCCGCCAGAGCACCTGTAGTGGCGTGGCGCCGTCCATATAGGCGGCCTCGTCCAGCGCGCGCGGGATGCCCCGGATGTACTGGCGCAGGAAGAAGGCCGCGAAGCCGTTGGAAATGGCGGGCAGGATCAGGCCCGCGTAGGTGTCCAGCAGGCCCACGCGGGCCAGCGTCAGGTAGTTCGGGATCAGCGTGATATGGCCGGGGATCATCAGCGTCGCGACAACAGCGGCAAACAGGAAATCTCCACCGGGAAAATCGAAGCGCGCAAAGGCGAAGGCCGCCATGACCGCCAGCGCCAGACCGCCCAGCGTCACCACCCCCGACACCAGCAGGGAGTTCAGCAGGTAGCGCAGGAAGTCGTATTGCCCGAAGGCGGTACGGTAGTTGTCCAGCGTCAGCACGGGGTCGCCGGCATAGTAGCTGTCGACCGTCAGGACCGACATCCAGATGGTGTAGAGCACCGGCGAGAGGAACAGCAGCCCCGCCACCAGCGCGGCGCCGGTCCAGAGCGTCTCAGGCTTCATAGTGAACCCTCCGACCCAGAACCCGGGCCTTGAAGATGGCCAGCGCGATCAGCAGCACGAAGAGCAGCACGGCGATGGCCGACCCCTGCCCGATGTCGAACAGCGTAAAGCCGACGCGGTAGAGCATATTGACGATCATGTCGGTGGCACCCGCCGGGCCGCCCCGGGTCATGACATCGACGACAGTGAAGACCTGAAAGGCCTCGATGACAGAGATCACCAGCAGGAAATAGGTGGTCGGCATGACCAGCGGCACGGTCACGCGGCGGAAGACATGGAAGCGCCCGCCCCCGTCGACATCCGCCGCGTCGTACAGATCGTTCGAAATCGCCTGAAGCCCGGCGATGTAGAGAACGATGTCATAGCCCAGCTGCTTCCAGGTGTTGACCAGCACGATCACCCAAAGCGCCAGTTGCGGGTTTTGCAGCCAGTAGACCTTGGGGATGCCGAAGGCCGCGAGAGCGGCATTGACGACCCCGTAGTCGGTGGCGAAGAGCCACGAGAAGACCACCGCGATGGCCACGGTCGAGGTGACCGAGGGCAGGAACAGCGCGCCGCGCAACAGGCGCTGCGGCAGGGCCTCGCGCACGAGGTAGTTGGCGATGGCCAGCGCCAGCGCCAGCCGCAGCGGCACCGAGATCAGCGCGAAGATCCCCGTAACGCGGACGGCGTTCCAGAACTCGGACGAGGACAGCACCAGCCGGTAGTTTTCCATCCCGACCCAGGGCTTGCCATCGGTCAGGAAATCCCACTCGCGGAACGACAGGTTCACGCTGGACAGGATCGGCAGGTAGGTGAAGACCGCGATAAAGGCCAGAAGCGGCGCGATCAGTAGGTAGGGCGTCAGGCGGCGGGACATCGAAGGCTCCGGTCAGGGGCCGGACCCGGGCGCGCGGGTCCGGCAATTGGCGCTATGGCCTCAGTTGGTGCGGGCGGCTTCGTTGCGGGTGCGCGTTGCGAAGTCGGTCAGCGCCTCTTCCGCGCCGCGCTGGCCCAGCGAGATCGCCTGCCAGACGTCGTATTCACTGGCCCGCATCCATGTGACCACCGGCGGACGCGGACGGCCCCGGGCGACGTCCAGCTGCTCGATTGCCACGGTGATGCCCGGCTCGCCTTCCAGCGCCTTGGCGGCGAGGGGTTGGTCGGCGGTGTTGCGGTTGATCGGCATGTAACCGGTGCCCGCGAACCACTTGGCGTTGGATTCCGCACCGGCGGCGAAGCTGATGAACTGGTAGGCCGCGTCTTTGACCGCGTCCTCCGAGGTCGACAGGATGCCGATCCCGGCCCCGCCGATGGGTGCCGCGCAGGTCTTGTTGCAGGGCATCGGCAGCACCAGCAGGTCATCCCCCAGCGCGTCCTTGGACCGGCGGTAGTTGCCGGTGGAGTTCATCATCATCGCGGCCTTGCCCGCGAGGAAGGCGTCGCGGCCGTTGTTCTCCTTCGATACGCCGTCGACAGAGGCAACCTTGTGCTCGTGCACCAGCGAGGCCATCCATTCATAGGCTTCGATGGTGTTGGGCGCGTCGATCAGGATCTCGCCCGAGACGCTGTCGATCAGATCGCTGTCGTTGGCCATGATCAGGCCCCAGCGGGCGAACTGGCCCGGTGCGGCGATGCCGAAGATGCCCTCGCCGCCCAGCTCTGCCTGCACGGTCTGCGCGGCGGTCAGGATCTCGTCGAAATCGGTCAGCGGCGGGATTTCTTCCATGCCTGCCTCTGCGAACAGCGCGGTGTTCACGTAAAGCACCGGGGTCGAAGAGTTGAAGGGCACGATGAAGTTCTTGCCCTCATAGACGCCGACCTCGCGGGCGAAGTCGAACAGGTCGTCCTCCAGCGGGTCCGCGTCGAGGTAGCCGGTCAGGTCGGTCAGCACGCCGCGATCCGCGAACAGGCCGTAGCGCGTGACCTCCATGATCACCGCGTCGGGGGCGCGGCGGGCCGGGATGGCGGCCTGAAGCTTCGTCACGATGTCGTTGTAGTTGCCGATGTGCTGGGCATCGATCTCGATGCCGGGGTTCGCGGCTTCGAAGTCGGCGACGATCTCGTCGAGGACAGCGCCGCTTTCGCTGGAGAAGCTGTGCCAGAACTCGACGGTCACATCGGCTGTGGCGGTGCCCGCCGTCAGGGCCAGCAGGCTGGTGGCAAGGGCGGTCTTGAGCGTATCGAACATGGGGTCTTCCTTTTGTTCGCTGCGTTGGGGTTGGGTCGTTTCTTGTTGTTATGGCGGGCGCGCTTACTGCCATTCGGGCGGCAGCGCGGCGCGGAATTTGCGGTGCTCGTCCAGCGCCGCCAGCGAGCGCCCGCCGTCGATCCGCGCAAGGTCGAGGATCACGGCATTGGCGACGGCCATGGGCACCGTCAGCGACTGGGTCTCGCCGATGCGCCCGCGCGAGGCGGCGATGGTATGGTCCGGGACGGGCCGGATCGGGGTGCCGCCGTCGTCGGTCAGCGCCAGCAGGGTGGCGCCCCGGCTGCGGGCGATCCCGGCAAGGGTCAGCGTGGTGGCATGGGGCTTGCGAAACGAGAACAGCCAGAGGGCATCCCCCTGCCCCAGCCCCTGCAGCGCCAGCGCCATGCGCTCTCGTTCGGCGCCAAGGTCGCGGGCGTCATAGCCAGAACGGCCCAGCCGCAGCGCCGCCAGTTTCGACAGGCTGGCGGCGTGGCCCTGCCCGAACAGGTAGACCCGGCGCGCGCCGCGAAGGACCTCGGCGCAGGCCCGTATCCGGGCGTCGGTGACGGTATCCCGCAGGGCCTCAAGCGCCGCGATCTCTCCCTCGACGACAGAGGCCAGCAGTCCCTCTTCCGCCCGCACCAGCCGCGCCGCCATCCGGGCCGAGGCGGTGCCGAAGTCGCGCCCGCCCTCTGTCAGGTTGGCGCGCAGGAAGGCGCGGAACGCCGGGTAGCCGTCGAAGCCCAGCCGCTGCGCCAGCCGCACGGCAGAGGCCGGGTGAACGCCCGCCCGGTCCGAGATCTCTTTGCCGTTCTCCAGCGCCGCGCGCACCGGGTCCTGCAAGAGCACGTCCAGCAGACGCCCGTCGGTGGCGGTCAGCCTTTCGGCGTTGCGGGTCAGAAGCGCGTTCAGCGCGGATTGCGAAGCGGCATGGGTCATGGCAACGGTAATTGCATCCGCAATGTAAATTGCGGGCGTCGCTTCGCTGAAGGTTTTGTGACGTGTAACGGACCACCCCGGCCCGGTCAGCCCCTGCGCCCTGCGCCCGCCTCAGGCGGCGGCAGGCCAGCGCGGCGCAACACCCCGGCGCCGTCAGTGGCGCCGGGGGTGCGTGCTGTGTGGCGTGCTGTGGGTGGCGTGCTGTGGGTGGTGGCCCTGTGGGGTCAGGCGCCGCCGCGGTGACGGCGGGGCGCCTGTGCCGGGGGCCTCAGAAGAAGGCCTGAAGCCCGGTCTGCGCGCGGCCAAGGATCAGCGCGTGCACGTCATGCGTGCCCTCGTAGGTATTCACCGTCTCGAGGTTCAGCATGTGGCGGATCACCTGGAATTCCGCCGAGATGCCGTTGCCGCCATGCATGTCGCGGGCCATGCGCGCGATATCCAGCGCCTTGCCGCAGTTGTTGCGCTTGATGATGGAAATCATCTCGGGCGCGGCCTGCGCCTCGTCCATCAGCCGCCCGACCCGCAGCGCGGCCTGAAGGCCCAGCGAGATCTCGGTCTGCATCTCGGCCAGCTTGCGCTGGAACAGCTGGGTCTGCGCGATGGGCTTGCCGAACTGCTTTCGGTCCAGCCCGTAGTTGCGCGCCGCGTGCCAGCAGAACTCTGCCGCGCCCATGGCGCCCCACGCGATACCATAGCGCGCCCGGTTGAGGCAGCCGAAGGGCCCCTTCAGCCCCGAGACATGCGGCAGCAGCGCGTCCTCGCCCACCTCGACGCCGTCGAGCACGATTTCCCCGGTGACCGAGGCGCGCAGGGACAGCTTGTTGCCGATCTTGGGGGCCGACAGGCCCTTGGCGCCCTTGTCCAGAACGAAGCCGCGGATCTTGCCGTCATGCGCGTCGGACTTGGCCCAGACCACGAAGACATCGGCGATGGGCGCGTTGGAAATCCACATCTTGGACCCGGTCAGACGATAGCCGCCGTCGATCTTGGTGGCGCGGGTCTTCATGCCGCCCGGGTCGGAACCCGCGTCCGGCTCGGTCAGGCCGAAGCAGCCGATCCACTCGCCCGAGGCCAGCTTCGGCAGATACTTCTGCCGCTGCTCTTCGCTGCCGTAGGCGTAGATCGGGTACATCACCAGCGAGGATTGCACCGACATCATCGAGCGATAGCCCGAATCCACCCGCTCGACCTCGCGCGCGACCAGCCCGTAAGACACGTAACCCGCGCCGATGCCGCCATATTCTTCGGGCACCGTGACGCCCAGAAGGCCCATCTGCCCCATCTCGGCAAAGATCTCGGGCTCCACGGTCTCGTTCTCGTAGGCTTCGGTGACGCGCGGCGCCAGCTTTTCCTGTGCGAAGGCGCGGGCGCCCTCGGCCAGCATACGCTCTTCCTCGGACAGCTGGTCGTTCAGGCGGAACGGATCGTCCCATGTGAAGGCGCCGAGATCGGGGGCATCCTTGGGCTTCAGGGCGGGTTTCGCGGCGCTCATCTCGTTCATGACGACTCCTCCGGGTGGTTTGCGCGCCAGCATAGCGCGCCGGGGGCGGGACGAAAGGGGGCACACGCCCTGCCCCGGCATGGCGCCGCCGCGTCAGCGCCGCCGTGGCTTGCGCAGAGCGCCCGCACGCGGCATGACGGGATATGACCCGCGCCCCGGATATCCTCTGCATCGGCTCCGTCCTCTGGGACGTGATCGGCCGATCCCCCAGTGCCATGGCCTTCGGCGCCGATGTGCCCGGGCGCATCACCCGCATTCCCGGCGGGGTGGCCCTGAACATCGCCATGGGGCTGGCGCGATTCGACCTGCGCGTGGCGCTGCTGTCGGCCCTGGGGTCCGACCCCGAGGGCGAGGAACTGGCCGCCGAATGCCGCAGGCTGGGGCTGGACACCGCCTTTCTGTACCGCTCCGAAGACCTGCCGACCGATCGTTACATGGCGGTCGAGGGCGCCAACGGGCTGATCGCCGCCATCGCCGATGCCCACTCGCTGGAGGCGGCGGGTGACAAGATCCTGCGCCCGCTGACCGACGGGCGCCTTGGCAGCGCGCAGGCGCCCTATTCCGGCGCCGTCGCGCTGGACGGCAACCTGACCGGCGCGCTGTTGCAGACCATCGCCGAAGGCGCGGCCTTTGCCGCAGCCGATCTGCGCATCGCGCCCGCCAGCCCCGGCAAGGCGGAGCGGCTTCTGCCCTTCGTCGCCGCCGGGCGCGGCACGCTTTACGTCAACCTCGAAGAGGCCGGGCTGCTGTGTCACGCCCGCTTCACCTCGGCGCCCGAGGCGGCGCTGGCACTGGTGGCCCGGGGCGCGCGGCGCGCGCTTGTGACCCATGGCGGCAAGCCCTGCGCCGATGCGGATGCCTCCGGCGCGGTCTCTGCCGCGCCGCCCGAGGTTCTGGTGACCCGCGTCACCGGCGCGGGCGATACCTTCATGGCGGCCCATATCGCCGCCGAACTGGGCGGGTCGGCCCGCGAAGACGCGCTGGAAGCCGCGCTTCAGGCCGCCGCCATCCACGTCTCCGGAGAGCACCCGGCATGAGCCTGAACCTGAAGATCACCCCCGAAGTCCGCGATTCGATTGCAGAAAACCGTCCCATCGTTGCGCTGGAATCGACCATCATCACGCATGGGATGCCCTGGCCGCAAAACCTGGAGATGGCGCAGAAGGTCGAGACGACGGTGCGCGAGGCAGGTGCGGTCCCGGCCACCATCGCGGTGCTGGACGGCGCCCTGCACGTCGGCCTCGAGACCGACCGGCTGGAGGCGCTGGCGCAGGCCAAAAACGTTGCCAAGCTGTCGCGCGCCGACATGGCCGCCTGCATGGCCCGGGGCGGCACCGGGGCGACGACGGTCGCGGCGACGATGATCGGCGCCCGGCTGGCGGGAATCGCGGTTTTCGCCACCGGCGGCATCGGCGGCGTGCATCAGGGCGCCGAGTCCAGCTTCGACGTCTCCGCCGACCTGCACGAACTGGCGCAGACCGCCGTGACGGTCGTGGCTGCCGGGGCCAAGGCAATCCTCGACCTGCCCAAGACGCTGGAAGTGCTGGAAACGCTGGGCGTTCCGGTCATCACCTACGGACAGGACCGCCTGCCCGCCTTCTGGTCGCGCGACGCGGGCCTGGCTTCGCCGCTGCGCATGGACAGCGCGGCCGAAATCGCCGCCGCCCACGCCATGCGCGCCGCGCTCGGCCTGCCGGGTGGTCAGCTGGTGGCCAACCCGATCCCCGCCGAGGCCGAGATCGCGCGCGACACCATGCTGCCGGTGATCACCCGCGCCACCGAAGACGCCGACCGCCACGGAATCACCGGCAAGGCGCTGACACCCTACCTGCTGCAACGCATCTACGAGCTGACAGAGGGCCGTTCGCTGACCGCAAACATCGCGCTTGTTCTCAACAATGCGCGCCTCGCCGCTGAAATTGCACGGGAATTGAGCGTTCGCCCTGCTTGAGTGCCGCTTTGGTGAACAGACGTATTGTAGTGCGCCCGGCCAATGCCTAGTTTCCATGGGGCTGCCCATGGAAAGACGATGACGACCCCGAATCCTTCTCCGTTCGACCCGGAACCCAAGAAACGCTCGGGCCTCTTCGTCCGTCTGCGCACCTCCTTTCTGACCGGCATCGTCGTGATCGCCCCCGTCGGCCTGACGGTCTGGCTGATCTGGACGGTTGTCGGCTGGGTCGACGGCTTCGTCTGGCCCTTCGTGCCGGGCGCCTATCACCCCACCGAACTGCTGAACCGCTTTCTCGGCCTCACCGGCGAGGACCGGGTCGAGGTCAACGTGCGCGGGCTTGGCGTGGTGGTCTTTCTGCTGTTCACCATCATGGTCGGCTGGATCGCCAAGGGGTTGATCGGGCGCTCTCTGATCAATTTCGGTGAAAGCCTCGTGGACCGCACACCGGTGGTCCGCTCGATCTACTCGGGCATCAAGCAACTGGCCGAAACCGTCTTTGCCCAGACCGAACGCAGCTTCGAAAAGGCCTGTCTGGTCGAATACCCGCGCAAGGGAATCTGGGCCGTGGCCTTCATCTCGACCGACACACGCGGCGAAGTGGCGCAGAAGGCGCAGACCATGGGCGGACTGGTGTCCGTCTTCGTGCCGACCACGCCGAATCCGACCTCGGGATTCCTGCTGTTCTTCCCGAAGGAAGACGTGATCGAACTGGACATGACCCTTGAGGACGCCGCCAAGCTGGTGATTTCGGCGGGGCTGGTCTACCCGAACGGCAGTGACGCCAAGCAGGCCGCCGAGGCGCGTTTCCGCGAGGCTTCCTGATCAGGCCCAGACGGGCGGCGCCCCGCAGAATCTGTGTGGAAAATGCACCGCGCAAGCAAGATTTCACTTTATATCCGCCCAAGACAGTCTATCTTACAGGAAGAAGGCGCCAGTCCCTCGGCGCTTGTGTTCAAGGCCGCCACACGGTCGCGCGCCGCATCGTATCCCCGGTGCGGCGCGTTTGTTTTTAACGGCTCCTCAATCGAACATCTCGCGCAGATCCACGGTCTGGCGCTGGCCAAGATCGGCGCGATGCCTGCGCAGGAATTCGCCCGCCGCGCGGCGCCCCGCCTCTTTCAGCTGCGCGATGACAGAGGGGATCGCCACCATTTTCGTCGCCACCGACAGCGCGTTCATCAGCCCGTCGTCAGCGATCATATGCACCAGCACGTTCTTCATCGCGCCCTCGACGACAGAGCCTTCGGCGATCAGACGCTGGACGAAGTTGATCGCCCGCAGGTCACGCAGAAGCGAAGCGTTGAAGCTGATCTCGTTGATGCGGTTCTGGATCTCGGGCGGGGTGACGGGCAGCTTCTCGCGATGGATCGGGTTGATGTTCACGATCACGATGTCGTCGGGCAGATGCATCGCGTACAACGGGAACAGCGCCGGGTTGCCCGAATAGCCGCCGTCCCAGAAGGCCTCTGTCACGCCGGTGACCGGATCTTCCATCTCGACCGCCTGGAACAGAGTCGGCAGGCAGGCCGAGGCCATGACCGCCTTCCCCGAAATCCTCTCGCCGGTGAAGGTCCGCACCTTGCCGGTCCGCACGTTGGTTGCGCAAAGATGCAGCTCCGGCCCGACACCGGAACAGACATGGTCGAAGTCGAGCTCGGCAACGATGGGCTCCAGCGGGTTGCGGTAGAACGGACCCAGCCCGTAGGGCGACAGCATCCGCGTCACCGTGTCGGCCCAGAGATAACCCGGCGAGGTCTCGATGGCGCGGCTGACCATCCCCGGGTGTGGCAGCCAGGGCATCATCCAGGCGGGCAGCGTCTGGTCGTTCAGCCGCGTCACCCGCCCCCACAGCCAGGCCAGCCTTTCCCGCGCGCCCTCGTGGCCGCCCTCGTGCCACCCGGCCTTCAGCGCCGCGCCGTTCAGCGCCCCCGCCGAGGTCCCGCTGATGGCGGCGATCTCAAGATCCTTCTCCTCCAGCAGCCGGTCCAGCACACCCCAGGTATAGGCGCCATGCGCGCCGCCGCCCTGCAGGGCAAGATTGATCCGTACGGGCTGTGGCATCACGGGGCCCCTGTTTCTTCTGTCTGCAAATATCCCGGGGGGCGCCGAAGGCGGGGGGCAGCGCCCCCCTGCCCGGCCGGCCTCAAAGCGCCGTCCAGCCGCCGTCGACGGAAATCGTGGTGCCTGTGATCTGCGCCGCCGCGTCCGAGCACAGGAAGACCGCCGTGCCGCCCAGCTGCTCGACGGTGGCGAATTCTTTCGAAGGCTGGCGCTCCAGCATGACCTTCTCGATCACCTCCTCGCGGCCCATACCGTATTTCTCCATGGTGTCGGGGATCTGCGCCTCGACCAGCGGGGTCAGCACGTAGCCCGGGCAGATCGCGTTGGCGGTGATCGGCTCCTTCGCGGTTTCCAGCGCCACGACCTTGGTCATGCCGACGATGCCGTGCTTGGCCGCGACATAGGCGCTTTTGTACGGCGAGGCGGTCAGCCCGTGCGCCGAGGCGATGTTGACCACCCGGCCCCAGCCCGCCCTGCGCATCATCGGCAGCGCGGCGGCGGTGGTGTGGAAGGCAGAGCTGAGGTTGATCGCGATGATCGCGTTCCATTTGTCCACCGGGAATTCGTCGATGGGGGCGACGTGCTGGATGCCCGCGTTATTCACCAGGATGTCGCAGGCGCCCGCCTTCTCGATCAGCGCGCGGCACTGGTCCTCTTTCGACATATCGGCCTGGATATAGCGCGCCTCGACGCCATATGTGTCGGCGATTTCTTTCGCGATGGCGTGGTCCGCCGCGCTGTCCGAGAAGGAGTTCACGACAATCGAGGCCCCCGCCTTCGCCAGTTCATGGGCGACCCCCAGCCCGATGCCCGAGGTCGATCCGGTGATGACTGCGGTTTTGCCCTTGAGCGACATGGTCTCTACTCCTGTTGATGTATTGTGCTGTTGCAGCATATATGAGCATCCCACCCCCGTTGCTGCAATGCAGAAGAAGCGTTTCGCTGCCGGGCCGCAGACTGCGGATGCCACCTGTGCACGGAACCCTTTCGTGATTGGACGCGGTGCGTGGGATCGGGCAAAGCCCTGTCGGCAAGGCCAAAAAAAACCCCGGCCGAAGCCGGGGTTCAGTCATTGAGGCAGGTTTCATACAGGCAAGAAACCTATCGAGCAGTGCCCCTGTTATAGGCGCTTTCGCGCCCGAGTCCAAGCTAAAAGTTTGAAAAGGCGTAAAAGCGCAGGTATTCATGGCTCAACAAAACAAGGGCAGTGCGGGGCGAACTTAAGAATGCGCATCAAATCTTCCATGTCCGGGGCATTTTCTTGCGCGATCCCGGCGCTGATTCTTTCGGCTGTGCAGGGATTCGCCGAACCGCAGCATGGCATAGCCATGTATGGCGACCCGGCGCTGCCTGCGGATTTCGCCTCCTTCCCCTATGCCAACCCCGATGCGCCCAAGGGCGGAAAGATCGTTCTGGGCGAGGTCGGAACCTTCGACAGCCTCAACCCGCATATCCTCAAGGGCACCACGCCCTGGCAGCTGCGCTTCCTCGCCTACGAGAGCCTGCTGGAGCGGAATTATGACGAGCCCTTCGCGCTTTACGGGCTGCTGGCCGAATCGGTCGAGACCGGGCCGGACCGCAAATGGGTGGAATTCACCCTGCGCCCCGAGGCCAGGTTCAGCGACGGCAGCCCGGTCACCGTCGAGGACGTGATGTGGTCCTACGAGACGCTCGGCACCGAGGGCCATCCGCGCTATCTGGGCGTCTGGAAAAGCGTCGAGAGCATGGAGCAGACCGGCGAGCGGTCGGTGCGCTTCACCTTCAGCGAGGACAACCGCGAGCTGGCGCTGGTCATCGGGATGCGCCCGATCCTGAAGAAGGGCCAGTGGCAGGACAAGGATTTCACCGAATCCGGGCTCGACACCATCCCGGTCTCCTCTGCCCCCTACACCATCACCAGTGTCGATCCGGGCCGCTTCGTGGAACTGACGCGCAACCCCGACTACTGGGGCAAGGACGTGCCCGCGCGGCAGGGGTTCCACAACCTCGACACCATCCGCATGGAGTTCTTCGCCGACAGCACCGCCATGTTCGAGGCCTTCAAGGGCGGCGTCCTGAACTCGAACCGCGAAACGGATGTCGAGAAGTGGCGCAGCCAGTACGATTTTCCCGCCGTGCAGTCGGGCGAGATCGTGAAGTCCGAGATCGGGCACGAACGCCCCTACGGCATGTACGGCTTTGCCATGAACACCCGGCGCGACAAGTTCAGCGACTGGCGCGTGCGCGAGGCGATGCTGAACGCCTTCAACTTCGAATATATCAACGACGTGCAGACCGGCGGCAGCCAGCCGCGCATCACCTCCTATTACGGCAACTCGGTGCTGGGCATGCAGGACGGTCCCGCGACGGGCCGCGTGCGCGAGATGCTGGAACCCTTCGCCAGCGACCTGCCCCCCGGCGTGCTGGAGGGCTATGCCCTGCCCGTCTCTGACGGCTCGGTGCGCAACCGTGCGAACCTGCGTCGCGCCATGGACCTGATGGCCGAGGCCGGCTGGACCGTCGAGGACGGGGTGATGCAGAAGGACGGGCAGCCCTTCACCTTCGACATCCTGATCCGTCAGGGCAAGGGCGAGGACGAGGCCATCGCGCTGATGTTCACCACCGCGCTGGAGCGCATGGGCATCCGCGCCACCGTGAACATGACCGATTCCGCGCAATTCGAGGCGCGGTCCAAAAGCTTCGACTTCGACATGGTCTATTACGAGCGCGGCCTCTCGCTGTCGCCGGGCAACGAGCAGCGGCTTTACTTCGGCTCTGAACAGGCCGACGAACCGGGGTCGCGCAACCTGATGGGCGCGAAATCCGCCGCGGCGGACGCGATGATCGACACCATGCTGAACGCCGAAAGCCAGGAGGATTTCGTCGCCGCCGCCCGCGCGCTGGACCGCGTGCTGACGGCGGGTCGCTACGTGATCCCGATCATGTACCGCTACGATCTCAGCCGGATCGCCCATGCCAAGGAACTGACCTATTCCCCCGACACGCCGATCTATGGCGACTGGCTGGGCTTCCAGCCCGATGTCTGGTGGTGGGAAGCGAAATAACCAACCGGCGGGACGTCCCGAAGAGGCCGCCCGCCCCCAAACAGAGCAGAGACATGAAACAGGCACTTCTTCTGACACTGGCCCTGATGCTAGCCGGCTGCGGCACGGTGGATGGCATCGGACAGGACATCTCGGACGGTTCGCGCATGGTGCGGGGCTGGTTCTAGGGCGACACCGCCCGAACCGCCTGCGGACAGCCCCTGACGGTCTGCGTCGCGCGTTCCCGGCCCCGTGAGTATTCCCGGGCCGGGCGCCTTGCCGCGCCCGCCGGGGCCGACTTCGCTGCGGAGGCGATGCGCAACCCTAGACCTTTGGGCAAGAGACCGCGGGACCATTGCGGCCTATGCTGGATGGACCGAAAGACAGGCGTGACCATGATCGAGAAAGCCCAGGACAGGACCCTCTGCATTGACCGGCCCGGCACCGCTCTGGTGGTCGACGACCATCCGCTGTTTTGCGACGCCCTGACGCTGACGCTGCAATCCATCGCCGACTTCGACGAGATCCGCACCGCCGGGACGCTTGAAAAGGCGCTGGACGTGGTCACGCAGGAACCGGAGGTCGGGCTGATCGTGCTCGATCTCAACCTGCCGGACGTGAACGGCCTTGACGGGCTGGTGCGGCTCAGGAATGCCGCGCCGCGCGCCGCCATCCTGATCGCCTCGTCCATGGCCGAGAACCGCATGATCAGCCATGCCATGAAGGCCGGGGCCAACGGCTTCGTGCCCAAGCACTCGCAGCGCTCGGTCTTTCGCCGCGCCTTCGAGGCGGTCTCTGCCGGACAGCCCTTCGTGCCCGATGGCTATATCGACCCCAAGGGCGGCGAAGGCGCCGAACCGGACGACGCGCTGGCCCGGCTGGCCTCGCTGACCAACCAGCAGGCGCGCATTCTGCACCTGATCTGCGAGGGCAAGCTGAACAAGCAGATCGCCTTCGACCTGTCGATCGCGGAAACCACCGTGAAGGCCCATGTGACCGCGATCATGCGCAAGCTGGGCGTCCACAGTCGCACGCAGGCGGTGCTGGTCGCGCAAGAGGCGCGTTTCACCAACGTCTTGCCAAGCGAGGGATAGGCGCCCTATCCTGCCGCCCACCGTGGAGGGGATGGACATGGACGGGGCGAATACCGGCTCCGCCGGAGAGGAGAGACTGGCCGAAACCGCCCTGCGGGTGGCACAGGTCGCCGTCGACGACCCCCGGCCCGCCGAGACGCTGGCGCGGCAACTGGGCGCCGGGCCCTTCGCGATGGTCTGCCTCTTTGCCTCGCCGGAGGCGGATTTTCAGGCCCTGACCCGCGATGCGCGACAGGCCTTTCCGGGCACGGACGTTCTCGCCTGCACCACCGCCGGAGAGCTGGGCCGCCATGGCTACGAGAGCGGCCAGATCATGGCGATCGGCTTTCCCGCCGCGCTGTTCACGGCGGTCACCTGCGCCATCGACGATCTCGACCGGCTCGACGAGCGGGCGCTGATCGACGCGCTGATCCGCCAGCGGATGCAGTTGAACCGCGACGCCGCCGACAAGGCCTACGAGTTCGCCTTCCTGATGGTCGACGGCCTGTCGCTGTGCGAAGAGCGGCTGGCCGCCGCGCTGGCCTCGGGCCTTGGGCCGATGCCGCTGTTCGGGGGATCTTCGGGCGACGGCACCGCCTTCCGTGGCACCTGGCTGTCGCGGAACGGCGCGGTGCGGCGCAACGCGGCGCTGCTGGCCATGGTGCGCAGCCATTGCCCGGTGCGGGTCTTCAGCCTCGACAACCTCGTGCCGACGGATGTGCGCATGGTGGTGACCCGCGCCTCGCCCGACCGGCGGGTGGTGCACGAGATCAACGCAGAACCCGCCGCGCAGGAATACGCCCGGCTGCTGGGCAAGGACCCGAACCACCTTGGCAGCTTCACTTTCGCCGCGCATCCGGTGGTGGTGCGCGTCGGCGACAGCCACCATGTCCGCGCCATCCAGCAGGTGTCGGAAAACAGCGATCTCGTCTTCTTCTCGGCCATCAACGAAGGCATGGTGCTGACGCTGGCCTCGCATCAGGACATCGCGCAGCACCTCGAAGCGGGACTTGGCGCGCTGGCCGGGTCCGGCGCGGCGGCGCCCGAGCATATCCTTGGCTGCGACTGCCTGCTGCGGCGCATCGACGCCGAGCAGGTCCAGAAGGGGCGCGAGATTTCCGATATCCTGCAACGCCACCGGGTCGTGGGCTTTTCCACCTACGGCGAGCAGATGGGCGGGCTGCACGTCAACCAGACCTTCACCGGCGTCGCGATCTACCCGCCGCCGGGCCGCTGAGCCCATGTCGCTGATTAATCCCTCCGACAGCCTCGAACGCCAGAACGAAAAGCTTCTGCGCATCGCCGAGGCGCTGATGAACCGGGTCGAATACGGCGCCGAGAACTCTGGCGATGCCTATGCCCAGTTCGAACGCGCGGCCCTGCTGGAAAAGCGCGTCCGCGAGCGCACGCTGGAGCTGGAGCGCACGCTTGACCTGCTGCACCAGTCCAACGCCCAACTGGCCGAGGCCAACCGCGAGACAGAGGCCGCGCGGCGCAACCTCGCCGACGCCATCGAGACCGTGTCAGAGGGCTTTGCGCTGTTCGACAGCGACGACGTTCTGGTCATGTGCAATTCGCGATTCTGTCGCGATTTCAGAGATATGACGCAGCATCTTCGTCCGGGGATGCCATTTGCCTCCTACGTCGCCAAGGTCAGCCGCTCGCGCTATCTGGCACTGCCCGAAGACCTGACGCCGGACACATGGGCCGAACGGCGCAACCGCCGCCATCAGGACCGGCACGTGATGTTCAACGTCCAGCTGTCGCAGGGGCGCTGGTTGCAGGTGTCCGAGCATCGCACCGCCAATGGCGGCACGGTGGTGCTGCAAACCGACGTGACCGACCTGATGCGGCTGGAGCGGGCAGAGCGCGACCGGCTGAAGGACAAGCAGGCGCGCATGGTGCGCGCGACGCTCGATCACCTGAACCAGGGCGTGTGCATCTTCGACGATCACGGGCGGCTGGTGGGCTGGAACCAGAAGACCGGGGACCTGTTGTCCCTGCCCGCACGCCGCCTTCAGATCGGCGCGGATTTCGCCGGGCTGATCGACCGGCTGGACGACGAGGTGCAATTCACCCGCGGGCTGACGCGCGAGGGGTTCCGCCTCTGGGCCGCCTCGCCGCAACCGCGCCAGCCGGTCTCTTTCGAGATCCGGCGCGGGCCGCAGATGGTCTTGCAGATCTTCGGGCGCGGGATGCCGGACGGCGGTTTCCTCATGGCGATCACCGATGTCACCGCCGAACGCGAAGCGGCGCAGAAGCTGGCCGAGCTGAACGAGGTGCTGGAACAGCGCGTGATGGAGCGCACGCTGGAGCTGGAAGACGCACTCTCCGCCGCCGAGCGCGCCAATGCCTCGAAGTCGCGTTTCGTCGCCGCCGCCTCGCACGACCTTCTGCAACCGCTGTCGGCGGCCAAGCTCTATGTCTCATCGCTGGCCGACCGGACCCAGAACGGCGCCGATCAGGCGGTGCTGCACAAGGCCGAAAGCGCCCTGACCAGCGCCGAACAGATCATCGACGCGCTTCTGGACATCTCGAAGCTGGACGGCGACGGGCTGCATTTCGACATTCGCACGGTCGCCCTGCACGAGATCTTTCGCCCGCTGCGCGACGAGATGGCCGTTCTGGCAGAGCGCAAGGGGCTGCAACTGGGCTTTGTCGACAGCGGGCTGATGGTGCAAAGCGATGCCAGCTACCTGCGGCGCATCGTGCAGAACCTGCTGGCCAATGCGATCCGCTACACCGAGGCGGGCCGCGTCCTGGTGGGGGTGCGGCGCAACGGTGCCTCTGCCCGGATCGAGGTCTGGGACACCGGCCCGGGCATCGCCGAAGAGGACCAGAACGCCATTTTCGAGGAGTTCCGCCGCCTCGACACCAAGGCCAGCCGGAACGAGGGGCTGGGCCTTGGTCTTGCCATCGTCGAGCGCGCCTGCGCCCGGCTGGGTCACCCGCTGGGGCTGTGGTCCGAGGTCGGGCGCGGGTCATGTTTCATGGTCAATGTGCCGATTGCAGGGCGGGCCTCTGCCGCGGTAACGCAGAACCCGCGCAGCGCGCGGCCCGTCGGGCTGTCGCAGGCCGGGCTGATCGTGCTTCTGGTCGAGAACGACCCGCAACTCAGCCGCGCGGTCACGGTGATGCTGGAAAGCTGGGACGTCAGCGTCCTGCAAGCCGCCAGCGCGGAAGAGGCGCTGGCCCTGCTGGCCGACCTGCAGATCGTACCGGATGCCCTGCTGCTGGACTACCAGCTTGGCCCCGGCCCCACAGGGATCGGCCTCTATCACAGCCTGAAGGAACACATGGGCGCCCTGCCCTGCGCGATCATCTCGGCCGACCGCAGCCCGGAGCTGCGGCAGGATTGCAAGGCGCTGGACCTGACCTTCCTGCCAAAGCCGCTGGACCGGCACCGGCTGGGCCAGTTCCTGACCGCCGCCGCCGATGCCCTTTGCCGGATGGGCTGAGCCTCTGCCGCCGTGGCGGCGGCGTTACATCATGCCCTTGCAGCTGCGCGGAGAGTTCGGCAGGCCGATGTGCTTCGGGTTCAGCACGAGGATCCAGCGCGGCGGATAGCCCGGCGCCTGCGTGCGGCGATAGGTGCAGCCCTGCGCCGTGGTCATGTAGTCGCCTTGCGGCGCGATATAACCCTGCGTGCCGATGAAAGGCGCGGCCTGCGCAAAGATCAGCGTCTTGGGCGTCTCGGCATCAGTTGCGGTCAGGGACACCAGTCCCAGAGAGGCGGCGGCGACGAGGGTTGTCAGGCTCATGATGTCTTGTCTCCTGTGGCGTGGGGGACGCGCGCAGGCGTCCTAGCGGGCCGCCGGGGCAACGCCGTCGGCCACAGGAAAATTCGAAGACCGTGGCGGCGGAAAAGCGGCGCCATCACGCCGGGACTGTGTTTCAAGCCCTTGATTTTACGAAAACTATAGCGGGTTTATGCCTGACCCTCCGGCCTCTGAGGCGCGTTGCGCCGACAGCGCCGAGGCCGCGCTCTGGCCGTCCTGTCCCCCCGGTCTGGCGGGCGGGTCAAAGCCCGATGACGATATCGGCGCGCAGCCCGCCCATCTCGGGGCTTTCGGACAGCCGCAGCACGCCGCCATGGGCGCGCGCGATATCGGCGGCGATGGCCAGGCCCAGCCCCACGCCGGAGCCCCGGTCCTGGTTGCGCGCGGGGTCCAGCCGCACGAAGGGACGCAGCGCCTTGTCGCGATCCTCGGGCGCGATGCCCGGGCCGTCGTCCTCTACCCGGATGCGCAGGGACTTTTCGCTGACGGTGACCGACACCCGGCAGGTCTTGGCGTAGCGCCGCGCATTGGCAACGAGGTTCTGCACCGCACGCCGCAAGGGTCGCGGATGCAGCCGCACTTCGCCGACGGCATCGCCGGGCGCCATGGTGACCGCCTGCCCGCCGCGCTGCGCATCCTCGACGACGCCGCGCACCAAGGCCACCGGGTCGACCGGCTCTGCCAAGCCCTTCTCGGCATCGCCCCGGGCGAAATCCAGAAAGGCGTCGATCAGCGCCTGCATCTCTTCGACGTCCCGTTCCAGCGGTTCGCGGTCCGCATCGTCAAGCAGCGACAGCCCCAGCCGCAGCCGCGTGATCGGCGTCCGCAGGTCATGGCTGACCCCCGACAGCATCATGGTACGTTGCTCGATATGCCGCTCGATCCGCGCCCGCATATCCAGGAAGGCATGGCCCGCCGCGCGCACCTCTACCGCACCCGAGGGCGAATAGGGCATCGCCCGCCCGCGTCCGAAGGCCTCCGCCGCCGCCGCCAGCCGGGTGATCGGGCGCAGCTGGTTGCGCAGGTACAGGAAGGCGATCAACGTCATCAGCGCGCCGAAGAACAGCATGTTCACGAACAACTGGTGCGGGTTCGAGGCCGAGACCCGCTCGCGCGCCGCCTCGGCCCGATACAGCGCATCGCCGCGCCGGATGTAAAGCGTCACGCCGTAGTCGTCCGGCAGCATCACCCGCTCCAACCCCGGAATACGGGCGTTCAACTCGCGGACGACCACAAGCCCGGTCAGGTCGAACCAGCGCCGCTGGTTCGTGGCGGGAAGCGCCGCGGCCTCGACCCGGTGCAGGTCGATCTCCAGCAGTCTTTCCCCGGTGTCGTCCTCGCCTTTCGCTTCCAGCGCGAAGGTCACGGCCCGCGCCAGTTCCCGGCTCAGCTGTTCCGTGACGCCTTCGAAGTGACGCTGGATGAAGACCACGGAAACCACAAGCTGCAGGGTCACCACCGGCAGGATCAGGATCGCGGCGGCGCGCCCGTACAGGCTGCGGGGCATATATCGTTTGAGCCATGCAAAGGTCATGGGCTACATCTACCTCGCCCGCCTCTCATCGAAAAGGTTTCCCGCATGCAGGACCCCCAACCCGCGTTCCGCCCCGAACCCGGCATCGCCGAGGAACTGGAACCCGGCCTGCGCCGGATACTGGCGCCCAACCCCTCGGCGATGACCTTTCGCGGCACGAACACCTATCTGCTGGGGACGCGCGGGATTGCGGTGATCGACCCCGGCCCCGACAGCCCCGGGCATCTGGAGGCGATCCTTGCGGCGCTGGGCCCCGGCCAGCATGTCTCGCATATCGTGGTGACCCACGCGCATCTCGACCACAGCCCCCTCGCCGGTCCGTTGGCGCAGCTCACCGGGGCGCCGGTTCTGGGCTACGGGCGCCACGATGCCGGGCGCAGCGCGGTGATGCAGAGGCTGGCAGCCGAGGGATTGGTCGGCGGTGGCGAGGGTGTGGACGCGGGCTTTGCGCCGGATATCGCGCTGGCGGACGGCGCGCTGATCGCCGGGGACGGCTGGCAGATGCGCGCGCTGCACACCCCGGGGCACATGGCCAACCACCTCTGCTTCGACTGGCAGGGTCGGCTGTTCTCGGGCGATCTGGTGATGGGCTGGGCGACCTCGCTTGTCTCGCCCCCCGATGGAGATCTGACGGCGTTCATGGCCTCGCTCCGCCGGCTGGCTTCGGAGACCTGGCACAGCCTTTACCCGGGCCATGGCGCCCCGGTCACCGCCCCGGCGGCACGACTCGCAGACCTGCTGACGCACCGCGAAGGCCGCGAGGCCGAGATCCTGAGTGCCCTGCGCGCCGGCCCTGACACAGCCGCAGGCCTCGCCGCGCAGATCTACCGCGACGTTCCGCGCCAGCTTCTGTCCGCAGCAGAACGCAACGTCCTCGCGCATCTTATTGATCTGGTGGAAAGATCCCGGGTTCAGCCCGTCGAGGCCCTCAGCGCGGCGGCCCGTTTTGCCCTGCTCTGAAGGAAACTGAAAATATGTGACAAAAGCCTCTGGACGACCGGAATCTTGGTTGCTATACGCCCCACATGTTCCGGCGTAGCTCAGCGGTAGAGCAGTTGACTGTTAATCAATTGGTCGTAGGTTCGATCCCTACCGCCGGAGCCATAAAAATCAAGCACTTAGGCTGATTTTCATGGTGCCCCTCGGGGCCCGAGTACAGCATAGACACAGTGATTGACTGTATGGCTTTCGCAGCCGTTTCAACGTGTTAGCGGCGAAGCTCTATTTCCTGTCTACCGGCCACGCCGCGCGTTCATCGCATCTAGAAGCGCGTTACGCGGCTGCAGGCCGGTATCGCTGGGGCTGCGCTCCAGGTAGTCGGCAAGGGCGTTCCTCGGAGCGGCACCAAGACCGAGCGCGTATAATGGTGACTGCGGGGCGAGAAGGTCCGCCAGCGTCGGCTGAACGCGGGCAGAGTTGTTCCGCCGCATTGGACGCGAGAGGTCGTACTCGTTTGACCGGCCGGCGGCGGCGGTGGAGTCCACCAGCCAGCGCAAGGCGGCGGGGTCGTTCTCGATCCGATCCCACTGCACCACCGATATGGCGACGCCGGGCTTCATGAGGTTGTCCACGATCCGAGAGGGCATCAGCGGGTACTTCTGCTCAAACTGCGTTCTTTGTTGGAACGTGGTCCACGCTCCGCCGTGGTGACCGTAGATCGCCTTCTTCTCGTTTGGCAGGGCAGCGGTCCAACCGCCGGCCACTCCGGGAAGGTTGATGACGAGTATGCCCGATTTGCGGTTCACGCGGCCGTTTATCATACTGGACTTCAGTTCCCAGTCGACGTGCTTCCTGCCCCGCGTCTCACGACCGCACAGAAGGATCGTTACCTCGCTATCGCGCAGGAAGTCGTCCCTGATCTGGCGACGTATGCTCTGCGACGAGCGGTTGTCGTCCGGAATTCCTGTCACTGGCAGTGAGCCGTCCTGGAAGGCCCCGAACTGCTGCGCGAAATAGCTCAGGTGGTGCTTGTAGTCCTGGTCGTTCTCATGGTGATAGCTGATGAATGCCTTTGTCATGCTCGATCCCTAACTCTTCAATTCGCTGAGCCCGAATACCAGGCACCCCAACCCGCCGATCGCGATGGCGACCGTCAGCCAGTGCGTCACGCTCTGCCACCCGTTCGATACGCTCGGTACTTTGTCGTCACCGACCGCTGCGCCGAACTCCTTGAGGACCACGCCATTCTTCTCAATGCCCTGTGAAATCCGGTTCATGACGAGCGCAATGGTCAGGAAGGCGAGCCCGAGGAACAGCCAAAATGCTCCGCCGACTCCGTCGGGAGAGGTGCGGAAGATGAGGGCGCCAGCGGAGAGCACCGCGACGAGCAGTTGAGCCATCTGCCAGCGCAGCCTGTCCAAATGGCGAAACGTCTCGTATCGCTGCCTGTATACCTCGATCTGTTGGTCCGACATTTTCCTTTTCGCCCATTAACCAATCTGATAGAACATTGATAGAACATGCCGTGACTGCTGACAAGCGTGCAGATTCGGCGTAGACCCAAGCTATTGGGCACGAGCAGGAGGGACCGACCACATGTTGACGTCAATTGAGCTATGCGCGGGGGCTGGCGGCCAGGCGCTCGGCCTTGAGCAAGCCGGCTTCGGTCATGAGGCGTTGGTCGAGATAGATGCCCACTGCTGCGCGACCCTGAAGCACAACAGGCCCGCGTGGAAGGTGGTCGAGGACGACCTCCGCCTGTTCAAGGAGCGCGCCGCTGACTTCGCGGGCGTGGACCTCGTCGCGGGTGGCCTGCCCTGTCCGCCGTTCTCCGTCGCAGGCAAACAGCTCGGCGAGAAGGACGAGCGAAATCTGTTCCCTGACGCCGTAGAGATCGTTGACGCCATCCGCCCCCGAGCCGTGATGATCGAGAACGTCCGTGGCTTCCTCGATGCCGTCTTCCACGACTATCGCGAGGGCCTTAAACGCCAGCTGCGCCAGCTAGGCTACGAGACCGACTGGCGCCTGCTCAACGCCTCCCACTTCGGCGTCCCTCAGCTTCGCCCCCGCGTCATCATCGTTGCGATGCGAAAGGACCTATCCGACAGCTTCGAGTGGCCGGAGGAGCAGCACCACAACCCGCCCACCGTCGGCGAGACACTCTACGACATGATGGCCGCAAGGGGCTGGCCCGGTGCCAAGGCATGGCGGGACCGTGCGGACGAGATCGCCCCGACTATCGTCGGCGGCTCGAAGAAGCACGGCGGGCCTGACCTTGGCCCAACCAGGGCGCGCCGCGCGTGGGAGACTCTCGGGGTCAACGGCAAGACTGTGGCCGAGGAGGCCCCTGACCCTGACTTCGTAGGGATGCCCCGGCTTACAGTGCCGATGGTCGCAAGGATACAGGGCTTCCCTGACGACTGGCATTTCACAGGCAGGAAGACCAACGCCTACCGGCAGGTGGGCAACGCCTTCCCGCCGCCCGTCGCTCGCGCCGTAGCCGAGCGGGTGTCTGTGGCACTAAAGAAACGCCGTCTTGTGGCCGTCGCCTCCTAGCGACGTCCTTTCCGGCGCTCGAAGTCCTTGATCTGACGCACGTGGTCTTCCGGGAGGTCTCGCCAGTTCTTGAGGGCGTAGAAAGACTGGACGCCCTTATCGTCCCGCTTCTTGGAGACCTCGATGTCCAATCCGATCGGATCGTAGCGGAGTTCACGCAGGCGCTTGCGCCAGTCTAGTTGCTGGTCGCGAACGTTCGCAACGAACTCGATTGCCCAGGCTGGCACGGGCTCCGGGGCGTGCAGCTTGAGGAAGCGCGCGATCCGCTCGTGTACCGACTCGATGTGGACGACCTGCTGCATTTCCTCAGCGTTGAACGACGCGAAGAAGTTCCTCTTGCCTCGATTGCAGGCCTCGCAAATAGCCCACAGGTTCTCAATGGTCGTCGGTCCACCCCAGCTCTGCGGGACCTTGTGATCCGCCTGCAACTTGACGCCGTCGTCCTTGATGCTCTGGCCGCACATCTGACACTTGCCGTGTGCCATGTGGATGACCGCAGCCCGGAGCTTCTCGGAAACCTGGCCAGAGTCCACCTGGGGCTTCCGCTCACCGAGCACGTAGACAGATGCTCCGTCCTCCTCGCGCCGTACGAGGTCCAGTTCGAAGACCTTGCGAATCTCCCGCACGCGCCGGTTGAAGTGTTCCTGCGTCTGAGAGGTCTCCCCAACCATGTCGCGCATTTCGGCCATGCTCAGACCCTCCGGGTGCTTCCGGAGCAGGTCGAGGGCTTTCTTCGCGATGTGCCCCAGCTTGATGGATTCTTCTTCCGACATGCAGATAATGTCGGAGGACTACGTAGGAAGGTCAAGATGTAGTGGCGGACAAGATCACCCCGGCGCGCCGCAGCGAAAACATGCGGCGCATCAAGAGCAAGGGCATGAAGCCCGAGATGGTCGTCCGCCGGTTGGTCCACGGCCTGGGTTACCGGTACAGGCTGCACAGCAAGGACCTGCCAGGCAAGCCCGACCTCGTCTTTGGCCCACGACGCTCGGTGATATTCGTGCACGGATGCTTCTGGCACCAGCACGATTGCCGGGACGGCCGGGTGCCGTCGTCCAATCGAGATTACTGGGAGGCCAAGCTCACCCGCAACGTCGAACGGGACAGGAGGACCCGGCAAGAACTCGAAGCCACGGGCTGGCGGGTGCTGGTGGTCTGGGAGTGTGAGACAAAGGACGAGGCGATCCTGGCGGATCGCATCGTAGCCTTTTTGGGGGAACGGCCGCCATCGTCCATCGGTGACGGCTCATAAGAAGGCGTCGCCCTCAGTCGGAAGACTTGACCTTCCTGCGGATCGGTACGTCCACGCCCTTCTTGCGCATGACGGCCGCCACGCTCGCCACGCTGCGCACTGAGGTCTTGGCGTCGGGAAACTCGGCCACAACCCGATCCACGATGGCAAGGTAGCCGAGATCGGGGTCCATCAGCAGCTCCTGCACCAGCGATCCAATGGTCCGCTTCGGCCCAGGGCCGTGGACCGTGGCCGCTGCAATCTTCTCGTCGACTGTCTGCTCGCGCTCAGGCTTGTCGTTTGCTTCCGGTGCGGTCGGTTCAGCGTTCTCCTTGACCTCTGCCTCGGGCATGTCAGCCGCGCGGTCACCGAGAACGCAGCACTCGACCACGATCGATCCGGGGTGCTCGCCGCGCTTCTTCTCGGCGAGGTCGGTACGGCCGCAGAAGCCGACCGCGCCCCATCCCTCCTCGCCTTCGATCAGGACGGCGTGGGTGTAGGTCCGGTAGGTCTTGCGGGTGTGCTGCGAGCCGTCGGGGGCGGTGGCGACGTAGGTGGTCTTGGTCATGGCTGGTTTCCTTCTAAGCAACGGGCAACCTTCGCCCGCTCGATGGGTCCACCTTGTCGTGAAGTGAGAAGCCCGCGAGCCCCGCCGGGCGCTCACGTATTGCTTCGGAGATGCATTGGAGCCTGTGGCGCTGGGAGCGCCACAGGCAATGTCGAAAGCTAGGCGGCCTGGTGCAGGCTATCGAGCTCGGGGCCCTCGACGTTCGGGTTGCCCGCTATGTTCTCGAAAACCTCGCACGGGTTCATCCGCCGTCCGATGCGTTCCAGTATCTTAACCACTGCGGCCGCTTCAACGATCTCGGCCTCGGAAAGCTCGCCGCTGCCGTTTAGCTCGTAGGCTACGGCCAGGTCGCCCACGTCGAGCGTGACCTCGAGGCGGAACTTTCCATCATCGGTGTATTGCATACTCTTGTCTCCTTCTGCTCGTGGTTCAGGATGCCATCGACAGCGGCGAGTACCGCGCCAGTACCGCCTGTTCGAAGGCTTCACGTAGGTCCTCAGCGAGGTCCGGGCCGATCCCGTGCTCGCCGAACTCCTCCTGCCGTTCGAGCACGCTCTCCATCAGCGGTTCGAAGATCGCGGCGCCTAGCCGGTGGCCGTAGTTCCGGGCAAGGTACTGCAGCAGGCCCACGAGGTGGAGTTCGTCGTCCCTGTTCAGTTCATCGAGCATGATGCCGTCCACGTGATCCGGATCGAGGGCCAGTTCGTCCTTCGGCAGGGTGAATGCAAAGTGGATGAGGCTGAAGCCCTCCAGGTCAGCAAGTTCTCTTACTAGTATTTTCATGGTTGGTTTCTCTCAGCTTTGAAACGGAACCCCGGCTGGGGCGCCTGCGAGGGAGAGTCGCACACTGTCAACCCTCCGGCATACCCTTATTGCGGGGCGTTCGGTCCGTTAACTTATTGGAAATAAATGGCTAATGGAGGCGAAGAGGCCCGCGCCTCCTTCTGGAAGCACGGGCCCTTTCGATTGTTAGTCCGGCTGGCTGTCAGCGAGCCAGGCTCTTGCGCGCTTTCTCAATGTCCATGCTGGTGATCCCGCCGACCTCAAGGGCTGCCGCGTCGTCGCGAGTCTGCATCAGCGACCGGCCCATGTCGGTGTCTAGCGCCCGCGAATAGACCTTCTCGAAGGTCTCGCCGGGCTGCTGCATCTGCTTGGCCAGCTCGTCGAGCTGCCGCTCGGCTGCCTGGCGGTTCGCCGCTGCGGCCTTCCGCACGTCGTCAGGCGATTTCGCCGGTTTGGTCTTGGTCATATCGTTCTCCTTTGATCGCGCGGACACCTCGGACCGCATCCTTTCCACTTCCTGTTCGAGCAGTTCGACCTCCTGGGCCAGTTCCACGACCCGGTCCGCGTCCGACTCGTCCGTGTTCAGCCGCATGAGGGCGTCCTCCAGGTCCTTCCTCTTGTCCTCTAGCCGGCGGCGCTCTGCGGCGAAGCGTTGTCCATCCTCGGTGCTCATGTGGCCTTCTCCATCTGTTCCAGTTCCTTCCTGGCCTCACGGGCCACATTCGGCTGCGGGCTATCGGCGCGGACGCGGAGCAGCTCTGTGCGCAGGCTCTCCGCGACCCGCTCCTCGGCGGCTGCCAGGCTGATCGCGTGGCGTGGTCGGATCGGGGTATCAATCCCGAGGGCTCGCGTCATGGTCAGGTCGCCCGCGTGGATCAGCGCCTTGACCAGGGGCTCGGCGGCGCGGTTGTTAGTCAGCGACCGCTCGACGGCGGTCAGGTCGCCGCCGGCGGCGGACGTGGTGCCGAGGTCCTTGCGGAGGGCCTCGACGTATGCGGGCCACGCTGCGACCAGCGCGGTCAGCGCGTCGTCCACGGCTGCCGCCAGCTTCGCCCGTTCGGCGGTGGCCTGGAGGGCGTTCTCCGCACGTACCGTCCGCTGACGGCGCTCGGCGCTCGCTGCCGCCGCACCCAGGCGTTCCTGAAGCTCGGCGAGGGCCTCGTCCACGATGCCGATACGGATTGCGATGGCGGCCGAGGTGTTGCCAAGTTTCCTGCCCTCGATCAGGGCGTCCCGTTCCTCGGCGCGCGCCTTGTCCAGTTCGCCTGTCAGGCGCTCGCGGTCTGCCCGCAGTTCGCCGACCCTCTTTTCCAGTTCGTCTTTCTTCATCTTTGATCCTCTGCCTCCGTGCGTCGGGTACGGGCGCCCGCCCCAAAGCCATTCGTCACGGGCGCCCGTCATGTCGGGAGAAGAAGGCTCATGACCAACCGACACGAGACCACGATGCCGCGTCGGGCCGGTGCGGGGGACCAGCGTCTGAGCGTCGGGCGTCAAATGCTGGTGCGTCACTCGCCCAAGAGGTCCAGCTCCATCTGGCGCAGAAGGTCAGTCGGCGTGCCCTCGGTCGAGAGGAAGCCGCCGGGGTTCTCCTGGATGTCGGATCGGTAGGAACGCCAGCACCGGGCGTTCGGGCAGTCCACCCCCGCTGCGATGAACGTTTGCATGGCTGGGCGGACCCAGCCTCGCGGAAAGTGCGTCGAACCGTGGACGTGATACATGGAGGCCAGTAGGCGGATGGCATTGGCGCGCATCGATAGACCGGGGAGCGGCGGCCAGTCGGCCACGGCCTCCTCGACCAGGGCCTCGGCCTCCTGCTGGGTGCAGGCGTACTGGATCACTGGCAGCGGCGGGACCGGTCGGGCCCGTGCAGCCTCAGTCATCGAGCGACACCGGGTGGCCCATACCTGCGAGGCGGGCGCGCTTCCGTTCCATCAGGTCCCAGAGCTCCTCGGCCGGCTCGTTCAGTTCGTTATACTGGCGCTCCATCTCCGCGACCTCCTGGCGCTCCCGCGTCACCACGCGCATCGGTGTCTCATCCATCGTCGGCCTCCTGGCTGTGAGGGTTTACGCGGGTACGATGCCGCACGGGGGCCCCGGCGTAAGCCAACAACCGACTCTGGATCAGATGGAATGGAAGCGATGGACCCAGCCGATTCATGGACTTAATCTGTCTCGACCAGGACGAACACAGTCACAGAAACAGTCTGTGCGAACGAAAAATAGCGACGAGGTTAGTAGGCTGCCTAGAAGGGCCAGTTGAGAGAGTTCAACCAGACTTGAATTGCTTGGGCGGTCGAGATGAGCGCGGCCTTTATAGTCTCAGGATTGGCGAGCCCGTATGCCACCCCAATCGCCACGCCAGTATCGACAGCCTTATTGAAACGGTCCTTGATCCACCCGGCTAGCTTTGCGGCCGCGGCCAAGATGCGATTGGTGTCCCGCTCGACGACCGTGATGTCAGGCTCTGGGGTCTGAGTCTGCTGGCGGATTTCGTTGATCGACGTCTTGAGCGCCTGCCATTCTTCAGGCGGAACCGCCTGGACGATCTCAAGCTCCTCGGGCGGGTTGTTGTGGCCCATCATCGGGGGCGCTTTGGCTTCAACCTGAAGCCTTTCGACGAGAGGTTGAATCAGAGCTTCCAATTCGTCCAGTCGGCGGACTACCTCGGCGCGAGCTTCGGGTTCAGGTGGGATCGGCGGACGGTCGGCAATGATCGGAGGCCAGTCACCATCCCCATCGACTATCTCGCCAGATGCAACGCGATCGTCTTCGTCTGGATGCTCGTAAAAGTCGCCACCGGTCTGCGGAGCCCACTCTACAGTGCCGTCCGCCTGCACTTCCTCAACCGCACGCATCATGGTGTCGAAGTCGACCGCGTCGGAGAATTCCGCCTGAATCTGGTCGCTCGCGTCGAATGGGCCGCCCCACAGGTAGACATACCCACCTAGATCCTTGTTGTACGGGGTGTCGTTCTGCGGGTCCTCGAACTGCCGACCGAACCATTCCACCATCATCGCGACCTGCTGGTCGCGGCTCATGGCCCTAACCTCGTCGGCTGTGTATCCACCGAAATCGGCGAACGATCCAAATTTCGAGGCCATACATAGATACCCGCTAATCCGCTCTCAACTAAAGGTTTTAGAGCGAAACGATGCGCGAGTGAAGCGAAAGGCGGCTGCTACTTCTTGGGTTTAGGACTCGTAGTACGGGGAGGCTCCCACCCACTCCAGCAGCTCGGTCCTGACGTCGTCCTCTATGTCGATGCGCGTTCGGATGGACGCCAGGGCTGTATCTCTGGCCTCCTCGTTTTCCCAGGGCACCGGCTCTCGCCGCTCCCGCATCTCGGTCAGGACGCCCTCCTCGCCGAACAGGTAGCCAAGGGTGACGCGCATCGTCAGGTGCGAGCCGTCTGCGAACGGCTTCGTGAGGACGCCACCCGGCGACACCAAGGTGACGTGTGGATAGGGATCAGGCATCGTCGTCTCCGACGGGCTCGTGTGCCGTCCCCTGGATCACCTCCGCGTACTCGACGCCCGGACGTGCTTCCGATGCGTCGGGGTCGCCCAGGGGTCTTCGTATGGAACCGGTGGTGCCGCCGACGAGCTTGGGCTTCCGTGTCGGCAGCTCGTTGTGGACGTTGGTCTGGTTGTTGATCTGGACGTTGGTCTGGGCCGGGCCGTCCACCGAGCTCATGCGCAGGGCCAGCAGCTTCGTCAGCACCCGCGGGTCCACGTGGGAAGTCTCGAAGCGGTGGACCACCTCGAAGTCGTCGTCCAGCTCGGGCCTGCCGGTCTTCGGGTCGATCACCGGCACCCACTTGCCCGTGCCCATCTCGAGGGCCGTCTGGACCACGCGCTGTGTGAGCTCCTCCTCGAAGGCGGTCACGGCGTCGTCCCACGCCTCGGCAAAGTCGGGATGCTTTGCACGCCGGTCGTAGAAAGTCCGCCGGGTCAGGCCAGTCATGTTGGCCGCATAGGTGACGTGCCCGAACTGCCTCAGGTAGCCGAGGAACTCGTCGCCCTTCTCGCCGTACACTTGGGCCACGACTGGGGCCAACTGGCTCGGCCTGTGTGGGTCGGGCGCGGGCCTGATCCTGTTCATCCGCATGATGCTCACGCAGGCATCTCCTCTTTCCTCGGCATCAGGGGCGTTCGGTTCGACCCGTACGACCGCTTCGCGCTTCTCAACTTACAGCGTCGTTGGGTGGCTTTACGAGGCGTCTGCAGTTCCCAACGCTGTGCTCGACGAGGCAGAGCCGTCCATATGCCCTTGACGAGATTCCCCTTTCAGTCGTCTGACCCCCTGACTGCATGTCAGAGGGGGCCCTCTCGACGCGCTGGATCGTCAGCGTCAGGTTTTCTGGCCGGCTTGCCGCACAATGTTCGAGGTCGAGAATGCCACGTCCCGTTGGCGTCGTATGCCAGCGAACTCACGTGTGAGCGAGCCTATCTCTCACTGGCGTGAGGCAGCCCATCCATCCAGGTGCCTTCCCAGCCAGCCGGCCCATCGAAGTTCGAGGGCGGTCAGGGCGGTCGGGGCGGTCAGGGTTTCTGACCAGGTGGTGACACATAACGTCGTTCTTCCTTCTTTTCTTAATGCGATAACCAGAAAAGAACCCTGACCACCCTGACCGCCCTCGAAGTTGGACAAAAAAGCGCATCCGAAACAGCCACTTAGCCGGTCAGAGTTGGAAGCCTCCATGCCCGACCGAACCCTGACCGGCCAGCCTCCAACTCTGACCGGCCCAAGTTTTCGGTGATCGTTTCGGCAAAGAACCCTGACCGCCCCTGACCGCTGCGACCAGTCTCCCAGTCTATGGGGCCCGATTTCGGTGATCCGATCGAGGGCGGTCAGGGGCCGGTCAGGGTTGGACGTTCTCAACCCTGACCGCTTCTAGTCGGGAAAATCGTCAGCCGGGTCGTTCGGCAGGGAGGCGACGTCGAGCTCTACCCTCAGTCCGTCCACCGCCTGGACGCGCTCCCCGCCGCTACGGACGCGCTTCACCATGTCGTCCCGGAACTTCCCCGACGAGCGGAGGTCACGCCAGAAGATGTTGGCATCGGTGCCAATACGGCCATGGCCAAGACAGTAGCTCTCGTACGCGGCGTAGACGTCCTTCTTGGGCGTCATGGCGTTCGGGTCCTTGACCAGGCACTCGGACGCGAAGGCGGCCACCGTGGACGCATCCCTCAGTATCTCGGCCTGCCTTCCGCGTATCGAGGAAGGCACGCGGAAGCGGCCACGCTCTGCCAGACGCCTGGCCCCGGCAAGACAGCGGTTCAGCACGCCTGGCGCCTCGGGCAGCAGGTCCCGCACGAAGACGTCCACATCCTCCTGGCCCAGGAAGGACCGGCGCGTCTCCATCATGACCATCCTGGTCGCCACGGTCCCGGTTAGGTCGTGCATGAGCACGGGCTCGTTGGACATGAGGAGCCACTGGACCGGCAGGTAGCCGATGTAGTCGTCCCTGTGCTTGCGCTGGATGGTCTGGAGGTCGCCGCCCGAGGTGGTCAGCAGGAGTTCGGTTAGCGCCGAGGTCTGGCGCCCACGGTCGAGCCGGGCGTCCCCGACTATGGCGGCCGTCTTGCCGATGAGCGAGGAGAGGCCGAAGCCCCCGTCAGCGATCTGCCTGATCTTGGGGGACGCGACAGACGCGACGCCGAGGAGCTCGACCAGCATCCTGCCGACTGTACCCTTGCCGGAGCGAGGCGGGCCGAACATCTGGAAGATCTTCTGATACTTGCTCTGCCCGGTCAGGATGCAGCCCATGACCTCGTGCAGAAGCTCCACCTGTTCCCAGTCGCCGTCGAAAATTTCGTCGAGGAACAGGTCCCACATGAACGTCTCCGCCGCCGGGTCGTGGGCCACGCCCGAGCAGCCCGTGGACACGAAGCGCGGCGTCCTCTCGATTAGCTCGCCTGTCCGCCAGTCGAGCAGCCCGTTGGCGAGCGGCAGCAGGTCACGGGGGTCAGGGTCCCCCTCTCGCCTGTGACGCCAGAAGGGCAGCGACTCCACACCGGATTCAAGCGTGAGGTGGATCATCGCCTCGCGGACGTTGGCCGAAGTCTTGGTGTCGAGGAACAGGGGCCGCTCCTCCTCGCCGTCCTTGCCGCGGTGGATGTACGTGCGACCCTCCAGCGCACGCCAGACCATCGACTTGAGCTCGTCGTCGGACAGCTCACGGTATCGGTTCTCGGTCGGAATGTACTCCAGCCACATGCCCAGAGCCTTGACCACGAACCCGCCCGTGAGGACCTCAGCGGCCAGGTGGCTAGGTGCCAGGTTCTGCAGGGTGTCTCTGGTGTCAATGGTCATGGCGTCACCCCCGCATCGAGCGGAGCGTCATCCGACTGCCCGAGGTCGTCGGGGAATTCGTAGCGGGGACGCCGGTCGATCAGGTGTGCCGCTCCAGCCTCCCGCATGAACATGTACAGGGTGCCGAGCCCGACGCCGTTCCGGCGCAGGCTGTCCCAGCGGTATGACACCTCCGGGCCGTCGCTCGCGTATAGCGGGTCGCGGCCGCACCACTCGACGAACTCCTCTCGGGCCGCACCCGCGCTGGCGTGGTGACAGGCCATCATGAGCTGAAGCCAGCGCTCGTGGTCGCGGAAGTCCTCCGGGTCGAGCCTGTCCAGGATGGCAGCGATCTCCTCGGGCGGGTGATCCCCGGCCCCTGCACCCGTTGCCGATGCCACCGGCTTCGGCCTCCTGATCCTGAGGAGCAGTTCCTTCGGAGCACGCGGCACGCCGAGCCACAGGTCGTCGGGGTCCGAGGACCAGGTGTAGCGGCTTCCGGTTGGATGGACAGAACCTGGCGCGACGACCTGGCGACCGAACGTCTTGAACTCGACGCCCGGCACGTCCTTTAAGCCGTCCACGACGGCCAGGCGCGGAGGCTTCTTCATGTAGACGTGCAGGCCACCGCTCCCGGTCTCGACCTGCGGGTAGGCTCCCACGTCTAGCCCGACGTCTCGGCATAGGCGGCCGAAGGGGTTTTCGGTCGCGAGCGTCTCGCCCCTCGGAAAACTGCGCGGGTCTACGTCGATAACAAGGTCGCGGGCCGTCAGCCTGACCCCGACGTTGTTCCCGGCCGCCATGTGGTCGAACTGGTCCTCGCTGCGGTACGGTCGAGTGGTCCAGTTGGTGTGGACTGGAGACTTGCCCCGCTCGCGCATCTTTCCGGTGCGCTTGCATCTGGCCTTGGCGTCCCAGCGGTGCAGCGGGACGAGGTGGTAGCATGCCTCGACGAGCGGCTTGAGCTGTGCCGGCTCCGTTCTCTGCTCTGCCATTGGTCAACCCCGCCGGTTGGCGACGTAGGCATCTACGGCGGAACGCGTATAGAAGACGGCTCGACCGATCGTGATGTACTCTGGGCCCAACTCGCGGCCACGCCGCCTGAGGGTCCGGTACTGGTTTAGCACGGTCTCCGGGTGCCCCGTGATCTCTGCTGCCTGCTTCGTCGTGAGCAGGTCGCCGAACGAGGGTACGGCGGGCGCCCCTGGGGCGGTATTGTTCTTCTCAGACATGATCGTCTCCTCTGTGTGGTCTTCGCAATCTCGCATGGTGGATCAGCGGGCCGGTCGTCCTCAGGCGGTGAGGACGACCGGCTTCACAACTCCCAGAATGTCGTGCTGACGCGGACGCGTAAGCCAACGTGGGCGCAGGTGCGCTCCAACGCTGGCGGGCCTCAGATGCCCCGGTCCATGTAGGGCTCGCCGTCCTTCGCCCGTTGGCGGTTTGGTCGCGCGGCGCGTCTCTTGGCCAGGGCCACCAGATACGGGTCATCCCAGAAGATTGGGTCTCTGGACAGCGCCAGCACACTCTCCGGCGTATCGAAGAACACGCTGCCATCCTTGTTGACGAACCTGGGAAAGCGGTCGGCGTAGACTGCCACTGCGGCCAGCGTGCACGGGTCGGTCTGCTCCCAGAGCAGTCGGCTTTTCAGCAGATTGACCAGCAGCTTCACGAAGTGGTGTCCCTCGTTTTTTTTAATGATGAACAGGGTCAGCGTCATCACGTAGTCGACCTGCGCCCAGTCCTGTTCGTCGGCGGGTGATCTTACGCTCATGCCGCCCCCTCCATCATGAAGGCGTCCAGATCGTCGCGGTGGTATCGGACCATCCGACCGACAGCACGGTAGCGGGGTCCGTTGCCCTTACTGCGCCAGTTGGCGAGGGTCCCGGCGGACACGCTGAGGTAGGCGGCGGCCTGTTCGGTGGTCAGCCACGGGCTGGTGAATGTCTGAGGCTCTGATGGAGCTTGCATGGCACATCTCCTCAATCGGACGCGATGCGTCCGTCGAAAGTGTGTGCCGTTTAGCTATCTATCTCTCTGGGGTGCCCTCAGCCGGCGGCATCGTTTGAACCGACAGGACCCTACGGCCCAGGATGTGCCCGGGCGCTTTTGTGATCTCAGGTTAGCGAGTATGAACCAAGAAAATTACCAGCGAATTAAGCCTGCGCACCGTCGTTCACGCAACACCAGCCCTCTCTAGGACCAGGTCTTCCAGCGCCTGAGCGTGCGGACGCAGCGCCTCGACAAGGTGCGTCTGGTGAACGTAGCCACCGCTGGCCCCCGGCAGACGCTGTCCCAGCAGGAGCGCGCCCTCGGCGTAGGGGACGCCCGCGGCGATCATCATGGTGCGGCAGTGGTGGCGGAGTGCGTGGGGAGACGGGACGCCGCCCCGCTTTGGCTCGGCCACATGGCCGGAGGCGGCGCCCGGCGATGGCCAGAGCCATGGCGAGTTCAGCGGCTCGTCCTCCTCCATCCGTGCGGCCAGCGCCGCGGTCAGCCAGCGCCCGGTCGGGAACGACCAAGACCCACCCGTCTTCATGTGGGTGAAGGTCAGCACGCCCCGACCGGCGTCGAAGTCGGCGCGCCTCACGCCCAGCAGCGACGTCCGCCGCGCGCCGGTCAGCAGGAACGCCCGTTGGAGGTCTCGCATGAGCGGAGACATGGCCTCGGTCACGGACCAGAAGCCCGCGACGTCCAGTTCGCCCACCTCCCGCTTCGGTGTGGCGGGCACGCGGATGGCGTCCACCGGGTTCGCCCCTATAGTCTCGTCGTGCCGTCGGGCGGTGTTCACGAGCGCTCGGACGGTGCGCATCACCGACGCGCCCGTGGTCTTACCGTGACGCCTGGTGAGCTGCTCCATGAGCTCTCGGCAGTCCTGGCGCGTGATGTCAGCCACGGCACGACGCCGAAGACGCCCGAGGTAGTTGTCCATGTGATACTGGTAGTTACGCTCCGTGGCGGCCGAGAGGTCACGCTCGCTTAGGTGCTCCTTCAGCGCCTGCTCCAGCGTGATGCCAGTGGCCTCTGGACCAGCGGTGGGGTCGATGCCCGACTGGATCGTGGCCATGAGCCTGCGGGCCTCGTTCCTGGCCTCGGCCAGGCGCACCAGGTCGGTGCGGCCGATCTTTACCCGCACTGAGCGGACGAGGCGTTTGTCCCTGCGGACGTCGCCCTGCACGGCGAAGGTCTTGGTGGTCTTGTGGGCGATGCAAATGAGGCCCTTGACCTCCGTGTCGCGGTGGATGCCCGAGCCGAGCGGGAGGTCCCTTAGGCGGGCCTCGGTGAACTTGAAGATGGCCATGGAAAGTACAGTCCCGAGTACAGTGTTTGCGGTTGATCCAGGTGAGCCTAGGTGGTGTACCGGGAAAATATTGCCGTGTTTTCAAGGGACCGTACGCCCCGAATGAGCGCCGGTGAGCCATGATTTGCTCACAACTTCAGACTGTTAATCAATTGGTCGTAGGTTCGATCCCTACCGCCGGAGCCAAAAATCTCGCAAGAGACTGATTTGGCAAAAGAACCACTCCCTCGGGAGTGGTTTTTGCGTTTCTGGTACACAAACCAGTACACAAAGTCGGGCACAGACCCGTGCACGGCCGCGACTCCGAGGATGCCCCGGCTTTGTTGCACAAATGGGATGAGGGATTCACTGTTTGAATCCAGTGGGGTAGCAACGCTGCATGAGCAGTTGGTCCCCTACGAAGTACAAAACCAGAAACTGGCCTTCGTACAACAC